>CAVQYP010000021.1:0-512742 GCA_963718155.1 Terriglobia bacterium | reverse complement strand
AAAAGCTGCTCGACCTCGGCCATGAGGTTGGTCTGATTCCGAACCGTGTCACCGTCGAATTTGTGCGTTGATTTCGTTCGCGGACCTACACTGGCCAGCTATCTGCCCCTCCAGAAAAGCAGGCGTTGAAGCGCCTCTGGAGGATCGCCATGAAGGCTAAAATCGCATTTTTCCTGGTTTCGTCATTTGCGCTGGGAGTTGCCGGTGTAACCCCCGCTTTTGCGCAAAACACGCCCGGAACACCGGGAACCCCGGGAACGCCAGGGACTCCGGGTACGCCTCGACCAGGTATGCCAGGACCGACCAATCCGAACGGACCTACCCCGAGTCCCACGGAACCAAATGGCAACCCACGCGGAAACGCTCCTGATGGAACGCCAACACCGGCGCCGACTATCCCAAATGTTCCGCAAACGCCTGGAGTTCCTCCCAGTCCCGCCGGACCAACCCAGCCGAAACTGTAGATCGGAACCCAGCAGCGCCGCGACAGGCGCCAGGCGCGGGATAATCAGGTAGATGCGCCGTGTCACTTTTCTTCTTTGTCTCAGTGCTGCTTTTCTGCTCGCCCAATCGCCGAAAGACGTGAGGGCAGTCGCGAAACAGGGCCCGGCTGCCATTCCCACGGTAGCGGCGTATCTGAATAGCGCGAATGCCGATACGCGCATTGAGGCTGTGAAGCAACTGATCGCGCTGGGCGGAAAGGATACAATCGATCCGCTCATACGCGCCACTCATGATGCCGATCCGGAAGTTCAGTTTCGCGCCACAGACGGGCTGGTGAACTTCTATCTTCCCGGATATGTCAGGCAGGGTATGGCTTCGACTGTGATTCGCGTGGGCGAGTCGGTCAAAGCGAAGTTCAGCGACAAGAACGATCAGATGATTGACGCGTTCGTTGTCGTGCGGCCGGAGGTGATCACCGCACTTGGGCAACTTGCCCGCAGCGGCTCGGCGATGGATACGAGAGCGAACGCCTGCCGCGCCATTGGGATTCTGCGAGGCCGCGCCGCACTGCCAGATCTCATCGATGCGCTGCGCACAAAGAACAACGTTGTTATGTACGAGGCGCTCGCCGCCATGGAGAAGATTGGCGACCCGTCCGTCGGCCCGAAGATCACATATCTGCTGCACGATTTTGATGATCGCGTGCAATCGACTGCGATTGAAGCGTCTGGCGTTCTTCGGAATACAGACGCTTTGCCGATTCTGCGAAGTATCGTCGCCAATTCGCGAAATATCAAGTCAGAGCGCTCGGCTTTGGCTGCAATCGCGATGATGCCGCAGCCGCAGGATCGGGAGGTGTTTCTGCGTGAACTGGGATCGAAAGACGAGAGGCTGCGCGTCTCGGCGGCAGAGGGTCTCGCCAGAATCGGGAATCCGGCGGACGAACCCGCGCTGGCCAAAGTCTGGCATGACGAGGACAAGATGGCGCCTCGCCTGGCTGCGGCCTTTGCCCTGACAGAAGCGAAAGCGGCGGAAGGGAAGACGGACCTGACCGAGGAAAGCCCTCTTCGATACCTGATCAACACGCTGAATTCGGCCGCTTACCACGAAATCGCGTATTCGTATCTTGTGGAAGCCGCGAGACGGAAGCTGGTACTCGATGCGCTGTATACGGCGCTCGGGGATGCGACTACAGACGAGAAGATCTACATCGCGCGGGTGCTGATGGTGAGTGGGGACAAAAGCTCTATCCCGTGGCTGGATAAGATCAGCCGCGACAATCAGAGCGACGTTTCGAAAGAGGGTTTACGAGCTCTGAGATCGCTCAGAGCTCGCCTGGGAGCTTAAATTCAAGGATCGGAAGGAAGATCGCCAGCAACCAGAAGACCGAGAAATCGGGCGGAGAGCCAAAATCCCGCGATTTACTTCGCTTTCTTCTGCTTCTGCTGACCGACGCGGACTTTAGTCTGCTGCACCTTTGCGTCTTTAAAAGCTTTGTGGTCGTGGCGCGTCACAGCTTCGGCGAGGAACGCGTCAACGTTCGCGTCCTTGGGAAGTACAGCCATCAGGGTGTAACTTTCGTTGCACTCCGGGCAGAACGGTCTGAAGCGCTTGATATTGGGAATTGCCATAGCCATACCATACTAGCAAAAGTGCCGGCACGCTTCGGAAAAGGCGCCCGTCGCTCCCTCCCCGTCGCGGTTCGGAAGGGTTGCCACCAGGCGCGACTACTCAGTCCTCCACTTCCGGCCATCGCGCTTCATCAGTTCGTCGGATTCTTTCGGCCCCCAGGAGCCGGCTTCGTAGTTCGGAAATGAACGAGGTGGCAGCGCTTTCCATACATCGAGCACCGGCTCGACGACGCTCCAGCCTGCTTCCACCATATCGGCTCGCTGGTAAAGCGTGGCGTCCCCGATCATGGCATCGTAAAGTAATCGCTCATAGCCGGTGCTCGGCTCCGTCCCGAAGTAATCGGCGTACTGGAAGTCCATGGTCACGCCGCCCACCCGAACGTGGGCACCTGGAATCTTCGCCCCGAAACTCAGCGAAATGCCTTCATCCGGCTGGATATGCATCACCAGCAGGTTTGGCGTCAGCTTGTCTACCGGAGTGTCGCGGAACAGGACAAATGGCGCCCGCCGGAACTGGATCACGATTTCCGTGACGCGCTTCGGCAGCCGTTTGCCGGTCCGTACATAGAACGGAACGTCGGCCCAGCGCCAGTTATCGAGCTGGAGCTTTAACCCCACGAAAGTTTCGACATTCGAATACGGATCGACCAGTTCCTCGCTGCGATAGGCGGGAACTTCCTGGTTACCGATTCTCCCGTGGTCGTACTGGCCCCGCACTGCGCGCGTCAGGACATCTTCCGGCGAAATCGGCTGGATGGCATGAAGGACCTTCGACTGTTCGTCCCGCACAGCATCCGCCTGAAAAGAAATCGGCGGTTCCATCGCCGTCAGTGAAACGAGCTGAAGCACATGGCTGGGAATCATATCCCGCAGGCAGCCGGCGTGTTCGTAATAGCCGCCGCGGCGTTCCACACCGAGACTTTCCGCTACCGTGATCTGCACGTGATCGATATAACGGCGATTCCAGACGGGTTCGAAGATGCCGTTGGCGAAGCGGAAGATCAGAATGTTCTGAACGGTTTCCTTGCCGAGATAGTGGTCGATGCGGTAAATCTGAGATTCCTTCAGAACCTGGCTAAGCTCCCGATTCAGCGCCTTCGCGGATTCCAGATCGCTGCCGAAGGGCTTCTCGACCACGATTCGCCGCCAGACCCCATGATCTTCGTGTGTCAGCCCCTGCTCGCCCAACTGCCGGACGATCTCCGAAATGAATTGCGGCAGGGTTGCGAGGTAATAGAGAACGTTTCCCTGCGTGTGATAGAGGGCGTCGAGCTCCGCGATTTTGTCTTTCAGTCTGACGAAGTCGGCCGGCGTCTTGAAATCGCCGGTCAGATAACTGCTGCGGTCCGCGATCCAGTTGCACAGCTCGCAATCAGGCGGCGCGCCCGCATACTCGCGGATATCGTCGCGCGTCCGGGTACGGAATTCTTCCTCCGATAGTTCGTCTTTCGCAAAACCGAGAATTGCGAATTCGGCCGGCAGCAAATGATTGCGGCACAAGTTATAAAGCGCGGGGAGCAGCTTGCGCGACGTCAAATCGCCGGAAGCGCCGAAGATCACCATGATGCAACGGTCCGCGACTCGACCCTTGTCTTCCGACGGATGTGAGTGAGCCGCGCGCGGCGGAGTTTCCGTTCCGGTCATTTATTCAGTTTCGCAAGTCGAGGTATGCCGGTATTCGGGTTTTCTCAACCACAAGTAGCAATGATTACCGATCCGGCGTGCTTCGCGCATTCGAAAAAGCGGGAGGTCGAAATAGCGAAAGGGGAAAAGCAGCCATCCGCAGACCAGGTGCGCCGCGCCCCGCCAGATACGCCAGGGAAGAAGCAGCTTCACGTATTCGATAACGAATACCAGCAGAGTCGCGGTAGGGCCCGTCCGCCATCCCTCGGCGACCACCTCCAGAGGCCCTGCCAGTTCCTTCAGACCATCGAGCGTGAACCGCCTGTAGTCCTTCGGGTATTCATGAAACGGATGACAGAACGGCGTCACGAGATGAACGTAGCCGCCGGGCGCAAGCACTCGCCGAATCTCGCACATGACGCGCACGGGATCGCGAACGTGTTCCAGCACCGCGTCGCATTCCACACGCTGAAAAATATCGGGCGGAAAGGCAGATTTTCGGCATCTGCCGCAACATCGACCCCCGGGACAGCGAAAAGGTCGAGGTTGATACAGCCATCGACCGTCCGACCCGCGCCGCCGATATAAAGATTCCAGCGGCCCAGAGGAAAGTCGGTGGGTTCGGCCGGATTCATGATGAAGGGAGCAGGGGGTTGTATCCACCGAATGACGCGATCACGCCAACGCCGTGAATCCCGCCTCCGGTAAAGGGCTTCGAGCGAGGTTTCGTCCTGGCGCAACCCTCTATCGTACTGGCTATCGGGCTGAGGCAGGCCAGGGATTTGAGAAACGCGGATCGTGAATCAGCGCTTCGTCGGTGAGTGACTTGAGGAATTCGATCAGATCCGCGCGATCCCCGGTGGAGAGCGTAAAGCCACCAATCAAGGGGTCTTTATTGGGATTGTCGTGGCCGTTCTTACCGCCCGCGGCATAGTGGTCCAGCACTTCTTCGAGCGTCTTGAGACTGCCGTCATGCATGTAAGGCGCCGTCAGGGCGATGTTTCGGAGGGTCGGGGCCTTGAACTTTCCCTGGTCTCCGGGACCTTCGTGTATTCGAAGATGCCGACATTCGGGGCGGGATAAGGATTATAGAGGCCCGTGTTGTGAAATTCGAGGCGCCGGCGCGATCCCATTGAGGGTGGATGTGCGGCGGATGTCGTGGCATCGCTGAAGTTGAACCCTCCGTGGCATCGGAAACACGAAAGATGCTGGTTAAAGAACAAACCTTCGCCGCTCTTCGCGGAATCGGAAATGGCGTTGTCGTCGCGGCCGTAGTGATAACGATCATAGGGCGACTGGCCGGAAATGATGCCTCGCTCGAAACTGGCGATCGCCTTCGAAATGTTGGTCACCGTATATGGATCGTTCGTCGCCGGGAAACGCCCGCGCAAACAAAAGCTGGTACGTGGCGTCGGATCGCGCAATTGGAAGGAACGGAGCGCCATCGTCATGCAAGCCGAGTTCGACCGGATGCGACGCCACGCATCGGCACCAGCGCCTGTTCCTCGAGCGTTTTGATCTGCGGATTACTCCAGGTAAAACTCCCGTTCCATGCCACATTGACGAGGCTCATCGGGCCGCGTGAATGCGATTCGCCGGTCGCGCCGAGGCCGACCGCACGGCCGTCAGTGAATGCGAGTTCCTGTTTGTGGCAGGTGGCGCAGGACGATTTTCCGTTGATCGACATGCGCGTGTCATAGAACAGATACCGGCCCAACTCCACCTTCTGCAGTGGTCATCGGATTATTCGGCGGAACGTATGGGATCGGGAATCCCTTCGGCAGATTCCACGCGTAACTCGCGCCTTCCGGTTCGGCCGCAACGCAGAAACCGTTGAACCCGGCGAGCAGGATTCCGGCGGCCAGGAATACCCGAACGGAGGTCATCTCACTTCTGTAATCGCACTACTTCGAGGCTTTCGAGCATGCGCACCGAGCGGGCGCCCGCCTTATCGTCCGGGCAAATGAGACGCAGCGGTCCCTGAAAGCCGAACAGTGGTTTCCCGTCGCGCTTGTCCGCAACCAGAATTTTTTCGTTGCCAAAAGCGGCGTCAAGTTCGCCGAACGCGAACACAACCTGATATCCGTCCTGCGCTTTGGCAAGCACGTAGCTGGCGAGCGCCTTGCCGCGAAGCTTTCCGCCCAGGGGAACTCCCGCCTTCGCCAGAATATCGCGGAGGGGAACGCCTTCGTACTCGACTTTGGTTCCATCCTGATCCGGTATGGAGACCGTCTCGTGCGGCATCTTTGCCAGATCGTCAACGCTCAAAGTTAACGGAGTGTCTACATCGCCCGAGATCGGTAATGGTCGAAGGACCAGTCTTCGCTTGTGGGGCCGGTGGTTGGGCGAACACCAGAGCAACGGTGACGGCCGTCAGAATCGAAAATCGCAGATACATCGCGTTGCGCTCCTTTCCCGGGAGCTGTCATGTTAACACGACAAAATCTTACATAGATTACCTGTTTAGAGGAACGGCCGCACGGGATCCCTGCCGTCCCAATCGATTGAAGCACGATGAAACCGGCCGAACACTTCATCGAAGTCGGCGCCCAGCTCGATCAGTTCCACCATCCCCGGCAAGTCCCGTGTCGTATCGATATAGGCCACGCGCCCTCCAGTCGGTACCCGGGCATGGAACGCGGTTTCGTACCCCAGCGACCGGTATCGCCCGAGGTCCCCGTCGAAATCTTTCGAGGCGATGCCCCAATGGTGAAATCCGTAACCGCGCGCTTCGATCGTCTCACGGTAAACCGACGGAACCGGGCGATGCTCCTGCAGCAGTTCGATCATCATGTGCCCGGCAAAGCTCATGGCAAGCGATATGGAGGCGTCCGTGGGTTGTCCCCTGTATCGTGCGTCTATCCCGGTGAAACTTTCGAGCAGAAACCACGGCCCCACCTTCAGATGAGTCACCCATTCATCGATCGCCCGATGGATATCTTCGACGACGTATGCCATCTGGACGATTCCGTCATCCGGCTGCCCGAAGCCGACCTGACCCATGACGCTCCAATGTAATACATGATCTTGCTCTTAAAGAACACGCGCAACTTCTGGCCGCCGAATCGCGGCTGGACGGGTAGGGTTCCTCCAGCTTTAGCGCCGCGTCCGACGACCCTTGCGCTTCGAAAATCCAAACCGCGCCGTTCACGTGCCTTACACTCGGAGTGTGGCGGTTAATCTGCTACCCGTGGCCGCGGCTGCCGGCGAGTTGGCCGGACGCCCGGGTATCCGCGAGGCGCTCCAATGGTTCACGCGTGAGAAACAGTGGGTGAACGATATTCACCTGCAGATCTGCCGTGTTCCCGCCCCCACGTTCCTGGAACAGGAGCGTGCCGAATGGATGGCTTCCCAGTTCCGTTCCATTGGCTGGCACGTCGGGATCGATCGCGCCGGTAACGTTCTTGCCTCGACTTGAAGCTCAACCCGAAGGCCAGTTGATTGCCCTCACGGCGCACCTCGATACCGTCCTCGCCCCCCGCACAAGGGACGACATTTCGATCGACCGCGACGGAGACATGCGCGGCCCCGGCGTCTCGGACAACGGCGCCGGTCTTGCCGCGCTGCTGGCCATCGCTAAGGCTGTAAAATCCTGGCCCGATTCGACCGGATTGTGGAACCGATTGCTCCTCGTAGCCAATGTGGGCGAAGAGGGTGAGGGGGATCTGTGCGGAATCAGGCACATCTGCCGTCAGCCCGAGCTCCTCCGAAGAATTCACGCCTTCCTGGTGCTCGATGGAGCCGCAACGGATCACATCACGATTCAGGGTCTCGGCAGCCGCCGCTTCGAGATCACCTTCTCCGGAGCGGGAGGCCACAGCTGGAGCGATTTCGGAATGGGCAATCCGGTACACGCCCTTAGCCGGGCGGTCGCGCTCTTCGTCGACCAGCGTCCTGTCGACCCTCGTTCCACGCCTAAGGTGTCCGTGAACGTCGGGATGATCGAAGGGGGCGCCAGCATTAACGCGATTCCGCCGAGCGCGCGCGCCAAAGTCGACATTCGGTCGGAAAGCGACGAAAAAATCGATCAACTGGTCACGCTACTGCAGAACTCGGTGGCCAGGGCCGAGGAAATCGAGAACGCGCGCGCCATCGGTTCGAAAGTCTCCGCCCGAGTGCGCGAAATCGGCAGCCGGCCCGCCGCGCGCCTCTCCAGTGACGCCCCCATCGTTGCCCGAATCCGGTCGGTCGATGCCCATCTCGGAATTCGCTCGCGGCTCGACTGTGCCTCGACCGATGCCAATATTCCGCTCTCCATGGGAGTTCCCGCCGTGTGCATCGGAGCGGGCGGACAGGGAGGCGGCGCGCATACGGCAGCCGAGTGGTACCGCTCCGCCGGTCGCGATCTCGGCCTGAAGCGCATTCTCCTCGCGGGGGCCCTGCTCCTTCAGGACAGCGCGTCCGAATGATCCGGACTTGGGTCCGGCCGAGCGGTCCGGCCCGACGCGGTGAGCATGCAGGTAAGCCGCCGCGCCGAACTAACCCTGGCTGGAATTACGATACTGTGGGGTACGACTTTTGTCGTTGTGAAGTCCGCTCTCGCTGAAATTCCCGACCTTTGCCTTCCTCGCCCTGCGCTTCACTGTGGCGGCCACGCGCTTGATCTTGATCTACCGGGCCGCAATTCGCCGTGGCGGTCTCGTGCCAGGCCTTCTTGCAGGCGGCCTGCTGTTTATCGCGTATACGCTTCCAGACGCTGGGGCTCGGCCTGACGACCCCCTCGAAGTCCGCGTTTCTGACCGGATTGTCGATTCCGATGGTACCTTTAGCGAGTTCGCTCGTCTACAGGATCAAGCCGCGCCTCGTTGAGGTCGCCGGTGTCCTGATCGCTTCGGTGCGGAATGATGCTGATGACCTTGCCTTCCCTCCGATTTGAGATGAGCCGGGGCGATACTCTGAGTTTTCTGTGCGCGGTCGTATTTCGCGTTGCATATCGTGGTCATTGGGCATTATTCGCCACTCATCGGTTTCGAATCGCTCGCGGTATTCCAGGTCGGAACGGCGGCAGTACTGGGCTTATCGGTCTATGGGGGTCTTCTGGCTTTCAGCCGGCCCGTTCCGTTCACTGGTCTCCCGGCGCGCAGTCGCGGCGATTCTGATCACAGGTTTGCTGGCGACCGCCGTCGCGTTTACCGCCATGGCGTGGGCTCAGCAATACACGTCGCCGACGAGGGCAGCGCTGATTTTCTCGCTCGAACCGCTTGTCGCGTGGCTGACCTCATACTGGTTGACAGGCGAGACGATGACAAATCGCGGTAAAGTAGGAGCCGTAGCGATTTTGGCCGGTATCCTGCTGGTGGAAGTTACAAAGAGCTGAGATTGAGAAAAAGCGGAACTGAAACGAACGTTGCGGGAAGGACATCTTCATTAGCAGGATATTCCCGACACAGATCCCGGAAGATCGCGCCGCTGAATTTAGAGGAGCAAGTAAATGAGTTTTTACGAGAAAATGCGCCGCCAGAAGTTCCTGACGCTGACGCTCATGCTGTTTATGCTGTCCATCGGCATCGTGATAGGCACTCTGGTGCAAACGAGCGCTAAAGCAGCCAAAGAACAGACCGCCGCACCGATGCGACGCCGCTCACCATTCCGAAGGCTGTACCGCTTCAGAATGAGTTCACGCGCGTGGCAAAGGAACTCGAACCTTCTGTCGTCAATATTTCCATCGACTACATCCCGACGAAGACTAAAACTGAATCGCGCGCCACTCCCCGTCGGCGCCAGCAACCACAGTCGCCGGACGATGACGATCAGGATCAGGGTGGCCTGCCCGACCTTTTCCAGCGGTTCTTCGGTCAGGGCGGTGGAGGCCAGTTCCAGTTTGGCGAGCCGGACGATCAACCGACTCAGAGCCTTGGCTCCGGAGTTGTCGTTGACCGGAATGGCTACATCCTCACAAATAACCACGTCGTCGAGAAAGCCACTCGGATCAAAGTGAAATTCATGAACGACGACACCGAATATCCTGGAACCGTTGTCGGAACCGACAAGGAAACGGATCTGGCCGTTATTCACGTCGATCGGAAAAATCTTCCTGCCGCGCGGATCGGCAATTCGGACGCGTTGCAGCCTGGCGACTGGACGGTCGCTATCGGGTCCCCGTTTGGATTCCAGGCAACGGTTACAGCCGGCATCGTGAGCGCCCTCTCCCGCGACCTTGGCCCCGGCGATTCCACGACGTTTCAACACTTTATCCAGACTGACGCGGCGATTAATCCAGGCAACAGCGGGGGCCCGTTGGCCAACATCAACGGCGAAATCATCGGCATCAACACGATGATCGCGAGCCGCAGCGGCGGATACCAGGGGATCGGATTCGCTATGCCGATCAATACAGCGGTGGCTGTTTACAACGAGATCATCAAGACCGGCCACATGACTCGGGGATCGATCGGCATCGAATTCCCGCCCGAGGAAAAGCCGGCTCTGTTAAGCGTTTATGGAGCCGACCACGGAATCTTTGTGCAAAAAGTGATTCCTGACGGTCCTGCCGAGAAGGCTGGGTTGAAAGCCGAAGATATCCTCACTTCAATCAACGGCAAGCCATTGAACAAGGGTCAGGATTTGATCGACACGGTCGCCGGAAGCCCTGTGGGAAGCACCCTGAAGGTCGGTGTGATCCGTGACAAAAAGCCCATCACCGTCAATATTGTTGTCGCTGACCGCAATAAGCTGTTCGCCGGCGGAATTGGCGGGAATGCGCCCGAAGAGGCTGAATCTCAACCCGAGTCTTCGAAACTGAAGTTCGGCATGTCGGTTCAGACCCTGCGGCCAGCTGATAGCCAGAACCTCGGATTCAAGGGCGGCGGCGGTGTGCTGGTCACCTCCACGGATCCCCTGTCGTTCGCCGATAACATCGGTCTCGCGAAGGGCGATATCATCGTCGCGATGAACCGACAGAAGGTCAGCAGCACGGAAGATATCCGGCGGATCGAGGCAACTCTGAAACCGGGTCAACCCGTGGCATTTCAGGTAATGAGGCAAGCGCAGGGTCCGCGCGGCGCCAGTGGAGAGTGGCAGTCATTCTTCGCCGCCGGTACGATACCTCCTGCATCCAATTAAAAAGCGATCAAAAATCGCTAACGCCAGTACCATCAGTCGCATACAATGACAGGGGGCACCCGATGCCCCCTTCGTTTTGGCGACTGCGTCCTTTTTGCTAATGAAGAATCATCTCTTTACTTTTCTGCTCACCGTTTTCTCCGCCGCGCTGGCATTCGCGCAGTCCTCCAGCACGGGCACCACGAAGACAGCCAAATCATCCTCGGGGGCGGCAAATGCGTCGACTCCGAAGAAGGCCAGGTCGGGTAAAAAGAAGACCTCCGCCGCCGCTACCGGGTCCAGTTTTCGATCACGTCAGAGTGGGCCTACCCCCGAGCGTTACCGCGAAATTCAGCAGGCTCTCGTCGATAAGGGATATTTGAAATCGGAGCCTGACGGTGTCTGGGACGCTGAATCGACCGATGCCCTTCGCCAGTTTCAGACGGATCAGAAACTTACCCCAAACGGAAAAATCACTGCCGCCAGTCTGATAGGTTTGGGGTTGGGTCCCAAAGACTCGGAAGATGCCTCCAACGCGGCACCCGCCGAGACTCCTCCCGCGTCGCGCTGACAGAGCGGAAAGAAATGGTCATCGGTGTTCCGAAGGAAATCAAGGACCATGAAACCCGCGTAGGTCTGGTCCCGAGCGCCATCACCGGGCTGGTCGAAGCCGGCCATCGCGTCCTGGTGGAAACCCGCGCAGGTGAAGGGAGTACCCTGTCGGACGCCGAATATACAGCGGCGGGAGCGACCGTTCTGCCTCTGGCGGCCGACGTCTGGTCCGATGCGGACCTGGTCGTAAAGGTCAAGGAGCCGCAGCCCTCCGAGTACGCTTTCTTTCGTCCGGATCTGATCCTCTTCACCTACCTGCACCTGGCGCCTCTGCGAGAACTGACCGACCGTATGCTCAGCTCCGGTATCTGCGGGGTGGCCTACGAAACGATCGTAGAGCCCGATGGATCCCTGCCCTCTGCTCACCCCGATGAGCGAAGTCGCCGGACGCCTTTCGGTTCAGGTTGGCGCGCAGTATCTGGAGCGGCCCAACGGTGGCAGGGGAATCCTTCTCGGTGGCGTTCCCGGAGTTGCTCCCGCGAATGTCGCCATTATCGGCGGAGGAGTCGTTGGGACGAATGCCGCCAAGGTCGCGACCGGTATGGGAGCGCATGTGACCATCATCGATCGCAGTCTCGACCGCCTGCGCCAGCTGGACGATATTTTCAACGGGCAGGTGGTCACGCTGGCTTCGAACGCGTGGACCATTTCCGAAACTCTGAAGCTGGCCGATCTCGTAATCGGGGGCGTCCTGATTCCCGGAGCGTCCGCGCCCAAGCTGGTCCGGCGCGAGATGGTTTCGCGAATGAAACGCGGATCGGTTCTGGTGGATGTCGCCATCGATCAGGGCGGCTGTTTCGAGACCTCTCACCCCACAACCCATACCGATCCCGTCTACGTCGTGGACGACGTGCTTCACTATTGCGTCTCGAATATGCCCGCTGCGGTGCCCCACACGTCCACCTTCGCGCTGACGAACGCAACCTTCCCCTATCTTCTCGAAATCGCGAACAAGGGGCTTGAGGGCGCCTGCACGGAGAATCCGGGTCTTTGCGCCGGCGTCAACATCTGGCGCGGTTCCGTCGTGTATCCCGCCGTCGCGGAGTCGCAGCAGCGATCTCTCGCCACGTTTCCCGCATGACGCCGCTCACACACCTGAGCGACGAAGAGGCCCTGTTCCGGGATACTGTTCGCCGCTTTGCGCGGGAGCGCGTCGCGCCGCTGATTCGTGAGATGGACGAAGCGGCTGTCTTTAGCAGCAGCCTGCTGAAGGAATTCTTCGAGCTGGGTCTGATGGGCATCGAGATCCCGGAAGAATACGGAGGACAGGGGGGTAATTTCTTCCAATGCGTGCTTGCAGTTGAAGAGATCTCCGCGGTCGATCCCTCCGCCGGCGTGGTTGTCGATGTTCAGAACACGATCGTGAACAATGCCATCGCGCGTTGGGGCGATGATGCCCAGAAGGCGAAATATCTCCCGCGTCTCGCTTCGGGAACGGTCGGCGCCTATGCTCTTTCGGAGGCTGGTTCCGGATCCGATGCGTTCGCACTGGCAAGCGTCGCAAGGGAATGCGGCGATCACTATCTGCTGACCGGCCGCAAGCTCTGGATCAGCAACGCCGCCGAAGCCGGGCTTTTCGTCCTTTTCGCCAATGCCGACCCGGAGGCGGGATACAAGGGAATCACGGCCTTTCTGGTCGAGCGCGGCTTCCCCGGCTTTGCAGTGGGAAAGAAGGAAGATAAACTCGGCCTGCGCGCATCATCCACCTGCGAGCTGGTCCTTGATGACTGTCGTGTTCCGATGGAGAACGTGCTCGGCGAGCGCGGCAAAGGCTATAAGATCGCGATTGAAACGCTGAATGAGGGCCGCATCGGAATCGGCGCGCAGCTTGTTGGCCTGGCCCAGGGGGCGCTCGGCCACGCAACCAGGTACGCGAAGGAGCGCAGGCAGTTCGGCAAAGCGATCGGCACGTTCCAGGGCGTTCAATTCGAGCTGGCGCGAATGGCGACCGAAGTGGAAGCGGCGCGTCTGCTGGTTTATAACGCGGCCCGGCTGCGCGATGCCGGCCTCCCTTTCGTGAAAGAAGCGGCGATGGCGAAGTATTATGCTTCGGATATAGCGGAAAGAGTCGCCTCGAAGGCGATCGAGATCCACGGTGGCGTGGGCGTCACGAAAGATTACCCCGTCGAGAAGCTTTATCGTGACGCGAAGATTGGCAGGATCTACGAAGGCACGAGCAACATCCAGTTGCTGACCATCGCGAAGAAACTGCTCGGTTGAAAGGTACGTCGTTTTGAAAAGCAGGTCGTAAGGAGAATTCAGATGCGCGGTTTCATGCTCTGTTCAATGATGGCGGTTGGCGTCATATCCGCCGCGGGCCAGGCGCCTCCTCCGCCGGCCGCGGTAAACCCGGACGAAATCATCCAGAAATTCGCCGCGAAGGAAGCTGAGTTCCGGAAAGCGCGGGAGAACTACACCTACTCGCAGTCCGTCAGGATGGAGGAAATCGATCCCGGCGGAAATGTTGAAGGAAAGTGGGAGATCAACTCAGACATCACCTTCGGCCCGAACAAAGAGCGTGAGGAGAAGGTGACTTACGCGCCGATGGTGACGCTGCGTAATCTGGTGCTGACCCCGCAGGACGAGCAGGATTTCCGCAATGTTCAGCCTTTCGTGCTCACTTCCGACGACGTCGGAAAATACGACATCCAGTACACGGGCAAAGAAAAGCTCGACGAGATCAGCTGTTATAAATTCAGCGTCAAGCCGAAAAAGATGGTCAAGGGTGAGCGCTACTTCGAAGGCGACATCTGGGTGGACGACCGCGATCTGCAGATCGTAAAGACCTACGGCAAGGGCGTGGGCCTGACGAAGAAGGGCGAAGACAATCAGTTCCCCAAGTTCGAGACCTACCGCCAGCAGATCGACGGAAAATACTGGTTCCCGACTTATACCCGGGCGGACGATACGCTCCACTTTCGCAACATGGATCAGCGCATCCACATGGTCGTAAAGTACGACCACTACAAGCGCTTTGGGGCGCAAACGACGGTGACGTTCGGAGACGAAGTGCCTGACAGCAAATCCGACAACAAGCAAGGCGACAAGCCGAAGCCATAGCAAGCCCGGGGTGGAACTCGCGTGAGGCCGCGCGGGCACGATTTGGCTCGAGAGCGAGACGCGCGAGGAGGAAGTCGGCGAGTCATCGACGCGGGTTAGCAACGACGACGAGCAACGAAGCTATCGGGCCAAATCTTGCCCGCCCCAGGGGTTTCGGCGGCGCGGCCCACGGGAGTTCCACCACGGGCTGCCAGGGCATGCTAGCATCGGCTTTTCATGGCAGCCACGAAAATCACGATTAACAACGACGGATCAGTGCGGGTCGAGGGCGATTTCGAGATCTTGGACCCCCAGGGACAGCAATTCGGTCTCGCAGGCAGAACCGCCATCGGCCTCTGCCGCTGCGGCCAATCCCAGAACAAACCTTTCTGTGACGGCTCGCACGCCCGCACGGGCTTTCAGGATAAGGTGGTCGCTCGCGAACTGCCCGCGCCGAAACCGAAAATTTGACCCACCTGGCTCACCTCGGCCATCTGATTTTCCCGGCCCGGTTTCACCCCGCGTTTACAGTAGATATGTGAAAGAACAGCAGATCCGGGAGGAGTTCTTCAGGACGCGCGATGCCGCCGCGGCTGTCGCCGGCCGCACGGCATACGTTGACGAACTGGTACGGCGACGCTGGCTGCGGCTACCGTCCGACGTGACTCTCGTCGCGGTCGGAGGATACGGCCGCAGCGAGCTTTTTCCGTATTCCGACATTGATTTGCTAATCCTCACGACGGATGAAAAGACTCAGCTGGCGATTCAGGAGCCGCTGGCAATCTTTCTGCGCGATCTCTGGGATGACGGGCTCAGGATCAGCCAGTCGGTCCACATTCCGCCGGAATGCAACCAGATCGACGCCGGGAATGCGGAACTGGCGGTCAGCTTGCTCGACCGGCGTCTGCTCGCGGGCAACGAGGAGCTGTTCCGCCAGATTCGCGATCCACGCCAGGATCTCGGCCGCAACATTGTGCAACTCGACAAACGAGCGGCACGCCCGTTATCAGAACACGATCTATCATCTGGAACCGAACGTCAAAGACGCGCCTGGGGGATTGCGTGATCTCCAGGTTCTCCGCTGGTTATCGAAACTCGGAGCCGGAGACCAGGACCTGCCCAGTGGTGTCCCCGTTCTTTTTGAGATTCGCTGTTTCCTGCACTACCTCGGGGGTCGTGACGACAACAAACTCACGTTTGAGCGGCAGGACGAAATTGCGATGCTGAGCGGCGCGACATCGCCGGAAACGCTCATGCGGGAATACTATCGCGCGGTGCGGAATATCGCGAGGCTCGCGAATCGCCGTCTGGATCGATTCGAATCCAAACGCAGCAGTCTGTTTTCAAACTTTCGGGACCGCACGACGAAGCTGTCCAACTCCGATTTTTCGGTGCTGCACGGATTCAGTCTTCCTTCGGGTTTCGCTCGGCCTCGAGTCCGACCCCAGCCTCATGATGAGGCTCTTCGAATTTGTGGGCCGACACGGTCTGCCGCTCGCTGCCGACACGGAGGAGCGCGTAGATCGCGCAATGCCGACATTCGCTCCCTGGGTCGAAACGCAACATTCCCTCTGGTCCGCGTTTCGGGACATTCTCAGATTGCCGCATGCCGCGGTTGCGCTGCGCGCCATGCATGAAACTCATGCTCTGGAAGCGATCTTCCCGGAACTGCGCGATATGGAAGCTCTGGTCATTCATGACTTCTACCATCGCTATACAGTTGATGAGCATACGCTCGTCACGATCGAGACGCTTCTTGGTCTTTCAGAATTAAAGAACGACACGTTTGGAGAGCTTGTGAAGGAGACCGACGAATTGGATCTTCTGACGACCGCGCTCCTCTTTCACGATGTCGGAAAGGCAACGCCCGACGAAAGTCATCCCGTGGTCTCCAGCCGGATCGCGGCACGGGCGTTGCTGTCGGTCCGGGATCTCCGAACGCGAGCTGGGGTTTGTCGATTTTCTGATCGTTGCCCATCTGGAGATGTCGGCGATCATGAACAGCCGCGATCTTTCCGATCCCGCGACGATCCAGGATCTTGCCGCAAAGACAGGTACCGTGGAGCGGCTCAAACTGCTGACGCTGATGACCTACGCGGACATCAGCTCGGTGAATCCCGCGGCGATGACCCCCTGGCGGCGGCAATTGTTGTGGAACCTCTATACCAAGACTTACGCGGAACTGACGCGAGAGCTGACGGCGCGGACCTCGCTGCCGGACACCCAGACGGATCCGCAGCTACGAGACTTTCTGGAAGGCCTTCCGCCGCGCTATCTGCGAACACATACTCAGGACGAGATTCAGGGCCATCTGCGGCTGGAGCAGCAGAGCGGAGAAAAAGGAGTGGCGGCGTCACTCACGAAATCAGCGGCCTGGGTGCTCGACGTGGTGGCCGACGACCGGCCGTTTCTCTTTGCATCGATCGCGGCAACGCTTTCGGGCTTGGGTTTGAATATTCTCAAGGCGGAGGCATTCTCGAACGCGCATGGCAAGGCTATCGATCGGTTCACATTTGCGGACCCGACCCGTACACTCGATCTGAACCCGGATGAGGCGAATCAACTGACGCGCACGGTGGTCAAGGCGATTCGGGGAGAAACAAGCGTGAACCAGCTCCTCGCCAGACGACCGAAGGTGAAGGCAGACGCGCGCGCGCTCGCGGCCGCGAGCACAAGCTTCGACAATGAAGCGTCTCCATCGGCGACGCTGATCCAGTTGACTACGCAGGACCGGCCGGCTCTGCTCTACGATCTGGCTTCGGCGATTTCGAAGCGCGGCGGGAATATCGAGGTGGTCCTGGTCGATACGGAAGCGAAGAGGGCCATCGACGTCTTCTACATCACGAAGGACAATGCGAAGCTGAGCGATCAGGATGCTCGAGAGATGACGGACGCTTTGGCAGAGATTGCGCGTTCCGTCTAGAGCACTGGTTTTGCAGACCCTTCCGAGCCACGACCGGAAAAGAGTGTCGGTCGCGAATGGTTCAGCCGCCGTTGCCGGATCCCGCCGCGCGCTCTTTCTCTTGATCCCTCAGCATCCAGAAAAGGTCGACGACATAGGCGGCTATAACCGCATCCCCAACGAAAGCGGCCACCCCGCCCGCAGGCATCACCTGGTCGATTGCCCAGAACAAGAATGCCGCCGCCAGTAAGAGGCGCTTCAGCAAAACCGCACGCGAGGGCCGGAGCTGGAGCTGAAACAGCGCGTAACCGATTCCGGCCAGCGCCAGCGGCAGTGCGCTGATCCACGGATGTAGCCGTGTATGCGACGGATCCGGCATGAATATGCTTGTCAGCAGAAGAGCGCCTGCCGCCAGAACCGACAGCTTTGCGAGAAGACCCGGAGCATTCATTGCGCGATTACGGGCCAGAGCGACGGCTCCTTTGCCCTGGGGAGTTTCACTCCGATCACGTCGGCCAGAGTAGGCGCGATCTGCAGAAGATCGATTTCGCCCAGCTTTTTGGGTCGTATGCCTTCTCCCGCGATCGCGAAAACCGAGCGGTAACCGGGCCGGGAGGGCCATAAACCTCCCACGCCAAGATGCGATCCGGGTCCGAGCGCTGGTCCGGCGTTGTCTTCGGTGGCGACGTAGTTAGGCAAAGTGTCGAAGGCGGCAACCCAGTTGCGGAGTACCGGGGCCTTATCTTCGACCTCCGCCATCGGCACTTCGCGAGCGATGCCGTGCCGATGACCTTCGGTCATCAGTTTGCGCAGGCGCGCCGCGACCGCGGCGTCGGGTGTACCGATCAAACCGTACTTCACCTCAACCGGGATCTGGCCTGAAGGTTGCACACCCTGGTTCAGCAGGACGCGCGGACGGACCAGGTAATTCTCATTTTCGAAACCATGACCGGACACCAGCGCAACAACCATTCCCTGAGGCGCTTTAGCAAGCATCTGGCCGACGAGATCGTCATCGTTCTCAAGGGCATCGCGCGCGTAGATACTGATGGCGCCAGTATGCCGTTGCTCATCATCCACATCGGTCAGTTGCACGAGGAGAAGATCCGGAGCGGCCGTCTCCAGTAGGTACGTCGCAGCGCGCGCCGCGGAGGCATCGTCCCAGAGTTCCTTCTCAAACCCTGGAGATTGCTTTTCGATGCGGTCGATCGTACCAGGAGGTGTAGACAGCCGCGCGACGGATTCGAAAGAGACGTCCTGGCTGCCCGGCCTGGGAGCGATCGCGGGAAAGTCGAACGAAACCTCCGCGCCTGCCGTGGCGGGCCAGAATACGGTAGCCGCCTTAAGCCCTTCTTTAGCAGCTGCGCGCCATAGCGGCACGCCTTTCACGGCGGTGGAGGACTCGTCATCGGAGAGAACGCCGTTATCCGACGGCCGCAGCCCGGTGATCAAAGACGTTTGGGAAGCGGGAGTATTTGACGGCGCTACTCCGACAACGCCGCCCGCGACTGCCGCTTGCCGGATGAGCTTGCGGATGTTTGGAATCTTGATACGTGACGGGGGTTCGCCCAGAAATCTTTCATCCAGTCCGCTGATGCAAATCACGAGCAACTTGCGGGAAACCGGTTTCGGGCGATACTGCGGCGCCAGCACGGCAGGCAAAAGCAGAGCAGGCAGCAGGAGGGAAGGGAAACGGTAAAGCAACAATTTCGATCTTAACGCGATGGCCCCGATCTTGTAATTGCTGAGGGAGAACAGTTGAGGCAGCAGGTTGATAATCGTTTATTGACCTGGCAACTTGCAACGCGCCGCGCGGCAATCGCGGCCGCGATTGGGCTGGCGTGTGCGCTTTATCTTGCGGATCTGACCGGAATGGGGATGGTTACGCCGGACGAACCCCGCTATGCGGCGATCGGGCGTGCGATGGCCCATTCCGGCGACTGGGTTACGCCGCGCCTCTGGGGCGATCCCTGGTTCGAGAAACCCGCGTTGCTTTACTGGATGACGGCTTCGGCCTTCCAACTGGGCCTTAGCCCCGACCTTGCGCCCCGCCTGCCTGTGGCGCTGCTCAGCCTGGCTTTTCTTGCATTTTTCTGGTGGCGTTTGCGCATCGAGTGGAGCCCGCAGGTGGCGTCCTGCTCAACCGCGATGCTGGCCGCGAGCGCAGGCTGGCTGGCTTACAGTCATGTTGCGGTGACCGATCTGCCGCTCGCGGCATTCTTCTCCGCCGCCGTCATGCTCTCCATGCCCTGGATCGCGCGTCAGGAGCGGCAATTGCTACCGGTTGCCGCAGCCTGCCTCGGACTCGCAACGATGGCAAAGCAACTGGTGCCTCTGGTGCTCTTTTTGCCCATACTTGCGATCGGCTGGCGAAGATGGCGCGACTGGCTCCGGCCCGCGCCGCTCGTTGCATTCGCCGTCTGCGCGCTCCCATGGTATATTCTGTGCACGCTGCGAAACGGGAGCGAAGCTCCGCGGGTCCTGTTCATACAGCAGACCTTCTCGCGCTTCAATTCCGCGGCGCTTCAACACGTCCAGCCGTGGTGGTTCTATTTCCCGATATTGTTGTTGCTGCTCTATCCCTGGTTTCCATTGCTGGTGCTTTTTCCGGCACGGCCTGCGCGCGATCCACGGTTACGGGCGCTGGTGGCCATCGTGGTTTTTGGGTTCGTTTTTTTCTCGGCATCGCTGAATAAGTTGCCGGGGTACCTGCTTCCGCTGATGCCGGCGTCATTCGCGCTTATCGGAATCGGCCTCTATCGGGCGAAACGGCCGGGGGCCCTGATGGTCGGGCCGGTCGCACTCATCGGACTGTTGCCTTATATTTCCCGGATTGCGCCGGCCGTCCTTGCCCACGGATTCCGGTCGGTACAAATTCGTTGGCAGGAGCCATTGTTCTGGCTGATAGCCGGGGGAATTCTATCTATATTCGCGGCAAAATTCGGGGGAACGTTCGCCCCGGGTGCCGCCATTGCTCTGGCCGGGGTGGGATTCCTGTGGTTTCAGGTCGCCACTTTTTCCAGCTTCGACACAGCGGCCTCCGCACGTCCCATGTGGCTCGCAGGCCACCCGGAATGTGCTCCGAACCTGACCCGGAGCCTGCTCTATGGTCTGAACTATTATGCGGAGAAACAGTTGCCGCGCTGTCTGCCAGGCAAAAACAAATTCTAAAGAATTCAATATTATTCGGCGACTTAATAGAATAAACGACTACATTCCCGAATGATAATCCCCGGCAAGTCCTCCATCGTTTTGCTGATGCTCGTGCTGGGAATGCTCTGCCGTGGATTGTGGGCCAATACGTTCAAAGCCGAACGCGGAAAATGGCGCTTTGAGCTCTACTGCTTCGATTTCGCCATCGGCGTGCTCGTGGCTGCGACAATCTTCGCCTTTACGCTGGGGAGTCTGGGTTTTGACGGCTTTTCCGTGATGGACGATCTGCGTCTGGCCGGAAAGCGACAGGAGGCCGCCGCATTTATCGCGGGAGTTGTCTTCAATCTTGGAAACATGCTTGAGCTGGGAGCCGTTTCCATCTCCGGCCTCGCGGTTGCGTTCCCGATCGGAATGGGATTCGCCCTCGTGCTGAACGTGGTCTGGAACGCAATCCTGAATCCGGGAAGCGGTTCCCCGCTTCTCTTCACAGGGGCCGGGGTCGTCCTGGTCTCGGTTGTTCTCGCCGTTCTGGCTTTTCGGGAGTATTCGCTTGCGAAACTGATCGCGGCGGCGCAGCAGGGCAAGACAAAGTCCACCAGAAAACAGGTCAGTCTGAAGGCGGTCGCATTCAGCGTCGCCGCCGGACTTATGATCGGCTCGGTTCTGCCCTTCGTTCAGATTTCGCAGGCGGGTGAAAACGGGCTCGGCCCTTATTCAATTGGTCTCCTTTTCGCGATTGGAGTCTTCCTCTCGACTTTCGTTTTCAACCTGTTCTTTATGAACCTGCCCGTGAGTGGCGAACCGCTCGAAATCCATTCGTGGCTCAGGGGCAGATCGTTCCGGGACAAACTCAAGCGGCACATGTGGGGCATCCTGGGAGGCATGCTCCTGTACACCGGCGCACTTGCCAGTCTGGCGGCGGACCGGGTGGAAGACTCGGCGAGGGTATCGGCGGGGATCGGCTACGCGCTGGGGCAGGGTGGGACAATTATCGCGGCCTTGAGCGGAATCCTGATCTGGAAGGAGTTCCAGGGTGCGGATGCAAAAGTCAAGACCTACCTTGCTTTGATGCTGATTCTTCTTTTGATCGGAATCGGAACCGTATCGACCGCTTCGCTCGTGTCCTCGTTCTAAGGATTGCCCCGATCATTGTTCTGATCGCGCGGGCGCAGACGTCGAATTAAACTGTGTATATGGCGTTAGCGTGCGCCTTTCTCGCCATTCTCCTGTTCGCACCGGCGCAGGATTTTCTGGCCGACGGGGTCAAGGCGCTTGACGGGAATCAGCCGGCTGCCGCGGAGTCCCTGCTGCGTCAGGCGGTTGCCGCAGCCCCGGACGATTACACGGCGCATTTCAACCTGGCTCTCGCGTTGAGCCTGCAGCAAAAGGACGCCGAAGCCATCGCGGAGTATCGCAAGTCGCTCGATCTCAAGCCGGGGCTATATCAGGCCGATCTGAACCTCGGGATGCTCCTCTTACGGAACAAACGCCCTGCCGAGGCGGTTCCGGTTCTGAAAGACGCTATGGATGGCCTCACACTGGAGGGCCAGAAAAAAGATGCGCCGTCGAATTCCCCGCAGCAATCCGCGCGCGCCAACCTGTACTACGCGCAGGCCCTTTTCGACGCGGGTGATCTGGAGCAGGCTGAAACGCGCTACCGAGCCGCCATCGAAGCAGACCCCAGCTCCGCCGCCGCCCAGTCGGGACTGGCTCACCTTCTGCTTAAGCAATCAAAACTGGCTGAAGCCGCGGAGCATTTTCGGAGCGCCGCCTCCCTCGACCCGCGCTATCACGATGGCCTGCTGGAACTTGCGAGCGCTTTCGAAGCGGCCGGGAAGCCGCAGGATGCGATCGCGATCTATCGTGAATTTCCCGAAAACGCAGCTGCGAAAGAACGCCTTGCACAACTACTGCTGAATAATGGCGATCCCTCCGGGGCCATTCCCAATCTCGAGCTGGCGGTGAAAACCTCCCCCAGCACTGCCAACCGGCTGGCACTGGCAGACGCTTACAAGCTCAACAAGCAAACGGACAAAGTAATCGAGCAACTGCAACTGGCCGTCGCCGCGGATCCCGCAAATTTCGATCTTCGAATGGATCTGGGCCGCGAACTTCGCGATGCGCACAAAGCACCTGAGGCCGCGCAGCAGTTTCTGGCTGCGTCGAAAATCCGGCCGGATGAAGTCAAGGTGTGGAACGAGTTGGCCACCATCTATGTCGTTAACGCGGATTATACCGACGGGCTCGCGGCGCTGGATCGGGTGAGAGCCCTCGGCAAAGAACTACCTGGCGACTTTTATTTCCGGGCGATCTGTCTGGAGAAATTGAGACAGTTGAAACCCGCCGTGGAAGCGTACCGGCAATTCCTCGCCACCGATGGCGGCAAAATGCCCGATCAGGAATTTCTGGCTCGCCAGCGAGTCCGTATACTCGAAAACGAGTTGAACAGGCGATGACCACTCTGCTTATGTTCCTTCTGCTCTGGGCGCCGCCTCCCCCATCGTCGCTCGATCAGGTTAAGGCCGAGCCTAATCCTGAGCATCGAGCCCACGCCGCGATCGAATATGCGGCAGTGGCCGAGAAGAATGCGGAGATGGCTTTCGCGAAGGGTGATACGGATGCGCTCTCCGCGGCGCTGAAAGAGGTCGCGGAGAGCTTCGATATCGCGGAGGAATCGTTTGTTGCAAGTCACAAAACCCCGGGAAAAAATCCCGGGCCCTACAAATATGCGGAGGTGCACTCCCGCGAGCTCCTCGTTCGTCTGGGCGATCTGGAGCAGAGACTCGATCCCAGCGAGCAAACTCTGATAGAAGGAGTAAAGGCGAAGGTACAGAAAATTCACGATGTGTGGTTTGAAGGCATCATGGAGAGAGCAAAATGAGACACTCGCTGATTTATGCAGTCCTGATTGGCGGCTTTCTTGGGAACGGCTTTGCGTTCGCGGAACGGGATTTCCTGACGAGCGACGAGGTGGAAAAGGTGCGGGAGGCGCAGGAACCCAACGATCGCCTCAAACTCTACGTGCTGTTTGCGCGGCAGCGGCTTGACCAGTTGCAACGGCTTCTTCAGAAACAGAAGCGCGGCCGCTCGCTCGAGGCTCGCGAACTTCTCGAAGACTACGACAAGCTCATTGATGCCATCGACACGGTCTCGGACGACGCTCTCCAGCATGGCGCTGATATCACTCTGGGAGCAACGGCCGTGCGCGACGGCGAAACTCACTTTCTGGCGCAACTTCAAAAGATTAAGGAGAGCGGCCCTGCAGACCTCGACTTATACGAGCTTGAGCTGAAAGACGCGATCGGAAACACGTCCGACAGCCTCGATCTGGGGAAACAGGATGTGACCGCCCGTGCCTCGAAACTGAACGAGCAAGACAAAAAACAGAAGGAAGAGGCCGAAAGAGAAATCGCCGCGGAGGACTCAAAGGGCGCCAGCAACACCCCGGCTAAAGTCGCGGATGCGAAGGCAGCCGACGCCAAGCCCGCGCGCAAGCCTCCCACGCTCTATAAGCCGGGCGAAAAACCGGCCGAGCCATAGCCACTGGCTTTGTGGGGCGGACCCTCGGTCCGGAGCCGACGCCCTCGTCGGCTTCCTCGGAGTGTCAGTTTCTGGAAGAGCCGGAGCCGGCCAGCGCGGATCAGGGGGGTCCTAAACGCTGGCGGGAATACCGAGTTCTTCGTTCGCGCTTTTCACTTCAAGATACCGTCGTCGGCAATCCGTAATCGCCTTCCGCGCCTCGCGAGGGCCACCCCACCCGTCCATGGTAGTCACTTTACCCTCAAGCTCCTTGTAGATCGAGAAGAAATGCTCGATCTCGCGCCGAACATGAGGAAAGATCTGATCGAGAGTATGAATCTGGTCGTAACGAGGGTTCTTCGTAGGTACGGCGAGCACCTTCTGATCCTTTTCGTTGCTGTCCACCATGTTCAGCACAGCCACCGGACGAACCTCAATGAGGACCCCGGGGTAACTGGGCTGCTGCACCAGGACAAGCACATCGAGCGGATCTTCATCGTCAGCCAGCGTGCCGGGAATAAACCCGTAATCGCCCGGATAGTGAAGGGGCGAGTACAGCGCCCGATCCAGCCGAAAGACACCTAACTTCCCGTCGTATTCGTACTTATTCGCCGAATGCTGGGGAATCTCCACAATCATTCTGACGATTTCAGGCGTATCCGGTCCGGGATCGAGATCGTATAGGCGATTCACCCACTTAGGTTAACATGCTGTCCTGCGGCTTCTCCTCGTATTCGACCCCCAGCAGGACGAGTCCTTTGGCGGGTGCGGTAGGGCCCGCTTTATGCATTGATGCGCCTGAAAGTAAGCTCGTGAGGCCATCCGGAGATACGTTTCCACGCCCGATCTCGAGAAGTGTTCCGACGATGTTCCGCACCATGTGTTTGAGAAATCCGCTACCCTGGACGGTGTAAACCAGCGCCTCTCCGACGCGCGCGAGATCTGATCGGAAGATCCGGCGAACGCGCGACTTCTCCTCCGAGTCTCTTGCATCCGAAGCCGCAAATGCTGTGAAGTCGTGCTCGCCCTCGAAGAGCCTCGCGGCTTCGGTCATCGTTCCTTCATCCAGAGGATACGGATGATGGTGAACGTAACGCCATTCGAACGGCGAGCACACGGGGCCCCGAAACAGCGTGTACTGATAAGTCTTGGCGATCGCGTCGAAGCGGGGATGAAAATCCTGATGCGTCTCGATGGCGTCGACGACTCGAATTGCCGGCGGGAGCAGGCGATTAACAGCGCGCTGCAGATTCGAAGGCGGGATAGGGTTTTCGATCGTGAAAGCCGCGACCTGCGCCCGCGCATGCACGCCGGCGTCGGTGCGTCCCGATCCCGCTACATGAACGGGCTTGCCTTCCATCGCGCCAATGATCTCTTCGAGCGCTCCCTGAATAGTCGGAAGTCCTGGCTGGATCTGCCAGCCATGAAACTCCGTGCCATCGTAAGCGATTGTGATGCGAATGCGGCGTGTCAAATCAGAGCAAGCAAATTCAGACCGGCAGACTCACCCAGGTCGCGACCCGGGCTTTGTGATGGGTTCGCCGCTCGCACAACTCGGGCAACGCTCCGGTTCGAACACCGGCACGGTCAGCGTTTCGAGCGCCGCCCGCGGAATGCCCAGGTCCGCGGCGCCCCCGCTGCGATCAATGATCGAACCGGCCGCAATCGCTTCGGCGCCCGCGGCCCTCACAAGCTCGATCACCTCTCTGGTGCTGCCTCCGGTGGTGATGACGTCCTCGATCACAATGGCTCGCTCGCCGGGCGAGAGCGTAAAGCCGCGCCTCAAAGACATCCTGCGATCGCTATCCCGCTCGGTGAAAACAAAACGGACGCCGAGCGCTCGCGCTACCTCGTGTCCGATAATCAATCCGCCGAGAGCCGGGGAAATAACCAAACCTGCCGGCTCTCCCGCCGTCAAACCAGAAACAGCGCCCGCGAGGCTCCGGCCCAGAAGCTCGGCGTATTGCGGATACTGTAGAACGAGTGCCGACTGAAGATAACCGGAGCTGTGAAGCCCGCTGGTCAGGCGGAAGTGCCCTTGCAAATAAGCGCCGGTCTGCCTGAAAAGATCGAGAACACGATCCGGTTGCGCGGTCACAAACGGCTACTATACCATTGAGAGTTATCACTGGAAATCCGCCCGAGGCGATCGAAAAGCGCGAACCGAATCCCGCTTGCGCACGTATTCTCCTGCTTAGAACGATGATTATCTTATGAATTCGACCGCCCGCGCCACGTTTGCGTTTTCTCTGACCACGCTTCTCTCTGCCGGGCTCATGGCCGGTGCGGCAAACGCGCAAAGTTCCGTTCGGATCGACCCCGCGAAAGGGGCGCTCGGCTGGTTGACTCGCCCTTACCGGCAGAGATATGTCCCGCCGATCAACCTCGTGAATTCGTCGCGTTTCGATGCGTTGATTCGGGCCGGCAATCTTTACCTGACCGCGCAGGACGTAATTGCGCTCGCGCTCGAGAACAACATCGATATCGAGGTTCAGCGTTACGGCCCCCTGCTCTCGCGCGAGTTGTTGAGACGAGCGGAAAGTGGCAGTCTCTTGCGCAACGTGGGCCAGCCGGTGGCCGCCGGCCCGACCAGCGTAAGTCTGACCGGCGTCAGCGTAAATACCAACGGGGCGCCTACGGGTGGCGGCGGCGGAGTGAGCGCGGGCGGCGGCATCATTACCCAGCTCGGCCCGAACCTCCTGTCTTTCGATCCAACAATCGTTACGTTTGCGAACTTCCAGCACTCTACTTCGCCGCAGAGCCTTACGGCGCTCACGGGAACCAACGCCTTGATTTCGGATACCAGGACCTTTCAGATTCAATACACGCAGAACTGGTCGATCGGTCTCTCGGCAACGCTCACTTATGCCAGTACTCATAACAAGCTGAACAGTAATTCATACAACCTGAATCCCTTTCAGAACGGCGATCTCGATCTGGTCGTTACCCAGAATCTGCTCAACGGTTTCGGCCGCGCGGTGAACGAGCGCAATATCCGCGTGCAGAAGAATAATATGAAGGCGACCGACCTTCAATTCAAGCAGCAGGTGATTACCACCGTAACTGCCGCCCTGAACCTCTACTGGGATCTGGTAAGTTTCAATCAGGATTTGAAGGCAAGGCAGGAAGAAGTAGCTACGGCCGACCAGTTATTTAAGAATAATCAGGAGCAGGTCAGGATCGGCACGCTGGCGGAGATCGAGGTAACCAGGGCACAGTCGCAGCTGTATGCGGCCCGGCAGGATCTGGTAATTTCGCAAACCAATTTGCTGCAGCAGGAAACGGTGCTGAAGAATGCCCTGAGCCGCACCGGAATTGCGACATCGGACCTCGCCGATGTCCATATCATTCCGCTGGACGTCATCACCATTCCCGCCAGCGACGACCTGCCTCCGACGAATGATCTGGTCGCGGACGC
Organism: Terriglobia bacterium; assembly: GCA_963718155.1. GTDB lineage: Bacteria > Acidobacteriota > Terriglobia > Bryobacterales > Bryobacteraceae > BOG-234. Next base: position 485,360 of record CAVQYP010000021.1, on the reverse strand, counting down.
CCTGAAGAATCGCCTCGAGGTGGAGCAGGCCAGGATCAATCTGGATAGCAACAAGCTGAATCTGGTGGGCATAAAAAATTCTTTGAAGCCGACCCTGCAGGCCTTTGCGGAACTGACCAATAACGGATTGAGTGGCGTGGGCGATGTGCCCGGCTTATCCGGCGGCTATGGATTAATGCTGGAACAGATTTTCACCCGCGATTTCCCGAATTACTCCGCTGGCGTCTCCTTGAACATTCCACTTCGAAATCGCGCCGCGCAGGCCGATTACGCGACCAGCGTAATCGAAATCCGGCAGAACGAGCTCAATTTTCAGAAGCAGGTCAACCAGGTGCGGGTGGACGTGCAAAACGCTGTAATCGGGATGCAACAGGCCCGGGCGCGCTATGACGCGGCCGTGCAGGCGAGGAATCTCTCGCAGCAGACATTCGACGCGGATCGCAGGAAATACGACCTGGGCGCGGGTACTCCGTATCAGGTGACGCAGGACCAGCGGGATCTGGCCAGCGCACAGAGCTCCGAGGCGGAAGCCATCGCCAATTACACACACGCCCGTATCGCACTCGATCAGGCGCTGGGCCGGACCCTCGAGGTCAACCACATCACGATGGCGGAGGCCCTCTCCGGCCACGTCGCCGCGCTGTCAAGCGTGCCGCCGCAGGAGGTGAAACCGTGAGCTTCAGCTTGCGTCCGCGCACTTACCGAGCCACGACCCGGCATCCCCTTCAGGGATGCTGCCGAGGGACGGAGTGCTCTTCGAACAGCCTGTTTCAGCGCGCCGCCAGACCGATAGCGATCGGCATGTGCTGGCTCCTGACGGGACTGCCGATCGCGGCTCAACAGCCCAATGCGGGTATCGAACCCATTCGTCCTTCGGCTCCGATTCTATGGAGGCCCTATATGCCGGTCGAGGTACCCCCGATCCGTCTCTCGAATTCGGACCGGCTCCAGATGCTGATTCGCGCCGGGAAGCTTTATCTGACCGCACACGACGCGATTGCGCTTGCGCTCGAAGACAATATCGATATCGAAATTGCCCGTTACAACTCGAGCCTGATGGCTTGGAACCTGGTGCGGTCTGAGGCGGGCGGTGCGTTGCCTGGCGTGCCGAACGGAGCCTCGCAATCGGCCTCTGTCCAGAACGGCCAGGGCGTATTCGGAAGCCAGCAGGCGGCGGGCGTCACCATTCCGGGTAGCCGCGGCGGTTCCAGCGGAACGACGAATGCAACGGTGACCCAGGTTGGCCCCGTAACGCCGGTGTTGGATCCTTCCGTCCAGGCCGCCGCCGCTTTCAGCCATCGAAGCAACCCCGAGCCCAACACCGTCCTCAGCCAGACCTCGAACCTGGTACAAGGCACCCGCACCTATACCGCGGCCTATCAGCAGGGCTTTCTCACCGGCGGATCATTCACCGTAAGCTACAGCGATCACTATCTCAATGAAAACGCCCCGCTGGATGTCTTGAATCCCTCCGTTGCTCCGGCGCTTTCATTCAGCCTCCAGCACAACCTCCTGAAGGGATTCGGTATTGCCGTTAACGCCAGAAACATAACGGTGGCGAAGATGAACCTTCAGGATTCCGATCTGAACTTCAAGACAACGGTTTCGGGCATTGTGGTGAACATTTTGAACGCCTATTATTCGCTGGTCGGGGATGAAGAGGACGTGAAGGCGAAGCAGGACGCGCTCAATACCGCGCAGAGATTCTACGACGAAAGCAAGAAACGGTTCGATCTGGGCGCGCTCGCGGAGCTCGATGTCACCACGGCGCAAAATCAGGTCGCCGTCAGCCAGCTCGCGCTCGTCAATTCCCAGGCGGCTGAACGGCAACAGCAAGTGCAGTTAAAAAATCTGATCAGCCGGACCGGAACGGGCGCCGCACTGATCGCCGAGGTCGACATCATTCCAGTGGACTCGCTTGTCATCCCGGCGACCGACGATCTGCCGCCCATCAAAGATCTCGTCCATCAGGCCCTCACAAACCGAAGCGATTTGATCGCCGAAGGCGAGAATGTTAAAACTGCGGAGGTCTCCGCGCTTGGTACAAAGAACGGACTTCTTCCGTCCGCCGGAGTTCTTGCCAGCCGGAGCACCGCCGGTCTTGCGGGCACGCCGAAGGTAGTGCACATACCCGGCGAGCCGCCATTCACAGCCGATCCCTATTTCAGGGGTGGCATCGGCACGGCGCTCGGCCAGGTATTTCGCCAGAATTTTCCCACTGAAAGCGTCGGGGGTTTCAGTTCCATTCAGGCCCGCAACCGCGCGGCTCAGGCAGACCAGGCGATCGACCAGCTTTCGCTTCGGCAGCAGCAGCTGACGACTGCGAAGGACTCGAATCAGGCCCAGGTCGACATCACGAATTCCGTGGTTGCTTTGCGCCAGGCCCGGGCTCGCTACGAAGCGGCGGTACAGAGCCGGATTCTTCAGCAGCAACTGCTCGACGCGGAAGAGAGGAAATTCAATCTGGGCGCGTCGACGCCCTATAACGTTATTGTGCAGCAACGCGATCTGGCAGTGGCGCAGTCTTCCGAATTAGGCGCGCGGGTCACATATCAGAGCGCGCGGATCAGCCTCGATCAGACGACTGGAGCAACGCTGGAAGTGAATCACGTTTCGCTTGCCGAAGCCCAGTCGGGGAAAATTTCGCAGCCTTCCGTGCTGCCCGACCGAAACTGAACCGCGACGGACGAATTTTTCTTCGCATTGTCCCGTTTGGGAACCCAGGACCGCGGCCGGAGCCATCCCTCGACTGATTCTAAATAGTTTACGTTTTGGCGAGTGATTTGCTTCAAAGGTCAGCGTGAATCACCTCAAAGAGGCTCAAGCGCGGCGAAAAAACTCCTCCCTGAATTCTCTTCGTTGAACTCCTCTATCTGACCTCAACTTCCTTCCAAAATCCCCGTCGTCGCCTTGAGCCTGATGTATTCAGGCTCTTTTTTTTACGGCACTTGCTCGGCCGATTCCCCATTTTCCAAATGCTTGTAGAAGCCCAGGTCGCCGCCCGTAAACGATTTGGTGGCAAAGATAATCTGGCCGGCGTGATAGGACAAGTGCTCGACCACGTGAAACACCGCATTGACCCCGGCAATCTCGTATGTCTGGATTTCATATGTGCGAGTGAGTTGCTCGGGCGTTAAGCCTGAGATAATTTTGATGGCCCGCTCAATCGTGTCTCGCAGTCGCGCCGCAAGTTCAACAGCCGTGAACCCGCCCTGGGCACCAAATTCGCTGTTCCGATCCCGCCCCTCCGGTAAGTCGCCGAGCGACGAGATGATCCACTGACGGATGTTCCCGGACAGGTGCAAAAGAAGATTGCCGATCGCGTTTTCGTTCTCGTTTCTCCGGAACCAGATCTGTTCTTCGTTCAGCATCCCAAGGCAGGTCTCGATCCGCCCCATCAGTTGTTCGAGTTTCTCCACCGCATAATCCAGGAATAGTGTTTCGACCGTCATTTTTTTTTCCGCGCCCAGTATAAGTCATCATGCATAAGCCATCGATACAATTCTGGTTATGGCAAAACTCGGATTTCTGGGACTCGGCCTCATGGGCGGTCCGATGGCGCGCAATCTTCTGAAGGCCGGTCACGATGTTGCGCTCTGGTCCAACACTCGCGCCAAAGCGGAAAAGCTCGCCGCCGAGGCGGGAGGGACGGTTGCTGCGACGCCGGCGGAGGTTGCCCGGCAGTCCGAATGTGTTTTCCTCTGCGTCGGTGATTCGGCCATGTCCGAAAACGTGATCCTCGGCCCCGAAGGATTGAAAGGCGGAGCACAAGGGAGGAAAGGAAAAGCCGGTTTCACGATTGTCGATGCCAGCACCGTCAGCCCGTCCTCGAGCCGCCGAATACATGAGGAACTCGCGAAAGCGCAAATCGACTTCCTGGGCGCGCCATGCACCGGGTCCACCCCTGGAGCAATCAACGGCACCCTGACCTTTATGGTCGGCGGAGACGAAAAAGTCTTCGAACGCGTGCGGCCCTGGCTGGAGATCATGGGGAAGAAGCTCTACTTTTGTGGTGGACCCGGCATGGGCCTCCACGCCAAGTTGACGCAGAACCTGGTGCTCTCGAATCTTCTGCAGGCGTTCAATGAAGGAATCGTACTGAGTACGAAGGCCGGCGTCGATCCCAGCCCTCATGCTCGACATCTTATCGAACAGCGCGGCGAAATCCGGTCTGATCGACTACAAGGCTCCATTCATCTTCCGGCGCGATTTCGAGGCCAACTTCTCCGTAAAATGGATGCATAAGGATATGGGACTCATGCTGGAGTCGGCTCAAGAGCTGGATGTTCCTCTATTTTTGACCAGTCTTGAGCCGTCAGCTTTTTCAGACCGCGATCACACGGGGACATGGCGAAGAAGATATCTGCTCTACAATCAAGGTGCTGGAGGAATTGACCGGCATCGAAGTCAAGAGCGTGAAGTACGAAATCGACACGTATCCAAATTTTATATACAAAATTTGGTTGATTCCAAAAATTATCTATTCTATTATTGGAATCAAGCCGGGGAGGAAAAGTAACTCCCACCAAAGCGAGACTAACCTCTAAACTGAAAGACCCCTGAAGCAACCTCCCCGGCGCCCGCAAGGGTCACTCAACAAAATGGGTTGCTTCGACCGAACGAGGAATTACTTCTCGCTTCGAACCCTCCAAACCGCCCAAAACAGGCATGATATGATCGGGAAGGCACAAGGGTGATCGTTCCCGGGCGCCACAATCAAGAAAGACATCGCATTTTCACTTAATGCCTGTCCGCACGCTTAGCATCCTGGGTTCAACCGGTTCAATTGGCGCCAACACTCTGGATGTAGTTCGTCAGAACCCATCAAGGTTTCGGGTGTTCGCCGTGGCTGCCGGACGCAATGTCGATCTGCTGGCCCAACAGATTCAGGAGTTTAGGCCAGAAGTCGCGGTAATTCAAGAGGCATCGGACGTTGATCGCCTTCGTGCGCGGCTTACCGATTTTGGAATCCCGAGTAGATCCCTTCCGGCAATTCTGAGCGGGCCAGACGCTCTGGTCCAGATCGCTGTCGCTCCACAAGCCGATACCGTAATGTCCTCCATCGTCGGCGTCGCCGGGCTACCGGCTACCTGGTCCGCGGTATGTGCCGGCAAGAGGGTCGGACTTGCGAATAAAGAGGTTCTGGTTTCAGGCGGAAAATTAGTCATGGAGGCGGTCCGCCGGCATGCCGCGGAACTGATTCCCGTCGATTCCGAGCATAACGGCGCTCATCAATGCCTGCGTGCCGGCCTGCGTGCGGAGGCGACCAGGCTGATACTGACGGCTTCGGGCGGTCCCTTTCGGAACACGTCCCGGGAGGCGCTCGAATGGGTGACGCCGGCCGATGCGCTGAAACATCCAACGTGGAAGATGGGGAACCGCATCACCATCGACTCTGCGACCCTCATGAACAAGGGGTTCGAGGTCATCGAGGCGTGCTGGCTTTTCGATTTCGCGCCTGACGACGTGGAAGTCGTCGTACACCCTCAATCCACCGTTCACGCCATGGTCGAATACAACGATGGCAGCGTTGTTGCACAAATTTCGGCGACTGATATGCGCATGCCGATTCAGTACGCGCTTAACCTGGCCCGAGCGCGCGCAGGCTCCCGTTCCCAAGATCGATTGGAAAGAAGCCCGGAAGTGGGAGTTCTATCCGCCCGATCGGGCGAAGTTCCCCCTCCTCGATCTGGCCTATGACGCGCAGAGAAACGGCGGGTCGGCAACCTGCGTCCTGAATGCTGCGGACGAGATTGCGGTCGAAGCTTTCCTGCAGGGCCGAATCAATTTCCCGTCCATCGGGCGAGTCGTAGCGGAAACGCTGGAGCGGATGCCAAACCGCGAACCGGCGAGTGTGGAAGAAATCCTTGAGATCGACCAAAAGGCGCGCCGGGTGGCCGCCCATGTAATTGACATGCAGCCCGTGGCTTTTGCTCCCGCCGCGGCGCCTGCTGAGGCGTGAAAAACGGCGTAACGTAATTAAGGACACGGAAATGGCTCTCTCATCCTTCCTCCTGAACATCTGGTGGCTACTGGTACTCGTCGGAGTCATGATCCTGATCCACGAGTTGGGGCACTTTTGGGCCGCTCGCGCTTTCGACGTCAAAGTGGAAGTGTTCAGCTTTGGTTTCGGACCCCGTCTCTTCGGTTTCCGCCGCGGCGAAACGGACTATCGGTTCTCGCTCTTTCTCTTTGGCGGCTACGTAAAGATGGCAGGCGAACAACCGGGAGAAAACTTCAGTTCGCCTCTTTCGAGGAGCGAACGACGGCGAGTCGGCTGATTTCAGTGGCGGACAGAAGCGATCCGCGCGCCATGTCGAACAAACCGCGGTGGCAGCGGCTGATCATCCTTGCAGCCGGCCCATTTATGAACGTGGTGCTCGCGGTCGCCGTCCTGACCGGGCCTGTTCATGTTCTCCTATGAAAGGGTTCTGAACGCGGGCGGGGCAGTCATCGGCCACATTGCGCCCGATTCGCCGGCGGCCAAAGCGGGAATTCAACCCGGCGACAAGATCGTCCGTCTCGATGCCGAGAACAATCCCGACTGGGAAGACATCACCACAAAGGAAATTGAAAGCGCGCAGCGGCCGATGAATGTCACGGTCGAGCGTAACGGCCGGGAGATTCCCGTGACCGTCACACCCATCCTCGATGAGAAGGAGGGGCTCGGTTCCGCTGGATGGGAGGGTCAGGAAGAAGTGCAGGTCGGCGACGTTAATGCCGGGTACCCGGCTGCCGGCTCCGGGCTTCGCAAGGGCGACCTGCTCGTCAAGATCAACAACCTTTCCATCCACTCGATTCACACTTTGCCGGAAGTGATCCGCAAGAGCGAGGGGAAACCGGTAACGCTGGAATACGTACGCGGCGGCGTGCACCGCAGCGTGACAATCAAGCCGGTGTTCAGAAACCCCGATGGAACACCGCGCTGGATGATCGGCGTACAGTCCGACATCAAGCTGAACATTGAGAAGACGAGACTTTCCTTCCCCGACGCGCTGCACGAGTCGCTGGTTCAGAACGGCAAGAACGCGAGCCTGATCGTCGAGTTCCTGCGGGGCATTCTCGAGCGGCGAATGTCGGCGAAGAATCTGTCCGGACCCATCGGAATCGCGCATTATGCCACGGAAGCCGCGCAACAGGGGCCGGCGGCTTTTCTCATGTTGATGAGCGTCGTGAGCCTCAATCTTGCGATCGTCAACCTGCTGCCGATCCCGATCCTCGACGGAGGCGCCATTCTGACCCTGCTCATCGAAACCGTCATGGGCCGCGACCTCAGCCTGAATGTGAAAGAGGCAATGCTCAAGGTCGGCTTCGTATTTCTCATGATGCTGATGGTTTTCGTTATTTATAACGACATCGCAAAGAGGCTTGCTCCCGGAGTGCTGATCCCTTCCGCCGTGAGCCTCCACTCAAAACGTTGAAACGGCGGCGCTTCTCCTGAACCTCAGAGCGTTAGACTTTCATCTGGTAATCTGACACAAGCCCATGGAGTCTTCGTGTGTCCGCCAGACGGATCTTCCCGGAACATCGAAGCTGTTCGCCGACCTGATCTATCACTTTGATCGAGTCAGCGATCTTTATCCCTGGCGACCAAACGATGCCGCCGCACTTGTGGCAGCCTCGAAGTTCGATTTTCCCGATGATCGGCGCGCCGCGGTGGTTCAGGCTCTCGACGCCGCTGAACCAGGGCAATCCTTCGCTTGATCTGCTCCGCCAACCTGGCACAGTTGCAATCGTCACCGGGCAGCAAGTCGGTCTGTTCTCCGGACCCGCCTACAGCGTCTATAAGGCGCTCACGGCGATCAAAGCGGCGCGGGAGCTTACGACCGCCGGAATTCCCGCCGTGCCGATATTCTGGCTCGCCACCGAAGATCACGATTTCGCCGAAGTCGATCACGTCTGGGTATTTGGCGCCGATCACCAGCCCATCAGGATTCAGATGAAGGGTCCGGACGTCAACGGATCGCATCCCGTGGGCGGAATCGGCTTGAGGGATATTCCCGTCGATCAGCTCCGAACCGCTTTGGCCGGTTTGCCGTACGCAGATGACGCAGTGGCTCTGGTCGAACGGGCCTATGCGCCGGGCGAAACAATGGGCCTCGCCTTTGCGAAGCTCATCCGCGAGTTACTCGGATCGTATGGGCTACTGCTGATCGATCCCATGGAGCACGCGCTGCGGGAGATCGCGGCGCCGCTGATGAAGGAAGCGGTAGAGCGAATGCCGGAGCTCACCGACGCTCTGATGGCCCGCTCCAAAGAGCTGATCGAGCGCGGTTATCACGCTCAGGTCCTGGTGGACAAGAGCACCTCACTCGCCTTCCTGCTGCAGGATGGGCAGCGCATCGCGTTGCGGCGTTCCAACGGAGACTTCACCGGGGCGGATCGAAAACTGTCGGCTCAGGAATTGGCTGGCCGCAGCGCGCACCTCTCGCCGAACGCCCTATTGCGACCCGTAGTCCAGGATTATTTGCTGCCGACCGCCGCTTACATCGGCGGGCCCGCCGAGCTGGCGTATCTCGCGCAGTCGCAGGTGCTCTACGGCAAACTGCTCAACCGGCAACCCGCTGCGTTCCCCCGTGCGGCCTTTACGCTGCTCGACGAACGTAGCCGTAAAAGAATGGCTCGTTACGGCCTCGGCCACACTGACTTGCTTGCGGGGGGTCAGAGCCTGCACGACGTCATCGCTGCCCGCCTGGTGCCGGAGCAGCTGCGCGGACGTCTGGATGAAACCCGCACCGCGTTCTCTTCGGCGCTCGACGCGCTGAGCGCCGATTTACGTCATTTCGACATCACTCTGGCGAACGCCCTCGACACCAGCCGGCGGAAGATCGAGTATCAGGTCGGCAAGATTTCGCGTAAGACCGCGTCTCAGATCATGGCGCGGGACCAGCAGGCGGTCCGGGATGCGCGCTCGCTGAACGGCCTCGTGTTCCCCGAGAAACATCTTCAGGAACGCCTCTATTCCATCATTCCCTTCATCGCGAAATTCGGCCCCGGCCTGGTCGACGAGCTCTACGGCGCCGTGCGGCTCGAGTGCCCGGATCACCAGTTTGTTACCGTTTGAGACGACAGGTTTCAGGCGACCGAATTAAAGCTGAGAATTTTGCCGCCTTCAGTGTACAATTCGGTTTGGGGCGTTAACTGCGAAGCAGGTGACGGCCTTTCATTTTTGATCCAACACTCAAGAATGAGGGAGTCGGCTCAAGCAACGTCTGTGCGCTAGTCGCTGCCGGTTCACGCCGGTGGATGACTCCTGAAGGCGTTCGGTTGATTCCCACCCTTTACAAAAGGGGGTCAAAAGCCGGGTCGAAGCCGCCGAGCGGTGCGCTCCAAATTCTTCTTTAAATCGGGCTTGCGCAGGGAATCAGCCTTGCGCCGGTTTTTCTTCTGGCGTGAGAATTCGGACGCTGCTCGCGGCGATTTTGCCGTTTCGGTCCATGCCGAGATCGTAAGCCACTTTAGTGCCAGGTACCAGATCGGTCGCCTGGCCCTGATGCAGCCGCGAGATGTGGAAGAAGATATCTTTCCCGCCGCCATCCGGCCGCAGGAACCCGAACCCTTTTTCCTCGAAGTAAGTCATGACAGAGCCCGTCTGGACGTCCATCGGAACTTCTTCCGCAGCTTCGCCGCCGGCCGACGGTGTGCTCTGGGGGCGCCCGCTCTTATCGCCCACGCCCTGTTTCAAAAGCGCCATGTCCTCATCGGTGAGGTCGCCCGATGGCTGGCTCGCCTCAGAGGGCATTTTCAGATTGGGATTTTTCTTGAGCGATTCTTCGAAGAGGCGTTTCTGTCTGGCGTTCAAACGTCGAATCCTTCTTAGCTTAGAGAGGCTGGGCGCCGGCTCGATCAGGCCTGAGCCGGAAGAGCAACGACTTTGGGTTTGCGGGCACGGGAGGCGCGCTTTTCAGCTGGCGGCTGACGATCGCTTTTCTTCAGTGAGGCTGCGACCATCGTCGTTACGAACTTCTTCTCGCCGTGGTCGTCAAATTTGATAACAATACGCTCGTCGGAGCTGGAAAGAACTGTTCCGAAGCCGAACCGCTGGTGCTCGACTTGAGCTCCCTGATTAAAATTGGCCATATTATTTTAGGATCACTCCTTTGGAGTCGTTCCCGGTGCTGCTGCAGTGGAGGAATACCCGCAAATTACACCTCCATAATACCATAAGTGAAATTTATGCTGGTCCTGCAGTAATCTGCCGCGGTGAATCAGGTAGTAGCGCTCAGAATTTCGAGAGGAATACCCTCGTATCGGGAGAAGCCGCGATCAAAGGTAACCAGCGTGAAGCCTGTGGTTAACGCAAATGCGGCAAGCCATGCGTCCGTCCAAAGATTCGGGCTCGATTGCGGCGACTCGCTGAATTCTCTCCAGACGCTCTCGATGCCCGATGGCTCCGCAGCGAATTGAATGTCGGGATTCCGAAGCAGGCTATCCATGATCTTCCATGCGCCCAGGGAACTGGCGGCCCGCTTTCCCATGACATGCTCATTTGTCAGCAGCCGAAGGAAGCCCATCTGAGTAACGCGCGAAAAAACGATCGAGTCCCACTCGCCGCTCTTGTACCAGTTGGTCGCCGCGTTGTGGTGCGTATGCTCCGCGACCGTGAGAGCGATCCAGACATTAACGTCAGGAAAGCAAATCATCGAAATTGAAGGTTGTCAGATCAAGCGTGCGACCCGGTTCCAGATGAATCACAGGCAAAGGGCGCCGCTTCTTTCCGGCCGGCGTCGCCCTCGCCGGCTCGACCTCCCGTTCGACGGCGGTTACGATAAACTGCTTCAGCGTGAGTCCACGAGCCGCCGCGAGAGACTTTGTCCGGCGAAAGAGAGCGTCTGGAATTTCAATCGTCGTCCTCACCTGACCAGCTTAGCACAAAAGCACAAATATGCTTTTATGCGCGAGGGACTGTCCGCCGCTTCGTCAGCATCCGGATAGCCGCGCCGATCATGGCGGCGATAGGTCCGCAACCCGCGACAGTGGTCTGATACCAGCCAGGCTTCGCAATCCCCTGCTGGCGCATGGAAACGAAGCCTGCGATCACCATCAGCAGCCCCAGCGCAGCCGCGTGAGGAAATTCCCGGGATCCGGCGATCCAGGCCGTGAGATAGCCCGCAATCAGGGCCGCCCCAATCGTCCAGCTCAGGCTCTCGATCAAGTAATTGATGACAGGCCCATTCGTGTCAGCGCCGCTCGTATCGGGGCCGCTCCCGACAACAGCCGCCATAACCCGAACCATCACGAAAAACACGGCGAATCCCAGGCAAACAGAAAGCACGCTGCGGACGGCCTTCACCCGAGGCGTTTCCTCATTGCTGGACCTCGCTCTGAATCGCGTCGAGCTCGCGACCCGCATCCGCCCACTTTCCCTGGCTCGCCAGATCCCGGTAACGCTTCAGGTGATCGCGAACGCTCTGGATGCGGGGGTCGGAAATCTTCGTGCTGGTGGTCACGGCAGGCTGAGGCGCTATTGTCGCCGGCTGGTTCGCTGCCGGCGGAGGCTGCGGACCGGTTTCTGATCCACCCGGCTGGCTGAGCTCAGTCAGCGCTGTCTCGTAAGTATCCGCATAGATCAACCGATTCCCGACCGCCAGCACGATCTTCTTCAATTGCGGCATACGTGCCTGCGTCGCCTGCAGATAGATCGGAGAAACATACAGAAACGTATCGCCGACCGGCAACACCAGCGTCTGCCCCTCAAGCGCCGTCGACCCCTGCTGATTCCACAACGTCAGGTCTTTCGAAATGTTCTGATCCTGATTGATCCGGGCCGCGATCTGCATCGGTCCCAGAGTCAATTCCTGCTTCGAAAGCTGCAGAACCACGATTTCCCCCAGCTTGTCGCCATCGCAACGCGCCAGCATCACGCCGATCAGGTTCTCCTTGGAGAGCGGCGTAAAGGTCGTCATCAGCAGGAACTCCGGTTTGCTTTCGCCCGGCAGCGTAGCGAAAACGTAGGTCGGACTCACCGGTTGCGGCTCAGCATTCTGCCCGCCCGAAGAGTACTTCGCCAGTTCCCACACATCTTCGTTGTTATAAAACGATTGCGGGTTCCGCATATGATAAACGCGGTACATGTCCGACTGCACGCGGAACAACTCCTCGGCGTACCGCGTATGCGCGCGCAACGCGGGCGGCATCTTCGAAACATCCTCATAAAGCGCCGGGAAAAGCGTGCGATAGGCCTCAATCACCGGGTCAGAAGAATCGAAAACATAGATATGCGTCTCCCCGTCATACGCGTCCACCGTGGCCTTCACCGCATTGCGCATGTAATTGATCCCGCCATACGCATCAATTGCCCTGGAGAACGGATGAGAGTCAGACGTCGTATAACCATCGATCATCCACACCAGCCGGCCCTCCGGCGTGATGACGATGTACGGATCCGTATCCCATGTGAGATACGGCGCGATCGTCTGCAGACGTTCCCGCACGCGGCGATGAATCATCATGCGGCTGTGATCCGTCAGGTACCCGGTGAGAATGATATTCGAATCGCTGAAGCGTAACGCCGCAGCTGCGCGCATGAACAGCGAGGAAATGGCAAACCCGCCCTTGCCCGCATACCGCGTCTTCGCGTTGTCGGAACCCTTCGGATAATCGAACTCCTCCTGCGCCGTGTCGACAAAAACCGGATCCTGCTGGAACTCGCCATAGTAAAGTTCGGGCCGCCCAATCTTGAACGAAGGCGTCTTGATATCCGGCGGCATATCCTGGATCAGATACACCGGCTGGCCATCCGGCGTAATCTTGCTCACCTCCGCCATCACCAGACCATAACCGTGGGTATAGATGAAATGGGGATTGATCCAGCTCGATTGCCCGCCCGGCAGTTGCGTAATATCAAGTTCCCGAGCCGAAAGCAAAACCTGACGGTACTGACCGTCAATGGTGTACCGGTCGACGTCCGGCGGTTGATGAAATGTGTAATAAGGCCGCAGCGCCTGCAACTGCATCACGGTGTCGTGAAACGGCTTCCAGTCCCAAAGCCGGACATTATCGAGCAGCGGCCGATGCTTTGACACATCGACGGTGGCGTTGGGATTCGTGTGCATTTCGATCTCGCGCGTGCGCGTGGAAAGACCGTATGCCGCGCGCGTAGCCTCGATGTGGGTCTGGATGTAAGGACGCTCGAGCGAAATCTCGTTCGGCTTGACGTAGAGCGCGCCCGCGATCGCCGGCACAACCCACAGCAACACCAGACTGGCCCCGACGACAAAGCCTGTAGCAACCCATCGCCGAGCGATGACGAGACCCGCGCCCGCAATCAGCGCCAGGATCATCAGCCAGTACAGAGGAAGCGCGAAATGCGCATCCGTATAGTCCACTCCGACCAGGAAACGGTGCTGGTTCCAGACCATTTCGAACCGGGCAAGATAAAACCGCGCCGCCAGAGCCACCAGGAAAAACGCCAAAGCGCCGCGCAGAAACTTCGATTCGAGCCCGCCAGTCAGACGGAGAAGAGACAGATCCATCGGTCCGCGCGTAATCTCGGGCAGCGTGAATCGCAGTTGCCATCCGCGCGCGACGAGCCAGTACACCAGGATTGTCAGGATCACCACCGCGAAGATAAATCCACGCAAATCCGACCAGAACGGCAGATCGAAAAGATAGAACGTAACAGGCTTGCCGAAAATCGGGTCGGGGAATCCCTCGATATTCTTCAACGAGCGGCTGCCCGCAAACCGCAGCACCGTCCAGTTATCGATGCTCGCGTCCGCCACGAAAAACGACACCGCCAGCAGCGCCACGGAGGCGAGGCGAGAGTAGATCGGATAATCGCTGACGCGGCCCCCCGCGAATTGCACGGCGCGGCTATGAGCGGTCAGCAGGACGAACCAGGTAATTACAGTCGCACCCGCAATGGGAAGCGTCGAGTACGCGTAAAGGTCGATCCAGGTATTTACCTGCCCGAGCTCCTTCCACCACGAATAATCGATCAGCACCGACGCGCCCCAGCTCACGCCGATCAAAACCACAAAGAAAAGAACAATCAGAGCGATCAGCCCAAACCGCAGGCCCGAACGCCGCCGCCCGGTAATTACTCGCGTGTTTCCTGGAAACTGGTCCATACGATTTCGCCCCCGACTATCGTCGCGAGCGGACCGCCGCGGAACCGTCTTCCATTAAAAGGCGAGTTGCGGCTTTTCGAGAACGACTGCTGAACATCATACGTCCATTCTCTCTTCAGGTCGAATATCGTGACATCGGCCGGCGCGCCCACCGCAAGCGTTCCCCGGTCCAGCTTGAGAATGTTTGCCGGACCGGTCGTGAACAATTCCACCAGCCGCATCAGACTGATTCGCCCTGTATGAACAAGGATATCGAGCGACAGACCAAGCGCGGTTTCGAGGCCGGTGATCCCGAACGGGCAGCGTTCGAACTCCTGCATCTTGTCGCTGCCAGGATGCGGCGCGTGATCGGTAGCGATCGCGTCGACAACGCCGCTGACAATCCCCTCAATGAGCGCATCGGCATCATGCTGGCAGCGCAGCGGCGGCTTCATCTTGAAATTGCTGTCGTAGGTTTCCAGCTCGTGATCGGTGATCGCGAAATGATGCGGCGTCACTTCGCAGCTGATCTTCAGCCCCCGGCTTTTCGCAAACGCAACCATCTCGACCGACCGCCGTGTCGAGAGATGCGCCACATGATAGCGCGCGCCGGTCAGCTCAGCGAGAAGAAGATCGCGCGCGACCATCACATCCTCCGCTGCCGACGGAATGCCGCGCAACCCGAGCCGCACCGATTGCCGCCCTTCATGCATATCACCGCCCGCGCTGAGATTGAGGTCCTCGCAGTGATCGATCACGGGAATGTCGAACGAGACCGCGAGTTCCATCGCCCGCCGCATCACCCGCGCATTCATCACCGGACGCCCGTCATCCGAAATCGCCACGATGCCCGCTTCGCGCATGGAACCAATCGCCGCCAGTTCATCGCCCAGGCTGCCCTTCGTAATGGCTCCAATAGGCCGCACATTGATGCACGCGACCTCGCGCGCCCGCTGCACGATGTAACTGGTGACCGTGGCGCTGTCGTTCACCGGCAGCGTGTTCGGCATACAGCAGATAGTCGTGAATCCGCCGGCCGCCCCCGCGCGCGCTCCCGTCTCGATGGTTTCCGCATGTTCGATCCCCGGCTCCCGCAGGTGAACATGCATATCGATGAAGCCCGGCGCGACGATGGCGCCCGTAGCGTCGAATCGCGGAATTTCCCGTTCCTCAAGCCCGGTACCGATGGCTTCGATACGGCCGTCGCGGATCAGCACGTCCGCGCGCGCGTCGCCGCCCGACGCGGGATCGATCACGCGCCCGCCGGTAATCAGAAGGGAACTCATTGCAGTATCCGCTCCAGCACGGCCATCCTGACGGCAACGCCGTTCCCGACCTGATTGAGAATCACCGACCGCTGGCTGTCGGCGACCTCTGACGACAGCTCGCGCCCGCGATTGATCGGACCCGGGTGCATGACGATCACGTTCGGTTTCGCCAGCGTCAAATGTTCCAGCCGCAGCCCATAGAAATGGAAATACTCGCCGGCCGACATCGGCGCTTCGTGCTGCCGCTCCAGTTGCACGCGCAGCATCATGATCACGTCCGCATCCCGGATCGCCTCGGTCATCTCCCAAGCGAGGTGCACTCCCGGAGCCAGTTGCTCCAGCTCCCGGGGCAGCAGCGACGGCGGCCCGCAAAGCACAATATCGGCGCCGAATTTCGAAAGCAGGTGCACATTGGAGCGCGCCACCCGGCTGTGCGCGATATCGCCGATAATCGCCACGCGAAGTCCTTCGAGGGTGGAGCGCTGATCGAGAATCGTCCGCGCATCGAGCAGAGCCTGCGTGGGGTGCTCATGCGTCCCGTCGCCGGCATTGACGATGGGAATCTGCAGGTGCCGCGCGAGAAAGTGCGGCGCCCCGGACGCCGCATGGCGCATAACGATCGCGTTCGGACGCATCGCCACCAGGGTATTCAGCGTATCGACCAGCGATTCACCTTTCGAAACACTCGAACCCTGCGCCGCGATGGAAACGGTATCGGCGCCCAGCCGTTTCGCGGCAATCTCAAAGCTGACCCGCGTGCGGGTGGAAGCCTCGAAAAAGAGGTTCACGATCGTCTTGCCGCGAAGGGCATCCAGCCGCCGGTACGATTCATTCTCAGCCGGCTGAAAAAAGTGGGCTCTATCCAGGATCGCTTCGATTTCGGTCCGGTCGAGGCTCTCGATATCAAGCAAGCCAGTGCGTTGAGCCCCCATCGTCAATATCTGCGCTTAACCAAGCGTTTTCCGACCCCTTTCACCGAACTCCCGCCGTTCCGATACGCTTGCGACCGGCGCGCGTAAGCACCGTTTCTTACCCTCTTTGATCACCGTTACCGAGCCGCGACCGGAAGGGAGCGTCATTCCGATACACGTCCAATCCGGCCGCGTAACCAGGCGTTCCTGGCGTTTTTCACCACCCCACCAGTGCCCTGTTCCGGAAAAAGGCGGCCAATGGATTACATGCATCCTGAGCCAGTGGGGCAGGCATTCTTGCCTGCGGACAAGCTTTCCAGCCTGTCCTGCCGCCGACAGGCGGCCGCACCCCGCGCTCCACCATCCCATGCCGTGCACAAAATCATCTGCGCAGACCCAACCCCCTAAGCCGCCTCCGCCCCAGAACGCTCCACCAGAAGCACCTTCTCCACATCATCAATCTCGCTCAACTTAACCTCAATAATCTCAGCATCCGAAGTCTGAACACTGCGCCCGACATAACGCGCCTCAATCGGCAGCTCCCGATGCCCCCGGTCAATCAAAACCAGCAACTGCACCCGCGCCGGACGCCCATGATCGAAAAGCGCATCGAGCGCGGCCCGAATCGTACGGCCGGTGTAGAGCACATCATCCATCAGAATGATCTCTTTCCCCTGCACCGAGAACGGAATTTCGGTCCCATTGTGCACGGGTTTCACGTCCACCGTGCTGAGGTCATCGCGGTAAAGATTGATATCGAGAATCCCAACCGGAATTTTGCGCTTCTCCAGCGCCTCAATCTTGGCCGAGAGACGCTGCGCAATCGGAACTCCCCGCCGCCGAATCCCGATAAACGCGAGTTGATCCAGATCTTTCGTTTTTTCGAGGATCTCGTGCGCAAGCCGTACCAGCGTGCGGTCGATCTCCGACCCGCTCATGAGCTGTGCCTTCACTTGCGTCAGAGCCATCGAACGGATTGTAGCGCACGCGAAGTCGGGCGCAGCTTCGCCTGACGGCTGCCGCGGGCGAACGGGAACGCCCTTGCGCCCTGTCCCAAACTGATAACGACACGAGCCACCCGCCCGGCGGAGCCGCACGGATACCGGCAGGGACCATCCATCCCCTCCTGTGACCGCTGGACGCCCGATGTTGTAAAGTAGGGCTGTAAAGTAGGGCTTGACATACCCCGGCATTGTCTCTCGGCGTCCCGATTGATTAGAAGCTTCAAACATCGGGGTCTGAAACGGCTTTTCGAACGCGACGACCGAAGCGGGATACGGCCTGATCTGGTGGAAAACGTCGAAGACATTTTGGGCCGTCTCGACCAGGCCGCGACGCCGCAGGCGCTCAACCTTCCCGGCTATCGCCTGCATCCGCTCAAGGGCGAGCTTCGCGGTTTCTGGTCGGTGACGGTGCGGGCAAACTGGCGCATCGTTTTCCGATTTCAGGGAGAAGACGCTTTCGATGTGGAACTGATCGACTATCACTAAAACGGACAAGGAGAGAACACCCATGAGCATGAAAAACCCGCCCCATCCCGGACGCAGTATACGGAGCGCGTGCCTTGAGCCTTTGGGGTTGTCGATTTCCGAAGGGGCTAAGATCCTGGGCGTCAGCCGGCAGGCTCTCAACAACGTCATTGCGGGCAAATCGGCCATTAGCCCGGAAATGGCTATTCGCCTGACGAAGGCCTTCGGCAGCACGGAGGAGACGTGGCTACGGATGCAGCTTGCTTATGACCTCGCCGCCGCCCAAAAGGACGAGCGCAAAATCAAAGTCCGCCGTCAGCACCTCCCGCAAGAACTCCACATACATTGATGTGCCGGCCCGGAATACGCTTTATCGGGGCTACTTGTGCCAAGATCATCTTCATGAAGCGCCCATTTTCCGCTACCGTCTGGCGTGAGGGAGAATGGTCCGTTTCCCGCTGCCTTGACGTCGATGTCGCTAGTCAGGGCCGAACTGAAGAAGAGGCTCTCGATAATCTGCGCGAGGCATTGGAATTGCACTTCGAGCCGCCGGTTGCTATTCCTCCTCCGGTGCGCCATATAGAGAGAGGTTGACGCGGCTTAATCCGCTCAGCTTCCGCGAGATGAAGCGTTCGTCTCGAATCCGTTCAGATCCATTCACAAAGAGTATTGAAAGCACTCACAAGGCAATCGTAGCTTTTTCGGACTCCTTGGAGCTTAGCGAGAAGTAAACTAATCGAATCGGAGGATCGATGAGCAACGAAACCATCCCCTCTCCCACCCATGGTGAACCGGAGCTCACTGGGCAGACCGTTGTTGTGATCGGCGGTAGCGCGGGCATCGGATTCGAAACGGCACGTCGCGCACGTGCAGAAGGGGCGAAGGTGATCCTCACGGGCCGGAATGCCGAGCGCCTCCAGCACGCTGCCCGTGAGCTCGATGCCCTCAGTACCGCCGCCTTCGACGCCGCGGATCCTGTTGCTCTCGATCGGTTCTTCCGTGACCTCCCCCTGGTGATCAGTATTGTGATGACTGGCCCCGGCCTTACTACGCACCGCTGGCATCTCGATATGGAACTGCAAAGATCGGGATCTTAGCGGCGCACCTCTTGCTCCCTATACGTCGCGCGCAGCGCGCGGCAAAGTCCGGCCGGGCGGAACTCTGCTCTTCATAGGCGGCACCTGCGGCCGCACGCCCGGCTACGGCACTGGTCATCTCTCAGCGCTCACCGCTGCTCTCCCCGCCCTCACCGGAAACCTGGCGCTTGAAATCGCGCCCGTGCGAGTTAACCTCATCGCCGCGGGATTCGTGGACACGCCTTTATCCTCGGAACTGCTGGGCGATCAGCTCGAAAAACGCCGCAACCAGCTTCGCACCACGCTTCCCATCGGACGCGTGATCGGACCGGCGGACGTGGCCGCGCTCGCCGTACACATCATGACCAACACCGCCCTCACAGGCGCAACCTATGACATCGACGGCGGACAGCAGTTCGTCGCCGCCTGACTGAGCCGGCATGTGGGGCACGCACCTTTGCCTGCGACAGGCTTTCCAGCCTGTCCTGCCGACTGAAAGGCGGCTGGGGCCACGATCAGCCATCACATGAGTTGCAAAGAATTACCTGAAACGTGACACTGGACTCAGAATCCCGGGAAGTCTCGGGAAACGAAAGGGGCACGCACTGTCCACCATCCACCTTCACCAGACAACCAGCTTGAGCCCCGAGCAATACGTCGCCGGGCTCACCGACTTCGGGCCTGGCCGCTCGAAGCTTTTTGGCAACAGCGCCGACGAGGACCTCAAGGTGCATAGCCTCGGCCCGTCGCAGGCCGACGTCACGGAAGGCTCGAGCGGCATCTGGGAGCGCCTCCACTACGACTGGTCCGATCCCAACCACGTCGTCCTCACGACGACCGACTCCAACACATGGGGAGGCGCGTCCGGCCACACCTACACGTTTACACGTCGACCAGATGGTTTGACCGACATCGACGTCATCGTCGTACGCGAGGGCAAGAACCTCAAGGGACGACTGCTCGGCTTAGTGGTCGGAACCATCGGCAAAAGCGTTTTGGAAAAGGCGTTTAAAAACTCGGTCAAGGCCATCGAAGCCCGAAACGGCGCAGCGAGAGAGGAAGGCTCATCATGAGCGGGGCGAATTCACTCTCCAGTAGGCTGTCTGCTGAAATACATCTCCTGGTTACCGCTTCCCGGTAACCCTTCCGGCGGACTTCAACGCACACGTTTCCTGGACGCGCAGCTTTGTAACCCTTCCAGATTCAACGCACACGTTGGCCTCTAGCCGCCGCACATTCTTTTCCTCATGACCAGCGAAAAATCCGCCACTGCGCCGACCCCGGTCACAAGCGATGAAAATATTTTTAAATAGCACCTATCTCCAATTCTCACAACACGGAAGCGGATCTCCGCCCCCACTCATACCCCGCCCCCAGCACGCTTTTCAACCTCGCAATGCTACAAGTTGAATCGCACTGGATATGATTTCTCAAAAACAACTCGAAGCCAACCGCCGCAACGCCCAGCGTTCCACGGGTCCCCGGACCGAGGAAGGCAAAAAGGTGGCCGCCCTGAACGCCCGCCGCCACAATCTCACCGGCCAGGTGACCGCCATGACCGACGCCGATCGGATCATGCACGACGCCTTCTCCGCCTCGATCGTCGAAAACCTCGCGCCCGAAGGGGCGATGGAAATCCAACTCGCCCAGCGCATCGCCACCGATAGCTGGCGCCTGAACCGGATCAGCGCCGTCGAAGACAACCTCTTCGCCCTCGGCCACAACGCCAAATCGGACGAAATCGAAACGCCAGATTCCGACAACGCCGCTGAAATCCACGCAGCCCTGACCGCCGCGAAAGTCTTCACAGCCGAAGCGAAACAGCTCCAGCTCCTGACCCTCTACGAGCAGCGCATCAATCGCAACCTGCAGAAGAACCTCGCCACGCTCCAGGCCCTCCAGGCCGCCCGCCTCGCCAAACGCGAAGCCGAAATGAAAGAAGCAAAGAAACTCCTCCAGCTCAGTGAAATGAAGGGTTTACCCTACGAACCAATCAAAGATGGCTTCGTTTTTTCGACCGCCGAAATCCACGCCGCCATCGACAAAGAACGCCGCCTCAACCGCGCAAATCTGACCGATTTCAGCCGTTACAAACCCCAAAAACAATACGCCCAGGCCGCCTGAGGTGTTTTATTCGTGTGAATTCGTGTTCATTCGTGGCCAGATACTCTTAGGCGTGCCGCGAGGTGCATGCAATATCAGTCATGTATCATTGGCGAGGAGAAATCGGCGAGGAGAAATCGATGGTAATTGACGCCCACGGCCACGTTACGGCGCCCGACAAATTATACGTTTACAAGGCAGGACTCATCTCGCATCGCGGTGCTCACGGACGTGGCAGCCCCGGCGCAACCGAGACGGATATCGTCGAAGCGCTGAACGCCCCCGTCTTCGGCGGATCCTCCCATCTCGCTCAGCTCAAGGAAGCCGGCACGGACATGCAGCTCATCTCCCCGCGTCCCTACCAGATGATGCACAGCGAGCACCCCAGGCTGGTCGGCTGGTACACCGAAGAGACCAACAACATCATCGCGGAACAGGTGAAGTTGTTCCCGAACGTCTTTCGCGGCGTCTGCGCCCTGCCGCAGGGGCCGAACGTCAGCCCGAAAAACTGCCTCGCGGAACTCGAACGCTGCGTGAAGAAGCTCGGCTTCGTCGGCTGCCTGATCAATCCCGATCCGGGCGAGGCGTCCGGCATCGAAACGCCGCCGCTCGGCGATAAATTCTGGTATCCGCTTTACGAAAAGCTGGTCGAACTGGACGTCCCCGGCCACGTGCATTCCGGCGGCTGCCGCTCGGACCGGCTCAGCTATTCGCTGCACTTCATCAACGAAGAAAGCATCGCGATCTTCTCGCTTCTGAACTCAACCGTCTTCACGGATTTCCCCACGTTGAAGATCCTCGTCTCACACGGCGGCGGCGCAATTCCCTATCAGTACGCCCGCTTCGAAGCCAGCGCCATCCGGCGCAAGATCCAGCGTTTCTCGGAGCGAATGCGCAACATCTGGTACGACACGGTTCTCTATTCGGCGGGTGCGCTCGAACTGCTGTTCAAAACCGTCGGGGCGGACCGCTGCCTCTTCGGAACCGAGCGGCCCGGCGTCGGCACAGTCATGGATCCGCGCACCGGCAAGTGGCTGGATGAAACCCGCTACATAATCGAAGGCTTCGATTGGCTGAGCGCCGACGAAAAGAAGCTGATCTTCGAAGACAACGCGAAGAAGCTTTTCAAGCTCGAGACGGCGGCCGCCACATAGTAGAGCAAAACAATGAACCTCAGAACCATTTCCAAATCTGGCCTTCCCCTGCTCCTGGCTCTCTCCGCCTTCGCCCAGGGTCCGCTGCAGAAGGTCACCATCAACTACCCCAACCGCAGCGGCTCGAACTGGCCGCTCTTCCTGGCGAAAGAGGGCGGTTACTATCAGGCCCACGGGCTGGACGTGAACCTGGTATTCGGCGTCCATCCGGCAGGCATCGCGATGCTGGTGAGCGGTGAGGGGCAGATGGTCAACTCATCGCTCGAACAGCTGATGCAGGCGGCCTCCAAAGACGGTTCCCTCGTGCTGATCGGCAGTTCGCTCAACCGCGGCATGTTCGCGCTGATGGCGAACAAGGACATAGCCAGCGTGAAAGCCTTGAAGGGCAAACGCGTGGCGATCGGCCAGGTGGGCGACGCTCCCTATGGATACTTGGTCGCGCTTCTCGGAAAGTCGGGGCTCTCACCGCGAGACGTGCAGTGGATTCCCGTCGGCACCGACGTCAGCGGGCGCGCCGCCGCGCTGCAAAGCGGACGCGCCGATGCCACGCTGCTGACGGCCCCCGCTTACTTCAAAGTGGAAGAGGCCGGCTACAAGACGCTCGACAATCTTGCCGAGCATGCGGATATCTTCGCCTCCACCGCTTACATCATGAAGAAGAGCGTTGTGGCGCAGGATCCGGGCCTGGCCGATAAGCTGATCATGGCACAGGCGGAAGGAATCAAGCGCTTCTACGAAGACAAGGCGTTCGCGGTAAACACGTTTCTGAAGTACGACAAGAACGCCCAGCGCTCGGACATGGAGCGGGTCTATGACCTCTACGCCAAGCCGAACGCCTTCGAAAGAGTGCCTTATGTGCTGGCCGGAGCGGTGAAGTCGGTTGTCAATCAGCAGGCCGATCCGCACGTGGCGGCCGAGATGAAGGCATACGACTTTCACAAGGTCATCGACAACGAATACGTTTCAAAGCTGGTGAAGGACGGTTTCTTCGAAAAACTCTTTGGTCCTTCCATCAAAGCGGAAGAGCAGCGCAAGGCAAAACTGGCGTTCGGAAAATAGGGACTGACGATGGCTGAAATCGTATTGGGGATTGGTGCGTCTCACGGACCTCTGCTTTCAACCCCACCGGAAAAGTGGGACCTGAGAGCCAAGGCGGATCGCGAAAATAAGTCGCATTGGTTTCGCGGTAAGTCTTACACTTACGACGAACTCATGGCAGCGCGAGCGCCCGGGTTCGCGGGCGAAGTCGCCGTGGAAGTGCGCCGTGAGCGATTCGAACGCTGCCGCGCCGCGATGGAAGTACTGACTGGGATTTTCAAACAGGTACAGCCGGAAGCCGTGGTGATCCTGGGCAATGACCAGAGGGAATTTTTCGGACCGGATCTGACGCCGTCCATCACCATCTTCAACGGCGAAAAGATCGTCAACGTACAGCATCTGCACGAAGGATCGCCGGGCCTGAATATCGCCGAGGTCGGCAACGCGCCCACGGAAGGAACCGAATATCCCGGCGCGGCGAAGCTCGCGAATCACCTTCTGAGTTCCCTTGCCGGTGAGAACTTCGATATCGCGCAATCTTCCTCGACGCCCAAAGGAAGCGAGCGCCACGGCATCCCGCACGCGTACGGCTTCCTCTATCATTCGATCCTTGGAGACACCCCACCGCCCAGCGTACCGGTGATTCTGAACGTTCACTATCCGTACAACGTCCCGAAGAACCAGCGATGCCTCGATATGGGTAAGGCCCTGCAGCGGGCCATCAAAAGCTTCGACGGCTATAAGCGCGTGGCAATGATGGCGTCGGGCGGCCTCACTCACTTCGTAGTGGATGAGGACCTCGACAAGACCATCCTCGAAGCCCTCGACAAAGGCGACGAAAACACTCTCGCGGCCGTGCCGGAAAACGTGTTCAAAGTCGGAACCGCGGAGATCAAAAACTGGTATCCGGTAATCTCGGCCATGAACGCTGAAGGCCGGAAATACCATTCCGTCGATTATGTGCCCTGCTATCGGTCCGAGGCGGGTACGGGAAGCGGCATGGCCTTCGGCTACTGGGATTGAAACGCCAGCAGCACGTTGCCCGGCATCCCGCCCTGGCGGGCATAGCCTGAGTTGACGTAAACCATCCCGTTGACCACGACCGCGCCGGGGCCATCGATGGAACCGCCCTGGCCCTTGATCCCGTTGACGGCGTCGTAGCTGCGCACGGTATCGAAGTCCCAAAGGACGCGCCCGTCCTCGGCGCCGAACGCCCGCAGGTGGCCGTCGACTGAACCAGAGAAAACGACGCCAGGGATACCGGTCACAGCGGCAGGTTGAGCCGGACTGCATCCGGCCTTCGGCGGATCGCAAGCATGCCCGGGCACGTGCCAGGCGCTGCGCCCGTCGGCCAGCCGAATCGCGGTCAGACCGCCGCCCTTGCCCGGGTCTGGATCGAATGGCCGCAAATCGGTGGGATCGCCTGCTGCCCGCCGCTTCCGGTCGACATCGGAAACAGCGGCGTAAGCGTACTGACCGTCAGCGGCCATGCCCCAAAGCACGCCGCCGTTATTACCGCCTTCGCCCACCCGAAGCTGCCAGACGATCTGGCCCTTGCGGTCGGGGTCCAGCGCATAGACGATTCCGGATTTCTGGCCCGCAACCAGAAGGCTGCGCCCGCCGGCGTCGACGAGCATGGCGGATGAGCCGAAGTCGTAATCAGGACCGCAGTACCCGGCCGCCTGGCAGCCGCCGGTGAAGATGTCCTTCGCGGTGAATTGCCGCGACCAGGCGATCTTCCCGCTTTTCAGTTCGACCGCCACCAGCGCGTCGCTGAGCTTCGTATCGGGCTCCGAATAGTTATCGCCCGTAGTGACGTAAAGCAGCCCGCGTTTCGTATCGATCGTGGGAGCCGACCAGATCCCGGCTCCCGACGGCCCGAACTTATTTTTCCCGGTCTGCTTTGGCGGATCCACCATGTACGCTTTCCAGACCTGAGAACCATCATGGAAACGAAGAGCGACGACGCTGCCGCGCATAGTGCAGCACGCGTACTCGGGATCGGAGGCGCGATTCTCTTCCCAACTGGCGACCGGAACGAACACGACGCCCTGGTATGCAACCGCGGATCCGGTAATTCGGGTGGCGTCGTGCGGGTCCATTTTCTTCTTCCAGATCAATTGGCCGCGAACCGCATCGAGCGCGTAGAACCACCCCGATTGATCCCCAAAGAGCAGCACATTGTCTGCAACGAGAAGAGATGATCGCACGGGGCCGCTGCCCTGCCAGACCCAGCGAATGCAGCCGGTTTGGGGGTCCAGATTGTGGATCGCGCCGCCCGCGCTGCCGACGAAAAGATTGTTGCCGAAAATCGTGGGCTGGGAGAAAGCGGTGAGGTCTCCGTCGAAAGCAAAGGCCCACTTCAGTTTCAGGTTGTGGACGGCGTCGAGCGTCAGGCCGGCCGCGCCGCCAGGTTGAAACCGCGTGTTGCCTGCGCTCGGACTCCAGCCGTTCCACTGCGCTGCGGGACCATCTGGAATGCGCACGGACCGATCCGCGCAGAACGCTGATGCCGGGGGAGCGGAGTCGCCGCCCGCAATACCGAGCCAGTTGGCGACCGCTTCCCGCTGGCCTGTCGTCATCGTATAGGCGATGCTGATCATCGCCCCGTAATTGAGCGCGCGCAAAATGCGCGTCGCCGGCATCGCCTTCAGAGTTGCGCGGGTCGGGATTCGCGGATTATTCAGTTCGTGGCACCGGGCGCACCTCTGCGCATAAACCACCTCACCGGAATCGGAGGCGGCGGAAAGCCCGCCCGCGAGCAACACCGAGATAACCAAAGCTTTCATCTCAAATCCATATATCATGACTGTGGAGGCATTTTCCATGTTTGTGCTCCGTCTGACCTTTGCCACCGCGCTGCTCGGCTCCTCCGCCTTCGCAGCGACGCCGCTCGCCCCTTCGGTCACGTTCAACAAAGACGTCCTTCCGATCCTGCAGCAGAACTGCCAGCAGTGCCACAGACCAGGCGAGGTGGCTCCGATGCCGCTCCTGAGCTACACGGATGCGCGGCCCTGGGCAAAGGCCATCAAAGCGGCGGTCGTGACTCAGAAGATGCCGCCATGGTTCGCCGACCCGAATATCGGACACTTTTCGAACGACCGCAGATTGAGCGACGCCCAGATTAAGACACTTGCGGCATGGGCCGATAACGGGGCGCCTGAAGGCAACCCGAAGGACCGTCCGCTGCCGCTTAAGTTTCAGCAAGGCTGGAATATCAAGCCGGACCTGGTGATCGAGATGCCGAAGCCGTTCGAGATCCCCGCGAAGGGCACCATCGATTATCAATTCATTCTCGTCAAAGGGAATATTACGGAAGACCTCTGGGTGAAGGAAGCCGAGATGCGCCCCTCCAATTCCGCGGTCCTGCACCATGGCAAAGTCTGGGTGCGGCCTCCTGGATCGCACTGGATGGAGAACGCCGAACCCGGCGTCGCCTACTCGACGGGAATGGGAAGAAATTCGTCGAGCGAAGGTAATGACATCATCGGCAAGTTCAATCCCGGTCTGGGCGCGCAGAACTTTGACATCGACGGCTCGGCCAAATTGATTCCAAAGGGCTCGGATTTCGTGTTCGAGCTCCACTACACGGCAACCGGCAAACCCGAAACGGATGTGTCGAGGGTCGGCCTCGTCCTGACAAAGACCACGCCCCTGACGCGCTACTACACCTCGCCCGGCACGCCTTCCGCTTTCAACCTCGTGATTCCGCCACATGAAAGCAACGTGGAAGTGGTATCCGAGTCCACCGTCGGCGAGGATATGAAACTGGTCTACATCCAGCCGCACGCGCATCTTCGCGGCAAGGATTTCGAACTCCGCCTGGTCTATCCCACAGGCGAGAAGCAAACGGTTTTCAAAGCGAAGTTCGACTTCAACTGGCAGCTTGGCTACGATCTCGCGAAACCGATCGTTCTGCCCAAAGGCACGAAAATGATCCTGATCGCGCATTTCGACAACTCGCCGAATAACCCCTTCAATCCGGATCCCGAGAAGGAGGTTCGTTGGGGGCCTCAGAACTGGGACGAGATGCAAGGCGTATTCCTGGGCCTCGTTTTCCCGGTCACCACGGACATTTCGCAGGTTTTGCAAGCTTCCGGTCCCAGCCTGCTGCCGGCCCCTCGAACCGGCGGCCCGACGCTGGCTGCGCTACAGTCTAACTAGTACTTTCAAAGGAGTGCCTGTGACGAATCGCGATTATCTTGTCGATGGCCTCCATTCCGTGCTGTCGGGGCTATGGGATGGTTCCGACGAAATGGCCGCTTCCGAGTTCCGGAAGCTGGTGTCATGGCGGATCAGGGCCTTGAAATCCATCGTCCCCACTTACCGGGCAGGCACTTTTCCCGCGCCGGTACTCGCGGAAGGCGAGGATCACGACTTCCTGGAATCCGCCGGCGAGGCCATGCAGTTCATAGAAAAGTCCTTTGCTTCGGCCGATTCCGAGCAGACCGCGCGTCTGGTGAAGGAACTACTTACCGCGCTGTCCGAACGCCGTTCGGGACTGGTCAGCAAGTAGTTAACCGAGTACGCGGCGAAGCCGCTCTTCATCCAGCGCGTTTTCCCACTTCGCCACCACGATCGTGGCCACCGCGTTCCCGATCAGATTCGTGGGCGTCAGGCCTTCCGACATCAACCGGTGAATGCCGAGAACCAGCGCGACGCTTGCGACGGGAATCGTTCCCGCGGTTGAAAGCGTGGCAGCCAGGACCACGAATGCGGCGCCGGCTACCCCCGCCGCTCCTTTTGAGGTCAACAGCAGAACCACCAACAAACCGATTTGCTGTTCAATGTTCAAAGGTGTATTTGTCGCCTGCGCCAGGAAGACCGTCGCGGTCGCAAGATACAGACACGTGCCATCCAGATTGAAGGAGTAACCGGTCGGGATCACCAGCCCGACTACGCTTTCCTCGCAACCCAGCTCCTCCATCCGCGAAATCATGCGCGGAAGTACCGTCTCCGAAGAAGTGGTGGCGAAGACGATCAGCAGTTCCTCGCGAATATACCGAAGCAGTTTCGGAAGACTGAATCCGACCCACGCGGACACCGGCCAAAGAACGCCGAAGATGAAAATCAGGCAGGTGAGATAAAAGCCGCCCAGCAGCTTGCCCAGCGAGACCAGCGAACCTGCGCCAAACCGTCCCACCGTAAACGCAATCGCCCCAAAAGCCCCGATCGGCGCGGCCCACATCACAATCCCCACGATGCCGAACAGCATGCCCGAAGCCGTTTCGATCAGGTCGACGAGCGGCTTTCCACGGGAGCCCAGGCGCGTGAGCGCAAATCCGCAAAGCACGGAAATCAGCAGGACCTGCAGGATGTTGCCATCGGCGAACGCGCCGATAAATGTCTGCGGAATGATGTTCAGCAGGAACTGGGTCACCGTCTGATTGCGGGTCTGCGCAACGTACTGCTGAACAGAGGAACTGTCGATGTGGGTGAGGTCCACATTCATGCCCTTGCCAGGTTGAAGAACGTTCACCGCGACGAGGCCGATCACGAGCGCCACGGTAGTCAGAACTTCGAAGTAGACGAGAGCCTTAAGCGCAACGCGGCCCACGCGCGCCATATCGGTCATGCGCGCCACGCCGTGCACCACCGTACAGAAGATGATGGGCGCGATCAGCATCCGGATCGCCTTGATGAACCCATCGCCCAGCGGCTGCATCTGCGCACCCAGGCCCGGACGGAGCACGCCCAGAAGGATGCCGATCACCATCGCGAGAAGAACCTGCACCCAAAGTCGCCGGTACCAGATCAACGCGAGATCATAACATTACAAATAGTGTCGTCATCATTGAGAGAGTTCCCGCCCCAGTTCTGGGCAGTGGCCGCCGCGACCTTTCTCGGCTTTCTGGGCATTGCAACCGTGCTGCCGGAACTCGGTCCGCACGTCCGTAACGACTTGGGCGGGTCCGACGAAACCGTGGGTTTCGTGGTCGGCATCTTTTCCTTCGTGGCGCTCGCCGCCCGGCTCGTCTCGGGACCGCTTGCGGACCGGCGCGGCCGCAAGCTTGTCTTCGCGGTGGGCCTTCTCAGCTGCGCGCTCGCCGGCGCCGCATATCTCGCGCCCCTGGGTATTGGCGGCGTGTATCTGGCGCGCATTCTTCATGGATTCGGGGAAGCGTGCCTTTACACGGGAGCGGCCACGTGGGCGGTCGAGCTCGCAGGCGTTCATCGCAGCAGCCAGGCGCTCGGCTACATCAGCAGCGGCATCTGGGGCGGCATGTCCGCGGGACCCGTCCTCGGCCACTGGGTGGGGTCGTTCCAGCATGCCGCGATGACTCAGATGATTCTGGCGGCCGCCGGTTTCGTTCTCCTTGCCCGGGTGAAGGAAACTTATAAACCACACGCTCACGCCGGCAAACGAAACTGGCTGCCGCGATCGATTCTCGCTCCTGGCTTCGCGATCGGCTTTGTCAACGTGCACTATCCCGTCGTCACCGGCTTCCTGATTCTCTTCCTCGCTCAGCACGGAAACTCCGGACCTGCGGCATTCACAGCCTACGCGCTCGTCATTCTGTTCTCGCGGTTCTTTTTGGGAAGCTTGCCGGATCGCGTGCACCCGCGCATCACCTTCTACACCGGGCTCGCCGCGATGACCACCGGATTGCTCGTGCTCGCGACGGGTCCGTCACCCGCGATAGCGATCGGCGCCGCGGCGGTGCTCGGATTCGGATTTTCCTTTCCCTGGTCGTCCGTGGCATCGATGGTGCTGCGCCAGACTCCGGACCGGGAACACGGTTCAGCGGTGGGCCTGCTCGGAGCGTTTTATGATCTGTTCGTGGGCATGGGTTCATTCGCCGCCGGCGCAGTCTCCGACCGGTTCGGCTACGGCGCGGCGTTTGCAATGGCCGCTGCGGCGTTGGGCGTAGCTGCCGTTATTGGATTGTTTCTCTTCCCTTCGCGGCAGCGAGCGATAGCGGTCAGCGAAAGCGCATAATTTCTGAATGAGGATCTTCGCCGCAATCATCGGCTTCGTGCTCGTCTGTCTGGCCCCGCTTTACGGTCAGGGACGCGATTACGGCCGGTCGATGGTCATTACCCAGCAGGGGATCGCCGCCACCAGCCAGACACTGGCGTCGCAAGCCGCAGCGCAGATCCTTGCGAAAGGCGGATCGGCAATCGATGCCGCGATCGCTGCAAACGCCGTGCTCGCTGTTGTCGAGCCGATGAAGACGGGTCTCGGTGGAGACCTCTTCGTCCTTTACCGGGAGGGCAAGACCGGAAAACTGGTCGGCTTGAACGCCTCGGGACCCGCGCCCAAGGCGCTTTCTCCTGAGTTCCTGGCCAAACAGGGTACGAAGACGATGCCCGCCTCGGGCATCCATAGCTTCACCGTTCCGGGCGCGGTGGACGGCTGGGCGCAGATCCATAAGAAGTACGGCAAGCTCCCCTGGAAGGACCTGTTCCAGTCCGCCATCGCGTACGCCGAGAAAGGCTTCCCGGTGACGGAGGCAATTCACGAATCATGGGCAGCCTCGGCGGACCGAATCAAGCCCAACCCGGAATCGGTTCGTGTATTTCTTCCATGGCGGCCACGTCCCCGCCGAAGGCGACTTGTTCCGCAATCCCGACATCGGCCACGCGTTGCGCCTCATCGCCGATCAGGGTCCGAAGGCGTTCTATACCGGCGAAATCGCGGCGGCGATCCTGAAGACCTCGCAGAAACTGGGCGGCACGATGACCGCGGCCGACCTCTCGAGCTTTTCCTCCGAATGGGTGACTCCGATCTCCGTCGATTACCGCGGCTGGAAGATCTCCGAGCTGCCTCCCAATAGCCAGGGCTTCGCCGCGCTCGAAATGATGAACATCATGGAAGTAACGCCGGCATCGCCACTCGGCCCTTTCAGCCCGCCGGAGATGCACAAACGCATCGAGGCCATGAAGCTCGCCTACGCAGACGTGCGCCGCTACAACGCCGATCCGCGCTCCGCCGACATCCCCGTCGACCGACTGCTTTCCAAAGACTACGCCAGAAAGCGCGCCGCGCTGATCGATCCGCATAAAGCCAATTGCAACGTTCCCAACGGTGATCCGGTCGGCAGCAACACCACGTATCTCACGGTAGTCGATAAAGACGGCAACATCGCGAGCTGGATCGAGAGCGTCTATGACGAGTTCGGCTCCGGCCTCACGGCGCAAGGCATGGGCTTCATCATGCAGAATCGCGGCGCGCTGTTCACGCTCGACCCGCATCACCCCAACGTGCTCGCCGGCGGCAAACGCCCGTTCCACACCATCATTCCGGCGTTTATGGAAAAGCGGCGACCAGCACATCGGCTTCGGCATCATGGGCGGTGCGAATCAGCCGCTCGCGCACGCGCAGTTCGCCTCGAACATCATCGATTACGGGATGAATATTCAGGCCGCGCTTGAGGCGCCCCGCTTCACCAAGAAGAACTCAGGCGGCTGCGATGTCTCGATCGAAGACCGCGTGCCCGCCGCAACCCTGCAGCAGCTTTCCGAACGAGGTCACGAAATCCGCATTCGCCGCGAATACACGCAGGAGATGGGCCGCGGCCAGGCGATCCTGCACGACTCCCGCACCGGCACCAACTACGCCGCATCCGATCCGCGCGCCGACGGCGAAGCGATTCCCGAACCGATAGTCCCCTGACGCGGCAGCAGCAGCACCAGCCCGGCCGTAACAAATAGAGCGATGCCGGCCAGGGCGAGACCTCGATAAATTCCACCCGGGCCATGCGCCAGCGCGCCGATAACGGAGGGGCCGATAAACCCGCCGAGGTTTCCCACCGAGTTGATCAAGGCGATACCTGACGCGGCGGAGAAGCCCGTCAGGAATCCGCCGGGAAGCGCAAAGAAAGGACCGAGAAAGCTGTAAAGCCCGACCGCCGCAATGGACCAAAGCACGAGCGAAGGCGCCATCGAGTTCGTTGTGCCTAATAACATCAGCGCGATCCCGCCGCCAATCGCCGGTATTGCAGTATGAAAGCGCCGCTCCAGTTTGCGGTCCGAGCTTCGCGAAATCAAAGCCATTCCAATCAACCCGGCGAGATGAGGAAGCATCACGAGAATGCCGACCGTCGTGTTTGAGTAAGCGTTCGAATAGCCATTCGCCATCGACTTGATGGCCTGCGGCATGTAGAACGTCATCGCATAGAGCGCGATATCGAATCCCACGAGGCTGATCGCCAGCCGCCACACCATTGAGTGAGTCAAGGCGCGCCACGCCGAATTGGGACGACCGCCGGCCTTCCCCTGCTCTTCGCGTCGCAATTCGCCGGTGATCCAGCCGCGTTCCTCGTTCGTCAGAAATTCCGCTTCGGCCGGACGGCCCGGCAGGAGGAAGTAAGTAAGAACCCCGCAGATCACCGCCGGAAACCCTTCGAGGATCAGGAGCCAGCGCCAGCTTGCGATTCCCGCCCAATGCGTATGGTCGAGGATCACGCCGGAAAGCGGGGCGCCCAGGATGTTGGACACCGGCAGCGCCATTGAGAACAACGCGATCACCCGCGCCAGTTCGCGGTCGCGAAACCACCAGGTCAGATAAAGAATGATACCCGGGAAGAAACCTGCCTCCGCCAGACCGAGCGCGAAACGCGCGACATACAATTGCGTCACGTTCTGCACCGCGCCTGTAAGCGTCGCCACCAGGCCCCAGCTGATCAGTATGCGCGCAATCCAGATGCGAGCTCCGATTTTGTGAAGCAGCAGATTGCTCGGTATTTCGAAGAGAAAGTAGCCACAGAAAAAAATGCCCGCCAGCAGCCCGAACTGGGCGCTCGTGATGGAAAGAGCGGCGTTCATTGATAGAGCCGCGAATCCGAGGTTGATCCGGTCGAGGTACGCGACGAAGTAAAGGACCAGAAGGAGGGGAATGATCCGGCGGCGGACCTTACGGATCGTAACCGCTTCGAGATTCGTGGCTGACGGCAGGCCCTCAAAGTATATTTCAATAAGCAGAGCATTCTGGGAAATCACCCGGGAAATGAAGATCGACCACGTCACACTCGCAGGCCGGAACCTTGCGGAATTGCGCAAAGCTTTCACCGCGACCACCGGTATTCCTACCGAAGACGGCGGCCCGCATTCCAATCAGGCAACCGAAATGGCGCTCGCGAGCTTCCCCGATGGTTCCTATCTTGAGCTCATTGGAATCCGGAAGGACGCCGATCCGGTCGCCGTCGCTGCGCACACCTGGAGCCGATTCCTCAGCGACAATGCGGGGCCTTGCGCCTTCGCGATCCACGCCACCGAAGCGAGTTCTCCCGGCACTCCCGAACCAGGCGGCCGCACACGCCCGGATGGCGTTGCGATCTCCTGGGAAACCGCTAAGATCGGGTCGGGTCCGCTCGGGTCGTTTTTGCCTTTCCTCATTCGCGATCTCACCCCGCGCGAAGACCGCGTGTACCCGTCCGGCAAGCCCACGTCGGCGCGATACCGCGGAATCGGACTCGTGGTCATCGGCGTTCGCGATCTCGAAGCGTCTATCGAGCAGTACCAGAAAGCGTTTCAGCTCCCCGCGCCAAAGCGGCAGCGGGACGAAACGTTCGGAGCCGACCTCGGCATGGTTCGAAGACTCGCCGGTCGTGCTCGCCGTACCGTTGACCTCCGCCTCCTGGCTGGCGCAGCGCATCGAGCGCTTTGGCGAATGCCCGTGCGCGGTCGTCTTCACGGCGGCCGGCGGCCTGATGGGCAGGCGGTCGCCTGACTGGTTTGGTCACCCCACCTTCTGGAACACGGACCAGACATTCGGCTGGCGGCTGGGCACATGGATTTCGGGCATGTGGATCAGGTGATTGGTTCAGAAAAAAGCCACAGGCTAAAGTAGTGAGTTGCCTCCGCCTCTTCTGCTGCCTGCCGACTCCGCCGAACTGCGGGATGCGCTAGCCTCCGCGCAGGCCTCGAAGCAGCCGATCGAACTCTTCGGCGCCAATTCCAAGCGCCTGATGGCCGGCCCGATCGCGCCTGCCGTCATAAAGATCGGCACGACACGAATGCGCCGCATCCTGCAATACGAGCCGCGCGATCTCACAGTCAGCGTCGAAGCCGGAATTCGCCTCGCCGACCTCAACGACGAACTCGCGCGCAACGGGCAGATGATTCCGCTCGATGGCCCTTACAACGAAGAAGCAACCGTGGGGGGCATCGTTGCCGCCAACATCAGCGGCGCGCGCCGCAGGCTCTACGGCTCCGCGCGCGATCTGGTCATCGGGATGACGTTTGCGACTCTCGACGGCAAGCTCGTGCAGTCCGGCGGAATGGTAGTCAAAAACGTCGCGGGACTCGATATGGGCAAGCTGATGATCGGTTCTTTCGGCACGCTGGCGGCGATCGCGTCGGTGAACTTCAAACTGACGCCGAGGCCCGCGGCCGCTCGAACCGTTCTCTTTTCCTTTGACGACCTGCAATCCGCCATGAGCGCACGCGATGCCGTCATTCGCGGCGTGCTGCACCCTGTTGCAGTCGATCTGCTGAATCCCATCCTTTCGGCGCAGCTCGGCCTGAAGAATTTCACGCTCGCGATCATGTTCGCGGGCAATCAGGCGGTGATTGAACGTTCGGTTCGCGAAGCTTCCGCCCTTGGCGCCGCGCGTGCCCTTGCAGTCGAAGAGGAACGGCGTTTCTGGAATTCGCTGTATGATGTCACGCCGCGCCATATGGAAAAGTTTCGCGATGGCGCCGTCGTGGTGCGGGTCTCGACCACGCTTTCCGAATGCGGCGAAGCTCTCGCCACACTGGACGGCCCGGGCCACGCACACGCTGCCAACGGCATCGTGCGAGGCTGGTTCAGCCGCCCCGAGAACGCGGCGAAGTGGCTGGCATCCGCCGTCAAGCGCGGATGGAAGGGCGTCGTCGAGTTCTCCGCCGAATCGGTGAAACCGCAGATGACTCTGTGGCCGGAACCGGGTGGCGACTTTGCGATCATAAAAGAGATCAAACGCATGTTCGATCCGGAAAATCTCTTAAATCGTGGACGCCTTTACGGTAATCTCTAACGCCCGGATTGATAAGCCGCAGCAGATCGATCTCGACCGGTGTGTGCACTGCGGCTTGTGTCTGAATGCCTGCCCGACATACCGGGAGCTGGGCGTCGAAATGGACTCGCCCAGAGGCCGTATTTATCAGATGGTGCAGGTCGCTGAAGGCCAGCCGATCGGCGATACGTACCGTGAACATATCGATCTCTGCCTTGCCTGCCGCGGTTGTGAGAGCGCCTGCCCTTCGGGCGTGCAGTACGGACGACTGGTGGAAGCAGCGCGTGCCGAGATCGAAGCAAACACGGAGCGCCCGTGGCACTCGCGCATGCTGCGGAATTTCGTCTTCCGCAAGCTGCTCCCCTCACCGGCGCTGTTAACAGCGGCCGGCGCGATGATGTACTGCTACCAGGTCAGCGGACTGCAGAAGGTTTTGCGCGCATCGGGACTCATGAAACTCATGGGTCCCCTGGGCGCGCGCGAAGCGCTTGCCCCCGCCGCCCAGATCCCTTTCTTCTTCCGCCAGATTGGCCAGACATTTCCCGCTGAAGGTAAGAAAAAATATCGCGTCGCGATGATGGCCGGCTGCATCGCGAACGTTTCGTTTGCCCGCCTGAATGAAGCGACGGTGCGGGTTCTACAGAAGAACGGCTGCGAGGTTGTGATCCCGGCCGCGCAGACCTGCTGCGGCGCGTTGCATGTCCACGCGGGAATTCGTGATCAGGCGCGTAAACTGGCGCGGCAGAATATCGACGCCGTTCTGTCCGACTCTGCCGGATTCGACGCCATCATCACCAATGCCGCCGGCTGCGGATCAACCCTCAAGGAATACGACGAACTCTTCGAGCACGACCCGGAACAGCACGCCCGCGCGAAAAAATTCAAGTCGCTGATGAAGGACGTTACGGAGTTCCTCGCGGGCATTGAGCTGAACAGCGAAATGAGTCCGGTTGAGGCCACGGTCACTTATCAGGACTCCTGCCATCTGGCACACGGGCAGAAGATCCGAAACGCCCCGCGTCAACTGCTGCGCGCGATCCCGGGTTTGAAGTTCAAAGAAATGCCGCTCTCCGATATCTGCTGCGGCAGCGCTGGCATCTACAACGTCCTGCATACGGATCTCTCGATGCAAATTCTCGAGAAGAAGATGGGCAACGTGAAACTCGCTCGTGCCGAAGTCATTGCAACCGCCAACCCGGGATGCATGCTGCAACTCGAAGCCGGGGTACGCAAGTGGGGCAATGGCGAGCGAGTAGCGCATGTCGTGGAACTACTTGACGAGGCTTATCGAGGTTTTTAAGATTCTATGATTCCGCACGACATGACGACAAGCGCCTTCGACATCCCCGGTTTTCAGACCACCCGGAGTCTGGGCGTTGTCCGTGGAATCGTCGTCCGTTCGCGGTCAGTCTTCGGCACCATCGGCGCCGGACTGCAGACGCTCGTCGGCGGCGATATCACGCTCTTCTCTGAACTCTGCGAGAAGACCCGCGCGGATGCCTTCGAACGCATGCTGCAACATGCGGCCGAACTGGGTGCCAATGCCGTGATCGGCGTTCAATACGACGCAACTGAGATCATGCAGGGCGTCACCGAAGTGCTGTGTTACGGAACGGCCGTTCAGGTCAGGAACTTGTAGCAGCTCGACCGGACTTTAACTATTTTTTCGCGGACTTGCCGACGTAGTGGGCGGCGTCGCGCTCCTCACAAACGAACTCCATCAGTTCCGTGTCCGGCATGAGTTGATGGTTCACCCGCACAGTAAATGGTTTGGTGTAGGCCTTGGGATCCTCGATGGTGATGTCGATTTGCATGAGCCCGAACTTCACACGGCGCCAACGCTCCGTCATCTTTCCCGAACTCGTCAAAGGACTGCCCTCAACATCCAGCCAGACATCATCACGAAACCCCGTTGTCTCTACAACCAGCGTGTCGCCATCCCAGTGTCCGACCGAATAGCCGTACCACCAGGGCGTGGGATTGTTGTTCGGCAGGGAGCGTCCGTCGGTAAGAATCTGCCGGACATTGCCGTTCGCTTCGTAGAGAACCACGATATCGCGCGGAGTCTGGATGATCTTCCGAGGCTGCGGGTGCATGTGAAGCTGCGTCAGGCCAAGCGGTTCGCAGGCGGCGTCGGGATTGTCCTTGTTGTCGTTCCCTTTTCTCTCGGCTCGCAACTGTGCGGCCCAGGGGGTGAAGGGGAGAAGACCATCTTTGAAGCCGGCGCCGATGTTAAAGAATTGCGCGACCGGCGGATCACCTGGTGACGAGGGAATCGCGAAAGGTAATGGTTCGGTGCCGTTCATCGATCTGCCGCCGCGGCCTCCCGGGCCGCGCGCCGGTTCCCATAGTCCGGAAAAGTCGGGTTTGCCATCGGCTGTCTTTGGGGCGGGCGCCGCGAGGTCGACTTTGCCGTCTTTCGCCCTCGGGCCGGGTGTCGGATAGTCCGGCCACTGCGCGTATGTCGATATTGCGCCGGTTGCCACAGCCAAAACCAGGGCCAGCGGGGTCTTGAGAAATCTCATCTGCAATTACTTTCTGAGAAAGCGGCGTTCGCGTCAAGTCCGTTCGATCGCGTTTGTTTTTTACGAGCGCCCATTGGGGGCTGGCCGGACCCGCCCTGGTCAGCTGTCTACCACTCGTAAACTACTGAAAGATATGCGGCACGGGCGAATTGACCGCCGCACTGAATCGACGTGGGTTACCGTTTCGCGGCGCAGTTCTGCCACACTTGGCGGAGATCGGGACAATCTCCCATGGATCTTCTGATGGATCTCTCCAGACATCCGGAACCGAATGGTTCCGCGACGCTTCCGCACATGAGGCCCGGTGGTTGTGGGAGTGTTCAGGGAGTGTCGCGTTCAGAGCCCAGTGAGTGGCGGCGCAAGTTATGCGATTCAGCAACCAATGATTCCGCCACGGCTCTTCCCTCATCAGGCGACCTGTCCAAACGAGTCAGGATCAGCCCAAAAGATCAGTTGCTGTATCGAAGACCGTCGAACTATCCTGGTGAAACAAACCGCGCCTTCATTGTGAGAAAGACGGCGCTCCGTGGGGCAGTTTCGAAGAGGAGTGTGATGAACTTTGCCATTGAATGGGAAGGATTTTCGACGCGGTTTGCGAAAAGGCTTAAGGACGCCTGGGCGGAATACAAAGATTTTCCGGAGTGGTTCGCGGGCGCCTTCCGCGGTACGGTACAAGGGGGCAATGGAAACGAAGCCGGGGGGATGATTGAAGCCAGTCATCCGCGGTCGATCGTCGGGGAG
Source organism: Terriglobia bacterium (assembly GCA_963718155.1). GTDB lineage: Bacteria > Acidobacteriota > Terriglobia > Bryobacterales > Bryobacteraceae > BOG-234. The sequence goes on along the minus strand of CAVQYP010000021.1, from coordinate 447,085 downwards.
AATCACTTCTCAGCGCGATTCACCTATGACGGGACACCAGAAAATTTGATCGATCTTCTCTTCCGTTTCGTTCTACACACCCAACGCGCGGTAAAAAGAAAAGAGGGAGCCGTTACCAGCGGGTCGAGCGTCGGCTGGCCTGTCGCTTAGCCGCACCTCCGCTCAGATACCTTCAGCTTCCTGATACATTCACTGGTCACGATATGTCATCCAGACGAGCCAGTGAGACGAATCCCGGCCACGCGATCTTGCTGAGTGCCTCGCTCAGAGCTGCCCGATTTCGAGGCTGACTCTCAGCAGGGCGGGATACGCCGGCGCTTAAGCTGTCGCGGTATCCGTCAGAAATGCCTCGGAGAGGCACGTCGTTCGCCCTCGGATGACGGTGCGCTTAAGTACCCGCGTGGCACTTGCGTCTCTTCGAAGGTGGCAGCAACCAGGCGGCTGGGCGTGACCGACTGGCCATTCCTTGTGTCCCGGTATTGGCATGTTTCCTTCGCGTTCGCGCACAGTTCGCGCGGATTGCGAACACAGCCAGTGGATGCAAGACGGAAGGTCGACGCTCGCGCCAGGCAATTTCACCCGGATGGGCGCCGCCCTCCCTTGCCGACAAAGACGTGACGATTTTTACCTGGCGTAGAGGTATACAGTCTCGACAGGATTGTCCACGGCGCCGTTCGGGCTTGCAATACAGAACAGAGGAACTGCAGATGACATTTGGGACTTTGCGTCAGAAATGGCGGTTGCGCAGCAGCGGACTGCTCATGATATCGGTCGCGGTGCTAAGTACGCTGCTGCCGGCGGGTTTCGCGTCCGACGAGGACCGTTCCATGCGCGACAAGCTCATCGGCACGTGGCAGCAGAGTGACGGAAGCAGAGCGGCCAGGAGTATCTGGACTTTACAAGATAGCGGCGATTCGATGGATATCAGCAACTCCGACGGCACACGAACCGTGGGGAGAGTTCGAGTGCAACACGGTTGGCAAGGAATGTGAAATCGACTGGGCCGGTCATCGGGCAAAGGTCTCCATGTGGTTCAACGGCGATAAGCTCATTCAGCTGGAGACCACCGGCAATCAGGTTATAAAGCGGCGGTTCGGTGTCACCGGTGACGGTGACCGCATGCAACTGGAAACCATTCCCATCGCTCCGAACGGCTCAAGCACCGTAACACATTTCAAGCGTTTGTCCCCGGAAGTCTCGAAGAAGTGAGTGGGGGGGCGATTGCCTTGCGTAAGAACTGGCAGGTACGGTCACCCGCGACAAGATCGCCGATGCTACCCGCACTGACGTAAAGACTGGTCGCGCGTTTGACCCTTTTTGTCCGGCTTGACAGGCTGCTGAAAAAGGGTATTAGTCGCTTCTGAGGGGTCGCGCCCAAAACAAAGGACTTACACGACGCCCTCGAGGTCTTACCTTGCCACAAGCGAGAGCGTCGCTCCCTTCCGCGCCAGCACCCCTAAAGGGGATGCTGGGTCGCGGCTCAGAACAGAGTGTGTTCATTGGGAAGGACTTGCCGGGCCGCGCGTCAGCAGAGCGTTAATCAGAAGGCCCTTTTTGCCGTGATCTTTTCAAGTGCTATCTGGCCATCGTGACGCTTCGCACGTGCCAGACACCGGTTCCGTACGCCTGGATTCTGTTGTCTGCCGACATTGTGATTGCGGCCGGTGACGAGCACCATAAATGAGGCGTCATTCCACCGAGACTCCTGTAACCGCAAATAGCGGGAATATGTACGCCGCGGACGTTTACAAGCTGATGGAAGGAACGGCTGATGCGGCTTTTGCCGTAACGCTCGGGGGAGAGATTTGCTTCTGGAACGGAGCCACCGAGCAGCTGTTTGGATACAGGGCCTCGGAAGTTCTGAATAAAAGCTGTGATGAGGTACTGGAGGGAACCGGATCGCTCGGAACGCTCGTATGCAGCCAGGGCTGCACCTGCCGCATCCGGGTCGTACTCAGGACGGCCGCGTTCTCGACAAGGAAAGCCGCTATCCCGGGTTCCTCAGCCATCCGATGTCCTGGGAAATGGCTTGCGAAAAGTTCGACCGTGTGGCGGCGCCGCGTGCGGCGGCGGGGGCCACGACTGAAGGCGGTCGTGAACGCCATCGCCAATCTTGAGAACATCCGTGTCCGCGATCTGATGCAGCTGTTGACGTCGGTGTGCGGCCCTGGCGAGGCGAGAACTCGGAAATATGCCTGAACGGCCGTTGGTATTTCTGCACCTCATTCAAACTGACGGCATTACTAAAAGCGTGAAAGCGGCCGATCCGGATGTGTTTTGCCGGTCACAGCCAGATTGTGCAACTCTGAGTGGCTGCGCGCCGGTATTTGGGCGACAGCCGATCCCGGCCGGGTACGGAAATATAAAGGCGGCCACGGAGACGTCCGATGATTCAGTTGAAACGCGTGTATGAAGAGCCCGGCGCGCACGATGGCGCCCGGTTCCTTGTGGAGCGCCTCTGGCCCCGGGGAGTTCGCAAAGCCGAGGTTCCTCTGAATGGCTGGCAGAAAGATGCGGGCCCCAGTAATCAGCTGCGGAAATGGTTCTCTCACGATCCGGCGAAATGGACGGAGTTCCAGCACCGGTACGTGGCGGAACTCAGCGAGCGGCCTGAGGCCTGGGAACCGATTCTGAACGCCGCAAGGCGCGGTACGGTGACATTGCTCTACAGCTCCCGGGACACTGAACACAACAACGCGCTTGCGCTGAAACGCTTCCTCGAGGCGAAGCTGTCCCGGCGCACTCCTGAGGCCCGCAAAAAGGGAATGTCCAACGCTACATGAAAAATAATCGGCTGCACGGAAAATTCAAGACGAAAGAGAGGCCATTTTATGTGCGATTACTCATTGATGATGCTTCCCAACCGGCTCGCGGCGGAAGGCGAGGAGCTGGTTACTTATAAGTTCAAAAGCGGATCGGTCGGACTGTTGTCGTGCCGCGATCTCGAGTGCTGGGCAGCCCGACCCAGGGGCGTCTGGCAGCGCGTCAAAGACTGGTTCTCGTGCCAGGGTGACCCGCGACCGGTGGTCTGTGTTCCGCCGGGGGCCCGGCTCCGATTCGTCGACGCGTCTGAAACATTGCGCGCACAACTCCCGCTGGGACCTTTTCAGGAGGCTGTATTTACTCAAGTCTCGGCGGAGGTCAGCGAGCATCGCGACGCCTTGTGCTTCGAGAACGGGACTGCCGTCCTGCTGCAGCTGCTGCCGCAGGGACAGAGATTGAAGGTGCTCTGGCTTTCATCGCTGGAAGAAACGGCGCCGGATCGGAACCGGCCTGTGCCCGCGCATGTCGGGTAGGTCGAGCCATCCTGGACGGAGATACCTATGTTGGAATTACCCACTGGGGCGGGCGCCGCACCCAATTACGCAGTTGACTTTAAGGATGGGACCCGGGTGGTTAACGGGACGGTCCTTTATCATTGGTCCTCCCCAATGAAGACCGCCTGACCGGGGCAGGGACCGGCCCGCACCCGTGACACGCAAAGGACCATTTGTGCGACGCGGGGGCCGCGTTCGCGCACGTATCACCCCGGGGTGCGAGCCGCCATTAATACTTGATGTATGTGGAGAACCGATACACCCTGGTTTGACGTCGCCGTAGTGACGAGCTTCCTTGCGGTTGGCAATATCCTCTTTGGGCCTTTCGAGGAACATAAGGCGAGATGGCGGCGAGTGCTGAGAGTGGCGCTGTTTGCCGGAGTGACCGCTGTGTTCTCTTCCTTCGGTTTTCGTTGGGTGGGATGGGCGTTGATCGGCGTGGCAATCGTTGGCGCTGGCTACCTGCATCTCCGATGGTTGCCGAGCCATGGGATCAATGGTTGGACCGGCGAACCCAAGGAAAAATATTACGAACTGATTGACGCAACGCGGAGGGGATACCCGAAGCTGCGCGCACTCTTCCCTTCCGCGACGGAGAAGGCGAATCCAAAGAATTGACTGCGTTGGGGGCGCAAGGGTTTTCTTGCTGGTACACAAAGGACCCCTTGCGGCGACACCGGCACAGGCGGCCGGCACAAGCCGGTCAACCTCGGCAGGGAAGCTAAAGTTCCGCCGGTGACTGAAAACCGGACGGTTGTGGCGAGGTTTCCGTGCGCCGCTCAAGGCCCGCCATTCAGCTCGAGTGGTGAAATTTGGGCCGGGAGGGTTTGGGCAAGGGGCTAAAACCGGGCAAATTCGAGAGAGACTGGTTTCCCTGGACGGCGAGACTAATTTTATAGCGCGCCGGTGTCCGGCCCGACCGCGCCATTCTCCGAGCGTGATTCGTCCAGAGCGCGTTCCATCTCGCGCATGAGAGAGCAAGCGCGCGTGGGGATTGGATTAGCCGCAGTAGAAAAGGCCGGGCAATGCCCGGCCTTTTTGACACAGTTACCTTTGTTACTGAATCCAGATGTAAACAGGGGACTGAGACAAGCCAACCGAATTGAAGAGCGAAATGGGTTGCGCGCCGGATGGAGTGCCTGCTGGTATTTGAATGTTCACCTGGTACGCGGCGATCAAGTCAGGCGCGAGCCCGGCAAACGATACTGGAGCAGCCTGGCCGCTGATGCTGACAAATGTAGGCGCCGCGACGTTAAACAATGGAGGGGGGAGAGGCGTTGTTATACCCGCCTGGAAGCCGCTGGGGGTGACCGCCCCGAGACCGGAGGCGTACAGGGCAACGTAGGAACCCACAGCCGCCCGATTCGTCGTGCTGTTGATTGTGCCGTTTGCGTTTATCGCCGATACCGTTACTGTGTTGGAAACGCCGCTGGCGTTTGTGAATAGAGCGGGCGTCGAAGACGTAAGGTTCACAATTACCCCGTTCGACGTAACGCCGTTGTAAGTTACCGTTACCGTAACCTGGCCCCCAATGACAGCAGGGTTTCCCGGAATTGCCTGGTAAGGGACGACTCCGGCGATCAGGTTCGCAGAAACGTAGTAAAGCGGTACGGCCTGACCATTGATGGCGAGCTGAACACCGCCGAGAGTGGCGGGGAGAGTGGCACTCGTTGAAATTACAGCCGGCGAGGGTCCGAGGTTGGTGCCGCTGACACCGATGACTTCTCCCGGTGAGACCGCGCCTGGCGAGACCTGACCGACCGCGTTGGCGATTGAGGTGATCGTTGGAGGAGTTAAGGACGTGCCTGTGATCGTGAGACTGAAGGCATCCACTGTTCCGAACCGGCTATTGCTGCCGTTGTTCTCCACAAAAAGGGACCATGTTCCGTTCGATGTCTTACCCGTGTAATTGGATAAGGGCTGATTCCCTTTATAGGGCCCGCCCCCGGATGTCGCGGGGCAGACTGATGAATACATACTCGCGCCCGCGTCGGCGAAGGTAATATTGACGAGGGTACTCGAGCCGTTGCAGTTGCGCTCGACCAGCTTCGTCCGGGTTCCATCAGGTCCGAAGAGGAATACGTTCAAATCGCCCGTAAACGGGTAATTGACGCTGATGTTAGCCGTGACCGTAGTGATCGATATTGGCGCTGGAACGGTGATATTCATCAGTGTTCCAACATCGGCGGAGCTGTAAAAGATGGGCAGCGATGGCCCCACGTAACTATAAGTAGCGGTGGTTTGCGCGAGGGCGATACCGCAACCTGCAGTGGAGAGTATCAATAGCGATGCGAACGGTTTGCTGATTTTCATGGTCATCTCTCAACAATTTATTTGGATGCCAGCCCGTTGGTGAAACGATTATCACTCCGCACCCTTTGATGACATCTGCATTCTCCGGATCTTTTTTTTTAGAATATTGTTGTTCCCGGCCTTCGGCTCCGGCGTTGTGGACATACAGCAACGGTAATTGGCGCCGGCGGACGCCCGGGGGGACTCGCGGCGGGAGGGTTACTTGCAGTCAACGGAAAACGCAAGAAGGACGTTGCCGCAATCGGAAGTAGCCGGCGGGTCGCGGTTTCGGCTTTCTCGATGTCCCTCACTGCTAAGCTAAGTTGTTGAATCCACGAAGTGGTTTACGAAGGATTGACGCAGGTATGGGGAGCAACTTCAACTCAACGGCGGGCGGAGCGGCGGCCGTCCAGTTTCAAACATCCCTGTTTTCCTTCCCCTGCTCCCGGCAAAGCTCTGAACCGCCCGCCGCGTCGGCGTATGCCCTCCGTACTGCCGTCGCACTCGCGTGCAGTCTGGATCTGCTGCCAGGAAAGCCTTTCCTTGCGAAGTTTCCAGAACCTGATCGCGGCGGAAAATCAGACGCGCTCTGCCGATTGCTCGGCCGCTTCGAGTTCCCTTGACGCGGCGCGATCCAGTCCCGCGCGCGTTCGTTCGCTGATGCGGATGCGTTCCTGTTTTGCGACGGCTGCGAAGATCGCGAGAACGGCTTCGCGGAATACACCGCAGGTGTCGAGGTATTGCTCGGTGTGAGAGCGCCAGTTAATCCCGAACGAGTTGAGGCGCTAAAGGTAGTTGAGCGTTTCGAGAACGCCCTCCCATGAGGAGCGGTCGAGGGCCCAAAACAGGAGAACGTCGAACCGGCGTTGGGCGGCTTCCTTCCACATTTGCGGGAATCCGGGTCGGTCGGATTTTGCCCCGGATTCTTCTTCGATGTACTCCGCGACGATTGCCAGCCCTGAGCGTCGCAGAATTGCCGGAGCTGGCGCTGGTTGTCTACCTCCTGGCGTTTGCGCTGGCGGGCGGAGTTGTCGTCGCGTTTGTCCGCGCGGGTTGAGATGCGCAAATAGAGTCCCGCTCGGATCTGAGGAATTCTTGTCGCTCGGAGTGACGGAAAGGGACCGACCGGATGGGTTGTTTAGATGTTGAATCGAATTCAATCGTCTGGGCAATTTTCACCTCGAAAGGAAATTCGAGGCTGAATCATGACCGTCCAACGCTTGGCACCGGACCACACTGTTTTGAGACAAATCCCGTCGAGTCTGAGACGTGAATTGGAACAGTAATGGAACAGATGGAGAAAAGCAGGCTCGTAAGTGCTTGAAAACGTGGTGGCCAGGGACGGAATCGAACCGCCGACGCCAGCCTTTTCAGGGCTGCGCTCTACCAGCTGAGCTACCTGGCCAATTCGGGAAGGCTTCCTTGCAGGAACTCCAGTCATATCAGGCGAGTTACATCCCGCTCGACAGTGAAGCCCGACGTTACGCCGGTTGCAGTCGCTCGAGCTCTTCCGCCGTGGCTTTCTCGACGTCCGCATGCAGGCTGTTGCCGTGCGCGTCCATGGTGACGATGGCCGCGAAATTGTCCACGCGCAGATGCCACATCGCCTCGGGAATGCCGAACTCGAGCAGGTTCACGTCCAGCACATCCGCGACGGTGCGCGCATAATACTGCGCCGCGCCGCCGATCGCGTTGAGATACACCGCGCCGTACTCCTTCAGCGCCGCCAGGTCTTCGTGCCCATGCCGCCCTTGCCGATCACCGCCCGCACGCCGTAGCGCTTGATCACGTCGGCCTGATACGGCTCCTCGCGGATGCTGGTGGTCGGTCCGGCGGCCTTCACGGTCCACTTGCCCGCCGTCTGCAGCATCACCGGACCGCAGTGATAGAGCACCGCGCCATGCAGATCGACCGGCGGCGGATTCTTCATCAGGTGCGCGTGCACCGCGTCGCGGCCGGTGTACATTTCGCCCGTGAATCAGCACCACGTCGCCGACCTTCAGCGCGCGCACCTGTCTCCTCGCTGAGCGGCGCGCGTCAGCACGATCTCGCGGCCGGTCAGCGGGAAGCCTTCGCTCTGCGTCATCCGCTCGACCGGCCGCGACGGATCGCGATACAGCCACTTCGTGATCGCGCCGCTCGCCGCATCCAGCCGCACGCCCAGACGGCGGAACGCCCAGCAATCGTAGGCCACCGACACGAAAAAGCTGGCGGGCAGACGATTCGCCGCCGTGATCTTGCAGCCGATCAGCGAAACCTTGCCGCCGAAGCCCATCGCGCCGACGCCGAGCTCGTTCGCTTCCTCCATGATCTCGCGCTTCGAGCTCGGCCAGCTCGGGATCCGGATTCACATCGTCGAGCGTGCGGAACAGCTGATCCTTCGCGAGCATCGTAACCGTGCGCGCGATCGCTGCCGATGCACACGCCCAGCGCGCCCGGCGCGCAGCCCTGCCCCTGCGCCTGCCACACGGCGTGCAGCAGGCACTTGCGCACGCCTTCCAGATTGCGGTCGGCCCGGCCCAGGTGCTCCAGCTCGCGGGCAGCGAATACTGGATGTTCTTGTTCTCGCAGCCGCCGCCCTTCAGGATCAGCTTCACCTCGATCTCGTCCTGCTCCCATTGCTCGAAGTGAATCACCGGAGTTTCCGCGCCCAGATTGTCGCCGCTGTTCTTGCCGGTGAGCGAATCGACCGAATTGGGGCGCAGCTTGCCGCGCCGCGTGGCCTCCGCCACGGCCTCGCGAATCGCCTTCCTGATCACGATCTGATTCACGCCGACCGGCGTGTGCACGAAGAACGTCGGCATGCCGGTGTCCTGGCAGATCGGCCCTGATCCTCGGCCGCCATATCGATATTCGAAGAGATGATGTTCAGCGCCTGCGACGCCTGCGTATCGGGCTTCTCCGCGACACCGGTGCGGCTCATGGCGGCGCGGACGTCGGGCGGCAGATTGGTGGAGGTCTGGGTGATCAGCTCGACGAGGCTGTTCTGTAGGAATTGCATTGGGAAAGCACTATTGTAGCGATATTATCGACATATGCCGGTCCGCACGCTCATGACGGCCGAGCAGTTCGACGCGCTACCCGAAGAGGAGGGCCGCAAGTGGGAACTGCTGGACGGAGAACTGATCGAAGTGTCGAGCGCGACACCGGAACACAATCTCATTCTCGGCCGCCTTTTTGCGCTGCTGTATTCCTTTGTACGTCCAGCGAAACTGGGCAAAGCTGCTCCTTGAAACCGATCTGGCAGTGCGCCACGATTCACGACTGCGCCCGGATATGGGATTCTTTTCCGCGAAGACCTGGCGATCAGTCGAGATCGATCGCGTTCCGGTCCGGCACGCGCCGGACATTGCCGTCGAAATCATTTCGCGCGTCGAAGACGACAGCATCGGAAACCGCGACCACCATCAACCGAAAGGTTCAGGCATATCTCGCCTGGGGGGTCCATGAAGTCTGGCTGATCTATCCCGAAACCAGAACGGTCGAAGTCCACGTTCCGCGGCGAGTGCCCGAATTCTGTGCCGACAACACATCGCTCGCATCCGACCCTGATTCCAGGCTGGCGCATTCAGATTTCCGAAATATTCGAAGATCTCGAATCAACCCAATAACCGCGCCATCGGCTTCGAAAAGTACGTCAGGATAAAGTCCGCGCCCGCGCGCCGGATCGACGTCAGGCTCTCCATCATGGCGCGCTCCTGGTCGATCCAGCCGTTCCGCGCGGCCGCCATGATCATCGAATACTCGCCGCTCACCTGATAGGCCGAGATCGGCACATCGAAGCGGTCGCGCGCCTGCCGGATCAGGTCGAGATAGGGCATCGCCGGCTTGACCATGATCATGTCCGCGCCTTCTTCCAGATCGAGCTCGATCTCGCGCATCGCCTCGCGCCCGTTGGCCGGGTCCATCTGATAGCTGCGGCGATCGCCGAACTGCGGGCGTCGATTCCGCGGCCTCGCGGAACGGCCCGTAAAACACCGACGCAAACTTCGCCGCGTACGACAGAATCGGCGTGTTCGTGATATCCGTTCGCATCGAGCGCCTGCCGGATCGCCGCCACGCGGCCATCCATCATGTCCGACGGCGCGACGATATCGGCGCCCGCCGCGCACGTGCGACAGCGCGCTCGCCGCCAGCCATTCGAGCGTCGTGTCGTTATCCACGTCGCCGTTGACGATCTTTCCGCAATGGCCGTGGCTCGTGTATTCGCAGTTGCAGACGTCGGTCATCGACCAGCAGATCCGGCAATTCGCGCTTCATGGCGCGGATCGCCCGCTGCACGATGCCGTCGTCGTCATAAGCGCCCGAGGCCTCTTCATCCTTCGTCTCCGGCAAGCCCGAACAGAATCACGCCGCCGATCCCGAGGCTCCGCACCTCCCGGCATTCCTTCACCGCTGTGTCGATCGACAACTGGTAGTTGCCGCGGCATCGAACCGATCGGCTTCCGCACGCCTTCGCCCGGGCAGACGAACAGCGGCAGGATGAAGTTCGCCGGGTCCAGTCGCGTCTCCCGCACCAGGCGGCGCATCGATTCGGTCGACCGCAGCCGGCGCGGCCGGTGTATCGGAAAAGGCATCTGAACGGATTCTACCGTCCCACCCCGCAAGAAAGAATGGAATTCACGCCGCCAAAAGTCTGTTCTGAGGTTTATAATTTCGAGAAGTGAGCTTTGGTTACAGGCGCACAGGCCGCCGGACGCGGCACGGGACAAAGCAGAAACGCGGCGGATTTGGCTGCGGAGATGAGTCCGTTTTTGCACCGGCTTCCAAAAGTACCTGGCACCCTTGACACCACCTTCACGATCAATAAAATAATTCGTATCCCCAAGCTTTGAATATGCAGACCGCCTGCGAGCACAAGAGAACAATCGTCCTCGCCCGTCGAGATGGCGTGGACTACGTGGAATGCCTCGATTGCCGGCAGATCTTCGAAGCCGAAGATCTGGAGCCGGTCAGCGTCGAAGCCGAAGAGGAGTAAAAGCGCAAGACCTGCACTCAACTGCCGCCTTCAGGGCGGACCCTTCCTGGCCGCGCCTGCTAGCATAGCCTCTATATGCATGATATGGGAGCATTTCGCGCCAATATGGACGCGATCGCTCAACGTCTGTCGACTCGAGGCTTTGTTCTCCCCGTAGAGCAATTCCGCGAGCTCGACGCGCGCCGCCGCGCCGCGATTACCGAAACCGAAGAACTCCGCCGGGACCAGAACAATCAGTCGCGGGAGATCGCCCGCCTGCGCAAAGAGGGCGCCGATACCACCGATCTGCAGCTCCAGTCCCGCGAGATCGGCGAACGGATCGCAGCGCTGGCGAAGCTATCGCCGAAACCATGGATGCTCGCTATCGCGAGCTGCTCGCCGGTGTTCCCAACATCCCGCACGAATCTGTTTCCGAAGGGCGTTCCGCCGACGACAATGTCGTGATCCGCACGCGTGGGCGAGCCGCGGGCGTTCGATTTCGAACCGAAAGCGCATTGGGACATCGGCCCGGATCTGGGCATCCTCGACCTCGACCGCGCCGCGAAGGTCACCGGTGCCACGGTTCGCCGTCTACTTCGGGCTCGGAGCCAAGCTGGAGCGTGCGCTGATCAACTTCATGCTCGATACGCACACCCGCGAGCACGGCTACACCGAAGTGCTGCCGCCCTTCGTGGTGAACTCCAGCAGTTTGTACGGTACCGGCCAGTTACCGAAGTTCGCTGAGGATCTTTTCAAGCTGGAAAACACCGACTACTGGCTGATCCCCACCGCCGAGGTTCCGGTCACGAATCTCTTTCGCGACGAAACGCTCGACGGCGACAAACTTCCCATTAACTTCTGCGCCTACACCCCCTGCTTCCGCAGCGAGGCCGGCTCTTATGGACGCGACGTGCGCGGCATCATCCGGCAGCACCAGTTCCAGAAGGTCGAGCTGGTAAAATTCTCACGGCCGGAAGATAGTTACGATCAGCTCGAACGGCTGACCGCGGATGCTGAGGATATCCTGCGCCGGCTGGACATACCCTTCCGTACCGTACTCCTCTGCACCGGCGATATGGGTTTCGGTTCGGCCAAGACTTATGACATCGAAGTTTGGCTTCCGGGACAGAACGGATATAAAGAGATCTCTTCCTGTTCCAATTACGAAGCGTTCCAGGCGCGTCGAGCGAACATTCGCTTCAAGGGCGGCAAAGAAAGCGAATTCGCGCACACGTTGAACGGCAGCGGTCTGGCCGTCGGACGAACCTGGGTCGCGATCGTCGAAAACTATCAGCAGCGCGATGGCAGCGTGCTGGTTCCCGAAGCGCTGCGTCCTTACCTGAACGCGGAGCGCATCACGAAGGCCGCCGAATTGAAGTAGGCTAATAACAAGCGCAAACGCCGGCGGCGCACCCGGCCCATTCTGACTTCTGTCTCCTGACTACTGACTCCAATTAACTTTGATATACTTTCGTCTCGTAGAAGCCAGGAGGGTTGGAAGTGAAAAGCAAACTTGCAATTTTCGCAGGTTGCGTGGGCCTCATCATGGCCGCACTGCCCCTGTCTGCGCACCATTCGTTCGCAGCCGAATACGACAATTCGAAGCCTGTAAGCGTCAAGGGGAAAGCGGTCAAAATGGACTGGGTAAATCCACACTCACACCTCTATTTTGATGTCATCTCGCCGGACGGCAAGACGGTCCAATGGATCGCTGAAACTCCTCCTCCCAACGGGCTGTACCGCGCAGGCTGGCGGCAAAACATGATCAAAGGTGGCGAGGAAATCACCGTCAACGGATTTCTCGCGAAAGATGGCGACAATCTCATGTGGGCGCAGAGCGTGGACTTTGCCGACGGGCGGCGTATCACATTAAACTCTTCTCCACTGCCCCAACCCGGCCGAGGCGGCGAGACGCAGTAGACGATTGGCGGCTCACCCCGCCCAGGGAGAAAGCTCAGGATGAGAGATCGAATCTCCGGCTGCACGGCGGAGTTAAATCAGTGCGTCAATACCCGCGCGGTCCAGGCGATGATAGCCATCGCCGCCGCGCTGTGCGTTTCGGCCGCGCCTGCTCTGGCGCAAAAGAAGGGCGCCGCTTTCACCGTGGCCAAAACCTGGTACGATCAGCCCGACCTTCAGGGAATATGGATGCCCGCCAAACCCGTAGACAACCTGGAGAAGGGCGGATATATCAAGGACCCGCCCAACGGCAAGATTCCGTACGCCGCCGGCCAGGCTGCCAAACGTGCCGAAAACCTGAAGAACCCCGCAACCGCCGACCTGGTGAACAAGTGCTACATGCCCGGAGTGCCGCGGCTGATGTACATGGGTTACCCTTTTCAGCTCTTCGAGACAAAGAACTACGTCGCGATCGCTTCCGAGTACTCGCACGTCTTTCGGATGATCTACCTCGACGGCTCTCCGCACCTCGACTTTCCCGACCTGTGGGACGGAGATTCCCGCGGCCACTGGGATGGCAACAGCCTGGTTACCGATGTCACCAATTTCAACGATCAGACCTGGCTGGATAAGTCAGGCAACCACCACAGCAACCAGCTTCATGTCACGGAACGCTTCACGCGCACCGGAGAGAATTCGCTTCTCTACGAAGCGACCATCAGCGACCCCATGACCTTCACGAAGGACTGGAAAATTGCCGTACCTATGGTGCGCAAGGCAGGTCCTACAGCCCGGATCATGGAACATGAGTGCCAGGAACTGGCTTTCGGCCAGTAGTTAACCGGTGAGAGGCAGGAGGTCTTACATGGAATTCACTCACATCAAACGCCTGATCCTGGGATGCGCAGTTGTGGTGGGAACCACGGTTGCTTTCGTTCCTCAGCTTCCGGGACAGGAAGCGCCGGCCACGCCGCCGGAAGCCGGTCGGGGCCGCGGCGCAGGCAGAGGACGCGGCGCTCCACCCGAACCGGCCGGTCCCATGCCCAGATTGCCCGATGGCCATCCGGATATGCAGGGATTCTGGAACCCGCCGGCGATCACCGACATTGAGCCTGCGCAGGGCCGTGGAGGCCGCGGAGCAGGCGGTCCGGCGCGCGGCGCAGCTCCCACTGGTGCAGCACCCGCAGGCGCAGCTCCAGCAGCCCCCGCTCGGGGCGGTGGGGGCTTCGGAGGCAACGCCATCCGCATCATTGACCCGCCGGATGGAAAAATTCCGTACAAGCCCGAAGCCAGGGCGAAACAGCAGGACCTCCTCAAGAACCACATGGCCGACGAGCCGGAACTGCACTGCTACCCGTCCGGCGTTCCGCACAGCGAATCCAACCAGTTTGGCGTCCAGATCATTCAGACTCCCGGCTACTTTGTTCAGCTTTCCGAATTCATGCACACCGTTCGCATCATCCCGACCGACGGCCGGGCCCATATCGATCCCAAAATCAAATTGTTCGAGGGTGATCCCGTCGGCCATTGGGAGGACGACACGCTGGTGGTCGATACCACGAATCAGAACACCAAGACTTGGTTCGATACCTCGGGCAACTTCAAGACCGAAGCGCTTCACGTAACAGAGAAGTTCATTCCCCAGGACGCGAATACCATCGTGTACGAAGCGACTATGACCGACCCGACTCTCTACACACAGCCATGGACGGCCCGCTGGAACATCAACCGCAACCGGCAAGATAAGATGTCTGACGGTCACCCTTACGAGCAAATGGAGTTCGGATGCATCGAGGGGAATACCGACCTGCAGCACTATACCCAGGACAAGGGCGGCAAAATGCCCACGAAGCGCTAGTTCGAGTCCTGACTCAGAAGTCTATTGAATTGACCTGGAAGGGTGGGGCGGTCCCCCCGGACCGCAGCTGACGCCCTCGTCAGCTTCTTCGCCGCCCGCGAAAAGCCTGACGCTACTTGCAGCGGTCTGCAAGTCTTTTCTCGCGATACCTGCGGTGGCAGTTTCCGCAAGCCATCGTCATCACGCCGGCAACATCGGTCATCTTGTCCTGATCTTTGACTTTAGCTGCCGCGTAGGCCGCCGTTCCCGCGTCCCGAAGCTGCTGGACGAACATGACCCAATCCGCATTCTTCACCGGAATATCGACGCCATTCGAGCACTTGCGCCCTGGAAGCTCGAGGAGGTCGGCGACCGCGGTAATCGCCAAAGCGCTGTTCTCGACGGCCTCCCATTTGCCGTACGCGCTGGTCAGGAGGTCGGTCGCCATGGCTGGATCTTTGGCATGCGGCACGTCCGCGGGATTCACATCCTGCGCCGCGAAAACCACATTCGACTCGGGATATAGGGTACCCTTCATCAGCTGGGCAAGGTTTGGTTGAGCGGTGCCGGGTTGAGCGGTGCCGGGTTGAGTAACGCTCGGCTGTGATTGAGCCCGCGTGCGTTCAACAAAAGGAATCGATATCGCGCCCGCGAGCAGAAGCGCCAGTATTGCTCTGCGCATGCAATCTTGTCCCTTCTTGTGGAACGCCTCAGGCGTCAATGCCGAATCAGCGAGGTGATGTTCTTCGGCAAGTAAACTTGGCAGTATGCGCGCTCGGGCAGAAGTCCCGCACGGCACCGCGCGCGACTCTCATGAGAGTGATGCTCACTCGTTGGGATTATTGCCGGCGGAGATCTGGATCACCTTTCCGTCAGGCATTGTCACCGTCTCGAGAAAGCCCAGAGGGCTGCCATCTTTCGCAGGCCGAAACTTCACCTTGACGTTGTCTCCCGCGTGAAGGGCATTATCGCCGGTCTTCCCGATCCCTCGCTGCGCGAGAGCCGTGGCCGAACCAAGTGTCATCACCCACTCCGTTGTGGTGCCATCCGCATTCTTGACCGCGACAGCCAGCGAACCATGAGGATTGGTGAACTTCACGCTGGTTACCGTGCCCGACACCTCTGTGTCCTTCTTCATGTCGTACACACCCGCCAGGGAATGATGCGCCTGCAATGCGCCGGTGCCAAGCACCAACCACCCGCACAGGGCGGTAAATCCCAGAGTCCGCTTAAGCATTTGGCTTCGCTGAATCATTCATGCACCTCTTCAAAATTGTGATCGGCCACCGAAATCCGATGATTGACGATCGCAGCAAAGTTTATCATTATGCGGGATCAGGGTCAATCGACCACCCGGCTTCCAGACGATAGAGCCCAGGCACCTCCGCATCACCAACAGCACGTGGAACCCGCAGGCCTCTGATGTACATTGGATTGGAGTTGGATCGGGATGCTTCTTCAAAACGCTCTCGCGGATGCGCTTAACAACAGCGAATGGGCGTTTCCGCTCGCGGAGTGTATTCACATCGGTGGGTTTGCCGTAGGTGTCGGATCGATCGCGCTCGTCGACTTTCGGATGCTGAACCTCGGCCTGCGGCATGAGACGACCGGGCGTATTTTGAAGTACACCGAATTGTGGACGATCGTCGCCCTGATATTCGTCGCGTTCTCGGGCTTTATGCTCTTTGCATCGCAACCCGGTATTTACCTGGTGAACCAGGTCTTTCCGGCCAAGATGTACTTACTCCTCGCGGCGCTCATCTACAATTTCACGATCCACAGAAAAGTGGCGACCATGGCGAATCCGCCGGCTCTGCTGAGTAAGGTGGTGGCGACCGTATCGCTGCTGTTGTGGGTGTTGATCGTGTTTGGCGGCATCTTCACAGGGTTCCTCGAATAACAGGAATGAATAGAGGCCATCCGGCGTGAAGATCGCTCACTCCCTTCAGAGTATCGGCTTTCTCTCAGACTTCAGCGAATCGGTGCTGGCCTACCCGATCGTCCTGTCGCTTCATCTGACGTGCATCGCGATATTCGGCGGCATGATACTCATGACGAACCTGCGTCTGCTCGGGCTCACCTTTAAGAGCGTAACGATCACCGAGATGGTGACCAGCTTACGTCCGTGGAAACGCGGGGGCATTGTCGTCATGATTTGCACGGGTGCGCTCCTGGCGGCCTCCGAGGCGGAAAAGTACGCGCCCAATCCCTACTTCCTGACCAAGATGATTGTTTTGGGCCTGATCGGTGTCCACGGCCTGATTTTTCGTCCGCTCGTTTACAACCGGACAGAGGAACTGGATCGATCGCCCGTCATCCCAACCAAAGTGAAGGTCGCCGCGATCCTGTCATTGACGCTTTGGACCACCATGTTCACCATGGGAAGACTCATCGCCTACTGGGAAGGCGGAACCGAACAGTAACCGACCGACTGTTCCTGAGTCAAAAGTTCTTGCATGGAATGCAAGTGGGGCGGACGCCCGCGTCCGCGCCGGACCCTCAGGTCCGGCTTCGTGAGCACCGCAAAACCACCCCTTTTAACTACCTACTTGACATAAGCCAGCAAGCGGCCGGAGATAATTGCGCCAAACCAGCAGCCCAGCGAAGCCCAGGCCAGCACCTTCGCGCCGCGGGGAAGCGGAGCCTGATCGAGTTGCGGATCTTCGAAAATCTGCCGCCGCATCCGGATCAGAACGAACAGCCCTGCAAACACCAGCACCATCTTGATATAGAAATCCACCGTGGTCAGCTTGGTTGTGGCGTCGGCAATCAGCATCATCGTTCCGGTCACCGCGTTTACGGCGAACCCGATATACAACACCGGGAACACTCGCCCGAAGGGCTTCATCGGCACGGCAGGCCAGAAACCGAGCACCATCAGGTCGAGCATCGCGCTGCCTCCAGCCACGATCGACATCCCCAAGGTATGGACAAAAAGAATCGTCGGGAATGCCCAGATGGTTGGCGCGTCCTTCACCCACTGGCTGAATTGCAGCTGTTCGAGGAAAACAAGAAAATCCTTCATCCCTTAGTCCTTATGCTCCTGGCGCGCAGTACCTCTGATCCACCACCCACACAACGATCCCGACCAGGGCCGTTACACAGACCACCAAGACAACAGTCCCGACCACCAATGACACAGGTTTCTTCTCCTGGCTGGCGTGCTCTCAGCAGTCTGGTGGGGCAGGCAATTTTGCCTGCGGAGACGCCTGGCGGCCTGTTCTGCGGCCTGAAAGCCGGCTCCGGCCGCGATTCGGCGAGGCCGAAAATTGTAGAAAATTGTCTGAAACATGACCCTAGAATGCGTTACCGAGGAATGGCAGCATGCTTCCGCAATACATGACCGCGACCCACAAAATCATTGCCGACGCAGCGGCGAATTTGGCCGTCATCGGCGCATCTTCCCCGCGTCCTAACTTCCACGGTTCTTCAAAAACGGTAAAGTACACAGCGTTCAACCCTGCCAGCATCACCAAACCGATTTTCCAGTAGAAGGATTTATTCCCCGTGTACTGGGCGGGGATTCCCACGAAGAACAACAAGCCGGTGATGACGTTCACGCCGAAACCGACCGCGGCCCACGGCAACAGACGGTGCAGGGAAGCGAAGGAGACGCCTTTAACGACTCCCAGAACCCGCAGATCGACGAGAAGCACCACGCCCACTAGAAGGCTGAGACCGATGAAATGCAGGGTTTCGCAAGTCGGCCACATCCACGGGGTTTCAGTGACGAACGAGCCCACCGTGCGCGCTAAAGCGCCCTCGGGTGTAACTGTTTCCTGGCTCGCCCGGATCTCCGCGTGGCGAATTTCGCCGCCGATATTGGAGGCGCGGGCCATCAGGCCGAAGGTAACCAGGGTCAGCACCAGGATCACTCCGGCATTCCAGCCGGGGAGGTGCCCAAGGCGGCGGAATTGCCACAATCCCAGCCAGGCAAAAGCTCCGACCACTTGCATGAAAGCGAGTGCCTCCATCGCGGCACCCTCATGGGTTTCGACGAGGGATTTCGATACGCCCTGCAGGGATTGGATCGCCTGTTGCGCGCCATTGCCGCTCATGTAAGTGGGGATTGAGATCAGTGCAATTCCCAGCAGGATCACGAGGCTGGCGCGCTTCAGATCGTCGCTTTTCATGAGAAGTGCAAGCAGAAACAAACCGCCGCCGATGATGCTGCCGATGGTCGGAAAATGGTTCAGCAGCAGATGGGTGTGGGTCAGGTCCATGGTGATTCTGAAGTCCGGTGAGGAACACTCCTGTTAAAGATCCGCGCAAAGAAGAACGCGGCAACGGCGTTTACTATACAACACCGGACTTCGAATCTCGAGAAAGCGGCGGGCACGAATGGCGATGGACCACTTCCCGGTTACAGGCAACCGAGTGGGTTTAACCTTTGCTGGCGCTCTCGGCAAGTGCGTCAAATGACAACACTCTGTTTCCGAGCCGCGACCGCGAGGGAGCGACTTCCCCTTTTTTTCAGCGGCTTTTAAGCCCCGATACCGGCAATTGCCGTTTTAGCGATCGAGATGAGCGCGCCCATCTGGTCCAGAGTCAGCCCCCCGCCGGGGTTCGCTCTGACCTCCTGGATGAACGCTCTGAGAATGAGGCGGGCCGCCGCGCGATTCCCGTTCTCGAGGAGCATGCGGCTGTTCCGTAGTTTCGCGAGCAGGCTGTCCTTCTCCCCAACCGGCACGTCAACGCCGTTAACGATCAACTCGAGGGACGGGTACCACGTAGGATTGTTGTACTCACTGAGCTGAGCTATCACCATGATGTCCAGGGCGGCAGGAAACTGCCGGATTCCAGGTTGGATTCGAGGCATCATCAGCGACGGGCTCGGCAGGTGCTCAAAAATACCGAGACTGTCCAGGAAAATTTCCAATCCGGCATACCGGGGGGATACCGCAGTGGTGATTTCGAATTGAAATGGACTCGTATACTCGGGAGGGGCTTGTAAGAGGCCCAGGCCGTGACCGATCTCGTGCATGGCGACGGTCAGCAGGTCTACACGGTCCAGGGCATCGCTGTTGACAGGATGCTGAAACCAGATGCCGTTATTGACGTAGACCTTCCCGCCAGGAGCAGACGGAACACAACAATAAAAGTTGGCGCTCGGTTTAATATCGGCGTACGCTGAATTACTAGCCGGGTTCGGGTCCGCGAACCAGGGTGTGGCGCCGCTGTTGTCGAAGGCGATCCTGCCCGATAAGATTCGGTTCGGATTGCCCCCCGCGGTGAAGAGCGTAAACTGGCCGGATAAATTGTCAACGCTCACCTGATCGAGCCCCCACCGGTACTCCAGCTGTACCGTCCATTCCTGCTGGGGATCGGAATAGATCTGTTCCCAATAAGCGGCAGCTTGCTGAACAATTGCCATCAGATTCCCGCCGCCTGCAAGGTTCGCAGGGGGTGTTCCCCCCGTTCCGCCCCCCGGGCTCAAAATGATTTTCAACCCCGCTTGCGACGGCGCAGGCAGCGCCAGCATGACGATACATGCCAGGCCAAGTATTCGCAAAACTCGCTTGCGCAGCGCTCGCGCCGGCGCAAGGAACAGAGCAAAACCGGCGGTGACAGCAGGTGACTGTACTAATTTCATTCTTCTCCTTCGAAGACGGCTGATTTTCAGGTGGATTGATTGTAGCGGACTCCCCGGACGCGAACAATCATTCTGGAGCATCATTTTGAAGGAGCCGCGGCCGCGAGGGAGTCACTATGGCCCTGCGAGCCGTCAACCTAAATGAAAACGCTGCGCAGCCGCTGCGGGGCCAGGGCTTCGGCGCTGTCGCCGAGCTTGCGCTCGGCGCGGAGTTTTACGTCAGTGCCGGTAGCGCCGCGATCTTATCGCTCACCCTCGTAAAAACCGCATCTTCAACCGAGCGCTGTTCGAATGGCCTCTTTCAGCACCTGTTAGTACTGCACCGGCGACCTGACCCTTCTAAATCCAAATAAGTGCTTCGCCCGGACTTGGGAAGTAAAACCCGAAATGTGAACGATGGTTTGCACTGCCGCGGGTAAGTCCTGACGCGCCATTCCTGCAATCCACTTTGCCGGATAAGCCGGCAAACCGGAATCTGAGATGGCCGGCTTACCGCCTATTCGTCTGTTCAGTCTCGAAAAGCGATCTCGCAAGTTCCGACTGTCGAACAATACTCCCGAGGGTGAACCGGGAGTTTACCCCAACAGGTACCTCGACGTGCGTTATGAAGACCTCATAATGCGGCCGCCTGGCGATTTCCGATTGTGACGCCGTTTCGAAAAAAAAGCGTCAACGCTTCGATCAGGTTCTCACGTGACCCTTCAATCGAAGCCCCTTCGCTGGCGATATCGAACTCCGGGCACAACGCGATATATCCGTCGTCCTCACGTTCAATGATCGCCGTCAGCCGTTGCGGTGCCTTCATGCTCCGAGTGTGCACCGGCGCCGTGAAACCTTACTTCCCCACCAGATGCGAAAGGTCCTTATTATTCTCCGCGCAGATAAATTCAAAAATCCGCTCAGTAGGCGCCAGTTCGGAAACTCTCTTCATAGTCCACGGCTTCGCGAGTATCCCCGGGTCCTCAACCGTAATCTCCGTCTCCAGATGCCCCAGATCCGGGCGCTTGTAGCGTTCGATGATATGCAGCGCCTCCGAATGCGGATGAGCCGCCTGATCCAGCCATACGCTCTCATGGAACGCAATGCGATCCACCACGAGCGTCTCGCCCTCCCAGTGACCCACCGAATCCCCGTACCACGAAGGCGTCGGATCCTCCCGATGCGGACGGCCTAAATAGATCTGATGAAAGCCCGGACTGTCGTCATCCGAAATCTCGACCAGAATGTCATGGCTCTGCACCAACTCATACACCGGCCCCAAACGCAGCAGAGCCCCAGGCAGACAATGCGTCTGCGGGCTATCGATCCGGTTGTTATCCGTCCTCTGCTTCGCCACCGCTTCGGCCTGCGCGGTAAACTCCGGCTTTCCCCCATCCACGGTCGTCGGAGTCCACCAGATACCCGACAGATCGGGCTTGCCGTCCGCCGTCCGCGGCGTTGGCCCGGAGGGCGGCGCATGCTTCTTCTGGTCGGCCGTAATCGCCAGCGTATCCTCGCCCAGAGTGCCGAGTTGTGTGGTCTCTTCCAGCCGGAGATCGACCGTCATGGTCTTCCCCGCTTCCACATTGACGCCTTTGCGCGTGACGCCCTTAAGTCCCGGCATATTGACCGAAATGTCGTACGCGCCGGGCGGCAAACCCTGCAGAGCGTAACCGCCTTTGGCCGAACTGGTCGCTTTGAAATCCTTGCCCGAGGCGCCATTTTTCGCTTGCACCGCGGCGCCCGCCAAAGGGTGACCGAAGGGGTCCGCTATAGACCCGCTGATCGCTCCCCCGCCGCCCTGGCCGGCAGCCAGTTCAACAAACACGGCAAAACACGTCGCAAAAGCAAGAAAGCGCATCGCTTGTTTTCTCCGCCTGGTTTCTTCGCTTGTCTGCTCACGAGGACCGCCCGGCCGTCCCGCGCTGTCCTGCTGTCGATCCGTATGTGTCGGTCAGTATACCGTAACCCTCCCGCATTCACAGATCGCCGTTGTCTCCGTACACCCTGATGCAAACTCGGAGCGCAGATGAACCTGTGGTCTGATATTGGTATCCGGGAAACTCATATGAATAAGTATTTTCTTGCCACCATTACGACGGCCGTCCTGACCGGAACTCTCATGGCGGCTCCAGCGCGCACCCCCACTGCCACGTCATCCCTTCCGCGCACGGCCGACGGCAAACCGGACCTGCAGGGCATCTGGCAGGCCGAAAGTAGTGCCGCGGCCGACTTGCAGGATCACGTCGCCAGCCTCAACATGATCGCGGGACGCTCGGTAGTCGCCGGCGGCCAGATTCCCTATCAGCCCGCCGCTGCGAAGCAACGGGCCGAAAATTTCCGGAACCGCCAGACGGCCGACCCGTTCTCGAAATGCTACATACCCGGCGTCCCTCGCGTCATGTACCTTGATTTCCCGTTCCAGATTTTCCAGACGCCGAAGTTGATCGCGATGGCCTTCGAGTGGGAGCTTGACTACCGCATGATTTACACGGACGGTTCGCCGCACCCCGCCGACGCCGATTTCTGGATGGGCGATTCGCGCGGCCACTGGGATGGCGACACTCTTGTGGTGGACGTCGCCAACAACAATGACAAAACCTGGTTTGATATGGCGGGCGATTTCCACAGCGGCGCGCTCCATGTAGTCGAGCGCTACCGCATGACCGATCACGACACGATTCAATACGAAGCGACCATAGAAGATCCGAAGGTCTTCACCAAACCGTGGACGATCAACATTCCGCTGCACCGGCGAACCGACCGCACCCGGCTCCTCGAATACGTCTGCGAGGCGGAACTCGAAGAATCGAACGGCGCCTTCACGCGTGAACCGCGAACCTGGTATCCCGGCAGCCCGGACGCGCCTGCCGCCAAAATTGAAGCCTCCACGTGGGTTCCCCCCGGCAGTGCCCGCGGTGCCGAACCTCCGCCGCACGCCCGACGGCAAGCCCGATCTGAACGGCTTCTACGAATCCACTTCCCGAGGCGCGAACCAGGGCGTGGAAAGACGGAATCGCGGAAGAGGAGGTCCCGGAGCCCCCGCGGCCCAGGCTCTCATTGTCGATCCGGCGGACGGAATGCTTCCGATGCAGCCCTGGGCCGTTGCGGAACGGACGAGCCGCAACCTGACCGAACGCGGTTACGACGATGCCACGGCTCATTGTTTCCCGCCCGGCGTGCCGCGCGCAATGTGGATCCCCGAAGGCTACCAGATTATCCAGACGCCCGATTACGTCGTGTTCTTCCACGAACGCACAGCCTGGCGGATCATCCCTCTGGACGGCCGCCCGCACCTTCCCGACCACATGCGCTTATGGCAGGGCGATTCCGTTGGCCATTGGGAGGGAGATACTCTCGTCATCGACACCGCCAACCTGAACGGCAAAACCTGGCTCAATGAGGGAGGCGAAATCGTGAGCCACGCCGAGCACGTCGTGGAACGAATCACCCCCACAGGTCCGGACGCATTCAACTACTCGGCGACCGTGAGCGATCCAGTGGTCTACAACAAACCCTGGACCATCGCCTTCCCGATCAGGCGCGAAAAGTTCGAATTGCGCGAGGCCGCCTGCCACGAGGAAGATCACGACCTGCCGCACCTGAAAGCCCTGAAAGACGCAGCCGCCGCAAAGAAATAGAGTGGGGCGGGCTCCCTCGCCCGCGCCGGACCCCCGGTCCGGCACCGCGAACCGCACTAAAAGTGACGCTTGTCGCGAATCCTTTCGTTAGGCGAAAGCGAACGAAAGGATTTCGGCCGGTTGGAACAACAGCAAAACAAAAGGCTCCGCCGCCTCTCTCTCCCGCTCCGCCCTTTCGCCTTGTTTCCGCCATGAACCATGGTTTCGAGAGATTGCGCTCAGGATTTCCGCTGTCGCTGTGCCTGATTCGCGAGATACACAATATCCTGCTCGCGCAGGGTCGAGGCGCCGAAAAAGAACCCGGCGAACTCAGGAACAGTCAAACTGGATCGAGGGAATCCGGCCGGGAAATGCTGCCTTCGTACCGCCGCCGCGGAGTTCGTCCTCGCAGTGCCGCTCGTCGCATAGTGGCGCTGTTCGAGGAACCAACGTCAGATCGAAGGGCCTGGTCGGGTCGCCCCTTCTGTCCTGCGCGTCTTTCGTTATATGCAGCGCAATCCGATCATGTCGATACCGGCGACAGCGCAGAAGATCGGCATCTCCAAGCCAACAGTTGCGAAATCCCTGGAGCATAGGCGCCGCCTCGGAATGTTACGTGAGATCACCGGAGGCAAACGCCCCGGTTATTCGTATACGATTCTTATCTCGCCATTCTCAACGAAGGAACAGAACCCATTCGATAAGCAAACGGAACCCGAACCGGCCATTTTTGACCGTTGCCGAAAGGCGGTGACAACGAATCGAATTAGCAGAATCAACAACTTAACATCGCGACTGTAATTTCGTGTGGTTTACTTTTGTCGAGTAAGGAAATACGCACACGGAAATAAACAATGATCTCTGAAAAACAGCTCGAAGCAAATCGCCGAAACGCGCAGCGCTCCACGGGTCCCCGGACCGAGGAGGGCAAAAAGGCGTCCGCCCTGAACGCCCGCCGGCACAATCTCACCGGCCAGGTGACCGCTATGACCGACGCCGATCGGATTATGCACGACGCCTTCTCCGCCTCAATCGTCGAGAGCCTCTCGCCCGAAGGGGCGATGGAAACCCAACTCGCCCAGCGGATCGCGACCGACAGCTGGCGGCTGAACCGAATCAGCGCCGTTGAAGACAACCTCTTCGCCCTCGGCCACGCCGCCAAATCGGACGAGACCGAAACCGAAGACCCGGAAATCCACGCCGCCCTCACGGCCGCGAAAGTCTACAAAGCCGAATCAAAACAGCTCCAGCTCCTGACCCTCTACGAGCAGCGCATCAATCGCAACCTGCAAAAGAACGTGGCCACCCTCCAGGCCCTCCAGGCTGCCCGCCTCGCCAAACGCGAAGCGGAAATGAAAGAGGCAAAGAAACTACTCCAGCTCAGTGAAATGAAAGGCTTACAGTACGACCCAACCAAAGATGGCTTCGTTTTTTCGACCGCCGAAATTCACGCCGCCATCGACAGGGAGCGCCGCCTGAACCGCGCCATTCTCACCGATTTCTCGCGTTACAAGCCCCAAAAGCTCCACGCAAACGCAGCCTGACCACTTTCATTCGCGTATATTGGTGGCAAAAAGATCTTCACGCGGGCGAATGCGGACGTGCGCTCAGGCCAGAGCTTTTCCGTAAAGCACGAGCAAACGGCTCCATGCCTTCTCGGCCAGCGGCTCGTTGTAGACCCCCGAATCCGGAGGACACCAGCCATGCGTCGAGCCCGTGTACACTTCGATCTCCGCCGGCAGGTTCGCCTTGGCGAAGGTCTCTTTCAGAGCCTCCTTGTCGTTCGGCGCCCGCATATCGTCATTTGCCGCGATCGCGATGAGGAACTGCGCCTTGCTCTTCGCGGCCTGCAGATGCGGACTGTTCGGCATATCCGTCACGAGTCCGCCGCCATGGAACGAGCGCGACTGCTCCGACGCGATCGGGCACGGCGGCCGCGGTGCGAAACGCCATCGGTCCGCCCATGCAATAACCCTGCGTGCCCATCTTCCGATTCTTGGCCACCGACGACTGCTGGTCCAGCCATCCGATGAACGCCTTCGCATCCGTCATGTGCGTCGTCTCGTTCAGACTCTGCGCGAGCGGCATCAACTGCCGGATCGGGGTTGCCGCGCCCTTGCTCCGCGGTCGGGGCCTTCTTGACGCGGTAGAACGGATTCACCACCAGCACCGAATAGCCCGATTCGGCGAGCCGCTTGCCCATCTGCCGGAACGCCGGCCGCAGTCCGAAGATGTCCGGCCACACCAGAACGCCGGGCGCCGTGCCGCTCGCGGGATGCACGAAGTAGCAGTCCGCGGTGCCGTCCGGCGTCGTCACGTTCACGTCCGATTCGGTCACCGCGGCCGCGTTCGCGACGCTGCGGCAGCATCATGGCCATGCCTGCTCCCAGCATGACGCCGAATTGCTTTCGCGTCACCAAACCGCGAGCCTCGTACTCCTTCCGGTCGTCCTCAAAATGATCCTGATCGCACATATTCGCTCCTTATCAAACGCGCCGGTCAACCGCACGCGGTACTGGATAGTTTATATCCACTCAAGCCTGCGACAAAACCGCATTTTCTGCAAATGCGCGCGACCATCATCGTCGAGAACTCGCTGGCAGATACAGAAACGCCACGAATCGGAGAAGAGAAGAGCGAATAGCGAAACTCATGTTAGCTCCGCGATTGACTGATTACCCTGAAGACATGGCGCGAATTCTGCTGATTGCCGCAACTACGGGTTATCAGACGCGCTCGTTCGCGGAAGCTGCGCGAAGGATCGGGATCGAAGCAACTCTCGCGACCGATCGCTGCCACGTACTCGAAGATCCCTGGCGCGACCACGCCGTCCCCATCCGCTTCGAAGAACCCGATGCGGCCGCCGAGATACTCAGCGCAACTGCGGCGGATGGTATCGTCGCGGTGGCCGACCGGCCGACGCTGGTCGCCGCTTTAGCGGCCGAGAAACTCGGCCTTCCGTTTCACCCGCCGCAAGCAGTCGAGGCATGCCGCGACAAGCATCTTATGCGACAGCTTTTCCAGGCTGCGGGGCTGCGAGTCCCTCGAAACATCAGGGTTCCTCTTGATGCGGCTTCCCAAGCTGCCGCGCTTGACATCGGCTTTCCGTGCGTCCTCAAGCCCCTGGGCCTTTCCGCCAGCAGAGGTGTGATCCGCGCCGACAATCCTGCGGAATTCAGCGCCGCCTTCGCTCGCATTCGCCGCATTCTCGAACAGCCCGATATCCTTCGCTTTCATGACGACCTGAATTCAGCCATCCAAATCGAGGAGTACATAGAAGGCCGTGAGTTCGCGCTCGAAGGATTGATGACGCAGGGCGAGTTGGAAACGCTCGCGATCTTCGACAAACCCAATCCGCTGGAGGGCCCCTTCTTCGAAGAGACCATCTATGTAACACCCTCCCGCCAGCCGGACGGCGTTCGGCAGGAAATCATCGAGACCACGAAACGGGCCGTTCGCGCGCTGGGCCTGAGCCATGGCCCGGTCCACGCCGAGATGCGAGTCAACGCGACCGGGGTCTGCATGCTTGAAGTGGCGGCGCGCCCCATCGGCGGCCTGTGCGCCCGCGCTTTGCGCTTCGAAGGCGGCCTCACGCTGGAAGAACTCGTGATCCTGCACGCCCTCGGGAAAGTCCCGGAAGCGCGGAGGCTCTCACCGCCAGCTCTCGGTGTCATGATGATCCCCGTCCCGCGCGCCGGTATTTACGAATCGGTGTCCGGCCTCGATGAGGCGCGAGCGACGCCCGGTGTCGACGGCGTGATCATCACGGCAAAGCGCGGGCAAAAGCTCATCCCCTTGCCCGAAGGCGCGAGCTACACCGGCTTCATCTTTGCGAGTGGCGTTTGCCCGGCTGCCGTCGAAGAATCCCTGCGCCTCGCCCACTCGCGTCTTGAATTTGAGATTCTCGCCTCACTCGATATCCTTTCCGGCGGATCACCTGATATGCTTTGAGAACTTGAGCGGCCGGAATGCCCGGCCTCTCGCTTTTTCATAAACGGGATATGACCCAAACGCATCGGCGAGCACTCCCCAGAATCTGTATTGCCCTCGGTCTTCCGGACGTTCCCCGGCTCCTCGAACAGGCGCGGCGCGAGGCCGAAGCGGGCGAGAACTTCCTCGAATTCCGCCTCGATTATCTGCGCGATCCGCTGCAGGGCGTTCAGGCCATCGAGCAGTTTCTCGAGTGTTACCCGAACTGCACGATCCTTGCGACCTGTCGCCGCCACCAGAACCACGGCAAGTTCAACGGCAGTATCGAAGAGCAGTTGCGTGTGCTCGATCTCGCGATCCAGCGCGGCGCGCGCGCCATCGACGTCGAGATCGAAAGCGCCGAGGTCGCGCCGGAGCGATGCGCTCAGTTGCGCACCAGCGCACAGCTGGTGATCTCCTGGCATCACTTCGAAACCACGCCTCCTCTGGAACCCATTCTCAAACGGATGCAGAGAGTCCCGGCGGACGTCTATAAGGTGGTCAGCACGGCGCGCAAGCCGACCGATACCGGCCGTATTCTCGCCGCCAGCCGGCTGAGCCCGAAAATTCCCCTCGTTACGTTGGCCATGGGCGAGCTCGGCTTTCCCTCCCGGGTTCTTTCGACCGGGCTCGGCGCCGTCTATACTTATGCGGCCCCCGCGCACGTGCAGGGCACCGCGGCCGGTCAGGTGAACGCGCGGCAGCTGCGGTCCCTTTACCGCATCGACAAGTTATCGAAATCCGCAAAGATCTTCGGTGTGATTGCCGACCCCGTCCGTCAGTCGGTCTCGCCCCACGTGCATAACCGGGCCTTCCAGTCGCGCCGGATCGATGCGGTCTATGTTCCGCTGTTGGTAACCGCCAATCAGCTTCGCGACTTCTTCCAGTTCGCAACCGACCTTCCGCTCAGCGGTTTCAGTGTGACGATTCCGCACAAACGCCGCATCATGCGCTATCTCGATCAGGTGGATCCGCTGGCCAAGCGCATCGGCGCTGTCAATACGGTATGGCGGAAGGCGGGCAAATGGCGCGGCGCGAATACTGACGCTGAAGCCATTTCGGGGCCGCTTTCCAAGCTGATCAAGCTGCCCAAGTCAACCGCGCTGATCATCGGAAACGGCGGGGCGGCGCGCAGCGCCGCCTGCGCGCTGGCGGACGCGGGAGTCAAAGTCGCGATCACCGGGCGCAACGCCGACCGCGTCCGCGCCCTGGCCCGCCTGGTCGCGGGGGAACCGATGTCGCACGAGCAGACGCTTGCCCGGCACTTCGACGTCATCATTCATGCTACGCCGCTCGGAATGTGGCCGAATATTAACGATTGCTATTTTGGAAACGGAATTCCCGGCGAGATCGTTTTCGACCTTGTTTATAACCCGCTGGAAACGACGCTGATCCGTCGTGCGCGGGAGCAGGGCAAGCAGGTGGTGCCGGGACTAAAGATGTTCATCGAACAGGCCGTGCGGCAGTTTGAGATCTGGACGGGCGAGACGGCGCCACGAGCAGCCATGGAAGCCGCGGCCCTCGATGCGCTCGAGACCCGGTATTCTGAACAGAAGGCATGAAAAAGGTCACCCGGCGGCAAATGATGGGAGCGGCCGCGGCCTCCGCGCTGTCCGCCAGAGCGGCTGCGCAAGTCCCGGCCCCGCCGAACCCGAATTTCGCCCAGGCCGCGGAAGAATCGCACCGCAAGAATTCCATGGTCCTGGCCAGCTTTCCCATCCCGATGTCCGTTGAACCCGCATTTCAGTTCAAGGCATGACGGACGATATCTTTTTCGCGACGATCCCCGATCTTAACGCCCGGTTAAAGAAACGCGAATTCTCCGCCGTGGAGCTGACGAAGGCCTTCGCGGAGCGCCTGGAAACGCTTGGCCCGCGCTATAATGCCCTGGCTCTGCCGCTTACAAAATCCGCGGTGAAGCGGGCCAAAGACATTGACGACGAAATGAAGCGGGAGCGCTTTCGGACCCTGCTGCAAGGCATTCCATTCGGCGCCAAGGATTTGCTTTCGGTCGCCGGCCAGGTAACCACGTGGGGCGCGAAACCTTACGCCACGCAGGTATTCACGGAGACCGCGACGGTGATCGAGAAGCTCGATAACACCGGCGCGCTTCTCATCGGCAAACTGGCCATGGTGGAACTGGCGGGCGGAGGCGGTTACCGTACCGCGGCCGCGTCGCTGTTCGGGCCGGGTTTGAATCCCTGGGATATTACCCGCTGGTCGGGCGGTTCATCGAGCGGATCGGGAAGCGCGCTCGCGGCTGGGCTTGTCCCGTTTGCGCTGGCTTCGGAGACGTCGGGTTCCATCCTCACCCCTTCGGCTTATTGCGGCGTCACCGGTCTGCGGCCGACCTACGGGCTGGTCAGCCGCCGCGGCGCCATGGCGCTTTCCTGGACCATGGACAAGATCGGACCGATGTGCCGCACCGCCGAGGACTGCGGCATCGTACTCCAGGTCATCGCGGGCGGCGATTCGAAGGATCCCGGTTCCGCGGGAAAGAGCTTCTACTACACTCCGCAATACGCCAGGAAGCATACCGACTTGAAGATCGGTTTCGCGCCCGACGATATGGGATGGGCCGATCCCCCGGCCCGCCCGGCGTTCCAGGCCGCCATGCAAGTGATCCGCGAGATCGGGGCGCAAATGGTGGAAGTGAAGCTGCCGGACTTTCCTTATGGGCCGCTTGCCGACGTGGTCATCGGCGCGGAAGAAGCCTCGGTCTTCGAAGGCATGATTATGAGCGGGCAGGTCGACCAGCTGGCCGACCCGAGCCAGGCCGCGAGCCTGAAAGCGAATCTCGCCATTCCGGCGACGGAGTATCTGAAGGCAATGCGCATTCGAACTCTGCTCAAGCAGGAGTTCCGCAGACTTTTCGCGCAGGTCGATGTGCTGGTCGCGCCGTGCCGCTATGACATCGCGCCGAAGATCACGGAGGCGCTGGATGGTCCGGACCTGGTGCCGTCGCCGGTTCCGGCAACTCGCGGGCATGAAGGATCTGATCCAGGCGGGAAATCTTACCGGCATACCGGCTCTCTCTTTGCCCTGCGGATTCGCCAACGGTATGCCGGTTGCGCTCCAACTCGCGGGACCCGCGTTCACCGAGAACACACTGATCTCGCTGGGGAAAGAGTTTCAGAATCGAACCGACTGGCATAAACGGCGTCCGCCGGTAGTATCCTGAGGTTATATGGGTTGCGGCTCCGGAATGAATCTCAATCAGATCGATACGATCCCCGAGGGAGCGCACAAGGTTTTCTGCGTGAAGTTCCAGCGGGAGATGGAAGGGCTGGACGAAATCCCGTTCGAAGGACATCCGCTCGGCCAGCGCATCTACGACAGCGTGTCAAAGGAAGCCTGGAAGATGTGGGTTGAGCATATGAAGATGCTCATGAACGAATACCGCCTGAATCTGGGGACGCAGGAATCTCAGGAGTTCCTGATCGGCCAGATGGAGCAGTACTTCTTCGGCGAAGGGGCGGCGCTGCCGCCGGATTTCGTCGCTCCGCAAGCCAAGTAATCGCGCGTCAGGGTCGTTGAATCATCTCGATGCGATTTCCCGCTGGATCGATCGCAATGCCTATGACGATGCCTGTATTCCCGTAAGGACGAGGATCGCCGGCCATGGTGCCGCCGGCAGCTTTGACCGCGGCGACTGTCGCGGTCATGTCTTTCACGTTGAGAATCACGTGTGCGATGGGATCTTTCAGGTCGTCGGAATCGCGATGCTGGATGACGATCGGCTCGCTCTTGTTGGCCTTTGCGGCCTCGGGGGTCGCGCCGAAGTTTACGAAGACCTCGGGCCCGGCGGGCGAAGCGATCCGATTGACCTCCTGCATGCCAAATGCGGTTTGGTAGAACTTCGCCAATGCCACGCTGTCCTTCGCCCCGACACGCACCGAGTTCAGCGTCACCTGCGCGTGCGCGGCACTTACCAGGATCAGCGCCGCCGATACTGCTATAGCAGTTGTGTGTAGTCTTTTCATCGAACTCTCCCGTTGAACGTCTCGTTCATCATAGACCGTGCTTGTGTCGGACGGGGCGGTGCGAGATAACAATCCTTAACGCTACCAGCTGTTTCGGCGCCGCGTCCTGAAGGTTGACGCAATGAAACGAATCTGTTTGCGGGTGATCGCGTTGCTGGTTTGCGCCGGGGGAGTGTTCGTTCCGGCGCGCGCGCATTCGATGTATCAGGGCGCCATCCTGCTCGATTTTCATGGCACAAGCGCAGACGTTGAGTTGCAACTACCGCTTGAGCGGGTCGAGACCGCATTGGGCAGGCGATCATCGCCACCGAATATCGAACGGGCGCTTCTTCGCAATTTTTCCGCTTCGCTGCCTGACGGCGCGGCATTTCGCGTCGATCCTATCGATTCTCCTCATTTGTCGAGCATCGAAGGCGCACCCTATGTGGTGGCTCATCTTCGTCTCACACCATCTGCCGGGGAGAACGCAGACTTATTCGACTTACGTTGCAACATTCTTCTCGATCGGATCCCGGCTCAGGTTTTCCTTGTTTCGGTGCGCACGGACTGGCAAACCAGCACATTCGCCAATGATCCGCGGCTTGTCGCTGTGATCCGAGACGGCGAGCGATCCGTGCGCATCGATCGGCGAGAGGGCAACTGGTGGCGCGGATTCGCGAGCGTATTCCGGCTCGGCATGCAACATATCGCGGAAGGCAC
Organism: Terriglobia bacterium; assembly: GCA_963718155.1. Taxonomy (GTDB): domain Bacteria; phylum Acidobacteriota; class Terriglobia; order Bryobacterales; family Bryobacteraceae; genus BOG-234. Next base: position 414,940 of record CAVQYP010000021.1, on the reverse strand, counting down.
GGACCATCTGCTCTTCCTGCTTGCGCTGTTGCTACCCGCGCCGCTTCTCCTTCGCAATGGCACATGGGCCGGCCCTGTGAGCGTTCGCCTCTGCCTGTTGCGAATCGGCGCCGTGGTCACCGCGTTTACTGTGGGGCATTCCGTGACGCTCGCCGTCGGGGCTCTGAAGGTAATTCATGTGCCTGGCCGCCCGATCGAAGTGTTGATTGCGGTTTCGATTCTTGTGTCCGCGGCGCATGCTCTGCGTCCGCTGTTCCCTGGACGGGAGGCCGTTATCGCCGGATGCTTCGGTCTTGTCCACGGCATGGCCTTCGCCGGCACGCTCGCTGAGTTGGGCCTGGGCCCGATGGGATCGCGTCGCGAGCATTCTCGGGTTCAATCTCGGAATCGAGGCGATGCAACTGGTGGTCGTGGCAGTTGCTCTTCCGCCTCTGATTCTGCTCAGCCGCACGCGGCTGTATCCGTCGATCAGAATTATCGGCGCTCTTTTTGCGGGATGCGTAGCCGCGGCGTGGGTGGCGCAGCGCGCCTGGAATCTTCCCAATCCAGCCGACGCTTTCGTCGCAGCGCTCGCGCAACACGCCGCGTGGATCGCACTCGGTCTGACACTGCTGGCAGTCTTCGCTCGGAGGTGGCCGGCTTTAAAAACACCTTCGGGATTCAGGTGAATGAATCATGAGAACCAACCACATCGTCCGGATATCAGTCCTGGTCGCGCTCTCGCTCGGTTCAGCCGTGGCGCAGACGGCGACCGCCCGAATCGTGAGCGCGGCGAACGCGTTCCTTTCTACCCTTGATCAGAAGCAGCGGGAGAGCGTGCTGTTCTCGTTCGACGATGAAACCCAGCGCAAACGCTGGTCGAACCTTCCGATCGGGGCCGTTCCGCGCGCCGGGATCAGTCTGAAGGATATGACGGCACCTCAGAGGTCAGCTCTTATGGCGCTGCTCTCTTCAGCGCTAAGCGCTCGCGGTCTTGAAAAGGTTCAGCAGATCATGGAAGGCGACGAGGTCAACAAGAATGAGAGCAACGGACCGCCGCCGGGCGGGCGGGGCAGGGGCCGCGGCGGCAACGGTCCGATGTTCGGCAAGGACCTTTACTACGTCTCGATCCTGGGAACGCCGTCTCAGAATAAGCCGTGGATGTTGCAGTTCGGCGGTCACCATCTGGCGCTCAATATCACGATCGACGGCGAGCGCGGCATTCTCACCCCGACCCTGACCGGCGCTCAGCCCGCGCTCTATACCGAGAACGGCAAAACGATTCGCCCTCTTGGCCCGGAGAGTGACAAGGCTATAGCGCTGTTAAACGCGCTTGACGAAAATCAGCGCAAGCAGGCGATTCTGAGCTTTCGTATGGCCGACCTTGTGCTTGGGCCTGGACAGGACGGAAAAACAATAATGCCCGAAGGATTGAAGGCTTCGAACATGAACGAGAAGCAGCGGGCGATGCTTCTCGACGTGATTTCGCAATGGGCCGGCATTATTCATGAGAGCGCGGCAGCCGCGCGCATGGCGCAGCTCAAAGCCGATATCAGCGAGACATGGTTCGCGTGGAGCGGTCCGACTACGGTTACCCCCGGACGCAATATCACGGCTTACTACCGCATTCAGGGACCGCATCTTGTGATCGAGTACGCGCCGCAACAACTGGGCGGAGACCCGTCGCTGCACGTGCATACGATGTATCGGGATCCGACGAATGATTATGGCCGGAAGAGTGCTCCCCAATGAGACTCGCCCTGACAGCTGCCGCAATCCTGCTGCTCTCGGGACCTTTTGCGATTGCGCACAGGCTCGATGAGTACCTGCAAGGCACGATCTTCTCAGTCGATAAGGATCGCGTCGACGCGCAGGTGACCTTGACACCCGGCATCGCTGTATTTCCGGCCCTGATCCCCGACATGGATGTAAATGCGGACGGAGCGATTTCCGAAGGCGAGCAACGCGCCTATGCCGGAAAGTTTCTTCGCGACATCTCGATTTCAATCGACGCTCATCCGCTCTCGCCCCATCTGGTGTCCACGAGATTTCCCGCAATCGACGAAATGAAAGAGGGGCGTGGCGAGATCCAGATCGAGTTCGATGCCGAGTTTCCGCCTGGCGGCCTGAATCGAAAGCTCAGATTTGAAAATCGGCACAAGGCCCGCATGGCGGCTTATCTGGTGAATTCTCTGGTCCCGCGCGACAGCGATATCCAAATCGTTTCGCAGAATCGAAACTATTCGCAGTCCCGATATGAAATGGAATTCGAGATCGCAGGCGCCGGAGCGTTGAGAGGCGGCCGCAAGACGCTCGAAACGGCCGTGCTCCTGATCGCCGCGTGGATCGCCTTGTTCATGGGAACGCGCGGGAGGCCGGCCAGGCGACTCAGGGATTTGTTCCGATCGAAATATCGGGCCAGCAATCTCCGCCCAGGCCCGATCCAAAGGAGGCGATATTACGTTGCGCCGGGGGAACGGTCAACTGAAACCTGGGATCGAGCGCCATCTCGATCTGATGCTGAAGGTCCTCCAGATGAAGCAGGGTCTCACGCTTCGCCGTTTTTGGCAGGGCGCGGGAAATCTCATCGCTCAGCAGGTTCAGCTCTCCTCGAAACAGCGGGCGGGTGTCATCCGAAACATCGCGCTGATTGATGCGTTGCGAGAGTAACGTGACATAGCCACGCTGCAGATTGCGGCGGTAAGCGTCGATTACAGGCGACGGGCTGTCCAGTTCGCGGAACACGGTTCGCCGCACATCCGCGAGAAACTGTTCGGGCCGGTATGGTCCGGAGGGGCCGGCGTCCTGCTGGATGGATTCCTGTTCCACCAGTCTTTCGAGACGCGCCGGACTCAGCAGCGGCGTAAGGATACTCATCTGCGCGTTGCGTATCCTGTCCAGCTCACCGGAGGGTTCCATGCGGCGCAGCACGTCCGGGCGGATCAGCATCCGGGGCGTCGTGAACGCATTGTCACCAAGGAACCGGACCGCCGCCTGCTGCTTCTCCTTCGGCTCAGGCGTGAACCGCACGCCCTCCTGCCCGTAGTGCTTATCCTGCGATTCCATTCCGCCCACAATCGCCGCGACGTGCCTCATCTCGACGGCCCACTGACCGAGCACGCGATCGTAGACGGCGCCGAGGTCCCAGTAACCGTTCCCCGGATGCGTGGTCGCTTCGGGCAGGTATTCCATCACGCGCGCAAGGTTTTTGAGCCCCGCGGCGGTAGAACGAATGGCGTCCTGATCTCCCACCGCTTCAGTGTTCTCGCCGGCATCGGCGCCGTTTGCGTTAGCTGTTGCGAAACGATACCAGGGAGTCTGGTCCTGCTGCCGCGCCCAGGAGTCGAGATGGGGCAGTTCCTCATCCGGAGTCTGCGCGTCGGGTATGGGAGCGTAGCCCCAGTGGATGGCCCAGTCGTCGTAAGGCCCGATGCGGGGGACCAGATCCTCGACCGGTATGTGGTCTTCCGGCTGCGCGACGTAATCGAAGCGCGAGTAATCCATGATGCTCGGCGAAAAGCCCATCGATTTGATCCAGCCCGCGTCGCGAACTTTATCGGCGGGATATTCGGCGCTTGCCTTCATGTTGTGCTGCAGGCCGAGGGTGTGGCCTACTTCATGAGCGACGACGTATTCGAGCAACCGTCCCATCAGATCGTCAGGGAGCGGTAATTTGCGCCCGCGCGGATCGAGTGGGCTCACCTGCGCGAAGTATGCGGTACGCACCATGTTCAGAACGTTCTGATGGATCAGAATCCCGGCGGAGAGGATTTCGCCCGTGCGCGGGTCGTGAATCTGGGGCCCGTAAGCGTTCTCGACGGGCGAGGCTTCCCAGTGAATCACGGAATAGCGCACGTCGTCGGGATTCCAGTCGGGATCCTCCTGCGGAGTGGGAGCTTCGCGGGCGACGATGGCGTTTTTGAAACCGGCCGCTTCGAATGCGGGCTGCCAGTCTTCCACGCCTTTCCTGATCCACTTCACGTACTCGGAGGGCGTCGCGGGATCGATGTAGTAGATCAGCGGACGCACGGGTTCCGAAACGGCCTGAGCGGGATTTTTCTTTTCAAGCCGCCAGCGCGTGATGTAAATCCGCCGCCGCACCTGCTGATCTTTGACGCCGTAGTCGGTCTGCGGAACGAGGAAGTAACCGACGCGTTCGTCGAACAGCCGCGGCTTCATCGGATGTTCGGGGAGCCGGATCATCGAGTAATGCACCAGCACGGTTGCGCTGCCGTCCTGCAGGATCGCGGGGGCCGGATTGTTGTCGGGAGGCGCTGTGTAGGTCTGCGTCACTTCCGCCTCGATATTGGCGGGAAAGGTCTTGATGCTCTCGATGAAACTGCGCGCGGAATCGAAGCCTTTGGCGCGAAGAGTCCCACGCACGCTGAATTCGGGCACTTCGGAGTCAAAGAGGCGTGTGACATCGATTACCGGAGCGCCATCTTTTCCGGTGGTCTCGATGTTGAATGCCATGACGATGACGCTGTTGTTCGATGCCGCCACGGCGCGCGCAATGGGCAGCTTCGGATCAGCCACCACGTCATAGGACACGCTGCGCAGCAGGATGCGGCGCTCATGGCGCTCCCAGCGGATTACGTGATAGCTTGCGACTTCTCCGCCGTAACCGCCGTTCAACGTGTTTTTCGCGATGCGAGTAACCCAGAGGAAGTCCTTATCGAGTTCGGCGACCGGGATTTCATAATGAACGCGTTCACCGATGCGGTGAACGAGAAAACGCCCGTCGTGGTTTTGACTTCGGCGGTGACGACTTTTTCGTACGCGGTTTCAGCCGGGGGAGTCTGGGCGCAAGCATAGCCGGCCGCGAGACAGGTGGCGAGCAGAGCAAAGGATCGGTTCATTGAGTTACCTGCCGAATGTACGATTTTAGCGTCCCTGGCGAGTGATGGGAGCTGACTTAGCTTACCGAAGTACTGTGCGACAAGCTGCGGCACAATCAGCTTGACAAGGCCGCTCTGCGTTGGATATATCTGATCAGTCTCGTTGACCGCGCTTGTCACCCAGGGAATTTCATCAAGAACAAATGGCCCATACCTTTCGCCTTCCAGTACCGGCAGCGATATTCATTCTGCTCGCCGTTTCCCCGATTCGGGTTCCGGCTCAAGTCACCACAGCCACTTTATATGGTGTGGTTCAGGACGCGAGCGGAGCAGCGGCCGCGCGCGCGATGGTCACCGCTACAAACCAGGGGACCTCGGCCTCGAGGACGACGCAGGCCGACGACCACGGAGAATTTGCCTTGCCCGCGCTTCCGGCGGGACGCTACACTCTTCGAATCGAATTGAGTGGTTTCAAGACGCTTGTTACTGAGGGTCTCGAATTGGGGGCAGCTCAGACAGTTCGTCAATCCTTCGCGCTTGAGCTGGGTCAAGTATCGGAGAACGTCACGGTTCTCGATACGACTCCCCTGGTCGAGTCGGCGTCATCGGCCCAAAAGGAAGCTTTGGCGACGCAGGAAATCACGCAACTTCCGACTGCTCGCCGAAACCTCGAAGGCCTGGTGATTCTGGCGCCCGGGGCCTCTGACAATTCCGTTGGTATCGCGGGCGGAGGCAATATCTTTCTGAACGGCGTGGCGGAGGGTGGCAGCGCCATTACCGTAGACGGTACGGACGCAATGGCGAACCCGGAGACCAGAGGCATGAGCCAGTATGGCGGCCAGAGCCAGACGAGCATCATGAGCATCGAAGCCGTGGCTGAGGTGCAGGTCATCAAGGGTATCCTGCCGGCTGAATATGGAGGAGTCGTCGGGGGCCAGGTCAACTTTCTCACGCGCTCGGGGACGAATCAGTTCCACGGTTCCGCATTCGAAAACTATCAAAATGAAGCGTTCTTTGCCCGGGATACTTTTCTTCCAGCCACTTCCGCGAAGCCCCGGGATCGGTTCAATCAATTTGGAGGATCGTTCGGTGGTCCGATCCTCCGCAATCGGTTGTTCTTCTTCACCACCTATGAGGGATACCGCGAAAACTCGGGCGTCGTTGTCACCGCGACCATGCCAACGCCTCAGTTGAAGAGTCAGATCCTTGCCGCGTTACCCGGGCCGGCGACCAGCGCGGTGCTCGCGGTGCTGCCTGATCCCAATCAACCCATTAATGCCAACGTCGGCCAATATACCGCCGCCAAACAGCTGACGCGGGATGAGAATCACGCGCTTGTCAAAGGCGATGCGATCGTCTACGGAGGAAATCTCTCGGTCACCTGGAGCCGCATGCGACCCCAGACGGTCAACCCCGAGGTCTATTTGAACGGTGCAAACGACCAGCATTTTAACAATTCGCAGGACCGCATTGCCGCACAATACGTAAAGTCCATTGGCGCCTCTCTGATTTCGGAAACCCGGTTTGGCTGGAACCAGGCTGGTCTGGCCCGCACGCAAAATTTCTGGTTTCAAAGCGATCCCTCTTATCCGCCGCCGCCTCTCGACCAGGTGGGCTACCGGTATCCCCAATTTACGGTGAGTGGCCTGTTCTCGACCCCGGGCCAGGAGAGCCTCCTCGACCTCCACGGCCGTTCTTTCACGGTGGAACAGAAATTAAGCCGGGTCATCGGCGCGCACAACATAAAAGTGGGGTTTAATTGGGGCCGGCAGGGCGGCAACCGGACGAATCCGGAAGCGCCGAATTATACGTTTCAAAGTCTCAACGATCTTTTTTCGAACGTCCCGAGTACTCTCATCCTTCAGAACGGCCAGCCGCCGTATGACGGCTATCTGAACGAGTATGGTATTTTCCTCCAGGACGACTGGCGCGTCAACAAGCGGCTCGTGATCAACGCCGGTATGCGATGGGACTTTTACCCGGTCGTGCATGTCCATGCCACCACGAGCGAGCCTGCGGAAATTTACAATCTGAACCCTCCCTCGAGTCTTGAGACCCTCGACTTCGGGCCCCCCCGTAACCCGAACAAGCCCTACAACTCGCAATACGTCAATCCGGGGCCGCGCGTTGGTTTTGCGTGGACTGTGGACGCTAAAGGAAAGACGGTAGTGCGCGGCGGATCCGGCGTTCTGTTCAGCCAGCATCTCTATGCAATGCTCCAGAACACTGTTTCCGATCCCTTTTTGCCCTCGATCATTTCGCTGAACAAGACACAATTGGCCAGCGGCGGGATCGCATGGCCGACTTACGGGGAGACGGTCCAGAATCTGATACGGCAGCAAGCGGGAAACACGCCGTCCGTTTATATGATCATCAACACCAATCTGCGGAATCCCTATACGGTCCAGACATCCATTGACGTGGAACGATCTTTTGGCAATTCATGGATGGTTGAGGCTGGCTTCTTCCGAACGGATGGCGCTGATTTTCCGCTTCATGATCCTTTCGCCCAGGCCTTTGACCGGCAGACCGGCGTACACCCCAACCCGGTGGTCGCCGCTTCAAACGGCTATTACATTACCAGCGGTCAAACGATGGTGTACAACGCTTTGCAGGCTTCCGTCCGCAAACGCTTTTCAAACAACTTCAGCGTGGACTTTCATTACACGCTCGAGAAGGGATGGTCGGATCAGGGCGGCGCACTCGGCTCGAACTTCGTCAACGGGGATATCTACGTAACGCAGGATTTCTTCCACCCCTATGTCGATCGGGAACCACTCGCCGCGGAAGCACGCCACCGCGTCGTCTCCAACGCAATCTACGAGCTTCCCTGGTTCAAGACCCGCAAAGGATTTGTCAAGCAGGCATTCAGCGGGTGGCAGATAGCCGCAATCATTTCCGGACGCACGGGCCTTTCGCTTCGCATCACACAACCTTCCGGAATCGCGAACAGCCGTCCCGACTATATCGGCGGGGACCCCACGCTTCCGAACTACGATGTCACACGCAAATACCTGAACCGGGCTGTATTCGCGCTGGTGCCGGTTTCCTCCGTCACGAACGCCACGCTTCGCGCGGGCACTCAGAACCCCTCACAAGTAATGGGGCCCGGGCTGTTTACCGTGAATTCGTCTCTCGGCAAGACATTCGTTTTCACCGAGAAGATCCGCCTGGAACTTCGGGGAGATTGGTTAAATTCCTTCAATCACGTAAACTACAACAGCCCTACCACAGCAATAAACTCACCTATCTTCGGGGCTTTGACCAGCGATGCGGGCCCACGTACCGGTCAGATTAGTGCACGAGTCACCTTTTAGAGGTCTCTCCGGGTGCACGAGCAGAAGCTTCATTTGTTCCGGACGGCTGCCAGTAAACCTGAATGGGACGTTGCGTGCTGCGCGTCTGGATGGCCGCGAAGCGCAGCCCCGTGGAAGCATGGGCCGGGGGCTTATAGGGCCGAACCTGAAATTCGGCAGGCCAAAGGCGACGCAAACTGACTATAACGAGCTGACTATAACGACGGGGTCCTGGTTTAGTTAGCGTGGTTGTTTGATCGAGATTTTGAAGTCGTACTTCGCTACAAGATCTGCGACTAGCTTGCGTCGAGAACTTCACGGAGCCGTCGCGCCAGTTCGGGTTTGCGATAAGGCTTGTGGAGAATGGCCAGGCGTGAACTCGGCCGGAGGTTTCCGGTCATTGTGTCCAGGGGATATCCCGACGTCAGCAGCACCTTCAGGCCGGGCCTCTGCTGTTGAGCCTGCTGCGCCAGCTCCCAGCCGCTCAAGCCGCCCGGCATGACGATGTCGGAGAAGAGGACGTCGATGCCGTCGCTTCGCTGGGTGAGGCGGGCAAGCGCTTCCCGTCCATCCGCGGCGGTGATGACGCGATAGCCGAGGCTCTCAAGGGTACCGACGGCATAGCCACGAACGAAGGAATCGTCCTCCACCACGAGTACTGTCTCGTATCCATTCGGCACCGCCTCCGATTCGGCTTCTTCTTCCGTTGAAGTCTGCGATGCGGGTTTCTTTGCGGCCGGCAGATACAGGCGCACCGTCGTTCCCAGATAGGGCTCGCTGTAAATGGAAACGTGACCGTTCGATTGCTTGATGAAACCGTAGACCATGCTGAGGCCGAGCCCGCTGCCCTTACCCACGTCTTTGGTGGTGAAGAACGGTTCGAAAGCGCGGTCCCGGACTTCCGGCGTCATTCCGGCGCCATCGTCGGTCACGGCGACCAGCGCATAGGCGCCGGTGGAGACTTCGGGGTGCTCGTCCTGATAGCGTTCGTCGATCAGCGCGTTCTGAGTAGCGATGGTCAGGATGCCGCCCGAGGGCATTGCGTCCTGCGAGTTCAAGGCCAGGTTCAGAATCGCCGACTCAAGCTGAGCGGGGTCGGCATAGGCCATAATGAGATGCTCTTCAAACGCGGTGCGGATCTCTACGTTTTCGCGCAAAGTCCGGCGAAGAAGAACTCTCATTCCTTCGATAAGGTGATTGCAGTCGATCACGGCGGGCTCGAGGTCCTGACGACGGCTGAAAACCAGAAGACGCCGGGTCAGTTCGGCGCCCCGGAGGCCGGCCCCGGCGATGCTGTCGCAGTACTGCTTGAGGTCCGGCCGGGCTTTCAGCTTCTGGCTGAGGAGATCGGCGTTACCGATGATCACGGTGAGCAGATTGTTGAAGTCGTGGGCGATTCCGCCGGAAAGCTGCCCGACAGTCTCCATTTTCTGAGCCTGTACAAGCTGTTCCTCAGTGCGTTTGCGGTCGGTCAGGTCGTGCACGATTCCGACGAAGATGGCCTCACCGTCCTCGGTCGCTTCGCCGACCGAAAGGTCCATGGGAAACGTCGAGCCGTCTTTTCGCCGGCCGACCACCTCCCGGCCGATGCCGATGATTTTACGCTCGCCGCCCTCGCGGTAGTTTTTCAGATACTGATCGTGCTCCTCGAAAAACGGGTCCGGCATCAGCGTTTTGACGTTCTGGCCGAGAACTTCTTCGGCCCGGTAGCCGAAAAGGCGCTCGCAAGCCGGGTTGAACATCACGACGCTGGCGCGCGCGTCCATCAGAATCACGCCATCCACCGCCGTCTCCACGACAGCCCGCAAACGCGACACCGTTTCTCTCAGGGCGCGTTCCTTGCTCTTGCGTCTGGTCAGATCGCGGATGATGCCGACGAAGATAGACTCCCCATCCTGTTTCCCCTCTCCGACCGAAAGATCCATGGGAAAGGTCGAGCCGTCTTTGCGCCGGCCGACCACTTCCCGGCCGATGCCGATGATTTTTCGCTCGCCGGTCTCGCGATAATTTTTTAAGTATTGGTCGTGCTGGTCGTAAAACGGATCCGGCATCAGGAGCTTCACGTTCTGTCCAATGACTTCCGATGCCTGATAGCCGAACATCCGCTCACACGCGGGATTGAAGATGAAGATGCTGCCCTGCGCATCAATCAAAATCACGCCATCGACCGCGGTCTCCACGACGGTTCGCAGGCGAACTTCGTGCTTGGAATTATCTGGAAACATGCAAGCTGCCGGGAACGGTTACAGCCGGATCAGGAATTATCTGTAAATGATCGTTAATATACCCTGGTACGTAGATCCATTACCGCGCATATTTATCCTGACATTTGTTGAGTCGCACATTCATTTTTTTTTGCACTTAATGTCGAAGCGCGCGCGACGTGCAGTTCGAGTTCCGCAGCCCATCCTGAGAAGTGGTGGACCGGTGGCGGGTGGATTATCCAGTAGAATGAACGCCTGGTGACAATGACGGCGCGCCTTTTCGTTCCGCTCGCTCTGCTAATCGCCCCAGGTATCGGGATGGCTGCACCGGGATTCGTGCGAAGGTTCGCGAAATCTCAGGCTCGTGAACGGAAAGATCGTCACGATGGACGCGAAGAACTCGATTGTCTCGACTGTCACGATTCGTGACGGATTTTCCAATCGGCGGCGCGGCGAGCGGCAAACCTGCTCCCTGCACAAGAACGATCGATCTGCACGGACGCACCGCGGTACCGGGTCTCGTCGACAATCACAACCACATCGTGGCTCTCGGGCTCCGGCCGGGCCACGACGTCAGGATCGAGACCGCGGGTTCGATCGCCGATGCCCAGGCGTTGATCGCCGCACGCGCGAAGACCGTGCCGGCCGGTGAGTTCATCACGTCGATGGGCGGCTGGAATCCGGCGCAGTTCGCGGAGAAGCGCCTGCCGACGCTGGCCGGAGCTCGACGCGGCCGCGCCTCGAAATCCGGTGTTGGTTTACCAGGGTTTCACCGGTCCGTTCGGCCACCAACACGCGGGTAGGGCGTTCTTTGCGTCGAAGGGCATTGCGGTCGACGACAAGGGAGCGATTGCGGCGAACGGTCCGTCGCTCGCCGCGCTGAACGCGCTGCGGGCGGCGCAGACCTTCGAAGATCAGAAACGCGGAACGCTGGACGCCATGGCGTACGCCGCGAGCGTCGGGGTTACGACGAGCGCCGATATGGGCGTCTTCGTCATTCCGGGTACGCCCGATGCGCAGGATTCATTCGAATTCGACACGCTCGCCAGTGGTAATCCGTTTCGAATGTATGACGCATTTCTTGCATTGCATCGGGAAGACAAGATGTCGATGCGCCTCCGCGTGTTCTATCTCTCCATGGACAAAGAGGGAACGATCCCGCTGCTGCGCGAGCGTGTGCTGAACAGCCTGCCAGGGCTTCGGCGACGACATGATGCGAGTCTCCGGGATCGGCGAGTTTGCGACCAACTGGCCGTTGTTCGGAACGGTTACGCCGCCCCCAATTACGAAACCGCGCTTCAGCTCGTGGCGAAGCAGGGATGGACTTTTCAGCAGCACAGTCTTTCGCCGGACGAAGACAAGCTGACCGCTTCGACCTTCGAGGCGGTGAACGCCGTTACGCCGATTGCGGGACTGCACTGGTCCATCGCGCACGCGCCGCGGATCGACCGCGCAGACGCTCGACCGCTTGAAAGCCGTCGGGGCCGGGATCGCCGTGCATCCTTTCGAGTATCTGGGCGCGGCCGGCGGCGGACCGCCGCTGCGGATGATCCTGGACAGCGGAATCCACGTGGGCGCGGGTTCAGACTCGGCGCAGATCTCGACGCTCGATCCGTGGCTGATGATCTACTACATGGTGACCGGGAAGAACGCCGCGGGCGCGCTCGTCAACGGCGGCCAGCAGATCACTCGGGCGGAGGCTCTGCGGCTCTATACGGCGGCGAACGGGTGGTTCTTTCACGAAGAGGATAAACTGGGAACGATCGAACCGGGGAAGCTGGGCGATGTCGTGGTGCTCAGCGCCGACTATCTCGATCCCGCCAAAGTGCCCGACGAGGGGATCAGACGGTTGAAGTCGGTACTTACCGTGGTCGGCGGACGAGTGGTCTACGACGCAGCGAGAGAGGGGACGAATAATGAGCAGATTTGTGATCGCACCGCATATGCGGCTTCAGGAATGGGTCGCCGAAGAGAAGGGATACTTCACTGCAGAAGGGCTTGAGTACGATTTCCTCGATGAACTGGTCTCAAAAGAGGGCAAGAAGCACGATCTGGGAGACATGATCGGCGCGTACCAGACCTTCGAGCGCGGGCGACATTCCGATATCAGCTGCGCCTGCCACTGGACGGTGAATGTCGCGGCATCCAACGGGCATGGCAAGCTGTATCGCGGATGTTTATTCGGTTTCTCCGGCGGGAATTTTCGTTCCCGCCGGACTCGCCGGTTCGCGAACCGGCCGATCTGGCGGGCGTGCCGATCTCGGTGGGGTTCCAGTCGGGCAGCCATTACTCAACGATCCAGGCGCTCGAACAGTATCTGAAACCCGAACAGATCAACCTCTCGTTCGCCGAAGGGCTGTTGTTCCGGCGCATGGAACTGCTGATCGACGGGAAGGCCGAGGCGGCGTCGCTGTTCAGCGGTCCGTATTATTTTGCGGAACAGCTGGGCTTCCGCAAGGTCATCGACACCACGTTTATGATCGCGACGATGCTTACGGGCGACGCCGATCCTGAAGACGTGCGCAAGTATTTTCGGGCGCTTCGCAGGGCGCAGCGCGATATCGATCTGCATCCGGAACGCTACACGCACCATTACAAGAAAGAGTTTCCCGCGCGTTTTGTGGATCAGATGGATACGCGCCGCTGGGGTCCGGGAGAACGGCTCGTATTCGAGCCGTACACGCCGGAGGTCTATCGGGAGTCGTGGCAATGGATCGCCGAGCATGAAATCTTCGCAGAAGGAACCATGGGGAGCTGCGACTACGACCAGGCGGTTTTATCAATATAGTTAATTGCAGATCCCGGTTTTACCGAATATGCCAATCACGAATTCCATCCTGCGGAGGGGCACGATCCCGTGCAGAGCCTGAAGCGGGCGCTGGAGATCATGAATGTCTGAAGGCGCTTCGCGGAGGCGCTTCGTGCAGGGCGTGGTTGTGGGCGCCACAGCCGCGGGATCGAAAGCTATGGCGCAAACAACAGGGCGCGTGCGGGGCTTCGATCACGTTGCGCTGCCCATGGAGAACGAGGAGGCGATGCTCGCCTTCTATCGGGGCCTGGGATTCGACGTAGCGGAGAGTCCGGTCGCCTGTTCCGTTTACATCGGCGATCAGATGATCAATTTCCATCGCAAGGTCACATGGCAGCGGGCATCGTTCACGCTTCGCGCGCCGGCCGCGAAGCCACCCTGCGGGGACCTGTGCTTCGTCTGGGATGGGACGCCGGAAGCGCTGCACTCCATGCTGGATAAAGCAGGCGCGAAAATTATCGAAGGCCCCGTTGCGCGCCAGGGCGGCCGCCGGAAGGGCGCATCGAGCGTTTATGTGCGCGATCCCGACGGCAACCTGCTGGAATTCATGATCTACGTCTGATCGAACGAGACGACTTCTCCGCGTGCGTATGCGATCGGTCTGCAGGCGCGGCGGGATGCCTGAGCTACTTCAGCGACTGTGATCGTCACGATAATCGCGCGCGCCCCATTCATTGTGATGCTGGCGAAACTCGCGCATTCGATTCAAATCGTCCGACAGAACGTCTCTATCGCGGCTGGAAAGCCGATTGTTCTGAAGTACGGAAGTCAGCGCATACATAACGTCGTCGAGTTCATGATCATCGTAACGGCCTTGCGCGAGTTTCTGCTGCAGCTCGTTCAGTTCGTAAACCGTTCTGGACAGACGTGATTGATCGCCGGTGAAGGGAAAGGTGGAGTGTTGCAGGTGCTCCACATCTTCGCGAACGTGCTGGAAGAGATTCCGATGCCAGCCTTCGCCCTGGAAATACCGGTCGCGTTCCTGTTGATACTGGCCGTGATCGCGATCCAGATCGTGATTGCTGTCGTAGCCGCGATCACCCGGCTCGCGTCGGAAATCGCCCGCATCGCCGCCCCAGGAAAGCTCAAAACGATATTCTCCGGCACCGGATTGAGGATCGTCGATCCGAACCACAACGGGCCCACCATCGCGAGGCGTACGTACGAGTTCCTGCCGTCCGCGGCCGTCCACCTCATTGAACCGGAAGCCGGGCGCATTCGGTGGCAATGGCGATGTGCAGTCGAATCGACGAAATTGGGGAGGCGCGCCGCCTACGTCTCGAAGAACCGCATTATCTCCGCGAACTTCCACTGTTGCAGAACCGTCAACGACAACATCCACCGTGCAAACTCCACCGCCACCACGGGCGCCTTCCCTTGATATCGACGCCCTCCTCTGCGTCTCCTGAGCGCTCAGAACGCCCACTGATGCCATTCCCGCAATAAGAATCGATAAAGCCTGTTGCATGTTGTTCACCCTCTTCCCGACCTGCAGGGCATTTTTCAGGCCATTTTCGAATACATCCGCGAAGAGGGGCGCCGATCCGACCGACAGTGTGTTGGCGCTTACGAGCAGGCCTCGGTCACTCCCTGGACGTGACGTCGATGCCATGTGAATGCGTGTAATGCCGTATGCAGAACCACGAGCTCGGACGGTCCCAATTTGTACCTGGGATTGCACGCCGCATCGAAGCCGCTCCAGTAGTCGCTCGCGTGCAACATGACACGCAGGAATGCTCTACGCGTGAAACGAAACTTCCCGTCAGGCCTTGAGAAGCGTCTGTACGTACGCAGGCTTCAGCGGCAGCCGCCGTGCGATCTTGCCGGTCGCGTCGAAGAGCGCCGCGGCGATCGCGGGCGCGGCGAGCGCATTCGCGGCCTCCGATCCGCCGCCGTAGCTGCCGACCTCCGGCCGATTGAGGAGCACGACTTTGATCTCCGGAATATCGGCCATCTTCAGGATCGGATACGTGCGCCAGTCGCTGGCTGGTGATCCCGCTCTCGTCGAACGTAGCCTCCTCCAGCAAGCGCATGGCTGATGCCCATCACCGTCCCGCCTTCCACCTGCCGCTTCAACTGCATCGGGTTGACGACGATGCCGGGATCCACGGCGATCGTGGCTCTTCTCCACCTTGATCGCGCCCGTGCCGGGAGTGACAGCGATCTGGCACACGCACGCCCAATAGGTTCCCGAGCGGAACATCACCGAAACGCCCGCGGCCGCGCACCGGAGTGTCGCCGGTCGACACTGGCTTCGGCATGCGGCGACGGGCGCGTCTCCCATCCCGACGCGTCGCGGACCGCCTTGAGCACGCCGATCACGCGCTCTTCCTTGCGTGGTCGATGCGGAACTGAATGGCATCGGCGCCGGCGAGCGCCGCCGCCTCGCTGATCGCCAGCTCGCGCGGGAAATTCTGCTGGAACTGTCCCGGCGTTCGCATGCTGTGATCGCGCAGTCCGATTGCGAGCGGCGATGCTTTCTGCCCGACCTGAAATGTGCCGTGGCCGCGTTCCATCAGAGTCGCGACACCGTCGTACACCCAGGGATCGGAAAGGTCGTTCACCGTCGAGCCGACGAACACGCCTTTCTCGCTGGGAGCCGGCATCGTCGGCAGACCGGCGAGCACCGCGCCGATCGGCCGATCGTCCTGCATCGCGGGCATGTAGTGATCGACCTGATACGCGATCATCTTGCCGTTCGCGTCCAGTCCGATCTCGACGTCCGAGAACGCCGCCGGAGACTGCGTGGACCACTGGAAGTCCTCGGGCCGCATCCACTGCACGCGCACGGGCTTGCCGACGGCCTTCGACAGGATCACCGCTTCGTCTTCCGCGCCGGCGTTTCCGCCGTTCGATCGTCCGTAGTGGCCCGGCGCCGGCGAAGGTGCGCACGACGACGTTATCCGGTGACGTGCCGAGCATCTGCGCGATCTCGCCGCGCAGCGCCTGCGGATTCTGGTTGTGCGTGTAGATGTGCACCGTCCCGTCCGGACGAGCGTCGGCCACGGCCATGGTCGGTCCGATGGGCGCGTGCTTCATGAACGGAAGCTCGTAGGTGGCGGAGAGCTTCTTCGCCGCGCCGGCGAGCGCGGGCGCGACGTCGCCTCTCGATCTTGTCGCTCTTGTGACGGGCGTCGTTTTCCAGTCGGCGTTTTCTCTCAGGTAGGTGAACAGGTTCGCGTTGCCGGGCAGCCCTTTCCAGTCCGTCCACTTCGTGTCGCCGGCCACCTGCTGCGCGGCGCGGATGGCTTCCCACTCCGTGGGCGCGACCACTCCGACGAGATTGCCTTTCACGACGACCTGCGCGTTCGGAAAGCGGGTCTTGTCCAGTTTGCCCGGCGGACACGAGCGTCGAGCCGAAGCGTCTTCGGATGCACCATGCGCGCGTGCAGCATGCCGGGCAGCCGCACGTCGGTGGCCCATTGTCTCGCGCGCGGTGACCTTGGAGGCCGTGACGGTGTTGCGGAAAGACTTGCCGATGATGGTGTACTGGCTCACCGGCTTCATCGGCGGATTGCCGGTGACCGTCAATCCCACGATGCTGGTCAGGTCGCCGCTCACGGGGATGGTGAGCTTCAACTGCTGCCCCTTCACCAGATCGCCGTACGACATGCTCTTGCCGCCGCCCGAAACGATGCCGTCCTTCACGGAAAGCTCGCTCTTCGGAACGCCGAGCCGCTGCGACGCCAGATCGAGCAGGGCCTGATAGGTGTAGGCCGCCGCTTTGCGGATGTTCGGCGTTCCGCGGCCGAGAAAATCGAAGGCGCCGCTGCCGTCCGGCGTGCGATCGGTGTCGCCCATCACCACCGTGGTGATCGGCCTCGAACGGCGCGTTCAGCTCTTCGGCCACAATCTGCCGGTAGGCCGTGAACGTGGTGCTCTGGCCGAAATCGCTCTTGCCGGTGCGAATCAGGATCGTGTTGTCGGGATGAATCTCAATCCACGAACTCGGGAAGCGTGGCATCGAGCGTGTTTTTGGAGGTGGCGGCCTTGGCGGATTTCTTCAAGCGTCGGCGCCAACAATGCCGAAGCCGACGAACAGAGCGCCGCCCGCTTTGACGAAGTCGCGGCGCGTCAGAGTGGCGCCGAAAACGTTCGACGGTTTTTCTTTCGTCAGTGGCCATCGCTTACCTCCCCTTCGCCATGACCGTGGCGGCGCGCTGCACGGCTTCGATGATCGCGGTGTAGCTTCCGCAGCGGCACAGATGCGCCGATGGACCCGACGTCGTGAACGCTTCTTTGATTTCCGCGACAGTCGGCGAGGCGACGCGCTCCAGCAGCTCGGTGGCCTTGATCATCATGCCGTTCTGGCAGAAGCCGCACAGAGGCGTCTGCTCCTCGATCCACGCCTCCTGAATGGGGTGGAGCGTCTTTGTCCGCGTCGGCCGGCGACAGGCCCTTCTGCTGCGCCCACCTCGCGGGCAGCCCTTCGAGAGTCGTGACTTCCTTGCCGACGGCGGCCGAGAGCGGTGTGACGCAGGAACGGATTTCCTTGCCGTCGAGCAGGACCGAACAGGCTCCGCACTGCGCCAGTCCGCAGCCGAACTGCGGTCCGGACAGCTCGAGATCGTTTCGCAGGACGTAGAGCAGCGGGGTGTCGTTGGGCGCCTGGATCTCGCGCCGGGCTCCGTTGACGGTGATGGTGGCCATGAAAGCCCTCCTTCAGAGCGATTGCAGGTTCATCTTAGCAGCCCGCGGGTCAATAAACACGCCCGCCGCGAGCCGCTCAGACGATCGTGATTTTGCGTGGGAACTGGGCGTTGTCTTCGAGAAAAGTCTTCTTCCGCTTCAATTCGGCCGCGGGCGGCTGCACAATGCCGTTGGCGTCGGCGGCTCGCGACACCAGGGTATGGTCGCCCGGAGTGGCTCCTTTCCAGTCGAAGGTGAAGAGCTTCCAGGAGAACCGTGTGTTGGCTTTGTCCAGCGCGGCGGGTTGCCAGGGCCCTCCGTCGACGCTCACTTCCACGGACTTGAGCGGAGTGCCGTCGTTCAGCACGAAGCCGAAGACCTGATATCCGGCGGGGGTCTTGCGCACCCGGGAGATCGCGGACTTAATCTGAATGCGGGTGACTTCGTTCTCAACCCATTGAGTAGCGGGATCGGCGTCCTCGCCTGTGCCGCCGACGCCGCGGAGCGTGCGGTACCAGCGGGCCTGGAAGTTGCCCAGAAAGCGCTCTTCCTGCAGATGAATTTCAGAGAGCCACTTCACATTGGCAATCCCGTACCAGCCAGGCATGATGAGGCGTAGGGGGAAGCCATGATCGCGGTCGAGTGGCTGCCCGTTCAACGCCCAGGCCAGCAACGGCTCGGGTTTCATCGCATTTTCCAGCGTGATACTGCGGGCAAACTGCTGTTCGAGCTTGTACGTCTGCTGGCGAAAGACAATGTCTTCCTTGCCGCGGTCGGTGCCGAAAAACACGACCTCCCGGGCTTTGGCGTCCACGCCCACCTGCTTCAACAGCCGGCTCAACGGAACGCCTGTGAAGCGTCCGCAGGAGGAAAGCCCTTCGAAAGCGCGAGCGCTGTTGCCGGAGCACTCGTAGCCGTTCACGAGGTCCGTCGATTTCATGGTTTTGATATCGGCCAGTGAAAACTCAGTTGGCTTGTTCACCAACCCGGTGAACTTCAGCCGCCAGGAGTTCGCATCGACCTCTGGCCGATTGTAGTGCTGGATGAAAAAGAACTGGTCGTTCGGAGTCGTGTAGCCGTCGATAGTGCGGATATCCAGGCGCCGGTTGACCGCGGCCGGATCGGCGTTCACTTTGAAGTTCGCCGGATAGTCGGTGAAGGGAACATCGGTCTCGCCCTGCGCGAGCGCGGGAACGGCCCAGTCCGGGACGAGTGTCAAAAGACTTGCCGCGGCCAGGCCCCGCTTCAAAGTTTCTCTACGGCTGATCTGCTCCATCATGCACGCCTCCTTCGAGACCAATTCAAGCCAAGCCAATAAACTATCATCATTCTCTTGCCTGCGCGAAGCAAACGGGGAAGGCTTATGCGGCTGCCTGGACGATCGCTCCCAGGCAACGCCCGAGTCACGATCAGATCCGGCGTGCGTGATTCCGGATCGCGCGTTGCTCATGAATCCCCGGCATCCGCGTTCGTGCGTTGAAGAAGAGGAGCGGGCGTCCATGAGATTGATGTCGTGGTCCGCGAATGGATGAGCAAGATCAGCGAAGTTCCCACCAACGGCACCCGTTTTCCCGGCCAACTCCTGCAGCGTCCCGATCCCATATCGTCGGGGCGCCGTGGGATGAGACCGGCAGGCAGTCGCTGCTTACGGATCTGAAGCAGCGGATTCGCGATGTACGCCAAGGCCCTGATGGTCTGGTATATGTCTTGACCATGGTCTGTTATATGTCTCGACCGATGAGGACAACGGCGCGCTGATGCGCCTGGAGCCGGCCCCATAGGATGGTTCGGGGTTTTTCGGTCTTATCGGTCTTATTTGCTGCTGCGGTGACATTAAGTACGCAGGGTCGAGACGGCGGCCCCGAGGTTACCAAAGGTTTGCCTGCGCCGCGCACAATGCAGAGGCGGAATCGGGCATCAAGGCCAGTGCGTGAGGCAACGGCCGATCCTTTGGTGACAACCATCCGCGGCCTTTAAATTTCAGCGGCGCTTGCTTCGTTCAGAGTTCTGAGACCACAGCGGGCGAAGCCGGCGATATACTGCGTCCGAGGTCAACGAATGCGAGTTGAGACTGGGGCCATGCGCCTGGTGCTTTTCGGAATGCTGCTCAGCAATGTTCAAGGGCAATGGCTCAACTACCCGACAGCGAACGTGCCGCGCACGTTCGATGGCAAGCCAAATCTCGGCGCCGCCTGCCCGCGTACGGCCGACGGCAAGCCGGATCTTTCGGGACTATGGGTGATGGAAACCAGGCGCGCCGCCAACCCCGACTTCCCTGGGTGCCAGGCCGTCGCCGATGCGTTCATCAACATCGCGACTGGACTCAAAGATGGCTTGCCGTATCAGCCCTGGGCAGCCGATCTCGTGAAGAAGCGCCGCACCGAGCAGCGCATCAATGATCCTATGTCGCGATGTGCGCCAATCGGGCCCCTGCGTCTCCACACCTGGAACGGGCCCAGAAAAACGGTGCAGACTCCAGGGCCTGTTGCTCATCCTCAATGAGCTCGATACCAGCTATCGGCAAATCTACACCGATGGCCGCCCTCTGCCCGTCGATCCGAATCCATCGTGGACCGGATACTCGAGCGGCAAATGGCAGGGCGACACCCTCGTGGTCGAGACCAACGGCTTTCGCGACGGTATCTGGCTCGACGGCGCGGGCAACCCAATGACAGACGCGGCAAAGATAACGGAACGCTTCCACCGCCCCGACTACGGACACCTGGAAATTGAAGTTACTGTGGCCGACCCGAAAGCCTACACGAAGCCCTGGACCGTCAAACTAAACCAGGTCATCGCGCTCGACACCGACATGCTCGACTTTGTGTGCGCCGATAACGAGAAGGACGTACCGCACCTCTCTCCCAAGTAGTCGCCTGCAAAACGGAGTCTGGATCGCGGCTTTCGACAGGCGGTTGTTTCGTTGAACCGTCGGCCGCGATCGGCCATTGCAGGCTGGCAAGTAGCGTCATTCCATCGACAGGGCGAGCGCGTTCGCCGCCCAACCGGTTGCCATGGTCGAGATCCACTGGTCGTGTTCGTAAGGAAAGCCGCTCTCGAAATACTGCTGGAACTTCGTTGCACGGCTTGAGACGTGCCACGACCCATCGGCGCCCTGCGTGCCTAGAAGGAACTTAACGCCTTTGGGGTCGGGCTTCATGACACCGGCTTCATTCAGAGCCCACAGGGTCATGCCTGTCGCGTACGCATCGCTCGGAAATCCTTTGCGCTGCGCCCAACCGCCGTCCTCACGCTGCGAGGCAAGGATTGGCTCAGCGAGTTTGCGGAGTTCAGCGGCGCTCGCGCCTGCGGCGGCCACTCCCACCAGACGCATGTCGAGATCCTCAAGAATCACCGGTTCGGCATGCAGCAGCCATTCTTTGCCGCGGGCGAGACGCTGCTTCGTTTCCGCCGCGCGTCCCGGTGTGCCGTAAGTCTTCAGCGTCCGCATGGCCATCGCGGTGCGCGAGAAATCGCTGTCCTGCAGCGGCGAGCGCGAGTATCCCGGCAGATGCCATCCGCCGTCGCCTCCCTGTGACATCGCAAGATTCGCCGCAAGGTAATCCGTAATCCGATTCGCCTCGTAGCCGGCGCGCACCAGCGATTCGGCGGCATACAAATTGTTATCCGCACCACCCAGCGCCGCCGCGCCTTCGAGCGCGACCGGGTTGATCGTAGACGTGATCTGCAGCAGGCGTTCGCGGAACGCTTTGTCGTCCACCGCAATGCCTTTGGCGCGAGCTGCAGCCGCCGCGAAGGTCGTCGGAGGCTGTTCATGACAGGCGAAGCAGCCGGCTTTGTGGAAGAACTGGTCGTTCGTGTGCTCGAGCAACGCGAGGCTGCGCGTGACGGCGGTGCGCGCATCCGGCCGCTCTCCCGCGACCGCCACGGGTTTCGCGAGGTCCTTCGGCGTTCCTCCCAGTTCGCGAATCACCTGCGGATCGCCGAATTTGTTTGCCCAGTCGAGCGCGGTTTCTCCCATGTGATTGGTCGGGCGCAGATCGGCGCCATGCGCCACCAGCATGCTGACGATGCGGCGGTCATACCGGTCGGTGCCGGCGGCCAGCATCAGCGAGGTGAAGCCGCGATAGTCCTGCGCATCGGTTTTCGCACCCGCGTCCAGCAGCATCTTTACCGCTTCGGGCGGCCCGAAGGCCGACGCCATCAGCAGCGGAGTCCAGCCGCCGAATTCCACCGTGCCGGTCTGAATCTTCGGGAGGCCTTCGGTCTTCGACACGGCGTTCACAGCGGCTCCCTTCGCCATCAGCATCTTCACCGCTTCGACGTTCCGGTTGCCCGCTGCGTTCATCAGAGGAGTCAGGCCGATGAATGTATCCGGCGTGTTGATGTCGGCATTCGCATCGAGCAGAAGGCGAACCGTCGCGGTGTCGTTGCCGAAAGTCGCGGCATTGAGAGGCGTCACGTGCCGCGTATCCATCACGTCCACTTTCGCGCCTTTGGCCAGCAGCAGCTTCACGACTTCCGCTGACGGATTCGTGAACGCCGCCACAATCAGCGCAGTCCGTCCGCTGCGCGCGACGGTGTTTACCTGCGCGCCGCGGTCGAGCAGCAGACGCACCTTCGCCGGATCGGCCACCGACCACAGGAGCGCCGTCGAACCGAATGCATTCTGTGTGTTGACGTCGGCTCCGCGATTAATCAGCAGGCGCATCGCCTCGACTGACCCGATCTCGGCAGCGTACATGAGCGGTGTGATCCCGCGGTCGTCCGTGACATTCGCGCTGCCCTTCTGGTTCAGCAGGGCCTCCAACTGCGCAAGATTATTTTCACGAATGGCTGAGTAGAATTGGTCCGGCGTTTTGGCCAGATCCTGGCCCAATACAGCCGCCGCAATCATCGCCAGCAGGCACGCATTCCGCATGGCGGAGATTATATCGGAATCACAGGGGTTCCATGTGCCGTGGGGCTTCCACGGAGTTCCCGACGTAAAATGCGGATCAACCATGTTTCCACGGCTCTCGATCGTCCTGGCTCTCGCTACATGCCATCTTTCAGGCCAGTGGCTCAACTATCAGCCTCCGGCACTCCGCTGAAGGATGGCAAGCCCAATCTGGCCGCTCCGGCGCCGCGTGCGGCCAACGGCAAGCCCGACCTCACCGGGGTCTGGATGCATGAGACGACAAGCCTGGAAGAAATGAGGCGGCTCTTTGGCAATCTGGCCGATGCCGAAAGCGGACCGATCGGGATGGAGATCTACACCGTGCACAAGTACGGAATGAGCGCCCTCCTCGACGCCAAGCCCGCCGAATCTCTTCTCACTCCCGGAGGCCAGGCGGCTTTTCAGAAGAGGCAGCAAACGCGCGACGTCACCAACGTCTGCCATAACCGCTACGGCTGGCCGGTTGCGTCACTTCTTTCAGAACCTTTTAAAATCATTCAGGCGCCGACGGTCACGATGCTCCTCTGTGAAGTCGACAATCTGCATCGCCAGGTTTTTGCCGACGGCCGCAGGTTTCCAGAGACCTTCGAGTTCACCGCGCCCCTGGCCTATTCGATCGGGCGATGGGATGGCGACGTCTTTGTGATCGATTCGCGCGGTTTCAACGAGGAAACTCCGATCGACGGCATGGGCCATCCGCGAAGCGAAGGCATGCGCGTGACTGAGCGCTTTCACCGGCGTGATTTCGGCCATCTGGACACCGAAATCACCTGGGACGATCCGAAATACTACACAAAGGCCGTTCACGGTGAAGATGGAGTATAACCTCGTTTCGGACAACGACATCTTTGAGATGTACTGCGACGAGAACGAGAAGGACCGCCCGCATATGGTCACCGGCAAATAGCGCGCCCACGCGGCTAATTTCCATACGGGCGTGAGCGATTTCACCCAGGCGAGTCGCGACAACATCTGCAAGTCGTTGACGACAAAATCGTTCCCAGCTTCGCGGAATTCATCGGTTCCCTTCGCCCGTTATCGTGGTGTGCGCGAAGCCTGATATGGGTAATATCGTTAGCTTTCGGATGCCCGTATCAAACTGATTTCTATTCGAGTTATAGCCGGACAGCAGTGACGCCAGTATAATCCCGCAGGTCAGCTTCGCCTCCGTAGCTCTGGCGGGCGATTCCGTCGAGTTATTTTGCAGAAGCTGACGAAACAAAGGATTCTCTTGTGATATTTTGAACACCTTTGGAGGACCATTGTTCAAAACGACACCGTTCATGCGGTTTGCCGCTGGTTGTGCGGCCGCCGCAACTGTTTCCCTCTGTGTGCCTGCTTTCCCACAGGACACGTCGCAGCCTGAGTTGAAATCCGCGAAGATCGAATTCGTCCCGGGTGAGCGGACCATTTTTTTTGACGATTTCAGCGACATGGCGCCCGATGAGCCCCCTCCACACTGGAAAGTTCGTGACGGCAAGGTCGAACTGAAAATGGGCGGCTCCGTCCGCGAACTCTACAACGAAGGCGGTGTCCAACTCACTTCTTCTAAAATCTCCGTGCCGTCGAATTTCACCTTTGAACTGGTTTGGACTGGCGGTGGCGAGACGACCTGGGCGTTCCGCGACAAAGATGGCGAAGAGGCGCTCCATGTTATGGTACGTGGCGAAGAGGATGGCATGACGGCGTCGGCGAACGTCACGGCGAAGGAACAACTCGGCGAAGGCATGATTATGACCGACACGTCGAAGCCGGTAACGTTTGCATTGTGGGCGCAACAAGGGCGCGTGCGCGCTTATCTGAACGGCGAGCGTTTAGTGGACGCGAATCAAGTGGATTTCAATCCCATCGTATCGATAGAAGCCACCATCGGCGGATATCGCCCGAATGGCGTTCGCTCGGTGCGAATCGCCGAGTCGGCTCCGGATTTTTCGACCGTGATCAATGCGTCCGGAAAGTACGTCACCCATGGAATTAACTTCGATACGGATAGCGATCGCATGAAGACTGAATCCGGCGCGGTGCTGAAGCAGGTCGCAGCGGGATTGCAAAAAAATCCGAGCTTGAAATTGGAGATCGATGGCTACACGGATTCCGCAGGCGACGCCGCGCACAATATGGATCTTTCGAAAAGGCGCGCACAGGCAGTGTCCTCGGTGTTGGTTTCGCAATTCGGAATCGACGCGGGGCGCCTCAGTGTCAACGGTTTTGGCTCGGCGAAACCCATTGGCTCGAACGACACTCCCGAGGGACGCGCCTCGAACCGGCGCGTGGAATTTCTGAAGAAGTAATCGGCGCGGCGCGGCCCAATCCGGGACGAGTGTCAAAAGACTTCCCGCGGCCAGGCTCCGCTTCAGGGTTTCTCTACGGCTGGTGCACAATCCATGGGGCCTGGCGTATCCTGCGCGGAACAAGTTGCACCGAATGTTCGTGATTTGGTACCAGCTACAGCGTCAGTGGGATTGGGGCGTTACATCCTCTTACTTCTTGTGGTTCTGGATGTAGTCGAGCGCGAAAGTCTTCAATGCCGAACTGGTCAGGCCGAGCTGCGCGGCTTCCTCCAGCGCGCGATCATTGTCCCACTTGTCGATCAGGACACGTTTGATGAGCCACATTGCCGCAGCCCGGTTTCCGCTGGCGCAGTGAATGAATGCCGGTTGATTGCCGGGCTGCGTGATTATTTTGAGAAATTGGTCGGCCACCGCGGGGTCGGGCATGGCGCCATTGAACGGGAGGTGCACGAAGTTGATGCCGGCCGCGCTGGCTGCCGCCGCCTCAGCATCGATGTCCGCACCCTGTTCGCTGGCCAGCCGCAAGTTGATGATGGATGCGAATCCCATTTTCCTGATCCCGGCGACCGAGCCTGGTTTTACCGCACCGGCGCAGGCGACGGTCGTCTCCACCTTAGCGAAGTTGGTAATTCCCTCGACGGTCGATTTTGTGACCTGACCTTGCGCGGCCACAACCGAAACTCCAATCGTAACGATCACAAGACTCAGAAATACTCGTTTCATATTCGATCTCCCCATCAGACAACTTCAGGTCTTTACAAGATATAGCCATGCTCCTGCGCGCGATTGAACTGCCGCCGGAGACGTCACCGCCCGGCGTTCAGATATGTTAGAAACGCCGTGCCGATGATGAGGGAGATTGCCTGTTCCTGTGCGCCCTGCATTCGTCACCACGTGTTTCAGCCGGAAAAAACTGCCCAATGTTATCACGCACCGCAGCCGGTTGGTACGCTTCAGGTCGTCCTGGTTGAAGTCCTCGCCGCCGAATCGCGGCTGGCAGGGCGGGTTCCTCCACTTTTTGGCGCCGCGCCCGGCGGCCCTCGGCTTCTGAGCAACTCAGATGCCCTGGTTCTGCCGGACAGGTGTTCCGTTTATTGCCGCAGTGCGAAGGTGAACAGAGAGTTACCGGCGCATATTGCAACATATTGACGTCCGTTCACGGAGTACGTCACAGGCCCGGAGTCGGCGGGACCGCCAAGATTGGTGCGCCAGAGTTCAGTTCCGGTGCGTGCGTCGATGGCCCAGAAGTATCCTTCGCGGCCGCCGGTGAACAAAAGATCGGAAGCGGTGGTGAGGACGCCACTGCCCGTGACATCGGCCATTTTGAACTCCCATTTGCGCACAGCGGTTTTGGGATCGAAGGCGCGAAGGACGCCGTAGCCTTCGTCTTCCGTTCGATTGATCACCTGCGTGGCGCGAAGAGAGGGAACAGGCGAGCGTGGCGAGCCGCCGGTGTAGCGGCGTCCTTCGATGTAATCGCCCGGGAGTTTGTTGAAAACCGACGCGTAGTTTTCCCAGGTGTTGATGTAGAAGAGTCCGGTGTGCGGGCTGTAGGACGGCGAGAACCAGTTGGTGGCGCCCTGCACGCCGGGATAGACAAGTGTACCTTCGCGCGAAGGCCTGGCTTCGGCGATGCGAACAGGGTGTCCGCCGTCGTCGAGTCCTGTCGTCCATGTAGCCTTTGCGAATTGCTTGCCCTGCAGGAATTCGCCGGTGGTCCGGTCGAGCACGTAATAGAAGCCATTGCGATTCGCCCATAGCATCACCCGCCGTTGTTTGCCCTTCCATTCCATGTCGGCGAGAACGGGCACCTGGACGGAGTCGTAGTCGAAATCGTCGTGCGGTGAAAACTGGAAATACCATTTGAGCTTACCGGTGTCGGCGTCGAGCGCCACGACGGAATCGCTGTAGAGATTGGCGCCGCTGCGATTGTCGCTGTTCCAGTCGGGGCCGGGATTGCCGATGCCCCAGTAAGTGAGATTCAGCTGCGGATCGTACGACCCGGTGACCCAGATCGAAGCGCCGCCGTGCATCCACGAATCGCCCGCCCAGGTTTCATGACCGGGCTCGCCGGGGCCGGGAATGGCGTTGAAACGCCAGGCTTCCTTGCCGGTTTTGGCATCGTAAGCGGCGAGGAAGCCGCGAATACCGTACTCGCCGCCGGCCGTGCCGACGATGACTTTGTCTTTGACAACGAGCGGCGCGAGCGTGAGCGCGTAGCCGGCTTCGGCTTTGGCGACGGCGACGTTCCAGATGCCTTTTCCGGTTTTGGCGTCGAGCGCGAGCAGGTGGCCGTCGATCGTGCCCATGAAGAGCGTGTCGCCGAGGATGGCGAGGCCGCGGTTGACGCGCCCGCAGCACACGCGGGCTTCGGGCGAAGGCGCATAGGGCGAGACCCAGAAAATACGGCCGGTTTCAGCGTCCATCGCGACCACGTCATTCGGGGCCTGGACGGTGTAGAGGATACCGTCGACGACAAGCGGCGAGGCTTCGAATTTTTCGAGCGACTGTGACTGGAAGACCCACTGCAGCTCGAGATTTTTGACGTTGGCGGGATTGATTTGTGTGAGCAGACTATGGCGCTGGCTGAGCGGCGTTCCGGAATAAGTCAGCCAGTTCCCCGGTTCTTTGTTGGCGTCGACGATGCGGTCGAAAGTGATCTGGGCATGCAGGAGCGGGGCCACAAGTGCAAGGAGCAGACAAAGTGTTCTCATGGAATCCGCCACTCCTTTGAGAGATGCAAGGTAACTGACGAGGTCGGAGAGTTCCTGATGAGTCAGTTTGTCTTTATAAGAAGGCATGGGGGACTTGTCCGTGGTGAAGGTGAATTCCTTCAGGCTGGTGCGTTTCACCGAGACGAGACGATCCTTCGAGTCGAGAATCTGAACGGCGTACTTGTCTTCGTTGAGGAGGACGCCAGTAATGGTTACGCCCTCCTTCGTGACGCCGCGGAAATGCCGGTTCTGCGGGAGGATTTCGGCGTCGGGATCGGTAAGGGAACGCTCGATCTCGCCGGGCAAGCGATAGATGCCGATGTCGCTGAGGTCGGGACCGGAGCGCGAACCAACGCCGCGGATGCGATGGCACGTGGCGCAGTTTCCTTTGCCGTCGTAGATGGATTTGCCGCTCACGGGATCGCCGTTTGTTACGGTGGTCGCGCTGGCGGCCGCCATGGTACGGAGGTAAGCGACGACAGTCAGGGCCACTGAGTCGGTGAAGCTGGTGGGAGGCATTGCGGTACCAGGGATACCGTTGCGGATGATGGCGGCGATGTCATCGTCGGTTTTGGCGCGGCGAAATTTGCCATGGGCGAGATCGATGCCCTGAACCTGATTGCCTTCGGCCCCGTGACAGACAGCGCAGTTGGCGCGGAAGAGACGTCCGCCGTCTTCGATGTCAATCTGCGTGAAGCTGTGCTGGGCGAGGAGGGAGGCCGCAAACACCCACTGCAGACAGAGCAGCCGTTTCATTCACCGCACAGTATATACGGAATTGCGCAGATCGGTTTTGCGACATTCCCAGATGGAGTAGGGCGTGATGTGAAGCCGCGTTCAGCCTTCGCCAGCCTGAAGCCCGGCTGATATCTGACAATGTCCCGCCGGCCTTTGCCTGAGAATCGCGTTCACAGATCCAACGGTTGTCTTTTAGTCCCAGACAATTTCATCTGAGTTACTCACCAGTGTCCTCCTGAGAGGCTCCCATGTCATTTGGCTGCCCTTCCCGCGAATTTGGTTCGCTGTCACTGTGAATCGGCTCTCCAGAGCCTTGACGCACGCTTCCAAAGTCATTGAGATATTGCTTTCCTTTCTGTCCCTGGTCCTGCACAGCTTCGGGCCAATTCCCGCGCCCTGCGGTCCGCGGAGCTTCTGCTTCGCCGTTCCGGCGCCCTCCGGTTCTGGCTCCCCCATTCTGGTCCCCCAGAGAAGCAGCTCCATCGCACTGGAAGCGGTGGCCTCTCGCTTCCGGGTCCCCCACGACAGCGACCGGTCGAATCACGGACTGAACGGCACCGCTTCCTGGCCTTCGGGAAGCTCGGCGAATTCGCCGCGAGTCTCAGGAAGGGTGCCCACGTTCAGGTCGAAGGGGAGCTCCGCAGTCGCGAAGTACAAAAAGGACGGCGTCAGTAGAAAATCAGGTCCAGATAATGGGCCATATCGGAAGCCACATTGCCATCAGTTCTGGTAGATCGGGACCAGCAAGATTTGCGACGCGCCGCTGAGCCTGATCGTTTTCAACCGTAACCAACCAGCCCGCAAGACTGTTACATATCCGTGCTCGTTCGAAGGACCCGAATATTGGTCTGCCGGCGCGCCCCTGCTTCTGATCGGACGGATGCGATAATCGATCCTCACGCTCAAACCCCACCCATGCGGTCCCCGCTCCGTCGTCGTACGACGCAACACCGGAAGCGGATTCGGGCCGAATGAAGCGTGGACGCATGAACCTTACTATGGAACACGCGGCACGTTTTTTGCCGACGTCACGGGAAGTGGACGTGCAGACGCCATCGTTGTTAACGACGATAAGATAGTCGTGCGACGCAACACCGGAAGCGGATTCGGGCCGAATGAAGCGTGGACGCATGAACCTTACTATGGAACACGCGGCACGTTTTTTGCCGACGTCACGGGAAGTGGACGTGCAGACGCCATCGTTGTTAACGACGATAAGATAGTCGTGCGACGCAACACCGGAAGCGGATTCGGGCCGAATGAAGCGTGGACGCATGAACCTTACTATGGAACACGCGGCACGTTTTTTGCCGACGTCACAGGAAGTGGACGTGCGGACGCCATCGTTGTTAACGACGATAAGATAGTCGTGCGACGCAACACCGGAAGCGGGTTCGGGCCGAATGAAGCGTGGACGCATGAACCTTACTATGAACCCGGTCGAAGCGGTCCTTCCTTCCTCACCGATTTCGAATGATCGCATCCTGGGAGTAATTCCGAATTTCCAGACGGTTTCCGACCCCACCACGCCCTACGTCCCTCTTCGCGTGCACGATAAGTGGGGGCTGTTCGTAAAGGAGTCGATAGACCCCTTCGCGTTCTTCTCGGCGGCGGCGGGCGCCGGGATCTCGCAGTGGCACAACGAGGACCCCAAATACGGGTGTCGGCTTCGGACCCTGCTGCAGCGATTCGGCGCAGCGCAGGCCGACCTGACCAGTGGGACGGAGTCCTGCGAGGAATGTTGTTCGCCATCTGTACCTGAGTTCCTACGTTGCTTCCTGCTGCATGTCCTGCCACGCGGTTTCGTCTGTATCCAGAACTTTTTCCTCGCGAATCGCGCCGCGGGTCTCTTCCTCCTGCCGACCGTGCTTCATGAAGCATCCCGCTACGCGCGTATCGAACCGCCGGGGCCCCGGCAGCACCGGCGTCCCTTTATCCATCCTCCGGCCGCGATATTCCGCGTCGTCCTCACTCCGGCGTGATTTCCGGGAAAGAGCTTTAATTTCTCGGCGTGAGCGCGTCGTCCGGTTGGCGCAAAATAGGCGCCCTGGATTCCCACATTCGCCTCAAAATTTAACCACCTACTCCGGCGTTGAACCCGATCGGTGCGAGATGGCATACCGCACCTTCAAAGTGTCACCGCCTCGGCGTTGGGCAACCTGCTGTCCGAGTTCTGGCCCGACATTAAAGCAAGATTCGCCCGCTACGAACACCAGTAGAGAGACATCGATCCCCTGGCAAAACTCTCATGCTTCCGTGAGGCACTATTTCGGCGGAGCGTGCGCGCCTGCATTCCCAGGAAATGCCCGGCGACCACCTGTAATAGACCAATTACCCTTTTCACCGGACAGTCCCCAGTGCCCGGCGGAATCGGTCCTCCGCTGAATCCTGAACTCATGGATGGTCCCACTGGCGTGCCGTCGCTCTTCTGAATCTCGAAGATATGCTCCGCACGGCGGCCCGGGTCAGCGATCAGGCGCAGCGTCGCACTCCGCGAACCGAGCCTCCTTGTTGCCGAATTGAGAAAGATCAGCGGCCGGCCGGCTCCGACCGCCTGCCTCCGCGGATCAAAAGATGAACTTCATCGCCAACTGCACCACACGGTAGTCTCCCGCCTGCAGGCCGTTGTTGCCGCTGATGTCGTTGGTGATCTGACCGAAGTTGGACGCGTTGAAGTTCTGCGAAGCGCTCGCCCCGCCGATTGGTCCGTTACCTGGCGCGTACGGGTTCAGGTGGTTCGGCAGGTTGAACGCGTCGGCCCGGATCTGCAGCGTCTGGCTTTCGTGGATTTTGAAATTCCGCGATAGCGCCAGATTCAACTGGAACGCGCCCGGCCCCTTCAGGTTGTTCAGCCCGAGATTGCCGTAGGTGCCCAGTGCCGGAAGAGCGAACGCAGAGGTGTTCAGCCAGTGGTCAACCGTCTGATTCGCGTTGTACGGGTTGCCGCCCAGATACTGCGCGGGCTGTCCCGCCACGCTGGTCAGAGCGCGGTCCGGGCCCGCAAGCACGGAGAACTCCTGCGCCGATCGGATGGTCAGAATCGGAGCCAGTTGCCAGTCGCTCGCCAGCAGCCGTACCGCCTTATTGTCGAACCTCGGTGTGTTGTAAACCGCGCTGAGTGTGAAGTTCTGCCGCAGGTCGATGCCCACGCAGTTGGCGCGCCACTGCCGCCGGTTGCCGGGCGGCGCCACGCCCCCGTTGGTCGGGTTGTTGTTCCAGGGGTCGCTGATGCAGTGGGACCACGTGTAGTTCGCCAGAAGATTCAGGCCATGGCTCACGCGCTTCTGCACCGAGAGGTTCAGGCCTGCAAATTCCGCCGTGCCGCCCGGGTCCACGAAGCCGACGCCCGCATAGTAAACGCCGGTCGTTGGGTTCTGCAGGTAAAGCGGTCTGCGCTGGTTGTAGTTGGTCGTCGAGTTGCAACCCGCAGTCACGCCCGCCGGACAGGTGCCGAGCGGAGTGCCGGCCGTGTTCGGAACCAGCACCGGCGCATTGATGTTTTCGCCGCTGATCAGGTGGATGGTGCTGGTTCCAAGATAGTTGGCGCTCACCAGCCAGCCCGTTCCCAACTGCCGCTGAAGGCTGATGTTCCACTGGTTCACGTATTGCGCCTTCCACTGTGTAAGCGGAGCCGTTACGTAGCTTCCGGCTGTCGGAAACGGGATGGTCGTTGCCTGGTGTCCAAAGGAGTTCGCCGCAGCCAGCTGTGCCATCGGATTCTGTCCCGCAGGCGAGAATCCCGGCAGTCCGGCGAACGTGGTCCACGGATTGGTCAGGTTCGACCCCGAAACGGCGATCAGGTTCCCGAACGGCGGGCTGAACTGTTCCTGGCTCAGCGCCAGCATGTTGGGACGGTCGCCGAACATACCGTACGCGACGCGGATGGTCATCTTGCCGTCGCCCACGGGGTCAAACGCCAGACCGAGGCGCGGGAAGAATTTGTCCCACTGTGGGCAGTAGAAGTAGTTGCCGCAGGAATACTGCGGATCGCCGGACACCACCAGACCGACCGGGCGCGTTCGTGTAATAGCTGCTCTTGATCCCCTGGTTGAACAGCCCCTGGTCGAAGTGCTCGTCCTGCGCCGTTGTCTTCTGGAACACGGGAGTGGAGGGTTCCCAGCGCACGCCGTAGTTCACAGTCAGGCGTGGGGTGATTTTCCACGAATCCTGAATGTATAGCGCCATGTATTTTTGCCGGCTGTAGAAACCGTAGAGTGTGCCCTGCGAGAAGCTCGCCGGCCGCCCCAGCATGAAATCGCTCAGCACACTGGCGCCCCCGCCCGCTCCGCTGATCGAACCGTCGAACACCGGCGTGCCGATTGCGTTCGGTCCGGAGAAGTAGTTCAGCATCTGCCGGTAAAAACTGCCGCCGAACATCACCTGGTGGGTGCCCTTGATCCAGCTCACGTCGTCATAAAACGACAGCAATGGGCCGTTGTGTGAGGCCCCGGGTGACGCCGATACGCCTCCGATGGAAAACTCCGGCGTCGCCGTAATCGCGATCACGTTGCCTGCCAGCGGAGAAATGTTCGCACCCAGCGATGTCCACGATGCGTAGTTATCCGGAATCTTGGCGACGTTTGTGCGCGAGCCCCCCACCCGGAACGCATTGACCCAGGTCGGCGACGGAACCCACGTGTGCCCAAGCGTGATTGAGTAATCGAGGTCGTTCACGCCGAAGGTGTTGAGTGACAGCGGGTCCTTGCCGTCAAATGTGGAACCGACGTTCAGTTGCGCAACGGTGTAACGGCCGAACATCGACTGCTTCTCGTTGATCTGGTAATCGATCTTGGCCACCCCCAGATTTTCATCCTGGATCGCGGCGAGGCCGTACAGCACACGCCCGCAGGGATCAGTCGTTACCGGCATTGTCTTCACGATGTTCAGCGCAACCGTGTTCAGCAGTGACGGGCTGATCGTGTTGTTGTTGAACCCGAGGGACGCCGGCAGATTGATCTGCTTACCGCTGTTGCAGCCAGGCGAAGTGATTGCCGTGAAATCACCCGTCACCATCGCCTGAGTCGGAATGAATGCCGTGTTCTGCGCCGAGTCCGACCTCAGGTTGGTCCGCTGGAAGCCGCCGAAGAAGAACAGCCTGTCTTTTTTGATCGGGCCGCCCACCGTGCCGCCGTACTGGTTGCGCTTCAGAGTGTCGCGCTTCTTCGCGAAAAAGTCGCGGGCGTTGAGGTCGCCATTACGCAGAAACTCGAATGCGTCGCCGTGGAACTTGTTGGTACCGGACTTGGTCACCGCGTTGACGTTCGCCGTCGAGTGGTATCCGTACTGGGGCTGCACGCCGCTGGTTTCCACCTTGAACTCCTGGAGCGCGTCCGGGAAGGGAAGCGGGAGGCTGAGGTTGTTGTACGGATCCTGATAAATCGTGCCGTCCAGCAGATACGCCACCGCGTCCGGCACCCCGCCTGCCACCGAAACCACTACCGTGGGGTAATTGCGAACGCTTTGCAGGCTGGACTGGCCTGGATAATTGGCCATGCCGGCCAGGAAGACCAGTTCGTGCGGGTCGCGGCCGTTCAGCGGCATTTCGAGCACGTGCTGCGTATCCACCACCTGGCCGATGCCGCTGTCGCGCGTCTCCACCTGCAAGGCCTCCGCCTGCACCGTGATTTGTTCGTTTACCGAACCCAGCGTCATGGTGACATTCGTCGTCGGCGCGGTGCCGACTTCAAGGACGATGCCGGTTTGCACGTATTTCTGGAAGCCGGTTTTGGTGACCTCCAACATGTACGGGCCAATCGGGAGGTTCGGAATCACGAATCCGCCATCCGCGCCGCTGGTCGAACTCCGGGAAGCGCCTGTGGCCGTCTGGGTCGCTTTTATTTCAGCTCCCGGGATGATCGACCCTGTGGAGTCTTTGACAGTTCCGCCAATTTGAGCTGTTTGCGCCCATACTGAGACGGATGCAAGTAAGCAAAGAAACAAAGCACGAACGATGGGCATGCGAAGTCACCCCCATTTCAATCACCCGATCAAAAAATCTCTTCCGGGAATCGGGAATCGCTTCCAGCTGTACGATTCACCGGCACGCATTCAACAGACGTTGCGCCCCTTCAAGCCCCGGCCGAAATTAACATGGCCGCGATGGTATCACCGGGCGGATTGCACCGCAAGGGTGGTTCCCGAAGGGTGGTTCCCGAAGTGTGTCGCCGCCACGTGAGAATGTCCTGTTTGTGCCGGATAGAAATGTCTCTTGACGAAACCAGGCTGGG
Organism: Terriglobia bacterium; assembly: GCA_963718155.1. Taxonomy (GTDB): domain Bacteria; phylum Acidobacteriota; class Terriglobia; order Bryobacterales; family Bryobacteraceae; genus BOG-234. Next base: position 380,315 of record CAVQYP010000021.1, on the reverse strand, counting down.
AAGGTGAAAGAACAAGGAGTTCTCGCCACGGCCCAGCGGGAGACCGACTGGTAGTGCTGAAGAAGGCACAGAAGAAGCGGATCACTCAGGAGCAAGCGGCCGGGGAACTAAGAATGACGCCGCGGCAGGTGCGGCGGTTGTTGGGGCGGCTGAGCAAGGAAGGAGACAAGGCGGTCCTTCACAAGCTGCGCGGCCGGCCGTCGAACCGGAAGACAGAGGAGAAGACACGCGCGCGAATCGTGAGCATCCTTTCGGGCGAGGTTTATCGCGGCTTCGGCCCCACTCTGGCGGCCGAGTATCTGAAAAAGAGGCATGGAATCGTCATCGGTCGCGAGGCGTTGCGCCAGATCATGATGACGACTGGACTGTGGCGGGCGCGCCGCCGGAAAGTGGAGAAGACACATTCGTGGCGGACACGCCGCAGTTGCCGGCAAGAACTGGTCCAGTGGGACACCAGCATTCACGACTGGCTGGAAGGGCGGGGCGAGAGGATGTATCTCATCCACATGATCGACGACGCCACAGCGAACTGACGGCGCATTTCGTCAGGTCCGATTCCACAGAGGAGAACATGCGGCTGCTGTGGTTCTAAACACGACGTCCTAAGTAATTGCGCATAATCGGCGCGCTCCGGCGGTGTGTTCTTCCTGGTGCTCCTGCTACCGGCGGGAAGCGGTTGCGCCGCTCTGATATACGAGATGCCTACGGCGGCTTCGTTCAATTCAACAATATCGTTAGCTTGTGATGACCTCCGGAAAAGGCCAACAGATGTTCGACCGTCGGATGTATCAATCGTGTCGACAAAGAAGCAGAGCCACCGCAAAAGGAACACACTGATCGGTCTCGGGGCCTGGGGCAGGCAAAGGGCATACGTTTGGCGGCGCGCTCCCCCTTGTTGTCGAGAACTCGATCCTTGGGGGGCATGGCGCCGGCATCATGGCTTCATCCGCTGGGGCGTGCCCTCGTGGAAGTTCTTGCACGCGCGGTCATTCCTAATGGAGCGTCAGCTTCTGGACTCGCCAGTTTCCCAGTTCGCCCACGTACAGCTCATTCTCGCGGCGGCAATCGATTGCGTTCACGGTGCCGAATTCTTTAGGCAGTTTCCCGGCTTTCCCGAATTTCCCGAGGATCTTTCCATCGAGCGAGAGCTTGAAGATCTCACCGCCGGTGTCGATATCTTCCGGGGGATTTGAGTTCGAGCTGTAGAGAACCTGGCGCGGTCCGGGCGTGAGGCAGAGGGCGGCGGGGGCTCCCACATTTTCAATCTGCGTTTTGAAATTGCCCTCTCCGTCGAATACCTGGATACGCTTGTTTCCGGCATCCGCGGCATAAACGTTTCCCTGCGCGTCGATCGCGATCCCGCTGATTTTGTTGAACTGGCTCTGCGCGGATCCGCGTGAACCCCAGCTCTTCACGAACTTCCCGTTCTTGTCGAACTTCGCGATGCGGGAGTTGCCCAGACCGTCGGCCACATATATGTTTCCGGCGGCATCCCAGGCGACGTCAGTGGGCCGCTGGAAGATATCGCTCTGCTGGCCGGCGCCGGCTGGACCGCGTCCAGCGCGCCCGGGTGGCGCATCGAGGGGCCTGGCCGGGACCTGTTCGGACTCCGACTTTCTGCCGAGCAACAGTTCCACGCGCCCTTCGGGATTGAATTTGATCACCATGCTCGACATCTGATCCACGATCCAGATGTTGTCCTGCGGGTCGACACGCACCTGCTGGGCGACGAGAAACGCATAGGTGTCTTTGCCGATCTCGCGCACGTATTTCCCCGTCTTGTCAAACTGGAAAAGCCGCGAGCCGCCGTGCGCGAAGGGGCGCGACGTGCCGAACGAAATGGTGGGATGGCCGGTGCGTGTGTAAACGAAAACATCGCCCTTCGAGTTGGTGGCTACTCCGGCCGCTTCACCGAGCGTAATGCCGGCGGGAAAGTTCAGCGGATTGACTACCGAATCGAAGGCGATCTCCGGGGCGGAGGTCTGCGAGCCACCTGGCATCGCGGCAACGAGCAGCACCACGGGTATCAGTCGTTTCATTTGGTACCTATCTCGCTGGCTTGAGGTTTCAACAGCAGCTTCTGTACGCGCCACGACTCGATCTCGGCGACGAGAATCTCGTTCGGATTCCGGCAATCCATCATGTGGACCACCTGAAATCCGCCCAACTGTTTACTGGCGTGTCCGAATCTGCCGAGGATGGTGCCGTCGAGCTCCATCTTGTAGATTTCGCCGCTGGTGTCCCAGGTTCCGGGCGCGTTGCCGTTGGGGTTTGAGTTGGAGGTAAACAAATACTGGTGCGGGCCGGGCGATACGCACACTGTCCAGGAATCGCCAATGTTGTCGTAGCTCGCTTTGAATTTCAGATTGTTATCGAAGACCTGCAGGCGGTGATTGGAGCGGTCGGCGACATAAACGTTTCCCTTCAGATCCACTGCGATGCCGTGAGGCAGGGTTGAACTGCTCCGGGCCGTTGCCGGCTTTCTCGCTGCCTGCCTGAGCGAGAAACCGGCCGTTCTTGTCGTACTTCACGACGCGGTTGTTGACGTAGCCGTCGGATACGAAGATGTTGCCCTGCGGATCCCAGGCGACGTCGGTGGGTCGGCCGAGAATGTATTTCCCGGCGGGTGGCGCCGGTGCGTTTGTGGTCGCAAGTGCACCTGCGACAGCGTCCGGACGGTGCCCGATCACCATGACCACCTTGCCCGCCGGATTGAACTTGATCACCATGTTGGTGCCTTCATCCACGGCCCAGATGTTGTCTTCCGGATCGACACGCACGGAGTGGGCGAATTCGAAACCGTAGTTCCCTTCGCCGATCTCGCGGACGTAATTGCCTTTCTGATCGAACTCGAACAGGCGCGTGTTGGCGCTGCGGGTGTAGACGAAAATGTGCCCTTTGGAGTTGGTCGCGACGCCCATGGCTTCGCCGAGGTAGAGATTCGCCGGAAACTTCAGGAAGTTCGGCACCGAGTCGTACGGTATTTCGGGAACGTTGGTGGCCTTCGCCTTCTCGGCAAAGACATTCCCGGTTGAGAGCAGCAGGAATCCACAAAGCACCAGATAATTTCGCATTTCAGCCCTTCTCCTCTTCCCATCCTTCAACCTTGTGGCCGACCATCTGCTCGAGGCTTTGCGGTTTCGCTTCAAACGGCATGCCATGATACTTGTCGATCTCTTCGCGATAGCTCATGCGGGGCCCGGGAAAACTGACCAACTGCCAGCCGATAAGGCCGGCGTTCCCGCCGTGCAGCGGATCGCTGAACATTCCTTCGATCGTATGGGTGCGCAGCAACTGGAAAAACGGGGTGCGCTCGATGGCGCGCAGACGTTCGTCCTGGCCCGCCGGCGGCAGGGCGGCGAAATCGTCGCCCAGGCCGGGAATGCCGGCGCGATAGATCTGCCGTGGATTCTCCTTTGCCTGATAGCCATGCTCCGGAAAAGATTCCACCCACGGACCTTTTGTATACCGGTACTTATCGCGGCCCCATGGACCGGCGAGCTGGCGATCGATGTAAACGATTACGTTGGCTTCAGTGGCGCCGGGCCCGCTTTCATCGCTGGGGAAGATACGCGCGCAGGCCGCCTGCACGGTGCGCGCTTCGGCGGCGGTGAAGAAGCGGAGAGGAATGCGGAGCGCGCCGTCCTGCGCCTGCAACCGGATGGCTTCGCCCGCGACACCGTAAATCAGCAGGCCGCCCGAGGCTCTTCACTGGCACTGTCAGGAACTCTCGCCTCTTCATGCCAGCGCTCCTGGGTGCTTCATATAGCGATCGATCAGCACGTCGGCGGCGCGGTAAGTGAGGGCCAGGATCGTCAGAGTCGGGTTACCGGATGCGCTCTGGGGGAAGGTGGAGCCGCCGGTGATCCACAGGTTCGGAACCTTCCAGTGCTGCGACCAGGGATTCACCACGCTCTGGTCCGGCGAACCACCCATGATGGTGCCGCCCTGCACGTGCGTGCTCTGGTAGTAAGTCACCGAATAGCGCGCTCCGAGGCCTCGCGCTTCGCCCGGACGCGCGCCCATTTTCCGGGCGAGATCGGAGGAGACGCGAATGGCCATGTCGGCCTGGGCGCGTTCGTGATCGGTCCAATCGAGCGTCAGACGGATAAGTGGGTCGCCGAATCGATCCGTGTAGACGGGGTCGAGATCCATGTAGTTCTGGCGGTAGGGGAAGTGGCCGCCTTCGAAGGCGATCTGCGCCGATTTATCGTGCCACTTCAGAGCAGCTTTCTTCCAGTCCGAACCCCAGCTGGCTTTCGTCTCACCAGCCGGAAAGCGGCCGAAGGTCGTGAGTGGGCCTTCGCCCGACGTCGCGACACGCATGGTGCCGCCGCGCAGCAGACCTTTGTCAGGGTCGTGGGCAAGATCGCCATCGAAATCGTCGATGCCGAAACCGAGGCCGCCCGCGCCCATGAAGGTGTTCAGATGCTTATCGAGGAAGAAACGGACATTGGCGCTCACCTGGTGAGTGAGGTTCCTGCCCACCGTGCCTTTACCGGAAGCGGGGTTCCAGGGTTCGCCCAGCTTCGAGAGAAGCAGCAACCGAGTGTTGTTGAGGGTCCAGGAGGAGAGCACCACAATGCCCGCCGGCTGTTCGAACTCATTGCCCTCGGCGTCGGTGTACGTGACGCCTTCGGCAGTGCCGTCGCGATGCAGCACGCGCCGCACCTGGCATCCGGCGCGCAGCGTGAAGTTCTTCTTGTGTTCAAGGAGCGGGAGCAGAGTATTGGTGGGCTGGGCTTTGGCGCCGATCATGCAACCGAAGCGCGTGCAAAACCCGCAATAGGCGCATCCGGCGCGCGTAATGCCGTCCGGGTTCTTGTACGTCTGGCTCAGCGTGGCGGCGGGCAGCGGATACGGATGATAGCCGCTCTCGAGGGCAGCGGCGCGGAAGAGCGATGCGGCATACGATGTTTTGTGGGGCGGGAGAGGGTATTCCTGCCGGCGAGGGGCTTCGAAGACGTTCCCGCCTTCGATCTTCTGGCCGCGCAGATTGCCTGCCTTGCCGGAAACGCCCAACATCTGCTCAGCGCGATAGTAGTTCGATTCGAGCTCGTCGTAGGTGACGCCGTAGTCCTGCGCCGTCACGTCCTTCGTGAGTCGGGAGCCTTTGTACTTGTCTTTGAGTTCGGAGCCGAGCTGGAAGATTTCCGGCGCGAAGCGGTAAGAGAGGGCGCCCCAGTGCTCGCCCGCGCCGCCGGTTCCGGCGCCGGGCTGGAAGGACCCGTATTGGCGCACCGGCACGGCATTGGCCTTGCTCGAATGGCGGTGCGTGAGAGTCTCATCGGCGAGGTTCTGCATCATGCGCAGACGGACGGCGTAATCGAGTTCGTCCATGCCGGAAGAGTACTGGCCGGTTTTGCGCGCGGGACCGCGTTCCAGAATCAGCACGGAGTGCGAGGTGCGCGCCGTGATTTCTTTGGCCATCAGGAGACCTGTAAAGCCTCCTCCGACGATCACGACGTCGACCGGTTTGAGGCGCGTCATAAAGAAGACTATGTCACATTTCCCGGCCCCCCGTGGAGTTGCCGAGGAGGGTGATGCCGCGCAGATTGAGTTGGTCGGCGGTAAGTGCTAGGCATTGTTTACGCGTGTCCTCTCAGCAGCCGCTGCGGATTATCCAGATGAATCGCCCGAAGCTCCCGCGCATCGAAAATCCCGCACTCCTTGAGATTTTTCACATGTTCGGCGGATGTGCGGAACGGATAATCAGTCCCGAACACGATCTGCGACACCGGCACCACCTTACGTAACGCGCCCATCGCGGCGGCGTTCGACGCCTGCGCCGTATCGTAATAGAATTTCGCGGCCTCGGCCAGAAATCCTTTGGGAAGGGCCGCGGCGTACTGTTCCGTCTTCGCCAGGTTGATCAATCGCTCACTCAGGAACGGCATCGTTCCGCCCGCATGCGAGAACACGATGCGAATATCCGGGTACCTCACCGACATGCCGCTGAACACCATGCGCACGATCGCCCGCGAGGTGTCCGTCCCATATTCGATCGCGGTATCCGGGATCCCCGGAAGCGCATTGCGGCAACAGTTCGCCGAAGTCGGATGCGTATAGATCACCGCTTTGCGCCGGTTCAACTCATCGAAGACCGGCGCGAAATAAGGATCTCCGAACCACTTGTCGCCCTGCTTGTTGTCAGGGTAGTTGGTCAGCATTCCGATGCCATCGGCTTTGAGCGTGTCGAGGCTGTATTCGATCTCGCTCAGGCTGGCGTCGGCATTCGGCCACGGCAAAATCGCGAAGTGTCCGAAGCGACCGGCGTGGTCCGATCGAAGCCGCGCCGCATACTCGTTGCAGTCGCGGGCAAGGCGCCGCGCCAGAGCATCGTCTGCGAACGATACGCCGGGTGTGGTGATAGACAGCATCGCAGTCGACACCCCTGCTTTGTCCATATCTTCAAGAGATCGGGACGGTGTCCAATCCTTTGCCCCCGTAAGGTTTTGCTTCGCGCGAGCCAGTTCCGTCACCAGCGTGGGAGGAAAGAAGTGGTGGTGAACGTCCAACAGCGTCGCGCTGCCGTTCACGGCGGCGCGTGCTCTGCCGGGCAAGAGCTGGCTGAACAAAAGCGCACCGGCGCTGGTGAGAATTTTGCGGCGGCTGAGATCTGGACGTTCCGGCACGCCTGGCGATTTTAACAGAGCACGCAGTTCGTTACACCCGATGTTCTGGAAATGCAGGCAGAAATCGCGCAGAGTAAGGCCGCGGCGTTCTTTTTGTCGCGTCATTCGGAGTCTTCGGTATACTTGCGTTCGGCCTCGGAGGTGCCTGGTACATTTTCGTCCTCGGTCAGGAGGTCCACAGGACCCGTGTAGCTATTGAGATGCAAGCTCCGGCGCCGCGCGGATCTCCAATCCACCGACCCAGCCTTGTCACTGATCTCTCCACAACATCGAGTGGGCAGCGGGAGCGTTAACCGCTTCTGAATTGAGCCAGCCGGTAGGAGGCACGGTCAAAGCAAGTTTGAAAATAGCCAGCGATATAGTGACTTAACGCCGAGATTGAGGCGGTGATCACGGCACGAACCGTACGTCCCTCGTGGACGCGATCAGTTTTTCGCCCCGCGTTCAAGACGCTGGGATGCCGTTCCGAACCATCCTGGATTCAGTGTTCGACTTCGCCGCAATCCACACTCATAAATACGCGGCTTTGGGAATCGTGGCCGGGCGTAGAATACCAGCAGCCAGAAAATGGTACCCGGTAACCCGCGAAAGTTACCCGTGAGGAGGCAGAGTGCGAATACTTTCTATCATGGCCGTTGTCGGAGTTGCTGCTGTGGCGATGGCTCAGCAGCCCGAGAAGACTTTTACCAGCGCCGTCGACGTGGAGGCGATGATCGCTAAGGCGAAGAAGGAAAGGAAGCCCGATCAGGCTAACTTTATTCAGCCGCTGTTAATGCTGGCTCCCTATGCGGTGAACCTCGAGTACCGAGTCGAAGGAATCGACACGCCAGCCACCGTGCACGAAAAGGAAGCCGAATTGATCTGTGTCGTGGAGGGCGCTGGCACGCTGACGGTTGGCGGAAAGTTGGTCGGCGAAAAGCGGACGAACGCTAGCAACCTGTCGGGAACCGGGGTCGAAGGCGGCACCCCGCGGCACATCTCGAAGGGCGATTATGTCTTCGTTCCGGAAAACACGCCCCACGCCTTTACCAAGACACAAGGCAGGCTTATCATAATGTCCGTTCATGTGCCTCGCGCCGGATCGCCGGGTTAGAAACGGGTCTGATCCAGGCGGCGCGCTCACGGCGGTCATCGTTAGCCCTTTCCGCTCTCGCTTCGAGAATCTGAGAGCACTGGGGGCCCACGGAAGCAGTCCGTTTCGGACGTATACTGGGGATCGCCAATGCCGTAGTCTCACAGGAATGGAGAACGAGGCAATGAGAAAGATCAAAACAGCACTGTGTTGTCTGGCCGCGTACTTCCTACTGGTTTCAGGTTTTGCCGAGGTTTTGGCGCAAACGCCAAAACCAAAGCGCATCAACAGAGCGATCGAACTGCTGGAGCAGGGACAACCCGTCTATTACACGGGCTCGCATTCAGGTACAACCGGTACTTTTGAACAGGGAAAGAAGGACGCTCAGACCTGGGCGGACTACATCAGCTACGATATGGAGCACGCGCCGTTCGACGTCGCAGGTCTGGCCGAGTATATGAAGGGGCTGGCGGCGGGAGGTCCTACGAAGAGCGGCCATCGCACGCCGGCGGTCATCGTCAACGTGCCTGTAAACGGCACCGATGAAGCAGCGGTCAGGGCCAACGCCTGGATGTTCAGCCAGGTGCTTGCGACGGGCGTCCATGGCATCATGCTGACCCATGCGGATACGCCAGGCGCTATCCGGGCATTCGTCGAAGCCGTGCGACTGCCCATCCACACCCAGGGGTTGGACAAAGGAATCAACGAGGGACGCCGCGGCGTTCACGGCGCACCCACAGCAGCCCAGATCTGGGGAATCTCTCAGGACGAATATCTGGACAAAGCGGACGCCTGGCCGCTCAATCCCGACGGAGAACTGCTCCTCGGCGTGAAACTGGAGGACAAATATGCTCTGGCCAACGCAGAAGAAAACCTGAAAGTTCCCGGCATTGGTTTCGCGGAGTGGGGTCCCGGCGACATGGCATTGTCGCTTGGCATACGAGGTTCAGGCAGTGTCGCCGAACGGGATCCGAAAATGGTGGCTGCACGAGCCCGGGTCTTTGCTGCATGCAAAGCGAACAAGATCTTCTTTCTGAATTCGATGAATTCCGGCAACGTGATCGAGATGATCAAGGAAGGAGTCATGGTCGGACCGGCGAGTCAGCAGGCGGCTGAGATCGGCCGCAAATATACCCATCGACAGATGCCATGGTAGCGTTGTCGGCGGAGGGCTGCTAAGACTCCGGCGCGATTCCGGACGACGGCTACCAGCGGCTTGGCGAGATTCACTGCCAAACCCTGCGAGACCCTCGATTCGTCCAGGATGGCGCCGCAGGCAATATTCCTTCCATCCGTCATTACGTGGGGCGGGGAAGAGGGATATGGCTGAATGCCAGTGAACATCTGGATGCCGAGGCCGTGAAGCGATTCGATTCAGAGTGGGCCCAGAGATAAGTTTCGGGTGTGCGTTATCCGGTCGCAATGGCATCGTTATCAGCACAGCGAGTCACATCGACGGGATGAATATCGTATGCGCACCACCGTCTAAGCGGTCTGATGCGCCTTGAGGAACGAATGGATTTGTCGCACCGCCAGAGGAATCCGTTCTTTGGGCTCTTTCCACGGAAACACGCTCACTTCGGCTTTCGGCGCGAGCATCGCGCACTCCATGGCAACGGCATATGGATGAGCCGGTACATCATCGGGAAGGACCAGGATGGGGTTTTGGCAGCCCCGCACGAAATCCCGTGTGACAGTGAAGACGAAGTCGGGGTTGGTTTCGAACATTCTGGTTACAAATTTGTCAGTCATCGCCATCGTGATCTCGGGCCGCTTAGCGGTCAGCGCGGGGCCCCAAGTCTTCCAGAATACGCCTGGGTATTTAGGATCGCGCATTTCCGGACGCCATCCCACGGGCTGCGCCAGCACGGCAGCGACAACCCGATTCGGCGCGCGCTTCAGAAGACTCCAGATGAAGGGGCCGCCAATGCAGAAACCCATCACCATAAACTTTTCGATGCCCAGATGATCCATCAGACCGAGCTGGTCGTCGGCGTAGGAATCCCATGGGCGGTCGGCCTCGACCGGACCGGTGGATTGGCCGCCGGGGGCATTGCGCAGGTCTGCCGTGATACAGCGATACTCTCCTTTGAATTCCTCAATGGCGTTGAAGGGCGAGTTGCCGCTGAAGAAAGCTATCGTTGAATTCAATCCGCCGCCGGGAATCAGCATCAGCGGGAAACCGGACCCGGCCTCCTCGTAGTGGATGCGAACGGAGCCTTTTTCGTAGAAGCGGGCGCCAGCCCCTTCTGGCCCAGTCCGTTGGGAAAACATGCGTGGCAGCGCGGTCATCGCTGCTGCCGCGGCTCCGGCCGCCAGTATGTTGCGTCTTGGTCGGATCGTCCACATTTGTGCCCTCCCAGGGAATGCCTCCACCCAGTTTACTCGAATTGAAAGGGAAGAGAGCCTGTACGACGCGCCTTCCATCCACTATCGGATTGGCAGTCCGACGCATTCCATAGACGCACATCCTCCGCCTGTATTTTGGATGATCGAAATGTCTTCCGGCCTGGACGGCCGCGGCCTGAAGCGAGATATCTACGTTTAGGGCTAATGCGAGACGAGACGGATACACAGGCGGTTGGTTCAATGCTGAGCTAAGTTGACGTATGCTTGCGTGTGGCAGACTGTCTTGGCCCTTCAAAGGCGTATTCAAGACAAAAAGTAGCCTTCTACCCTGTTATCAAATGAAACATAGCCGTGAAGTAATTAGTAAGCAAATGCTGTCGACGGGCATGATTAGCCCTAAACCAATCCCGCGGCCGAAAAAATTCCTTGAGCCGCGAGCACGATTTCGATCACTTGCGTAGCGACGTGGATCTATCGGCCGTGCCTCGCCATTACTTTACGGGGCGACGCCGAGGTGCATCGGGCGATCAGCCAATTTCCCGGTCCTCGATCTTGACAGAACCATGCTGGGCAATCCGAAGCCGCAACGCGATAAGGCGCGGAGGAAACGGGAAGCGGATCCGAGCGAGCTTCGTGAAGGTGTCACGGGCCACGCAGCGCTCGCGGTGAAATAGTCGCGGTCGGCTTAGCACGGTGAACTCTGTGCAGACATTTCAAAAACACTGCGAAATAGAAATCCCCAACATATTTTGGGATCACTCGTGTCCAAATTAGCGCGGGAATGGAGAGGTGAAGCCTCTGGTAGCTTGAGTTCAGTTCCGGCAAGAACAAGCCCAGGCGAACCAGGAGACTTCACCATGAAACGAGTATGCAGCATCTTCAGTCAGGTTTTGCAGTTGATCCCGCGGGACAGGTTTGAAGCGGCGGTCGGGAAGCATCACGCGGAGCGCCACGCGCGGGGCTTTACCAGTTGGGGGCAGTTCGTGGCCATGCTGTTCTGTCAACTGGCGCAGGCGAAATCGCTTCGGGAGATCACCGAAGGGCTGCAGGCCAGTGAAGGAAAACTGAAGCATTTGGGTTTGCCCGAAGCGCCGGCACGCTCCACGCTGGCCTACGCCAACAGCCATCGGCCCTGGCAGTTGTTCGAAACCGTGTTCCACGAGTTGCTCGGAGATTGCCGCAAGCGGTTGGGCACGGGTAAAGCGGGTGCGAGTCTGGGTTTGCCCGGGAAGTTGCTGAGTTTGGATGCGACGGTGATCGATCTCTGCGCCGCAGTGTTCGACTGGGCTAAGTTCCGGACCACCAAAGGAGCGGTGAAACTGCATCTGCTGCTGGACCATGATGGCTATCTGCCGTGCTATGCGGTGGTGACCGAAGGCAAAGTGCACGAGATTCAGGTAGCGCGAAAACTGAAACTACAGAGCGGCACGATGCTGGTATTCGATCGGGGTTACACCGACTATGAATGGTTCCGGCGACTGACCGAAGAGGAGGTGCACTTCGTGACGCGCCTGAAGGACAACGCGGCGTATCTGGTCGTGGAACGCCGTAGCGCGGAGGAGAAAGGCATTCTGGCGGATGAAATCATCGCGATGGAAAAACAGGCGCAGGCCGACACCGAGACCGCTCCGTTTCTGCGGCGCGTGCGCTACTGGGATGAGACCGCGCAACGGGAACTCGTCTTTCTGACCAATCATCTGGAGTTGCCGGCTGCCACCATCGCCGCCATATACAAGGAGCGCTGGCAGATAGAACTGCTCTTCAAGGCGCTGAAACAGAATCTGCGCATCAAGACGTTCGTGGGCACGACGGCCAATGCGCTGAAGACGCAAATCTGGACAGCACTGATCGCCTTGCTGGCGGTGAAGTTTCTTCAACTACAGGCAAAATTCCCCTGGAGCCTCTCTCGGCTGATCGCCTTATTGAGACAGCAACTGTTCGTGTACCGCGATCTGTGGCGCTGGATCGAGTCACCCTTCGAATCACCCCTGCCACTTACCGAGGAAGATTCACCACAACTGCCGTTCGCGTGGGCACGATGATTCTGGAGAGCAGCCAACCTGGTCCGCCGTTTTGCGCCAGCGCACCCGTATCCCGTTTCAGATCAATCCGCCGGCCTGAAAAATGCCGCTAATTTGGACACCAGTGTTTTGGGATATAATTCCCGCTGGCCATCGGTTCGCCTTTATTTAACTCACCGTGGGAGAGAAGACAGCATGCTCGGCAGTCGCAAGGTTCTGGTCCACCTCAGTTTTGTTTTTGCCCTCACTGCGGTAAGTCTTTTCGGCCAATCGGGTGTCTCTCAAATCACCGGCACCGTTCGCGACGCGGGCGGCGCCGTAGTCCCGGATGCGAAGGTCGCCGTCGTTCAGACCGCAACGGGGCTAAGTAGAAACGTCGAGACCGGTTCGGACGGCTCGTTTATCATCCCCACCTTGCCGGTCGGCGCTTACCGGCTGACCATAACCAAAGACGGCTTCACTACTTTCGTGCAGACGGGAATCGTACTGCAAGTCGACAGCAACCCTGTAATCGACGCGACGCTGACCCTCGGTTCCGTGACGCAGGAAATCCAGGTACAGGCAGACGCCGGCATGGTGGAGACGCACAGCAGCGGGGTGGGGCAGGTTGTGGATCAGCAGCGCGTCGTCGAATTACCTCTCAACGGCAGAAACGCGACCCAGCTGATCTTTGTGGCCGGGGCTGCGACCACCGCCGAGGCCGGTCTGAACTCAAACAAGAATTACCCCACCGTGACGATTTCCGTGGCCGGCGGCCTGTCGAGCTCCATTACCTACCTCCTGGATGGCGCCAATCACAATGATCCTTTCAACAACCTGAACCAGCCTATTCCGTTCCCCGATGCGCTGCAGGAGTTTAAAGTCGAAACCAGTGCGTTGCCCGCCCAATATGGGTATCACGCCGCGGCGGCGGTCAACGCGGTGACGAAGTCCGGCACCAACGGCTTCCACGGCGATGCGTTTGAATTTCTTCGCAACGGGGATCTGAACGCCAGGAATTTCTTCGCCGTTTCACGCGACACTTTGAAACGCAATCAATTCGGTGGCACTTTGGGCGGACCGATCCGGACGAACAAGCTGTTCTTCTTCCTGGGCTATCAGGGTACGATTCAGCGCTCCGACCCGACAAACGGAACCGCCTTCGTGCCAACGCCGACGATGCTCACCGGCGATTTTACCGCCATCACGTCACCCACCTGCAACAATGGCCGGCAAATCACTTTGAACGCGCCCTTCGTGAACAACACCATTTCGCCCTCGCGGTTCAGCCCGGCCGCTCTCAACCTGGTCAAACGTCTGCCAACGCCAATTAACGAATGCGGCCTCGTGCGATTCGGTACGGTAAGCAATAGTGAGGAGCATTTGGGATTGGGGCGAGTCGACTACCAGCTCAGCGATAAGCACACTTTGTTCGCCCGCTACTATATCGCCAATCTGGAACAGGATTCGACCTACAACAACAATAATCCCCTGACGATTACGGCGCCGTTCGTGAATGCCAACATGCAATTCTTCGTTCTCAGCGACACCTACCTTTTCAACGCGAATACCATTAGTTCCTTCCGGGCTTCACTGAACAGGGGAGCCATCCAGAAGGGGTCGCCTCCGTTCTTCGACGCCGCGGACCTTGGGGTGAATATGACTCCGATGGTGCCCGATTTCGTCGTGATCTCGGCCACCGGAGAATTCAATGCCGGATCGAATGCAGCGCCGCCTGGCCATGTTTTCACGACGACGACTCAGGTAGCCGAAGACATCAGCCTCATTCGCGGAGCGCATCAGATTCAGTTCGGCGTGAACTGGATCAAGCCCGTTGAAAACGTCGTCATCAACCTGGCCACGTTCGGAAATTTCACGTTCAACGGTCAGGCCACCGGGCTCGTATTAGGCGACGTTCTGCTGGGGAACCTCAGCACGTTTCAACAGGCGAACGCAGGCATTTCCTACGCGCGGCAGAATTATGTGGGGACGTACCTGCAGGATTCCTGGCGCGTTACGCCGCGGCTTTCGATCAATGCGGGCGTCCGTTGGGAGCCATTCTTCGCGACCCAAACCGCCTATGGCTATGTGAGTCATTTCGATCCGGCATTGTTTGCCGCGGGCGCGCATAGCGCCACCTATCCGCAGGCCCCCGCCGGCGTCATTTTCCCGGGCGATAAAGGGTTTCCAGGAAAAGCTCCGACTTCGAACAAGATTGCGGATTTCGCTCCGCGCGTCGGGCTGGTTTGGGACCCGAACGGCAACGGTCGAATGACAATACGGTCATCCTACGGGATCTTTTACGATCTGCCTCCCTCGTTGTTCGATTACCAATTCAGTCTGAATCCACCCTGGGGCGATACGATCACGATCACCAGCCCGAAGGGACTGTTCGATAACCCGTGGCTGGGCACTCCGAGCGGCAACATATTCCCGACACAGCTGGGGGCGAATGCGATATTTCCGTCCGGAGCGACTTATGTGAACATGCCTCTTCACGTCAAGCCTACTTACCTGGAGCAATGGAATGTCAGCGTTCAGCGGCAACTCGGCAACGACTGGCTGGTGTCGGCCAGCTATATCGGAAACCGGACGGTGCATTTGTGGACATCCGACCAGTTGAATCCGGCCATCTATATTCCCGGCAATTCAACGATTGGCAACACGGCCGCGCGGCGCCTTCTGACTCTCGAGGATCCGACTCAGGGCCCGTTTTATTCCGGAGGAATTTACCAGCTTGACGACGGCGGCGTGGGCAGCTACAACGGGCTGCTGGCTTCCCTCCAGCGCCGCATGGCGCACGGGGTCACGCTGCTGGCGAACTACACCTGGTCACATTGCCTCAGCGTGCCCGTAGACAGCGTTCTTGGCACGACTGCGAATTACATGAATCCCGCGGACCGGCAGCAAGACTACGGCAACTGCGCTCCTTCCGACAGGCGGCACATACTCAATCTTTCCGCAGTCGGGCAAACACCCAGGTTTTCGGAGCGGTGGCTGAACCTTTTGGCCGGTGGCTGGCAGACCTCGGCGATCGTGAGCGCACAATCCGGGAACCCCATCAATGTCACCACCGGCGTGGACAACGCGTTAACGGGCCAGTCGAACCAGCGGCCGAACCTGATCGGCAATCCGATTCCGGCTTCGCAGAGCGTCAATGGCTGGCTGAGCCCGGCGGCGTTCGCATCGCCGACCGCGGGCACCTACGGCAATCTGGGTATCAATCAGTTCCAGGGACCGGGCCTGCTGGGCGTGGATGTGGCGCTTTCCAGAATATTCGCCATCCGAGAGCGCGGGAGGCTCGAATTTCGCGCGGAAGCGTTCAATGTGCTGAACCGGCTGAATGCGAACAACCCGACCGCCATCCTGAGCAGTGCGAGCTTCGGCAAAATCCTGACCGCGGCGGATCCGAGAATCATGCAGCTCGCTATGAAATTCATGTTCTGAGCCACGACAGTACGGTCTCGTTTCGGGATTCCGACGGCGTCAGGCATTCGAGGTGGGTGCGGCAACATTCTGCGAGGCCGCTGTGCTTGCGATGAATATAGTCGATTGCGGGCATCGGGCCTCCAGCGCGCGGAGCCAGAATATGTCGGGCGACATCGTTGACGCCAGATGGTACTGCAGAAGGGCTTCGTCGACGTTCCCCGCGTATTCGAGCGCCTGCGCATAATAGGACCGGCCCAAAGGCTGGTAGGGATGGAGATCGATTCCCTCCTTGCCGCTGGCTACAGCGGCACTGAATTTGCCCTGGCACAACCAGAAGAATGTCTCTGTGGCAGGCAGTGTGGTGAAGAGTCTGTCCGTGGCTCGTGCCTCTTCCAGAAATGGCGCGGCCTGCGCGAAGTTTCCCCTGGCCGTGTAAAACAGCGCAAGGTGGACGCATACGCCCGGAGTTGCTTTCTCCTGATGCGCCCCGAGCAGTTGGCTCTCAGCCTCCGCGAGCTTCCGTTCGAAGATGTGCAGGGCCTCTCCGCGGTCGCGACGGAGTTCGGTTGTAAGCCCGCGAAACGCGACCACATGAGTGAGCGCTTCGAGGAATTCCTCGTATGCGATCCGCGGCTGGCACATGCCGAAAAATCCGAGCGTCAGCCAGCATCTGGAGATCCCCTCAAAAGCTCTCGGGTCGGAAGCATCCTGAGTTGCCGCACGCCGAAAACAAGCCAAAGCCTTTTCAAAGCCTTCACGCGTGCGCCGATTCCACTGGTGCCACGCTGTGCGGATGAGATCGTCGTCGCGGGGCACCTCCAGACGATAGCCAAGCTTCGGCCGGTAACTCAGCCAGGATCCATAATCGGACAGGGCTTTTCGCACCTCGGCGACGGTCGTGGCAACCGTGTGCCGTGAAACAATGTTCCCCCCCCACGCCTCGCGAATCAATTCCTCATAGTTCACATACTCTCCCCGCCTGTGGAGCAAAGCTTCGAGGGCGAGAAAAGCCTGGGGTCGCAGCTTGAGGTCGGCGCCCTCCCGCGACAAACGCAACGAATCCGTTTCGAGCGAAATGGGTCCAAATGCAGTATGGTTCATCTCCGGAAAATTATTTTACGTGGCGGTTCACTCCGTGCGCCAGCTCCGGCATCTCTCACCGGATTGAAGAGCAAAGTGATCGATAGCACGGGTCAATTGGAGCAATCGCGACAGCGCATTGAGCTTCGCGAAGGATATCCGAAGGCCTTCTCGACCTGATCTGGATGTTCGTCGAGGCCGAGCACAAGACGTCGACCGATGGGCTCTCGATTATCACCGTCGCCACAGAAGAACTCGCCGCCAAAAAAGAGGGATCAGTCGGATTCGCCGGAGTCCTGGCGCAAACGAATTCTTAGCCGCGCTATATCGGAAAAATGGCTTGGCGTCCGGCGGTCGAGGGAATCGCCAGTCACAAGGTTTGAAAACTATTTAGCGTTGATCCGATAGGGCTTATGGTTCATAGTGTGCAGCATCCCCACTTCGAGCGTGTACACTTCAGGCGCAATCGATCCTTGACAACTGAATATTCAAAAACGGGCGCGGCATAACCCCGGCTGGAAGTCTTTTCAGCCGGGCAGGGCTGATGCGTTGCACTGAAATTTCCAAACAGAGTGAACCTAACATCGGACGAATACGGAGGTGGTTCGGAAGCCGGATCGCCTCGGGTTCGAATTCATTTTTTGGCGAAACGAACCTGAGAAGTTATTGCAGACATGGGAATCCGCCCAAAGGAACCCAAGGCCGAACCAGAACCCAAGGGGAGACGAACGGCCGTTTATAAACGCGGGAAGATCTGGTGGTACAAATTCAGCTTCAATGGCCCGGCTAGTCCGCGCAAGCTCGAGGACGGCAAACAGGCGGACCGCCGAACAGATCGAGGCCGCCAGAAAGACGCAACTCGCAAAAGGCGAGGTTGGGATCGAGGACAGGGCACCGTGTCCCACCTTGGCTGAGGTTCGCAAGAACAGCTTCAATTGCGTATCTGGATAAGACGAAGCGGGACAAGCCCCGAACAATCGAGTTCTATAAGATGCGCGTGTCGCGTCTGAAGACATTTCTTCGGCTCTGGAATAAGCCGCTCGATGAGATCACGCAGGAAGACATCATGGCCTGGGTGAGCGCGCGACAGGCGCTTGAGGGGGAGACCTCGACCATCAACCGGGATCTCGCCACCCTTCGCCGCATGTTCAAGCTCGCAATGGAGTGGCAATCGGTCGATGGGTTACTTCCGAAGTGAATCTCCTGCCCGGTGAGAGTCGGCGCGAACAGGTCTTGACGGCCGATGAGGAAACGGCATACATAGCAGCTGCTGCGCCGTTGCTTCGGGACTTAGCAATTATCGCGATCGCGTGTGGGCTCCGTCCGGAAGAGGCGCATCGCCTGAAATGGGCTCAAGTCCGCGGCGGGAATATCGAGATTCACACGGCAAGACCAAAGGCGCCAGGCACGCAATCCCGGCATCGCCAGCGGTCGAGGAGATGCTCATGCGGAGACGGGCCGAAGTGTCCGGGGAATGGGTTTTTCCTGCTTCTGCGAAGACCGGCCACATCACTGCCGACGGCCTCAAGAAACAGCACGCCGACGCAATTTTCTGTACTCGCTGAGACACACGTGCCTAACCCGGTGAAGACATGGACCTGTTCACTCTGAAGAAGCTCGTGTGCCATGCTCGGATCGAAACCACGAACCGCTACGTGCATGTGAATGACGCCCCCCCGAGAAAGATCGTCGAAAAGTGGGGAAGAAGCGCAGACCGGGCACAAATTCGAGCACACCGGTCAAAATAGCAGAAGGATCCTCTTTTCGTTCCGAGGCTGGCATCTGGAACAAAACAGGTCAGTTAAAGTGGTGAGCGCGGTAGGAATCGAACCTACAACCTACTGATTAAGAGTCAGTTGCTCTGCCAGTTGAGCTACGCGCCCGCAACAGACAGTCTAGCACGCACCCTCCCGGACACAGCGGTTCTCTCTCCGCCAAATGCATTCACAAATTCCTCTCCGTATCCTCTATCCTTTGAAAGGCGCCGTGTAGCGCCGCTCAATTATGCATCTCCTCCCAACTCATGATGAAGTGGTGCGTGTTCTTCGAGACACAGGCGCGCTGCGCGACGGCCATTTCGTTTATACCGACGGCCTCCACTCCAACGAGTACCTGCAAGTCCCGCTCGCGATGCGCTATTTTCAGCACGCGAAGACATTCAGCGTCGGACTCAGCCGCCTGATCCGCGCGAACACCGAGATCCGCCCGCTCATTCCCGAGCTTTCGATCGTCGCGCCTGCCACCGGCGGGCTGCCGGTCGCCTACGGAGTTTGCGAGGCTCTCCAGGCGAAGCGGGTTTACTGGGCCGAACGCGACGGGGATTCGCCATCCGCCGAAGATCCCCTGCGCTTCCGCCAGTTCATCGAGCCTGTTCCCGGCGAGCAGGTCGTGCTGGTCGACGACATTCTTCGCCGAGGCACCAAGCTCATCGAGATGAAGGCATTGCTGGAGAGCTATGGGGCCATCGTCGCTGCGGTTGCCGTGGTGATCTATCAGCCCTTGCCCGAAGTCCGTAACTTCGGGGAAATTCCGTTTCTCTACCTGACGCGCCTCGAAGCAAGCTATTACGCCAATGAAGACGCCTGCGAGCTATGCAAAAGGTCTGTTCCCGCCCAAAAGATATGGGTATAGCTGCGGAATTTGAGTGACGTGACCGCCCATGTCCCGTGCTATCAGCAAAATAGAGTGTGCGAAACCATGCTGCTGAATGGCGGTGCAGTGTGTTACATCTGTATGTCACGTCTCATGATTACGCAGATCGCAGCCGGATTTTCCACAGGTTTTCCCACTCCGCCGGTTGAAAAGCCCACCGCCGTTGAGAATTTAAAGGGCGCCGGGTGAAGCTCACCGTCGTCGACTGGTCGATCATTGCGTCGTACTTTCTATTCAATCTGCTGATCGGCTTCTATTACAAGAGCAAAGCAGGGTCGAATACCACCGAGTTCTTCCTTTCCGGCCGCAACGTGCCGTGGTGGCTCGCCGGAACCTCGATGGTTGCAACCACATTTGCGGCGGACACCCCGCTTGTCGTGACTGGCCTGGTTGCGCGGAACGGAGTCGCGGGCAACTGGCTCTGGTGGAACATGGTTGCGAGCGGGATGCTGACTGTGTTCCTCTTCTCACGACTCTGGCGGCGCTCCGGCATGACGACCGATATCGAACTGGCCGAACTTCGCTACTCCGGAAAGCCGGCGGCATTCCTGCGTGGCTTCCGGTCGCTCTACCTCGGGGTGCTGATGAACTGCATCATTCTCGGCTGGGTCAATCTCGCGATGGTCAAGATCCTGGTGCTGGTGCTCGGGGTTTCGAAAGACCAGGCTCTCTGGATCGTCATTGGCATTATTGCCCTGACGTCGTTCATTTCAACGCTTTCCGGCCTGTGGGGCGTGCTGGTCACGGATCTCTTCCAGTTCGCCGTGAAGATGACAATGGTCATCGTGCTGGGAGTCCAGGCCGTGCGCGCGGTCGGCGGAATCGATGCCATGAAGCAGAAACTCGGCAGGCGACGGAAGCGCCTTCCTCAGCTTCGTTCCCGATCTGCACTCCGTCTGGATGCCCGCGGTGACCTTCTTCGTCTACATCGCCGTGAACTGGTGGGCGACCTGGTATCCCGGAGCCGAACCGGGCGGCGGCGGGTATGTCGCACAACGCATGTTCAGCGCGAAGGACGAGCGCAATTCCCTGCTCGCAACGCTCTGGTTCAACATCGCGCATTACGCCCTTCGGCCGTGGCCCTGGGTCGTGGTCGGAATGGCTTCGGTGATTCTCTACCCTCACTTGCAGGACCCCGAAACCGGCTACGTGCGCGTCATGATCGATTACCTGCCCGCATCGCTGCGCGGGCTGATGGTAGCGGCTTTCGCGGCGGCCTTCATGTCGACCGTCGGCACTCAGCTGAACTGGGGCGCCAGCTATCTGGTCAACGACTTTTACCGCCGCTTCATTCAGACCGGCGAGCCGGAACGTCATTACGTGCGTGCGTCCCAGGTGGCAACTGTGATCCTCACCATCATCTCGGCCGTGGTGACGCATTACATGGATTCGATCGCCGGAGCCTGGAAGCTGCTCATCGTGACCGGGGCCGGCACCGGTTCGGTTCTGATTCTGCGCTGGTACTGGTGGCGCATCAACGCCTGGAGCGAGGTCTCCGCCATGGCTGCCGCGTTCGTGGTCTCGATCGTCCTTCAGACCGCGTTTCATCTCGACAGCGACAACCCTGTCGATTTCGCGTATCTCATCCTGATCACGGTGGCGGTGACCACCGTCGTCTGGCTCGCAACCACTTTTCTTACGGCGCCCGAAACAGACGCTACACTTGTCGGGTTTTATACTCGTGTACGGCCGTCCGTAGCAGGCTGGGGACGTGTGGCGCGCCTTGTGCCGGCGGTCCGCGTATCGAGCGATCTGGGCTGGAACCTGCTCGACTGGCTGTGCGGATGCGTGCTGATTTATGGCGCTCTCTTCGGCATCGGCAAGATCGTCCTTAAGGATTATGGGACCGGATTTATATATATAGTCATCGCGGCCGCCGCCGCGGGAGTGATCTCCTGGGATCTTTCGCGCCGCGGCTGGGCTTCTGTTATGGAGTAGAAATGTTCTTTCGAATTCTTGCAATCGCAGCGTTCTCGTTACCGCTTCTGGCCCAGCAGGAACCGCCACAAGCTCCGGCTGCCCAGCCGACGGGCGAGAAGCTTGCGCCCTACTATCCCACTCCCGAAACCGTCGTCGAGCGCATGCTGGAACTGGGCGAATTGAAGGCCGGTGAAAAGATGTTCGATCTCGGAAGCGGCGACGGCCGCATCGTGATCATGGCGGCCCAGAAGTATCACGCAGACGCGACAGGGGTCGAACTCGATGCGGACCTCGTGCAGTCCAGCGCCGCCAAGATCCGCCAGTTGGGCCTGCAGAAGACCGCGCGGATTATTTATGGCGACATTTTGAAGCAGAATTATTCGTCCGCGAATCTCATCACCGTGTATCTGCTGCCGGAGTCGAACATTAAAGTGAGGCCCGTGCTCGAGGCTACGCTCAAGAAAGGCACCCGGATTGTCGCGCACGATTTCGAGATCGGCGGATGGACGCCAGCTAAAACCGTGACGATCCCCGACGACGGCGAAGGCCGCAGCCACATGCTTTACCTGTACGTCCGGTGACCGTCGCGCTACGCGGCCCTCAAAAATGAGAATCGGAATCACGTGCTACCCGACCTATGGTGGCAGCGGCATCGTCGCTACCGAGCTAGGGCTCGAGCTGGCGATGCGAGGTCACGACATCCACTTCATTACTTATTCCAATCCCATCCGCCTCGACCCCGCGCTGCCGCGCATCCACTATCACGAAGTTGAGGTCTCGAATTACCCGCTCTTCCAATACCCGCCTTATTGCCTCGCACTTGCCTCGCGCATGGCGGACGTTGCGGAGAGCTATGGGCTCGATCTGCTGCACGTTCACTACGCGATACCGCATTCGATCTCGGCGCTGCTCGCCCGGCAGATGCTCGCCCGGCAGACGATCGACGCGCGCAGGCGGCTGCCTTTTATTACGACCCTGCACGGCACCGATATAACGCTCGTCGGCACGGACCGCTCTTACTTCGGGATCACAAAATTTTCGATCGAGCAGTCCGATGGGATCACGGCCATCAGCCACGACCTGCGCCGCGATACGGTCGAGATTTTCGGCATCGAGAATGAAATCCGGGTGATTCACAATTTCGTCAACTGCGAAACGTATAAGCCGGATCCGGAACGGACAGGCATCGAACAATTCGCCGCGGAAGGCGAGAAGCTTCTGATTCATCTCTCGAACTTCCGCCCGGTGAAGCGCGTGCTTGACTGTGTGCGGATCTTTGCGGAGGTTCGCAAACACGCCAATGTGCGCCTGCTGATGGTGGGCGATGGACCGGACCGCGGACCTGCGGAACATCTCGCATGGGCCCTCGGCGTAAAAGACTACGTGGATTTCCTCGGCAAGCAGAATCAGGTGGAGCGGCTGATTCGCCTGGCGCATGTGATTCTCATGCCAAGCGAGATGGAGTCGTTTGGACTCGCGGCTCTGGAAGCGATGGCTTGCGGGGTTCCCGCGGTTGCGACTCGCGTCGGAGGCGTGCCCGAGTTGATTACCGATGGCGAAGACGGTTTCCTTGAAGCGCCGGGGGATGTGACGCGGCTCGCAGCGCGGGCTACGCAGCTTGTTACGGATTCCACGCTTCAGGCGCAAATGGCTGAGGCGGCTCGAAAGACCGCAACCAGCCGCTTTTGCACCGAGAAGATCATCCCGCGATACGAGGAATATTACAACCAGATTTTAGAGACGAACTCACGCTAACTACTTTCCGGCGCAAAAATGCCAAATCCGACCGCACGGCCACTTGCTTACGCGCGTGGCTCGGTAGCCGTTGTTGATAGCACGAGATTTCATTCTGAGCCGCGACGGTAACGGAGCGGTCCGAGCCCGGAGAATCGAATTTTGCGCTGGAAAGTAACTAACTAACTATACTTTCGTGCCTTTGAGCGCCGAACTCACGGCCGTGTTCATCATGCTCTCGGCGAGGTGGTGCGTGACGTCATTCAGTACGTCGATTTTCTCGCGGATCAGATGATGGTCGGAGCCGTGATAAACGGTCTGCAGCTGGCGGATGGCGTCTTCGATCCGCGTGCGCTCATCCCCGGCCAGTTCGGTATAGGCGTCGTTGCGTTTGGCTTTGTCGACCGCCAGCAGAATTCCATCCGCATCGACGCGCGCCTGCGCCACCTGCGCGGCCTGAAGGTCTTCTTCGGCGTGGTCGATCGAAGCCTGATACATCGCTTCGACCTGTTCGAGGGTCAGGCCGTGCGAAGGAGTCACGTCGACCGATTGCTCCTTGCCGGTGCGGGCGTCGCGCGCGGTGACGTTCAGGATTCCGTTGGCGTCGATCAGGAAACGCACTTCGATGCGGGCCATGCCGGCGGGCATCGGAGCGATGTCTTTCAGGTCGAAACGCGCGAGGCTGCGGCAATCCTTCGCCAGTTCGCGCTCGCCCTGCACGACGTGGATCAGGACGTTGGTCTGGCCGTCGACGCCGGTGGTGAATGTCTCGCTTGCGCTCGCCGGAATGGTCGAGTTGCGATGAATGATCTTCGAGACGACGCCGCCATAGATCTCGATTCCGAGCGAGAGCGGCGTGACGTCGAGCAGCAGCTGGTTCTCGACCGTGCCCGAGAGGATGCCGGCCTGCACCGCGGCGCCGAGCGCGACCACTTCATCCGGATTCAGTTCCGTGTGCGGCTTGGCGCGGAACAGAACTTCGACCGCGCTGCGCACCAGCGGGATGCGCGTCGAACCGCCGACCAGCACCACTTCATCGATCTGTTCGGGCGTGACGCCGGCGTCCTTCATGCAGTTGCGGCAGGGGCCGAGCGTGCGATCGACGATGTCTCGGATCAGGTTCTCGAAGAGCTCGCGGGTGATTTCGCGATGGTAGTGTCTTGCCGTGCCACTCGAACTCGATCATGTGCGACGGGCAGGAACGAGAGCGACTCCTTCGCGCGGATCACATCGCGGCGCAGCGTCTGCACGGCTTCGCCGATGTGAGAAAGGTCCTCGCCCCATTCCGATTGCAGATCTTCGAGCGCGATGTCGCAGCAGGCGGTTGTCGATGTCGTCGCCGCCCAGATGCGTGTCGCCGTTGGTGGCGAGGACTTCGAAGATGCCTTCCTGCAGTTTGAGGATCGAGATGTCGAAGGTGCCGCCGCCGAGATCGTAGACGGCGATGATGCCTTCCTTGCGCTTGTCGAGTCCGTAGGCGAGCGCGGCGGCGGTGGGCTCGTTGACCAGCCGCAGCACTTCGAGACCGGCGATGCGTCCGGCGTCGCGCGTGGCCTGTCTTTGCGCGTCGTTGAAGTACGCGGGGACCGTGATGACGGCTTTCGTGACTGGCTTCGCCGAGTGCGGCTTCGGCGTTCTTCTTCAGCTGCCGCAGGATGAACGCGGAGATCTCCGGCGGCGTGAAGGTCTTCTCGCCCAGCGTGACGCGGATCACCGATTCGCTGTCTTCGGCGATGTGGAACGGGAAGAGCTTCAGTTCGTCCTGCAACGTCTGCGATGCCGCGGCCCATCAGGCGCTTGACGGAGTAGATGGTGCGGTCGGGATGATCGATCAGTTCCTGGCGCGCCGCGTTGCCGACGATCGCGATCGCCGTCCGGCGCGAGCGAAACGACGCTGGGACCAGCTTGTCGCCGTCCTCGCCCAGGATCACTTCGGGCGTGGTCAGGTTCATCCACGCGACCAGGCTGTTGGTGGTGCCGAGGTCGATGCCGACTACCGTGCTCCTGATTGTCAAATTCGATCTGGAACATTTGCTTTATGCGATCAGGTTCGATATGTATTTGCGGCGGTTCAGCAGGCCGCGAATGGCAGCGAGCGTTTCGCGCGTTGCGGCCGTCGTCCCACTCCGAGAACTTCTGCTCCACTTCGTCGTCGATCTCGGCCTCGCATCGCTTCGAAGTGCTCGCCGCGCAGCGCTCCGATCTGGGCCGCGTCAGCTTCTTCGAGCGCCATGTTCAGTTCGAAGACTTCTTCGAGCAGCTCGGGCGGCACGTCCTTCGTGCTCTGCTCTCCGATGTCGAAGCCCTTCGAGCTTCAGCAGATACAGCGGCTCTGGCGATCGGATCGCGCAGGGTGCGATAGGCGTCATTCAGAATGCGCGGTCGATTCCTCAGCGCTGCTGCCGCTCGCGTCGCGGCTCTTGCGCGCATGGACGATCCGGATGATACTTGCGGCTGAGGCGCGTAGAAACGCGTCTCCAGATCTTTGAGATCGATCGCCAGATTGCGGGGCAGATCGAAGAACTCGAAGTAGTCCGGCGCCATTAGTTCAGTCAGGCCGAGAACGACGTGCCGCAGCCGCAGTTCTTCTTCGCGTTCGGGTTATCGAACACGAAACCGGACTGCATCAGCGACTCCTTGTAATCGAGCGTCAGCCCGCGCAGATACAGGATGCTCTTCGGGATCGATGAAGATCTGCACGCCGTCGTAATCGAAGACGTTGTCGTTCGGGCGCGGCTTGGTGTCGAACTTGAACTGATAGCTCAGGCCCGAGCAACCGCCGCCGAGCACGCCGAGACGCAGCCCGCCGCTCTTGAGATCGGCACGCCCATCTTCGTCGAAGGTCTGGCGGATTTTCTCGACCGCTTTCGGCGTTACGGTGACGGCGGGCCGGTCTTGCCTGGCCTGGCGCTCTTGATTCAGCGACAGCCATTTACGCCACCGTCTGTTCGGCGGCGACCTTGCTTGCTCTGCTTCGTGCGGTAGTCGCTGATCGCCGCCTTGATCGCGTCTTCAGCCAGCACGGAGCAGTGAATCTTCACCGGCGGCAGGCTCAGTTCGTTGACGATATCGGTGTTCTTGATTTCGAGCGCCTGGTCGACCGTCTTGCCCTTCAGCCATTCGGTCGCGAGCGAAGAACTGGCGATCGCGCTGCCGCAGCCGAAGGTCTTGAACTTCGCGTCTTCGATGATGCCGCTCGCGTCGTCGACCTTGATCTGCAGCTTCATCACGTCGCCGCACTCGGGCGCGCCCACCATGCCGGTGCCGACGTTGTCGGCGCTCTTGTCGAGCGAGCCGACGTTGCGCGGATTGTTGTAGTGATCGAGAACCTTATCGGAATATGCCATTTCGAATGTCTCCTTATCAAACTCGCTTAGTCGTGTCGCAGCTCTAATCTGAACCCATGACACCGTGCTCAGATCGATGCCTTCTTTCGCCATCTCGTAAAGCGGCGAAAGCTCGCGCAGCTTGCGCACCACGTCGATCAGTTTGTCCGCCACGTAATCGATTTCTTCTTCCGTATTGAACCGGCCGATGCCGAAGCGGATCGACGAGTGCGCCATATCGTCGCCCAGCCCGAGCGCCTTCAGCACGTAACTCGGTTCGAGCGTCGCCGAGGTGCAGGCCGATCCGCTCGATACCGCAACATCGTTGATGCCCATCAGCAGCGATTCGCCTTCCACATACGCAAAGCTCAGGTTCAGGCTGTGCGGCAGGCGGTGCTCCCATGATCCGTTGAGATAGATCTCATCGAGGCCGGCTTCGAGCTTGCTCTTCAGCTTGTCGCGCAGATAGCGCAGGCGCTTCGTTTCCTCCGGCATTTCGCGCTGGCAGATGGCGCAGGCTTCGCCGAGTCCGACGATGCCCGGCACGTTCAGCGTGCCCGAACGCATGCCGCGCTCGTGTCCGCCGCCATCCATCTGCGCGGTGATCTGCACGCGCGGAGTTCTTGCGGCGCACATAAAGAGCGCCGACGCCCTTCGGACCGTAAAGCTTGTGCGCGGTGATCGACATCAGGTCGATGTTGTCCTTGTTCACGTCGACCGGAACCTTGCCGATCGCCTGCACGCCATCGGTGTGGAACAGGACGCCCTTCTCGCGGCAGATCTTGCCGATCTCGGCCACCGGCTGAATCACGCCGATCTCGTTGTTGGCGTACATGATGGTGACGAGAATCGTCTTGTCGGTGATCGCTTCCCGCAGCATGTCGAGATCGATCAGCCCGTCGCCCTTCACCGGCAGATAGGTCACGCGATAGCCGAGCTTTTCGAGCTTCTTGCAGGTATCGAGAACCGCCTTGTGCTCGGTGGCGGCGGTAATGATGTGGTTGCCTTTTTCGGCATACATCTCGGCCACGCCCTTGATCGCGAGGTTGTCGGATTCGGTGGCGCCGCTGGTGAAGATGATTTCGCGGGGGGTGGCGCCGATGAGATCGGCGATCTGCTTGCGCGCTTTATCCACGGCCTGCTCGGCCTCCCAGCCGAATTCGTGATTGCGGCTGGCGGCGTTACCGAAGTATTCGGTGAAGTAGGGCAACATCGCGTCGAGGACGCGAGGGTCCATCCGCGTCGTCGCGTGATTGTCGAGATAAATGGGCGTCTTCATTTTCTTTCTTATAGCTTCCGGTGATGTATGCCTGCGCCAACGACGGGATTCAGCGGCGCGGGCAGCGGCGTCAGTTTCACGGTCGGAGATTCCGCAAGATCGGTGATCGTGAAATCTGTTCAACAGTTCGAGAATTGCTTCATGCACGCGGCGCAAGGGCTCGCGCACGGTGCAGTTTTCGGACTGATCGCAGGTTCCGTGTTCGGTAAAGCAGTGCGTCAGGATCACCGGGCCGTCGATCGCGCGAACCACTTCGAGGGCGCTGATCCGGCGGGCGTCGCGCGCGAGTTTATAGCCGCCGTTGGTGCCGGCGACCGACTGCAGAATGCCGGCGCGGGTCAACTGCTGCAGCACTTTGGCCAGCAGCGGCACGGGCAGGTGATAGGCGTCGGCGATATCCTTCGTGCTGGCGGTCGCACCCGGAACGGAGGCGAGATGCCGCAGGGCGATCAACCCGTAATCCGCTTTTTTGGTCAGCTTGAGCACTGGATCAATTCGGACCTTTCCGGTCCATAATCCATCCTACCCCTGACAAGTCCTGAAGTCAATGTGTCTGACACGCGCAAGAGTGCCCATAAGCTTCTGCCCAGAGACGGTTGACGGGGAATGAGGAGTTGACAGAGTCGTGGGATGGAAGTGCATTTACGAGAACAACAGGAAGCCCAACTCAACGCGCTTGCCGCCCAAACCGGTCGAAAGGCCGACGAGTTGATACGGGAAGCCGTTGATCGCCTGCTTGCGCACGATATCTGGTTCCGGCAGCAGGTGCAGGTGGGCATCGAACAGATTGCGCGGGGCGAGTTCATCGAAGAGGCCGAAATGGATACGCGCGTTGAGCGCATGCTGCAGTCTTGAGAACGATTCGCTGGTCGCCCCCGGCGGCGAGCGGGCCAAAAGAGCGGCGTTCGCGAGCTGCCGATTACGTCGCTGCCCCGGCCCGAGAACGCGAGCACTGTCTTAGTTTTCGGCTCCGGCGTAGGTCTGATAATCAGCGGCCGACAAGAGGCTGTTCATCTCGCCGGCGTTCTCAACGCGCAGCTTGATCAGCCATGCCGCGCCATGCGGGTCTTCATTGAGTTTATCCGGCGTATTGGCGAGCGCTTCGTTGATTTCCGTGACTTCGCCCGAAAGGGGAGAGTAGATGTCGGAGACCGCCTTTACCGATTCGACCGATCCCAGGGTCTTGCCGGCTTCGAGGCGCGTTCCCGGTTTGGGCAGATCGACATAGACGATGTCGCCAAGTCTTTCCTGCGCGTGGAAGGTGAGGCCGAAGGTCGCGACGTCCCCATCGAGACGGACCCACTGGTGCTGCTTCGTGTAGCGGTAGTTGTCGGGATAAGCCATCGCCATTATCTGGCTGGGATGATGGAAATGACCTGGAGTTTGTTGGTTCCTGTGATTCGTCCGGTGACGACCACTCGTTTGCCGTTATAGTGTGCCGCAGTATTCTGATCGCTCAGGATCAGTGCTTCGTCTTCAGTCTGGAGCGTGTATTTCGGGTCTTTGATTACGGGACATTGACGTGCGCAATTGGGTCCCTCGCAGCGGTTATCGTGGATAACGCCTCTAAACGTCGTCGGGGCAGTGGCAGCCGCGGTTCCGGCAAGCAGAAGGCCCGCGAACAGCCAACCTGCGGAGAATCGGGCGACCCGCTTCATACGGCTACATTGTAGCGCCTCATCGCGTACAGATCTGGGCCGGGCTTAAGATGGAGTTGGAGATGGCATCCCGAACTCTTATTGCCGCTGGATGCGCCGGTCTGGCGGCGTTTGCCGTATTCGCCTTTGCCGACAGGCTGGAAGATACGATCTTTATCCCCTACGAGCATCCGGCGATCAAGTATTTCGAAACCCCCACGGATGAGGCGGTTTCCCGGCTGAACGACCAGCTGGAAAAGGGTAAAGCGAAACTCGATTACGAGCCGGGAGGTTTGGGTTATTTGCCCAGCGTCCTGAAGCACTTCGGGATCAATCCGGATTCTCAGGCGCTGGTCTTTTCGCAGGACAGCTTTCAGGCCCAGCTCATTACGCCGCAGGAGCCCAGGGCCATTTACTTCAATGACGATATCGCCATCGGGTTTGTACAGCACGGCGAGGTGATCGAGGTAACGTCGCTCGATTCGAAGAACGGCGTGGCTTTTTACACGCTCGAAGTCCACAAGACCGATAAACCCTCCTTTGCGCGCCGCGACGTTTGCCTCCAATGCCACCAGGGCGGCCAGACGCTGGGCATACCCGGACTGGTGGTCAGCTCCGCATATACGCCGAAGGGCCAGCAATCTGAACACACGCGCGGCGGATTCGTCACCGACGACCGAACCCCCATTGAAGACCGATGGGGCGGCTGGTACATCAGCGGAAACCTGGGCGGCCAGAAGAATCAGGGCGTTCCGATCGGAAAGGGCACCCCGGAGCGATTTGATCCGTCCCGATATTTGAGTCCTTACAGCGACATCGTTGCGTTGATGACGCTGGAGCATCAGACCCGGATGACGAACCTGATCGTGCGTATCGGATGGGACACGCGGATCGCCACGGCGGACGGCAAGATGGCGGAGGCGCAGCCCAAACTCGATGCGGCGATAGAAGACATGGTCGGCTACATGTTATTTATCGACGAAGCGCCGATCACGGCTCCTGTTGAAGGCGCTTCCACGTTCGAGAAGACTTTCCCCGAGCGTGGTCCGCGCGATAAAGAGGGGCGCTCGCTGAGGGATTTCGATCTCAAAACGCGGCTTTTCAAATATCCCCTCAGTTACATGATTTATGCGAAGGCGTTTGACAACATGCCCGTTTGGGCGAGGGATCGCATCTACCGCCGCCTCTACGACATTTTGACGGGCAAAGACACGAGCCCGAAGTTTGCGCGATTGACCGCCGACGACCGGAAAAATATGCTTCAGATTCTCCGCGAAACGAAGCCCAATCTCCCGAATTACTGGAAAAGCTCCTAGTATCAGCGCTGTCCAGACTGTTGTAAATGGCACTGAGCTTGCTTGAACAGGCGGCATGCTGATTCGGCTGGGTTACGATATTGAGCTCGAACTTTCGAAGCCAATGATGGTTGTGGGGTTGCTTAGCGTGCACCCTTCGAGAACGGCGGATTTGCTGGAACCCGATGAGGTTCAGATCACGCCAAACGCGCCGCACGATGAGTATTTCGACAGCTTTGGAAACCGCTGCACGCGGATCTTCGCCGACCAGGGCAAGCTGCGGATGTTCAATTCCACCTTGATTCGGGATTCGGGAGAGCCGGACCCTGTAGACCCGACCGCCGAGCACATTCCACCAGAGAAACTGCCGACCGATGTGCTGCAGTTTCTGCTGGCGAGCCGTTACTGCGAAGTTGACCGGCTCTCGGATCTGGCGTGGTCGGTGTTTGGAAACATGACTCCTGGATGGGGCATGGTCCAGGCGATCTGCGACTGGGTTCACTCACATATCACGTTCGACTACAATTCGGCGCGGTCAACCAAGAGCGCGCTCGACGTATACTCCGAGCGCCTCGGCGTTTGCAGGGATTTCCAGCATCTGGCGGTTTCGATGTGCCGCGCGCTCCACATCCCGGCTCGTTATGTTACGGGCTATCTGGGCGACATCGGTGTCGCTTCTACCCTTCCGATGGATTTCAGCGCGTGGTTCGAAGTTTATCTTTCGGGTCGCTGGTGGGCATTTGACGCGCGAAACAATACGCCACGGATCGGCCGTGTTCTGATGGCAACCGGGCGCGACGCGGCGGACGTGGCGATTACGACATCGTTCGGACTGTCGTGGCTCAGCAAGTTTACGGTGATTTCGGACGAGGTTGCGGATAATGCCGCGGATAATGCCGAGCCTGCGGTCGCGCGAGCGCCGTATCTGGAAATGCACGGTGCGGCGTGAAAAGGCCGAAAACTGCTTGACTGCAGGTACTTACCGAGCCGCGACCGGGAGGGCACGATGTTCGATCAGCATTTTCATCGCTCTGCTAAAGCTTTCATATACCGATAAAAGAAGTCGACTCCCTCGTAGAAGGAGCTGACTCGAAGCCTCTCGTCTTTGCCGTGGGCGCGGATGTCGTCGCGATCGATGGCCTGTTCGCCGATTCCAAAACTGGGCATGCCGGCGGCATAGGTGTATTTGCTGTCTGACGCACCCGTTTCCATATCCACGACGACCGGCGCGCCCGGCCAAAGGGAATCCGCAACCTTTTGGAGCGGTTGCAGGACATCGGCGCGCGGGGGACCGGGAAGCGGCCCAGCTTCAGTTGGGACATGGTCCACTACCTTTCCGCTGCCGCCATCCAGATACTGAACCAGAACCTTCGGATCGGCCAGAATGCCGACTAGTTGCTTGCGCACCTCCTCGGGCGAATGACCGGGCAGGATGCGGCAATTCACCACAGCTTTCGCGGTTTGCGGCAGGGCGTTATTCGCGTGACCGGCCTCGAGTCGCGTGGCGACGCATGTCGTATGCAGCAGCGAATTGAAGTGCGGGTCGGAGGAGAGGCGCGCCACCGCCTTAAGGTCCGGCGGATTTCGCAGCATGGCCTTCATGTCCGCTGCGTTTTGCGATGTTTCATGGGTGGCCAGCCGCTCGAAATAGACCCTCGTCACCCCGTTCAGTTCAAAAGGAAACGCAGCGTGTTCCAGGCGGCCCAAGGCGTCGGCCAGATGGTATATCGCGTTGTCGGGAATCGGCACGGAACTGTGGCCGCCGGGACTGGTGACCGTGAGTTGAAAGTCGGCGTACACCTTCTCCGCCGCCGCGACTTCCACGTCGATGGGTTTGCCTTTTTCCGTCATGACGCCGCCGGAATCGGCGTTCAGGACGAATTCCGCGTCAATGAGATCGCGATGCTTCTTCAGTAGCCAGTCGACTCCGTTCGCGGTGCCCCCTTCCTCGTCGGAAGTAAGAGCCAGAATCAGGTCCCGGGCAGGTCGGAACCCCTCTTTTTTCAGGCGGATGAAGGTCGTGACCATCATGGCGTCCTGGGATTTCATGTCCTGGGCGCCGCGGCCGTAGAAGTAGCCTTCTTTTTCGACGAACTTGAAAGGGTCGGTGGTCCAGTCGGCGCGCAGGGCTTCGACAACGTCCAGGTGGCCGATGAAGAGAATCGGTTTCACCGCGCTCCCGGCCGGACCGCGAAGGCGCGCCACCAGATTTCCCTTGTTGGGTCGCCCTTCAGGAACAAGAATTTGCACATCGCTCGCGGGATAACCGGCATCGAGCAGACGCTGGGAAATGGCGCGCGCGGCGACGGTGTTGTCCCCGGATGAATTCGTTGTGTTGATTTCGATCAGCTGCTGAAAAATGTCGCGTGAGAGTTTGCGCGTGGCGTCGTCGAGTTGGGCGAACGCCGGGGCGGCAATCAAAAGAAGGGGAATGAGCCTGCGGAAGGGAATCGCCAAGTCACATTATCTCCGACCTGGCGGGGGCAGTCAGGTCAACCGCCCCCGTAAACACATGCGAATTAATAACCCGGACCGGAATACGCGGGAGCCGCGGGCTGGGCATAACAGGCGGTCGGTACCCAGTTACCCCACTGATCGTAGTAGCCGCACGGGGCCGGAGCTGGCGCGTATCCATAACCGTAGGCGGGCCCATAAGCGTAGGGAGCGCCAAATCCAAGGCCCAGATACAGGCCGCCGCCGTAATATCCACCGCCGCGGTAATACCCGCCTCCGTGATAGTAGCCGCCTCCGTAGTATCCGCCGCTCCGGTATGCACTACCACCCCGGTATGCACTACCACCCCCGTAGGATCCACCGCCGCGATAAGAACCTCCGGAGTAGGTTCGGCCGCCGCCCGAATAAGCGTGTCCTCCACCACCGCTGAAATGAGCTCCTCCGCCTCCATGTTGCGCGGCCATTGCTCCCACCGGGCTCATCAATGCGAGCACAGCGCCGGCGAGCAGAGTGGGTAGGGCCGATTTACCGAATATCCTGAGAATTTTATCTTTCATTATGGGCCTCCAGGGCATGCGTCTCTGGAAGGGCAATCCCGGCGCCAAAGAATGGCACTGATTACAAGACACTTACCGGCCAGGTTCTCAGAACAAGACAGGTGTAGAACCACCGGTCTGGTGACTCTCAACCAGAAATAAATCGGGCAGGCCGATTTTCGTTAGCCTGCCCCGATACGCACCCGTAACCGTCACGCGCTTTACTGGTGGAACAATCCGAAATACACACCCTTAGCGCGAATGTGCCCGTTCATGGCCTTGAGCAGGTCGTCACGGGTCGCGATCCCAGGGTCCAGCTTTTGATCCAGTGCATAAAACTCAAACATGTAATGGTGAGTCGTGGGAGGAGGGGGGCAGGGGTTGAAATACCCGATCGACTGGCCGATGTTCTTGATCTGAACCGATCCGTCTGACAGGTTTGCCATCGCCGGAACCCCTTCGGGCAAACCAGTCGCGGTGGCGGGGATGTTGAAGATTGCCCAGTGCAGAACGTCTGAGTTGGCGATCGCCACATCGGGGTCGTGAAGAATCAGCGCGATGGTTTCGGTGCCCTCCGGAGCGCCGCTCCATTGAATCGCGGGCGAAAGGTTCGCGTTCTTGTTGGCCATACATCCGTACTTGGCCGGGATGGCGCCGCCGTCGGGGAAGGCCGGGATGGTGATCTTGAGCGGGGCCGGGATCCCGCCTTTGCCCTTCTTTCCGCCGCCACCGTTCTGGGCCATGCCTGTGCTCAAACCGGCCAACGCCAGTGCGCCCACAAACCCAATCGTTGCGAGAATTCTTGTGATTCGCATGTCAGTCGGTCTCCTATTTCTTCCCTGTGTAGCTGACCTTCCAGATCGCCGAGGACGTTTCGTCCGTCACGTAGAGCGACCCGTCTTTGCCTGTCGCAACGCCAACCGGTCTGCCCCAAGGTGTGCCATCGGCAGTCACAAACCCGGTAAGGAAATCCTCCTGCACGCCATTCGATTTGCCTCTTGAGAGGGGTACCCGCACCACTTCATGCCCCGATTTGACAGCCCGATTCCACGATCCGTGCTCGGCGGCAAACGCGTCGCCGCGGTACTCCTTCGGAAACTGCGTTCCGTCGTAGAAAGTCATGCCCAGGGAGGCGCTGTGCGCCTGCACCAGGACGTCCGGCACGATCACGGATTCCTTCGTTTTATCCTCTGGGCGAGGCAATTTCGCGCGTGGGTCTTCATGCTGGCCGATATAGAACCACGGCCACCCATAGAAGCCGTGTTCCTTCACGGAAGTGATATAGTCCGGCACGAGGTTATCCCCCAGGTTGTCGCGTTCGTTGACCGAGCACCAGAGTTCGCCGGTGGTCGGATTGATGGCCAGGCCGACAGGATTGCGGATACCGGACGCGTAGATCTGAACGAACTTACCCTCGGGCGTGTATTCCAGGATGTTGGCTCGGTGCGTCTCGGAAGCGGGGGTGTCCGACACATTATCGGCGGAGCCGACCGCCACGAACATGCGCTTTCCGTCCTTCGAGAAGACCAGGTCTCGCGTCTGGTGATTGCCCATCGGCTGGATGTCTGAAATCAGCGTCTCAGGCTCGCCAGTCGCCTTGAGGTCGCCGTTCTTGTAGGCGAACCGGACGATCGAACCAGTGTTGCCGATATAAAGGTACTGAGGGTTGGCACCCACCGGATAGAAATTGATTCCGAAGGGGTGGGTCATGCCGGTGGCGAAGACCGAAATCTCGGGCGTACCGTTGTTATCGTGAATGACTTTGATTTCTCCGGCTGCTTCCTCGGCTACGAAGAAATCGCCGTTCGGCGCCCGGCGAATCTGGCGCGGAGCTTTCAATCCGTCGTGCGCATAGAGTGAAACCGTGAAACCGGCGGGAGCCATGGGCAGCGCGCCTTCGGGACGCGCGGCGGGCCGACCGAAATTCGGTGTAGCTGCAGAAGGCTCAGGCAGATCGGCGACCGTGATTTTGCGGAAAGTGCCCGGCTGTAAATCTTTTGCGCTTACAAACGCACTCGGACCCGTTATCGCATCTTTAACATTGCCACCTACCGTAGCGGCCCAGACTGCGCCGAGTCCAAGGACTCCGCAGCCGGATATCCACAACAACTTCTTCATCTATTTATCAGCTCCGCTGGCAGTTTATCATGCCAGGAAGCTACGGCCGGGCCCTTTGGCCCGTTCGACCCCCTATTCCACGCGGTCCGGAAAAGAAAAGACCGGATTAATATCTACAGGGATACTTGAGGTCGCGGAGAGCGCGTTCTTCAACTCCTGCGGCATGCGGTCGTACTTCGCAAACCAGGCTTCGGCGCGCGTCCGATCGCCCGTAGCCTCCATTTCGAGCAACTCTTTCGCGAGAGCCGTGAGGGCCGCGGGCATCCGGCTGAAGTCAATCGCGTAACGCCCTCCAGCCCAGGTGAGCGCGCGCTGTTCGCTTAGATAGCTGAATTCCATCATCTGGGCTCGGCCGTGGGCTTCACCTGTGCCGAATCGCAGTGTTCGGAAAATGCCCGCCACGTAAGATGCGTAGAACTCTTCGAGCCGGTTTTTGGGCATCGCGCCGTGGTCCACCAGCCACTTGAGCCCAAACATTCCCACCACATCCGCCTTGGCTTCTTCAAGCCCGGAATAAGCCGGCCCGACCGCCTCCCGGATATCCACCTGTTTGCCGTTTCCGCGCGCAAAATCGGGACCCAGTTCATGGGAGATCTCGTGCATCAACGTAAAAGATAGATATCCGTCCGGCGAGGCCTTCGCCGCCTGTGCCGGTTGCATCAGGAGACGCGCGATCGGCAGCACCACATATGTGACGCGTGCGTCCATGAAGTTCTTGAAAAAAATCTTCTTCGTGCCCTTCTCCTGGTGAATGCGGGGATCGTTTGGCAGATTATCGGCCACCGCCTGATAGCCATGCCGCAGGTCTCCGGCGCGGTAAGGCGCATCCATCACTTCCATAGGGGTTAGATGGCCGCGTTTTGACGGGCGCGCGGACGCCTCGACTGGGAGGGCATCCTCAATATCGGGGACGTACTTCTGATAGACAGCCAGACGGCGGCTCTCTTCTTCGTCGCGGACCAGGACCGACCCGCCAAAGGATGTCTTCACGCCCAGCAGATCGTCGAGATAGGTTTCGTAGGGAGCGAAGATCACGTCGAATTTCGGATTCTTCAACTCCAGCCAGGCCAGATCGCTTTTGTAGTAGTCGCTGGTCAGGAGGGCGTCGGCGCGCAGCCGCAGGAAGTTGGCGAATTGCGGATCACCGCTGAGTCCGGCGGCGTCGCGCAACGTCTGGGCCATCGACGCCAGTAATGCCTTATACTCCTTCTGATAAGGGATGCCGGCTACGCGGCCATCGGGTTGTCGTTTTACTACGGTGTAGGGATTGTAAATAGCCGTTTGGTCTCCCGGGTGCTCTTTTACATACGGATCGACGATGGCGCGAGTGAAGTCGTGCGGGTACAACTCGTGGCCGGGAGGCATCGACGGCGCGCCCGCGAAGGGGTGGTTCTCGTCGATCAGGTCCCAGCGGCCGCCCATGATCGTGAGCAGTGTTTTGAGCGCGGGGTCTTTGGTTGTCTTGTAGAGTTGCAGTCCGGCGAGGTCGCTCTGGCGCCAGTAGACGTCATCAAGCAGGCGGCAGGCTTCGACCAGTTTTTCGACCATCTGGCGCTCGCGCGCGCTCAGGCCGGCGGAGTGGAACGGCATGTCGACGTTTTTCCACTTCGCGAGGCGCGCGGCGATATCGGGGCTTTGGGCGCTCAGAAGCGCGCAGCACGAGAGGAACAGGACTGGCAGGCGGCAATTCAGGACCTGCCACCCTCAAGAGCGATAATTCGCCGCTGGTGTACAACGATAAGGGCGTCCACTATTCGGCCGTGCTCCACCAGTCCAGCAATCTGGCGGTCGTGCGACTCACCAGGCTGCATCAGGATTTGGTCCGCTGGTCGATCGTCATACTTCACCCTTATCGGTTCCTACCCTCAAAATGATCATAGCCAAGCGATTTCAGAAGTTGGCCGTTCAAGCGCACATCACCCTTGCCGGGAACGGTTTTCCCGATATGCGTCAGTGGCAGACCCTCGAACTCCGGAGGAACTCTCGTCCCGGGGCGCACGGTAAACAGAAGCTCGTATTCCTCTCCGCCATGAAGGGCGTGGTCCAGACCCGCTCCGCGGAATTGGGGAGGCGGCCCGATCTCGGCCGCCACGCCTGAAGCAAGGCAAAGCCTGCGCAAATCCAGCGAAAGACCATCGCTGATATCGATTGCGGCTGTGGCGCGCAATCTCTCCCGCAGAAACGCGCCCAGGGCCAGACGCGGCTGGGGATACAGATGCCGTTCGCGCGCTTTTCCCCGATGGGTTTCCAGGCCCAACGCTGATCCGCCGAGGGCTCCAGACACGTAAATCTCATGCCCAGCCCGAGCGCCATCGCGCCGCAGGGCCCTTCCGCGAGGCGCCGCGCCGCAGACGGTCACGTCGCAGACAAGGCGATCCCCATGAGAGAGGTCGCCTCCCGCCAGAACAGTCCCGGTGGAACCCGCGAGTTGCAGGATACCGTCAAAGAAGCGATCCACCCACCTTGCTCGCGCCCAGTCCGGAACACAGAGTGAAACCAGGCAAAACCTCGGAGCGCCGCCCATCGCCGCAATGTCGCTAAGACCCCGCGCAAGGGCCTTACGTCCAGCCACCACGGGCTTGTGGGTTTCACGCCGGAAATGTACCGACTCGACGAACATGTCGGTCGTGAAAAGCAGATCGTCGGCCGAGCCCCGGGGGCGGTAAATAGCGCAATCGTCCCCGATCCCGAGCACGAGACCTGAGCCGGCCGGGATCGCCGCAGCCTTTCTTAGTCGTTCGGTAATAGCTCTTTCGTCGCGCAAGGCTAATTCTACCAATGTGTTGCGCCACTCCCGCATACCGGGGAGGCCAAACATTCGACATGAGCACCCCGCCTATGTGTACCAGAAAGTACTATGACTTGATCTCAGGTATTTTCCTGTGCGATACTGCGGACGCAGTACTACATGGTGTCGGGATTTGGCAGTCAACAAGAGAGCTACAGGGCCGGGAATTCTTGCGGCTTTTGTGGCTTTTTCTATTTGGGGCCCTGCTTGATTCCGGCGCTCTATCAGGAGAAGGTCTGTGAAAGAGAAAGGTACAGTTAAGTGGTTCAATGCTGCGAAAGGCTACGGCTTTATCCAGCGCTCTACCGGGGACGATGTATTCGTTCATTTTTCGGCGATCCAGTCGTCGGGCTATCGCTCGCTCGATGAAGGATCGCAGGTGGAATTTGAGGTCAAGCAGGGCCCCAAGGGGCTGCAGGCGGAGAACGTAGTCCGCGCGTAGCACACCTCCCGCGTGGCAGGTTGCACGCGGATCATCATACAAACCTGATCTCAGGTTTCAACAGCGAGCCCCGGTTTCCGGGGCTCGTTCTGTTTTGAGCCTGCACTCCTTCGCCGCCTGACCCAGTGCTGGAGTCGATCGAAATAGACATAAACGAACCGGTGTCGTATATAACGTCGGCATCTGACGGACAATCAAACCGCCGATGATCGTGATGCCAAAAGGTTTTCGCAGTTCGGAACCCGTACTGGTCCCGAGTGCCAGGGGCAGGATTTGCGCAATCTTCCTCAAAGACCCCAGAGGGCCCGGTCCCGCGCCGCCCGGACGGAAGGAAACACGCATCTCTGCGCCCGCGGCGACGCGACGCGTTTTGCGCGTATCGTGAGAAGAATCAGGATTGTTACTGTGCGGGCGAGTCGGGTTCGAGATAAAGCTTGACACGGTTACTCTCTTCACCGTTCATTACGATCCGCAGTTCGTTCGCGCCGCGATTGACGATCGCCGGAATCCGAAACTCCACGAGATAGTAGCCCACATAGTTAGGCGCAAGGACTGCGCGGGTCACCTCAATTGGGCGACCGTCCAAAAAAACCCTCACGCTTCCCTGGACAGCCGGCGGCGAATCAACGGGTGCGGGAACACCGGTAGCCCAGTCGGGCGTTACCTTGCCCAGCCCGGTTGCCAGAATCTGCACCGTGGAGCCGGCATAAACCGCCATCTTCGGATCCACCACCAGACCGCTGGCAGCGTCCAGAATGAGGGGTGCTCCATCCG
The DNA here is from genome assembly GCA_963718155.1 of Terriglobia bacterium. GTDB lineage: Bacteria > Acidobacteriota > Terriglobia > Bryobacterales > Bryobacteraceae > BOG-234. Next base: position 340,795 of record CAVQYP010000021.1, on the reverse strand, counting down.
CATCGACGAAGATCGCGGGTGCGGTCTCTTTGATCGTCAACGGTACAGTCCACCGGTTGTTCGCGCCTTCGAGCGCCAGGGACCACGTTCCGGAAGACGCCTCGAAGGGAACCTGCAATTGAGAACTCTGATCGGAAGATGCAAGCACCGGATAGGAAAGCCCCTGATTTTTTACCAGTTGCACCTTCGCGCCGAGCACGCTGATCAGCGAGCCGGGCGCTGCCGGGCGGTCCGTAAGATCGGCGCCGCTTACGATTCGCACGCTCCGCGATCGATGGGGCGCCGCGGACTCGAACACGCCATAGCCGTCCAGCGCAACGGTCAGCACGTTGTCCTGGCTTAGAGCGATGTCCCACGCGGGCGCAGGCGGAAGATTCAGGCCGATCGATGTCCAACTGCCCGTTCCCGTTCCGGCGTCGTTGAGCGCCACATTGCCTGAAAAAACGCCCCGATCCGTCGCGAGGTAAACCACGCCAGCCGAACGATCGGCCGCGATCCCGTGAATTTGTCCTGCCGCCAGAGTGCCCGTAACCTCATCCCAGAACAAACCGCCGTTCACGGTTCGGAACAGTCGCGAGCCGGATGCCGCGAGAGCTACGTCGGGCCGGTCGGTATCCACCCAGATCCGCGAGATGCTGGTATCAGCGAGCGGGTTTGAATCGTTCCACGTGGCGCCATTGTCTCTCGAAACCAGAATTTGTCCGGCGGCGTTGCCGGCATAGACGACAGCCTGAGACTGAGTCGCGGCGCTCAGATTCGCTTGGAGCAGGGCGCCCAGCCGCGCACGAATCGCCACTTCCGGGTCGCTTCCTGCTACTGGAGTCCAGGACCCGGCGCTTACGTCGATTAAGGTCGAATCCGCCAGTTCGACCGTTCTGCGGCCGATCAGCTTTCGCGCCATCAGATTCGGCAGATCCTCGTTGAGGCCGCGCCAGGAAAGTCCCCCATCCAGAGATCGCCAGACGCCGAACTCATTGGCAGCGGAAATATCCTGCGAGTTGGCGGGCGAGACTGCCAATGAGGTAAACCCACCGCCAATTACGGAGCGGTTTCCATATCCGGTCAGATTCACCCATGTTCTACCGGTGTCGTCGGACGCGTAGAGTTGAGAAGCTCCTGCTGCATAAAGCCGCGCGCCGGCGGCTTGAACTTTCGCGCCGCTTTCAGGAAGAGAAAGCGGTACCGCAGCCCCGAAGCTGGCCCGCTGAGCGATCGCCGTCGTGTTCAGCCGCCAATGAACGAAATCGTCGGTTTCGAAGACTCGGCCGGAAGCGGTTTGTGCAAAAAGCCCACTCGATCCGGCGGCATACCAGATTGCCTGAACCGGTCCGGTTGCGGGTCCGGCAAGCCCCTCGTCGATAGAGGTCCCCGCGACACGGCGCCATCCCGAGCCCGGCTTCCTGAGCAGGAGCGTCTGATGGGAACGATAGGGCGACCGCACAGAGCAGAGCGATTTCGCAAGCAGGCGGCTCGCGCGGTGCGCATTTACCTGTCGAAAACGCACACCTGTATCCCGAAGACACATCGCCGTGTCTCAATTCTACCGCAGCCTCCCTTTTTGTCACTCGGGAAATTACTGATTCCGTTTAAGTTGTTCATCCAAAACCGATGGCGACGGATGTTCTTATGCAAATATGGTGCTATTCTGGTCGAGCTTCGTGTCTTACGTACGGCAAAATACATGCTGTCCCGTATTGCTGGCGTCGATGTTGCTCGTCGTCAGCGGGGTTGCCCAGGCTCAGGTTGCCCAGCCCCGGCTCCCAGGATCTCGGCGGAGCCGCGAAACTCCTGTCGTTCACCGGGCAGATCTCGGTCATGCGCGATTCGACCCCATGGGCTCTGAATGCCGGCGATCTCGTCCAGCCGCAACAGGTAATCGTAACGGGCTCCGACGGTTATGGTGTGTTCCTGGTTGCCGACGGTAGCAAATTCGAGGTTTTTCCGAATTCGCATGTTGTCTTCCGTGCCAACCGCGGCGACTGGAAAGATCTTCTCGAGATCTGGCTCGGCAAGGTCAGAATTGAAATCGAGCATCTTGGCGGGCTGCCGAATCACAACAAGGTGCGAACGCCGACGGCTGTAATATCCGTCCGCGGAACCATCTTCGACGTCGAGATCGAGGATGCGGACGCCACCACGCTCGTGCTGGACGAAGAGGGCGAGGTCGAAGTGCGGCATCTTTTGAAGCCGGGCGACGCAAAAATGCTCGGACCGGGCGAATGGGTTCGTATTTTCAAAAATGAGCCGCTTGCGCGAAAGATGATCGACAAAGGTGGGGTGCTGCGCGGCGCGCTCAGAGCGGCTTCCGATGCTTTCTATCAGGCGGCGCTGAATACCTCCCATAACGGACCCTCAATCTCCCATACAGGCGGCAGCGCTCCCGCCGACCAGAAGAACGGGAATCCGCCGCCTCCCCCACCCCCTCCACCGCCCCATTAATTTGTAGCTACGTACCGAGCCACAACCGGCAGGGAGTGTCGGGCTTCTATTCCCAGGGTCTAATCCCAGGGTTGCGCCCGGGGCCATTCCGGTGCGAGCCTTGGAACAAATGCGACCTCCTTTCCGGATGACGGCTCTTGCGCTTCTCGCGACCCTCGTCTTTTCCTGCGCCGCGTTTTCTCAGCAGCCGGCGCCTGCGATCCCGCGCATGACGGAGCCGCAAATCCAGAGCATCTTCACCGGAATTTCGAAGCACGCCGCTCGAATCGAGCCGATGCTCCAGCAGCTTCATCCCGCGGAGTGGGTAGCACAAGGCGCGCCTCAAACTTACGTCGCCCAGTGGAATTCAACCATCGAGCAACTAAATGTGATCCAGACCGAGATGTCAGCGCTCGCGCAGCGTCCCGACCAGCTGATCGAGTTAATGAAGGCTCTTTTCCGGGTTCAGGCGTCACAGAAAGTCATCGCTTCGCTGATGGACGGCCTGCGCCACTATCAAAATCCCGCGCTCGCAGAACTAATCGAGTCGGTGGCCGCCGAGGACCAGAGCAGCCTCGACAACTTCGAGCGATATCTGGTCGAACTCGCCACCGATCGACAACAACAATACGATGTGGTGGAGCACGAAGCCCAGCGGTGCCGATCCACTCTCTTCGCGCCGCCCTCAACTCCGAAAACCACCCGGCGCCCCTGATTTTCAGCCATCAATCAATATGTCAACTACCATGTCATTCGTCTGTAGCATTTGCGAAGAACAGTCGACGCGCATCTGCGTGAAATGCACAAAAGATACGTGCGCGAATCATCTGTGCGACAAGTGCGCCGCCTGCAGCGATTGCTGCGATTGCGAGCTCCACCTCGAATCGAATCATTCCGATTTCCACGCCGGGCCGCATGATCCCGAGCCGCATCCCCATCCGATGCCAGACCCGGACCCGGCCCCCGAGCCTGACCCGTTACCGGCAATATCGCACGGCCTCTCGGACCTCCCGTGAACCTTTGGTCGCGGCTCGCGTAGTAACCTCATGACTCCAATTGCAAGGCTCTCGCCGGCACTTGTCGCAATTTCGGCCTCTTTGTTATTTGCGCAGTCTTCGGCAAATCCGCAGTTCGAGGTCGCGTCAATTCGACCGTCCGCCATCAGCGACCGCAGCGAAGTCAGTGTCGGCGTCCATATCGACGGAGCGCAGGTGCGCGCCATCGCCCTGACTCTCAAAGAATATGTCGGAATCGCTTATCGGATGAAGGTTTCCCAGATCGGCGGGCCGGACTGGATCGGCTCGGAGCGTTATGACATTTCGGCGACGCTGCCACAGGGCGGTACGGAAGCTCAGATCCCTGAAATGTTTCAGACGCTCGTGGTGGACCGGTTTCAGCTGAAGTCGCACCGGGAAAAGAAAGAGTTTCCCGTATTCGCGCTTCTTCCCGGTAAAGCCCCGTTGAAACTCAAGGAAGAGCCGGCGACTCCGGATGATGACAAAGACGAGCCGAAGGGTGCCGTCAACGTCCAGGGCGGCGGTTCGCGCGCGGGCGTTGCCTTGAATCTGGGCCACGGCGCTTCATTCACCTTCGCGAACGACAGCTTCTCGGCCACAAAGATGACGATGTCGCAAGTCGCCGGCAATCTGGAACGCTTCGCGGGCCGGCCGATCATCGACATGACCGGAGTCAAGGGTCGCTACGACTTCACGATCACTTTCACCCCGGAGGATTATCGCGCGATGCTGATTCGATCCGCGATCGCAGCCGGCGTTTCCGTGCCGCCGCAGGCGTTGCGGGCGCTCGAGGGCGCTTCCGACAGCGCACTCGGAGACGCTCTGGAGCAGGTTGGACTCAAGCTGGATGCGCGCAAAGCGCCCCTCGACGTGGTGGTGGTAGATTCCGCCACAAAGACGCCGGCGGCCAATTAAGGAGCAAGGTAGAAGGACTATGCCAAAAGCCACATGGGAAGGAACCACGATCGCGGAGAGCAACAATTGCGTTGTGGTCGAGGGCAATCAGTACTTTCCGCCGGAGTCGGTGCGAAAGGAATATCTGAAGCCGGTCGACAAAACGACCGTGTGCCCGTGGAAAGGTGTCGCGAACTATTACGACATCGTAATTGGCGCGAGAAGCAATCCCGCAGCCGCCTGGTATTACGCTGCGCCGCTGCCGGCCGCAAGCAATATCCGCGGCCACATCGCGTTCTGGAAAGGCGTGCGCGTAGAATAACTGCGCCGGTCCCGGTTAGCGGGCACTCTTTGAAGGTTCGTGATAAAGAGGCACAACCGTTACGGAGCCCTGGGCTTCAATTTGCCCGGAATCTTCATGGTAGGTAGCTTCGTCGGCGCGTAGAATCATAGCCCCGTCACATATAAGCTTCCTGCTTTTCCCGATAGGGAGACAGGCCGGAGTCTGAATTTCGACGCCGCCCTTGAGGTGAATCCGCGATGGATACTGACCCATCCTTTCGATATCGTTAGCGGTCATCCTGACCTGGCGTCCACCATTGAGCGGCGCCGTGATGAAATGCTTCTGCTCCTGACCCGAGACCAGACCAGTAGCCAACAATGCAACCAGCAGGGTGAATCTCATTTGGTGCATGTCTACGTCGCTCAGCGCGACAGCGTTGCGTGTTTTTATCAGAGGGCGTGTTTTTTAAAAGCCAGCCCTGCATACTGGAAAAACGACCACGTCTCCAGAAGCGCACGCGCCCGCTTCGGTCGGTAGCGTCTTCGACGCTGGCTCAACCAATGCAATTAACCGCACAAAATGGGGCGCTTCTGCTCCTGGTCGCAGCGGTCGTCGCGATGCTCTCGCGACGCCTGCGATTGCCCTACAGCGTCGGCCTCGTCACAGCAGGGATCGTTCTTGCGATTTCGCCCGTCGCGCCCAAAGTCAGCCTCACCGAAGACCTCATCTTCACTGTGCTGCTCCCGCCGCTTCTCTTTGAGGCTGCTTTCTACATCCATTGGCATCAGATGCGCCGCGATCTCCCCGTTATCGTCACTCTGGCGACGGCGGGCGTGCTGCTTTCCGCGTGGGTGACAACGACGGGAATGCATTATCTGGCTCACTGGGAGTGGACCGGGGCTCTTGTCTTCGGTGTCCTCATCGCGGCCACCGACCCCGTCTCCGTGGTAGCAACGTTCAAGGAAGCTCAGGCGCGCGGCCGTTTGCTGGTGCTTATCGAGGCGGAAAGTCTCCTGAACGACGGTACGGCGGCCGTTGCTTTCGGGGTTGCAGTGGCGCTGGCTTCGGGCCAGTCACTCGCGCCCCCGGAAATTACATTGATGCTGATCAAGGTAATCGGCGGCGGCATCGTATGTGGCGCCGTCGTGGCGGTTGCGGCGATGATCCTGGCCGGCCGAACGGATGATCACCTCGTCGAAATTACATTCACAACCATCGCCGCTTACGGTTCGTTCCTGCTGGCAAATCAGTTTGGAGTGTCAGGCGTTCTCGCAACAATCACGGCGGGACTGGTAATGGCTAATTTCGAGCTATTCGGTAAGATCACCGACAGGGGCAAAGAGGCGGTTCAGGCGTTCTGGGAATATGCGGCGTTCGTCGCAAACTCGCTCGTATTTCTCCTCATCGGAATGCGCGAGACGCAGGAGAATTTCAGGGCGGTCTGGGTTTCGGCCGCCGCCGCCATCGCGCTGGTCACACTGGGCCGGGCGGCGGCGATTTATCCCTGCTGTTTGCTCTTCTCGCGGTCATCGCTTCGCGTCACACTCAAGCATCAACACGTGCTGTTCTGGGGCGGCTTGCGCGGCGCCCTCGCGCTGGCCCTCTCGCTGGGACTTCCACCTGGTTTGCCGCACCGCGACGAAATCACCACGATCACCTTCGCCGTCGTCGCGTTTTCGATCTTCGTGCAGGGCATGACCATGGCGCCTTTTCTCCGGAGCTTGGGAGAGATTACCCGCTGACGCGGAGGTCGGGGAGTATTATTAAGGATGTATTAGTTCGGATCCTCTCCGAGGAGGGACAAAGAACCGTGTTCATCACGAAGAAACATCTGCCCCGCAGAACCTTTCTGCGTGGGGCGGGCGTGGCGATGGCTCTGCCGTTGGTCGATTCCATGCTCCCGGCGCAGACTCCGCTGAGTAAGACGGCGGCGAGTCCGTCGCCCCGGCTGGGGTTTGTTTACGTCCCCCACGGGGCCATCATGGACAAGTGGACCCCCGCCACGGAAGGAAATGGGTTCGAATTTTCGCCGATCCTCAGTCCTCTGGAACCCTTCCGCGATCGGTTGAATGTCGTCAGCGGCTTCGGCCATCGCGCCGCCGATACCAGTGCCGTGCATTCGCTCAGCCCGACGACGTGGCTCAGCGGCGTCCGCCCGAAACCTACACAGGGCGTAGACGCCTACGCGGGCGTCACTGCGGACCAGATCGCGGCCCAGCATCTGGGCCAGGAAACCTCGCTTCCCTCGATTGAACTCGCCACCGAAGATCACTCCGGTCTCCTCGGCGCCTGCGACCGCGACTACGGTTGCATCTATATGAATACGCTCTCCTGGCGGACGCACACGACTCCGCTCCCCATGGAGATCAATCCCCGTAAAGTCTTCGAACGTCTGTTCGGCACCGGGAGGCACCCCGGCCGAACGCATGGCGCGGAATGAGGAGGATCGGAGCATCCTCGACGCGATTCTCCAGGAAACGAAAGGCTTTCAGCGGAATCTGGGAGCGCACGATCGCGCGACCGTGAGCGATTATCTGGAGAGCGTTCGCGAAATCGAGCGCCGGATCCAGAATGCCGGGTTCCAGGCTAGATTCGAATATCGCCTTGCCAGAGGAGCCGGTCGGGATTCCCTATTCCTACGAACAGCACCTCAACCTGATGTACGACATGATGGCGCTGGCGTATCAGGCGAACATCACGCGGGTCTTCACGTTTATGGTGGCGCGCGAGGAAAGCAACCGGACCTATCCGCAGGTTGGTGTTCCCGACGGGCACCATGCCACGTCGCATCACCAGAACCGGCCGGAAAAAATCGAAAAGCTGGTGAAAATCCAGACTTATCACACCCAGCAGTTCGCCCGTTTCCTCGGCAAATTGAAGGATACGCGCGACGGCGACGGTTCTCTGCTCGATCACTCGATGATCCTGTACGGCAGCAACATGAGCAACAGCAACCTGCACAACCATTTCCCGCTGCCGACCCTGGTTGCGGGCGGAGGCGCCGGTCAGCTCAAGGGTGGCCGGCACCTGAAGTATCCGGACCACACGCCCATGTCGAACCTGCTGCTGACCGTGCTTTGCAAGTCCGGGATTCCGATCGAGAGCCTCGGCGACAGCACGGGAATCCTCGAGAACCTGTAAGTTGAGACGGTAAAAGCCATGCGTTCCATCGCCGCATTACTGTTTGCCGTGAGCCTGAGCCTTGCCGCCACAGCGGGCAATCCCGCCCGGCTGGCCGACGCAATCAAAACGGGCGACCGCGCTTCCGCCCTCGCCCTGGTGCAACAGAAAGTCGATGTCAATGCCCCCGAACCCGATGGAACCACCGCGATCGCGTGGGCCGTGCGCCAGGGCGACACCGATATGGTGGACCGGCTCATTCGGGCCGGCGCGGACGTCAAGGCCGCAAACCGCTACGGCGTTACGCCTCTTTCTCTCGCCTGCCTGAATGGCGACGCGACGGTCATCGAGAAGCTGCTGAAAGCCGGCGCGGATGTAAACGCAAAGGGGCAGGAAGACGAAACGCCTCTGATGATCGTCGCGCGAGCCGGTAATGTGGAGGCAGCGAAGGTCCTGCTGGCGCACGGCGCTCAGGTCGATGTCCGCGAAAAATGGCATGGCGAGACGGCGCTGATGTGGGCCGCAGCGGAGAAGCACCCGGCGATGATTCAGGAGCTTATCGCTCACGGCGCAGACGTGAACGCGGCGTCTACGGTGGTGAATTGGGAGCGTCAGACCACCGCTGAACCACGCGAGAAATGGCTTCCCCTCGGTGGCTTCACACCTCTGATGTTTGCTGCGCGGGAGGGTTGCGTCGAATGCCTGCCAGTGCTCGTAAAGGCCGGCGCGAACCTGAATCAGGGCGATCCCGACGGTCTTGACCCCGATGGTGGATGCAATCATCAACGGCCATTACGATGTCGCGCGCTTCCTCCTCGACAAGGGCGCGGATCCGAATCTGGCGGACAAAACGGGCCGGGCGGCGCTCTACGCCACGGTCGACGCGCACACGATGCCTGCGTCTAACAGGCCTTCCCCGGATGAGTCCGACAACGAAATCACCAGCCTCAATCTGATCAAATTCCTTTTGACGCACGGTGCGCAGGTCAATACGCAGCTCAAGACCCAGCAGCCCTATCGGACCAAAGTGGACCGAGGCGCCGATTCGATGCTGACCACGGGGACGACTCCGTTAATCCGCGCGGCGAAGGCGGGCGACAGCGTCGTCATGGCGCTTCTGCTTGAGAAGGGAGCGGACCCGAAGCTCACCACTCGCAACGGCATCAACCCGATCATGGCCGCAGCGGGATTGGGCACTAAAGAAGAGGACACGATCGGCCGCAAGAAGACCGAGAAGGAAGTGATCGATTCCATCGATCTGTGCTTGAAGGCGGGTCTGGATATCAATGCGGTCGACAGCCAGGGTAAGACGGCGCTGCATGGCGCGGCGCAAAAGGGCTGGGACCAGGTTGTGCAGTACCTCGCCGACCATGGCGCGAAAGTCGACGTCAAAGACAAGAAAGGCCTCACGCCCATTGATGCGGCCATGGGTCTGGCGGGCGGTCTCGGCTTCGACAACACCACGGGCGACGTGCATGAAAGCACCGCTGCGCTATTGCGCAAACTGATGGCCCAAAGCCCGGCGAAATCCTCTCTATAACCATGCAGACAAGAAAGCTCGGAAACAACGGGATGGAAGTCCCGGCGCTCATGCTGGGCGGCAACGTCTTCGGATGGACCGTCAACGAGAACGACTCGTTCCGGCTTCTCGATGCCGCGTTCGAAGCAGGCTTGAATTTCATCGATACGGCCGACGTTTACTCGCGCTGGGTGCCGGGGCACGTCGGCGGAGAATCCGAAACGATCCTGGGGAAATGGTTTGCGCGGAGCGGTAAGCGGGATAAGGTAATCCTGGCGACTAAGGTCGGGATGGATATGGGGGACGGCAAACAGGGCCTGGCACCGAAGTATATCGAGCAGGCGGTCGAAGCTTCACTCCGAAGGCTCCAAACCGACCGCATCGATCTCTATCAGGCTCACAAGGACGACGAAACCACTCCGTTGGCGGAAACTCTCGGGGTGTTCGACAGGCTGATCAAACAAGGAAAGATCCGGTTTATTGGAGCGTCCAACTACTCCGGCGCCCGTCTGCGGGAAGCCATGGAAACCAGCAAACGAAATAATTTGACCGCTTATCAGAGTCTGCAGCCGAATTACAGCCTGATGGAACGCGCGGTTTACGAATCGGATCTTGCGCCCGTAGTTGCCGAATATGGCCTCGGGGTGATTCCCTATTTCTCGCTGGCGGGCGGATTCCTGACAGGCAAATACCACAACGAAGCGGACGCGGTGGGTAAAGCGCGGGCGGGCATCGTTGGAAAATATCTGAACCCGCGCGGATTTGGCGTAGTCACCGCCCTGGAAGAGGTCGCAAGCGCCCACAATTCGACGCCGGCCAGCGTGGCGCTCGCGTGGCTTATGGCCCAGCCGGGGATTACTGCTCCAATCGCCAGCGCCACCAGCGAGAAACACCTTGCAGACCTGGTGGCGGCAACCAACCTCCATCTCGATAAAGCCTCGATCGACAAACTCTCCGCCGCAAGCACGCCGGCCGCCGCCGCATAGCGAAACACATCTTTGAACAAAAACGTTCGCAGACCGCCGGGCCGGTGACAGGCGACGACGATTTAATTTCTCAATCAAATCAATGTTTTGGACGCCCAGGTGTGCGCCAAGGCCAAAAACGCCGTGTACTATCCGGGCAGGAAAGGAACATATCTATCGATGAACGCTTTTGAGAATTTTGCCATTGGCTTGCTGCAGGGCGCGGAAGTTGAAGCCCCGCTCTTCGTCAAGTCCGCTCAGGGGACCCTGATCCTGAACGCCAGCGAGATCCTTCTCGGGTCGATCCTGGCGCGCTTCGCTCCGCCACCGGCGCCCACAGCCCCGACGGTCTAACAGCGCAGTTTCATCGCGCGTCGGCCTCCGGTGCCTTCTTGCGGTCCACTCCCGGGCGCAACGGAATCCTGGAGGCCGTTTTTCCTCTGACCGAAGTATCATCGAGTTAATGTCCGTTTCATCCGCTCAGGGAGCATCCCTGGAGAACGTCGTCGATCTCGAAAGCCGTTATCTGCTTCAGAACTATGCGCGTCATCCGCTGGTGCTGGTGCGCGGCGACGGTCCGTACATGTGGGACGCGGACGGCAAGCGCTATCTCGATTTCATCGCCGGCATCGGCGTCAATGCCCTCGGCCAGAACCATCCGCGCATCGTCCGGGCGATTCAGGAACAGGCCGCCCTGCTGATCCACACGTCGAATCTGTTTTACAACGAGTATCAGGGGCCGCTTGCACGCCGCATCGCAGAAGTCAGCGGCCTGAGCGCGTACCTTCTTCACCAACAGCGGCACGGAATCGACCGAAGGCGCGCTGAAGATGATCAAGGCGCACGGACACGACATCTCGCCTGAGAAATACGAGATCGTCTCGCTCGAGAATTCGTTCCACGGGCGCACCCTCGGCGCGCTCTCAATCACCGGCCAGCCGAAATACCGGAAGGACTTCGAGCCGCTCATCCCCGGCGTGAAGTTCGTTGCCGCCGAACGACATCGCGGCGCTCGAAGCCGCCGTGAGCGAGCGCACGGCCGGAATCTTCATCGAATGGATCCAGGGCGAAGGCGGCGTAGTGCCGATCGACCCGGCATTCTGCGCGCCGCGCCCGCGACCTGGCGGACCAGTACGACGCGCTGCTCTGCTTCGACGAAATCCAGTGCGGTGTCGGCCGCACCGGCACTTACTTCGGCTATCAGCTTGTCGATCCGCCGGTGATGCCGGACATCATGACCGCGGCGAAGCCGGTCGCCTGCGGGATTCCGCTGGGCATCATCGCGGCGAACGAACGAGCGGCGAAATCCATCCGGCCCGGCATGCACGGCTCGACCTTCGGCGGCAACGCGCTCGCCGCGCGCGTGTCGCTCGAGTTCTTCGACATTCTCGAAGGTCTGCTGCCGCAGATTCGGCGGGTGGGCGATTACTTCCGCACGGAACTGACGGCGGCTCGCCGCCCGATTCAGCTTCATCACCGAAGTGCGCGGCTACGGACTGATGATCGGCGTGCAATTGACCATTCCAGGCAAGGACATCGTCGCGCGCGCCATGAAGGAGGGGCTGCTGCATGAACTGCACGCACGACACCGTGCTGCGCTTCCTGCCGCCCTACATCATCACGGAAACCGAAATTGACGAAGCGGTCGCGATTCTCGAGCGCGTGTTCGCGACGCTAGCCTCAGAGCAATTCTTCGCGCTCGGTTCTTCTCGAGCAGTTTGACGATCTCGCCGACCTGCTGCGCGCGCGACCGGTCGGCCACCAGCAGCGCGTCCGGCGTATCCACGATGATCAGGTCCTTCACGCCCAACAGCGCCACGAGTTTGCGTCCGGCAGTCGATATAGTTGCCCGTCGAATCCGCGCGAAAGCAGTTCCGATCGCGCGGCATTGGCATTCTCGTCATGCGGGATTAAGTCGTAAACCGCGTCCCAACTGCCGACGTCGTTCCATCCGAACTCATCGCAAGCCAGCCCGACCACATTGTCCGCGTGTTCGATCAAGCCGAAATCGACCGAAATGTTTTCGCAAAGCGGAAACACCTCCGCCAGTTTCGCCGCAAAATCCGCGTGCGCGAACGCCGGCAGGCTGGAAATCAGCGTCGCGGTCTTCGGCTGGTGTTTGCGCATCGCATCGAGCACGGTCTCGGCCTTCCAGAAGAACATGCCCGCATTCCAGAAATAATGGCCGGCCTTCAAAAACTTCTTCGCGGTCTTCGTGTCCGGTTTCTCGCGGAAACTGGCGACGTCCATCGCATCGAATCCGCCCGCCTCTATGCCTTTGGGAAACTCGATGTAGCCGTACGCTGTATCGGCCCAGCGCGGCTGGATTCCCAGCACCCCGATAGTCCCCTTCTCCGCCGCTTTGAACGCCGCGCGCAAAAAACGGAGATAGCGTTTGGGCGATCCGATCACATGGTCGGAAGGAAATACCCCGAACACCGCCTTCGGATCGATCGACTGCAGAATGTGAGCGGCCAGCGCGATCGCGGGCGCCGTATTGCGCTGGGCAGGCTCGGCGATAATCTGCGCGCCCGGTACTTCCGGCAACTGGCGAACGATCTCGTCGCGAACGAAATCGTTGGTCAGGATCCAGATGCGTTCGGGCGGAATCAGCGGCGCCAGCCGGTCCACCGTTTCCTGAATCAGCGTTCGCTCGCCCGTAACCTGAAGGACCTGCTTGGCGTGGCGCTTCCTGCTGCGCGGCCAAAAGCGCGTACCTCGTCCCCCGGCCAGAATCAGGCCGTAATAATTCGCCTTCGCCATGTTTTGTGGTCGGCTCCCTATTGAACCGGATATGAATGTATCAGCCGCAGTTCGCGGTTCCAGCGTGTCTTCGTTGCAAAATGAGTAGCAATATCAAACAGGTGGCCGATGCTCACCGCCGGATTCGAGAGCTCCTCAGTACTCGCATCGTAAGACCAGTAGATGACCAGGGGCTTTCCGATAATGTTCTCGCGCGGCACGAATCCCCAATAGCGGCTGTCAAGCGACTCGTCACGGTTATCGCCCATAGCGAAAAAATGCCCCGGCGGCACGACCACGTCGCCGTTCTTCACGTCCTTTTCGAGCATCACCTGTGCGGGCGGATAGATCTGCGTGTTCGGCTCGGCGGACGGGAAATTGTCGCGATACGAATCGAGGTAATCGAGCTTGTGCACAACATATGGCTCGTTGAGAAGATGGCCGTTAAGGAAGACCTTCTTGTTTTCGAGGTGAATACGGTCTCCGGGAACCCCCATCACCCGCTTCACAAAGGTCTGCTTGATATCGATCGGATAGCGGAAAACGATGATGTCGCCGCGCTTGACCGACTCATAAGGGAGCAGGCTCGCCGTAACCGCGCCGCCCGGCGCGAATGCCAGTTTATCCACCAGGAGATGATCGCCTACCAGCAGCGTGTCTTCCATCGATCCAGTCGGAATCACGTAGGCCTGTACCAGGGTCGTCGTGCCGAAGAGCAGAAGGATGATCGTTACAGTCCATTCCGCGATAAACCCGCGGGGCGGCTCGACGCTTTTAATATTCTTGGGGTCGGTGTTTTCCGGCAGTCCTGCTTCGGGGGATTTGTCGGCGACCACTGCTTTTGAACGGTCCACTCTCATCATTGTAGCGGCAAACACTGCTATCCTGAAAAGACCCTGTCGGTTCGAGATTCAGCAGGGCAACACCCTTAAATGACCGGTACCGCCGCCGCCCCTCCCAGGCACGCAGTAAAGCGTTCAAACAAATCGATCTATCTGGTTCTGGGATGCACGCTATTCGCCGCCGCCGCCCAGGTTTTGCTCAAATTCGGGGCCAACCACCCGACGCCGCCGGTGAATCCTTCGGACACCTCGACCTGGCTTCCGTTCGTTCTGTCGATGCTCCGGAATCTTCCCTTGTTGCTGGGATATTGTAATGTCGGGCATGACCGCCCTGCTGCTGATTCTGGGGCTCCGCGATGGTCAGCTCTCCGTGCTTTACCCGATTATCTCGATGTCTTATGTCTGGGTGGATCTTCTCTCGGTGTACTTCTTTCACGATCAGATCAACCTGTGGAAGGCGGCGGGGATCGCCTTCGTAATCAGCGGAGTCGGGCTTCTCGGCTGGGCGGGATCCCGGGAATGAATTCCACGCCATTAAGTTCCATCGCCCTGGTCCTGCTGGGTTCCGTGATCGGATCGTTCGGAGCGGTATTTCTGAAGCTGGGGGCGGCGCATCTCGCGGGCGGATGGCGATATATCTTCAACTGGCAGCTTGCCGCCGGCATCGCTTTATACCTCAGCTCGAGCGTGCCCTTCGTTATGGCTTTGAAACATGGGCAGCTGTCGGTGCTTTATCCGATGGTCTCGGCCAGCTATATCTGCGCGTTTGTCTGGTCGCGGTTGTTCTTCAACGAGCCCATCACGAAGGGGAAAATCGCGGCGCTTGGTCTGATCCTCGCCGGGATTGTATGCATCGGCGTGGGCGCCCGCTGATTTAGCGCGGGAATGCCGGATCGGCCTTGATCTCCTCGATCTGCCGCGCGTGCCTCTCACCGTGCAGGCTCATTACGATCAGCCACTGATAGCAGTCCAGGTCGCCGAAAGCCGGGTGCGGGGCGGAATATTTGCGCAGATCCGCATTTGTCTCAGCCGTAAAACGCACGGTGCGTTCCCGCGCCTTCTCGAATTCGGCGAGCATATCGTTGGTGTCAGACCAGCGTCCGGTCGGCCTCGCCGGCTCCGGCGCCTGGCGACGAACGCTGCGATTCGGTACCGCCTCCGCCAGGACGTCGTCCTCCGGATGGTTCGGACGGGCCGCGCTGAGGTTTTCAGGAGCGTCTTCAAGTCTTTTCCCGATCAGGCCGAAGAGGCGGTGCTCGACAAGAGTCACATGCTCGAGACAATCGCAAATCGACCAGCGATCTTCCGCCGGCCGGAACGTCCACTGCTCCGGTGTAAGGCCGTCCACCAGCTTCAGCAGACGCTCTCTGCTCGCCGCGAGTTGGTTTGCCACCCGCTGACGTTCATGTTCTTCCATAGCAGATCAGTGTACCGTGGGTACATGCGTTCGATCACACTGACTATCTCCCCGCGGCAACTCACACTGATTCTGGTCGCGATGCTGCTGATCGCGGTTTTTCTGAAACCTGGGAACATCCATGCTCAACGCGCCGTGCCTCCCGTCGCGCAGGTCGGGCCCACTTCACCACTGCCCGTGTACGTGGTCAACGACCCTTCTCCCTCTCTGCCCATCGGGTTCAATCCAGGCACGTCATGGAAATTCACCACCTGGACCATGCCGAGTACCCTGACTTTCACCGCTACGGTGCAGAAGACCGAGGGCGGCTGGGCTTTGCTGACCACGAGCGGCAGTTCGCCCGCAACCCCGAAGTGGTATTACATCCCGCAGATGCCGGGCGTCTGGGAGCAGCAGTAACGGAACTACTTCGATATCCAGATCCTTGATGCGGTCATCAGCGATATCCCCGGCTTTGACGCGGTCACCCGAACGGACTGAAATCCGCTTTTCGCGCCGTCTGTCGCAACGCTCAGCAGATATTGATTTTTGAGCCGTTCAGTGAAGTCTTTCAGATAGGGCTCGAACGAGACGGGGCTCCCGTGGCCCTGCCAGTACGCCTCCCCTCCCGTAGAGTCGCCCAATTCGGAGAGGTAATTCTGCCCCCAATTGACTCTCCAGTAGCTGTGTCCGAGGTGACCCGCCTCCGAATAATAGATCGAATTAACCAGAATTCCCGCGCGTTGCGCATCATCGATCGCCTTCTGAAGATACGGATTCTGCGGATCGGGGGGCGACCACGGATCGATGCCGCTCGAAATCAGCAGCACTTCGCGTCTCGCATCGGTGGCCGGCCATTTCTTTACGAGATCCGAGATTCCCATGTAGGGGCTGGCGGAAATTCCGGGTTGACCCAGCGGCAGGCGGATCGCCTTTGCGACCGCTGCGTGATCCGTGCTGAGCGGCGCCACAATCATTGCGGCGCCGTTACGTAAGTAAGCCAGACCGATCCGGGTTGTCTCGGGCTGTTCGTCGATAAAAGTTTTCAAGTTTTGAAATTGGAGACCCAGGTCGGTATCTTCACCGTCATCGATCACAATGTAGAGATCGAGCCTGGCTTCGTCGCCGCGCAAAGGCATCCATTCCTTAACAGTTGCAGGCCGCTTATCGACCTCGACCGTGATGTCGTCCTTCAGCAGTTCGGGCGGCGCGGCTCCGTGGTGGCCCTCGGCCGTCACGACAAGATGTTGCCCGAAGGCGGCCGAAGCGGCGGAGATCGCCAGAGCCAGAAGCGCATATCGCATAAGATTCCTCACCTGTTTGGATGCGCCGCGGCGGGAACCGACTACGTCCACCCAGTTGAGGATGTCGATTTTCGCACTTCCGGCTATGTGCTAATTCTGTTCTGAGTGCGATATCTCCTGACCCGCCGGACTCCGCCGTCGACCAGGCTTCTCCTGATCGAGAGCGGTTCGCGGTCTTTGATCGAGGGAATCATTCCCCATCTTCGCTCCGTCTGGGGCGACACTCCGATCGATCTGGTTACCTGCTATGCGGGGCTGCCCGCCGGCCTGGGACCCGAAACAAACGTATTCCGCGTTACCGAGTGCAACTCGCCGGAAGATCGCCGTAACTTCATTCGCACCCTGCGACAGAATAATTACTCTCTCGCGGGGATGATCTGTTCGGGCGAGCCGATCATGACCAAATGGAAGTGGCTGATCGCGCTCCGGATACCCGCGAAGGTTTTCATCCTGAACGAGAATGGCGATTACTTCTGGTTGAACCGAGAGCAGGCCGGCGCGATCCGCCAGTTCTCCCTCGTACGCATGGGGCTCTCCGGCGCAGGCTCGATCCGGACCATCGGGCGCCTGATGGTCTTCCCATTCGCCGTACTGTTTCTGTTACTGTATGCTTTCGCGGCGCACTCAGGCAGGATTGCGCGTCAGATCTTACATCCATCCAAATCATGAAACAGATTCAGATCTCTCAAAACGGCGGCCCCGAAGTCCTGAAACTGGTGGAATCGCCCACACTACAGCCCGGAGCGGGACAAGCTTTGGTCCGCATCGCCGCCTCCGGCGTGAACTTCATCGATATCTATCTGCGCACGGGGCTCTATAAAGCCGACCTTCCCTTCACTCCGGGGAACGAAGGTTCGGGTACGGTCGAATCGGTTGGCGCGAACGTGACCACCGTCAAGCCGGGAGATCGCGTGGCATGGGCGATGCAGCGCGGTTCTTATGCCGACTATGCTGTAGTGCCCGCCGAGCAACTTGTCACTCTCCCGGATCACGTCGACATGAACACGGCGGCCGCCGCGATGCTGCAAGGCATGACGGCCCACTATCTGACGCACTCGACCTTCCCGCTCAAACCGGGCGACAAAGCGCTCGTCCATGCGGCGGCCGGAGGAGCGGGACGGCTGATCGTGCAGATGGCGAAGATGCTGGGCGCAACCGTCTATGGTACGGCCGGAAGCGACGAAAAAGCGAAGCTCGCGAAGGAGGCCGGTGCAGACGAAATGATCGTCTACACGCGCGAGGATTTCGCCGCTGAGGTCAAACGCTTCACGGGCGGCAAAGGGGTCGACGTCATTTATGATTCCGTCGGCGCCAGTACGTTCCTGAAAGGTCTGGACCTCTTGCGGCCGCGCGGCACGATGGCGCTCTTCGGACAATCGAGCGGCCCGGTAGAACCGATCAATCCAAACATTCTCAATCCGAAAGGGTCGCTGTTTTTGACGAGGCCGTCTCTCGCCCACTACATCCTCACGCGCGAAGAACTGCAATGGCGCGCCGGTGACGTGTTCCAGTGGATCGCGTCCGGAAAGCTGAAGGTGCGGATCGACAAGACTTATCCGCTTGCCGACGCGGCTGCCGCGCATCGCGACCTCGAAGGCCGCAAGACCGCGGGCAAACTTTTGCTCATACCCTGATGCCCATAAAGACTATTGAGGAGATTCGCCGCGCGCTTGCCGGTTCCCTCCTCGCCGAGCTGAAGCTCGACGCCCTGCTGGTTACGAATCTGCAGAATGTCCGCTACCTGACGGGCTTTACGGGGAGCAATGGCGCTGTGCTGCTTTCCCAGGGCGATGCCATCCTGTTTACCGATCCGCGCTATACGGTGCAGTCGCAACAGCAGGTGAACTGCCGGGTGCGGATCGCTAAAGGACCGCTGCCGGCAGCAGTGCTGCAGGAGATGGACCGAGCCGGCATCAAACGCGCAGGGTTCGAAACCGATAACGTCACGGTCACGCAATTCGAATCCCTGAAGAAAGGCTTGCCGGCGCGCGCCCAACTGGAACCAGTGTCGGGTCTGATCGAACACTTGCGAATGGTGAAGGATGCCGCTGAGGTGGAACGCATTCGCGCGTCGGTAATCGCCAACTCGCGCGCTCTCGATATGGCGTTGAGGCATTTCCGCGTGGGCATGAAGGAAACGGAGCTTGCCGCCGAGATCGATTACCGGAATCGAAAACTCGGCGCGGAAGCACCGTCTTTCGACACCATCGTCGCGGCGGGAGAGCGATCGGCGCTGCCTCATGCGCACCCCGGCCCCGCCAAAATCGGTCCGGGAATTCTGCTCATCGATATGGGCGCGTTCCGCGATGGATATGCGAGCGACATGACCCGCATGGCGCACGTGGGACCCGCGACGTCGAAATACAAACGCGCCTATCGCGCTGTGCTCGAAGCGCAATTGGCCGCGATCGATGCCGTCAAGCCGGGCGTAACCACGAACGCGGTCGACCGTGCCGCCCGCAGCACGCTGAAGCGCCACGGACTGGAACGAGAGTTCGTTCATTCGACAGGCCACGGACTGGGGCTCGAAATCCACGAACCGCCGCGCATCGGCCGCAAGGACAAAACGAAGCTTGAAGCGGGCATGACCATCACGATCGAGCCGGGTATCTATATCGAAGGCTGGGGCGGCATCCGCATCGAGGATACGGTGCTGGTTACCGCTAACGGTTGCGAGATTCTCACGCCCACTTCCAAAACGCTCCGCGAAATCTAAATTGCCGGGACGCTCTCGAGCTTCCCGAAAGCTTGTGCCAAACTGAGTCTCAGATGGGTGGGGACAACGCGGTTACACGCCGGATGCTCATCGGTCAGCTCACATGCCTCGCCGCATGGGCACAGACCGAGGACGATCCCCTGCGCGGTTTGCGGTCCAAACACCCTCGACTCATCCTGCTCGACGGCGATGCGGAGCGTCTGCGCGAGGCCATTCGCGAGACTGCCCCGGCGCACCGGCTTTATCTGGATCTGGAAAAGGAATCGGACCAGCTGCTGAATGTAGCGCCGGTCGAATACCGGCTGGTCGGCCCGCGGTTGATTTCACAGTGCCGCAGAGTACTGGAACGCGTGACTACCCTCGCCTTGATGTACCGGATCAGTCAGCGCGAACCTTATCAGCGCCGCGCGGTGGCCGAACTTCGCGCCGCCGCGGCCTTCCGTGACTGGAATCCCGCGATCTTTTCAGAAACCGCTGAAATGACGCACGCTTTCGCCATCGGTTACGACTGGCTTTATGACGTGCTGTCGCCGGAAGACCGCGCTCTGATTGGCGGCGCCATTCTTACGAAAGCGCTCAATCCGGCGCTTCCGATTTACCAGCGCGAAGGCGGATGGACGCGCGATCGCTACAACGCCAACATCGTGTGCAACGCCGGTCTCGGGCTCGGCGCGCTTGCGATTGCGGGCGATGGCGTTTCTGATAAGACCGATGCGCCGAAAACGGTGGACGACACGTGCCGCTTGGTTCTGCGTTATGCCTTCGATTCGATTCCGCATGGTCTCGCCACGTATGGAGTCGAGGGGTCGTGGCCGGAAGGCACGTCTTACTGGCAACTGGTCACCATGTACGCGTGCGCCTTCTTCAGCGCGCTCCAGACGGCGCTGGGCAACGATGAAGGGCTGAGCGCCTCGCACGGAATCGACCGCGCCGGCCGCTTCCGGATTTATACGACAGGCGCCACGGGAAAGACTTTCAATTTCGGCGATGCCGGTGACGAGGCCGGCCTCTCACCCGAGATGTTCTGGCTCGCGAGGCGATTCGGCAGTCCCGCGTTCGCCTGGAGCGAGCAGAAAGCCCTGGAGCGGACATCACGTCCGGATCCCTACGACCTGGTGTGGTTCGATCGTGAGGGCAAGTCTCCGCAACCCGCCTCCGTCTGGCCGCTCGATGCGATCTACCGCGGTGTCGACGTTGCCTGCTTCCGCAGTTCCTGGGATGACCCGAATTCGCTATATCTGGCGGTGAAGGGCGGCGACAACAAAGCGCCGCATGCGCATCTCGATCTCGGCAGCTTTGTGATGGATGCCGGAGGGGTGCGATGGGCGGCGGATCTGGGAGCCGACGATTACGACCTCGCCGGTTACTTCGGGAAACAACGGTGGGCTTATTACAGAACGCGAACCGAAGCCCACAACACACTGCTCATTGACGACCAGAACCAGGACCTGCGCGCCGAAGCTCGCATCACCCACTCGGACTTTGGAGCCGATTTCAGCTGGGTCCAGATCGATCTTTCGCGGGCCAACCACGGCAGAGTAACGCAATGGACGAGGCGGTTTGCTATGGCGCAACGGCAGGCTTTCCTGATCGGGGATACGGTGCGGGCTGATCAGCCTGTCGAGGTCATCTGGGGCATGATGACGGATGCCGAGATCACTGTCAGTGGGCAGACCGCGACGTTGCACAAGAACGGCTGGAATCTGGCCGCTGAGATTCGTAGCCCGCGGCATGCCGTCTTTGACATTGCGCAGGTTCACCCGCCTCCGCCGCAAGCGCCGGACAACGGTTTCCGCAAACTGATTGTGCGCCTGGGCGACAAAGTGACGGAACTCGATCTCAATATCTCTCTGGCTCCGTTTAAGGACGGCCAGCCGAGACCGAAAGTCACGGCGCAGTTCCCGGTTTAGAACAGGAGGGCGGCCGAGGCGGGGCGTGAAGCGGCGAGCCTTGCGACCGTGTCAGTTAAGTTGTCAAAAGATCTATGGACCGCGTCGCCAGGTCTTTTTCCTGGCGCACAACGGACCTTCGGCCTGTGCGCTGAATGGCGCGCTGGCCATCTCGGGAGCGGTTCTGTCAAAAGAAGCGAGATCGCGTTGATCTCGCTTCTTTTCATGCCGTTCGCCGCGGGGATCAGCTTCGCGTTCAGCGGGTTGGACTCGCTCGCGGGCGATGCGTTCCTTCTGAACGCGCTCGAATTCCTCGGTGTACTTGAAGGAGCCGGCGCGAGAGGCGGGTTTCGTAGCGGCCGAGGACGTTGAAAGCGTGGGATTGCTCGATCCAGGCTCGGGTCTGGGCGACCATGACCTCGACGCGGTCGTCGGGTCCGTGTCGGTGGTGTGCTGGATCAGGCCGAAGTTGAATATGTTGCTTTCCACGCCGGCCACTGCCCGCCTCCAAAGTTTGCTTGCAGGGCAGTCATGAAAAGCGGATTGTTCCGGATGAGGCGTGGCAACTCGAAGAGTGAATCGCGGCTCACGCTTTCACCTGGCCATTCTCCGGATCGCCCACCTTTCAGACACTCTCGCGTTTAGGTAATGTTTGTGCTGGGCCAAGCTCGTGAACGTGATAGTCTCACACCCATGAATGAGCACGTCCCAACTCGCCGTAAAGCCCTGCTCAGTCTCTCGGCAGTACCTCTGCTCACCGAAATTGTGGAGGCT
Source organism: Terriglobia bacterium (assembly GCA_963718155.1). GTDB lineage: Bacteria > Acidobacteriota > Terriglobia > Bryobacterales > Bryobacteraceae > BOG-234. The sequence goes on along the minus strand of CAVQYP010000021.1, from coordinate 318,917 downwards.
GAAGCCACTGCTCCGTCCGTTTGCTTTTTGAGCACGGTTGAAATGGCGAGGCTAATCCGCACGAGGAAGCTGTCCGCGCGCGAGGCGCTGGCGGCGCATCTGAAGCAGATTGAGCGTGTAAACCCCAAGGTCAACGCCATCGTAACCCTGGTGCCGGAGATGGCTATGGATGCCGCCGCCAGGGCGGATGAGATGCAGGCGCACAAGGAGAGACTCGGGCCGCTGCATGGCCTGCCGGTAGCCCACAAGGACTTGAGGGAGACTCGCGGCATCCGCACGACCTTCGGATCGCCGCTCTATAGAGACTACATCCCTACCGAAGACGACATCGTCGTCGAAAGGCTGCGGCGTGCGGGTGCGATCACAGTCGGCAAGACGAACACACCGGAATTCGGCGCCGGATCGCAAACATTCAACACAGTCTTCGGCGCGACACACAATCCCTGGGACCTGACCAGGACTTGTGGCGGATCTTCCGGCGGCGCCGCTGTTGCGTTAGCGTGCGGACTGGTTCCTGTTGCTGACGGTTCCGACACCGGCGGTTCGCTGCGTAATCCCGCCGCATTCTGCAACGTGGTTGGTTTCCGGCCTTCGATTGGCCGAGTGCCGAACCCCAAAGCGGCCTTTGCGTGGTCCACGCTAAGTACCTCAGGCTGCCTCGGGCGTTCGGTAGCCGACCTGGCCTTTGTGCTAAGCACTCTCGCGGGGCCCGATGCTCGTGCACCGCTCTCCGTCAACGAGCCGGGAGAACTCTTTGCCCGCCCGCTCGAGCGCAACCTCAAAGGTGTACGGGTGGCCTGGTTCAAAGACTTGGGCGGTGTGCCATTTGATGCGCGCGTGCGCACGTTGGTGGACGCGCATCGCACAACTTTTGAATCGTTGGGGTGCATCGTTGAACAGGCGGAGCCGGACTTTGCGCCTGCCGAGATCGCTTTCCGGACACTGCGCGCGTGGGATGCAGCGAATACTTACGGAGCGAGGCTGCGTGAACACCCCGAGGCGTTCAAGGACACATTGAAAAACGAAATCGAGGAAGGGTTGCGCCTGACTGGCGTGGATGTCGCACGGGCCGAAACTGCGCACGGAGAGCTCTGGCGGCGATTTCAGGCATTCCTCGAAAAGTACGAATACTTCGTTCTACCCACCACCCAGCTGCCGCCATTTGATGTAAATACGCCATACCCAACAGAGATCGCGGGCGTAAAGTTTGAGAAGTACATCGACTGGATGAAGTCCTGCTGGTATATCTCGGCAACAGGCAATCCGGCAGCCTCGGTGCCGGGTGGCTTTACGCCCGAAGGACTTCCGGTTGGGGTGCAGATAGTGGGCCGCGACAAAGCGGATTTCAGTGTGCTGCAAATGGCGCACGTATTTGAACAAGCGACTGGCTTCGGTAAGAAGCACCCGCCGGTTGCATAGGTGACGCGCTCCCGTTCCAGGCAGGCGCGCTATTCGGCTACCGCTTCATATTTGTCTTCCATGAAGAGATCGCAGAACGCGCGCCTTAAACCTTCCTTTGCTACGGGCCCCGCGTCCGTGAATGCGATGTAAGCACGCGAAGCCTTCCGTCCAAAGCCAAGGCCGCTCCACAACTGACTTGCAGTTATGGAGCGGTCTGTTTTCAGCAACGATCGCCGAATCAGAAGATATACTTCAGCGCTAACTGAATCACGCGCGGATTCACGCTGGTCGAGGTGATCTGTCCGAAGTTGCCCGCCGCGAAATTCGGCAGAGCGTAGATGGCGCCCTGGCCGTAGTTCGGATTGGTGAACTGCGGATGGTTGAACGCGTTGAAGAATTCCGCCCGGAACTGGAGCATGTGATTCTCAAGGATATTGGTCGTCTTCAGGATCGAAATATCGAAGTTGAATTGGCCCGGCCCCTCGATGATGCCCGATCCGGAGTTGCCGTACAGCGTGCCGCAGGTAATTCCCGGATTCGCCGCGGCGCATTGCGCTTGTCCGGAACTACCCGGGATGGAATAGTAAGTAGTTCCAGTCGGCGACATCGCCGGCGGGGCAACGAAGGCAGCCTTGTTGAACCAGCCAGGGCCGCCGCTTGCGCCACCCAACCGCGACTTCGACGCCGCCGGAAGTGGCGATGTCGGCATAGGTCATGCCGGGAGCGATTTGGGCGCGACCGAAACCGGCCTGGCTGGCGCCGCTGGTGCCAAAGAGCGTGCCGGCAGTCGAGTCTGCGATGGTCATCGGCGATCCACCCTGTATGACCGTGACGCCTGACACGTTCCATCCGCCGAGCAGCATCCTGCTTAACGCCGGTATGGGTGCCGAAGGGCAGATCGTAGCTGTAGTTGGCGACGAAACGCTGCGGACGGCTGAAGGTAGCCGGCCCATACTGCTGCGCGAGATCACCCGCGTTAGTTGCTGTTCGCCACATTGTTGTACTCGACCGTCATGGTCTTGCTCCAGGTGTAGGCTCCCTGGAACGTGAAGCCACGGGAGAATTGCTTGCGAACCGTCGCCTGCATGCTGTTGTAGTTGGCATAGCCGTCAAACGCCGTTCCGCGCACACCGACCGCCTGGTAGCCGAGATACGGCACCCGGTACAAAACGTTCGCCGTCGTATTCGTCGTAATGCCGTTGATCGGGTTGGCGGCGCTCGCCAGATTGGCCGTGTTGTTGTTGTGGTACATGCTCCATCAAATTGATCGAGCTCGATCCGACGTAACCGACTTCGAGAACCCACCGCGGGGCGAACTGATACTGAACGCCCAGGTTGTACTGGCGGATCAGCGGGGTGTGCAGAACCTCGTCGAGGAACGGAACGTTGAGGTTCGAGTTGCAGACGGCAAAGTTAACGGCCGGGTTCGCCAGACAAGCCGGCGAGAAATTCGCGTAACGGGACGAGAAGGTGCCGAGCACCGGTAAGGCCGGGAACGGGATTGGCCAGAGTCTGGTTATTGAACGCGTTGTAGTCGAGTGTGGCTGAATAGGGGTTACCCTGCTCAACCGAGTAGACGATGCGGTCGCCGCCGACGCGATCGTAGAAGATTCCCGTTCCGCCGCGTACCACAAGTTTGTTGCTCGCCTGATAAGCAAAGCCAACGCGAGGAGCGAAATTGGTCAGCCGCGCGCCGACACGCTGGGTGGTCAGGTTCGGGCTGACCAAAACACCGGCCGGCGGCTGACCATAGTGCTCAATGAAGTTGCTGGGAACCACCCATTGGCTGACGCCCGGACCCGAACTGGTCGGCCCGGACGGCGGGACGCGGCACTGCCTGAATCCGGCTCACCCAGATCTGGCTGAGGTTTCCATACTTATCGTTGAGCGCTCCGTTGTACTCCCAACGCACGCCGAGATTGAGCGTCAGCCGGGAAGTGGCCTTGAAATCGTCCTGGAAGAAAGCGCTGCCGCCGGCGGCATAGTAGCCGTGGACAATGCCCTGGGGCGCGCTGCGTGTGCAGAACAGGCACTGGTTGATGTTGCCGGGCTGTCCCGTCGCGGTGTTCTGGGGTCCGCCGACCAGCAGATCGTTAAAGCTGCCGACCGTAAAGTTCCCGCGACTTCCGGACCAGGTGATGGGCCAGGCGTTTTGTTCCCATTCGAAACCGGCGCGCATCGTGTGACGGCCGCGCGAAATGGAGATCTGGTCGGCGATCTGCGTCTGGTTGGTCACGCTGAAGGTGCCGTTGTTAATACCGCCCAGGATCGTAAAGCCGCCGGACGCAATCGCGAACGGCGGGGGCAGATCAACGCCCGGGACATTCGGCGTGATTCCCAACATCTGATTGGTGACGTCTGGAACCGTCTGAGCGTTCGTCTGCGAGAGATTGCGCTGATAGGATATGCGCGCCTCATTCACAATCGAATTGGTGACGATCGTGGTCAGCTTGAGGACCGCGTTCACGTTGTCAAAGTCGAGGAAGCTGGGGGCGCCGGGAAGCTGGCCGCCCAGGGGCGCGATCTGTGGATCGTCGGTATAAAACCAGCGGCCTGCGAGGGTGTTCTTGGCGCTGATCAAATAGTCGAAGTTGACCAGTCCCTGGTCTCCGTTGTAGATAGCCGGACTGGTGAAGGTAGCTTGCTTGTAGCCGCTGACGCCCGACCCGGGGATGTAGTACTGGCCGTTCGGCAACTTAATGTTCAGAATGTTCAGTGCCACCGGGCTGATGTTGGATCCATCGCACAACACGTTCTGGCTTCCGCTCGTGGTGTCTGAAGAGGTTGTTTCCGGGATGATTTTGCGGGCAATTCGCGGCTCCGAGCGCCGCGCGCGAATCCCGGCGCGGACCGGTCGCCCCCTGGAATCGGGGGCAGCAGCGCGGTGGTCACGCCCTGCGAAGCCAAACCATTCTTCTGACGGGTTCCCTGATAGCTGCCGAAGATAGAACAGTTTGTTCTTGATGATCGGGCCGCCGAACACGCCGCCGAACTGGTTCTGGTTCAGAACCTGCTTCGGTGGTGGCGCTGGCCGGGTTGTTGCGATTGTAGAAGAAATCATTCGCGTTGAAGATCGTGTCCCGCAGGAACTCAAACGCGGTCCCGTGAAACTGGTTCGTGCCGGACTTCGTGAGCGACGTTGACGTTCGCGCCGGGGTTCCGGCCGTAGCTCGCGTCGTACGTCGATGTTTGAACCTTGAACTCCTGGATGCGAATCGGGACTCGGGATACCGACTCCGGCGTAAAGACCCGTGTCATTCGCGCTGCCGCTGTTGGCGAAATTCGTGATGTTGACGCCATCCATCTGGAAGTTGTTCTGGCCGGGGTCATTGCCATTCACGCTCATGTTCTGCGTGCCCTTGCCCAGGGCGGTGGCGTTGTTGGCGCCTGTATTTGTGCCCGCGGAGAGTGCCAGGATCTGCGTATAATTGCGGCTGCTCAGCGGAAGGGCGGTCACGGTGCGGTTCCCGACCGTATTTCCCAACGTCGAGGTCGCGGTCTGCAGAGTTTCCGCCTGGGCCTCGACTGTCACCTGGTCGGTCTGTGCGCCGACTTCCAGCGCCCGGTCGAGGACGGGAGTCTCGGTTACGTTGACGGTCACCGAGGGAGACCTCCGCGGTTTTGAACCCCGCGGCGCTGAATCTCACCCTGTACGAGCCCGGCGGCAACAGGGAGAACTTGTAGCCGCCTTCCGCGCCCGTAGTGGCGGTGCGCGCCTGATTGGTGTCCGTGCTGGTTAAGACCACGGTGACGCCCGGTACTATGCCGCCACTGGGATCGGTCACTGTGCCCGTGAGGGCGCCTGTTCCGGCCGACTGGCCTTTCAGAAATGGTGTGAAAAGGATGGCGCTTAACGCCACGAAGACAAAAGCGCTGCGCAGAGCTGACAACACACTTGATCTCATTTTCCCCCCGATCAAAGTCCCCCTGGCGAGAGGGTTCGTCACCCAAAGTAATCGGGACGATTCTATGTTAGAATTCCGGCGGATAGCTTTCCAAAAACGTTCCGATTTTATAAGGGAGCCGTTATGACAGACGCTGCGAAGGAAATCGCGTTGGGCCCCTTCAGGCTGAACCTGACGAGTACACGGTTATTTCGGGACGGTGCGATACTGGAATCAAGACCTCAGGTATTCCGGGTTTTCAAGGTATTAATTCAGAATTACGGACGACTGGTGGAGTACGACCAATTAATTCGCGAGGCCTGGGATGTGCATGTCTCCAGACATACCGTCGCGACCACGGTGAACGAGCTCAAGAACCTCCTCGAAGAGCATGGAGACTGGATCGTCTGCCGGCCGAGACTTGGTTATTTTCTGGAAATACCAGAGTCAGAAGACATGATTCGTCGCGGTTGGCATTTCTGGAACCTGCACACGCGAGTGGGTTACGAAAATGCGCTGAAGTATTTTCAACAAGCGGCCGAGAATGATGCCGGCGACTTCCGGGCGTTTGCGGCAATTTCCAGCACGTATTTGATGCTCGCGAGCTTTCTTATGCGAGCTCCTGGCGAAATTCATGGTGCATTCCTCGAAGCACACGATCGGGCAGTGGGCTTATGCGGCATGACACCGGAATTGAGGCTCGATCGTGCTTTTGGGTTGTATATCTTCGAGGGCAAACTGGCGGAGGCGGAAGCGGAATTACTCGCGGTGCGGCGGGAGTTGCCCGATTCAGCGCATCTGAACATACGTTTGGCGCTGATTTATCTGGCAAGCGGGCGACTTGCAGCGGCTCGTGCCGCGATGTTCGAGGCGCAGGCTGCCGATGCGCAATTGTTCGCCCGGCACGTTCCAGTTTCCGCGCCGCATCGCGAACATAACGAAGTTCAGGCTGCGCGCTCTCGTTTACCACGAAAGGGTCCCCGGACAAGATCTCCAGAGCGGGCTACAGGTCGAGAATAAAGACCTGCCGCTTCCGCCGGAGTCGCGGGCCGGGCGGGATTTCGGCGATCACGGGCGGGAATGAACTGCTGTGGGCACCGACTGGACATTGGGAAGCACGAGCACCTTACCGTGAGAACCGGACTCCAGCACCCGGTAGGCGTCTGTGACGCTGGTCGAGCGGGAAGCGGCCAGCGATGTCGCTGATCACAGCGGGGCGCTGCGCGGCCAGGGCCAGTGCATCCGAAATGAGACCAGCGAACTCGTGGAATCCTTCGACCCAACGCATACCGTTGTATTTGGTGACGAAGACGGACCCCGGAAAGAGTTGGTGGAGGTTGATGGCGGGCACGGGGCCCGACAACTCACCGTAGTTGATCAGGCAACCTCGCGGCGCGAGCAGTTGAAGGCTGGTCTCGTAAGTCGGAGCGCCTATCGGGTCAAATACGGCGGCCACACCGCGACCTCCAGTGTAGGCCCTGAACGGCGTCCCGCACATCCTCGGTAGTCCGGTCGATGACGTGCCTGGCCCCGGCTGCGCGAACCGCGTCCACACGCTTACCGCTGGCGATGCCGATGACATCGACTCCGTGATCGGCCAGGGTGGCCACGAGCATTCGACCTACCGCGCCAGCGGCGCCCCACACCACGGCTGAGCGCCCCTTCAGCGGCCAGACGCGAGCGAGGCCGCCGGCCGTGAGCCCGGCGACTGCCAGGCACGCGCCGTCCTCAAAGCTGAGGCCGTCAGGAATGGGCACCAACATGGAAGCCGGGGCTGTGACAAAAGTCGCGCACGATCCGAGAACCGCTCCCCAGCACACCCGGGTGCCCACAGACATCGTCACCCCTGATCCGGTCGCCACGACGGTGCCCGATCCCTCTCCGCCCACCGCGTGTGGGAAAGGCAGGCGAACGGTGTAGTTGCCTGAACGAATCAACGTTTCAGCGTGGTTAAGGCCAGCGGCCTCGACGCGCACGAGCACCTCGCCGGCTTTCAGCGGGGCCAATTCCTCAACACCGACCTCAATAACCTCCGGACCGCCAGCGCGGAGCGCGCGAGCGACCCGCCGTTGAGCAATCAGGCCCATCATCAAGAAAGTATCACCAGGCCCCAGGTGATGGGCAGTACGAAGCTCAGGTTGACCGTGTTCTGCGTGTGGCCGGTATGTGCGCCCGGCGTGGGCCAACAGGGCCGATCACGCGCCGCTGGAGTCATAGCGTTTCACAGGAGGAATCCGCCAGCGCCAGCGCATGCGGCCCGCGCTCCTGGCTGGCGTCGGCGGTTCCAGGTAGACGCAAGATGAGAGATCAAAGATGAAGATGAAGCTGCCTCCTCACAGAACCATTAGGCTGGTGCTGGCAAGCTTACTGCTCTGTGCAGGACCTTCACACGGAGCGGAAATCAGCGTCATGCCCTCCGGTGCCTTCACGGCCGCGTCTCTTGAGCTCAAGCCTCAGTTCGAACCTGCTACGCAGATCAAAGTCATCACTTTGGCAACGACTATGGGAAATGAAATCTCAACGCCTTGCCCGTCCCGTAGAACCCCCTCCGAAAAACCCAGCCCCGTCCATTAGGCGAAAGCGTCCAGCCTGCCAATTGTTTGCAGCAGCAATTAATCCCCGGTTATGCGATCGCGGTTGGGTACAGCCCACGCCGGACTTCGTGCACTTGTCGCTTTTTTCGGCTGGAACGCCCCTTTCCAGCCATGAACAGCGTGCCGTTTCAGCCTGCGGAAGGCCGGCAACATGGTCGTGACGCTTATCGCCACCAGACCTGACAGCAATGCGATCGTGACGATGTCCCACAACGGCCGGCGCTGGAACAGACCCGGCCAGTCCATCGCGTGCAGACCGTAATAGATCCATCGGTTCGCGCGATCGCGCTTGTCGAACTTGACCATCTGTCCCAGGGACGGCGTGAAATAGAGCCAGGTCTGGTTCGCGTCGTTGTAGCGTACGCGCAGGACAGGCAACACATAAGCTGGCTTGTGCCGGCCCAGTTCGAACGACGTGGTCGTCTGATGATAGAAATTGTCGTAGCGGGTCAACCAGTCGCTTTGGACGACGGGGACATTCGGCATCGCTTCGCGGGAAGCCCGTTCCATCACTTCTTTACTGAAAGACGCCATCGCGCCATTCTCCGGATGGCGGATCGAGACGAACAGGTGCGGATTATCCTGGGGGAGATTGACCAGATTGATCGCGTTGTTCGTGGTCCAGTGTCCGGCCTCTTCTTCCGTAGTGGGCGGCCGATACGCCAGGAAGAAGGGCTCGCCTCTGAACTGTATGAGCTCCACTTCTTTCGGAGCAAACCTCTCCTGGATTTGCGCGATTGCCTTCCGCAGGTTGTCGATCCGCAGCGGTTGCAGGTTCAAGGGGCCGCCAGTGATGGCGCGCGCCATGTCCTTCGTCATCGTTGAGGCGGGCGAAACGGTTGGAGTCCCCATGATGAAACCGTCGCCGTTGCTTTCGACGCGCTTCGCCACCTGCGACCACCCCGGGATGGGGAACGTGGTGATCGGGATCATTCCGCTCAGGATCCAGGAGATCGAAAACAGGCCAAAGGCGAGGCCGGCATAGTGGTGCCACTTCATCCAACTGGAATAGGGCGTGAAGGACAGAACGCCTTTGTGGCGGAATCGCGGCTTGAGCGCCACGCGCCAGATGCCGAGGACGATGCCTGTCATCGCCATGAGCATGGCGGTCCATGCGATGAAATCCAGCAGCGGCGTCCACCAGGCGCGCTGTCGAAAGAAGAACAGGTTATGAAGGACGTAGCCGGAGATGGCGAGAATGCGGCCGCGCCGGTCCGTCTTCTGAATGATGTCGTTGCTCTTTTCGGAGATATAGTATTCGCGGCCCGACGGATCGTTCATGGCAATGCGATGCAACGGAAGATACCCGGCCAATGTGGGAATTCTCGTGAACTCATCGGGTGTCTCCAGATAAGCGTCGTACGTCATGGTGGATGCGTACTCGGGAGCGAATTGCTTCATCCACTTCAGAGCCTGCTCGCGGCCCATGCGGGGAAGGACTTCACCGGTGTCGGCGAAGACCGTGGACCAGTTGCCGATGCTGTTCCGGGTGAGCCGGTACACAGGCCGGCCGGCATACATGGACAATCGCACACGCGTGGGTTTGATGCCCGCCTTTGCCGCGGCCTGAGCCGGCGTTACCGTTGCGCTCGAAAAGTCGATGGGCGCCAGTCGGAGCAGGCGCTCTCCGGTAGTGATTTGGGGGTGGCCGTAGTACATGAGGACCACGCCTGAAAGCGTCCAGATCAGGAACATCACGATGATGCCGATGCCCAGCCACCGATGCGAATAAATGAGGAGCTTGCGCCAATCGAGCAGTTTGCGGGTGTTCATGTCGCCGCCGGTGAGAGTTTTCAGGGTAAGTTTATATCAACTCGGCCTGGACGATGCCGGAGTGCGGCGACAGAAGGCGGGATTCAGGGCCTTGGGTCAGCTTCAGGCATTGCATCCTGGCCATGCAAGTCGATGTCGCCGCCCTTCCATCACGCCGCCACGGCTCCGCGCATTTTTTGATCGTCATCAGTGTTCGCACGACGACTGCGGGCAACGGGCGGTTCATCCTTGCGACGATTGCCAGCCCGTAGTCGCCCAATCCTTCATCCCTCCGTTCGGTTGAAGCGTAGAAGTCGTCGACCCCCGGTTTCCACAAGCCTTCGGGCCACGTCCGTGCTCGTGTCGGGCAAAGCCTTGACAGGGTGCTGAAAGGGCCCTTTCATTAACAATTTGCTGACGCGCGCGGCCCGGCAAGTTCTTCCGAATGAACACGCTCTGTTCTGAGCCGCGACCGGAAGGGAGCGACGCTCTCGCTTGTGGCAAGGTCAAACCTTGAGGGCGTCGCGTAAGTCCTTTGTTTTTGGCGCGACCCCTCAGAAGCGACTGCTGCCCCTTTTCAGCAGCTTGTTAAGCACCGGCCCTTTCCCATGCCCCATCCGCTCAATCCCTCGCTATACTCTCTCTCGAATGGGTGCAGATTCATCGCGGGGCGCATCGTGACGGGGAAGCCGTTTGGTCAGGTGCCGTTTCAGGCAACACGTCGAGCTGCTGCGACTCTTTCTGACGCATCGCGAAGATATCGTCGAGAGCATAGAGGCCGTTCTGAACGCCCAGCGAAAGCCGATCCGGTACCTGCAGGACCAGTCTCTTTTGTCCCGCCATTTCGAGGATTGCTTCTTTGCACGCACTGCGGTCACCGCCAGCCAAACTCGTCTCAGAGGCCAACTGGAAGAAGCGCATTGGGCCGGGGGATTCAGACCTCGTCAGGTTCACGATCTGCATAACGACCTGATCCATCCGGCGGAGATGATGATTCGCGGCTTTCATTGCTGGCAGCAGACGCGGTGGCCGGGTCGTAACGGTCGCATGCACTACGCGCACACGCTGTTCAACTTGTATGTAATCCGGTGTCTCCAGTTCCTGAGCATGCGCCTCTGGGATGAGGACCCGAGCAGCCGCACAGGGAAGGCCGGCGCACGGCTCGCAGAAATTCAAGGCGTGCTCGATGAGCTCTGGAGAAGCTCACCAGCCGATCAGCCCGTGATCGTGCGCGATGCGCGCTGGCTGATTCCATTGGCGCAGAGCCTCATTACCGATGAGTTGGCGCCCTATTTCGAGGTCGCCCGGCAGGTCACAGAGACGCTTCCGGAAGCGGACGCGCTCGAAATCCAGAAGGCCCATGTTCGAATGCTTGGGCGGGCATCTGACCTCACAGATTCGTTACTACTGCACGAAGGATGGCGTGTCCATCAACGAGCATAGCGTCGTTCTTCGCACGCGCACCTCCAATGCGCTCGATTTCGCACTGCTGGTTCAAGGTCTCGTGGGGCTGCTCAAGGCCTATGACCGCGCATTGCGGAGCGGCGATGAGCGAATGCGGCTCGACATGGCAGGAGCCATCTGTCAGGGCATATCTGCCGATCCCGAGCTGTTTCTGAATCGCGTCGACCTGTTGAGCGCTTACAGCATGATCGAGCACGTTTTCATCGCCACGGATCGCGAGGGCCATGTCGTTTATTCGCCCCTGGGACAGCGACATGTGCAGCTGCTAAAAGAGTACGGTGCACTGATTGACCGATTGATCAAGCCGTTGCGTGACGATTTCCCGCGTTTCAGGCCGGTTGACGGCGGCTGTTCTCCATACGGAGTTATGTTCGGGTTGCCATCCAATCTCATCGAGCACATGGCGCTCAAAGCCTTGCAGCGCGATGCCGAAACGCGATTCAGCCTGGAGGATGTCTTTGATGATGTCCTGGACGATGGGGACACCAGCGCGGCAAAGCTCGCCTGGGTGAACGGCTGGCGGAAATTGCCCCACATCGACCGCGAAGTACAACGGTTGTACGACTACCCGCAACAGTTCGCCGAAGACATTTACGACCGCATCGAGACACGAGCTCAGGCGGCGCGATTCAATGCCGGCATGCGACGGTTCAAGAACCGGGCGCCTGTATATTGTGTCCGGGGACGACCCTGAGACTGATTCGAAGGCGTCGGCGATTCCGGAACTGCCGGCCCGGTACTTCGTCTCTTCGGACAGGCAGATTGTGGCGGCGCACAAGGCTGAGCCCTATGACCGGGCGCAACTGCTGCGCGAGCGGCAGGAAGGGCATTTCCTTGTCAGTTACGAAACGCCAGGCGGATGGATTGCCCTCAAGAAGGACCTGCTCACGGAGGTCCTTGGAGCGGGCCGCGATGCCAGGATTGTCGGGCTGCCGCTCGACGCGGCTCAGGTGTTGCGGCTCATGTGCACCGATCTGGTAATACCCTCGTCTGATTCGGGAAAGTAGACGAGCGAGGCGATTTCGGCCCCGGCAGGAAGCGGCGCAATTTCATGCATACACAGCAGGCCTGCAAAAATACGGGACAGCGCCAAAACTCCTCCGACGATCTGATTCAGAGCGTCAAAGAACTTTTGTTGGTATTGCAACCTCACATTCGTTAGCCCGCGAAAAAGCTGCCCAGGGCGCAGGACGTACTGGGTTTGGACGGCGTGATCTTATCCCCAGGCCGTTGTGACGACGCGACACGCTCGTCAGTCGTCGTTCGCTGGGCCGGTAAGAGAGCAGTGCATCCAGGCACTGAATTCGCGGAGTCTCGAGGTTCCGGAGATTGTCGATGCAATAACCTTCGCCGACTCCTGTTGCTTTCCCAATAGAAGCGCGCTATTCTTCCATTGGGAAAACCAATGGGCGATGCCAGACAGAAAACCGATGTCCTCCAGGGGACCCTGGCTCTGATGGTGCTGAAGACCCTCGAAGTCCTGGGCCCGCTGCACGGTTGGGGAATCGTCAAGCGCATCGAACAGATCAGCGGAGGACTTCTCACCGTCAATCAGGGCACGTTGTATCCCGTGTTGCTGAAGCTGGAGCAGGAGGGCTCCATCGCCTCCGACTGGGGCGCATCGGAAAACAACCGGAAGGCGCGCTTTTACCGGCTGACGCGGAGCGGACGCAGGCAGCTGGCTGCGGAGACGCGGGACTGGGAACAAAAGGCGGCCATCATCGCGCGCTTTTTCTCGGTGAGGCCGGAAGATCTGTTGTGAGGAGATCTGCCATGACGAGATCTGCCATGACGAGATCTGCCATGAAGGGCCCGAGACGTTTCCTCTGCAGGCTCACGTCCCTGGCCACAACCCGGGAGGACGAAGAACGGCTGCGCGCGGAGATCGAGGAACATCTCGCTCTGGAAACCGCGGTGAATCTTCGCGCCGGTTTGTCGCCTTCCGAGGCGCGCCGCCAGGCTGTGCTGAAATTCGGGTGCGTCGAAGCAATCAAGGAAAGTTACCGCGATCAGAGAGGGCTGCCCTTCATGCAAACGTTGATTCAGGACCTGCGGCTGGCACTGCGGCGCCTGGCGATGGCTCCGGCATTCTCCATCGCTACAGTCGCGACACTCGCGCTCGGCATCGGGGCGACCACATCGATCTTCACCCTCGCGCATGCGGTACTGCTGAAGTCGCTGCCGGTTGCGAAGCCGCATGAACTCTACCGCGTGGGCAAAGAATCGCGATGCTGCTTTTGGACCACCTGGTCCCAGAAGGATGAATGGTCGCTTTTTTCGTACGATCTCTATACCTGGCTCCGCGATCATGCCGGAGGGTTCGCGGAACTCGCCGCGTTCTCAGCGGGCGAAGACTCTTTCGGAGTGCGGCGCAGCGGTTCGGCCGAACCGGCCGGCAGTTATCCGGGCGAGTACGTTTCCGGGAATTATTTCTCGATGTTCGGCGTGCAGCCTTATGCCGGACGCGCGATCGCGCCCGCCGACGACAGGCAGGGAGCCGCGCCGGTCGCGATGATGAGCTATCGGCTCTGGGAGGGAAAGTATGCCCTCAATCCTTCCGTGATCGGCGGCATCTTCAATCTGAATGACAAGCCTTACACTGTCATTGGAATCACTCCGCCCGGCTTCTACGGCGACCAGCTGCGCAATCCTGCTCCCGATTTTTTTCTGCCCCTGCACGCCGATGAAGGGGATGTCAGTACTCCCAACCAGTACTGGCTGGATCTTATCGGCCGCAGCCGATCCGGCGTCAGCGTGGCGTCTCTCGAAGCCGAAATGCGAACCGGGCTGAAGCAGTGGCTGGGCGCTCACTGGAGCCAGATGAATCCGAACGAGCGCGCTCTGTTCCCGCAACAGACCCTTTACGTTCGGCCCGGAGGCGCAGGGATCACGAGCATGCGCGATCAGTATCAGCATTGGCTGCGCATCCTGATGCTCACCACCGCGTTTGTCCTTCTTATTGTGTGCGCGAACGTGGCCAATCTGATGCTGGTGCGGGGCATGGATCGGCGGCGGCAGACTTCGTTGTGTATGGCGCTCGGCGCACAGGGCCCACGCATGGTGCGGCAGGCACTCACGGAAAGCGTCCTGCTGGCGCTCATAGGCGGCGCGGCCGGTCTTGCGCTCGCGTTCGTGGGCACGCGGGTCATTCTCGAGGCCGCATTCCCGGTGCGGGCAGGACTGGCGGCAGTCCCGATTGCGGCATCGCCTTCGCTACCGGTGCTGTTGTTTGTCTGTGCGGTGTCGCTGCTGACAGGCATCGCGTTTGGATTCGGCCCGGCATGGCTGGCCACCCGTATCGACCCCGCTGAAGCTCTGCACGGCGCCGGCCGCACCACAACTCGCACGGCGTCACTCTCCCGGAGGGTTCTGGTGATTATCCAGACCGCTCTGTCGTTGACCTTGCTCTCGGCCGCCGGGCTGCTGACGATGACACTTCACAGGCTCGAGAACCAGGACTTTGGATTCATGCAGGACCGCCGTATGGTGGTGAACACCGATCCACGAGAGGCGGGCTACACGGAGAAGCAGCTCACCCCCATTTACCGCCGTATACACGATTCACTGATAACGGTCCCGGGCGTTTCGGCTGTCGCTCTCAGCATCTACTCGCCCATGGGCAGCAACTATTGGGGCGCTCTCATTCGGATACCAGGACGCGCACCGGCAGGACCCGGGGATGAGAGAGACGCCGCCGCATGGAATCGGGCGACTGCGGGATACTTCGACGTGATAGGAGAGCGGATCATCCGCGGCCGCGGCATCACTGAACAGGATACAGAGACATCAAGGCGCGTCGCGGTGGTCAATGAGGCGTTTGCACGAAATTTCTTCGGAACGGAAGATCCGGTGGGGAGGCATTTTGGCCAGTTTCCGTACGCGGACAGTCAATACGAAATCGTCGGCGTAGCGCGGGATGCGCGCTTCTCCTCATATCCCCCGCTCGACAAACCGGTCGGTCCGTTCTTTGTTCTTCCGGAATCGCAGCATGATTACTTTCATTCTCCAGGCGGCAAAGACGTTGAGCAATACGGCTCCCACTTCATGCGCGACATTGTCCTCGAACTCAGGCCAGGCGTGAGCCCGTCCCGTCAAGCGCAGATCCGGCAGGCGCTCGCCTCGGTGGACCCGAATCTGCCGGTCCTTGCGATTCGCACGATGAGAGAACAGGTCAGCGGACAGTTCATTCAGCAGCGGCTGATTGCACGACTGAGTTCGCTGTTCGGAATTCTTTCGCTGTTGCTTGCTTCGATCGGGCTGTATGGCGTCATCGCATATAACGTGGGCCGCCGCACGGGTGAAATCGGCGTGAGGATGGCTGTGGGCGCGGCCGGGAGCGCCATTGTCGGCCTGGTGCTCCGTGGCGCTTTATTCCTCACTCTGTTCGGACTCCTCATCGGCTTGCCGGTGGCGCTGGCCGCGGGGCGTTTCCTTGGCAGCCAGCTTTACGGTTTGAGTCCATACGATCCGGCCGTGCTGTCGGTCGCCGTGATCGCACTCGCGCTGTCGGCACTGGCGGCGGCTCTGATTCCGGCGGTCCGAGCCGGTACAACTTCGCCCATGGATGCCCTCCGCGCTGAGTAAGTTCTCCAGCGGATCCCGCTAGCCCGGATCCCGTAAGTCGGCGACGACGGCGATCTTTTTGCCGGTGCGTTCGCAAGCCCGGCCGAATCGCGCCGCCAGCCAACGCACCCGCTCGATCAATTCCGGCGGCTCGTGCACTTCGAATTCGAACCCGATCAGCGCGAGATAGACCGAGAGGCTGTCGAGCGAACCCGCACCGACATGCATGACGCATCTTCCGGAATCAACCGCTTCGAACGATGCGATCCCCGCCGGAACACGCTCGATCGCCTCCTCAACCGCCGCATGCAACGTAACGCGAGCGCGATAAGGATACGGCGAGTAAGCTACGCTTCGCGCGACATAAACGGCGAAATTGCCTTCGGGCGGCTCGCGCGGGACGAATCGCGATCCCGTTGAAACTCTCCCGTCGATCCGATCGACGCGAAATGTCCGCCAGTCTCCCCGGGCGACGTCCCATGCAGCCAGATACCAGCGCCTGCCGGTATGAACCAGACGATGAGGTTCCACTTCGCGCGCGCTCGCCACGCCGTTGCGGGCGTTATACCGGAACCGCATCTTCTCGCAGTCGCGGCAGGCGCCCGCGATCATCGAAAGCATTTCCGCATCGACCGTGGGGCCCTTATTCCCCAGCGGCACGATAAACGCATGGAGGGCCGCGACGCGGCGGCGCAACCGCGAGGGCAATACCTGCTCCAGCTTGGCCAGCGCTCGCACCGATGCCTCTTCGATCCCGGTCACGGTGCCGCTTGCTGCCGTACGCAAACCCACCGCGACGGCGACTGCTTCCTCATCATCGAGCAGCAGCGGCGGAAGAGTCGCGCCCGCTCCCAGCTGATAGCCTCCCGCCGCTCCGGGAGTTGAATTGACCGGATAACCCAGGCTCCGCAGGCGATCGACATCGCGCCGCAGGGTGCGCGGTGTGACATCCAGCCGTTCGGAGAGATCCGCTCCGGACCAATAGCGTTGTGCCTGAAACAAAGACAGCAATCGCAGCAATCGGGCTGAGGTGTCCAGCATTTCTTCCTTCAGTCTGGCATTCACTGCGGACCGAATCTGTCCGCAATGCCGGTTACTGTTCTCTCAGGAACATGCGCAAGTTCTGCCGCCGAACCCGGCTGAACGGGCGAGTTCCTCGATTCTTTGGCGCCGCGTCCGGCGGCCCTTGCGCTTTTAAGGAGAAAGAAATGTCGTTCAGCGAAACGCTCTTGCCCGAATTCGATGAAGAAATGAAGAATACCCGGAAACTGCTCGCGCTCGTCCCCGACGGAAAATTCGATTACCAGCCGCATCCGAAGTCGATGACGATGGGCCGGCTGGCCACACACGTCGCAGAGTTGCCGGGATGGACCACGTACACCCTCGACCAGGAAGTTCTCGAGCTTCAACCCGATTTCAAACCGGAGTTCGCAACTTCCCGGGCGGAGTTACTGAAGAAATTCGACAACAATGTAGTGGCGGCCCGCACCCGGATCCAGGCCGCCACCGACGAAGACTGGAAGAAGATCTGGACCTTCAAATATGCCGGGAAGACAATCATGGCATCGCCGCGATCTGGGGTCATGCGCAGCACGATCATGAATCACCTGGTCCATCATCGCGCGCAACTGGGTGTCTATCTTCGGCTCAACGACATCCAGTTCCCGGGCATGTACGGACCCTCGGCCGACGAGAAATTTGAATAAGCGCCCGAACGACGGAGTGAGCCTCCGACTCACTCCGTCGTTATCCGTTCAGCGGCGATCGTGTTCATGCCCGTAGTAATAATGGCCGCGGGGCGCAGCCCAGTAACCGGGACGCCAGACGCGGTGCGGGCCACCTCCATACCAATAACCGGCAACCCAGGTGTAACCCGGCGCAGGCGCCGCATAAACCGGTGCGGGGGGCGCCGCATAGTAACCTGCCGGAGCTGGGGCCACATATGCAGGCGCAGGCGCAACATATGCCGGCGCGGGCGCGCCGAACCCGACTCCAATTCCAACAGCAACTCTCGGGGCGGCGAACAAGGAACTTCCCGCCAGCAGCAATCCCGCAATCAGCTTCGTTTTCATTTCCATTTCCTCCTTACGTTCCTAACGAGGGCAGCCGGTGTGCCAAAGATCAATTAGCCGGAAATGAATAACTTAGCTGAGGCGGGGAGCGGCCCGGCATGGCTCTTCGGTGGTTCTCGGCCACCAGCCGGACTTACAGATAAACGAGGCCCATGCGCACTCCCAACGTCACTGCTTCGGTGCGGCTCCCGGCGTTCAATTTCGTCAGGATAGAGGTCACGTGGAACTTGACCGTATGATCTGAAATCCCCAACTTGTGCGCGATTATCTTGTTGCTCGTGCCATCGGCCAGAAGCCGAAGCACTTCAATCTCGCGCGGTGTCAAGGCTACTGAAGGCAGCTTCGGAGCGGCTCCCGATTCACCGCCAGGTTCGCCCTGCATCCACGAATGATACGAGCCGCGTTCCATGAGAACCGCCGCGGCCTCCGTGGACTCAAACAATGCGGCGGATCCCGCCGCATTGCTCGTCCCGACCACCTCGAAATGCTCCGACTCGGCAATGGCGGCTTCAAGACCCGCGCGCACGATCGGCGACTCGCCGATCACCAGGACGCGGATCTTTTCGTCCCCCGCGCCGCTCAAATCCTCCACCGCACCGTTCAAGCCGCGACTCCCTCTGTGAGACGTATAGTAACCTCGCGCTTCTTCGCCTGCCCGCCGCGCAGGAACTGAATGGTCACGGATTTCCCAGTGCTCCGATCCAGAGCTTCACGAAGATCTTCCCCGGATTCGAAACTCCTGCCGTTGGCGGCGACCAGCAAGTCGCCTTGCCGCAGCGAAACGTAATCCGCCGCGCTCCCCGCCGCGATATTCAGCACCAATAGTGCGATGCCGCCGTTCTGCCCGGGGATTCGTACCGGCCGCACCGCCACACCCAACTCAGCCGGCGGACCAGCGGCCAGCAGCCGCCGCACGGCATTAACCGGAACAGCGAGGCCGAGGCCTCCGGACACAATCGCGGCGTTGATCCCGATGACATTGCCGTTCGCGTCGGCGAGCGGTCCGCCCGAATTCCCCGGAGCCAGCCGGACCGTGGTTTGAATGAACGGCTGCCCGCCCATCCCCGGAACCGGGCCGACCCCGTGAACGATGCCGGTGCTCAGCGCGCCCGTAAAGCCCATCGGGTTTCCGACTGCGATTACCAGTTCGCCTGCGCGCACGCGGCTCGAGTCCCCGAACGCGGCGGGCTCAAGCCGTCCGGCTTCGACGCTCAAAATCGCAAGGTCTCGCCAGTCGTCGCGTCGGTCGAGGCGAGCGGGAGCCGCTCGCCCGTCCCAGAGCTCAATCGTAATGTCGCCCGAACGCACCACGTGAGCGTTCGTGACGATGGCGCCCGAAGAATTCCAGATCACTCCCGATCCCGACGACCGCGATCCCGACGAGCCCCGGCCGTTCCAGATCTGCACCGTGGAGCGGCGGAGCCTTTCACCGGCTTCCCCGATGCCCATCATTTCCTCCGTTCGCCCGGCCTGACCTGGAGTTCGGCGCGCGCGCCGCCGCGGAGAACCAGCACCGGCAATTCCTTTCCGATGGACCCTCGGAGGGCCGTCTGCACATCGTCGGTGTCGGCGATCGGATGGCCGCCGATTTCGACAAGAATGTCCCCCAGGAGAATGCCGCCTTTTTCCGCCGGACCCTCCGGTTCGACGCTCAAAACCATAGCCGCCGTGCGCTGGTCGCGCTGGAGCGATGCGGCGAACGCGGCTGGGAGCATGACCGGTTGCAGGCCGACGCCCAGATAACCGCGCGCTACTCGCCCATGCGCAAGCAGTTCCGCGGCGACTCGCTCGATGGTTGCGGCCGGGATCGCGACTGGAGCGGTGCGAGTGAGGCCGGTCGTAAGCATACCGGCGAAGCGGCCCTGCGAGTCGACTACCGCACTGCCGGACGATCGCGGGTACGCCCCAATGTCCAGCCGAAGCAGCAAATCGAGTTCGCCGCCGCGCCAGGTTTTCCAGGGGCCCCCGGCCGTGCTCACAATTCCCATGGCTGCCAGAACTCCGGGCTCATGTCGACCGACCGCAACCACGATCTCCCCCGCGCGCAAAGCGGGTGAAGAGGTGAATCCCGGAGCCGTCGCCCCGGTGACCCGGAGAACGGCGATGTCGGTACCGGGATCGCGCCCGGCGACCTCCGCGGAAGCACGTTTGCCGTCGGGAAGGATGACCGGGATTTCCTCGTCACGTCGAATGGCATGGTCCGCCGTGACGATCACGTCAGGCTTCCATAGAAAGCCGCTGGAACCCATGCGATGTCGAGCTTCAATGCCCACAGTGGACTGCCCGGCGCGCTCCACCAGACCAGCCACATGATCCGAAAAACTGCTGAGTACTTGTTCCATGCCTCGATCATGACCGGTAAAGTACCAGGCCCGCATCGCCCGAATGGATGGGTCTAAACCGGTATTTGGGGCAGGTAACGGAACTACTCCACTTGATCGGATTTTCTTCGCCGACCTATCATCGTCGTTCAGCTCAGAAAATCACCAGGTAACCCACCCATTGCTGGCGCAACAACCTCATTCCGCGATTTACACGTTCCGAAGCTCGTACGGGACGGTACCCGCATTGCGGCTGACACGCCAATGGCACCGGGTCTTCGGATTCACGTTGCTGCTGGCCCTTGAAATCGTTCTCTACCATCAACTCCATGTTCGCGAAGACGCTCGCAATATGGTTGCTCGATGGTGTGTCACCTTTGTTCTGGCTTTCTCCGTTCTCGGCCTTCCGAAACTAAGAATCCGTCTTCGCACGATTCTCGATAGCCCCGCTGGGGCGCCTCTTTCCCGGGGCTGCATCTCGTTTCACCTCTGCGCGCTCGCAATTTTTCTGGCCGCCGCGTCAAGCCCCGTCGCGAAGATCGTTCCTGCCGAATACCGGTTGCTCCTGGCCGGGATCTGGTCTGGCGCGGGGATATGTGCGCTCTTCTTTGCGGGGATCGCCTTCTTTCCCCGGGATGTGTGGCGTTACCTCTTCCTCGGCACCGGCGCACTGAGTATTTACTCGGCGGCTGCGGCTTCAGTGGCCTTTGCGCTCGAACC
This sequence comes from Terriglobia bacterium, assembly GCA_963718155.1. Lineage (GTDB taxonomy): Bacteria > Acidobacteriota > Terriglobia > Bryobacterales > Bryobacteraceae > BOG-234. Next base: position 298,146 of record CAVQYP010000021.1, on the reverse strand, counting down.
CGCGATGTGGAAAGTCTGGACTTCTTACCCCGGCACATTCGGCGTAGACGTCACGTTCTGGCTCGTAGCCAGGATGCTGCAGCCGCTTGTCTCGGCGGTTTCCACAGACTGGGGCCGGCACGTCATCGGCAGCGACCGGTTCGCGGTCGAGATCGCGGGCTCCTGCTCCGGTTGGGAAGGCATCGGTCTGGTCGCGATGTTCACGATCCTTTCCCTTTGGTTGTCGCGCCGCGACTACCGCTTCCCCGCCGCTCTCATTTTGATTCCCGTTGCAATGGTGCTGACCTTCGCGTTGAATGCCGTCCGCATCGCCGCTTTGATCCTGATCGGGGACCGCGGATTTCCGGGAGTCGCCATCGGAGGCTTTCACTCGCAGGCCGGGTGGATCGCTTTCAGTGGTGTCGCGCTGGGTGTCTCCCTCGTGGCGCCCCGTATGCGATGGCTTCAGGCAGTCCAACCGGAGAGTCGACCACAGTCTCAGAAGCTTTCGAATCCCGCGGTTCCGTTCCTTCTTCCCTTCGCGGCGATACTCGCGGCGGGCATGGTTTCACTCGCTGCTACAGCGCGTTTCGAGTGGCTCTATCCGATACGATTCTTCGCCGCGCTGGCCGCACTCTGGTATTGCCGCGGCCAGTACCCATCGATTCGCCGCTGGAGGCCTGGTTGGTTCCCCGTGCTCGCGGGCGCTGTTGTATTCGTTGTCTGGATCTTCTTCGACCAAAGCAGCCGTATCGATAACGGTATCGCCGCGGGTCTGGCCGGCATGCCGGCCGCGGCTCGCATATCCTGGCTTACGTTGAGGACCCTCGCGGCTGTAATCACCGTTCCCGTCGCGGAGGAACTCGCCTTTCGTGGTTTCCTGCTTCGTCGCTTCGTCTCTCCTCAATTCGAATCGGTTGATTTCAGGCGATGGTCATACCCGGCGGTAATCGCATCTTCACTTCTCTTCGGTCTGCTCCACCGGGATCGATGGATTGTTGCGACGATTGCCGGCGTGATATATGCGGTGGCGATGATCCGCCGAGGCAACTTATGGGACAGCGTCGCGGCACACGCTGTTACCAACGCAATGCTGGCCGCCTGGGTCGTATCCGGCAGTCACTGGTACTACTGGTAAACCCGGAAAAGATTCGTTTGGCTTTACAGCACCTGATTTGAAGTCACAATTCACGCAGAAGTTGTAAAACGGAGGACTTGAAGTATGAATAAAATCGCAGCGATTGCAATTATCGTTTTGGCCACGACAGTCACCTGTCTGGCCGTCCCAACCAAGGCGCCGGAGATTGACGTGAACTCGGTCGGAACCGCGTCAGCGCTGATCGGCTGCGTGGTGTTAATGGCACGAGGCCGGCGAAAGAGCCGATAGCAGCCATTCAGTGCCGATAGCAGCCATTCAGTAATGTAAGTTGTCAGACTTGGCCGATCAGGCTCCTGGCTTTCGATGCCGCGACCTCTCGGCCAGGTCCCAGCCTTTCCTCTTATGTGCGCTTCCACACTTGCCGGTTGCGTGGTGTTATCTCCGCGGTCCGGACCCTTCCGAGCCGCGACCGGAAGGGAGCGACGCTCTCGCTTGTGGCAAGGTAAAACTTTCAGGGCGTCGCGTAAGTCCTTTGCTTTTGGCGCGACCCCTCAGCAGCGACTGGTGCACTTTTTCAGCAACCTGCCAAGTCAGACCTAAACCACGAGTGTAAGGCGATTCGGGACCTCGCGAACCGGCGCGTGATCGGCTGTCAGCCTTATTCGCGAGGCTTTTCATCGTCAGCCTTAACTGCGTCTGGAGCGCATCCGATCGAAGCGGCTTCTCTTGCGGCCCCTCATCAACGGTCCCGATCAGCAGGTATAAATGCGGCTGAAGCCCCGACGTAACCAACGCATGCTGCAGATTCATAATTCTTCGTCTTCGTAACGTCTTAATTCATTAGTGTCGGTAACAAGTCAAGTTGTCCGGTTTTAATAATTAGTGATCTGTCCGCTTTGTGATACAAAGCGATGCGGCCGTCAGGCCGCCGCCTTGTTGGGTTTGGTCTTTGCCTTGGAAACAGCAAAGACCGTAGCCGGCGCGGTGGGAAAGTGGGAAGCCCGCTGCTTCTGCGGGGTTTCCAAGGGAGTGTGGGAGGCGGTTAAAACCTGCTTCTGGTTTTCCCCGGCTTCCATGCTCCCGCCTTTTCCACGGCGCTTTTCTGTTGCAGCGCCGGTTAGTTTCACTCCTTTGCTGTCGAAGCGGCCCACCACGTGGGGACCGAAGCGGATCGACACGGTCTCATCCAGGTGTTCGTGGATCGTCACCGTCGTCCCCGCCAAGGTACTTCGGAACCGCGTTTTATCGATCTGCCACAGCCGATCTCCCATAGCTACCGTATTGTCTTTGGCCACGACCCGCTCGGTTTGTACCGTGAAGATCCAGTTCAGGTCGCTTCGGCTGGTGCGCCGGAACGCCGTGCCCTTCTCTGCCGCCGTCACGCTGAACTTGGCGTTGAACTCTCCGATATACCGCTCCCGCAGGAAAGCATTGGCCCTCTCCACCGTGGTGATCTCTGCCAGCCGCAGTTCTTGTGGCAAGCGCCCTTGCCACGTCCCAAAGCTGCGCTCCGAGCGGCCGCGCGCCTGTGGCGAGTAAGCCGCTATCATCTGTACTCCCAGTTCTTTCATGGCACGCCCCACCTGTGTCGGGCGGTGTTTGTCCACTTTCTCTCCCTCCCTCATCGTGACGAAGAAATGGCTTCCCCTGTCGCTATACAGCGCACAGAACAGGCCTTTGCTCTCGATCACGTCGCGCAGACCCGCCATTACCGTGCGTGTCGACTCTTCCTCCACTAGTTGGGCGTAGTAGATCTCGCTGGTGGCATCGTCGAGGATCACGATCAGGTCGTGCCACCGTTCATCGTTCAGCCATTGGTGCTTGCTGCCATCGATATGCAGCAGCATCCCCGGCAGGGGCCGGCGCGGGCGCCTGCGCCGGTGCGGCCCCCGCTTGTGCCGTTTCGCCACCAACCCGGCCCCCTGCAAGGCCTTCTGCACCCACGTGTAGCTTAAATGGATCTTGTGCTTGTCCCGCAGCTTCTCGTGAAAGTGCCGGATGTTCAGGTCGAAGTACTCTTTCCGGTACAGCCGCAACACCTCCTCCACCGTGGCCAGAGGGATTCGTTGCGCACTCGGCTTGCCCTTGCGCCGATCCGCCAGCCCCGCGTAGCCCCCGGCCTCCATCCGCTCCTTCCACCGTCGCATCGTCCGGTCCGTCACCCCGATGATTTCTGCCGCCGCCCACCAGGTGATCTTCTTCGCCATCGCCTTCAGTAACACGTCTTGTACCTTCATCATCCGCTCCATCTCGGCGGCTGAATATCGCTGGGCTTCGTCCACCTCCCAGCGTTACCCGCCGCCGTGCTTGCGGACAGATCACGTGTTAACTCGACCGGACAACTCACATACTAACGACACTTCTTAATTCATTAGTTGACACGGCCGTGACGCGGCTCTATAATCACTCTGACTCTTAATTCATTAGTTTATGGCGCGGAAGAAATCGCTCAACCTGACCGAAGCCGAATTCCGTCTCATGGATGTGCTCTGGGAAAAAGGTAGCGCAACTGTAACAGTAATCTCCGAAGCGCTTCCGAAGAAACCGGATCTTGCATACAACACGATTCTGACCACCATGCGCATTCTCGAGGACAAAGGCTATGTCCGGCACCGCAAGCTCAAAGAGGGCCGTGCTTTTATCTATGAACCCGTGGTAAGCCGCGAAGTCGCCAGCCGCAGCGCCCTCCGCCATCTTCTCGGCCGTTTCTTCAAAAACTCCGCCGAAGCCCTCGTCCTTAATCTTCTGGAAGACGAGGACCTCAGCGAAACCGAACGCAAGCGCATTCAGGCGCTCCTGAAGGAGGATCCCCAATGATCGTCCAGATCCTGGCGGCGGTACTGAACAGTCTCTGGCAGGCGGCGATCGTCGCGATCCTGGTCTGGGCATCCCTGAGATTCCTGCCGCGTATCAAGATCTACGTCAACGCCGCGACTCGATACGTAATCTGGTGGGCGGCGCTGGTGATGATCCTGCTCTTGCCGATTGCGCCGCGAATCCTGGAAAACCTCCGCGCGCCGGCCCAGCCGATTCACTCGCCCACCGCAAGGTCCGTCTCACCGCCAAACCTCCGAGCTCCCGTAAGACCAGAGGCGCCGTTTATCCTGACCGTCGGAGACCGCCGAACGGCACGTTGGCCGCTGCTGGTTCTCGCGCTATGGGCTGCGGTGTTTCTGTACCGTACTCTCCAGATCGTACGCAGCTATTTCTACCTGCGTGGTGTGAAACGACGTGCATCGCTCTCCCGCCGCCCGCTGCCTGCCATCGCAAGACCGACAACGCTCCTGCTCTCGAACGAAATTTCGTCTCCCATGGCCGTCGGATTTCTGCGGCCTGCCGTGATCCTTCCCGAATCGCTGCCCGGAGAGCTCGCACAAGCGGAACTGGAGCACGTACTCCTCCACGAGACCGCCCACATTTCGCGCTACGACGACTGGACGAATCTCGCGGCGCGCCTGCTCGGCGCGGCCTTCGCGCTGCACCCGCTCGCGATATGGATTCTGTGGCAAATCGAGCGCGAAAGAGAAATGGCATGCGACGACTGGGTAGTCGCGCGTATCGGCGCAGCTCGCCCCTACGCCGCGAGTCTGGCGCGCATGTTTGAACTGCGCTGGTCGCGCGGAAGCGAGGCGCCGGGTTTAAAACTCGCCTCGGGAATCTTCGGCAGTGGTTCCCGGACGGTCGAAAGGATTGAGAATCTGCTGAAACGCCGAAGCGCCTTCAGGCCGCAGGTTTCCCTTTTCCGCATAGCCGCGGGCCTCCTCCTGCTGCTCACGCTCGCTGTAGCGGATTCGTTCGCGCCGCGATGGATTATATTTGCGCAAAAGCCCGCCTTCGCGCAGCAACCAGACCCTCGCGCCTTCGAAGTGACATCGGTGAAACTTAATACCGGCGAAAGCCAAAGATCCACCTGGGGCTTTCCTCCGCACAGCGCCGGTTTCACGGCAACCAATGTTAATCTCAAAACCCTCATCCGGCTCGCATACAAAATAAAGGATTCCCAGATTCAGGGAGGCGCCGGATGGATCGATTCCGAGCGGTACGACGTCGCCGGCAAACCTCCCGAAGGCGAACCTGGTCTTGAGCCGTCCCGAGTCATGCTGCGAACCCTCCTTCACGATCGGTTCAAACTAACGATTCACCGCGAAATGAAGCCGATACCCGTCTATGAGCTGATGGCCGCAGGGAACGGGCTGAAACTTCCCCAACCGCAGCGGACTAATTGTGTCGATCCCTTCACTGCATCACCCGGAAATCAGCCTCCTTGCCGCGGCTTTCTGCAGGGCCCGGGTTTCCTGACCAGCGCTGAAACATCTACTGCCGAACTTGCCGACGTGCTCGGAAATATCCTGGACCGCCCCGTGGTTGACAAGACGGAACATCCGGGCACGTTCTACATGCGTCTCGAATTCGCCCCGGACACAATCGCGAGTCCATCCACGGACGGACCCGATTCCGATACCTCCCGGCCTTCCCTCTTCACTGCTCTCCAAGACAACCTCGGACTTAAGCTCGAATCCCGCAAAGATCCGGCCGAGGTCATCGTCATCGATCACGCCGAGAAACCCGATGCGAACTGAAACCCGGGAGCTGCTGGCAGTCGGAATCTTCGGACGCGCCTCCCTCGCCGGCCGAATCGAAACGCTACTCAAACGAGGACGAGAATTCTCAACCCGTGCCTCGCGGCCGCGCATCGCCGCGAGTGTCGCGGTACTCCTGACCTTTGCGGTAGCCAGCGCGTTTGCTCCACGTTGGATCGCCTTCGCGCAAAAGCCCGACCGTCCAACCTTCGAGGTAGCCTCGATCAAACCATGCGAGGGGAACACCGGCGGACGCAGCGGCGCCGTTCTCCCCTCGCCCGGCAGGCTGAACTTGAATTGCCCCACGGTCGCCCAACTCATCCGGCAGGCATACGTTTACTTCGCAAACGGCCGATTTGGCTCCCCGTCTCTTCAGATTTCAGGAGGCCCCCCCTGGATCAACACCACCCGTTATACGATCAACGCGAAAGCCGACAGTAATCCTCGCCTCGAAATCATGAACGGGCCGATGCTTCAGACGCTGCTCGAAGACCGGTTCAGACTGACGATTCACCGCGAGACCAGAGAAGTGCCTGTCTATGCGCTCGAGGTGGCGAAGAGCGGCATAAAACTGCGGCCTGTGGCACAAGGATCCTGCGTCCCTCTCGAAATGGACGAGGCGCTCACGCCGCGGGCGCCAGGACAACGACATCCGGATTTCTGTGGCACCGGTGTCATCAACAGAAAAGGAGCAAAAGTAACACTACAAGAGCACGCAATGACTCTGGATGAGTTTTCCGATAGGCTCCGGCTCGTCTCCGATCGCCCGATCGTGAACAAAACGGCCACCGCGGGAATGTTCGATTTTCATCTCGAATTTGTGTCCGACGAAGCCGCAACCGGAATCACGCCGCCCGACGACGCTTCCGGCCCATTGATGTTTACCGCCATACAGGAACAGCTCGGATTGAAACTCGAACCCACGCGAGGTCCCGGCGAATTCCTCGTCATCGACCACGTGGAGAAACCCGATGCGAACTGACTCGCGCGAACTCCTCGCAGTCGGCATCTTCGGACGCGCCTCTCTCTCCGGTCGCATCGAAACGCTGCTGAAACGAGGACGCGAATTCTCGCCCCGGGTATCCCGCGTGCGCATAACAGTCAGCCTCGCCATCCTGCTGACGTTCGCAACGGCAGGCGCCGTCGCGCCCCGCTGGATCGCATTCGCCCAACAACCTGTCACGCTCCAGCCGCCAAAATATGAGGTGTCGTCGATCAAGCCGAACGCCGGCAGCGACTTTCGCTACAACTTTCATATCGAGCCCAACGGCACTCTTGCCGCTACAGGTATCACACTAAAAAGACTCATGATGACGGGATATCGGCATCAGGGTTATCGCATTGTCGGAGGTCCGGCGTGGCTTGATTCCCAACGTTGGGACGTTCAGGCGAAGTCCAGCGTCAGCCGAGCGGTTTCAAACGATGAATTTCCGCAAATGCTCCGGACGATGCTTGCGGAACGCTTTCAACTCGACACCCATTCGGAGACGCGAAGCCTGCCGATCTATGAGCTCGTCGTCGATCGCAGGGGTTCAAAACTGCGACGAGTAGACGGCGGCAAAACGAAACTGGAGATCCAGACAGGAAACGGTTTGATTCGCTTTACGAAGGCCACCGCAGCGACTTTCGCCAGCCAGCTCGGCTACGCTCTGGGCCGGCCTGTACTCAATAAAACGGGCCTCTCCGGCCAGTTCAGCTTCGCGCTCGAGTGGACCCCGGTACTAGGCGAGGACGGCGGACCCACAACATCAGGGCTGCCCGCCGAAACACCGGAGCAACCCCCATCAATTGCGGATGGGCCCTCGATCTTTACCGCGATCACAGAGCAACTGGGGCTTCGTCTCGAATCCGGGCGCGGTCCGGTCGAAGTGCTCGTTATCGATCACGCGGAGAAACCCGATGGGAACTGAACACCGAACCGTCACAATCGTCGGGCTGCTTGCGCTGACGATGGCAGCCTTAGCCCAACAACCCGAACGCCCGTCCTTCGAAGTAGCTTCAGTCAAACCGGGCGACCCGAACGAGCGGAGGGTCTCTCTCTTCATCCAGCCGGGCGGAAAACTGAGCACTACCAACGCCTCCCTTCAGATGCTCATCGGTTTCGCATATGACGTCCGCGATCATCAGATCTCGGGCGGACCGAACTGGCGCGACTCAGAAAAGTTCAACATAGAGGCGAAAGCCCCGGGCACCATCAAGATCCCTCAGGGACCAGAAGGCGCCGCCGAACTCCGTCTCATGCTCCAGTCGCTGCTGGCGGAGAGGTTCAAGCTCGTCGTGCACCGCGAGACCCGCGAGCAGCAGGTGTACAACCTCCTGGTAGACAAGGGCGGTCCGAAAATGAAGGACTCGAATGTCGCGCCTGGCCAGCAGCAGGGCCTCCGCGGAGGACGAGGCGAAATTACCGGCATGGCAGCCCCCGTTCCATTGCTGATCAATTTCCTTTCGCAGCAACTGGGGCGGTCCGTCATTGATCAAACCGGTCTCACGGGAAAATATGACTTCACGCTCAAGTGGACGCCCGATCCCGGCACAGCCGCCGGTCCGAGGGCGGGCGACGACACGGCGCCTTCGGTCGACACCTCAGGCCCTTCGATCTTTACCGCATTACAGACCGATCTGGGCCTGAAGCTGCAATCGGCGAAAGGTCCGGTCGAGATGCTCGTGATCGACAGCGTCGAAAAACCCGATGCGAACTGAATCACGCCAACTTCTCGCGGCAGGAATTTTCGGAGGTCGCTCGCGCATAACCGACCGCATCGAAAGCCTGCTCAAGCGCCACCGCGAATTCTTGCCGCACACGCCGAAAAAAGAATCCGACCATGCCTTTAGCCGATTGGCCGGATAACGGTCACAAATTTCAAAAATAAATTTTGACCATGCGCGCTCTGAAAACAAAGCACTTCCTCGCCCTCTCTCCGGGCGTGTGCACGCATCGGCAAAAACGCGTGCTACTTTTTCAATCGAAAGAACCTCGTCGCACCCATTGGCGTACGGGGGCACTAAACCACGCGATTCCTCGAGGCTCCGTGTGGCATAACGTCGAAACAATGGGCGGCAGGCGCTCCCGTTATTGGTGCGGCCTCTGTACCGGCGGAGAAACCAAACCGGCGTTCGTCTGAACGAAATCAGGCATTGGGGCGCCCCAAAAACTTAAACATAGCGCCGGCGGACATGAGAGCAATAACCGCCGCCGGCGTTCTGAGGTCAGGCCTATCCCGCGCAGGAGAAGAGTGCGTGCCCGTTTTTTCGACCATTGAGATGAGTCGCTGCAGAGTTGCGTCCGGTTCGGTCAGGCTACTTCCATTCGAGTATACGGCGCATTCCGGGCGCTCGATTCCGCCCCGCGAAGCATCGCCGCAATCATCTCAAACGTCTCCACGATCCGCGGACCCGGCCGATTGAAGTACTGATTGCCATCCGCAAGAAACATCCGGCCGCTGCGAACAGCCGTCAAACAGCCGAAGTCCGGGCGATCCGTAAGCCAGTGCATCTCGCGCCGGGTCCGCGCAAGATCGAACCCGCACGGCGCCACGATAATGACATCCGGATCGCGCGCCCGCAGTTCCTCCCAGGTAATCCACGGCGAATGAACACCTGGCTTCCCGAACACGTCGACACCGCCCGCGAGGTCGATCAATTCCGGGGTCCAGTTCCCCGCCGCCATTAACGGTTCGATCCATTCAATACACGCAACGGTGGGCCGCTCCGGCGCGCAAACAGGCGTCATGCGACTCCGCAATGCGGCGATAACAGGCTCGGCGCTCACACTCACCGCTTCCCCCACTCGCCGGAAATCCTCCCAGATATCATCGAGCGACGCCGGATTCAAAGCAACCAGCTGAGGCGCGCTCGATAACCGCGAAGCGATGGAACGCTCCACATCCCGCAAACTCACCGCGCACACCTCACACTGCACCTGCGTCAGAATATGCGTCGGCTGCAATCGCTCCAGCACATCGTCGAAAACCTCGTAAATCGAAAGCGCGCTGCGGACCGAATTTTTCACCTGCTCGTCGATCGTCCGGCTGTCGGCGTCAACATCGATCAGAGGTTTCGTGCAGCAGGGAAGCTCCCGAACGGACGGGGGATAATCACACTCATGAGACCGGCCAACCAGCAGGGGCAGCGCACCGAGCGCATCGACCATCTCGGTCGCGCTCGAAATTAAAGAAACGATGCGGCGGTTCAAACCGTGGCGGGCTGTTTCACCGAAGCAAGTCGGCGGCTGAGCAGTTCATACAAACCGAAGATCGCTGCCGAAAAGAAGAGGTCTCCCGCCAGGGTCCGTCCCCAGAAAGGCAGCGCAAGCGCATAGCAACTCAGCAGGCCGCTCAGACCCGGTGCATAAAACGGACTATGGCTCGCAACCGCGCCGGCCCAAAGCGCAAAATTCGTCAGCAGGAAAAACTGCAGACTGCACAGGAACGCCGCGCCGCCCACGCGCATCGGCGTCACACTCCGCAGCATCCGCCGTCCGATCCAGACATTAATCAGGAAGCACGCGTAGATAACAGGCGTAGCCGCTGTAAAGCCGCCGACAAACGGATCTGTCGCCAGCATCACCGCAAGAGGAAGCAGATAAGCCCAGAACCCCGAAATCCGCGATCCCGCAAACAGGCACGACCCGCCGAGCGGCGTCACATTGGGCACGTGCGGTGCCAGCCGCCCCAAAGCGCTGAGCACTGTAAGTCCAAACGCGAGCGGCCGTGAACTCGTCTGATTCTGCATACTGTCCTCCCCATCTTAGCGCCTAAGGCAGCGCCTGAGACGACGCCTGGTTCGGCTCCCACAACACCTCGGCCACACCAAGCCGATGGCTTGCCCACCGGCTCCACACGAACAAGGCATCGCTGAGCCGGTTCAGATACTTCAAGCTGGCTTCGTCGACGTGCCCATGAGCCCCGGCCAGCGCCACGCAAACCCGCTCCGCACGCCGGCAGATTGTCCGGCACACGTGCAATTCCGCGTTCAGACGCGACCCTCCGGGCAGAACGAACGAGCGCAGCCGCGGCAGCCCTTCGTTCATACTGTCGATCTCGCGCTCCAGTTGCTCGCTGTCCGCCGACGTGATCCGAGCCTGCTTCGGATGCACATCCTCCGGCAGCGTCGCGAGAATGGACCCCAGATTGAACAACTCGTGCTGCACGCGCCGCAGAATGCCGGCCAGCTCGGGCAGCTCGCGCGCCGATTCGCCCGCGAGCCCGATAAAGCTGTTCAACTCGTCAACCGTGCCGTAGGCCTCGATGCGAAGATCGTTCTTCGGCAGCCGTTGCCCCCCGACCAGACTTGTCTGACCGGAATCCCCGCGCCGCGTATAAACGCGGTTAATCGCCAGGCGCGGTTCGTCAAAACCTTCAGCCACGCTCATGATTATCTCGCTCTCGCCAGGCTCCACTTCACGCCTGCCACTACGTTGAGAAGCGGCGCGGGAAAGCCGTAGATCTCCTCATAATGCCGGTTGAGCGCATTGCGCAGGTTGGCATATATGGTGATGTTTTTGGGCAGCCGATAATTCACGTTGATTCCCGTGGTTACGTATCCGCCGCTCCAGAAAAGTCCGCCAAAGGCGCCGTAGTTCGGTTCCACATCGAGATCGCGCCCGCGGAAGTAGCCCGTGAGATTCGCATCCAGCTTGCCGTAATGGAAATTCACCACTGCGGATCCAGAGTGTTTCGGCTGCCGCAGCAGAGGCTGCCCCAGGTAGTAATACTGCTGCACCAGGCCCGAGCCTCCGTCGAGCGAGAGCACCTCGGTTTGCAGCCACATATAATTGCCGGTAAGCGAAATCCACGTTCTCGGCCGGTATCTCGCGGTCGCCTCGACGCCTTTCGAGTTCGCCTTTGCAACGTTATCGGTGTAATACTGCGACAACGTTGAAAGCGAACCGCCCAGCGAAACAATGAGGTCCCGATAATCGTTGTGGAACCAGGTGGCATCGAGCGACAACTGATCGTTAAGGAAGCGCCGTTCGACGCCGATGTCATAGCTGTTGGTTCGCTCGGGTTTCAGCGCGGGGTTATTGGTGAAAGCCAGGTCCGAGCCGCCCGGAGGCCGGATCCCGGTCCCCCACGACGCGTGCAAGTGTGCATTTTGCGGCAGTGTGTAGACTCCCGAAATCCTGGGGTTCAATCTCGAATCGGTATGCGCGGGAAAATCAGGACGCGCCGGAGAATTATAGATGTTGCCCGGAACAAATGCCGTCTGATAAATCTCGCCTCTTACGCCGGCATTGATGAAGAGCTTTCGGGTAACTCTGAAGTGGTTGTCCAGATAGATGCCTTCGTTGTTACGCCGCAGAGGGAAAATGTTCGAATTGCTGTCCGTAACGAAGGTGTTCTTCATCTCCTCCTGAGCGAATGCGAATCCGCCCGCAAGAGTCCAGAACGAAGCCACCCGCCACGTTATCCTTGCGTCGCCATAAGGCCGCATGTCCCTATTGAAGCTGTCGCCGAACGGGCTTATGTAATAGCTGTTATTCAGGAAGAAGCCGCCGGTAATGTCCAGGCGCACATTGGAAGTAAAATCGTCCTGATAATGCAGGCCCGTGGTGGGCGTATTGTTTTTGCTGCGGCTGATCAGGTCAAGCCCCGGGAAATAGCCCAGCGGATTCGAACCATAAGGACCGGGTTCGCCCACTTCATTCGAATTGAAGCTCCCGAAGACGAAGAGGCTTTGCCTGTACCACCGGTGCTCCGCGGAGAGAAAAAGGTTTTGATTACGGTAATCGGAGTTCTGCACGGGCCCGTTCGCTAAAAGGCTCGATGCCGACGCCGCCAATCCCCACCCGTGCTCCATGAAAGAACCGCTGATTGCGAACCGGTTCTCATCGTGCGTTCCGCCTTCGGCCACAATATCGAGGGCCGGCCCATTCTCCGGCGAGCGGGTAGTAAGGTTCACCACGCTTCCGATCGCATAAGAACCATAAACAGCCGATTGCGGTCCACGCGCGACGTCGATCTCCGAGAGGAAATCCGAAGGGACCTGGGAGAAGTCAAAAAGGCCGCCCTGATAAAAGCTGTTGATCGGAATACCATTTAATTGGACCAGGTTGTAATTCGAGCTGCCGCCGCGGACGAAAAGATCCGCAAGAGATCCGCGCGCGCCATTCTGCGCGAACACCATGCCGGGCAGATACCGCATCACATCCACTACCTGCCCCTCATTGCGCTCGCGCAATTCCGCGCTGGTAATCGTGCTGACGCTGGTGCCCTGCTGGCTTGTGGGAACGTCGATCACCGAACCTTCGACGCGAATGGATTCGGTCTGCGGCGCGATCTGAAGCTGAATCTGCGCGGCGCCCGCTCCCACGGTGACCATCTGAAATCCCGCGGCGGTCACACGAAGCTGATAGGTTTCGAAGACGGGAGAAACGTTGAAATCGAAGTGGCCGTGATCGTCCGTAATCTGTTGAACGATGACCCCGACATTGTTGAACGCGGCCACCACCGCGCCGGAGATGGGGCTGCCCGTGGGGTCAATTACTCTCCCCTGAAGCTCCGCAGCCGACAGCCTCCCGGGAACGGAAATGAATGAGACAACTAAAACGAAGCAAAGCGCGGGCGCAGAAAGCGCGCGCGCCAACGGCGTGAACGGCGTGTGACGTTTCATATATCGGACAGCCCTGAGCTGTCGACCTTTCCACCTCGGCATTGGTTCCGGGAAACATTCCCTGGAATCACGCGGGCCGGTCTCCTGACTTGCGCGTCATCGGACTCTGTTCACCTTCCCATCCCTCGCGGGACAGTGGCATCCGAACAGTTCCTCGGCGCTTACAGTGGCGGGGCCGTGCTGGAGTCTCACCAGCTTCCCAATACTGCGCCTGCGTGCTGCTGAAGTAGTCTCAGGTTACCATCCGCGGATTGAAACGGAAACGGAGGCCATTTACGTGAATAAACTCACGGAATTGCTCGTGATTTCGCGATAAAAGGCAGGGATCTCCATTAGAATTTTAGTGGGCCGGGACATTGAACGTTTCAAATAACAACTCACACACCGTACTGGTCGTCGATGACGAACCGGAAGTCCGCAAGCTGGTTGCGGCGATGCTTGTTCGCAATGGTTACAAAGTGATCAGCGCCGACACCGGCGAGAACGCGATTCGGCTATTCCGCAACAACCCCGATACCGAGTTATTGCTGACGGACGTTGTCGCGCCCGGTATGAGCGGGCCAATGATCGCGGATGAGATTGCGGCGCTGAAACCCGGAATCAAAGTGTTGTTCATGTCCGGCTATGACGGCACGCAAGTGGTACAACGCTACGTCGTGGAAAAGGGTTACTCGCTGCTCGTCAAGCCGTTTACCGTAGAACAACTCGAACGCAAGGTTCGCGGCGTCCTGGCGTCCGCCTGAATTTTGCGCCGCTTTGAGCTGATCGGCTAGACTGAGGCCATGAGCCTGAAAGCCAGTCGAAAGCGGAAATCCTCCGAATGTCTGGCCACCGAGGTGTACACGACCGTCCGGGAACGGATACTCCACGGAAAGCTTCCGATAGGCCAGGTTGTCTCGCGGCGTAAGCTGGCGGCTGAACTCGGCATGAGCATGCTGCCCGTCTCCGAGGCGCTGATCCGTCTGCAACATGAAGGCCTTCTCGAGAGCCAGCCGCGTGTCGGCACCCGCGTGAGAGTGCCCACGCGCCCGGATGTACAGGGTCACTACGTCATTCGCGAAGCGCTGGAATCGCAGGCCGCCATGTTGTTTGCGACGGAAGCCACGGCTGAAGAGCGGTCAGAACTCGTGGAGCTCGCGGCGCGCGTGGACGAGCTCTCCGTACAGTCCCAGGGCGACCGCTTCGAATACTCGCGCCTGCACGAAAAGCTGCATCAGCGCATTGCGGAATATGCGCGCTGCCCTGCGCTCGCTGAAGTCATCGGCCGGATTTCCGCCGTGGCGGCAACCTGGTTATGCGCCACCCGGGCATCGCGGGCCAACCCGCCGACCCATCATCAGGATCTGATGAAGGTCCTTGTAACGGAAGCTCCGGAGATTGCCGCGGACGCCATGAGGGCGCATATCCGGTTCAGTAAGGAAAACGCGCTGCGGCGGCTGGAGCTTTATTTCCGCCTGCAAAAAGAGTATCCGCAAAAATACTCGCGCACCACGAAGAAGTCGCTTTCGCTTGAGTCGTTCCTTTATGCGGAATCGGCCGCGAACTTTGAATCGCGGCCGCTCTGAGCTGAATTCATAGCGCTTTCGCACACTCGGCTCGTCCTCGCCAGGCCTTCGCCTCTTCCACAAACAGCTGATTCGAAGCTGGTTAACGGCAGAATAAAAATGTGACATGTCTAAATGAATCAATTGACATGTCTGACACCCTATGATAGTCTTCCCCACAGGTTAATCGCGCCGTCTGGCGGTTGGCGCTTCCGACAGCTCTATGTAGAGGCTTACCCTTGCAAGTACGCTGGCTTATCATCCGCTTTTCCATCCTCGCCGCGCTTCTCTTTTCGGCTCCGGTCGGGGCGCAACAGACGCGCCTCGAAAAGATCACGATCAGCTATCCGGCCCGGACAGGCACCACCTGGCCCCTTTACATCGCTAAAGAAGGCGGTTACTACCAGAAATATGGACTTGATGTAGACCTTGTCTTCGGAGTTCATCCCGCCGGGATCGCGATGATCGAGAGCGGCGAAGCGGCCATGACCAACTACACGATGGAGCAGGCCATGCAGGCCGCATCGAAAGACGGGTCTTTGGTTATGCTCGCAAGCTCCTTCAAGAAGAGCCTTTTTTCATTGATGAGCAAGAGCACCATCGCCAGCGCGCGGGACCTCAAGGGCAAAAGAATCGGAGTCAGCCAGATCGGCGATGCGCCGTATAACTATGCGGTCGGTCTTCTGTCCAAGTTCGGGCTCACGCCACGCGATGTGGAATGGATCCCGATCGGCACCGACGTGAACGGACGCGCGGCGGCTCTGATCAGCGGACGCGTTGACGCCACCATGCTCACGGCGCCCGTTTACTTCAAGGTCGAGGCCCAGGGTTTCAAGAGCCTTGCCAATATCAGCGACTACGACGATATTTATGCGCCGACGGTATATCTGTTCAAGAAAGCGACCGTGGCGGCGAATCCTAAATTGCCGGAACTGATTATCAAAGCACAGGCAGAAGCGATCAAGCGCTTTTATGACGATCGGGCATTCGCGCTGGCTACTTATATGAAGTACAGCCCGGGCGAGCAGGCTTCCGATGTGGAACGAGTGTACGACCGTTACTCGAAAACGAATACCTTCGAGCGAGTTCCTTACGTGCTGGCTCCGGCGGTCCGTTACCAGATCGATCACGCAGCGGACGCCCGGCTCGCCGCCGAGATGAAGGCATTCGATTTTCACAGCGTTATCGACAACAGCACGGTTCGACGGCTGGTACGGGAGGGCTTCTTCGAGAAGCTGTTTGGCACCGGCATCAAAGCGGAAGAAGACGCGAAGGCCCGAATCGCCTTCTGAGATTGAGATCAGGTACGCAGGTCGGAAAGCAGGTTAAGCGTGAAGCTGCGCTTTGTTGAATCGTGTATGGGCGTAGCGGCGATATCCGTCGCCACGTATTTCCTCATTTTGCCGGCTATCGGGCAGACGCCGTCGCAAGCGGGTCCGCCGGCCGCGCCAGGAAGAGCGTCGGGCAGGCGTGTTGCTCCGTCCGGGCCGGTGCCCAAAACCGCGGACGGCAAGCCGGATCTTTCCGGAGTGTGGGGGACAGACCGCCCACTTGTCGTGGATATCCGGGGAGCGCTGCCTAAAGGCGAAACGCTCCCGATGCAGCCCTGGGCCGCCAAATTGACGAGCGAGCGAAAGTCCAAGGACGACCCGGAGGCGAATTGCCTGCCAACCGGCGTCCCACGATTGGCGCCTTATCCCATGAAGTTCATTCAATTGCCCAACCTGTTCGTAATTCTCTTCGAAGGGAATATTCACAGTTTCCGTCAGATCTTTCTCGATCGGACCGAACACCCCAAAGATGTGAATCCCACCTGGTACGGCGACTCGATCGGCCACTGGGAGGGCGACACCCTGGTGGTTGACACGATCGGATTCAACGACAGGACCTGGTTTGACTTTGCGGGTCATCCCCACACGGAGAAGTTGCACACGATCGAACGTTTTCGCCGCACCGATCTGGGGCGTATCGAGTATAAAGTCACGATCGACGATCCGGGCGCATATACGAAGCCCTTTACGTTGACAGCACACTTTCCGCTGCAGACCAACGGGGATCTCATGGAATACATATGCAACGAGGACAACCGCGACGTACAGCATCTGACCGGTTTCGATCCGCCAACCCTCGACGACGGACGGGGACGAGGCAACGAACCGCAATAGCAGCGGGGAAGTACGGCCCCAACCGGGCCGGAAGAGCATAACAGGAGTAATAAATGCGGTCTATAAGGATAACGCTGGGCCTGATACTGGCGGCGGCGGGCATGTTCGCGCAAGGCGACCGGGGCACGATTACGGGAACGATCGCGGATTCCACCGGCGCGGCTGTCGCGAATGCCGCGATTATCGCCAAAAACATTGAAACAGGCGCAAATTATCAGACGGCGAGTACCACGACGGGAAACTACACGCTGTCGGAATTGCCCGCCGGATCTTACGAGCTTTCAGCTACTGTTGCGGGCTTCAAGAAATACGTGCGCAGCGGCATCACGGTCCCGGTGGCGCAGACGATACGCATCGACGTGGCTTTGGAAATAGGCGAAGTCAGTGAATCGGTTACCGTGCAGGCTGATGCGGCCCTGCTGAAGACAGAGGGCGGTGAAACCAGTCACAATGTCACCTCGCAGCGCCTGGATGAACTGCCAGTGCTGGGAATAGGATCCGCGCAGGCCGGAAGCGCGGGGATCAGGAACGAGTTGGCCGTTGTCCAGGTGCTGCCAGGAACTTACTCCGTTCTCAACAGCATCATCAAGATCAATGGCGCTCCCAGCAACACCATGTCGATCCGGATCGAAGGCCAGGATGCGACCAACGGTTATGTCCCGGCTACCCCGGCGCAGAACCAGCCCAGCGTGGACGCGATCCAGGAGTTTGCGGTTCAGACCAGCAACTTCACTGCCGAATACGGACAGGTGGGAGGCGGGTTCTTCAATCTGACGATGAAATCCGGCACGAACCAGTTTCACGGAAGCGCTTACGATTATTTCGTGAACGAGGCCTTCAACGCGGGTCAACCTTTTACCAACAACGGTAATGGAGGACATGTGAATCCCGTAGCGCGGCGCAACGACTACGGTGCTACGATCGGCGGCCCGGTGAAGATTCCTCACGTGTACAACGGCCACGACAAAACGTTCTTCTTTTTTAACTGGGAGCAGTTCCTCGAAACCAACCAGATCAGCACTCAGGCGATCACGGTTCCTACCGCGGCGTACCGCAGCGGAAACTTCAGCCAGGCTTTGACGGGACGCAATCTTTGTCCCGCCGCAAACCCGAATTGCGACCCGCTGGGCCGCCCGATTCTGGAAAATACGATCTATAATCCTTCGACCCAGGCAGTGGCGCCGAACGGGCAGATTGTGCGCGATCCCTTTCCGAACAACACGATTCCCACGAGCATGATGGATCCCGTGGCGCTGAACGTTCAGGCATTGCTCCCGGCGGCCACCAACCCGAACGCTCTTGTCAACAATGGAATTTATCCCTATCCCAGTACGAGACACACGGAGATTCCCGCGGTAAAGATCGACCAGCTGATCAGTCCGAGCGACCGACTATCCTTCTATTGGTCCGAGACCAAGACCGCAAACGCGCTGAACCCCACACTGGGCGGTTCAGATGGCCTCCCTAAGCCGGTTACCGCGGCGATCGGCACTTATGACCATACTCATACCATTCGATTGAACTATGAACGGACGATCTCCCCCACGCTCCTGCTTCACCTGGGCGCGGGCTACATGTGGAAGTTCTTCAATGACAATCCGGAGACCATCGACTATAATCCGCTCGAGGACCTCGGGCTGGCGGGAGCCACTGTGAATCGCCTGTTTCCAGCCTTCACCTTTCCCGCCAGCCAGCCTCAAGGTGGGGTCAAGAACCTGGGGCCCGGCGGTAACCGAAATATCTGGTATGAAAAGCCGACGGGCAACGCGAGCCTCACCTGGGTGAAGAACAACCACACCTACAAGTTTGGCGGGGAAATGCGTCTGGACGGTCTGCCGACTGAATTGTATTCAGCCACCAACGGCGTGTTCTCGTTCGCGGCGGCCGAGACCGGCCTGCCTTCCACTTTGGGCCAGAATCTGAATGGTGGCAGCGTCGGATTCCCTTATGCCAGTTTTCTTCTCGGCCTGGTGGATTCAGTTACCATCAGCAATCCGGTAAGCCTCCGGTTGGGGAAGAAGCAGCTCGGGTTCTTTGCTCAGGACAGCTGGAAAGTAAGCCGTAAGTTTACGCTCGATTATGGACTACGCTACGATTACTCGACTTACCTGAAAGAGGAAAACGGCGCCATTCCCGACTTCTCGCCTACCACGCCGAATCCTGCCACCGGCGGGACGCTCGGGGCTGTCGTCTTTGAGGGAAGCGGGCCGGGGCGCTGCAATTGCTCGCTTGCGCATAACTATCCTTACGCATTCGGTCCCCGTCTGGGCGCGGCTTATCAGGTGAATCCCAAGACGGTAATTCGCGCAGGGTGGGGACTGGTTTACTCGGGTACGCCCGATAACTACAGCCTTTCGTCATCAATCGCTACGGCAAGCACCGTAAATACGACCTCCTTTGGGCAGCCGGTTATGGTTCTTCATAGCGGGATACCTTTCGTTCCGAGCCCGTGGCCCGATTACGATCCAGGCCAGTATCCGGCGCCCGGCACGACAACATCACCAAAGGTTTATATCGATCAGAATGGCGGACGTCCGGCGCGACAGAACCAATGGAGCATCGGCGTTCAGCGTGAGATTACGCAGAATCTGGCGGTTGAGGTGGCCTATGTGGGGAACCGCGGCGTCTGGTGGAACGGCGCCGGT
Organism: Terriglobia bacterium; assembly: GCA_963718155.1. Taxonomy (GTDB): domain Bacteria; phylum Acidobacteriota; class Terriglobia; order Bryobacterales; family Bryobacteraceae; genus BOG-234. Next base: position 278,523 of record CAVQYP010000021.1, on the reverse strand, counting down.
CTGAATGACGTAAATGCCAATACGGCGCAAAGACTCGCCGCATTGGGGCTTAACGTCAACAGTCCTGCCGACCAGCAGCTGCTCGCCGCACCTTTGAACTCCGCGCTCGCGGCATCCCGCGGCTTCAACAAATTGCCCTACCCGGGTTTTCCGGCAGGAGGCACAGTGGCGCAATCGCTTCGGCCCTTTCCGCAATTCGGTTCGATTATCACTCTCTGGTCTCCCATCGGCAAGACCTGGTATGACGCGCTTCAGGCGAAGCTGACGAAGCGGTATTCCCATGGACTGAGCGTGGGCGGCAACTTCACATGGCAGAAGGTCCAGACAATGGGTTCGGACTCGGCAATCGGGCCGGGCGTCAGTCTGGGTACAACGCCGATCAACGACGCCTTCAACAGGCCCGTGAATAAATACATCTCCCAGTTCGATCAGCCTCTGGTATTGAACATATCGGCCAACTATACGGCGCCGGCGCTGAACATAAACAAGGTTCTGTCCTGGATCGCCCGCGACTGGACGATCGGCGCGCTCCTGACTTATTCGAGCGGGCTTCCTATTGAGGCTCCCTTCGCCAACAATGCCCTGTGCTCGGAATTGCTGCTTGCTACTTGCAGCGGCTCCAACACTGGCACCTTCGCCAACCGTGTGTCTGGTGTTCCGCTGTTTACACAGGACCTGAACTGCCATTGCTTCGATCCAAATAAGGTGTTCGTGTTGAATCCGGCTGCCTGGACACAGCCAAGCGTGGGCCAGTTCGGCACCGCAGCCGCCTTCTACGACGATTACCGGTATCAGCGCCGGCCCGTCGAAAACATGAGCCTCGGTCGGACGTTTCGCATTCATGAGCGAGTGAGCCTGAATGTCAGGATGGAGTTCACCAATATCTTCAACCGGACACAGATGAGCAACCCCGTCGTGACCAATGCGCAGGCTACTCAAACGGTGGTGAAGGGGCAACCGACCGCCGGTTTCGGTTGGATCAATACGACTGCTGTGGCCGCTCAGTCACGTCAGGGAACCCTGGTGGCGCGATTTCAGTTCTGAGTGGAGAACGAAGTTCCTCTAAGAAAGACCAGCCGGCCGGGGGGGCGGCTTGCGCGTCCTCTCCGGAATCCGGGAGAACGTGAATGCAGCTTCCCGCAATCTGCTCACGCGCCGGAGCCGGGTTGAGGCACTCGTCATCGGTGATTGGGCCATGGCTCACTGTCTGAACCAGAGCGCCGCGGCTCCCGGGAGGAGATCTGCGCGGATCTTTACCCGGCCCGCTCGCTTGTTCTCACGTCGGACGTGCCGGCGCCGCGCCTGCACGAACAGATCCCTGTCCAGGTGGCGGTAAGACCCCAATGTGGCTGGCATGCGCATCATCGTTCTCTCCTTGTTGATGGCTTCGGGTCTCATGGCTCAACGAGCCACCGAAGTTGCCGGCGAGGTGATCTTTGTGGACGCGAAGGGGAATCGAACGAATCCTCGGATCGCATTCAACCCGGTGCTAACGCATGACGGCCTTGTAGCACTGTTGCGAGGCCGCAGCTTCGGTTCTGGAGAACAGTTCGACTGTGACAAACACGAAAGCAGGAATTGGGTCTCAATTTACAATCCCGCTACCAGAACAGAGGCCATCTTGTTCGATCGAACTGTCCCGTTCGATGGCGCTAACTTCTTCACATTTGAACAAATGCAGCTTTCATATGATCGATCGGTGCTGTATGACTGGACCCCATCGCGACGACATAATATACCAAAGGCGAATCCGGCATAAGTCGGTCGAGGACGGCCTGGAATACCCGAGTTACTTACTTGTTCATGCGCATGCGGGCGGCCGACAGATCGCGGAGATTTCAAACGAGGAGTCCACTATTGGAGGCAATGATGCGGTGCCTCTCCTCAGAAGTTACCTTCGAAAGATCGGCGGGACAATCGACGTGACGGGACGAACACTTCCGTAGTCCATTCTTCGCGAATGACTGATGCTGCTTCGCAACTATTCTGTGCTGTTGCGGGAACGCTAAGCTGGCGGCGGTCTTCCTCCGCTACGCTCCGCACACGTTTCTGGTGATAACGCCGAACACTCGAGATGCCAGCGTCGCTATGCTCCGACGGCGCTCGGGTTCATCCCGGAATGCCGTTCGGATTCCATCCGGAGTATGTGTTCAGCTCTGCGGGAAAGACCAGCCGGCCGGGGGGCCGACTGCGGACCTGTGGGTCCGCCCTACACGACGGGGAGTTGGGTCTTTAAGTAGTTTGCGAGTCCGCCGAGTTCCAGGATCTTGCGGACGGATTCGGGCATCTTCGGGAATGAAAACTCGCGGCCCGCGTGGTGGATCTTGCCGTCAGCAAGGTCAATGCGAATTTCATCGCCCTCTTCCACCGCGGCGTAAAGCTCCGGCGATTCCACGATCGGAAGGCCGTCGTTGATCGCATTGCGATAAAACGTTCGTGCGAATGATGCGGCAACCACGGCCTTGATGCCGAGTCCCTGGATTGCGGTCGCGGCCTGTTCGCGCGCGCTGCCGCAGCCGAAGTTGCGGCCCGCTACCAGAATGTCGTAACTGCGCAGCTTGTCGGGAAACCCCTCGCCGAGCATCTCGAAGGCATGCTGGCCGAGCCGTTCGCGGTCGATGTAGATCAGCCAGCGGCCTGGAATAATGATGTCCGAGTTGATGTTATCGCCGAACTTGTAGACGCGGCCCTCGATGATCGATTCCATGACTAAGCCAGAAACTCTCTGGGATCCGCGATGACCCCTTTGATCGCCGAGGCAGCCAGCGTTGCGGGGCTCGACAAGTAGATCTGCGATTTATTGCTGCCCATGCGTCCGATGAAGTTTCGGTTAGCGGTGGAAAGGCAGACTTCGCCATCAGCCAGCGTTCCGCCATCCCCGGCGCAGGCGCCGCAACCGGGATTCGTCACGAGTCCACCGCTTTCCATCAATGTTTGAAGGACACCCGAATTCATGGCTTCCAGCATGATCTTCTTCGAGCCGGGAGTGATAATCATGCGGACGCCGGGGTGAATGCGGCGGCCCTTGAGGATGCGCGCGGCGACCACCAGATCTTCGTACTTGGCATTGGCGCAGGATCCGAGGAAGACCTGATCGATGTGGGTTCCGGCAACCTCGCCGATCGGCTTTGTGTTTTCGACTTCGTGAGGACAGGCGACCATCGGCTCGATTTGCGAGAGGTCCACGTGAATGTCCTGCTCGTAAACCGCATCCTTATCGGCCAGAACCGGGTGGTAGCGGCTCCAGTCTTCGAGCCTGCCTTTCAGATATTCGGCGGTCTTTTCGTCCGGCGGGAAGAAAGCGCATTTGACTCCCATTTCCATGGCCAGGTTGGTCATGGTCATTCGTTCGGAAACGCTTAAGTCTGAAATCGCGCCGCCGTAGAATTCGACAGCTTTGTAATTGCATCCATCCGCGCCCAGTTTGCCGATCAGATGGAGCATCAAATCTTTGGCGTAGACGCCGGGCTGGAACCGTCCGTCGAGGAAGATCCTGATGCTTTCGGGCACCTTCAGCCAGAGCTTCCCGGTGATCCAGACCGAGGTGACTTCGGTGTAGCCGATCCCTGTTCCGAGCGCGCCAAGGCTGCCGTAAATAGTGCAGTGGGAATCCGTGCCGACGATGAGATCGCCGGGCAGGACATGGCCTGCCTCCATCAATACAAGGTGTGCGATGCCCGCGTCGACATCGTAGAACTTCGTCACGCCGTTGTTGCGGGCGAAGTTTCGCGAGGTTTGCTGATCGGCTGCGTATTTTTCTGTTTTGGCGGGCGAGATGTGATCCAGCACGATAGCCAGACGGTCGGGGTCATAAAGCTTCGTGGCCCCGATTCGCTGCATGACGCTGGCGGACCGCCAGGTCGCGGTGTGACTCATCACAAGATCGGGATAAGCCTCGACGATCTCTCCCGGCGATACCGAAGTCTTCCCGGATTTCGCCGAAAGGATCTTACCGGCGATGGTCATTCCCACTTATGCCTCCAGAACGTGCTACCTGGCTATCGTAACATGCCACTTTCTTAAAACTGACATGACACCGTGCGTCTGGATCAGGCCACCCCTTAATCTTTGAGATTTATGGTGCCCCGGCAGATTGCCGAGCCGCATCGGCACGGCACCTGTTCGATATCTTTCGCGAAGTGATAATCGACGGTCAGTTCTTCGCCTTTGCGGATTGCCCGCCGGCTGACATAAATGATGTGGCCGTTTCGGATCACGGTCGTGATGTTCGGATCGCAGCAGTGGTTGATGTACTGCGCCCCGCTGCCGCCGACTGCTCCGTCGAGGGTCCAATACTTATCGAGCGTGAAGAGATAGATCATGCGCCCCTGTTCTTCACTGCGGCGCCTTGTTTCTCTGCGGCTGATCCGCTCACCGGTGTACTCCATTACTTTCCGGCGCGCGGGAATTTCCTCCGCCGCATAGACACCCCATCGATGTATCTTCGACGGCTTGATTTTCAGTTTGAAGTTGGCGTATTCAGGGTTGACTTCAGGAGCGCTGACTTCAGGAGCGTTGACTTCAGGGGCACTGGTGGACTTCCGCGTTGGCATTCTACGCAATTGTAACGATCATGCTCCGGTTTGAGAAGAGCCTCGCATCGTTATCGATGTCAAAAATTCATGCCGCCGGTGCACATCAGCACTTCGCCCGTTACGAAGTCGCTCAAAGGCGAGCAGAAGAACAGCACCGCGCCCGCGGCCTCCTCAACGGTGCCCGCCCGTCCCAGTGAACTCGCGGCAATCACGTGCTGCAACACCGCAGGCTGCACGCCCACACGAATCTCGCGGCCCTTCACTTCGATTTTCGATTGTTCGGTAAGCGGTTGGATCAGCCGGGTCTCGACGAGTCCGAATCCCACGGCGTTCACGTTTACGTTATACCTGCCCCACTCTCTCGACATGGTACGGGTCAGACCGATGACGGCAGCTTTGCCGGACGAATAGCCGGCCTGGCCGGCGGATCCGCCTGTCCCCGAGATCGAAGTGATGTTGACCACCTTGCGCTGTACGCGGCGCCCGTCGGCGGCCTCGCGCTTCGCCATTTCGCGAAGATGGGGAGCCGCGGCGCGCAGGACCCGGAACGGCGCCACGACGTGGATGTCGAGCATGGCCTGGAACTGTTCGTCGGTGGTCTTCTGGATTACATTGTCCCAGGTGTAACCGGCGTTATTGACGATGATGTCGAGACCGCCCAATTCGCGGAGGGTGCGTTCAACGAGCTGTTGAGGAAAGGCAGGGTCGGTGAGGTCTCCGGCGATTTGCGCGGACCCGGCTATCGAGCTCGCGCTTTCTTTCAGTGGGGCGGGATCGAGGTCATTCAGCATGACCGTCGCACCCGCGGCGGCGAGTTGCTCTGCAATGGCGCGTCCGATACCCCGGCCGGCTCCGGTGACGAGGGCTACTTTGGATTTCAGTGAGAACATGAAGGATCGCCGCTGACACGCGCGCTCAGACTGGATTCAAAGTTCTTCCGATCGGTTCCGGTGAGTGCGGAAGTGCAGGCCGGCGCCGAGCATCATAAAAACAAAAACGATGGCGGTCATCCACCCTGTGGCCACTTCCGGTGTCTGCGCCGGTACGGGCAGAGACGTTGGCGGAGAACCGCCGCGGGCGATCAACACATCCACAGGGATGAGTCCCGCAAAGACTGTAATCGGGATGATCGGAATATCCAGTTTCTGCTGAGGTGGCTGGTTCGGATCAGGCGGAGCATCAGCCGCGTCCGCCGGAGCGTCCGACAGCGCCATTGAGTACTCGACAAGGTCCAGCTTCGAAACCGGAGGCATCAACAGTTCGGGTGGAACCGCGAAGGCGATTTCCGGCGTTGCGAGATCGACAACAGCGGGCGCAACAAAAGCTTTCGGGGGAGCCACGGTCGATATGTCGTTTCCGCAGCGCCCTCGCTTCAGGTTGCCCCGGCCGTCCGACCAAACCTCTTCGCCTTTGTGGATCGTTACTTTCGCCTGGGTCCAACGCACGTCTCCCCCCACGCGAAAATCCACGTATGCCTGCATATCCGCAGTCAAGGTCTTAGCGTGCCACACGCGAAAGCCGTCGTTAGCGAGTTGCCAGCCGGGATCAAATCCGCCTGGCTGCAGCGAGTATGGGTAAACGACGGCGAGACAGAACAGACACGCGATCATGCGGCAACACCCCCCTTGACGGAGTCCCGCCACAAAATCGAGTGCAAATCTGTTGTGAACCCGGGGGAAACCGCTCCGTGCTGTCCGATCAGGGAGGTTGAATTCCCAGCCGTGCGCGCGAGATAGTTCCCGAATTCGTTCATTAGGGTAACAATATATCGTAACCGGAACGGCGCGGCCAAGCCTTCAGGTTCCAGTATTCGTTATTTCCGGCCGCGACAGAGTTCAGATTGACCGCCTCGGCGGGTTTCCGTCGGCATTTGATATCAATGTGATGCAGAATTTTGCCCTCCGGACGATCACGCCGATACCGAGATGACAATCAAATAAAATCTATCGAACATTCTCGATAATCCGGCGCGGGATACCACTAACTATTTTGAAAATAGCTTCGCTTAAAACAGGCCTATTACCTGATTCCCTGGAAACGCTTGACTGATCAACGGCCCACTCGTTAGTATTCGGAAATGAGAGAATAGCCCTGTAAATCCGATTCGGCCCCTCACGATCCGGCCGTTCGCATCTCTCGCGCGGGACATCAGGGCGTCCATCAGGATTGATCGTAATACCATAAATATATGGCGTCTCAATACTACAGGGATCAACGCTGAGCATGATTAAGTCGATTGACGTTGCCATTATCGGGGCGGGTCCATACGGGCTCTCATTGGCGAGCTATCTGGCGCAGTGGGGTGTCAACTTTCGAATTTTTGGCCACCCGATGGAGACCTGGCGCACCCAGATGCCGCAGGGCATGTTCCTGAAGTCGGAAGGCTTTGCGTCGACTTTGTACGATCCCGCCGGGGAATGCACGCTCGCCCGCTACTGCGAGGAAAAGGGTCTGCCCTACGCTGATATGGGGAAACCTGTCCGGCTCCAGGATTTTTCGGCGTATGGGATGGAATTTCAGCGTCGGATGGTTCCGCAGCTCGAGGTCCGGAAAGTGACGAGGCTCACCCGCGAGGGTGCCGAATTTCAGGTCATTCTGGACGACGGCGAATCCTTCTCCGCGCGTAAGGTAGTGATGGCCGTCGGGATCAGCCATTTTTCTTATCTGCCGCCTGCCCTGTCAGGCCTGCCGGGCGACATCGTGACGCACAGCTCGAATCATCACGCTCTGACCCAGTTCAAGGATCGCGAGGTCGTCGTAATCGGCGGCGGGGCCTCGGCAGTGGATATTGCCGCTCTACTGCGCGAGCAGGGCGCATCAGTTCAGATTTTCTCTCGCAGGCCCGTGGAGTTTCATACTCCGCCGGGGAAACTCCCGCGCCCCTTCCTTGACAGGCTGCGAGCGCCCTCGACGCCCGTTGGTCCCGGGTGGCGGTCCTTGTTCTGCACGGATGCGCCGCTTGCACTTTACCGCCTCCCGCAAGATCTGCGGATCAAGATCGTACGCCGCCATCTTGGGCCTGCGCCCGGCTGGTTCGTCCGGGATAAGATCCAGGGCCATGTTCCCCTGCACGAGCGAACCAATCTCGAAGAAATCAAGCTGCAAGGCGACCGCGCTCACCTGGTGTTTACAAACGGCGACGGCGGAAAAAAGAAGATTGCCGCGGATCACGTCATCGCGGGTACGGGCTACCGTGTAGATCTGAATCGCATTCCGTTCCTTAATAGGGATTTGATAGACCAGATTCGCTGCGTGGAGGGCAGCCCCGTGCTTTCCACGAATTTCGAATCGTCGGTCCCAGGGGTTTACTTTGTCGGTGTGTCTGCTGCGTTGAGCTTCGGGCCTCTGCTGCGTTTCGCGTGTGGCGCGAAATTCGCGGCGCCGCGCCTGGCCCGGCGGCTGAAGCGCGTTCTTCCCCGAACCTCGGTTAATGGCGTCGCGAGTAATTCCTGACCCTCGGGCCACCTAACAGCATCGGGAATCTTCACGCGGCTCCGCCATTCCCGAGACGCGACGCGGACATCGCCCGATCCCTGGATTAAGCAGGCTTTAAACTTCACGGTGCCGAAATGCGTAGACCGGGCTTTATGAAATGAGTCCAGACAAGGTCAGCCGGTTTGCAGCTGATTCCGTACAGATCACGCAACCGGAGGTCAGGCAGCGGCTAACTTTGCGGCTTAAGGAAATCCGCAAACAGCACAGCTTGCTGCGCGCGCGGCTCGGCAACCGGTTCCGGAGGGGGCGAACGACCTTATCAAATGAAATTGATCTGGAATCGGCCGAGGATCACTCTCTCCGCGGCGCGGTCCGCATTTACGGCGCCTCCGAGGAAGTTTGTGTGGCCGTAATCCACCGAGATTCTCATGACGCGGTTCAGATACCAGTTCACACCGCCCACCCATTCACGGGCGAAGTGGGGTGATACTGTCGGGCTGGCGAAGCCGGCGGCGAACAGACCGGGGTCGACACTGAAGTCTCCGGTACGGCCAGCGATTTCCCACGCGCCCCAGCCGTGTTGAAACGGTGCGAACGGATGCCTCGGAACGGGGCTGCCGAAGCTCTTCTTCTCGCCGGTCAGGATATAGGAAACCTGAACCTGCCACGATCGAAACGCCACGTATCTGCGGGTGCTCCCCTTCTGGAAATCCTCCGTGGTCACGGCGTCCTCGGCAAGCACCCCGAACGGTCCCAGGTAGTAGAAAGCCTGGGGAGTTTCGGTGAAACGATGGCCCGCCGACGTGACGCCGGATGCAAAAGTGAAGAAGGTATTCTGTCCGACGGTCTTGTAGGCCGGCAGTGCGATGCCATCCACGCTTCCGCCCTGAATTCCGATCCCGAAGCCGAGACCGCTCAAAACATTCTCATTCGGCTGAAAGGGTGTCGTGAAGATCCGACCGACGTAATTGCGGGCGTTGGTGGTTGAGGCATCGTTCAGACTGTTATCCGGTACGGGATTGAATACGCCGGCCTGATAACCCACGCGATGCGGCCACAGATCGCCCGCGATCTGGAATCCGATGGCGCGGCTCGGTACCAGCAGCGTCGGCAGTCCGCGCTCAATGAAGCTGGTGTCGTCGTCCGACTGAAGACGTTCGAGGCCTACCGGCGGCTTGAATTTTCCGCCACGCACCGCGAAGTGCGGGATGTAGTTCAACTGGGCATAGGCATCGTAAATGACCGCCTGGCCTTGCCCGAAGTCAGGCCGCACGAAGTAATCAATGTATTTGTACACGGTTCCCGTAATGGTAGGCCGCACCCGGCGCAGGAGGATCTGATCCGTCAGGGACGAACTGCCGGTCCCGACAAATGAATGAACATCGGTTTGCAGATCGGCGCCGATCCTGAGCAGGAAATTATTGTCCGCCGACTGGATCGCGAACCCGCCGGGTCCGACAGTCACCAGACCGACGGCATTCGCCTGTGCAACGGGAATGGTACCCGCCGCGACTCCGGCGTTGGTTGGCCGCACAGCACCGGCCTGCACGGCTGGCGCTGGAGCGGGGGCTGGCGCCAGAACCGGAGGAGCTTCAGCAGGGCCCGCCTTCGGTGCCGGGGCACCCGCCGACTTCGCCTCCTCGATCTTCAGGCGCCGGTCCATTTCATCCAGTTTCTTTGTAAGCTCATCAATACGCTGGACAAGCGCCTGTCGGTCGTCAGCCTGTGCCCAGACAGAATGCACCGGCATCGCAAGAATGGCAAACACCCCTAACCATAGTTTTTTATAAGCCATTATTCTCAACAAATCTCCTAACCTATAAACCAGATAGAGACAGTCTACTTTGATCTAAAACGTGTTGTCAAGTATGTCTATCTTGATTGGGGTGTTTGTAGGTTAAATCTGGTAGTCTACATCGCCGCCGACAAAGACGTCGTCGTTCCGGACCTTTACAAAAACTGTTTCGCCGGTCGCAAGAGCCAGAGCCCGATGGCGGTCGTGGGTCAACTCGACAATGATCGGATCGGCCGGTTTCGTATCGGGATCGGATCGCTGTAGTTCAACCCGAACGATCGGACCAGCCGACTGAATACGCACTATGCTGGCGGAGAATGAGGTTCCGTTTTGCGGCAGACGTTCAATCTCCAGTTGATGCGGGCGGACGAACAGGCGGGCAGCCTTGCCCGAATCAACGCGGGAGTGGAACAGATTCACGTTTCCGAGGAAGGTGACAACGAACTCGGAAGCCGGGTGATGAAAGACTTCGTCAGGTGTGCCGGACTGCTCGATCCGGCCTTGATTCATGATGACGACGCGGTCGGCGACCTCGAGCGCCTCCTCCTGATCGTGCGTTACCAGAACGCTGGTGACCGGGATCCGGCTGTGAAGGGTGCGCAGCCAGCGGCGAAGGTCCTGGCGTACTTTGGCATCGAGGGCGCCGAACGGTTCGTCGAGCAGGAGAACCCTGGGCTCGATGGCGAGGGCGCGGGCGAGCGCAACGCGCTGGCGCTGGCCACCGGAAAGCTGGGAAGGGAAGTGGCTTGACCAGCGGACCAGCTGAATCAGTTCGAGAAGTTCATTGACCTTGCGGCGCAGGAGCGGCTCGGCCAGCCTTTCCTTCCTGGGACGACGCACGCGCAACCCGAATGCGACGTTCTCGAAAACCGTCATGTGACGGAACAGCGCGTAGTGCTGGAAGACGAATCCGACCTTGCGTTCGCCGACCGAGCGGCGCGAGATATCGTCGCCACCGACCAGCACGGATGTTTCCGGATTCGGGTCAGGCGCGTCGAGGCCGGCGATGATACGCAGCAACGTCGTCTTGCCGGAACCGGACGGGCCGAGCAGCGCGATCAGTTCCCCGTCATCCACATGCAGACTCACATCGCGCAACGCCTGATAGCTGGCGAAGGTTTTGTGAACGTGGCGCGCGTCAATAGCCATGGTCGTTCTTCAGTCCTTATCTTTCTCTGGAGATCTGCCACTCGAGTGCCGCTTTGGCCACGAGGGTCACGACCGCGAGGAGCGTCAGCAGGCTGGCAACGGCGAATGCCGCGGAAAAGTTGTATTCGTTGTAGAGAATCTCGACATGCAGGGGCAGTGTGTTCGTGCGTCCCCGAATATGCCCCGAAACTACGGACACAGCCCCGAATTCGCCCATTGCGCGCGCGTTCGCCAGTATGATTCCGTAAACCACTGCCCATCGGATATTGGGCAGGGTGACCCGAAAGAACGTCTGCCAGCCGTTGGCGCCGAGCAGAACCGCCGCCTCTTCTTCCTCCGAACCCTGCTCCTGCATGAGCGGAATCAACTCCCGTGCGATGAACGGGAATGTCACAAAGATGGTGGCCAGAATGATTCCGGGCGTAGCAAAGACAATCTGCACGCCGTGATTCAAGAGGGTCGTGCCGAACCATCCCCGGGCGCCGAAGATCAGGATGAAGATCAGTCCGGAAATCACCGGAGAAACGGCAAAGGGGATATCGATAAGAGAAAGCAGCAGGTTCTTGCCGGGGAAGGCGAACTTCGCGATTACCCACGAAGCCGCCAGCCCGAAGATCAGGTTGGCCGAGATCGTGACAACTGTGGTCAGCAAAGTCAGGCGCAATGCGGAGAGCGTCAACGGATCGGTCACGCTCTTTATGTAGAAGGCGAGGCCCTTCCGCAGAGCCTCCGTGAAAACCGCGACCACGGGAAGCAGGATCAGCAAGCCGACGAATCCGACTGCCACCAGAGTCAGGGTGACTCTGACCCACTTCGGCTCTCCGTAAACGTGTTTTGGGAAATCGTTCACGCTGTTTGTCTCTGGGCCCGGGTGGACCACCATTGCACGAAATTCACCATGAAAAGCAAGACGAATGAACTGATCAGCATCAGAAGCGCGATGGCCGACGCGCCGGCATAATCGAATTGCTCCAGCTTCGTGACGATCAGCAGCGATGCGATTTCGGTCTTCATCGGCATATTGCCCGAGATGAAAATAACCGACCCGTACTCGCCGAGGCAGCGCCCGAATGCGGTGACGAATCCGGCCACGAGCGCGGGCTGAATCGCCGGCAGAAGGACCCGGCGGAAGGTGGTGAATCGCGACGCGCCCAGCAGGGCGGAAGCTTCTTCGGTGGCCGGATCCAGGTCCTCAATGGTGGGCTGAACGGTGCGGACGATAAAAGGAAGACCGATGAAGGTAAGAGCGATGACGATACCCATCGGCGAAAATACAGCTTTAATCCCGAAGGGCTGCAGCAGGTGGCCTATCCAGCCGTTTTGGGCATAGATTGCCGTAAGCGCGATGCCGGAAACAGCGGTCGGCAGCGCGAACGGGACATCGATGAGGGCGTCAAGAATACGGCGTCCGGAAAAATCGTATCGGACGAGGACCCACGCCACGATCAATCCGAAGAACGCGTTGATCAGTGATGCGACGAACGCCGTCCCGAAGGTAAGCCGCCAGGCTGCGAGCGTTCGGGGGTCGAAGACCGCCGCCTTGAATTCCGCCCACGGCTGATTGACGCCGCGAAGCACGAGCGCGGCAATGGGGATGAGAACGATCAGGCTCAGGTATGAGACCGTATAACCGAGGGTCAGACCAAAACCAGGGACGACGCTGTGGGGGCGTTTGAGCGTCATAAGTCAGGCGCCGGGCTTGTAAAGCTGATCGAAGACGCCGTGGTCGGCGAAGTGCTTCGCCTGGGCCTCTTTCCACGTCCCGGCGACATCTGTAATCGGGAACAGCTTGATGTCGGCGAACTGGTTCTTGTACTTCGCCAGTACCGCCTGGGAACGAGGGCGATAGAAGTTCTTCGCCGCGATCTCCTGGCCCGCGTCGGTGTAAAGGTAGTTCAGGTATGCTTCGGCCAGTTTCCGGGTACCGTGGCGATCCACGTTCGCATCGACCACTGCGACCGGCGGTTCGGCCAGAATGCTGGTTGACGGATTCACGATCTCGAACTTATCGGCGCCGAATTCCTTGACGGATAAATATGCCTCGTTTTCCCAGGAGAGAAGCACGTCCCCGAGCCCACGCTGGACAAACGTAGTGGTAGCGCCGCGGGCGCCCGAGTCGAGCACGGGAACGTTGCGATACAGCGCCGCGATGAACTCCCGCGCTTTGTTTTCGTCATGCCCGGACTTGTTCCAGGCGTATCCCCACGCCGCGAGGTAATTCCAGCGCGCTCCGCCGGAGGTCTTCGGATTCGGCGTGATCACCGCGACGTCTTTTCGAATGATGTCCGGCCAGTCGTGAATCCCTTTTGGATTGCCTTTGCGAACCAGGAAAACGATCGTCGAGGTGTAAGGCGTGCTGTTGTCGGGCATGCGCTTCTCCCAACCGGGGTTGATCAGATGAGCTTTGTCGGCAATGGCGTCGATGTCATATGCCAGCGCCAGGGTGACGACGTCGGCCTGCAGACCATCGATAACGGCGCGGGCCTGGGTCCCTGAGCCTCCGTGGGACTGTTCAATTTCAACGGCTTGCCCGTTTTTCGATTGCCAGTCGGCGGCGAATGCCTTGTTGAACTCCTGGTAAAGCTCGCGAGTGGGATCGTAGGAGACGTTTAAGAGGTGGACGGGCGCCTTGCTCTCCTGCTGCGGTGTGGCGCAGCTTTGGAGGACAGCGACGAAGATGATAGCGACCAGAATCGCAGGATATAAAGTTTTCATTGGAATGGCCCTAAACCAGATAGGGTTAGTATAATACGGAGAATTCATAAGGTCGAGAGAAATCTTGCGGGTCTTCCGTCCCGGGCATTTCATCGTCGGCCACGCGGCTTTGCGTACTCGCCCCAAAACCGCTTCGTCTCCCGGCCTGACGCACCAGCATGGAGGCATGCGAAGCAAAGTTTTGTGTGGATTACTTGTGCTTTCATCAACGGCGATAGCTTTCGCTGCACCCACCGGCTTCGACGAAGCCATGGTGCAGGCGCATGCCGCCATCGCAAGGTTCGATCTGGAGTCCGCCCGCTCGTTGCTTAATGGAGCCTGCCAGGGCGAGTTATCTGCCGCGACGCCTTCGGCAAGAGCGGCGATTTGCGAGACAGAAGCCGCTGAGATCGAGGAATCGGCGCACAACCTTGAAGGGGCGGAAGCGATCTATCGACGCGCCCTCACCATCTGGGATCGATTCGCTCCCGAGTATGGCTTGTACCACGCTGCAACTCTGATGAACTTCGGAAGCATGTACCTGACACAGCGCCGTCCGGCGGAAGCGGAGCCGCCACTGACTCAGGCGTTCGCGCTTGTGTACAACGCGAAGAGCGGAGAAGAAAATCAGGCCCTCGTGGCCGCTGTGACGAGCCGCCTGGGTCGTTTCTTCAGTGACTCCGGCGTGCCCGACCTTGGCCGCCCGCTGTTGAAGGCTTCGGTTGCCATTCTGCGAAGTGCGAAGGCCGCTCCGCCGTCCGAACTCGCGTACGCTTACGGGTCGCTCGGCATGCTCGAGCTTCGAACCGGGAACCTCAATACGGCCGAACCGAATCTACGCCAGGCGGTATCGCTCGCAAGCACCGCTCTTGGCGAGGACCACCCCGAAACCGCGGTGTATGAGGCAAATCTCGGAGTCGCACTCTATCTGGAGGGCAATTACAATCGCGCAGAAGTGATCCTGCATCGAGCCCGACATGTGGTGGAAACGAGGCTCCCTGGAAGCTATGAACTGGGTACAATTCTGGCCACTCTCACCGTGATCGAAACATCCACAGGAGAGTACGTTAAGGCAGAGGTCGACGGAGAGGAATCGCTGGACATTCTTCTAAAACACCATTCGGGAGACCTTGAAGTGGCTTTTGCAAAGGTGGGGCTGGCCACAGCGTGCGTGCGCGCGGGGAAGATCGCGAAGGCTTCATCGCTTTTGCCGGACGCAATCGCCGTCGAACGGCGGTCCGCTCACGATCCGCGAATGGGGGATCGGCTCGTCCTGGCGTCCTCGATCCATCTGCTGGGAGAGGTACGGGCGGCGCAGCATAACTGGGCGGAGGCGAAGGCTCTGTATGGCGAAGCAGTGGCCATCTACGAGTCGGCCCCTCAGCCTCGCAGTTCGGAACTGGCGGTGGTTCTGCACGAGTATGCGGGCGTTCTGAAGCACTCCGGGGCTCCAAGAACGGAAGTAAAAGACGTCGAAGCGAGAGTTAAAGCGCTGAAGGCCTGAGCGCCTGACGCCAGACAGCGGGCGGAATACCAGAGGGCCGCCCCCACGTTCGCGGCCCTTGACAAACATTTCGGCGAAGATGATGTCGCCGTTTCGTGTTCTGCAGGGTTTCATCTTGAGCAGCGGCCGTAACGGACGGCCACTCGCTCGTCCATTCGGGTAAGCTACAGTACTTCTCCTCCCCGGTTCCGCACAAAACATCAAGAAAAAATAAATTAAGTTTGTACCTCGCTACGCCCGTGTTGCGCCTAAAGATTTTGTAAATGGACTCCGCAAAGGCGCAAAACCTCCAGGTACGGACATGAGCATTTCCTCTCCTTTTATTCAACGGCCGGTCGCCACAACACTACTGACGGTTGCGGTGGCGATGGCCGGAGTCATAGCGTATACACAACTTCCCGTCTCGCCGCTACCCCAAATCGACTTCCCGACCATTCGGGTCAACGCAGGCCTGCCGGGCGCAAGCCCGGAGGTAATGGCCGTTTCCGTTGCCACTCCGCTCGAGAAGCAATTCACACGAATTGCGGGAGTCACCGAGATGACCTCCAGCAGTTCCATTGGAAGCGCGAACATCACCCTGCAGTTCGATCTGAGCCGCGACATCAACGCCGCGGCGCGGGATACCCAGGCGGCCATCAATGCGGCCGCCGGATATCTGCCGTCGAACCTGCCGACGAAGCCTACCTATCGAAAGATCAATCCAGCCGATGCGCCGATCATGCTGATCTCGATGCAGTCGGATGTCGTGCCCCGGCCGCAGCTGTACGACATCGCCTCGTCGATATTTGCGCAGAAGCTGTCGCAGGTGCAGGGCGTGGGGCAGGTAAGCGTCGGCGGCAGTTCGCTGCCCGCCGTTCGCGTCGAAGTCAATCCTCAGCCCGTGTCTCAATACAACGTCGGGCTCGACCAGATCGGTTCCTTTCTGGCGGGCGCCAATGCGCTCAGTCCGAAAGGATCGCTCGACAACAGCAGGATCACGATGCCGCTGCTGGCCACCGACCAGCTCTTTGAGGCGAAGAACTACAGAAATCTCGTGGTCGTGTTCCGAGACAACGCGCCGGTTCGCCTGTCGGACCTGGGAAGGGTGGTCGACGGCAACGAAGATGTCCGCAACATGGGTCTCGCGCGTGGCAAGCCCGCGGTGATGATTCAGGTGAACCGACAGCCGAATGCGAATATCATCGATACCGTCGACCGCATCGAGGCCCTTCTGCCTCAGTTTCGAGCATCTTTGCCTCCCGCCGTTCGGCTCGAAGTCGATAACGACCGAACGACGACCATCCGTGCGTCAGTGGTCGATGCGCAGCAGAACATGGTGATCTCGATCACGCTGGTGATCGCCGTCGTCTTCTTCTTCCTCCGAAATGCCCGGGCGACCTTCATTCCGAGCATCGTGGTTCCGGTTTCGCTGATCGGCACCTTCGGGGCGATGTATCTGCTGAATTACAATCTCGACAATCTGTCGCTGATGGCGCTCACGATCGCGACGGGATTTGTGGTCGACGACGCCATCGTCGTGATCGAAAACATCACGCGCCACATCGAACTGGGGATGAAGCCGATGGCGGCCGCGATCAAGGGGGCCGAGCGAAATCGGATTCACCGTACTCTCAATCAGCGTGTCGCTGGTCGCCGTGTTCATTCCGATTCTCTGATGAGCGGTATCGTCGGACGGCTGTTCCGCGAGTTCGCAGTGGTGCTTTCGGTTGCGATTTTTGTTTCCATGGTGATCTCGCTGACCGCGACGCCGATGATGTGCTCGCGGCTGCTTAAGGAGACGCATGGCCACGGCTGGTTCTATCGGACTACGGAAAACTTCTTCGAATGGGTAATCTCGACCTATTCCGCCGCGCTCGAAGTCGTTCTGAAGAATTCGATTCCCATGATGCTGCTGATGGCGCTGACCATCGGCGTGAGCGTCTACCTATACGTGAAGATCCCGAAGGGATTCTTTCCGCAACAGGACACCGGGCGTCTGCAGGGGACGATTCTCGGCCAGCAGCATATTTCTTATCAATCGCTGGTGCAGAAGGCGCAGTGGTTCGAGCAGCAGTGCCGCGCCGATCCGGACGTGGACACGGTCGATATGGTTGCGGGAACCAGCGGCGGCGGCGCGGGCGGCAATCAGGCTCAGATCTGGATGCAATTGAAGCCGATCGGCGTGCGGAAAGCGACGGCCGATCAGGTGATCGCGCGTTTGCGCGCGCCAGACGGCGGGAATGCCCGGGGCGACGTTATACCTGCAGGCCAATCAGGACGTGCGTATCGGCGGCCGGCAATCGAACGCGCAGTATCAGTACACGATTCAGACGCAGGACCTCGACCTTCTCGCGCGAGTGGGGACCGAAGGTACTCGAAGCATTGCAGCAATTGCCGCAGATTGCCGACGTCAGTTCGGACCAGCAGAACTCGGGACTCTCCTCGAACGTGGTCGTCGATCGCGATACGGCTTCGCGTCTCGGGCTGACCGCGCAGGCCGTGGACAGCGCGCTCTATGACGCCTTCGGGCAGCGGCAGGTCTCGACCATGTACAAGTCGATCAATCAGTATCACGTCGTGCTGGCGCTTGAGCAGCAATGGTGGGAAAACCCTGAATTTCTGGACAAGATCTACGTTCAGAGCCCGCGTGGTTTATCGGTTCCACTGTCGGCCTTCGCTCACTTCACGCAGGGCATTACACCGCTCTCCCTGCCGCACCAGGGGCAGTTTCCGGCAGCAACGATCTCTTTCAATCTGGTGGAGGGATATTCGCTGAGCGATGCCGTTCAGGCGATCGAAAATACGGAACTGAACATGGGAATGCCGGCCAGCATCACGGGCAAGTTCGCCGGGACGGCGCAGGCTTTTCAGGATTCCCTTTCCACCCAGCCGATCCTCATTTTGACGGCGTCTGCTGGCCGTGTATATCGTCCTGGGAATTCTCTACGAGAGCCTCGTGCATCCGCTCACGATCATCTCGACGCTGCCGTCGGCGGGTCTGGGCGCGCTGATCGCGCTGGTTCTCTTCCGAACGGAGCTGACGATCATTGCGTTGATCGGCATCATCCTGCTGATCGGCATCGTCAAGAAGAACGCGATCATGATGATCGATTTCGCGCTGGCGGCGGAACGAAATGAGGGACTGACTCCGCGCGACGCGATCTTTCAGGCCTGTCTGCTGCGTTTCCGGCCCATTATGATGACCACCGCGGCGGCGCTGCTGGGCGGCCTGCCGCTGGCGCTCGGAACGGGCGCCGGAGCGGAATTGCGGCGTCCGCTGGGCATCGCGATTGTCGGCGGTCTGATCGTCAGCCAGATGCTCACGCTCTTCACGACTCCGGTGATTTATCTCGCGCTCGATTCGCTGCGTGTGCGTTTCAGCCGCACGCGTCCGGGCAAGCTGAGGCCGGGAATCCTCGTGCCCGGTGGAATCGAGGGCGACTAATCCTGGGTCCGGATCATTGTTGTACCGTGATAAGCCCTGTAACGGACGGGCTTCCATTGACGGTGACAACCAGTTGCCAGTCACCGTTGGGAGTACCCGGAGGAATCGTCACATTCACCTGATACACCTGTGAAAGCGGGGGAATCAGGCCGGCAAATGTGACTGTTGCGGGCCGGCCGTTAAGAGTCGCCGCAGGCATTGGACTGAGGTTATAGATCTTGTCCGTTTGAAGGCCGCTTGCAATTGAGGGACTGGTGGGGCCGAATCCAGTTCCGTAAAGCTGAATGGTCTCTCCTGGTTTGGCCGGTGTTGTGAAGTTTGCCGGTTCATCAGGGAAAAGGCCAGCCTTTCCGACATTTGTGTAGTCAGCGTGTTGTGCGATCAGATATCTGCCGAAGTCCGAGGTGTTCGGGTCCCAGGCGAAGAACGACGGCGCCAGACCCCTGATCGTGACCGTCGTCTTCGAGGTGATCTGGCCGTTGACCGTGGCCACAATCGGAATGCTATCGCCTGCGACGCCTGGCGGAGTAATTATGTTGAGTTGTCCGGGACTCACATAGTTGAGATAGGCAGGTACGCCACCCACGGTTACCGATGTTCCATCCAGAGAGGTCGGCATATTGAAAGTTCCATCGCTGTTCCGCACGAAGTCCGCGCCTGTCCAGCTTCGACCGGGACTTGTGGTTGAAAGGTTACGGCCGAACACCGCGGCGTAGGTGTTCGGAGCGAGACCCGCCCGGAACGTAGCACCATTAAGAACATTGGTAATCGCCGGACCGGGCGGGAGCGGAAAACTGTTCAGCAATACAGTTACGTTATTTCCGCCAAAATTATCTGCTATGACGAGATCTGGTCGGCCGTCTCCATTGAAATCCGCCGTGGCAATGGATCGAGGATTGGTCCCAGCCGCAAACGGGCTTCCGGAGGCCGGCTTGAAATCGCCGGTCCCGTCTCCCATGAGGACAGTGACGTTATTGTCCTGGTAATTGGGGACCGCAATATCGAGTTTGCCGTCGTTATCGAAGTCCGCAAGAGCCAGTGAGAATGGGAGGGATCCAACGGAAAAGGGACTATTCGGAGAGGAACTGAAGCCGCTTCCGTTGCTTAGCAGCACGGTCACGTTATTACTTCCCTGATTTACGACGGCGAGGTCCATCTTTCCGTCGCCGTTAAAATCGCCGCTGGCGATGAACCAGGGACTGGTTCCCGCGGCAAAAGGACTGCCGGGAGCCGCCGAGAAGTTGCCGGAGCCGTCACCCAGGAGCACAGTCACGTTATTACTGCTCTTGTTTGCTGTCGCTACGTCAAGCTTGCCGTCTCCATTAAAGTCTCCCGTTGTAATCCAAAGAGGGTCGGCTCCCGCGGGATAGTCAACGCCGGGTTTGGGAAGAAAAGTGCTGGAGCCGTTCCCGAAGCGGATGCTGATTGAACCGGACGCGACGGCGAGATCCATTTTGCCATCTCCATCGAAATCGGCCGCCGCGACAGAGGTAAGACCACCCTCGACCGGGAACGTTGATATCGGAGAGAAAGCAACGGCAAAGCCGTCGTTGTGGTTCCTCAGTATCGCTATGTGGCTGAGTACGGAGTCGGCGACCGCGAGGCTCAAATACCCGTCTCCGAACAGATCGGCAGCCTCGATGTCAAAAGGTGTGCTGCGGACCTGCGGTGTATAGATATAGGTAACCGTAAACCCACCCGAAGAGTCCGCGAGCATCAAAGTCAGGGCGGCGGGTCCATTAGAGAGAAGTATGTCCGGCCGCAGGTCTCCATTAAAATCACCGGTCGTAACGAAAATGGGGATACCTCCGCCGGCGAAAGGACTGCCTGGCGCGGGAGTGAACTGCGCGTTCACGATGCTGGAGGACATCAGCAGACTGGCGATAAGGAATTGCCTGCGCCGACGGGCGGGTGTTGGACGGAAGGCAAATGCTTTTTCTAAGCTGAAGACGGTCATTTGTTCAGTTAGGAAGCATATAATGCCATCCCTGTTTGAGACGCTTACCGACCGAGTTCCTTCGTAAACACCGCCGATGTTTTCGTTATGCTGTATCCTTCGCGCAGATAAAAACGATGGGCCGCTTCGCGAGTCGCCCGTGACCGCACGACAATGCTTTTCAGTCCTTGTTGCAAAGCCCATTCCTCCGCAACCGCTACAAGGCGGCGGCCGATCCCGCGGCTGCGCGCTTCACTCGCAACGACCAGTCCACCGATTTCGGCTCGCGGCTCCGCCTGCAAATGATGAGACACCCGGACGTGGATCCAGCCGACCACTTCGCCTGCAATACAGGCGACGTAAACAGCGTGGTTCGGCATCCGCGCCAGCGACTCGAGGCGCCGCTTCATTTCCTCCGAAGACACGGGATAACCCAGTTCACCGCTCAGGCGGGCCGCCGCCGCGGCATCCCCAGCTGTGATTTCGCGTGTGATCAGATCAGTCGGCGCGCAAGACATGACACGAGTCAGAATAGCCCGCAGTAACGACCAGGCGTGGATTCGCGTATAATTCCGTCATATGAAACTCACCGCGGGGTCTCTGTTACTGCTCGTTTCGATTCCGGTCTTCGGCCAGAGTCTTACTGGCAATGCCGCCTCGGCATCTGCCGGGAAACGTGTCGCATCTCTGAAACTGTTCAGCGCTCCGGACATCAACCCCGAGCAGCCCGCAGTTCCTCCGGACTGGACCTTTTCTCCGCCGCGAGCACAGATAAGGCTCGCAAGCAAAATACCGGCTGCCCGGCAGCGAGTCTGCGCGTCTCCGCTGCTCGAGGCGAAGCCTCCGGCCAATGACGAAAATCTCATGCCTGTGATCAGGCCCTCCCCGCCGCCTACCGGCATCCGGGACACGTTCGTGCCGGCACCCGCCTGTGGCGAATCTGCTTCCGCAGACCGGTAAAGCGCGGCGTCAATGCACGAGGTGTAGCCAGCGCTTGATATCGGGCTTGAATTCTTCGAAGACGTTGATGCCCGCATCAATCAGCAGTGTGTTCGATCCGGCGATAAAAATGGCGGAGGCTGTCTTGTCTCCAGCAGGCCACCACTGTCTCGAAATCGCGGCCGCCCCGTAGTCGCCCAGGAATTCGCTGTAGGCCGGCATCATCCCGCCGCTGTCGTTGTGACGCCAGACCGTGTGCAGAAAAGCATCCGCTATGCGGCCTTGATAGCTTGTTCTCTCGGATCGAAAATACCTCACGTCTTCGTGATCGATCGCCTGTACCGGGAACATAATGCTGCGCTGGATCACGTAGAATCCTACGTGCGAACCGAAGCGCTCGCCGTAAGCCCCCCATCCCTGGCCCCACTCGCCGGGCTTGTCGCGCCCCTGATCGACGCCGGCGCCGATAGCGGCGAACACCATATGATCGACGTCGAAAAGATGGCTCCAGTTGTATTTCAGCTTCTCCTCGACCGTGAGTCCCTTCCATTGCGCAGACTTCGGCCCGGATGCCGGCCTATGCTCCTCGGCTGCGACCGGGGGCGGCTGCGCATTATCAATTGTCGGCGGAGGTGTTTGCTGAGCGGTATTCTGAGCCCGCACTAGGCCGGAACCAACCGCGGCCAGAAGAATGATTGGAAGGAGAAATCGATAAATCACGATTGATTGACGTCTCCCGGTATTAATTTTGTTTCGCAGGCTCTGTACAGGTGCAAGCCAAACAAGGTCGCCGGAAGCCCCTGTGAACCAGTGAAAGATATGATGAACGCGATGCGCCCCGTTGCAATACTTGTTGTTCTTTGCCTCACTGCCGGCACCTCTTCGGCTCAAAGCACGTCAAGCTCCATCGACAATGCGGGAGCTACCCATGCCGACTGGCCGAGCTACGGAGGCAGTCTTTTCGCCTGGCGCTACAGCGCGCTGAATCAAGTAAATACCTCGAATGTGAAGAAACTCTCGCCTGCCTGGATCTTTCAGACCGGCGACTATGCGGAAAATTTGCAGGCCACCCCGATCGTCGAAAACGGCACGATGTACCTCATTACTCCCCGAGCGCAGGTTTTTGCACTCGACGCCGCGACCGGGCACGAAATCTGGCATTACAAATATCCCACTCCCCGGCCCGGCCGGCCTGGAAGCCAGGCGGCTTTCGTGCAGAACCGCGGGGTGGCGGTCGGCGGCGGCAAAGTCCTCTTCGGCACCAACGATAACTTTCTGGTGGCGCTGGACGAGGCAACTGGTCTCGAATCGTGGAAGGTCAACGTAGATGACTCGAAGCAGTGCGGTTGCAATATTACCGCCGCTCCGCTCATCGTGAAAGACAAAGTGATTGTCGGAGGCTCGGGCGGCGACGGTGCACATCGCGGCTATCTCACCGCGTTCTATACGAAAACCGGCCGCTTTGCGTGGCGGTGGTACGTGATTCCTGGTCCCGGCGAAAAAGGCCACGAGACGTGGAAGGGCGACAGCTGGAAGTTTGGCGGCGGCGCTCCCTGGATGACCGGATCTTTCGACCCCGACCTCAACCTTGTTTACTGGGGTACCGGGAATGCCGGCGGCGATTTTAACGACAGCGATCGTCTGGTGGGCGCCGACAAGGGTAAAGAAGCCCAGCTGTATACCGCCAGCGTCGTGGCGCTCGACGCCGATACCGGCAAGCTGCGCTGGTACCACCAGGAAGTGCCCGACGACGAGTGGGATTTCGATTCCGCTTACGAATGCGTATTGATCGACCGTATGGTGAACGGGCGGATGCGCAAGCTCGTCGTTCACATGAATAAGAGCGGCCTGACTTCCGTTCTGGACCGGGTGACCGGTGAATTCATCGGCATCTTCTCGGTTCCCGAAGTACAGACATGGATTTCGGGCGTCACGGAGGATGGCAAACTGGTCGGGAGAAGAGAGCCGGAGCCCGGCAAAGTGGTGAACACGTGTCCCAGCGCGGCCGGCGCGAAAAGCTGGAACTCGATGGCCTATTCGCCGCGTACCGGCTACCTCTATATACCGGTCAACGAACTCTGCAACGACCTGACTTCCAACCGGACCGAGCCGCAGGAGGGACGATTCTATGCGAACGGAGGCTTCTCATTCAAGCTGCCACCGAATCGCACGACGTACAGTCACCTCGATGCGTGGGATCCCATAACCCGCAAGCGGGTCTGGAGCATGCCGTATAAATACGTCCTGCTTGCCTCCGTGTTGGCAACGGCGGGGGATCTGGTGTTCACCGGCGATCCCGAAGGCGATTTCTTCGCCCTTGATGCGCATACCGGCGCGAAATTGTGGAACTACCAGACGGGCGCGGGCAATCGAGGTTCGGCGGTTTCCTATTCGGTGAACGGCCGCCAGTTCATTGCGACTCCGACGGGGTGGCAGCAATCGATTACCGGCACCCAGACCGCCAACGTTTTCCCCGATCAGACCTGGCGGCAGGGATCGACTTTGGTAGTGTTCGCACTGCCCGAGGACACCAGGTGAGATTCGAAGTGACGCGCTACAGCCTGTTGCTCCTGCTGCCCGCGCTCGCTTGCGCGCAGGGTCTTCAGGAAACGATCGCTCAGGGGGAGAAGGTCTTCAACCAGAGCTGCGCCACTGGCTACTGTCATGGTACGAAAGGGGCGGCCGGCGGAGCGCCCCGCCTGGTTGCGCGCGGGTTCGACCAGGCCTATATCAACACTACCGTTACGCGCGGCATTCCCGGCACGGCGATGCCTGCGTTCGGCGGGACTGCGCTGAGTCGAAGCGATCTCACCGCCGTTGTGGCTTATGTCGCGACCCTGAACGGAATCACAAACCCCTCAGTGGGCGGGGGGCCGGGGGGCGGACGAGGTGGTCCTCCTCCGCCGGAGCTTTCGCCGGACGCGAAACGCGGTCGCGATCTGTTCTCGGAGGCATTTCGCAGTTTCGGAAGATGCTCAACCTGCCACGAAGTCGAAGGCATCGGGATGCAAATCGCTACGCCGATTGCATCCGTTCCGGCGGACGCGCAGGCGCTGCGTAATCTGGCAACTCCCGACGTCAAGACAGCTGTTCTCGAAGGAGAATCGGTGCCGGCATTGATCGTCAGCCAGGGCAAACGGCGTACGATCGTCTATGATTTGACCTCATCGCCGCCGGTCCTGCGCTCGGTGGATCCCCCGGCTGCCAAAATTCAGGACGGCAGCACCTGGAAGCACTCTTCTTTTATCGCTTCGTACAACGACTCGGAATTGACTTCGATTCTCGATTATCTAAAGGCGGTGGTGCATCCTTGAAGGTTGTTGCTGTTCTTCTGCTGACGGTATCTGCGTTTGCTCAGGCGCCCGCGGCAGACCCTACGGCGCCGCAGCTCGCCCACTTCCATCACCTGCACTTCGATTCCGTCGACCGGCTCCTCTTCAATAAGGTCAACCAGCCGCCGCCATACGAAGTCGTCGCCTCGCTTTACCACCTCGGCTGGGCTGAAAAGGATATCAAGGCCGCCTACCAGCACCAGCTCGATATCGGTACGAAATTCGAAACGCCCCAGGGCGATCTCGCCGATCTGCTCGGCACCGGCACACCGGGCGCGGCTATTACGCTTACGTCGACGGACCCGATCACGCGCTGATCGAAATGAACGGCGGGGCGCAGGAAAACTTCTCGCATATCCACCTGCTGAGTGACGATCCGGTGGGCGCGGCTGCCTGGTTCGCGAAGGAACTCGGTATCCCGCGCCGTGGACCTGAACCGTCGCGGGAGCCGCGCTTCAATGCCAAAGGTCTGCAGTCGGGACCTCTGGTGTTTCTACCCATCGATGGCATTCTCTTTGCATGGTTCCCCACCGGCACCGCCAGGGGGCTTTACCCGAAACAATGGGAGGGCCGAACGAAATACGAGCCCACTCAGGGGCGGGTGCTGGATCACGTCGCGTTCAGTGTCGACAACCTCGACGAAACATTGACCCGTCTGCGCGGCGATGGCGTGAAAGTGCTCGAAGCGCCGCACATGACGGCCGACGGCACGCTGAAATCCGCGTTGATCCAGGGTCCGGACAATCTTCGCCTCGAACTCGTGGAAGGCGCCGCTTCGAGACAATAGGATTTTGAAGAAAATGACGAAATTTCCGAAGTTTTTTTTGTTTTGCCTGTGTTTGCCGCTTTTGTTACATGCGCAGGCCGGCCGGGGTGGCTAAACCACCTTTGGCGGCGATCTGCAGCGATCCGGCTGGAATAAAGCCGAGACGGATTTGACGAAGGATAATGTCAAAAACCTCAAGCTCGAATGGAGCTTGAAGCTCGACACGCAACCGAAGGGTTTGTACGGTCTGACCGCGCCGCTGGTGCGAGTCAACGTAGCCACTCCCCGGGGAGTCAAGGACCTCATCGTGGTCGCCGGCGCCTCAGACAAGATCTTCGTCGTCGACGGCGATTCGGGTAAGGTTTACTGGCAGCAAACTCTCGCGACGGAAGCAACACCGGAGCGGCCGGAGAGCTGGCTTTGTCCGAATGCCCTTCTCGCTACGCCCGTGATCGGCGTGCTGCCAGGCAAGGGACAGGCGGTTTTCACCATCGCGAGCGACGGCAGGATGCACGCTTTCCAGCTTGTCAGCGGCGAGGAACTTCTTCCACCCACCCAGTTCGTGCCGGCTTTCTCGAAAGTCTGGAGCATGTCTCTTGCAAACGACGTGCTTTATACCGGGACTTCGCAGGGCAGTTGCAATGGATCGAAGGCCGGCGTTTAGGCGATGGATCTGAAGGATCCGGCGCGTAAAGTCACGCAGTTCCAGTCGTCCGTCTCGGGCGGCGGAATCTGGGGCCGTGCGGGCGTAGCGATCACTGCGGACGGAAAAATCCTGGCGGAAACCGGAGACGGGCCGTGGGACCCCCAAAAGGGCAACTACGCCGATTCCGTGCTCGAGTTGTCGCCGAAGGACTTGAAGGTCATAGATTACTTCACCCCCGCTAACTAACCGTGAGTGGATGACGAAGAAAGATCTTGATCTGGGGAGCATCGGGCCATCGGTCTTCACCTTTCACGGCATGGAACTGGCGGCGGCCAGCGGTAAAGAGGGAGTGATCTTCCTGCTGGATACGAAGTCGATGGGCGGAGCCGATCATTGAACGCCGCTCTTCCGCAGCCCTGCTTACACGAACGAAGAAATCAACTTCGCTGGAAAAGGATTCTGGGGAGCCTTTTCGACGCGGGAAGATGCAGCGGCAACACGCTGGCTTTACGCTCCCGCATACGGGCCGCCTGCTACGGGCGTTAAGTTTCCGGCCGAGTATGGCGCGACGCCCCACGGCAGCATCATGGCTTTCAAGGTGGAGTTGAGGGGCGATAAGCCTCGGCTGGTTCCGGCATGGAACTCGGTCGACATGTCGGTGCCTACTCCGGTGGTAATCGCCAATGATGTTGTCTTCGCCCTCTCCGATGGAGATTCGCCGGTGCAGTTCGGAGCGAGCGGTGGTCTGCTGAATACCGAGCAGCGCAAGTCGGCCAGCGGCCATTCGATCCTGTATGCACTCGACGCCGCGACAGGCAAAGTCCTGTTTTCGAGCGGCGACACGATCCACTCGTTTTCGCATTTCAACGCGCCCGTGGTTGCCGGCGGCCGCGCCTATGCCGTGACTTATGACGGCACGCTCTACGCGTTCAGCCTGGGGTCTCAGCGACTTCCGCCTACGCCGTAGACGGCCATTCGATCGTTTATTTACTCGACGCTGCAGGAACGAGATGGTGTCGCTTCTGATAGGTAAAGGTGCTTGCGCTGTACAGCGCTGTACCGACGCCGCGCGCCCAGAAAAGATCGTCGTCAAGCGTCCTGGTCTGGCCCCTGCGCTCCTCCGAATATACCGGGGAATAACCAGAATCAGCGTTCGGGTTCGCGATGCTTACATTACTGTCCCGGATCAGGAAAGCCGTCCCGTAATATCCGGAATTCGCCTTGAACAAGGTGCCGAGCACTTCTACCGTAGCATTGTTATGGGCAAAAAGAATCCCGCATGCGGTGGATGTGCAACTGCTCCCCAGAGCCGATCCTTCAGTTTTCCAGCCAAATATCCAGCCCGTTGCTGCACTGACATCGATATGCGTACCGTTTGTCTCGGTGTTGCACTGAACGCACCAGAAAGAGCCACCCGTAAACGATTCGCCGGTAACAGCGGAATCGTCAAGGTAAATACTGCATGTTGAACAGTTACTGGTCCAGTGTGTCAGATCGAAAACATCTGTGAGCGTGAAGGAGCCATTCCCGGTATAAGTCATTCCGCCAACTGTAGTTTTATCGAAACGAAAGTTCTCAAAAATTGTGTCGCCGTTCGTCCTGGATGTAAACGGTGTCCGTTCGTTGGTAAAGTTCCCGCCCGGGCCGTTGCAGGTACTGTTACCTTGTGCCGCGATGCAACTTCCCAGGCCTTCGACCAGCCGTACCGATGCGGGAATCGTGATCGGATTGGATTTTGCGTCAACCCTATAACATCCCGACGGAAAGTAAACAACAGGTTTTCCCGAATTCATTGCGGCCTGAATCGCCGCCGTGTCGTCCTTTATGCAATTTCCGACTGCTCCAGATGCTTTTACACTCTGCCAATCTTTTGAGAAATTCGCGTTCGTGTATGTTGGGGTCTCGCTGATCGGAAGGTCCAAAGATACTCCGATACTGGAATACTGGCTCTGTACTCGCTTACTTGTGTATTCAGATATAGTCGAACCAACTGTAACCGACCCATTCGTACTAAGGCAGGATTGATAACCGCTGCAGGTGATTGCCCGCAAAAACGCCACTCCACCGCTGGAATTATTCTGAATTGCGCTTATCGATGCTCCGCCACCGGAACTTGCAAGATTTGCGGTGAACAGCGTGATCCGCCCGATGCCAAAATTTTGAACCGCCGGGCCAGATCCCGAATAATTAATGTCCCTCGCCCACAGCGGCTGCGTGTAATTTAATATGCCCGCCGTCGCCTGTCCGCTCATGGCTATATGCTGAATAACTAATCCGCCTTCCGGAACGCCATAAGAATACGACCCCGAAAGTATTCCGTAATGAAATCCCTCTATGGTGAGATTTTCGTAGGCGCCCGGGCCATTCTGGTAGCGTGCCAGATCCAGAGCTATAAGCGGCGTCCCATCGTCAGATTTAATGGTCACGTTTCGAAGCGAGCCCGAGTTTGAATTCAACATTGAAGCACCGATCGCGCCAGGGTTGTTCGCACCGATCCGAATCGTAAGATCGTGTACGTTGTTCATGTACGCGTCGTTCCCGCTGCAATATACGGGGGGCGGAAATGCCGGATTGAACCCGGAACAAGTATAGATCACCGCTCGGCATCCGGTGGTTCCGTTGATAAACCCGTAGTAAGTGCCCGGCGCGCAGTTGGCAGTTGACTGGAAGTTTGGACTGTTCGCCGGAACGAACAAGGTTGCGCCCGCCTGGCTCTGGCCTATGAGTTGTACCCACGCCGTCCCTGTGGCCGAGGTGGGATTTTGTCCAGCCCTGGTCTGCCACCAAAGAGTATTCGTTATGGTGTAACAGCCGTCAGGGACATACACGATATGAGAGGCAGCACCGTTGTTTGTTCTCATACCCGCAGCATGAATTGCGGCCTGAAAGGCTGATGTGGCGTCTTCCGCCGCGCAGGCCCCGCTGTCATGGTGAGCATTGTATGGAGGCTGGGTGACGTCGATAACGCCCGCATCTCTGGGAAACTGCGCGGCGCTGGCAAGACCGGCGAGGAGCAGCGCAGTGCCCAGGTGGCAAACCGCCTTAACTGGTGTTGTCGTCATTTCAACAATCGTGATCGCGTGTCTGGGAGATGCAGGCATCGCTGTGAGAGCAGGGATAAGTGAAAGTGTTGGATCGAGAGCCAGATCAGGGAGCGCATCGTGCCCAAAGTGGTCATACTACAGGCTGGAAGGAGCAGCGTCAACGCGCAAAGAACAATGGGTGGGCTGTAATATGGGTCTCAACATCTTTTCGAGCGACTGATTCTGCAGGTGAAATGTCCGATTTGAACGACCGCCTCTGACCAGGTTAACCAACAGATTCACTAATAACGCCCGATCAAACCACCGCAGCCTGGCCGTCGACGCTTCATCGACACCAGAAACTTCGCGGGAGGCATTGTTCATTTCACTCAGAATAGTTTTCCTGTCCGTATGCGACAACCGATCTTTCGGATGGTCTCTATAACTTTTGATTGCTGGCAAACCTGTCCCGCCCCCTTGTGGTGCTTCAAATAGATGGTACAGCGGTCGCTGTAAAGGATTCCCCGACCAGAGGCGAAGACTCACCGTCAACTTATCCAGGATGAACCCGCACCTCGGACCTGCGCGTCGGAGCAGTCTCATAACGGAGCAATCTCATAAAGACAAAGGCAGGAGCCGCCAGCGTCCGTAGCCAGAGCTTTTACCGCTGGTACGAAATCTGTGTAGTCGCTCTCGATCACCGGCTCATGGGCCAGTTGTTGTCTCAGTTCGGAGCAGGGTCGGCTATTGCATGATTCACCTCCCGGTACTTCTGGATAATGCCCAGACTGAGCCGTATGCCGGAATCTGGCTCCGAAGACGCAAATACAGACATTCTGAAGACGCTTATCCGGCCAGTCCAAAAGATAGGAACAACCGCACACTTGCCACGTTGACCCGCATAGGACTTTAACTTTATCTTTGCCATAAGGTCAAAATCAGGAGCCTGGCAATGTTATCCGGCGAAACGTATTTCTGCGGGCGCTGTTGAATCCATCAGCGCGATCAGGTGTCCTGTCGCAGCACACGATTCAGTGGGCCATGCCTATCGGATGGATTCTGCCAGTGTGGACCGTTGCGGCAATGTTTCATGCAGTGTATGTTTGGCCGATTTCAGGCTTGAAGCGCAGACGGCCTTCGACGGCCGGCAGAGAGGACGGTGATGGTCATGCTGGTGACGACATTTGCGATGTGTGTTGAAGCGACTTACAGCAGGGATACATCGCGCTCTTTCATGCTACTGTTCTCGCCACTGAGCGTCGTGTCCCGGGCCACTTCAAAGGTTCGCGGCTCGGTGAATGGCAACCAGATCGATGCGCGATCTGCCTGTAGGCGACAACATAGCCGTGCCCGGCCGCGACGGCGCGGCTGCCGTGCTCGTCGCGCGCGTGCGCAGGCAATCGGAACGCAAGTTCGTACGCCGTTTCATTCTGCCAGCCGGGGGACGGCTGGCGGCGATCAACGCCGGGCGGGTTCTGGAAACAACCCAGGAACTTGCGACGTTTTCCACCATGACCAGATCGGGCAGATCGTTCTGGTTAAGAGTAGGATTCCTGCGGACGACATGGCAATTTGCTCTGAGGTCTTTCGGCGTATGGACCTCACAATGAGTTGGCCGCCCTATTCCCTGACGTCAATGGCTTCGGCGTGCGGGCATAATGATGATGCCGAATTCAGTATGAAAACCGCTGAGGCGCTCCCGTGCGCCCCGAAGCGTGGGAAGGCGGTTACCAGAGTGAGAGAGAGAGTTCTGCATCAGTCCGCAAGGCGAGCCCGGTGGGCAACATCTATTACCGTGATAACTGGCAATCCCACTGTTTTGGTCCCGGTCTTTATCTTCAGAGTCGAATTCCTCGGGTCTATCTTTGCGTCAGTGACGCAAGGAACGGTCGAAACGGGTGGCATTAAGCGCCCGCTCCAGCTAACTGGCTACCGTTCTGCGGCCGGATCGGACGGTAAAACAAGTGCTGCCTGATGTATCCCGCCGCAGCATCGAGCTGGACTTCGTCCGCGGCATTGCGATCACTCTCGTCATGGCAAGTCACGCGGATTTTTACGCCACGCCACTTTGGGGCCCTGCGCAAATCAGTTCGATACTCAAGCAAATCGGCTGGAGTGGGGTTGAATTATTCTTTGTCTTGAGCGGATTTCTCGTTGGTGGTCTGCTGATCAGGGAGTACGTTGCGACAGGTCGAGTGAATGCCAGGCGTTTTCTTTTGAGGCGAGGCTTTAAAATCTGGCCCCCCTATTATGCCTTTCTTCTGGTGCAGATTGCAGGCCGAAAACACCCACTCTCGACTTTTGCAGTCGCGAATCTATTGCACCTTCAGAACTACCTCGGCACCTCGATCTCACACACGTGGACTCTTTCTTTGGAAGAGCATTTCTATATTCTTCTGGCGTTGTGTCTTATGTGGATTGCTGGAAGACGCCCTTCGACAAGAACGCTTCTGGGCGGAATAGCGGCGGTGTGCGTATTAGTGTTTGTTGTCCGGACAGTCACGGTGCTGACAGGAAATATCAACGGGGCAATGCAATACACTCACTGCAGACTCGACGGACTTCTCGTCGGCGTAGCCCTGGCGATGATTCAGCAGTTGCGCCCGCAGCTTTTTGATTCACTGAGTGCCCGTAAGTCGCCCCTGGCCCTGGTTTCTTTCTTTGGCTTTATTACTCTGTTTACGTTAGGACATTCTTCGCAGAATATGGTGACATGGGGATTAGAGATTGTATACGCCGGATACGCAGCGTTCCTGCTGCTGGTTTACCGTCACTTGGGGAAGTTTCGCCACATTCTGCTGGTTCGCGGCGTTGCCTGCATCGGCCTGTACTCATACGGAATCTATCTTTGGCACAACGCAATGAGATCCCCTGTACGGCAAGTGGTTGAGCGGCTTCCGTATGTGCTGCAGTTTCCATTGGGCACAATTCTTCAAGCCGTGTGCATGGTGGCAGCGGGCATCGTCGCCACCAGACTGATTGAATGGCCCATGCTTAGGCTCAGAGAGCACGTCGTCGGCGTTTCTGTACCTGCGGCCGCGCCGGCGGCCGCACTTTCCCCCTTTGCGGTTGTCCCATTGGCTGAGACAAACGGTTAAGACATTGTTCGCCGTTCGCTGTAAATTCTTTCGGGGCCGACCCGCGGGAGACCGCACGCGCCCCAGGGTGTTGGCGGTCCCATCGGACCGATAGACTTCGCCATGCCTGAAGAAACGTATTCGTCGGTTCGATGTTTGCGGTTTGGTGTCTGCGTCTCCGGCTGCGTGCGGAGCTTCTCGTCGGACTCCGCAGGTGCCTGGTAGCCGGGAGCGGCTGTGCCAACTGGCTCAGGTGAGCCCGGTCGGATACTATCGCGGGCAGGGACGCTCCCCCAGCGGTCAGCCCCGGATCTGGACCTGCGCGACGAATTCAACGGACCGGGTTGGGAGTCTCCCCAGCTACGGATGGCCGCGCATCATAGCCGAGGTAACGCAAGGCCGTTCCCGCGGTTGGAAAAAGGACGCGGACCCGTTGAACGCCAGGTCCGCTTCCTCGTTTTCTGAATCAGGCGGGCTGATGGTGCGCGCGCCAGCCTTTCGGTGCATAC
Source organism: Terriglobia bacterium (assembly GCA_963718155.1). Lineage (GTDB taxonomy): Bacteria > Acidobacteriota > Terriglobia > Bryobacterales > Bryobacteraceae > BOG-234. The sequence goes on along the minus strand of CAVQYP010000021.1, from coordinate 245,759 downwards.
AATTCACGCGCTACTTCGGCATAGGGGACAGGCGATACAATCGCCGGAATCTCCATCTGCACGTGAGGCTCGACAGTCGGCTTGGCAGATCCGCCATTGGGCTCGCCCCACAGCAACTCGACCCGCGCTCCCGGTTGGCAGTGCTCTTCATCGAGCATCGCCAGGCTGAGCATCCTGCCTTCGTTTGAGCTGTAGCCGATCCAGGTCGAGACGCCTACCGTCTTTCCGTTCGCCAGGACCCGATCAAAGGGATGCATGGAATAGACGGCGCTGGGAAACTCCATGAATTTGGCCCGATCCGTCTTCTGGAAAGATGTGGCCAGGATTTTCACGACCTCGTCGTTCTCGAGAGCGAGCGTGACTTTTTGCCGATGGGGTCCTTTGGCTTTTTTCTCAAGCGCGGCGCGGCCAATGAAATCGTGGTCGAACTTCACGATGTGGCCGTAACCGAGCTCCCAGGGCGTCAGGTAGTAGTCTTCGATGTTGTCCGAATAGAAACTGCCGCCGATGGATGTTTTCGCTTCATAGCTGTCGGCGGGGAGCCATTCGCGATAGGCCTTCAACTTGTCGCCCGTATAGATCGCCGGGAGCGGCGACGGGATCCATCCGGACTCGAGGGTGTTCGATGAGTACGCGCGGCCGCCGACCTGCCGCATACCGAATTCCTTTCCCGCTTCGACCAGGGCGCGAAGCACGGCTTCCCCATCGTCCCATGGTCCAAACAGTTCCAGTCCCGGTTGTCCCGCCATGCCATGCCGCAATGCGCGGACCTTCTTCCCGGCGATTTGAGTCCAGGTGAGATGGAAGAACTTCACATCCGGAATCGGGCTGCCCGTGGCGCGCTCGATGACTTTCGCCGCATTGGGTCCCTGTATCTGGAAGCGATAGTTGCGGCGGCGGGAGGGATCCTTGCGGACCGCGGTCCGCTCATCCAGATCGGCTTTGACGTTGTATCCGCCGGTCTCTGCATGAAAACGGACCCAGTTCAGGGCCGGGATGCGACCGACGAGGTTGAATGTGTTTTCGGCGAGATGAAAAAGAATAACGTCGCCGATCACAAATCCATCGGGTGAACACGGTACGAACTGTTTGGCTCGATCCAGGCCGAAATTCGCGAAACTGTTGACGCCAAGGCCGGTTAGCAGCTTCAACGCATCCGGACCCTCCAGCAGGAGTTCTGCCATGTGATAGGACTGATTGAAGAGAACACAGGTTTTCTGCCAGGCCTGCTGTTCATCCCGCCAATTCGTGAACTCCGGGGGGACGCCCGGGTAAACGTTGGGCCCGGTCTGCTGGTTGTAGAGGAAGTGGGCGATCCCTTTCGAACCGGCAATGAGTGTTTCTAAATTGGTTTTTGTCATTTTCGCGAAATTTTAAGATACACGTTTTCGCACCTCGCGGTCCTGATATCAATGGAATGCAATTGAGCTGTCAAATATGTTGAGGTTGGGATTTCGATGTGCGGCGAGGATTGAGCGGATTAGTGAAGAGCGCTTCCTCGCGGTCGCGATTCGGGAAGGTCGCGGCTCGGAAGATTGTTCGTTAAAGTTTGAACAAGCTGCCGAGCCGCGCACGTGCGCAGGATTTTAGAAATCGAAGCGCGCGTAGAACGTGATCAGACGGTTGCCGGCGGCCGAAGTGATGCGGCCGAACGACGGCGAGTTGATGTTGGTGTTGATGCCCAGCGTTCCCGACGACCGGTGCTGTTATAGCCCCACTGCGGCGTATTCGTGAGGTTGACGGCATCGGCGCGCAGCGTGACTGTCCAGCCTTCGCGAATCGTAAACGCCTTGCTCGCCGAGGCATTCAATCCCATCAGCGAAGGTCCGCGCACCCCCGGGGTGTAGAACGCCGTGTTGCCGGTCGTTCCGGGACTGGGGATCCACCAGAACCGCCTGACCCTGCGCATTGACGACCTGCTGGTTGGTGAAGCGGCCGGCGAGGCTGGAATCCACACCGAGGCTGCCGAGTTGAGATGCCGGGATGGGTTGCGAGGTCAGTCCCTGGAAGTAAGAGACGAAGCCGTTGCCCTTGACCACCTGCGACATGTTGGCGGGCAACGCTCCCACGAGATTAGCGGTGTTGACCGCCAGATTGCTGAAAGTGGTGACGTAGGCGCCAGCGGCCCCGGAGGTAAAGGTCAGAGGCACGCCCGACTGCCACACGAAGGAGGACGAAACATTCCAACCGCCGACCACCGCGTCGAGCCACCGCGGCGTGTTCTTCAGAAAATCCTGGCCGTGTCCAAACGGGACCGCCCATGAGACATTCCACTGGAAGAGTTGCGGCCGGTCGATCGACAGCAGGCTCTTGCTGAGAGCGAAATTGCGAACGTCCCGATAGGTGTTGCTGGACGTGGTATCGCCGAGCGTCTTCGAGAAGGTATAAGCGAACTGGCCGGTAAGGCCGTGCGACAGGCGTTTGCTGACGTGCGCCTGGAACGAATCGTAGGTCGAGTTACCGTTATTGTCGATCATGTAGACGCTGTTGAACTGCGGGTTCACAACGACGAAGTTCTGCGGCAGGCCCGCGTGGCTCAGGATGCCGCCGTTGACGCCGGTGCCGACCGAACTGGTGTTGAAGAAGTTCGCCAGAGAGCCAACCGATCCGTTGGCCAGAAACGTGTTTGTAACGAGTATAGGTCCGCAGCGCCTGCGACCCGGTGAGCGTCGTGTTGTTAACAGTGCCGACGCCTGGAATCGTGATGCCGTTGAGCATCTGGTCGAACAGCGGCGAGTCGCCGCCCGCGCGGACGGCGTTGAAGCCGTTGAGGATGCCGTTCTCGAAAATATTCGTGTCGTCCAGTTGCTGATTGGTATAAAGCCGCGAACCCTTGTTGCCGATGAAATTGACGTCGAGGCTGACGGTGTTCGTAGTCTGCTTCCTGGATGGTCGCGTTGAAGCTCTGGACATACGGCGTCCTGAGATTGTCGTATAGCCATACAGACCGGTCGCGCGATTGGTGAACGACACCGGCGTGAACGGCTGCGCTCCATTGGTCGTGACCGGTACCACTCCCGCGGCGGCTACTCCGGCCACGTTGAGAAAACTCTGCGGCACGTAGCTCGTGTTCAGCGTCTGACCGGGGAAATTGCCGACACCGGTGTTCAGCGTCAGGAAATCCACGTTGCCGATGTAATTGATGCCGTATCCGGCGCGGAAGACCGTGTTCTTCGAACCACGGCACGTTCCAGGCGACACCGATCGAGGGTCCGAAGTCCTTCCAGTAATTGTTGTAGACGCCAAGATTCGGATTCGGCGAACCCGGTCCCACAAACTGAGCGGTTGTCAGCGAGCCGCCGGTGGCATTCGGGTTCCACATCGCGTTGGCGAAGTTGGTTCCGGAAATGCCGAACAATCCGGCTTGCCCGCCCAGGGGGCCGTCCGGCCAGACCCTGCGTCTCGTAAGGAACGCCGAACCAGTCATACCGCAGGCCGACGTTGACCGTGAGATTGGAATTGACTTTCCAGTTGTCCTTGGCATACCCGGACCAGGCGTTCGACACATTGGTGCGGTAAAAGAAGACGCTGGTTCAGATAATACGTCCAGTTGGTCTGCGTCGGGCTGTTGACCCAGTACTGCTGGGTGATGCTCGGCGACAGATCCGGCGAGGTTCGCAAGCAGGTTCTGCGCCGTGGTCAGGTTCTGAGCGCCGATTCCGGGGAAGGTCGAAGTGGTAATCGGTGGCGCTACGTTACCGATCCCGAGCGTGACAAACGGCCGCGTGGTCTGTGCGTTGCCGCTGTTGGACGAAACCGAACTCGTCCGATCGATTTCAAAACCGACACTGAAACGTGTGCGAACCGTTAATCCAGTTGAGGTTAGTCGTCGTACTGGTAGAACGGGCTGACCGTCGGCGCGGGGCTGAGACGTTCATCCCGGCATACAGACCCAGAGTTCCGCCCAGCGTGCCGAGGCTTCCCGGCCTGCGTGTACAGGAACGAATTGTTCACCTGCGGGATAGGAGGCGCGCACCGTCTGCGACGCCGGGCGAAACCTGAATCCTCGGCAGCGCCCTTCAATGCAGCATCCGTTGTCGAGAGGCGAGGTGCCTTCCCAGGTATCCATTTTGTGTCCGAAATGGAATTCATTGAACAGCGTGGGCGTGATGGTCCAGGTCCAGTCGGCGCTGTAGAACGCGCGGATCGCGAACTTCCTGCCCGTAAACGCCGGTCGGGTAGTCGGGAATGCCGGTCTGCCCAGTCGCGCCCCAGTCGTGCTCGCGGGTCATGATGAAGTTCACTTTGTGTTTGTCATTGATGTTGTAATCGAGCCGGATCGTCCAGTTATTGCGGTTGTTGTTGGGGCTTTGTCCGGTGGCGCCGTCGAGACCGTCCAGCCTTTGCTGCCACTGAAAGCCCGCGGTGTTCAAGCCCGTCGCCGACCGTGTAGTTATTGGGCAACGGCATATACTTGCCGATGTACTGCGGTCCGAACCATACCGGGTCGATCGCGCTGAAATTGGGACCGCCGGCCGCGAGCAGGTTGACGGAGTTGAGATAGAGCGGCACGCCACCGGCAGGAGGTAAGTACGTTGCCGTTAAGATCGACGGACGGAGTCGTCGAGAAGGCGTTTCCGTTCGAGCGCGCGACGCCGCCGTTCGCCCCCGTATTCCCGGCGGTCAGGTACCGGAAAATGCCCTGCCGGGCCGGCGGCGTCAGAACTGTCGCGACATCGATTCACTTTGCCGAGATAGCGCTGATCGTCAGTCAGGAAGAAGAAAAACAGCTTGTTCTTTTTGATCGGACCGCCGACGCGGCCGCCAAACTGGTTGCGATTGCCGTAGTTCTTGGGCTGGCCCTGCAGATTCTGGAAATAATCATTCGCGTTGAACGCCGAGTTGTTGTTGCTCCAGAAGGCGGCGCCGTGAAACTGATTGCTGCCGCTTCGCGTACGCATTTCCACCTGCGCCGCGCCGCGTCCGAGGGCGGGATCGATCTGGTTGGTGGAGACGCGGACTTCTTCGATCAGGTCCGGGCTGGTGAAGGCCCCGGAATAAGCGCCATTGGCGTAACGGCCATCGTTGGTGATCACGCCGTCACGAGTGGTGTTGACCTGATTGGTCTGCAGGCCGGCGAAGTTCAACATGTGACGAAGTGAAGACGCCGGGGACGGTGATGACGCCCGGCGTGAGAGCCACAAGGTCAAGCACGTTGCGGGTGGCGATGGGAAGGTCGGAGACTTCCTTCTCCGTCAGAACTCCACCGACAGACGACGTGGTTGTTGCCAGGTTCGTATCGGCCTCAACGACAACATCGACCGACTGCGCGCCGCCCGCGACCTGCAGGCTGAAGTTCAACCGGACCTGCTGCCCCGAGCCGAGCTGCACGTCGCGGTAGGTCTCCGCCTGGAAACCCGTGTTTGTCGCTGAGACCGTGTATGAGCCGGGCTGCAAGCTGGGGAATGAATAAGCCCCCGAGTCGTTGGTCTGCGCGTTTGAAACAACGCCGGTAGCCGTATTCGTGGCGGTGACGGCGGCTTTGGGTATCACCGCGCCCGACGAATCGGCTACGGTTCCGTCGACGCTGGCATTCACCTGGGCGAACATGGGACATGCGAACCCCAGGATAAGCGCAGCCGTTGCCGCGCACGCGGATATAAATCTGCTCATAAACTCCCCTCAGATATCTCAGACTTCAAAACTGTGGATCCCTGGAGCAAGATCATATAACAATTCGTAAGGATTGAATAGGGCTAATGCATGCATTCAATAAAAAAAATTTTGGGTGTGGGATATTCCTGTACGCTCGCGACCGTTGGCGAGTTTGAAATGCATTCATACTGAGGGCTGGATAAGGGGCGGAAGAGAAGACTGCAGTCAGCCCCGCCTCCCGGAGCGCCGGATGGAGCAGCACGTAACTCCCATGCCCCGCTTCGCTTCCTCCCGGTGGCAGCTTGGCAGGTGTTCGGGAAGGCAGGAGCCACAGCCTGCTATGGCAGAACGGCGCGCCGGTTTGCTCGCTGGCGCGCGCGGCTCGGTAAGTGCGTTCGGCGCGGTTCAGAGACCGATTAATCTGGCGCCGGCGAGATCGAGGGGAATGTCCTGATTCTTTAATGCGTCTTCCAGATTTCGACGAGCCACGCGCGCGTGCTCTCTGGTCAGGGCTTCGGCCCGTTGTCCTTCGTGATTTCTGATCGCGTCGACGATTCCGCAGTGCTGGTCCGCCGAGATCAGGAACAATTCGCGAAGCTCCGGCGAAATGCTTTGCCGCTTCAGGAAGGCGCTGGGCGAAGCAAAAGGAAGCGAGCAGGCATGTGCAATGGCCCGCCGCAGCATTCGGCTGCCGGAGGTTGCGACCAGAATTTCATGAAATTTTGCGTTGAGATCGATATAGCGAGTGAACGCTTCGATGGTCAATTTGGAGCGGCGTACGAGAACCACGATCTGCCGACTGAGATCGGCCAGCTGCGCCAACTCCCGGGCGTCGGTAAATCGTTCGGCGATCATACGAGCCGCGCTGCCTTCGAGCAAACCCCGAAGCTCGATGGAATCGTAAATGTCATCCGTCGAAAACTGCTGAACGACGAATCCCCGTTTGGGCCGGATCTCGAGAAAGCCCTCATGCGCCAGCCTCTGCAGGGCCAGATGAAGCGGAATGCGCGACACGTTCAGCTGAGCGGCCAGCGGCACTTCGCGGATTTTTTCGCCAGGCATCAGCTGGCCCTGCACGAGCATCTCCCGCAACGCGAGCGTAGCGCGCGCAGTCTGCGACGAGGCTCGTGACTCGTCGCTCACCGGCATCGATTTAACGTTTCGCATGAATGAATCCTGAGTGCGCGTCAGTTTTTTGAGGAACACGCGCAAAACCAGCCACGTCCGCGCCGACGCCGAGGTGCGTGTTCCTCCCGTTTCGTGGCGGCGCGGGATAGCGCCCGTTCCGCAGGTGAGATAGCGTCATAAAACAATATGCATGCGGGACTGAACATAATGTTCCGCTCGCGTTCGTCCGGTCTCCCGTTTTTGCTCGCGGATAGAGCACGCCTATGCTGGTTGACAAGCGCTTGTTCGCGATTATATACTACGTCCACCTTTTTATTAATGCATGCATTATCGCAGGAATGCGCCACTCTCTGAAAATGTCCATCGAGGAACCGATACAACCATGCGCCTTCGTAGAGCGTCTGTTTGGGTCGGTTCACGGGGCCGATCAGTCGATGCGTAAAGGGTTCCCGATCCTCAGGTGAAATCCTGTAACCACCATGCCTGAGGCCGCATTATCATTCGCGAGGCGTCGACAATGATCGCTGCAAATCACAAGAGTGCCGGGATACAGAGCGGATGCGAGGCAGGCAATCCGATCATCGAGCGGGCGGGCGCAAAAGACCTCCCGCACGCGAAGGTGGGGAAGACGTGGCCGGAAAACGACGGCCTTGCGCGTCAGGCATACACGACGATGCGGCGCCGCATTCTCAAAGGCGAGTTTGCCCTGGGACAGGTTGTGTCCAGACGCCAGGTCGCGGCCGAGCTGGGCATCAGCTTTCTCCCTGCTACTGAGGCATTGCTGCGTCTCGAATGGGATGGAATCCTCGAGGCACGCGCACGCGCCGGGACGCGCGTGCGCATCCCCACTCGTGACGATGTCGCGGAGCACTTTGTACTTCGGGAAGCGCTTGAGGCTCAGGTCGCGATGCTCTATGCGGCCTCCGCGACAAGTGAAGATAAAGCCAGGTTACTCAAGCTTGCCAAACGCGTCGATCTCGTTGCCACACGGCAGGACGGTGATCCGTTTGTCTATCTGGACCTGCATGAGGAGTTTCATCGCAGACTTGCGGAATGCGCCGGCTGCAGCGCTCTCTCTGAAAACATTGCCCGCATCTCGGCGCTGGCATCGACATGGCTCCGAGCCAGAAACGACTGGACGCCCGACAATCTTCGCGGCGATCATGAAACGCTGATCAGAACACTGGGCAGCTCAAGCCCCACGGATGCGGCCACCATCATGAGATCTCACATTCAATCCAATGCGGCGACTGTGATGGGAATGCTGGAGCCGTTCTTCGAAATCCATAAGGTGTATAAGACGACTTACTCCCGCATAATCAGGAAACGTGCCTCGCCATATTCAGCTGCCGCAGTGCCTGCTTAGACGGTGCGAAAACGCTTTCCGGTCGCTCCGCTGAAGACGCGATTTTACGACTGCCGGCGGCAAGATCGCCGGCGCTGCCGGCACTGACGTGAACCTCTGCGCCGACGCGAAAGCTCGCGTCGCGGGTTGAAACTGTGCGAGTTGAATCCGAATGCCCGCTCTCGCGAAATAATGTCAGGGCAGGGAATCCTGGGGGGAGAAATCTCCGAAATTATATACTCTATAGGGCGTTCCGGATACGGGGATTTATAAATTGCACAATCGATTCATCCACACGATTTTGACCACAACAGCACTACTGCTCGGCATCGGGGGTGCGGCTCAGGCGCAGCAACTGCAGCACGCCGGCGACCGTCTCGGGGCATCCGAACCTGAACGGCATCTGGCAGGCGCTGAACACGGCCTACTGGAATCTGGAAGGCGCATTCGGTCGAAGGCTGGGGGAAAGATTTCTGGCAGCTCGGCGCGATCGCGGTCATTCCCGCGGGCCAGAGCATGCTGAAGGGTGGCGGTACGATTCCATACCTGCCCGATGCGCTCAAGAAGCGGGACGAGAACCGCTCCAAATGGCCCGAGGCCGACCCCGAAGCAAAGTGCTACATGCTGGGCGTTCCGCGCGTCACGTATCAGAATTTCCCGTTCCAGATCTTCCAGGCGGACGGCGACCTTCTGATGGTCTATCCGTTCGCCGCAACGAACCGGATCATTTACATGAAGGAGCATACCGATCTGCCGGTCGATTCCTGGATGGGACGGTCGAACGGAACGTGGGAGGGCGACACTCTGGTGGTGACCACCACCTCGCAGAACGGGCAGTCGTGGCTGGATCGCGCGGGAAATTTTGCCACCAACCAGTTGAAGGTCACCGAGCGGTTCAAGCTGCTGGACGTCGACCACATCTGGTATGAGGCGACGCTGGAAGATCCGCAGACGTTTTCGAAGCCGTGGACGATCGAGATGCCGTTGTATCGCGTGATCGACAACAACGCGGAACTGATGGAGCACAAATGCGTTCCGTTCACCGATATGCTCCTGTACCACGATCTGCTGCAGTCGAAGCAGTGATCGGGGTTACAGTGAAAGAGGAGTCAAATCAATGCACAGCAAACTGCTGAAAGTCGTACTGAGCGCCGGCATTGCTGATGGCGGCGGCCCTGCCGCTGGCGGCGCATCATTCGTTCGCCGCTGAGTTCGACGCGACCAAACAGGTCACGCTCGAAGGGAAAGTCGTCCAGATGGAATGGTTGAATCCTCATTCCTGGCTCACGATCGACGTGCCGAAGCCGGATGGGACGACGGAGCGTTGGCGGATTGAAGGCGGCTCGCCATCGGTGCTGCTGCGGCTCGGCTGGAACAGAAATTCGCTGCCCGCCGGAACCAGGATCAAAGTCGTCGCCTTCCAGGCGAAGGACGGCTCGCTGCGCGGCAGCTCGCGTCTGATCGAATTCCCGGACGGCAGGAAAATGGATCTGGGCGGCTCATCAAATACGCAGGGACAGGGACAGGAAAAGGATAAATAATCCTTCCGCTTTCGGCGGCCCGCAGTTTCTTTGATATTCTGGCTACGTCTTTGAATAAGACGCGCAACTCATACGGTCGCCGAAGCGCGGCTGGAAGAGTGGATCTCTTCATTTTTTGGGCGCCCGTCCGGTGGCCCTTGCGGTTCAGGAGCAACGGATGATCTCAGCCGCTCGTTTGGTGAAGTCGTGGCTACCCGCCATCGCGGTTCCCGTTATACCTTTCTGGATAATTGCGGCACAGCAAGAACGCCAGGTACAACCCCACCAGGTACAACCCCACCAGGTAATGATCAGCTCCTGAAGACAGGTAGCAAAACCGGCGAGGAATGGGTCAGCTACAACGTCAACTGGAAGGAACAGCGATACAGTCCCCTGCACCAGATCACAGCGGATAACATCAGCCGCCTCGGCGTAGCCTGGTCTTATGAGATTCCGCTCGGCCCGGAGTTTTTACGTACCGCCGGTAACGCCGGCGATGTCGCCGGTGACCCTGCCAACCACTCTTTAACCGAGCGATTTTGCACCCTACCTGTTATGCTGCGATCTAAAGGGACTTCCCCTGTCGCCCGCTATCATGACCTGCCCATTCTGCGGCCACATCGAGGACCGGGTGATCGACTCTCGCGAAAGCCGGGAAGGGGATTCCATCCGCCGGCGCCGGCAGTGCCTCGGCTGCGAGAAGCGGTTTACCACGTATGAGCGCATCGACGAAGTGCCTTACATGGTCATCAAGAAAGACGGCCGACGGGAGAAGTTCGACCGTCAGAAGGTTCTGAACGGCCTTTTGAAAGCATGCGAAAAACGGCCCATCAGCATGGCAAAACTCTCGGATTTGGTCAATCAGGTAGAAGCTAGAGTTACCGATTCGCCCGACCGTGAAATCACCACTATCGAGATCGGCGAATATCTCATGGATAATCTTCGCGGGGTGGACAAGATCGCTTATGTCCGCTTTGCCTCGGTTTACCGGGACTTTCAGGATGAACAGGCTTTTCTGAACGAATTGAAGAGCCTGACGCGGCAGCAGCCGGGTAGCCCGGGGGAACGCGGCAGCGGAGGAAACTGAGCATGGTCGGAACCGGGCGCAAGAAGACAATTGCATTCTTCATTGCGCTGGGCGCCGGTCTGATCCTGGTCATTATTCTCCTGTACGTTGGCTGGGTTCTGCTGAACTGGCATCGCGGCATTTTGCTGTTCCTCGGCGTGCTTCTGCTGGCGCTGATTATTGCGGGCGTCGTTCTGAACACGACGTTTCTGGTGCGGGAGGTCCGCCGCAACGAACAGCACGACGCCTTCATCAACGCGGTCACCCACGAGTTGAAGACGCCCGTGGCGTCCATCCGGCTCTACGTCGAAACTCTGCAGACCAGAGCGGTGGATGAGGCCAGACGCAATGAGTTCTACAGCATCATTCTGGCGGACAGCGACCGTTTACTCGGATCGATCGAACAGATTCTAAGGACCGGCCGGGTCGGCGCGTCCAGCCGGAAACCGCACCTGGTTCCGCTGAATCTCACGGAGGTAGTGACGGAGTGTGTGGCCCGCGGCCGCATCCTGCATCACGTGGCGCCCGAGTCGATGGAGTTCGAGCCCGGGCCCCCGCTGCCCATCCAGGGGGATTACGACGAAGTGCGGGCGGCCGTCTCCAACCTGATCGATAATGCCATCAAGTATTCCGGCAGCGATATGCACATCGAGGTTTCGGCTGCGGAAAACGACGACAAATTCGTGGCGGTGCGAGTGAAGGACCGGGGACCTGGTATCGCACAGCCCGAGTTGAAGCGCATCTTCAAGCGCTTTTACCGGATTCATGGACCGATCGCCATGCGGGTCAAAGGAACCGGTCTGGGGCTTTACATTGTACGTTCGGTGGCAAAGAGGCATGGCGGGCGTGCGTGGGCGGAGAGCGCCGGTCCGGGACAAGGCAGCACTTTCGTCATACAATTTCCGATCGCAAAATGAATCGCATTCTGGTCGTGGAAGATGAGCAACACCTGGCCGAAGGCCTGCGGTTCAATCTGGAGGCTGAGGGATATCGGGTCGAAGTGGTCGAGACGGGCGAAGCGGCTCTCGATCTGCTGCTGGGCGCGCAACCGGCGCAGGAACCCGCCAATGCTTTCGACATTGTCGTGCTGGATGTGATGTTACCGGGCAAGAGCGGCTTCGATGTTGTTTCGGAGATGCGGAAGGCGGGCCAGTTCGTGCCGACTCTGATTCTTACGGCGCGCGGGCATTCGGGCGACGTGCTGGAAGGGTTTGCGGCAGGAGCGGACGATTATCTGACGAAACCGTTTGATCTCAGCATTCTGATTGCGCGGATACAGGGGCTGCTGCGGCGCCGGGAGTGGCTGCGGCGTTCTCCGGGCGCGGAAAACGGTGGCGCGGCGGCCACGAATGCGCTTCCGAACAAGGCGCAGAGCGAGAGTTTTACGTTCGGGGATAAGTCGGTTTATTTCGATCTTCTCGAATTGCGGGTGCGCGATCAGGTATTCCCGCTGACTTTGATGGAGATGAATGTTCTGCGTTATCTGATCGGGCATGAGAATCAGCCGGTTTCGCGCAAGGCCATGCTGGAAGAGGTATGGGGGCTGCACGAGGACACGGATACGCGGGCGATCGATAACTTCATCGTGCGCCTGCGCCGCTATATTGAAGCGGATCCGACGAAACCACGGCATCTCCTGACCGTGCGGAGCGTGGGCTATCGCTTTGTTGCGTTTCCGAAGGCGGCGACTTAGCTCCCCGGTGCCCGATGGACCCTTCCTTGATGGGCTCTATTGATATACGTCGGAGCGATGTCGAACACGCAACGATTACAATTCCCTGATCGCCATAGCGAGTAAGCGCAGGCAGCATACGCACCGCGCTTTCCCGATCCAGGCCTCGAAGTTCCGAGCGCGCACAGTCGGGCCACACAAACTTCACCGGATTCCGAATTCGCGGAGCACCTCATCGTGCGATACGGCCCTGCCAGCCTTGATCTCCTCCAACGCGCGCGCGATGGCGGTCGCGTCCCCCGCAGTGACGGGCTCATCATCAAGCGGCGCGGAGAGAGCGGCTCGAAACGACGCATCCCGCGCGAGGCGTTCCAGTGCCTGCTGCGCCGCGGCAATATCGCTTTCAGGAATACGATCAACCATTTCGTGCAGTCTTTCGCGCGTCATGCGTTTTCCTTCAGCGTAAACTATCCGAGATGGGTATGAAACGGAGACGATTGTTTAAGGCAATATAGACGCGACGAGTTTTCCGCGTGCTTTGCGCTCCACACGGCCCGTGTACGCCTTGGAGGCCTGGGCCAGAGGCAGCACCGCGCTCACGAACGTTCTCAGTTCGCCTGCATCGATCAGCTTTCCGACTTCTACCAGCTGATCGCGCCTGGGTTCGACGATGAAGAAACCGGGCTGGGCGCCGCTATCTCCCACGATCGTCACGACGCGTCCGTTCGGGTTCAATACACCCAGCGACCGCTGCAGCGTGTCACCTCCGACAGCGTCGAAAACGACATCGATGTCGCGCACCCGATTCTCAAAGGGCTCGCCGCGATAATCGAGCGCCTCATCAGCGCCCAGTTCCCTTGCGAATTCGAGGTCGTTTGCCGATGCCGTGACGACGACGTGCGCGCCGCATCTGCGGGCCAGCTGAATTGCGAAAATTCCGACGGCGCCGGTAGCCCCCTGGATCAGGACACGCTCTCCGGTCTTCAGCTTTGCGCGGTCGAAAAGGCCCTGCCAGGCGGTGAGCGCGCCGATCGGTACGGATGCGGCTTCGGCGAATTGAAGCGTTTCGGGTTTCGGCGCAATGAAACCGGGTTGCGTGAGGCAATACTCCGCGAGCGCGCCCTCAGCGAACCAGTCGTTCATGCCGTAGATTGATTGGCCGATTTCGAGGTCTTCGACGCCCTCGCCGATTTCCGCGATCTCGCCCGCGAATTCGTGACAGAGCACCGCTCCGATGCGCACCGCTCCGTCACGAGTGTGCGTGGTTGGGTACCAGGCGAGTTCCGTCGGAGTGATTCCGGCTGCCCGAATCAGGATGAGAACTTCGCCTTTGCCGGGTTTCGGCCGGGGAATGTCGTGCTCGATAAAAGCGGCCTCCGGCGCCGCCCAAGCCAACCGAAGGGCTCTCATCAGATATTTCCCATGCCGCCGTCGATCTGAATTTCGCTGGCGACGATAAACGCCGACTCGTCTGAAGCGAGGAAGACGACCGTGTTTGCGACTTCGACGGGGCTGCCGAACCGTCCCGCGGGCACCTGGCTCTGAATCGAGGCGGAGACCGATTTGAGATCGGTATCGGAAAGGCCCAGTTTGCTGTAGAGCGGGGTGGTGATGGGTCCGGGACTGACCGCATTCACCCGAATGCCACGCGAGATGAGCTCTCCGGAAAGCGTGCGGACAAGGGACAGAAGCGCCCCTTTGGTGGCCGCGTATACCGTCGTGTTCGCCATGCCGATGTGCGCGTTCACCGAGCCGTTGATGATTATCGATGCCGGATTCGCGAAAACGGGTGAGAGCGCCTGAATCAGGAAGAATGGCCCCTTGACGTTGGTGGTGAAGGAGCGGTCGAAGTCCTCTTCGCTCCATTCATCGAGCGGTTTCAGAACGACGACTCCGGCGTTCACAAAGAGCACGTCGAGAGCGCCGAACTCTCGCTGGATCGTCTCGGCGACGGCCTTCTGATCGGCGGCGTTTCCGGCGTCCGACGGAATGACCAGCACGCCGCTCCCGAGTTCGTTCCGCGCCGATTCGAGCGTCGCCGGATTCCTGCCCGTGACAGCCACGCGCGCCCCTTCATTCAGGAACTGACGCGCGGTTTCGAGGCCGATGCCGGTGGTGCCGCCGGTAATGAGCGCGCGTTTGCCTTGCAGGCGGTTCATGCGGGTACTTCCTGTACCGTCCTCGGTTCGACGTGCTCGCGCAGGTTGCGTTCGGCGCGAAACTTCTGGGCCTCTTCGTAGGCCTTGCGGCGGGAGCGCATAATTCCGCCAAGCGGCTGGTGCGCGGAAAGCGCATGCCAGGGAGTGAACGAAAGCTGCTCGTCGAAGAAGATCTGGCGGGCGTCGGAATAACTTTCCTGGGGAAGGACGGTGATGGTAGCGATCGGTTGCCAGGGCGCTTTGTCTTCCGGCCATTCCTTGCTCGCATCCTCGATGGGTGTGGTTTCGGGATCGGTGGCGAGCTGGGCCTGGACCTGCCAGACAGCGATGTGGGTTTTGAAAAACTCCCGGAGTGCCTCTTCCAGAGGGTTGAAGCCGTGGCCCGCGTCGACGTGTTTGCCAGTCAGTTCCTTGAGATTCTCCGAAAGCGGCGCGAAGGAGATTTTGGCGACGTAACCGCCGTATCGCAATGCGGCAAGAGTTGAGTAGGTCTCGCCGAGAGGGTGCGTGTAGGGATGACCCAGGTTATCGAGGGCACCGGCGTGAACCCCGATAGCGCGCAGGCCGACGTTTACACCGCGGGCAACCGTGGAAACGACCTGTTTGACCGTCTCGGGCAGTTCCAGGGTCTTATCCAGAAGTTTGATCTGTTGCAGAAATCCGGCGGGATCGGGCGCGCCGAAGGCTTTGGCGTTGATACATACGAAGTCCTGGGTGGTGTTCCCTGTATGCGTCGGGAGCATTTCCCCGTCGACGTTCAGGATCTTAACGCCGAGGCCACGAGGGGAAGAGACGGAATCGGCGAGGAGATCGCCCGGATTTGTGGAGAAGCGCAGTAAAACCGGATAGCTTCCCGGTTTGGCGAACAGGCCCTGCGCCAGTTGCGGCGCGAGATTCGAGGAGACTTCAAGAGTTCCGACGACCACGCCGTGGCTTTTTGCGTGTACGGGTCGATACGCATGGCGGTAATGGCCGGCCATGGTTCGGGTAATGTGCTGCATTGTGCGGGAAAGCTCTTCGAAAACTTCGCTTTCATTCGGGGCAGGCTTTTCCAAAGAAGGCGAATAAGGAAGCAGTGACATGGTTTTCAGGGTAACAACAAACCCTCGCGGGCAAGCCATGCCGCGAAGGTGAATAATCCGTGAAAATGTACCGAAAATTGCAGGAATCGCGGCGTTTAGTTCTTATGGCTGCTTATGGATTGAGCTTTAACCACGCTCTCATTCGCCTTCGGTTTCCCGTCACCGACGATGCCACGCCAGGAGAGCTGGCCGCCGATATAAACGAGCCAGACGCAGAGGGCCATCCGCATCTTTCGCGGTGACAGCACAGAAACCAACTGCGTTCCGATGATGACTGCAGGAATTCCTCCGGCGAGCAGTTTACCCAGCATCAGCCACGGAATTCCGCTCATGCTTGCGTGAATTCCGCCCGCGAAGATTGATATCAGAAGTCCGAAAGCGAGATCGGTGCCGACGACCTCGGCAGGCAAAAGCGACGTGTAGCGCATCAGAACGATCGTCCCCAGCGCCCCGGCGCCCGCCGAGGAGAACCCGACTTCGAAGCCGATGGGAGCCACAATCCACGGCATCCACTTCAGCGCGACAGGGCTGGATCGGATTTTTGGAACGATGCTCCGCCAGAGGGTGGCTGCGGCGGTCAGGAGCACCGTAAGGCCCACGATGAGGAGGACCGGGCGATTCAGGGATTTCTGATCGAGCGAATTGAGAACCAGGCTTCCGATAATGACGGCGGGTAATCCGCCGAAGGCCATGTATTTCAGTACACCGAAATTGACCTGACCTCGGGAGAGATAGATAGGGGTCGCGATCAGCTTGACCACCGTGGCGAAGATCAGGGCCGTTGTCACCGCATCACTGGCCGACTGATGAAAGAAAAGGATCAGTATTGGGGCGGTGATGCTTCCGGCTCCAACTCCTGTGACGCCGATGGCGAGCGCGATCAGAAAACCGGCGACTATTTCCATGAGACCAAGCCTTTAAGTCAGTGTACCCTCTTTGTCTATGGAATTACCAGGGATTCTGTCCGATCGCATCTTGGACGTTCTGGTACCGGGAAAAAAAGCAAAGGCGTCCACCGCTTGGCCGACGGTGGACGCCTTTTTGAATCAGTAGCTTACGCCGGCTTGGAAACGGGTGCCGGAGCAAGTTCCCGGCTCGAAATCACGCGATCGATGATGCCGTACTCGGTCGCCTGTTCAGGGCTCATGATGTAGTCGCGATCCACGTCGCGGGCAACGCGGTCGATGGTCTGACCGCTCGCATCGGCCAGAATCTTGTTCAGAATCTCGCGCATGCGCAGGATTTCTTTAGCGTAGATATCGATATCCGCCGCCTGACCGGCCAGACCTTGCATCGAAGGCTGGTGGATCATAATGCGGGAATTCGGCAGGCTGAACCGCTTGCCCTTCTTGCCCGCCGCGAGCAGAACCGCGCCCATCGATGCCGCTTGTCCGACGCAAATCGTAACAATGTCCGGCCGCACGAACGACATCGTATCGAGAATCGCAAGACCGGCCGTAATCGAACCGCCCGGCGAATTGATATAGATCGAAATGTCACGCTCGGGATCTTCCGCCTCGAGGAAAAGCAACTGCGCAATAATCAGGTTCGCTACCGTATCGTCGATAGGCGTCCCCAGGAATATGATGTTCTCCTTCAGGAGACGCGAATAGATATCGTAGGCGCGCTCGCCCCGCGACGTCTGCTCCACAACCATGGGGACCAGCAGAGATTGACCCATTTATTTCCTTTCGTTAGTTAAGATGAACCCTGCGTTCGCGAAGATTCCCGCGGGTCTTAAGCCGCGACGGCGCGAAGCGCGCATGGCGCGCCGGGTTCCTCAGGAACTCGACAACTCATCATACGACTGTCGTGGTCCGCAACCATTCGCAAAGGGTACGCAAAGACTCTCCGGCCGACGTCTGCTTCGTTTCCTGCGCCCGTACCGCAAGGCCCTGACCCAGTTCGAACTCTCCTGCCAGGATCGCCGCGCGCGACTGCTCGCGTAATCGCCACGCTTCAGCAGCCAACAACATGGGACGGGTCAGGTCTGCTCCGCAGCGCGAACAGGTTCGAGCGCCGCGAAAACGGGCCTGACAGACGGGACACCGGTCGTCCGTCAATTCGGCCGCCCTTCCATGAAGAAGAGGAGCTCCCGAAGCCCGCGGGAGGCTTCGGCGAGAGCCGGGGCGTCTCCTGCCTCGATGGCCATACCGATCTTCTCGTGAAGATCGATAGCCTCCTCGCGATCCTCGGCGTGCATCCGCTCCAGAAGTTTCCGGGAACGCTCGATCAGGTCCCCCGCTTCCGGTTCCCCCGGCAGGGGTTCCCGCTCGGCCGCTGCTATTTCGGCTTCGAGCGCTTCATTTACGGGTTCCCCGACGGGTTCGCCGGGCAATCCTTCGGCTTCCTCCAGGTCGTCCCGCTCGTCATATATCGGTTCGGCGCGGGATGCGAACAGTTCCTGAATACGTTTCCGCCCGGCGGCAATCTCCTCCTCCGTCTTCGCTTGAAGCGCATTGGCGATCGTGATCTGCTTCGATTTCCCCGTCCGCTTTTCGACCGCCGCCACTTCGAGAATGCCATCCAGATCGAGCCGCATGCGGCAAAGAATCTGGTTCGCGTCGTCCATTTCAGTAAGGCCTTCGATGCGGAAGTCTCCCACGAGAATGTTCTTCAGGGCATCGTCGTCGTCACCCTGGTAGACCTCAATGTCCACTTCGCGCTGATAAGGATGGCTGGTGACAAACTGCTCGGTGCGGGTCAGTGGGAGAGGCGTGTTGCGCCGGATGATCGGTTTGTAGCAGTGAGGGTAGGGAAAGCCGCCGCGCTCGCCCAGAAACGAGACGCCGAAGGAATACGGGGAGACGTCGACCAGCACGCGGTCGACCTCCCGGCCGGCCAGGCGCGACGCGAGCACGCCGGCGCCGAGCGCCACGCAGAGGTCGGGATGAACGTCCTGGCGTGGTTCGATCTCCATCAGTTCATTGAGGAGATTGAAAACCAGCGGCGTGCGGGTTGAGCCGCCGACCAGCAGAACCGCATCCATCTCGCGCGGCTTGCGGCCCGCGTCCTGCAGCGCTTTCGACACGCTGTCGAGCGTCGATTCCACGAGAGGACGAATCAGGCCCTCATATTCGAGTCGCGAGATTTCGGTTTCGAGGTGCAGCGGCTTTCCGGCCCTCACCACCAGATTCTCCTCCCGGATGGCGACGTAAGGCTCCTGACTGAGCTTCTTTTTCGCTTCCTCGGCGGCCCACCAGAGCCGTGCTTTGGCGGCCGCATGGCCCTGCCGCACGTCGACGCCGTGTTGCTTCTGAAATTCCTTCGCGAGCCGTTCCGCCAGCAGGTCGTCAAAATCATCACCGCCCAGGCGGTTATTTCCGTGACTCGCCAGCACTTCCGTAACGTCGCCCTCAACAGTGACGACGGAGACATCGAAAGTTCCGCCCCCCAGATCGTAGATGAGCGCCGTGTGGCGCGATCCGTCGCCGTAACCGTATGCAAGGCTCGCCGCAGTCGGCTCGTTCAGAATGCGGACTACCTCGAGCCCGGCGAGCGCGCCCGCTTCCCTTGTGGCGCTTCGTTGCGCATCGGAGAAATAAGCGGGGACAGTGATCACTGCCTTTTCGGGGCGTTCCCCCAGCGAGCGGCTTGCCCAATCGACCAGTTCGCGAAGGATTACGGCGGAGATTTCGGGGGGCGTGAAGCTCTTCGGGCCCAGCAGAACGGTTTCCGCGCTGCCCATTCTTCGTTTGATGCTCCGAACTGTGCGCTCGGGATAGAGGGCCTGCTGATTCCGCGCGGGTTCGCCCACCAGCAACTCTCCGGATTCCGAAAAGCCGACGCACGACGGCAGAATCCGCTGTTCGCCCGGACCGAGCACACGCACCTGCCCGTCGAGGAAAGCGGCCACCTCGGAGTTTGTGGTTCCTAAATCGATTCCAATGATCAGATCACTCATTGATTCTCTTGCGGCGCGCGGACCACTTTTACCTGTGCCGTGCGAAAGACCTCGCCATTCCATTCATAGCCGGAGCGGTAAACTTCGAGAACGGTACCCGGCGGCACGGCCGCCGATTCTTCGCTTTCGATCGCATTCATCCGCCGCGGATCGAACACTTCGCCCTGGCACCGGATCTCTCTCGCGTTGAATTCTTCCAGAGTCTGATCCAGCCGCTCGACTCCAAGCTCGTAACCTCTGATCAGCGCGCCCGTCGTCTCGTCAGTGGTGTCCCGGTGGCGGTTTCCGAAAGTCCGCTCCCACCAGCCAAGCGGCGGCCGGGCGGCAACTTCCTTCTGACGCGTGGCCACCGACTCGAGTCCCCGCGCGAGCCGGTCGCGCAAGTCGATCAGGGCGCTCA
Organism: Terriglobia bacterium; assembly: GCA_963718155.1. Taxonomy (GTDB): domain Bacteria; phylum Acidobacteriota; class Terriglobia; order Bryobacterales; family Bryobacteraceae; genus BOG-234. Next base: position 225,888 of record CAVQYP010000021.1, on the reverse strand, counting down.
GAATTTCCCGCCGGCAGCGCCGCTCGATCTCGCGTTGCAGAGTCCGCTCGCGTTCGGCGTAAACAGCGCGCAGTTCCGCGGCGATCTTCTCTGCCTGGTCGGAAACCGCCCGGCTGAGCTCCTGGAATGCGCGGCCCTGCAGCTTGATTTCCTGCGTCAGCGCGGTCATGGCCGACCATAGCGCGTAGGAATCGCAGCTCCTGTCTTCTGGCTCGCCCTCGCCACTCGCCATAACGGAAGCGAGGATCTCCGCGTCGATTCCCACCGGTGGAGCCTCGGAGGCCAGCGCGGAATCGAGCAGCGCTTCGAAACGGCGCAGAATTTCGCTGCGGTCGATCTCAGCGCGACTGAGGTCCACGGTCATTTGCTTTTCAAGACCTCGCGCCAGGGTTGCGGGCCGGCGAAGAGGCGCCGCTGCTTGTGGCCATCCACCAAAGAGACCAGGGGCACGTTGACGTCGGGAGCCAGGAGCATGGCTTTGGCGCGGCTGCGCGGATCCCGCAGCTTTTCGTAAGCGTCGCGAATCCGTTCGAACTCCTCCGGTGATCGGTCCGGCGGGAACTGCTTTACTTTTTCGAGATAAGCGCGCCGGATCTCGTCTTCCGAGGCATTCGCCGCAACACCCAGAATTTCCGTTGCGCTCATGATTTCCGCCGGCCCTTCTTCTGTTTGCCGGGTCCCAGGCCGCCCATGATTCGCCGTAAAATCTTCTCCGGAGACTCTCCGGTCACAAGCGCTTCTTTGACAACGCCGAATAGCGCCTTCGAGAGCTCGGGCGGCACACCTTCCGGAATGCCTTCGTTGAACATGCTTTCCAATTCGTCGTCGGCAAAACCGCCGAAATCATCGCCCTGATCCTCATCGTCATCGTCGAAGGGGTCGGGAATCTCGCCGCGGGCGGCGCGGCACTCGGGGCACTGGCATGGTTGCCGTCGCGGCAGCAGGGCGCTGTAGTCGGGATCGCGCGCGCCGCTGCGGGGAAAAGCGGGCGAAGCAATTTCTTTCCGCATCACATCGCGGGCTTGCTCGATGGTGAGCGAAACCGAGTCTCCTCCGAGCGGATTGCGCACGATTTCGATCGCCCTGCTGACGACGTCCGAATTGCCGTGAAGGCGGCCCAACTCCGCTGCGGCGGCAGCCACGGCGACGTAACGCGCGCCACGCCTCGCGGGCATCGCGCGGGCCCGCAGGAGCATGAAGTGAGCTTCGAGTGATCCGCCGCGTTTCAGACCCTCGGTGGACGCCGCCCATGCAAGCTTCGTACGGTCCACGGCCATTGCGATGTTCCCGAGCGAACGAAGCTGTTCGATATCGAGCGAACCGGCAACCCGGGGAAATTGCATTTCCGCCTCGCCGATGTAGCCGACGGGCAGGCCGTACTCCTCAAATCCCAGATCTTCGCAGACGATTACCATCTTTGCGAGACTGGCCGGGATCTCCGACCTTTCCGTTTTGCTGAGCGCTTTCACGGGAAGCAAAGGGAAGGCGGCGGGGCGCTTCGAAACGCTGGCGATCGTGTAAATGACAAATCGGGCGGCAAGTTCTCCTCCCAGCAGTCGCCCCGCCTCGAGATACGCGTTCTCGGCCCCTGCCGTATCGCCTGATTCTTTAAGAATGAGGGACCGCAGTGCCGCAAGGAAGCCCGGCCTGTTTCCCTGACGCGCCTGCGGAAGAGCTTCCAGCGCCGCCAGTTTTTCGGCCGCCAGATGCGGCTTTTTCTGCTGTAAATGGCGCATCGCCCCACCGGCCAGAAGCCGCAGGCGTGCGGCGCGAACCACCGAGTGAACGGGATCGATCCGTTCCGCTTTCTCGAGATAAGCGAGCGCGGTCGGGTAAGCGTTTCGTTTCTCCGACTGTTCTATGAGATAGAGAACCGGCTCAATGTCATTTTTGCGGAGGCGATGCCATTCTTCGGCGACCCTTTTGCTCTCGTATGCGCCGCGCCCGGATGCCCACCGCAGCCATTGCGAAAAGGCTTCGGCACTGGGGTCGATCGCGCAGGCCCGCGCGTAGAGCTTCTCGGGAAACAGAAAATATCGGGACTCGCCCCCTTCCGTATTCCGCGCCGTCCCAACGGGTCTTTGAAATTCGCGCAACAAATCGGGCGGCATTTTCTCCAAAAGGTTCGCGATGTGCAGGTACAAGACAGCCGCTTCCAGTCCGTTGGCGGCGAACCAACCCTCCCGAACCGCTTCCTTGCGGAACTCTTCCCATGCCTCGCACGCTTCTCCGAGATCCTCCGCATCGCTGGTCCGCTCAAGCGCGCAGGCATACATCCTGAAGAAAGCCGCATCGCGGCGGGGCGCGCCGTTCAGGGCGGTCATCAGGCGTTCATGGTCGAGAGCCGCCACTCCACCACGCACGGCGATCAGCTGTTTCAGCAACGCAAGCTGGTCCGCGGCGCCGCGCTGGCACTCGGCGATGGCTGTGCGGATGGCCTTAAAAATCCGACCTTCTCCCGATTGCTCCGAGAATGCGCGATCGAGATTCTCCAAAGCCTTGCGCAATTCCGAAAGATTTACGCTGGTGCGGGCGACAAGAGCGGCCTCGGCCGGCTTGAGCGCGGTGGCCGGTTGCTCGCCGAGCATGGCCCGCATGGCCGGGACAAGACGCGCGGCAGCCGCCTCGGGATTGATCGCCGCCAGACACTCGCGGCATTCCGCATCGTCACCCCGATGGAAACAGGCAATGGCGCGGATCAGCAACTTCCAGGGGGCAAGCGGGCTGCGATGGGAGACTTCCGGCAGCGCGATCTGGTCGGCGCTGACAGGGCCGCTCGTTACCAGGTTGAATGCCCTGTCCAGCGCGGCAGCGGCCTGGCGGAGGCGATATTCGGGCGGCAGCGCCGTGCAGGCTGCGAGCGCCGCCAGATCGGTGATCTGAGTTTCAACGCTCTTCTCAATGACGGCTCGGAGTTCCGGGCTCAGCTCGGATTCGTTCAACGGCTGCAGCAGAGCGGCGAGATCGCCGCCCTTCGCGGAAGAGCCTCCCTTGAGGGCATCGAGACGCGCTTTCGCGGCGGGAAAGCGTTCGCAAACCAGGTCCGCTAACGCTTTCGCTTCGGTTGCGAGATTCTGATCGAGAAGCGATTGAATTCGGGCGGCGTAGGCGTCCAGCAGCAGCGCCTCGGAAGCTTCCGAGCGCTGGGCTTTGTGGAACTCCTTCGCGTTTTCAAGCGCGGTCCTCGATTTTCCGTTGGCAATCAGTTGCCGCACACTGGCCTCGATTGAACTCGGGGCGGCGGCCTGTTGAACTCTAGACACGCTGGTCTCTCGCGGTCCTTCTTCTCGGGGGGAATTTGATTATATCCGTCACCGCGGCGTAATCAATCCGCCAAGCTTGTCCGTTTCCCCGGAAGCGGCGCGCGAGTAGCGTGTCGCGTAGGCGTCCAGGTACTTCAAACCCGCGCCGGTGTTGTAGATGACGATCTTTTCGTCCACTTTCAGGAAGCCTTCGCGAAGCAGGCGCTCGGCCGCAGGAATGCAGGCGGCGCCTTCCGGGCTGACAAAGATTCCCTCCTCCGCCGCGAGTTGAAGGCCCGCATCGATGAGATCGCTATCCGCGACGGCGACCGCTCGGCCACCGCTTTCACGGACGGCCTTAAGAACGAGGAAATCACCCAACGGTTTCGGAACGCGCAACCCGCTGGCGACAGTCGTGGCGCCGTCCCAGAAGCGGCTGCGCTCCTCGCCGGACTCAAACGCGCGAACGACGGGCTGGCAGCCTTCCGCCTGAACCGCGATCATCTTCGGGCGTTTCGGGCCGATCCATCCGAGCGCTTCCATCTCGTCAAACGCCTTCCACATTCCAATCATGCCGACGCCGCCGCCGGTGGGATAGAAAATGGCATCAGGCACCTCCCAGCCAAGCTGCTCCACGACTTCATAGCCCATCGTCTTCTTGCCTTCGATGCGGTAGGGCTCTTTCAGGGTCGAAATGTCGAACCAGCCCTCGCGCGGGGCGCGTTCGGCGACGATCCGGCCGCAGTCGCTGATCAGACCATCCACCAGCGTCACATGGGCGCCATATGCCTTACATTCGATGAAATTCGCCTGTGGGACATCTTGCGGCATGAAGATATGAGCCTCAAGCCCCGCCGCCGCGCAGTAGGCGGCGAGGGCGCTGGCGGCATTTCCGGCCGAGGGAATCGCCAGTTTTCCGATACCCAGTTCCACGCACATCGAGACCGCGAGCGACAAGCCCCGGGCTTTGAAGGATCCGGTCGGATTGAGGCCTTCGTCCTTGATCAGCAGGTCTGTGCTCCCGATCCGGGCGCCGGTGCGGCGAGCAGCCAGCAGAGGCGTCATACCCTCGCCTAATGAGATAATCGAGGTTTCATGTCGGATGGGGAGGACCGGGGCGTAACGCCACATCGAGTCCGGCGCCGAGGCAAAGCTATCGAGCGACCATGAAGCGCGGAGCCGCGGCAGGTCGTAACGGACCAGCAGCGGGCCGCCGCATTCGCATAGATTCAAGGGTTTGCCGGCCTCAAATTTCCGATTACACAGACTGCACTCGAGATGCGTCACTAAGGTATTGGGCATGAATCGTCTTTCGCTGAACTTGCGCGGCTTTGCGTTTTTTTATGTTATCGGGTGCCTTGCGGGCGTGTGCTTCCTGGCCGTTCCGGCGTGGGCGGGCGAGTATATTGTGCTGGCGAATGGCTTTGAATTGCATGCCGACCGGCATGAGGTCGATGGCCCCACCGTTCGCATCTTCTCGGACGGCGGCGTGACGGAGATGCCGGCCAGCAGTGTCGCGGGTTATGAGCAGGAGGAGATTACGCCTGTGCCGGCCGCTCCGGCCCAAGCCGCTTTGCCCACTACCCCGGCGCTTCCGGTGACACCCGAGACGCCCGCCGAAATGGCGGCTGCCGCGGCGAAGAAGGCGCGGATTCCCGATGCCTTTATCCGGAGCGTGATGAAGGCGGAGTCTGGGTTTCGGGCGGATGCTGTTTCGCCCAAAGGGGCAATCGGGTTAATGCAACTGATGCCGGGGACCGCTCACGAACTCGGCGTGGACCCGAAGAACCCACATCAGAATGTCGAAGGAGGAGCCGAATATCTGCGTGAATTGCTGGCGAAATACGAGGACGACCCCAATCAGGTCCTGCTTGCGCTGGCAGCCTATAATGCTGGTCCGGCGGCCGTCGACCGCTACCATGGCGTTCCTCCTTACCGCGAAACCCGCGAATATATCCTTCGCGTCCTGAAGAACTGGAACGGCGAGGGAAGCAAATAGGACGGAACAAACAGGCGAAACTTTCGTCTTATACATACATCCAACCCAGTGGAATGCTGATTGCTGCGGCGGCCACTGGTTCGAGTTGTCCTCCCGCGGTCCTGTGGGACAATGGAGATTCGCGTAACATGGCTACGGAAAGCATTCCGCTGGAAATACCTGTCGACGACGAGCTTGAGCTTGTCGCGAAAGCGCGACAAGGCGACACGGCTTCTTTTTCAATCCTTTTAAGACGTTACGAGGGCAAGATCTTTCGGCTCGCGATGAACATTACTCAGAATCGCGAAGACGCCGAAGACGTTCTACAGGAGTCTTTCCTCAAAGCGTACGAGCACCTGGATCAGTTTCTGGGCAACTCGAAGTTCTATACCTGGATCGTGCGGATCGCGGTGAATCAGGCGCTCATGAAACTGCGCAAGCGCAGGAGCGATCGTGCGGTTTCGCTCGATGAGCAGATCGATACCGGCGAAGATACCGTTGTACGGGAAATCGCCGCGTGGGATCCGGATCCGGAGCAGAGATACTCCCAGGAAGAGCTTCACACGATTTTGTCGGAAGTAATCGACGAACTGGCCCCGATTTACCGCACCGTCTTCACGCTTCGCGATGTGGACGGGCTTTCCACCGAAGAGACCGCAGAGGCGCTGGATTTGAGCGTGCCAGCCGTAAAGAGCCGTCTGCTTCGCGCGCGCCTGCAGTTGCGCGAGAAGCTTACGCGTTTCTTCAAGCGTAAGGGAGACGATGCATTCGCTTACATGTAAGGAATTCCTGTCGGAATTGAGCGACTACCTGGACGAAAAGACGAAAGCCGAGGTCCGGGGCAAACTCGAAAAGCATTTGGCCGAGTGCCCGAACTGCTGGGTAGTTTGCGACACGACGCGGAAGACGATCCAGGTCTTTAAAGGCATGAAGTCGTGCTCCATTCCCGAGGACGTGCATTTGCGTCTGATGGATGCGGTGGAACGAAAGATCGCCGCCAAACGACAGCGGACCGTCAGTTAGACAGACGAGCAACGGAAAAGTTTCATACTTCGTTCATATCGTCGTGGCGGCCAGAAGGCTCCGGACTTCCGGAGAAGCCCCGTCTTGCTTTCCCCGGGTATCCCCATAAAAAGGCCGGGAGGGCTCCTTCGCATCCTGTCTCGCCGCCGCCTGCATCAGCGGGATTTCACCTTCAGAAAAGGACACCCCGAAGTGGGGTGCGATCCTGGTCCATACCGCATCCGGTAATTCACGATAGTCGATAAAAAGTCCGTTGGGATCGTCGCGGAACTTCGCGGCGGATTCGCAAAATCCGGCGAGCACCCGCGCGCACCATTCGTCGCGGCGGAGTCCCGTAATGTCTTCGGTCTGAAGCCCAAGGACGGCCGGATCGAGAGCACCCGGGAGCGCCTGCCGGCCGGGGCGGCGCATTTGCGAAACCATCACTTCCACCGGGTCGCGATAAAGGAAGACCCACGGTGTTCGAGGGAATGCGGCGCGGAGCAGCGGAAGGCTGTGGATGTGCCATGCATCAAGCTTGACGAAGCATGGTCCGGAGCACAGCGCCGAAATGACAAAACAAAGCCAATCCGGCCGCCCGGTCCGGATCGCGTCGTCGATCAGGGGAGCTTCGGAGATGACAGTGTTCTGCGGAAGGGCGGCGAGCATTTGCGCGACAAGCGTTGAGCCGCAGCGCGACATATGGAAGATAAAGCCGGCCGGGTCGGGATTCGTGCCGCGTTCGAGCTGAGTCTCCTGGCGAAACGTCCGTGCGAACGGGTTTCGCAAAACAAACCCAATCGTGTCCTCGAAAAAAGGCTCGGTAAAGGCGATTCGTCCAAAGTACGCCCATTCGGCAAAAGGCCGGGAGTCCCGTACCCGGAAGGAAATGGGTTTCCAGTCGGAACCCTGGCGCGCCGACGCGTAGGGCCGGTTCCCTGCTGCCCGCCTCGACATCTTCCGGATGCAAATCAAACCCAAATTCGCGTCCCAGCCTCACGACTTCTTCTGAAAATCTTCCCTCGTCGGAGATCTCGCGCAACTGGTCCTGCAATGCAGGATCGGAAAAAACGAACTCCCGGAACTCCGCGAAGCCGTTCGGCAGGGCGGCGATGACCGGAATGGGACCACCAGACTGGAAGAAGCTGTCAATCCAATCGTTCACTTCCGCATCGATAACGAGATGAACCCGATCCTGAGCGCCCCGATTGCTGATGCGGTGGGGAAGACTCACGTTGACGTAGTAGCAGCCCCCCTCCTCGAGAGCAAGGCGTTCCCCGTTCAAAAAGAACTCGACGGAAGCGTCGGTCGTGATCGGCACATGTATGCGCACCTCGCCGTCGTCGTAACCGAGATCGGGGTCGGTGTGCTCCCGAACAAACGAACCCATTGCGAGATTCAAAAGTCGCACCGACTTCGGAGTGCAGTGGAACTGCGCGAGGAGGTGACGGAAGTAACCGCACCGCTCCAGGACTTCCGTATCGAGGAACTGATCCCGCCGTCCCTGATGCTGGCTGACGAGATCATTCGCGCGGCCGGAAGTCGAGCGTAGTGCAACGCCGGTCCACTCGCCCCCGTAATCGCGCTGGTTGTAGTGCGGGGATCCATTCGTCCGGCCGGATGAGCGCGAGGTCCGCCTTGAGGAGATTCCGATCGAATTGAAACGGCAGGCGAAGGGCTCTCAACATTGTATCAGTTAGTATGGCAAGTTGGGTAATTTTGAAGAAATTCGTCGAATTGTTATGGAAGAGCCGCGGTTGATGGCAGTTTTTTCGGCGGCTGCGACCGACGCGGAACTCTTCGCCCGGGTTGTGGCGCTGGGCAACGAACGAGGGCTCGAAGTTACCCCTGCGGAACTACAGGAAATTGCCCGCGCCAACCGGCGGGCGTGGCTCGAGCGGTGGCTCGTCTGACGAACCGTACAGGCTGGGTTCCGATTCAACTGCATCGAGCCGGCACGGAAGCTTTTGTCGATTGGTGCTGGCTGGGGGCGGAGCGCTTCACCGATCCGTTTTTCGAGAACACGATTGACCTTGCGCAGTCGAAGCCGTTCAATCGCCTGTTTACGCATCGGACGGCGATCGCCGAACTGGGCGAGTGGTACCACGAAAGCCCGGGATTAATGCCGTCAGGATTCATTTTCCACATGTCGCGGTGTGGCTCGACACTGGTTTCGCAGATGCTCGCAGCCTTGCCGGAAAACCTCGCTATTTCCGAAGCCGCGCCTCTCGATCGGCTGGCGCGCGCCGTGACCATTCCCGAACCGACCCGAGCGGAATGGCTGCGCTGGATGGTAAGCGCGCTGGGGCAGAGGCGTTCGGGACGGGAGACGCGATACTTCATAAAACTGGACAGTCCTACGGTGCTCGCCCTTGGGTTTATCCGGCGCGTTTTTCCTTCGGTACCCTGGATATTCATCTATCGCAATCCCGAAGAGGTGCTGATTTCGCACTTGAGGTCGCCCGCGCCCGCCATGTCTCCCGGATTTGTCAACGACATCAGCGTGACGGGTCTGCCGCCGGACGAAACCACGGCGATGAAACCCGAAGAATATGGCGCCCGTGTACTCGGAATTCTCTGCAAATCCGGATTGCAGGGCATGGACGAATGCGGATTGCCGATCAACTACACCCAATTGCCGGAAGCCGTGTGGGGGCAGATCGCAAGCCATTTCCGGATCGACGTCACACCGGATCAGATTGAAAGAATGCGAAACGTGGCGTCATTTCACGCCAAGCGCCAGCGGCACAAGTTCTATGCCGACGTGGAGCACAAACGTCTGGAGGTTTCGCAGGGCGTGCGGGAAGCGGTCGCCAGATGGGTATGGCCGTATTACAGGGAGCTCGAAGAAACCGCGCATTCCATCACGTAGCGCACCTCATCGCCCTCCATACGGCGAAAGCCGAGCCTTTCATAAAGCCGAATTGCGGCGTTATTGGTGGCGTTCACAGTCAAACGGACCGGCTTGCGGCGCGCGGCGGCTTCGGCGATAAGCTGACGGATCACGGCCGAGCCGACGCCTCGGTTGCGGCATTCCGGGGAAACGATAATTTCCACGAGAAATATCTCCTGCGGCATTTCCGTCACGACAGCCCAACCCGCATTCACTCCCCCGGCTTCGATTACATAGCTCGCGGCCTCAGGAAAGGTTAGTCGAAATGACTGGCGCCGGCCTGCATATTGCACGCTTAGCAGATGGCTGCGCATCGGTTCCGGCCACGCCGAAGCGCCGAGTTCGTCCGCGATTGTTTCCAGAATCAGGTTACGGATGAAAGACTCGTCCTGGGAACACTCCGGCCGGAGAGTCACTGCGACCGAGCTTGTGTTCATCGGGCGGTTGCCGCTGTATTCCGATTGAGCAAGGTTTGCAGCCAGGCGGACAGCAGTCGGTTCAAACAAATGTCGAAGCTATCGAGCGTTGAAAAGGTATCATCCGCGGAGGGAAGATCCACGCCGTAAGAACCCTTTGAGAGCACCGTGACGCTTTGCAGAGCGGACGCGGGGTCTTCGATTGCCTGCAGCGCCTGGTAGTAATCATTCCGGAAATTTCGCTCAGGCGGTCCCCACCCGTCCGAAAACAAAAATATACAGTGCCGGGAGTCGCGAATATTTTCGTCGATAACATACTGAAACGGGCGCTTGTCCCAAATGTTCACCAGTGTTACGGGAATGTATAAGATCCCCCCCCGCTGCGCGATCGTTTCGTTGAACTGACCGATAATGTCGTGAAACCGGCCGCGCTCCGCCTCCAGTTCCCACGGCGTGGCGCAGAAAATCCGATGCATCTGAAACATATTTGAAATGTGGAGGTGAGCGGGGCCGCTCTATTGGGCCCCGGCTCGCCGGCTGAGTCTAATTTCTTGAAGGAAAAACACCCTGAGTGGCAATGATGAAGTTGAGGCCGAGATAAGGGCTCTGAATACTAATGGGCAGGCCGTTTCCAGTCTGGCCGATTGATGTTGGTGCCATCGGCGTATTCGGAGCCGCATTGATGTACGCCGTAGACTGGCCACCCTGGCTGTCCTGGACGGAGGCGAGGACGTTCCCTGTGGGCAGGGGCTGCGTGCCGGCGGAAGTCGACGCGTTCAGGCTATGCGTGTGGGCCGGCAAATTGGAGGTCAGAATGGTCGCGTTTTGCGTGCCCGCCAGTTCGCCGAGGGTGACCGGAGAGAGTCCGGGGCCGTTTCCAGCTCCGACGGGTGCGCGCCCTCTGAGATCGGGAAGCGCGAACGTCTGAATTCCATCCCCTCCGTATGTGGTGCCGAGAATGGAGAACAGGGCTGTGTTCTGCGAAATCGACATAAGCTGCCCCTGACAAAGCGCGAAACCGCGAGGGGCAAAGTTTCCGGCAAACATGAAAATTCCGCCGAGATAGGGTGTGCTGGCCATAGCTGGATTTTCCTCAATTCAAAGAAATGTGATTCAGTTTCAGGCTGGCGCCACGGATTCTGGCATTGCCCGGCCTGGACAATCTCACGTATTGCTGCCCGATTGCCTCGCTTATTATATGGCTTGTCAGTGCCGCTGGAGCCTTATAATCGGGGCGGTTCAAAAAAAAATTCTGCATTGCGCGTCGATATTACTGGCATGAAAACACGTCGATGAATCCGCCGCCGCCGGCTGTTGCGGGGCTGGCAGCAGACCCCGACGTCAGAGTCATCAAAGTGCCCGCAGGGACATTGGTTGAGGCCGTCGCGGAGTTGGAGTTTCCAGACGCGGCGGTAGTAGAGAAACTGAGAATTGGTGTCTGCGTAGTAGATGCCGACCAGGTAGCCGAAATCGTCGACGGAGTTGCTGCGAGCAAGACCCATGTGGTAGTGGCTCCGGTAAAGGAATAGACCGTCATGCTCGGTTTGCAGGCTGTAGGCGCGACAACCGTAACTTCCGCGTTCACGGTTGTCTGCTGCGCCGGACCGGCAGGGTTGTTCCAGACCGTAGTGCCCGTGTGTCCGCCAACACTATAGGGAACGCCTGAAGGGGTACCACCGGTACCGCCGGCTCCCGTAGCTCCCGTGGCTCCAGTCGCTCCGGTAGCGCCTGTTGGGCCTGCCGGACCCGGGATCGTGCTGGCGGCTCCCGTGGCCCCGGTCGCTCCGGTGGATCCTGTAGCGCCGGCGGCTCCTGTGCTGCCTGTGGGACCGGTCGGCCCGGTGCTACCCGTGAGTCCCGTAGCGCCCGTCGGTCCCGTAGAACCGGTTGCTCCAGTCGCGCCCGTTGGTCCGGTGGCCCCTGTTGTTCCCGCGCCCGTCGCTCCGGTGGGTCCTGTAGCGCCGGTGGGTCCGGTCGCGCCCGTGGCGCCCCCGCTCCCCACGAGCGTGATGCTCAGAATTGCCGGATGACTGGTCGTCGTGCTTTCCTTGCTGTCAAAGGCAACCAGAACGCTGCCGTCGTTGGGCGTGATGATCACGCCATTGTTCGTTGTACCGTTGAGCCAGCTCTGCACGGCCGCGGTCGCATCTACCGCGACAAAGGTATTCCCCGCGGTGATAGAAACTCCGCTCGCAATCGCGGCGGCTGCCACCGGAGCATTCGTTCCGCTTACGCCGAATCCGTCCAGGAGCCGTTGGCAACCGAGAAATTCACCGTTCCGGCCGTTCCCAACTTGTTAACGAACAAAAGAAGCGTCGCTTTCGCAATGCCGCTGCCCGTCGTCCCGGAAGGCAATGTCGAAAGATCGAACTGCACCAGACCGCTGAGCGATGGTGGGCCCGCCGACATTGATAGTGGTCGCCGACCCGAAGTTGGTAGGATTGCCGCGTCAGAACGTACGAATCCTGAGTCAACGTGGCATTTTGCGCAAACACGGCAACCGGCAAGAGCGCCATTGCGAGCGGGGCGCAAATGAATCTTGTTCTCATTCCAGGTACACTCCCGGCGCGGAGCAGTGAAGTGATTCCCCCTGGAAACGTACTTCAACCCACGCGTCAATTCCTGATGCTAATACAGAAACCGCGAGTACGTTGAAGATTTTTTCTTAAAGGAAAATGTAACTTTCCGTTTTTAGTAAAAGGCGGAAGAATCCCGACGTGAATTATGCTCGCTTTGCGGCCCAGTTCCGGATCCGCTCGATGGCGCGCATCAGGTTCTCGTACGAATTGGCGTAGCTGAAGCGGATGTAGCCTTCGCCGTACTCGCCGAATCCCGCCGCCGTTCAGGCACGCGACGCCGGCATCGTTCAGCAGGGAGTCCGCGAGTTCCTTCGAACCTGTTCCGCCGCCCTTGACGTTCGCGAACGCATAGAAGGCGCCGCCCGGGAATGGCGCAGCGGAAGCCGGGAATGCTGTTCAGGCCCGCGCAGAAAGCATCGCGGCGCCGGCGGAACTCCGCCACCATCGTGGTCGACCGCTTCCTGCGGGCCGCGTAGCGCCGCGATTCCGGCCCGCTGCGTGAAACTCGCGGTACAGGAGTTCGAATTCACCATCAGCTTATTGACCGCGTCCACGAGCAACGAGGGCATCACGCCGTAACCCATGCGCCAGCCGGTCATGGCGTAGGTCTTCGAAAAGCCGTCGAGAATAATCGTCTTTTCGAGCATTCCCGGCAGGCTGGCGATCGAGAGCGGCCGTTCGCCGTAATAAAGATGCGGGCGTAAATTTCGTCGGACAGCACCACCAGATCGCGATCGCGCACCAGATCCGCGATGGCGCGGATATCTTCCGGCGGAATCATGCCGCCGGTCGGATTCTGCGGCGAGTTGAGGACCACCATTTTCGTCCGATCCGTCAGGCTCTTGCGGAAGACGTCGAGATCGAACGAGAAGCCGCGTTCTTCGACCAGCGGAATCGGCACCGGCTTCGCGCCGCAGACCCGGATCATCGATTCGTAGATGGGGAAGCCGGGATTCGGATAGATGACCTCGTCGCCGGGTTCGAGCAGCGCCATCATGGGGAAAAAGATGATCGGCTTGCCGCCGGGCACGACGCACACGTTCGCCGGGCCGACGCTGATTCCGCGCGTCCGCGAGATGTACGCGGCGATCGCTTCGCGCAGCTCGGGAAGCCCCTGCGTCGGACCGTAGTGCGTCCAGCCCTCGTCGAGCGCCTTCTTGCCCGCGTCGATGATATGTTGCGGCGTGGGGAAATCGGGCTCTCCGATTTCCAGATGGATAATGTCTTTCCCCTGCGCTTCCAGCGCGCGGGCGCGCACCAGCACATCGAAGGCGGATTCGATGCCGATTCGGGACATCCGTTCCGCGAGTTTCACTTCAGCCAGTTTCGTCGTCATGTTTTCCGTTCAAATTTTTCGAAAAAAGGGAATTCCGTCGCGATGTCGGCTTCGGCGACCCGATCGTCGATCTGGACGCGCTCGCCGTCGATCCGAGCCGTCATGCTGGCGCCGTCGTCCAGTTTGACGATGGCGACCTGGTAGGGCACATCCGCGGCAAATCGCTCGGGCGCGAGGTGTACCACGGTTTCGGTGTAGACCATGCCGGATTTCATGCCGCGTCTCCCAGAATGGTGACGACGCAGGTGGCGCCGGTGCCGCCCAGGTTCTGCGCCAGGCCGAGGGAGTGGCGCTTCAACTGGCGCTCGCCGGCCTCGCCGCGGATCTGCTGGACCAGATCGCAGATCTGCGCGACGCCGGTCGCGCCGACCGGATGGCCTTTCGACTTCAAGCCGCCGCTGGTATTGATGGGCATCGCGCCGTCGCGGCGGGTGCCGCCTTCCGCGGTGAAGAAGCCGCCCTGGCCGCGTTCGACAAATCCGAGGTCCTCCATGGCGACGATCTCGGCGATGGTGAAGCAATCGTGCAGTTCGGCGAATTGGATGTCGTTCGGCCCGAGGCCGGCCATTTCGTAGGCCTTCTGCGCGGCGCCGCGCACGGCTGCGAAAGTCGTGATGTCGGCCTTCTGGTCGAGCGCGACCTAATCCGAAGCCTGCGCGACGCCGAGGACGTTTACCGGCCGTTCGCTGAACTCGCGCGCGCGGTCGGCCGCGCACAGTACGACGGCGGCAGCGCCGTCGCTGATCAGCGAGCAGTCGTAAAGGTTGAGCGGCTCGGCGATGGGTCTCGCGTTCATGGCCTGCTCCATGGTGATGACCTTGCGCATGTGCGCGTCAGGATTCAGCGCGCCATTTTCGTGGTTTTTCACGGCCACGGCGGATAGATGGTCGCGAGTGGTGCCGAACTCGTGCATATGACGGCGCGCGATCATCGCGAACAACGACGGGAAAGTCGAGCCGGCGCGACTTCGCTCGCGCAATCGCCCGCCCCGGCCAGAATCTCGGTGACGCGCGGAGTGGGCTGGCAGGTCATCTTCTCGACGCCCAGCAACCATCACGATGTCGTAAATGCCGCTCGCCACCCCCATATACGCCTGGAAAAATGCCGCGCCGCTCGAAGCGCACGCCGCTTCGAAGCGGGTGGAGGGAATGCCGCGCATTCCGAGGGCGGTAGAGATGTATGGCGCGAGGTGATTTTGTGCAGTGAACTCCAGGCCCGGCGAAATTGCCCAGATAGAAAGCTTCGACCAGGCCCGGGATCGAGTTTGGCGTTCGCCAGCGCTTTCTCGCCCGCGGCCACCGCCAGCGCTCGCAAATCGAGATCGGGAAACGCTCCGAAAGGAGTTTTGCCGGCCCCAATGATGGAAACGTGTCTCACACGACCTCACCTATACTTGAGGATAGCGCGCAAAATTGTGTTCCACGTCCGGGCGGGCTGGACGTCATCCTTACAGGGATGTCGACTCTTGCGCTACAGGTTGGAATGAAAGAGTACGACCCAGCGCCGGCCGACGACGGGGCCGACCCGAGCGGAAAGAGCCGATTGCTGCTCGAAACGCTGCCCGACCGGGAGTTGCAGGACCGCGAACTTCAGGCGCGCTTCGTCGACGAGAATCTTCGCCGCATATTCCGCCAGATTTACCGCATTGTCGGCAACGTTCACGACGCGCAGGATCTAACGCAGGAAGCCTTTATCAAGGCCCTTCAGCGACAGGAGCAACTGAAGGACGAACTGAAGGCCGCGCACTGGCTTTCCCGCATCGCGACGAATACGGCGCTCGATTTTCTGCGCCGGCACGGCAGGGTGGCCTTCTGCGAAATCGCCGAAGCGCCCGGCAGCCATGCGGAAACGCCGGAAGCGGCGCTGCTTCGATCGGAACAGCGCGACTGGCTGGCCGACGGTCTGGAGCGGCTCACGCCGCGAGAGCGCGCGGCGCTGGTTCTCAGAGATATGGAAGGGCTGCCCGCCGAGGAAGTGGCGAAGCGGCTGGACTGTTCGAAGGCGACGGTCCGATCGCACATTGCGAATGCACGGACGAAGCTGAAGAAATTCGCCGAAAAGCACAGCACAAAGAGGAAGCTATGAATCATCCGGCTGAAAACGATCTGGCGCTGCTTGCCGGTGGAGAAGCCGCATGGGTTCGACGAATCCTCCTCGAACGCCATGTCGACGCGTGCGACGGATTGCCGGAAAAAGGTTGCGGAGTATCGGGATCTGCGCGAAGCGGTGACCGACTTTGAGCCGCCGGAGGTGAACTGGAGCGCGCTTTCCGACCGAGATGCGGGCGAACATCGCGGTGGGCCTGGAAGCGGGGGCCTGCGTTGGCGGCGCTCGTTCGCCGGTGCGCTGGAACCCGCGGTTCGCCGTTGCTTTTGCCTGTCTGCTGGTACTGATCGGTTCGAATTTCTTCTTGCGGATGCACCGAACCCCGGTGGTTGAAGCGGCAGAGCCCCGTGGCGCGGTCCACGACTGTCCGGAATCGAGCTTCGCAAAGGCTCGAACAGTTTGATTTTTCTGAATCACGAAGGCAGCCGCGCCGATCAGACTGTCAGCGCGCAGGGCGAGATCCGCGCGCGCTACATCGACGGCGAAACGGGGTCGGTCACCATTACCAATGTTTACCTGGAGCAATAGACTCGCGCCGGTTCGTGTGGCGTTTTCGTCGCAGGCGTTTTCGGATTGCTGGTCGCCTGTACGCTGCCGCTGGCGGCGCAGGAGACCGTGCTCGATCCGACCAGTTCGGTGAAGATCGACCTGCCTGCGGATTCACCGCTGGGCCTGCTTTCGACCTCCATGGGCGATTCGCGCGCCACTTCGCGCGGAGGCGCGATCGTGCTCGATCTGCATATGGGCCTTACGCTGCGCAATGCGCGGGTTCAAGCATGTTCGCGGCGTGACTTTGCTGGTCACGGCCCAGGAGTTCGCTCCGGGCGGCAAAGGATCGGTCGCGCGGCCGTCGATCGACGTCGCTCCGGGCGAGACGTTCACGCTGCCCATTGATGTCAGGCTGGTGCGGCCGGTGCAGCAGACCGCGGGACCCGCTGGTTCGGGTGCAGCTCGACGGCGTTCTCTTCGACGATCTCAGCTTCTTCGGCCCGAACAAACTCAACTCCAAACGTGCGCTGACCTTCTGGGAGGTGGAAGCGCAGCGTGACCGCGCGTGGTTCAAGCAGGCTTTGCAGGCGCGGGGCGAGATCGGCCTGGGCGACGAGATGCGGAAGAGTCTTGCGCGACAAGCCGAACGTCCGCAGCTGGATGTTTCGCTGACCCGCAACGGCCGCGCGACGGGCGCCGCGGTACCCAGGAGCGACCACGTGGCGCAGTTTGCGTTTCTGAATATGCCGAATGCGCCGGTGCAACCGCTCGAAGGATGGGCGGCGATTTCGGGTAATGAGGCGCGCTCGCCGCAGATCGAAGTGGTAAACAATTCGGGCAAACCGGTCCGATACGTCGAGATCGGCTGGCTGGTGAAGGACACGCGGGGCCAAGAGTATCCAGCGGGTTCGGTGCCTGCCTCGGAACCGGCGTTCCTGCTGCCTTCGGGCAAGCGGGCGACGCTGCTGCAGGACACGGCGTTGAAGTTTTCGCATACGGGCAGACCGATCGACATCGCCGGGATGACGGGTTATGTCAGCCAGGTGGAGTTTGCCGACGGGCATGTCTGGGTGCCGTCACGCCGCGATCTGGATTCTTCACCTCTGCTGCGAGTCACCGCGCCATCTCCCGAAGAGCAGCGGCTGGCCGACCTCTATCTGAAGAAGGGTCTCGGAGCGCTGGTGGCGGAACTCAACCGCTATTGAACGTTTGGTCGGCTGGGGAAAAGTCACTCCCTTCCGAGCCGGCACCCCTAAAGGGGATGCCGGGTCGTGGCTCGGTAAGTACTTCCCGTGCTTCTGACCCGCGCTGATAACATCGATCCCATGCGTTTGCTGGCATTGGCGTGGTTATTGTGTGTGGGAGCTTCGGGCCAATGGATCAAATACCCGACCCAAGGCGTGCCGCGGGATAAGAGCGGCAAGCCGATTCTGACTGCGCCTCCGCCGCGGGCCGCCGACGGCAAGCCGGACTTCTCGGGAATGTGGATGATTTCCGATGCCTTGCCGTGTCCGAAGATGCTGACGGACGATACGGGGGAGTGTCTGGAGAAGAGCCCCATCGGGCAGGCGACGGCGGACCTGAACAAGATCGTGCCCGGCGGCATACCATTTCAGCCGTGGGCACTCGAGCAGAGGAAGCAGCGCCAGGCGGGTGGATTAGATCCGCACGTGAAGTGCCTGCCCTCGAATTTCCCGAGGATGTATACCTTGCCGCATATCACGAAGTTTGTCCAGACGCGGAAGCTGTTGCTGTTGATCAATGAGTTCAACGCGAGCTACCGCCAGATTTTCCTGGACGGGCGCGCGTTACCGATGGACCCGCAGCCCTCATGGAATGGGTATTCGACGGCGAAGTGGGATGGAGATGTACTTGTGGTGCGGTCGAACGGGTTTCGAGACGACTTGTGGATGGATATGGCGGGAACACCGCTGACGGGCGCCGGGAGTGTGGTGGAACGCTTGCGCAGGCCCAGTTTTGGGACGCTGGAGATTGACGCGACGGTGACCGATCCGAAGGCATACACGCGGCCGTGGGGATTCAAGCTGGTGGATAAGATAGTGCTCGACACGGAACTCATTGATGAGGTCTGTCTCGAGGGTGAGAATAGTGCCCGCCATATGGGGTTGAAGTAGAAGTGGACATTTCTGTCTGGTGTTGGCGCCAGGCGCGTTTGAGTGACACCGCCCCTTCAGCCGGTCGGGAATTTTCCGGAATCGCGGAAGCTTTTGTTCCGTTCCGTGAGCCCGAAGCCGCACTTATCGCATTGATCGGTACGGCTGGTGTACTGTCTGCAGTTCGGGCACTTCATCACCAGGTATTGCAGATAGGCCCAGGCGGCGGTCCATGTTTCCTTTTCGTTCGGATTGAAAGACGTCATATTGCGAGCCTTTTCGCGATAAACATCAAAGATCGATTTGAACGCTTCACCGTTTTCGCGATGGAAGGGCAGGCCCATCCGGTACCAGAAATAACCGAGCACAAGCCATCCCGCGGACGCAAGCATTGTCAGGCGTACGGACGCGAACGGCAACGCGCCCAGCCCGAATCGGAAGAGGCCCACAAGGGCCTGCGTTAACCAGATTGCGGCACCGGAATAGCTGATCGCCGACAAAGTGAGAAAGCCGTCCGCCACAGACCACTGGCTATCGATTTCTTCCTTGACGTCCTTATCGATCTGGAGCCAGATGCGCGGCCAGTAGAACACCGAATCCATGCCGTAGCGCGTGTTCGGATATTGCTCGTATCCGGCCAGAATGTTACCCATTCGCGTGGGATGCGTCGCTTCAGGATCGCCATTATCGTTCAGCGGATAAATGCGCAGTTCATACCAGGCCTCGTCGTAATCGGCCTGAGTTGTGGCCGAGTCCGCGGTTTTGCGGAGACGATCGACGCGAGCCTGCTCTGTCGCAATGGCCCAGGCTTTGAGACGCCGTGGCCAGCGCGTTCTGCCCTCATAGATTTTGTAGGTTTCGCTGTTGGCGGTGGAAATCAGCGCGCCCAGGATCAACACGAGCGCGGCATAGGCGCCGATTCGTTGCCACAAATGATCGGGATCCGGTGGCAAGTGACCCAAGGCCCATGCGACCTCCCGGTAGAGCACGGCCGTTGCCAGCAGGCCCGGAAGAATGAGGCGCATGAAAACGGGAAACTTGACGCCGAGTATCTTTTCGGCAGCCCCTTTGGCGGCATCGAAACCCGTTTCCATAGACGGGGCTACTTTTTCTTCGCGGCCTTCTTCACGGGTTTCTTCGGGCGGCCGCCGCCTGCGCCGTGCGTTCCGGCGGCCCTTTTTGGAGCGCCTTTCTTCACGACTTTTTTGGCGGGCCTTACAGCTTTCTTTTTTGTTGCCATCTTTTTTGTTGCCATGTTCTCTATCTCCCCAGCCGCGGACCGCCGGTCGGATTCCCCGCCCCCGCGCCGTGCGTGGCAACCATTGCCACCTGGTTATGCAAGCCGCCCAGAACCACGTCGACATTTCCGAAGTCGAAATATTCGTGCAATTCGCCGATGTGTTTGAGCGTGAGGTCCAGTTGCTCGGAGAGCGCGGTCCAGGCGTAGGGCGCCGCGGCCGTGGGAGGCGGGGACGCGGAAAGGAACAGCCTGGTGGATAATTCCTCAAGCGATCGTTGCCAGTCCTGGATGCGCTCCCTTTCGGAGGGACTCGTTGTCGGTTCGAGTTTCCGTCTGTTCAGATAGTCTTGCGCAGCCTGAACGGCAGCGATCGCTTTCGAACTGAGCTCGTTGTAGTCGGGCATTCTTTTTCTCCGGTCAAGTCACGGTAAACGGAAACGCGGCGGACGCGAAAGCGCCTGGATTAGTAACAACCGCTTGCCAGTTGCCGGCGACATCGAGAGTCGCTCTGATGACGACGCTTGTTGCGGTGACTGAATCCGGCGCGATCGTCACCGCCGCCGCGCCCGCCGATGAGGTGAGCGCTACCGTCAGACCCGACATGAAGCCCGTGCCGTTCAATGTCAGAGTCTGCGCCGTCGCATTGTGAACCGGAGCCGAGGGACTCATCGCCGTGATTGTCGGCGGACCGGGCACGGTAAAGATAAATGCATCCGACGAGGGGCCCGACGGATTGGCGATTGCCACCTTCCAGGAGCCCGCGGTATTCAGGGCCACGCTGCAGGATATGAGGGCGGGCGCGACTGCCGTTACGGCGGCGCCTGAAACGGAAACAGCGTTTCCCGCGGGGTCCGTGAACGTCAGACTCGCGCCCGACATGAAGCCCGTGCCGATTACATGAAGCGATTGGGCCGCAGGCGCGATCGACGGTGAAGCAGGCGCTATACCTGCGACCGTGGGAACCGCCGGACCGGCATCCGATTGTTTCTTTCCCCCCGGTGCAAAGATCCCGCTGATCTGGTTCGCCAGATACGGCGCGAAGAGGGTCGCCGCGCCGAGAAGGAATGAGCGTACCTCTCTGAGATCGGGCACAGTTCCATAGATGTAGAGGTTCCACATTATGGAATAGCCGACACCCACAACGACGCCCAAAATACCTATCAGACCGAGGAGGGCAATCAGACGACTGGTGCTGGCGAAAGTGATGACGTCGCTTTTTTTCGTGATCTCCTTCGGCTGATAAACCGACTCCTCGGAAAGCGCGTCCCCGAACGACCATTTCCCCGTGTTTTGCGCCGCTCCCAGATCGACGAGAACGAACCACAGGAGCCCGACGATCAGGCCGGTGGCCACCAAGGCCGATAACAGAAATGCATAGAGTCCCGGCGAAGCGTAGGACAGAGGCGTTGAATTCGCCACCGCGAACTCTTTCGGGTCCGATGCCGGTCCGTCGGGGTTCTTCGCGGTAACCTTCCACGTTCCCCCAATTCCCAGAGTGCCGATCACGACCGCTTGCCCGGAATCCGGAACGGACTGCACGGCGCCAGGATAAGTGTAGCCCTCGGGGTCGGTGAATGTGACGATCAGGTCCTTCTGGAAATTGGAGCCGGTGAGAACGACCGCCTGATTGGGCGCGATCAGAGGCGCTGCGGGACTAATCGCCGCGATCGCGGGCCTCGGCACCGGAGTAGTCGCGGGCGCGGTTTGAGCCGGAGTAGTTGCGGGCGTGGTTTGCGCGGGCGTGGCCGGCGCGGGCGTTTGCGCGGATGCTATTTCCGCACACGCCGCAACGATGCACGCGGCAAACATAAGAATGCGGAAATGGCTTCTCATCGGATAGCCGCTCACGCGATGATACTCCATTTCGAAAAAGTCCTATAGCCGCAATCTGCTCTTCCGCTCTTATAATCGGATCGAGTGCTGCACGAACTGGTGGTTGAAGATTATGCCGTGGTGGATCGTCTGCGCGTGCGATTTCACTCCGGACTCAATCTGCTGACGGGTGAGACCGGTAGCGGCAAATCAATAGTCGTGGATGCGCTCGGTTTGCTCCTTGGAGGGCGCGCGTCGGCCGATATGATTCGCTCGGGGAAGGAACGCGCGCGAGTTTCGGGCGTATTCGAAGTCGGGCCCGGTGCGAAGAAGGTTCTGGAGCAGGCGGGATTCGACAGCGAAGACGCCGAGTTATTACTGGACCGCGAGATCCAGGCGAATGGTAAAGGTCGCGCGTACGTCAACAACCGTCCAGCATCCGTGGCGCTGCTGAAGGATCTGGCCGCGCACCTGGGCGACATCCACGGACAACACGATCAGCAACGCCTGTTCGATGCCGGCGCGCAGATGGCGATGCTCGATACCTTCGGTGAGACCGGATCGCAGCGCGCGACAGTGCGCGAGATTTATCTGGCGTGGAGGAGCGTGGCCGATCAGATTCGCGACCTGGAAGACGCCGATCAGGAGAAGCTTCGGATGCTCGATCTCTGGCAGTTTCAGCGGAACGAGATCGAGGCCGCGGAACTGCGTGCGGACGAAGACGTGGAACTCGAGGCCGAGCGACGCGTGCAGCAGAATGCAGGCCGTCTGCTGGATGCGGCCGCAGCCTCGTTCGAGGCTCTTTATGAATCGCCCGAATCCGCGCTGTCGCTTGTTCGTAGCGTGGCGAAAAGACTGGACGAGTTGGGGAAGATCGACGAGCAGATGGCTGAAATGCGACAGACGCTGGAGCCCGCGCTTATCGCGATTCAGGACGCTTCTTATTCACTGCGCGATTACCTCGGCCGGGTAGAGGCGAATCCGGCGCGGCTGGAGGAGATCGAGACGCGGCTCGAAGCGATCGACAAACTGAAGCGTAAATACGGGAAATCCGTGGAGGAGATTCTCGCGTTCGGGGAGGATGTCGCGCGCCGAATCGGTGAAGTGGAAAATGCGGGCGAGCGGCTGGAGCAGCTTCGGTGCGAGTTGAAGAAGCTGGCTGCCCAATATGAAAAGGTGGCAGGTGAACTGTCGTCCCGCCGCCAGGCGGCGGCGCTCGATCTGGCAAAACGCGTCGAAAAAGAGCTCAAGCCGCTGGCGATGGAACGCACGGTTTTCCGGGTTCGGGTCGACCCGGCGAACTGGTCTGAGAGCGGGTCCGACCGGGTGCAATTTCTGGTCTCGGCGAACGCGGGGGAGGAGCCGAAACCGCTTGATCGGGTGGCTTCGGGAGGCGAACTTTCACGGATTGCGCTGGCATTGAAGACATGCCTCGTGGGCGGGGCGAGCGCGGTTCCGCGCACGCTGGTTTTTGACGAAATCGATACCGGAATTGGCGGCCGCGCGGCGGACGGAGTCGCACGGCGGCTGCGCGCGCTTGCGGCGGAAAATCAGGTCCTGTGTGTCACGCATCTGGCTCAAATCGCGTGCTTTGCGGATCATCACTACCGTGTAGGCAAATTCGAACGCGCGGGGCGGACAGTGGCGGAAATCGATGAATTGGACGCAGCCGCGAGCACAGAGGAGATTGGCCGAATGCTGAGCGGCCAGAAGCTCACGCCCGAGGCGCTGCGGCACGCGGCTGAGCTGCAGAAGGCAGCGAGAGTATAATTGAAGAGTGCTATTCTCGATAGAGAATACGGAGTTTCCCCTTGAGTCACACAGATTCCCCCGTAATTGACGAAGCCGTTGCCGGCGCGTTTCAACAACAACACGATCACACAGTCCGGACTGAGATCGAGGAATTTCGCGCCAAAGCCGCCGATTTCCTGGCGGGTCGGATCTCAGACGACGATTTCCGACCTTATCGTCTGCGCTTTGGCTGCTACGGACAGCGCCAGGCGGGCGTGCAGATGATGCGGACCAAAATCCCCGGCGGAATGTTAATGGCGGCGCAACTGGAGCGCCTTGCCGATGTCGCAGATTTTGTCGGTGGCGGCAAGGGCCATCTCACTACGCGCCAGAACATGCAGTACCACTTCGTACCGCTGGATCAGTTCGCCGATGCCATGCACATGCTGCACGACGTTGGCATGACCAGCCGCGAAGCCTGCTACAACACGGTCCGCAATGTCACGGCCTGCCCTTACGCGGGACTTACCCGGCACGAAGTTTTCGATGTGCGCCCCTATTCACGGCGAGTCGCGTATGCCTTCCTGCGCAAGAGCCTGACCGACGCGATGCCGCGGAAGTTCAAGATTTCATTCGACGGCTGCACGGACGACGATTGCACAATCGCGGCGATTCATGATGTAGGCGTCAAGGCGGTCATGCGTGATGGCGAGCGCGGGTTCCGCGTCGTGGTGGGAGGCGGACTCGGGCCGCTGCCAGTCGAAGCGCGGCTGCTGGACGAATTCCTTCCCGCGGAACGGATTGTGAACCGCATCGAAGCGGTGCTGCGCGTTTTCAATCAGTACGGCAATCGCAAGAACCGCAACATGGCTCGTCTGAAGTTTGTAATGCGCGAGCGCGGCTTTGACTGGCTAAAGGAACAGATCGAGAAAGAGTACGCGGACATTCTTGAGAACGGCGGCATTCCGACGCCAGATGATGTTCCCGAGGGTTTTGGGGGATACACCAGCACTCCGCTGCCGCTTGGCGCGGGCGCTCTTCTCCCGGTGGTGAACAAGGGTTCTTCGGGTGATCCGGAGTTTGATCGCTGGCTCGAATCGAATGTCGAAGAGCAGAAGCAGACCGGTTATGCGATGGTCACGGTGCGGATCGATCAGGGCAATCTCACCAGTTCGCAGATGCGGGAACTGGCGAAGATCGCGAGGGAAGCGGGCGATGGCTGCCTGCGAGTCACGGTCGAGCAGAACCTTGTGCTTGGCTTTGTGCAGTTGGGTTTCCTGCCGCGCGTTCACGCGGCGCTGACGGCGCTTGATCTGGGAACGCCGGGCGCGAAGGAACTGCAGGATGTGGTGACGTGCCCGGGGGCGTATTCATGCAACCTGGCGCTGACCAAGTCGATGAATCTGGGCTATGCGATGCACGATCTGGCGCTCGGTTACGACGATCCGCTGCTGCGGGGGCTGCAGATCAATATCAGCGGTTGCCCGAATTCGTGCGGCCAGCACTGGACGGCCGAGATCGGGTTCTACGGCAACGCGCGGAAGATTGATGTCAACGGTGTGAAGAAGGAAGTTCCTTATTACCAGATGCTGCTCGGGGGCGGATACGATCAGGATGGCGTGATGCGCTTCGGCCTGCAGGTTCAGAGTATGCCGGCCAAGCTGGCGACCGTGGCCGTCGAACGCGTTCTGGCTCACTACAAGGAGAATCATCGCGAGGGCGAGACTTTCCGCGACTACGTTCTGCGGTTCAAGATCGAGTTCTTCAGGGCGTATCTTGGGGATTTGGCAAAGCCTTCCACTTCCGATCCGGATGTTTATAAGGATTGGGGCGATACGGATGACTTCTCGCTGCAGTTGGGCCGCGGCGAGTGCGCGGCTTAACGGTCTGCCTTCCGCCAATTACACGCGACGAGAATCCTTCGCACGATCCGCTGAAGACCGGCGCTCTTCAAGGTCGAATTTGTCTGACGTGGTGCGAATACGGTCGAGGCATCACCGAATTATCATCGAGTTGATCTGAACCTGTTTGGGCCCGAGATCGGCCTCCGTCTCTTCCCGTGCTTGATACGCTGGTTTTTTCCCGATGCGAGTCCTGATCAGTGTTACCGACAAGACCGGTGTGTCCGAGTTCGCCCGCGCTCTGGCCGCGCTCGGCGCGGACCTGATTTCCACGGGCGGCACCGCTCGCCTGCTGCGCGAGAGCGGAATTCCCGTGCGTGACGTCAGCGAGGTAACCGGTTTTCCGGAAATGCTGGATGGGCGGGTGAAGACGATGCATCCGAAGATCACCGGCGCGATCCTTGCAGTGCGTGGGAATCCCGAACACAGGGCGTCGCTTGAACGGCACGGTATCGAGCCGATCGATATGGTGGTTGTGAATCTTTACCAGTTCGAGAAGATCGCCGCGCGCGCCGACGCCTCGCTCGAAGAACTGATCGAAAACATCGACATCGGCGGCCCGACAATGATTCGTTCGGCTGCGAAAAACTGGCAGGATGTTGCGATCGTCACGTCACCAGCGGATTACGATTCGATTCTTGAGGAATTGCGCTCCGCGGGGGAATTATCGCGCCACACGAAATGGAGGCTCGCTAAACAGGCCTTTCAGACTACCGGTGATTACGACCGCGCGATCAGCGCCAGACTCGCCCAAGTCGGCGGCGCGCCCGAAGTGCTGCCAGGCGTCCTTGACATTCGAACCCCGCGACGCATGTCACTACGCTACGGCGAGAACCCGCATCAGCAGGCAGCCCTTTACGCCGCCGGGACGAAAGGTATTGCGGGCGCGGAGCAACTTCATGGGAAAGAGCTCTCGTACAACAATCTCGTGGATCTCGACGCCTGCTGGGAACTGGTCTCCGAATTTTCGAAGCCGGCCGCCGCGATCATCAAGCACACCAATCCCGCGGGATGCGCGGAACAATCGTGCCTGGCCGAGGCGTATCGAAAGGCGCTCGAATGCGATCCCGTATCTGCTTTCGGCGGCGTGATCGGGCTGAATCGCGAAGTGGACGAGGAAACCGCCGTCGAACTCGCGAAGCTTTTCGTTGAAGCTATTGCCGCTCCCGGTTTTTCCGAGGCCGCTCTCTCAGTTCTCCGCAAGAAGAAGAATATCCGGCTGGTCCGCGTGACGCCTTCCGACGACCGGGTGGTGGTGAAGAGCATTTCCGGCGGATACCTCGCTCAGACAACCGACCGCGCCGCGTTCGATCGCGGGCAATGCCAAGTCAAAACGCGCCGCGCACCCACCGATTCCGAATGGAATGCGCTGGAGTTCGCATGGAAAGTGGTCAAACACGTCAAATCGAATGCGATCGTCTATGCGTTCGAAGGGCAGACCGCGGCGATCGGCGCCGGGCAGATGAGTCGTGTGGATTCCGTCAACCTCGGGGCGATGAAGGCGCATCTTCCGCTTGCCGGAACAGTGGTGGCTTCCGACGCCTATTTCCCGTTCCCCGATGGGCTGGAGCAGGCAGCGAAGCATGGCGCTACGGCGTTTATTCAACCTGGCGGCTCAGTCAACGACGCCAGCGTGATCGCGGCCGCTGACGAGCTCGGAGTGGCAATGGTCTTCACCGGCGTGCGTCACTTCCGGCATTAGCCAGACTGCAAATCGCCGGGGCCTGGCAGGGCGCGGAACCGCCGGCCGGTCGCTCCCTCGCGGTCGCGGCTCCAAAACGTGTGCGTTGGATCAGAAGGGTTACCGAGCTGCGCCTGTCTCAGACTGCTAACCTACTCTACGGCTTCGTCTTTACGGCCGGAAGCACTGTCGCGCGCGCGACCTGCGTTCCGCCTTGCCCGTTCGCGTTACGATACTGCGCCAGTTTGGCCGCCGCCTTCGCTTTGGCTTCTTCTGAAATCTGGATTTGATTGCGCACGGCCATCGCGCCGCCGGTCTTTGCCATACGTGTCGCAACGCCCTTATGCTGGATCACGTTGGTCTTGCCTTCAATCGTGGCCACGCCGTTCTGCACAGTAACGGTGAAATGCTCGGCGTTAATCTTCGACTTCGCGAACTTCGCCCGGATATTGCTTTGAATCTGAGCGTCGGGCAATCTGGCCGGCGCTTTGGAAGGAACTACGGCCGGCTTCACAACCGGCGCTGCCAGGCTCAGCCCCGCCATAGCGACGGCCAAAGCCAGCGCGAGAAATAGTCTTCGCACTCTCTATCCGGACGATACAACAAACGGGGCGAAAAGCCTATATCTCTTCGGTCGGGAACAGCCTATACGCGGTCGACCTCACGCAACCAGTCGGGCCGTTTGAGCACCTCTCTCGGCTTGCTTCCGTCCGGTGGACCGATAACCCCGTCGCGATGCATCATGTCCAGAATGCGCGCGGCCCGGCCATATCCCAGCCTCAGGCGCCGCTGTAGAGTGGATGTGGAAGCCTTGCCCATCTCGAGCACGACCCGCATTGCTTCCTCATACATCGGATCCTGATCGCCAGACATGACATCTTCGCCCTCTGCGTCTCCTTCCTCGCCCGGAGGCGTGAGGAGATAAGACTGATCGTAATCCGGCTTCGCCTGCGCCTTCCAGAAATCGACGACGCCATTGATCTCGCTCTCCGTCACAAACGCGCCGTGCACCCGCGTGAAGCGCGACGATCCCGGCGGCAGAAACAGCATGTCGCCTTTACCCAGCAGATGTTCCGCGCCCATGCCATCCAGAATCGTGCGACTGTCCACCCGTGTGGCTACGCGGAAACTGATGCGCGCCGGGAAGTTCGCCTTGATAATGCCTGTGATGACGTCGACGCTGGGCCGCTGCGTTGCGAGCACCAGGTGCATCCCGACGGCGCGAGCCATCTGCGCCAGGCGAGTGACGGATTCTTCCACGTTCCGGCCCTCCAGCATCATCAGGTCCGCCAATTCGTCGATGAGAATCAAAACGTACGGCAGCGGCTTGATCTCTTCCTCCACCGGCCCGTTGTCTTCGAAAAGACTTCGCGGCTCGGTTTGAAGTTTGCGGATCTTCTTGTTGTACTGATCGATATTGCGGGCGCCCTGCTCGGCCAGGAGTCTCAGCCGCCGCTCCATCTCAAGCACCGCGTTCTTCAGCGCGTTGGTGGCTTTCTTCGGATCGGTGATCACCGGCGTGAGCAGATGCGGAATCCCTTCGTACATCCCCAGTTCCACGCGCTTGGGATCGACCATGATCATCCTGACCTCGTCGGGAGTCGATTTGTACAGGATCGACATGATGAGCGAGTTGATCATGACGGACTTGCCGGACCCCGTGGAACCCGCGATCAGCGCGTGCGGCATGGAATCGAGCGCCGCAACTTTAATGCGGCCGTTGATATCCTTACCCATCGAGATCGTCAGGTACGAACTCGAGTCCTGAAACTCTTCCGATTCGATCACGGCCCGCAGGCTGATCACTTCGCGCTTCGTGTTCGGGACTTCGATGCCGACGGTGGGCTTGCCCGGAATCCGCTCGATGAGGATCGATTCGGCCTGCAAGCCGAGACACAGGTCCTCGACCAACGAGGTAATTCTGCTGTACTTGATGCCAGCCTCCGGCTTGAACTCAAACGTGGTCACGACCGGCCCGGGGTTAATCTGCACGACGGATCCGAAAACGTTGAACTCTTCGAATTTCGCCTTGATTGCCGCGGCCGTGTTCTTGAGTTCCTGTTCGTCGAAGACCGAACGAACCGGGATTTCGTTCAGAAGATCGGTTGCCGGAAGACGATAAATGGTATGACGCTTCGGAAGCGAATCCCTTTTGATCGGCTGACTGAAGGGAAATTCGACAACGTTTGCGGCGCTGGCCGGCTCGGTGTCGGCCAATTGACAGATGGGAATTTCGTCCGTTGCCACAGGTTCCGGTTCTTCGGCGGAACGAGCAGGCTCGGGATCGTCCCATGGGAGGCCCGCGGTTAGTTCCGGTTCGGGTTCGGCTACCGTGCGGCGGGTGTTTTGGGCGATCATCCGTTGCGTAGCAGCCAGATCGGGGAGCGGAACCTCCGCTGACGGGTGGCTTGAATTCCGCACGTTGCTGCCGCGCGAATGCCTGCGCCTCGGCTGCCTCGCGCTTTTCCTCACGCCTGCGCAGGGCCTCTTCGCGGCGCCGTTCGATCGACCTGCGCCAGACGCTTCCCATCCGTTCGAGGATCCGGAACACCGGAGCGAGCCAGACGCCGAGTTTCGCCAGCGTAAACGTCGAGACCAGATACGTGGACAACACAAGGGCGGTCGCAAGGACTACGGCTGTCCCCGCGAGGTTCAGCGAGCGTTTCAGAGAATCGGCAATCAGAAAGCCCGCGGTTCCACCGGGCATGATGGCGTTATCGAACAGGCGCCACCGCGGCAGCAGAGCAGCCGCGCCGCAAGCGGAGGCCAGAAGAATCCCGCTTCCGAACAGCTTGATCAGCGGCGCCTCCAGAGCTTCGGAGCGGATCCACTTCCATCCCAACGCGAAAACTAACAAGGGAAAAAGGAAAGCCGCCAGGCCGAAGGACTGCAGGAAAATATCCGCGACGAGCGCTCCCGCCGGGCCGATCAGATTGGTGGCTGGAACATTTCCGACCGCGGAATCCCACGAGGGGTCGTGCGGCTGGTAGGAAGCCATGCTGAGAAGAAACAGGATTCCTGCTGCAAGGAATACAAATCCTGTCACCTCATTGAGGCGTCTTGATTCACCGGGAGTAAATAGCCTCATCCGACTGGCGGGCGGAAGAAGCCGGAGCTTATTCAGTATCGCAGATCTTCAGCCGCGACATGGGACACGCGCCGAGTAAGATGGAGTCCGTGAAACTGCTGGTCTTTTCCGATATCCACCGCGACGCTCGTGCCCTTGAGCGCCTGATGGCGACGGAGGCCGACTACTACTTCTGCGCCGGAGATCTCGGGAACTTTTCGCGAGGTCTTGACGCCATGGGCGAGATTCTGCGGAGGCGCGGGGATCGGGTGTATGTGATCCCAGGCAATCACGAGTCGGCGGAGGAAACGGCAGACCTCTGCCGCCGCTTTGGCCTCAATGATTTTCACGGAGGCCGGATTGAGCTGGGCGGATTTCACGTGGTCGGGCTCGGATATTCGAACCCGACGCCATTCGATACCCCGGGCGAGTATTCGGAAGAGGAACTGGCGCGGCGGCTCCATGCGTTCGACGGTTTGAAACCGATGATCGCCATCTGCCACGTTCCCCCGTATGGAACAATCCTCGACCGCATCACCAATCTGCGGCACGCGGGAAGCAAATCGATGCGAGAGTTTCTGCAGCGGGAACAGCCGAGGTATTTCTTCTGCGGCCACATTCACGAGGCCGCCGGCGCGCAGGACATGCTTGGCGAGACATCCGCTCTTAATGTCGGCAAAAAAGGCTATCTGCTGGATCTCGGGAAACCAGCGTAACGAGTACCGGTGTGATGATTAGTACCAGCCGTTTCGATATCATTGATCGTTAAAGGGGTTAACCGCCGGATCATTTTCGGCACTGACCTAGTGGAGGATTATTGATAGAGCAAAGAGCTGGAGCCTTCTGGTTTACAGGAGTGTTCCTGAGCTGCGCGATGCTGGCTCATGCGCAGTTTCCGCCTGCAATTACAGAGTTTCCGATACCGACGGCCGGAGCGACCCCTTTTGGCGTCGCCGCGGGAGCCGACGGCGCCGTTTGGTTTACAGAATTCTATGGCAACCGGATCGGGCGGGTCGCTCCGGGGAACACAATTGTCGAGTACCTGATACCGACCGCGTCAAGCTTTCCAAATGGCATCGCCGCAGGCCCGGATGGAGCCTTATGGTTTACGGAGTTCCTCGCCAACCAGATCGGGCGGATTACTACAACGGGAGCCATCACCGAGTTCCCGATACCCACCGCCGGTTCTGTTCCCTTTAACATTACGGCGGGACCCGACGGCGCTGTTTGGTTCACCGAATTCAGCGCCACAAAAATCGGGCGCATCACCACAGCCGGAGTAGTCACCGAATATTCGATTCCCACCGCCGGCAGCGTCCCAAGCGGGATCGCGGCGGGCCCCGACGGCGCGCTCTGGTTTACGGAGAGTTCGGCAAACAAGATCGGGCGCATCACAACGGCCGGGAGCGTCTCCGAGTACCCCATTCCCACATCTTCGAGCGGACCAGGCGGAATTGCGGCCGGCCCCGATGGCGCACTCTGGTTCACGGAGTCTTCGGGAAACAAGATCGGCCGTATCACTACTGCGGGCAGCATCACTGAATACTCCATTCCGACGCCCTCCTCCAACCCGACGGCCATCACCCTGGCGCAGGATGGCGCGCTTTGGTTCACCGAGTCCAGCGGAAATAAGATCGGCAGGATCACCACAGGCGGAGTTATCGCCGAAGCTGCGGTACCTACAGCCTCCAGCGGTCCGCTCGCGATCGCGCCGGGCCGCCGAGAGACCCTGTGGTTTGCCGAGAGCAACAGCAACATCATGGGTCAGATCGCGCTCCCGATCACTCAGCCACCACTGCAGTTGCAGACCGTCACGCCCTGCCGCGTTCTTGATACCCGTGCCAGCACCGGGCCGCTCGGCGGCCCATCTATTGCCGGCGGTACTTCCCGGACAATACCCGTTCCCTCGAGTTCCTGCGGTGTACCGCCCAATGCGGCGGCCTATTCGGTCAACATTACAGTCGTTCCGAAAGCGGGAACTCTGGGTTACCTGACGGTTTGGCCTGCCGGTCAGCAGCAACCGATCGTCTCCACTCTCAATTCGCTCAACGGATCGGTTCGCGCTAATGCGGCGATCATTCCGGCGGGAACCGGCGGCGCGATCAATGCGTTTGCAACAGACACGGCCGATGTAGTGATCGACATCAACGGCTATTTTGTGCCTCCTTCGGGCGCAACGCTGGAGTTTTATCCCTTGCCGCCCTGCCGCGTTCTCGACACGCGAAACCCGAATGGCCCTCTCGGCGGCCCGTCCCTCGCCGCCGCCCAGAGCCGCTCCTTTCCGATCTCCCCCACTTGCGGGGTGCCTGCCGGCAGTTCGGCGTATTCGCTCAACGTGACCGTGGCGCCGCAGGGCGCTCTTGGATACCTGACGGTGTGGCCGACGGGAGTGGGACAGCCTGTCGTATCGACTCTGAATTCGCCGGCCGGTGAGGTGTTGGCCAATGCCGCTATAGTGCCCGCCGGTTCCGGAGGCGCCGTTAGTTTTTTCGCCACCAACCCTACCGATCTGATCGTGGATATCAATGGCTACTTTGGTGCGCCCAGCTCATCCGGTCTGAACTTCTATGCGGTGACTCCCTGTCGGATTCTCGACACGCGCAACCTGGCGGGCCCTTTCGGCGGGCCCTCGATCCTGGGGGCTACCGCAAGAAGTTTTGCGCTGAGTTCCGGGGCCTGTGACTTGCCCGCCTTCCCGACTGAGCAGGCCTACTCCCTGAATATGACGGTGGCTCCGCAAGGACGGCTTGATTATCTGACGGCATGGCCCACGGGAATAAACCAGCCCTTCGTCTCTACTCTGAATGCGATTGATGGTCAGGTTGTTGCGAACGCCGCCATCGTTCCGTCGGGAGCCACGGGATCGATCAACGCGTTTGCCACGAACACCACGGACATCGTAATCGATACCAACGGCTACTTCGGACCGTAGCGCCTGTGGGCGTAATCGCCTGAAAGGCAAACGATGAGCCTGACCGAAGCAGATAAGGAGTGGATCGCGGCGCAGATCGAAGCGACGGAAACGAGGCTGCGGTCGGGCTTTTGACGACTGGGCCAGCCCGATCGAGTTGCGCATTAAAAGTCACGCGGCCGCCTTGCGCACACTCGACGTGGAACAGGAAGCTATTGCCGCGCGTGTGACGCGGATCGAAGAGAAGTCTCGTCCGTCGCGGCCCGCGTAGCGCAAGCGGCACTGTCCCGCGCCGCCGGAACGATGGGCGCGACCACCTCTGCCCTATACCTCGACTTCTGCCTCGGTCCGCATTTTCAGAAGTTTCAAGATGCCCTCAGCCAGGTTTCCGCCTGCGCGCGCGTCCACGGCCTGCACAGTGCTGAGTTCGGAACATAGCAGCGCCGAACTCGTGTCATCGAGCGTTACCGGGATAATGCGGTGTTTGAGCCGGGAATCCGCCAGCGCCGTTCTGATTTCCGCCCTCACCCAGTCGCTCGCGGCTGAGTGGGCGCTTACTATAACTACCACCCAGTCAGATCGCAGAAGGCCCGCCTCGATCGCGCGGATGTAATTATCGCCGGGAATGATATCGGCATTTGAATACCACGTCTCGATTCCATACTTCTTCAGCGGCTGCGTGAGCTCACGCTCGATAAATACGCGGTCGAGGTGACTGTGACTGATAAATAGCCGCACCACCAGATCCGGCTTCAGGCGCTTCAGATGATATTGCCAGTACCAGACCCCCACTCCTTGCCCCGGCTTACGAAGCCGGTAGCGAACCGGTTCATCGGAATCCGCCACGATCTCCTTCACGGCGCTCCACGTATGCTGGTCAACCAGCACGCGACGGCCGCGCCGTGCCTCCCGCTCGAACGCCGCCGCGAGGTTAACGGCGGTGCCGATTGCCGTAAAATCGCGAACGGTGGCATTTCCGAACGCCCCGATCGCCACGCGGTCGGTTGCGATTCCCACGCCCAGATCGAGATAACCCAGATCCTGATTGCTCGACCGATGCCAACGTTCGCGCAGGCTCTCAAACCGTTCCAGCATGCCGAACGCGCACCGGACGGCGCGATCCGGCCCATTCTGACCGCGAAAGAAAGCAAACACAGCGTCGCCTATGAATTTGTTCACGATGCCGCGCCGAGCCAGAACCTCTTCCGCGAGCATCGTAAGCAGATCGTTCACGATCTCCTGCGTTCGTGCGGGGTCTTCCTGAGACTGACAGAGCTGAGTGAATCCGCGCATATCAGCAAACAGCAGTGTGATCTCTTCGCGCCGCGCCGGCTGATTCAGGAGTTCCAGCAATTCGCCCGTGGAATCCCGCGCGTACAAGCCCATATGCGCGGCAAGATCACGAATGGTCTGAGCGTTTCCGATCGCCGCCGCGGCTTGCACGGCGAATTGCTCCAGAAGCGCGCGGTCGCGTTCGCTGTACTGGCCGGATTTGCGGTTGAGAATCTGAATTACACCGAGTCTCTTCCCTCCCGATTCGAGCGGAGCGCAAATCATCGATTGCGAGGTTTCGCGAGTCTGCTCGTCGACTCCTTTGAAGTGCTCGCTGTCTTCTTTGAGACTCTGGTCGACGATGGTCTGTCCGGTGGTAAAGACATGGCCGGCCTTGCTTCCTTTCAGGGGCACACGCTGGCTTGAGTACTCGCCCCAGCGATCCAGCAGGGAAGCCGCCTGCTCGCCCGCGGCCGAGACGAAGAACAGACCGCCTCGCTCGGCATCATAGAGCATGACGGATCCATCTTTCGAGTCCGTCATGGCGCACACGCGTTCAAGGATGGTCTGCGCGAGGCGGTTTTGGTCGACCTCTGAACCGAGCCGCGTACCGGTTTCGATCAGGGCGAGGAGATCTTCGCGCGAGAGTAGTTCGACTGAGTCCATTCGCTCTGTGAAGCGTAACCGGTATTCAGGTATCCCGCAACAGCTAATGCCGAGCGGGTGCTAGAGGTCCTCAGGTTGAAGACCGGTCCTTTTCGAGATCTTCGCAAGGATTACGGGACCGAGTTCCTCGGAATCATGGAAAGAGAATGGGTAGTCGCTCCATCCATCCTTCTTCATGATCTTGTGCGAACCCACAGTTCGATCGTGATGCCAACCGATGCGCTTCAAAGCCGCGAAGACCCGCCGTGCCTTGGCCGACGGCCACGGACTCATGCGGCGATGTCGAAGACGGCATTCGCCGAGTCGGGAGGCAGATCTCCCAAGGCGATCCGGTCAAGGACGATCTCGCGCGCCGCCGACTGAGCTCTCTGGATTGCATCCTGCTTCGATTCACCATATAGCAGGATGTTCAATTCCGGCACTTCGGCGATCCAACGGCCATCTGTTTCAAGCTCCAGGTCGATCGTGAGCTTCATAGCTATTAGGCTATCACCCGCAAAATAGGGTGATCAAGCCTGCGATAGCCTGCAATTATATGGCGACACTTGGCTTTATCGAATACAGCGACGCGAGCGACGAAGTACGCGTGGTCTACGACGACATCATGACTACCCGCAAGACCGACTGGATCAATAATTTCTGGAAGGCGCTGGCGCACGATCCGGTAACGCTGCGCCGTACCTGGGCCAGCGTTAAAGAAATCATGGGGCCGGGCGCGCTCGACTCCCTGACCAAAGAAATGATCTATGTTGCGGTGAGCGCCACCAATCAGTGCGGATACTGCATCGCATCCCACACGGCTGCCGCGCGCAAAGCGGGGATGACGGATGAGATGTTTGCGGAGCTGATCGCGGTGGTCGGCATGGCGAATGAAACCAACCGGCTGGCAAGCGGATATCAGGTCGAGATCGACGAGAAGTTTCTTGACGAAGTGAGTAAACTGAAGCTTGGAAAATCGCGAACTCGCACGAATCCTCTATGAGACCGCCGACCTGATGGAGATCGCGGGCGAAGACGGTTTTCGCATCCGCAGCTACCGCAACGGCGCTTCCGCGATCGAAGGTTATCCCGAGAGCATCTCCGCCATTCTCGTGAATCCCGAACGTAAGGTCACCGACGTTCCTGGCATCGGAAAAGGCCTCGCGGCCGTGTTGCAGGAGATCGACAAACGCGGCAGCTTCGACAAACGCGATGAGCTGCTGTTGAAGTTCCCACCCGCGGCGCTCGAATTTCTGAAGATTCAGGGGCTCGGACCGAAGAGCATCGCACTGCTGTTCGAGCACTTCCGCGTCACCACGATGGATGAACTGGAGCAGCTCTGCCGCGACCAGAAGCTGCGCGAACTTCCGCGCATGGGCGCGAAGCTCGAAGACAAAGTACTGCGCAGCATCGCGCAATACAAGGAGCGCACCGGGCGTTTTCTGCTGAGCTTTGCCGATAACGCCGCGCGCGAGTTGACCGCATACCTTTCCGATCTCGACGGCATCGAAGCAATCACGCCCGCCGGCAGTCTGCGGCGCGGACGCGAGACCATTGGCGATCTCGATCTGCTGGTAACCGGCCCCAATGCCGCGGCGGCTCTGGATCGCGTGGCGACGAATCCCGAAAGTTCATGAAATACTCGGCCGCGGCGTGAACAAGACCAGCGTGAAGATCGGACGCGAAGGTCTTGCAGGTCGACGTGCGCGCGCTCGAACATAACAGCTTCGGCGCGGCGATGCAGTATTTCACCGGCAGTAAGGAACACAACGTAGCGCTGCGGCAGCGCGCGATCCGGATGGGCCTGAAGCTCAGCGAGTATGGCCTCTTCCGCGCCGAAGACGATGTCCGAGTCGCGGGCGAGACGGAGGAAGAGGTCTACCGCGCGCTCGGGTCTGGACTGGATTCCGCCCGAGCTGCGGGAGAATCAGGGCGAGATCGAACTGGCCGAGGCCAATGCGCTGCCCGTTCTTATCGAACGCGGCGATATCCGCGGCGATCTCCACATGCACACGACCGCGACCGACGGCCGCGCGACGCTCGAAGAAATGGCCGCGGCCGCGCGCGCGCTCGGATACGAGTACGTCGCGATAACCGATCACTCGAAGGCCATTGCGATGGCCTTCGGGCTCGACGAGAAGCGCGTGGTCGATTTCGCTCAGACGGTGCGGAAGATCAACGAATCGGGAGATCTCGGCATTCGCATCCTGTCCGGACTCGAGTGCGACATCATGAAGGACGGCGAGATGGATATCGCCTGGGACGCGCTCGCCGAGCTCGACATCGTGATCGGCAGCGTCCACAGCCACATGGATCTGGAGCCGGACGCGATGACGGATCGGCTGCTGCGCGCGCTCGAGTGCCCGCACCTGACAGGCCCTCGGACATCCGACCGGCAGACTGCTTCTGCATCGCGACCCGTTCACGTTCGACTTCGATCGTGTGATTTCCGAAGCTGTCCGCCGCGGCGTGTGGCTCGAAGTGAATTCAAGCCCGGAGCGGCTCGACCTGAGCGCGAACCACGTGCGCGCGGCGAAGGCAAAGGGCGCGAAGTTCATCGTTTCGACTGACGCGCACCATCCGAAGCATCTGCTGAATATGCGCTACGGCGTCCTGACGGCGCGGCGTGGCGGGCTTACGGCGCGGGATGTCATGAATACCAGGCCCGTCGAAGAATTCGTATCAGGTCTTCGCGGTTAGCGGGATCACTTCCCGCGGGGATGCCAGGAGCAGTCGTAGTACTCGAATACTGCGCCCCTGCTGCCGCCTTCCTTGATCGCCTGGCGATGACGTTCCTCGTTGGCCCGCCCGGTCTTGTCGCCTTCGGCACAAGAGGGATGTTTGTTGGGCGATTCATACTTGCAGTACGCGATATATTCGTCGGTCGCATACTTCTGCCGCACCTGGCACATATCGTGCGTCCAGGGTTTGAGGGGCGCCGTCGGCGTTGCCAGAGCGAACAACAGGAGAAGTTTCATTTCACAGCCCCTCCTTATTGTCATACTTCAACATGAACCGATATGAAAATCACCTCGACGAAAGAAGTTTACAAATGCGGCCTTTTT
The DNA here is from genome assembly GCA_963718155.1 of Terriglobia bacterium. Classification (GTDB taxonomy): domain Bacteria; phylum Acidobacteriota; class Terriglobia; order Bryobacterales; family Bryobacteraceae; genus BOG-234. The sequence continues at coordinate 188,408 of CAVQYP010000021.1, read as the reverse complement.
CGCGTCACCGAAGACGAGGCGGAGGATCGCACCGGATGGAAGATGAAGCGCAACGTCGTGCGCCATCAAGGATCCGCCGTCATGATGCCGGTGGATGCGAAGAACCGCGTGATGCTGGTGCGCCAGTACCGGCTGCCCGCCGGCCAGTATCTGTGGGAACTGCCCGCCGGCAAGGTGGATGAGGGAGAGAGCCCTTTACAGGCCGCCAAACGCGAACTGATCGAAGAGACAGGTTTGCGCGCGAAGACCTGGAAGAAGCTCACTTCTTTTTTTCCCAGTCCCGGCTATGTCGAGGAGAAGATGACGATCTATCTGGCAACGGATCTGACGGAGGGCGAATCGCAGCCAATGGAGGATGAGCGGATCGAGACCCGCTGGTTCCCGAAGAAAGAACTCCGCGACCTTATCGCGTCAAACAAGATTCTCGACGCGAAGACGATGATCGGATACCTGCACTGGTCGAAGCTTTGAGGGGTTTGAAGCGGAGGGCCTTGCAGGATTGCCTGTGAACATACGGGGCAGGCTTAGCGGCCTGCCCCGCACCTGGTCGACTACGCCTTTTTTGACGCCTTCTTCACGGCCTTCTTTGCAGGGGCCTTGGTTGCGGCTTTCTTCGGCGCGGCCTTCTTTGCAGCTGCCTTTTTCGGAGCTGCTTTCTTCACTGCCTTTTTTGTTGCCATCGTTTGTGATTCTCCCGTTCTTTTCACATTATGAAACGAAACGCGAAAAGATACACCATAAAAGTTGAAAAATGTTTCAGAGTGTGCGATACGGCGGCGCACCCCGGGCAGCATCCTGAGGGTGGTACAAACAGAATCTGTGAAACAAGTTCAACTGATCACCGATGGCGCGTGCCTCGGAAACCCCGGCCCCGGAGGATGGGCGGCCATCCTTCGCTATGGCCCAAACAAGAAGGAGGTCTTCGGGTTCGAGCGCCACACCACAAACAATCGAATGGAGCTCACAGCCGCTATTGAAGGGCTCCGCACGCTGAAAGAGCAATGCGAAGTGGAAGTGATCACGGACTCCGAATACCTCAAGAACGGCATCACGCAATGGATTGCGGGCTGGAAGAAGCGCAACTGGATGACCTCGCAAAAGAAGCCCGTGATCAACCGCGATCTCTGGGAAGCGCTGGACGATCAGGTCGCGCGGCATAAGACGAAATGGTCGTGGACTAAAGGCCACGCTTCGCACGACGACAACAACCGCGCCGACGAACTCGCCTCGCTCGCGGCTCGCGAACAGCGCTCTTCGAAGTGAGCTTGCCTACTCCAGATCGAAGTCGGCTGTGCGCTTTACCGTGGCGCCCGCATTGTTCATCGCTTGTAGCTCCAGAACGTACTGTCCGGGCGCCAGATCTTTCACGGGCATTCTCTGGCCCAGAGGGATCATCGGATTGTTGGTCTTCTCGGGAATGTCGACTCTCATCAGACCTGTATCGAATTTCTCCGTTCCGCTTTTCCGATCGAGCAGCCGAAACTGAATCGCGACTGCCGGTTTTTGGCTCGGATCGTTCTTCGCCAGAAGGGGCTCGTAGATCTCGACATAGAACAAGGCCAGTCCCGTCCTCGCAAACTTGTTGGAACCGGACGGCACCATCTGCACGCCCTGCGCGACCAGAGGCGTGCGGTCCTCAAGCAGGGAAGAGTCCAGGCTCGCCGCGAGATCGGTCTGCTGAACCACTTGTTTGCTGAGAGCCAGACCGCTGACTGTGAACTGCGTGTTTTCCCAGGGATCGATATTGAGAGGCTCTTCCAGCTTTCCGAAGTTCCCCCCCGACGAGAAGACAACCTTAAGGTTGTATTTGCCCGACGCCACGTCGAACTGATTCTCGTAATGGAAGGGTTGTTTCTCGAACTCTTCCATCTCCTTCTTGTCTTCGAACTGAGGTTTGACGGTATCGCTGAAACGCGCGGCGACTGAGCCATCGGGTTTGTAAGCGATTCCGAGGACGTCCAACTCGGCGCTGAACTTTCCTTTCTGCTTCTCGAACTTCAGTGAACCCGCGGGAATTTCCATAGCGACGTTAACGCGAGCAACGTTGGACCCTGTATAGAAAAACGGCGCCTGCATCGATGCCGCCACGCTGCCGGCCTGCGCCGCGGCCATGCGGCTTTCGAGGGCCTTCTCCACCGGCTGATTGCTCGTAAGCACGTCCTGCGGCTTCGAGTTGCAATAGCCGGTACGCGCCCGAACCGTCGCCCCCTGATCCACCTTTACGCGAAGAGCGTGGCAGGTTCCCTCCTTCGATTCAGGCGGGGTGTAACCAATCAGGTAATACTCGTCCAGCTCTTTCCCGATCTTCTGCATTCCGGCAAGAAAGTCGTTCGTGTTTCGAATCACGAAGCCGCCCGTGCCGTCGGCCAGCATGTACATGACATTCTCGTTGGCAAGGGTCATCTCCGGCATCTTCGGGATCAGGGTGGTGCGCGCCTGATTTTGTCCCGGCAGAGGCATATTGCCCATGGTTCGGTTGACTCCCGGATTCCCGTTAACAGGCCTTGGGCCCGGAGTTGGAGTGGGGCCTGATGTGGGAGGCCGTCCACCGACGGGCGCTGGTGCGGGCGGCCTTCCCCCGCCGGGAGGCGGTGCAGGCGCCGGCGCTCCTCCGCTCGGTCGTCCACCGCCACCGCCCGCAGGGGGGCCACCCCTTTGAAAGAAAGCCATCGATCTGGCCGACGGTGCGTAGGCTCCAAGCTGAAGCAACTCTCCGAAGGGAACCCCGCCCAATCCCGCCAGTGGCTTGCCGCTGCCGAGCCCGCGCCCGTCGATCGGGTACACCGCGACGTTCGATCTGTTGCAGACATCGATTGTCGCGGTCACCTCCGACAGTTGCTCCTCAGTGAGCGGGAAACCCGAGGTGAACAGGATTAACGCCTTTCGTCCGGAGATCGAATTCAGGTTCTTTGCCAGACTGCGCAACGCGAGAATCATGTCCCTCGCGCCGAAATCGGCCGCGGCATGGGAAAGCTGAGGAGTGGAGGGGTCGCCGTTCGGCGCGACGGAACTGAACTTCGTGCCGCTTACGACGGCCTTCAGACGCTCCGCGTCGCTCGTGAAGTTTTGGGCAATCTGCAGCGCACCGCCAAAGTTGACGATGGCCATCATTCGCCTGGGACCGATATTGGCATCGATAAATTTCGCGGCTGCCTGACGCGCCTGCGCCTGAGCGCCAAAATCCATAGTCGAGTTGTCGAAGAAGAGCACGACATAATGCGTCTTGACGTTTGACGGAGCATCAACACCCGCTTCAAAGGAGAAGCTGTTTATGGTCTGCTCCTTGTTGTCTTCCCAGACCTTGAAGTCTTTCGCCGTCAGGTCGTGAACGTACTCGCCTTTCTTGTTGGTCACCACCGCGTCAACGAGAACGACGCGCGTCTCGCTCCGAATTATGGCGCCTGACTCCGGAACCGCTCCGGCCCTGGGCTGTTCCTGCGCCTGCCCCACGGCCGCCATCACCAGAAGAATGCCTGTTATATGTCCACGAATCACAATTGCACCTCTTATGGAATAGCTTTTATGGAATAACGACGGCGCTGTTCTGTGCCGACATGACTTGTCCCTCAGAATCCCGCACTACGAGCCGCACGATATAACTCCCGGACTGCACGTCGAGCGTCGACTTCACCGTGATGCCGTTGGCCGGCAGGGTTTCGAGTGTCGGATCTTTCAGCCGCATCTCGATCGTCTTCTGAATCGCCGTGACATAGTTTCCATTCCTGTCGAACACGCCGCCGACGAGAGTAAGCGTGTCGTTGTTTCGCCCGTCCGCCTTACGGAAATGAAGGTGTTTGATATCGATATGTGCAAGCAGGGAAAGCTTCGCGTTGAAATCGTCCGTCTTGAAGAACTGGGTATGCAGTTCGACAGGCAGATCTTTGATTTCATCGCGGGAGAAAAACGCCTCCCGCAGGTCTTCCTTTGCCTGCTCCTCAGGGTCGGCCGTATGACGCTTGACGAAGTAGCCGCGGCGCGCCTGGATCTGCAGTCCGGCGCCGTTCTTCAGGGTCACCTTCAACGCGTGGTAACTGCCGTCCAGCTTCAGATTTTGCGGCGCGAATCCGAGCACGTAGATGTATTCGGGTTGTGCGGCGATCCGCCTGAGCCCCCCGGCAAAGTCATTGCTGTTGTGGATGAACGCGCCTCCGGTGGCATCGGCCAGTTCGGCCATAACGTCCGAGTCGGCCGAGGCGCTGTTGATCTCATAAAGCATTTTGACGTTGGCGGCCGCGGAAGAAACTCTCGCCGGTGTGTCGGCGTTCCCTCCCGGAATCACCGTGTAAAGACCGCGCGCATCGAATGAGCTGATCGTGGCATTAGCGCGGATCGCGCGATCAATCAGATCCGTCTCGTCGGGACGATGGTCGTTGGTCAGAAAAAAGCCGGGCGAAACCAGAACGACGCTCCGGCTGCCAGGCAAGGTCCCCATTCGACGCACAACGTTCTTCAATACGCCAAGAGCCAGGCGAGTGTCATAGTCGCCGGTGCTCAGTGCGCGACCGGCTGCAGCTCTGGAGGGTGCTTCGGCCCACTGCGCTGCCGACGTGCCCGGAGGCGGAGGGTTGCATGCGATGTACTCGGCCTCAGCCGCCTGCAGCGCCTGCAGATCGTTCTTGTTCACGATGAGGTCGGCCTGATAGTAACTGACGTTGGGACAATCGTTCGCGTCGGCAGCCACAGTCGGCGTTGGACGGATCTGCGTCAGCGTCTGGTGCAGTTTGCCTTTGTCATCGGTGAAATCGAGAACGGTACGCCCCGAGGTCGTATAAATCGCCGCGCGCGTTCCCGGCTCAAACGATTCGACAAGAATCCGGTTCGCCGCGGCCTGCGCCTGCGCCAGATCGCCGAAGGCCAGATGCACATCGTCAAAGATCCACGCGACAAAGTGCTCAGCTACGGCTAACTTTTCAGGCTCTCCGGGCTGGGGTATCGGATTTCCGTTGGCATCCGTTTCAAGCGAGGTGTCGGGGAGTATCGGCGGCGCTTCCAGTTTGTCGAGGGAAAACCTGGCGATTACCTGCGCCTTACCTTTGTCAAAAAGCTGAAAGTCTTCTTTATGGAGCGTTCCTATTGCCTTGCCGCTGGCATCGCGCACCACCACCGGTACCAGCACGAGATTGACGGCAGTGCTGAAAGTGACTGGCGCATCGTGGCTGGTCATCTCGCCTTTACTTTGCTCAGGCGCGCTTTGCTCCGGCGTTTGCGCGAGACACACGAACACGAGGGAGACCACACCCACCATCTGCCATGTGGCGCGGCGCAAAGACATGAGAGAATTTTACTCCCTATTTCAGCTTTACAGGTCTGTAACAATGCTGTGATAGACTTCTCCCGCTTGAAAGGCCCTGCTCAAATGCCTCCTCAGTCCGAATTGAAAAGCTCCGCATTGAACGTCGTCGGGAGCACCACCACGTTCAGCCGCTGGCTGATTCCCCTTGCGGCGGTCTGCATTCACATCTGCATCGGCTCGGTCTACGCCTGGAGCACCTTCAACCGGCCGATCAAGGCGCTGTTCCCGAACGATCCGTCGTGGTTCAGCCCGCCTTACACCACCTTCACGACGGCGCTGGTGCTGCTGGGACTGAGTGCCGCATTCGGCGGCCCCTGGGTCGAGCGGCGAGGGCCGCGCGTGGCCGCGACCGCCGCCGCTATCCTCTTCGGCTGCGGCCTGATGATCGGCGGCATCGGCCTGGCGACTCAGGCAATCGTGGCTGGTGTTTCTGGGGATGGGCGTGATCGGCGGGATGGGCTGCGGACTCGGTTACATCGCGCCGGTCAGCACGCTGGTCAAGTGGTTCCCCGACCGGCGCGGCATGGCGACGGGCATGGCCATCATGGGATTCGGCGGCGGCGCGTTTCTGGCCGGCTATCTGAACGTCTATTTCATGAATCTGATGGGCGTGGCGAATACCGTGATCGCGCTGGGCGTGATCTATTTTCGTGGTCATGATGATCGGCGCCGGAATCATGCGGCGTCCGCCCGACGGGTGGAAGCCCGCGGGCTGGACGCCGACCGTGGCGACGAGCAAAATGATCACGGACCGGAATCTCAGCCGCAATGCCGCCGTCAAGACCCCGCAGTTCTATCTGCTGTGGGGCATGCTGTTCATCAACGTGACCGCGGGAATCGGAATTCTGGCGCAGGCGTCGCCGATGATGCAGGACATGTTTCAGAAGACTGCGGTCGAAGCGGCCGCGGTGGTCTCGCTCATCAGTCTCTTTAACGCCGGGGGCCGCTTCTTCTGGGCGTCGTGCTCCGACTACATCGGCCGCCGCAATACCTATATCGTTTTCTTCGTCGTGCAGATCATTCTCTTCCTTTCAATTCCCGGCCTTGCCGCCAAAGGAGAATGGGTGTTGTTCGAGGCGTCCCTGTTCGTCGTCTTCACGATGTACGGCGGCGGCTTCGCGACCATCCCGGCGTTCCTCGCGGACATGTTCGGCGCGGACAACGTCGGCGCGATTCATGGCGTGATCCTCACCGCCTGGAGCGCAGCCGCGGTCGTTGGTCCCGTGATCATCACCGAACTGTCAGACCGAGCCAAAGCGACTCTCGCGCCCGGAGCGAGCCAGATTCATATTTACGACCAGCCGCTCGAAGTGATCGCCGCTTTCCTGGCGGTGGGCTTCGTCCTCACAATTCTGGTACGGCCTTTGCGACGCACTTAGCAGCCTGAGCGTCCGCTATTTCGTCCCGGCGACTACATATTCCACAGCGGCTGGAGATGTCCCGGAGACGGCGGTAACGCTTGTCCCGGACGCCGTTATCGGACTGCCGGTCTCATCGTTAACCTTCAGATTGGAATTTGCGAAGACCCGCAACGTGATCGCGGATCCGAACGGAACCGTCGCGGCATAATCCCGGCCGACGGCGGTGCTCGCCTGCACGGGAGCGTTCAGGTGGAGGCCCTTGCTCGTGACGACATGAACCTGAAGATCCATGCTGGCTGAAGACTGTGTCATGGGTTGCAGCAGCGTCTGCGGGTCGGAAACGTGGATCGGGACAATGGCGCCCCGCGTCATCGTAACGACCAGAGGCGCGACACCCTTTGCGGGGTCAACGGTAAAAGTGGGCGCGGACGCGGATCAGTGACAAGGGTCCAGAAGCCCGGGAGCCGCCGCTTCCGCGCAGGCGATGTACTGGCCCGCGGGCAGGACAGGTACCTGGAAGATCCCGTTCCCGTCGGCTGTTACTACAGTGATCAACGCCCCGGTTACGACGGGCGGAGCTGTGAACTTCGCGGCTCCGGCGGGAAGGGCGAAATTGATGAGCACTCGCGCTCCTGCAACGGCCTTGCCGCTGTCGTCAATGACCGATCCTCCGATGGCGCTTGTCAACGTTGCGCCCCAGGAATTGAGCACGAAAAGCGATGCAAGTGCGACGATGGTTGCCCGCGTCTTGTTCATAGATCTCCGATCGGAATTAACTTCAGGTTTATCGTCACTAGTTCTGATCAGGATCTTTCATGATCTTGTGAGTCGGCTTCGGAATCACACGCTCCACCCGCTTCGCCGGCTTGAAATCATCGGCACGAATCTGAAGAGTTCGCGGAGTGCAACCATTCCCATCAACATCTATCGACATCAATCGGTCGCTTCCTTCAAGAGGACCGAATTCGACGTGGCGTATGCCTGACGGTTGAAGATTTCTGCCGCTTCCGTCTCCGCACTCTATGGCTTCAGGGAAGGGATATACAGAGGCCGTGGTGCGGGCGTCATCATCGATTTTAACGAGTACAAAATTGCGCTGATCCATAAGCGTGTCCGCAAACAGGATTGCCCTGCTGTCGGGAGCCCAGAAGAACGGCGATATTGCGCCGTGTTGCTGATTCGCGGGAGCACCGATATTGTCGCCAGACTCGTTCTTCCATCCCACGGGATAGATCGCGCGTCCGACGGCGGAGTCATCACCCGGGTCTATTCCAAGCGGCCAGTTATCTGCGAAAGATTTGGAGAGATCATAGAGAAGATACTCATCCGAGGACGGCAGCTCCGTATTGCGGGGATAATGTTTATGAAACGCAATCCACCTCTGATCCGGCGACATGCGAGGATCGAAAGCGAGAAAAGTGCCGAGGCGCGCCGAGTGCGCTCCATCGATTATGGACAAACTGAAACGGTTACCCGTGTCTCCAAAAATAACGAGCCGGCCGTCGGCAAGGGCGCAGACTTCCACGATCTGGTAAAGAGAATACCCTAGAGGAATTCCGGGAGATCCATTATCCGTAAAGATCATTGGGCCATCCTGATCGAATGTTGCGGAAAAACCGCGAGGCAAGGCCGCGGCAGTGCCCCCGCAGAGTTCGGGGCTTAGCTGGCGCACCTCATGGAAGCCATTCTGACAGAGCGCGGAACACGAAAATACCAGTGGAATTAAAGTAATAAGCGGCGCTTTTTTCATGTTTACCTCAACCTTATCGCCGTGCGGGCACCGTAATCGGTTACTCCCGAGCACGCATGGCTGGAATTGTATGTGTCGATATGGGCTACAGTATTTCCATAATTGGGCTGGCCGTAGCTACCGGCGTTACAACCTGGACACAAGTCCTCAACCGAGCGAGGCCCTCGCGAATCGTTTGCATCGTTCTGATCAATCAGGAGAATCTGATCGCCAAAAGAAAACGGCGCCGCCGGCTGGTGCACAGTTGACGAAACGGGGAGGACCGCGACGCTGCCCGCGGGCTGATCATTGTTGTTAAGGGCACTGGCCTCTCCGCTACCATCAGAGAGCACAGTGTTATGTGTACCGGTGATTTTTGTAATCGGCTGGCCTCCGGCATCGACATCAAAGAACGTGTTGCGATTAGTCCCGCCTGGCGGGAGCGGACAGATAGTGTTGGCTCCGGCCCCATACGACTTTATAACTTCACTCGTTCCGATAACCCCCGTGCCGTTATTCGCTACCTGACTCATAAACGTCGCTCCCAACGGCAGGTCCTTCCAGTAGCAGTAATTCCCCTGCATTCGATTAATGATATGCGCAGTCTGCGGATTCGCCGGGCACTGAGAAGCGTAAGGCGTATTATATTGCGAAAACCGCGTGAGCCCGACAATATAGAAGGTTACCGGGACATTCAAGGTTGTACTGTCCCACGCGGCGGTTAGGTGCCGTACTGTCCCACGGCGAGCGTTGTCCGGTTCAGGCTGTCGCTGCCGAAGGAGTTGCCTCCGGAGGCATTGCCGTGGCTTGCCAGCGTGGTCACATTACCTGATGCGTCTTTCATCATGAGCGACAAAGTAGCGGTCTTGTTCTGACCCGTCAATTGGGTGCTTACTTTGTCGTTCACCAGATCCACCGAGACGGCAATGCCCGGAGGATCCGAGATTCGAGTCCACACAGTAGTGCGCGGGCCAGATGTCCGAGGTGGCACAGGCGTTCCAAAGCTGTCTGTGTAACCGGGATAGTTGTCGGTCTCTCGCGCTGCCCCAATGCTGCAATTGGTAACAGTCATTATCACATTCAAAGGATTCGCGTATTCGTTTCCGAGACTGTCGAATGGCGGTGACGGATTGGAGGCCGTAAGAGTAGCTACCCCTGCCACCGACTGCCCTGATACGCTCCAGGTAATTGGACCAACAGGAGTTACTTCCGTAAGACTACTACTTTGACCGCCGTTACCTTGACCGATGGAGCTGCCCGTCTGAAAAAGCGACCAGGTGATGGTAGAGATCCCAGATGGCGTGTCAGCCCAGATTCCGCTGAGGTCATTGCAGTTCTGGATTGAACCTGTCGCAACCGGGAAAACAATCGGTGCAGGTGTCGGACCGGGATGCGGCTGAGGCACTGGAGCGGTGGTGATGGGTTCCATTCCATCGACCTCAAAATTCAGCACGCCAGGACCCGCCTCGACCCCGTCTACATACCAGATTTCCGTATAACTGCCGACGTCCGCCGTCGCCCAGGAGCTGGAAATGGTGAAACTTCCGCTCGGTCCGATATTGCCGACTATGCCATCGTAAACGCCGTTGATGCTGACGCTCACCGGCAGGTTTGCCGGGCTGGTTGGACCCGTTACCGTCAATGTGAAGCTGTCACCCGCGTAAAAGGAGCCGCTGCTCTGGGTGGTGTCCGTCAGCGTGACCGCCGGTGCGGGACTCAAAGCCGGCGGCGGTTCGATCACCAGTGTGCCCACGCTTTGCCAGGATCCTTCAATCCCTGAAGCATAGCTTATCTGCTCCATAACCGCATATGCACCGGCGTAACCGGGGCTGAAAGTGAAATTCAGCGTCACCGTAACAGATGTAGGATCGGTCGGAGAGTTCGTGATCGACACCAGCGAGACGGTACAGAAGCTGTCGGCCTGGGTTATGCCGAATCCAAACGTTTGACCCGTGTTTCCGTCATACAAATCGAGCCCGTTCGGGCGGCCCGATCTCCGTAGCTGTGCGCGTTTCCGCTGCTGCCCGCCAGATAAAACTGCGCCAATACGGTGATCGTGCTCGGCGTGATCTATTTCCTGATCATGATGATCGGCGCGGGGATCATCCGCCGCCCGCCCTCCGGATGGAAGCCCGCGGGCTGGACGCCGACGGTGGCTACCAACAAGATGATCAGGGACCGGAATCTCAGCCGCAATGCCGCAGTCAAGACTCCGCAGTTCTTTCTGCTTTCGGGCGTTCTGTTCATCAATGTGACGGCCGGAGTCGGCATTCTGGCGCAGGCCTCTCCCATGATGCAGGATATGTTTCATAAAACCGCGGTCGAAGCCGCCGCGGCGGTCTCGCTCATCAGCCTCTTTAATGCCGGAGGGCGTTTCTTCTGGGGCGTCTTTCTCCGACTACATCGGCCGCCGCAATACCTATCTGGTTTTCTTGTGGTACAGATCATTCTGTTTCTTTCCATTCCAGGCCTTGCGACAAAGGCGAATGGGTGTTGTTCGAGTCCTCCCTGTTCGTGATATTCACGATGTACGGCGGAGGTTTCGCCACCATTCCGGCGTTCCTTGCCGACATGTTCGGCGCCGCGGTCGTTGGTCCGGTGATTATCACCGAACTGTCAGACCGAGCCAAAGCGACTCTCGCGCCTGGGGAGAGCCACATCCATATTTACGACCTGCCGCTCGAAGTGATCGCAGCTTTCCTGGCGGTAGGCTTCGTTCTCACAATTCTCGTACGGCCTTTGCGCCGGTCCTAGCAGACCGAGCGTCGGCTATTTCGTCCCGGCGACTACATATTCCACAGCGACGGGAGAGGCCCCGGAGACCGGCATAACGCTTGTTCCGGCCGCATCTATCGGATTGCCGCTCTGGTCATTAACCTTCAGATTGGGGCTCGCCATGACCCGCAACGTGATCGCGGCCCCGAACGGAACTGTCGCGGCATAATCGCGTCCGACGGCGCTGCTCGCCTGCACGGGGGCGTTCAGGTGGAGGCCCTTATTCGTGACAACATGAACCTGAAGATCCATGCTGGCTGAAGATGGTGTCATGGGTTGCAGCAGCGTCAGCGGGTCGGAAACGTGGATCGGGATAATGGCGCCCCGCGTCATCGTGACGACCAGAGGCGCGATACCCTTTGCGGCGTCAACGGTAAAGGTGGGCGCCGACGCGGACCAGTGACAAGGGTCCAGAAGCCCGGGAGCCGCCGACTCCGCGCAGGCGATGTACTGGCCGGCAGGCAGGACAGGTACCTGGAAGATCCCGTTCGCGTCCGCCGTTACCACAGTGACCAACGCCCCGGTTTCGACGGGCGGCGACGTGAACCTTGCGGCTCCAGCCGGTGGGGCGAGATTGATGAGCACCCGCGCTCCCGAAACGGGCCTGCCGCTGTCGTCAATGACCGATCCTCCGATGGCGCCTGGCAGGCTTACACCCCATGATCTGAGAGCAAATAGAAATATAAATGTGAAAATCGTTCCCCGCCTTCTGGTCATAGGCCCTCTAAATATAAGTATGCTTCTCAACGTGTTACGCCTCAATCCTATCCTCGCGTATCTGCAATGCGGCGGTCTGGCCCTCATCAGGAGCGAACTTAGATTCCTGGCGTAACAGGTTAGGTCACTGCAGCCCGTCTGGCGTCACATGAAGAACTTCATGGACCTCCTGAGAAGGGGGCCATCCCGCTCGGTAATCGAGGGTCACCGAGTCGCTTGAATGACTGATCTGTCCGGCCGCCAGCCCGTCTCTCGTCCAGACCGTACGGACCTTGTTTCCGTCGAATCCGTAAACTCGAAGATTTAAGTAGCTACTCGGGTCGCCGACCCTTTCCCCACACCAGATACCAGTTCTCGCCAGATAGCCCCGCGTCAATGCGGCAAAGGAACAAGGTGCTTGACTTGAAATCGGAGTCCACCGTCGCTTTGAGGCTCCACGTTCCCGCCTCATTTGAGTAAAACTCCATAAAGGGCTGCGAATCGGGGATTCCCTCGCCACCCTTCAGGATCATGTAGGCGACTGCAAGGGTCTGACGGGCGCCGAGCCGGGAAAATTCCGCGAACGGTGTGTTCGTCATGTCGTTACGTCCAAACGTCATCGCGCCCTGGATTTCGCGTATGGCGTCCGCCACTCCGCTCGCAATCGGGTTTGGCGCTCGCAAGGCCTGAGCGATCGACCCCTGGATACCGGCACGAAGTCTGGCTTCGATCAACTTCACCTGATCCGGCGCATGGACGTTTCCAGATCCCGGATCTTCATGCCGGGCGAAGATCTGTCGGTTCATTCGCAGGAAGTTGTCTCGTTGACTGTCCACGTCTCCGTGCTCCTGAGCAGTCGCAGTCGTCTGACCGAAGAGCGATCCGGCACCGACAGACTGGAGGAAGAGAGTAATCGATATAAATTTCTTCAGCATAAGATTGCTTTACGGTTAAGGTATCTGTATCACCGCCGGTGCGCTTTGACTACGGTACTGTGTGAATATAAACGCCGGAGCCCCGGCGTTAACTGGAATAGTGCTGGGACTAATCGACGTCTTATAGATGAATTGCTCATGATTGGTGTAACACCCAGGATCACTCGCCACCGTGGGCAAGTCTGTCGTACCGCTATTCAGCGCAGCCTGTATACTCTGCCAGCCCTGCAATGTAGGACTGAAATAACATTTCGCGTTCGCAACCGATACTGTTGTGGTTCCCGCAAACACCGCCGCGGCATTGACCAATTCAGGGCTCTGGGCACCTTGGGGTGTGGTTCCGGTTGTGATGGAGGTGTTTATTGCTCCGGGAAACTGCCCGTTCGTGATGGTATTTTGATATGTCGTGCTTCCCGGGAAGTATGCCGAATCTCCGAACCGGTTGCGGATAGTGACTCCTACTGCCTGCTCGTCGGGTCCGTTCGGGTATACCGCCGCTTCACCGTGGGCTTCGCCGTACATCACTTGCAGCAGGATTTGCGGGGGTACGATGATCTGGGTAATATTGTTCGTCAAAGTTCCCGCAACCGCACCCTGTGCCGTAAAGACTCCGCTGCAGCCTGCCGGAGACGCGGTCACGACGCTCGCTGCTGTTCCCGTTCCGCTTCCGAGCTGGAAGTTGAGCGCTGCCGGGCAGGCACCTACAGGGACGCCGTTTACTGATGGATTGACGGCGATCGAACTGATATAGGTCACATTCGACATCGCAATCTGGGAGTTCGACGCGGTCGTCGTCAGCGTTATGTTCGTATCCCCTGTCGACAGCAACAAAGTTGGTGTAGGGCTCAGGCTGAAGGTGAGGGGAGACGTAACTAAGGTAAATGTGCCATACAGATCGCGAGTCTGATCCGGATGCATCAGGATTCGTTTCGAAGTCGGACTGCGAGTTGAGATGACATTCGGAGCGCGGGCCTCTCCGGTGCCCCCAGGAATAGTGAGAATCTCCCATGCAGAGCCGCTTGAGCAACTTGAAAGCGTGACCGTGGCGGTAATGGTGGTCGCCCACACATATCCCGTCGTCGGGCTGGTCGCAGGAACGGGATCACTTGCGGTCAACGTCGCTACGCCAGAAGCGACTGTTCCTGTCACGGTCCACGTCGCGCTGCCATCGTAAGGGTCCGAATCCGTTAGAGATCCGGTAACGGTGTTGCCGGGCTGGTGCAGGTACCAGGTGGACGGGTATGGCTGGTCGGAAGTATCTGTCCAGGTACCCGTAATGTTGCACGGGGGAGTCAGCGGCTGAGGCGCGGGAGTAAGCACGTCCGGATAGGGCAGCGGGGCGGGATCCGGAGTGGGTTGCGGATCAACGCTAAACTGCAGATCTGGTCCTGCCTGCACCCCGTCTAAATACCAGATTTCCGTATAACTGCCGACGTCCGCCGTCGCCCAGGAACTGGAAATGGTGAAACTTCCGCTCGGTCCGATATTGCCGACTATGCCGTCGTAAACGCCGTTGATGCTGACGCTCACCGGCAGGTTCGCGGGACTGGTTGGTCCCGTTACCGTCAATGTGAAGCTGTCACCCGCGTAAAAGGAGCCGCTGCTCTGGGTGGTGTCCGTCAGCGTGACCGCTGGTGCGGGACTCAAAGCCGGCGGCGGTTCGATCACCAGTGTGCCCACGCTTTGCCAGGATCCTTCAATCCCTGAAGCATAGCTTATCTGCTCCATAACCGCATATGCACCGGTGTAACCGGGGCTGAAAGTGAAATTCAGCGTCACCGTAACAGATGTAGGATCGGTCGGAGAGTTCGTGATCGACACCAGCGAGACGGTACAGAAGCTGTCGGCCTGGGTTATGCCGAATCCAAACGTTTGACCCGTGTTTCCGTCATATAAAGCGAGCCCGTTCGGGCGGCCCCAATCTCCGTAACAGTGCCCGCTGCCGCCGCTGTCCGCCAGATAAAACTGGGCATATCTCACATTGTTCGCTCCCGCCGCATAGGAGATCGAGAAGGCGAACGGCACGGTAACTCCCGCGATCGTCTGGCCATTGCCCGACCCGCCGTTGATGCTGAGAGACGGGGCGGTCGCGCCCGCGTTGATCGTGATCGAAACGGTGGTGGGCGAGGATTTCAGATTCGACGTCACGCCCGGAGGCGCATCGGTTGCGTTCACGGTCATCGTAAAGCTCCCGGCGGACATCGGCGTACCGCTGACCTGGCCCGCGGCGCTAAGGCTCAGCCCGGCAGGACGCCGGCGGCAGGAGTGTGCCCAGCATGGGCAGAATCTTATTGGATGAAAGGAGCCAATCGGGGCCGATGGCGGCAACCGTAGCCGAACCGCAAGGCGCAACCGCGAGGGGAAAGCCGAAAGAAGCGGAAGGCAAACTCTCGACCGTAGGAACACGAACTGGCAGTGAGGCCGGGTGCGGGCGGCGAGCTGGCTCTGAACAGCGAAGCCCAAAGGTCATCAAGACGCATCAGGTAGAGCCGGGCGGCGCGAGGGGACAGATTCTGCACCTTACCTGGGGAGATCTCCCCGGTGAGAGCCGAGGAGAAGTCAGCAGAGGCCGTAGTGTGCGCTGAGCAGCGCGTTGTTCAGGAGGGTTGAAGTCCCTCTGGCGCTCGAATGAGGAGCGTTATATCCAAACGCGGGAGTAATGCCTCGCGGGCCGGAGAAGGAGGAAGGTATGGAGAAGCCTACACGGGCACGAAAGCGAAAGCCGGACACGAGCCAAGGCGGACCTGAAGCCACCAGCCTGCTGTTCTCCGGAGGGCAGGGTGTCCACTGCGAGGTGGAATCCGAAGGGGATGAGGAGAAGTACCGGGCTGTAATCGATGGGGGCTACCCCGAAGAGGAACCGGTCGGCCAAAGGTGGGGCAAGGTCGAGCCTGCACTATGGAGGCGAAGGCGTTCTCATTCACCCACCGCACCAAGGTGTTTGCGGATGGCACGGTACGGAAGAACAACGTGTGACCTCAGGAGGACTGGCAGGGTCTCCGGGTGGCACCGGAGTAAGCAGACCTATAAGCGAGAGCGAAATGGCGAGCAACGCTCTGTCAGTAGACGGACGGCTGTGTAGTACCTTAAGCGCGGTGAAAGCCGCGTGACCGGGAGACCGGCGGCAGAAGTGGGCCGGGGAAGGCAGTCGGCGAAGGCGGTTGGGAAGAGAGAGGAAACCAGATGAGTAAGGGCGGGGAGGTGGATCAGTTCCATGAGTGAAATACCCGTACATTCCCGTCCGAGGAGACTGGTGGACTGGATCAACCCGACAGGTGTGAAGAAGGTCCATTCATTAATTGACAAGGTGTATCAGCGGAAGAATCTGGAGATGGCCTGGGAGATGGTCAAGGCCAACCGGGGCAGTGGAGGAGTGGATGGGCAGAGTCTGGATGGATTCGCCGCGCAACAGGAACAGCAGTTGGACCGGCTGCAGAGCGAACTGAAAGAGGATGTCTATCGGCCTCAGCCGGTGCGGCAGGTGCAGATCCCGAAGGCGGGAAAGCCGGGCGAGTTTCGCACGTTGGGCATCCCGACGATTTACGACCGGGTATGTCAGCAGGCGTTGCTCAATCGGCTGGAACCGATCTTCGAGCCGGTGTTCGATGAAGCCAACTTCGGATATCGGCGAGGGCGATCGACGAAGGACGCCATGCGCAAAGTGTGGAAGGAGATACAGGGCGGGCGGGAGTGGATCGTGGACGCAGACTTGAAAGACTTTTTCGGGTCGGTGGAACACGAGAAACTGCTGGCGCTTGTGGCTCAGAGAATAGCCGACGGCCGGGTGCTGCGCCTGATTGAGGCGATGCTCAAGGCAGGGAGCTATGGCGAAGGGCGGCTGTTTCCAACAGAGCGCGGGACACCGCAAGGCGGGGTGGTTTCGCCCTTGCTCAGCAACGTACTTCTGACGCCGTACGATCAGGAGATGCGGCGCAGGGGATATCAGCTTACGAGGTACGCCGACGACTGGGTAGCGACCTGCGAGTCGGCAGCGGAGGCTCGGGCGGCAGTGGCCGCGGCGCTTCGGATTCTGAACGAACTGGGAGTGCAGCTGCATCCGCAGAAGACGCGGATCGTGCATGTCCGGCAAGGGTTTGAGTTTCTCGGGTACAAGATCAAGCGCGGCAAGCAACTTCGGTTGCCGCCGGGCAAGATCCGCAGTGGTGCTCAATCGGGGGAGTTGTACGCGATCCCTCGTGAGAAATCGATCCGGCGTTTTATGGATCAGGTACGCGCGCTTACCGGTCGGCGCGTGCCACTACGAACCAGTGAGCTGATAGAGGAACTGAACCCCGTGTTGCGGGGATGGGGACATCACTACAAGCGAGCCCACGTCCGAAAGCTCTTCCACCGGCTCGACGGCTGGATTGTGCGGCGCATTCGGTCGCATCGATGCAAGCGTTGGCGGAACGGCGGCTGGCGACAGTTGCCGCAAACCAAGTTGTACGGCGAGTACGGGCTGGTCAACCTGATTCAGTTAATCCCTTCGATTGCGCCTCGGAAGCGTGAGTCTTCGTGAAAGCTGTATGCGGGAAAACCGCCCGTACAGTTTGAGCGGCGGACGGAGGTCAGCGCGCAAGCGCGCCTCCTCCGACCCGACAGCGAGGAAGCCGCGTAATGGCGGTGGAGCGAAGGGCCGAAGAACCAAAGAACGGAGCTTAGAGAAGGAACTGGAGACCGGCGCAATAAGCGGCTCGAATCGCGGGCGTGACAACTACGGTCGCCAACCCGGGAGTGCTGAGGGAATAGCGGTGCAGCCGCGACCAACCCGGAGCGGCGAGGCGATGCCGGAAACTCCGCGAACCTTTCGACGGAGAGCGATGTACGAGACGTTGATGGAAGCAGCCGTCACGGACGGGAATTATGCGCAAGCGCTGGCGGCGGTGAAACGCAACCGGGGAGCGGCGGGTATTGACCGGATGACGACGGAGGAACTGGAGCCGCATCTTCAGGCCAACTGGTGGATACTCCGAGACAAACTTCTGAAGGGAACCTATGTACCGGCGCCTGTAAGGCAGGTAGAGATACCCAAGCCAAGTGGGGGAACGCGGATGCTGGGAATCCCGACGGTACAGGATCGGTTCATGCAGCAACTGTTATTGCAGATGCTGACGCCGATCTTCGACCCGCAATTCAGTGAGCACAGTTATGGGTTCCGGCCGGAGCGAAGTGCGCAGGATGCCGTGCGCGCCGCACAGAAGTATGCGCAGGCGGGGAAGGATTGGGTGGTGGATATCGACATCACGAAGTTCTTCGACCATGTCAATCACGACATTCTGATGGGACGGATCGCGCAAGCGATCCGGGACAAGAGGGTGTTGCGGTTGATCGGGAAATACCTGCGGCGGGGCGCGATGGTGGACGGATTGGTGGAGGCCAGTATGGAAGGCACGCCGCAAGGTGGGCCGTTATCTCCGCTGCTGGCAAACATCTATCTGGATGCGCTCGATAAAGAACTGGAGCGAAGAGGGCACTGTTACTGCCGGTATGCGGATGACTGCAATATTTACGTGAGCAGTCAGTCGGCGGCAGAGCGGACGCTGTCTTCGATACAGGGCTGGATCGAGAAGCACCTGCGGCTGAAGGTGAATGCCGCCAAGAGCGGTACAGGGAGGGTCTGGGAACGCAAGTTCCTGGGCTTTCGACTGGATCGCAGGAAGCGGATCGGAATAGCACCGGAGAGTCTGGAGAGATTCAAGACGAGAGTTCGAGAGAAGTGGGACGGTCGCCGCAGTGGCACGAGTACGCAACTGAGGGACGACTGGAACCGATACGTGCGAGGCTGGTGGGGATACTTCCAGCTGGCCGAGGCGAGGAAGGCCGTGCTCGAACTGGAGAAATGGATCCGCCGGCATATCCGCAAATGCTTCTGGTTGAGATGGCACGACCGGAAGGGGCGAGAACGGAACCTGCGACGGTTGGGACTCAGGGGCAAAGCTCTGGGCGTGGCGACGAGTCGTCGCGGCGCCTGGAGAGTAGCCGCCCAGCCGGAGTTACAGCAGGCGCTGAGCAACACCGCCCTGCATCGGAACGGCTTTCTCTTTCCATCGACCCTTGCCGCGATGTGAAGACGGCTGGGTTCAACCGCCGGATGCGGAAAACCGCACGTCCGGTGGTGTGGGAGGGTGACCGGGCGCAATCCCGGTCACTCGACCTGATTCAGAGGGTCCGCCCTTGGGATCCGCCCCACTTCTTACAAAACCAGGGGTGTGTAACCGGTCGTTCCGAAACCGATCACCATCTCGTTCACGTAGGGCACGGTCCACGCGTTATCGCCGTCGTAATCGAGGTACCAGATTCCATTCCGGTAGACGCCGATTTTCGGCGGATTCCCGGAACTGTCCCAGTCGCCCACCACCGGGATATCACCTGCCTGACCATACGTATAGCTATGATTCTGCGCGTTATAGAGGCGGGTACCGGTGTAGTCGACAATCCAAAGGCCGTTGCGGAAGATCCCGACCTTGGTTGTGCCGGAGCCGTTCCAGTCCGAGGCGATCGGCACGTCGCCACCCTGGCCGAACAGGAACGTAGCGTCGCTGTTGCCGGTCGGCACGCCCGAGAGATGGCCGCTCTGGTCGAGGATAAAGGTGCCCTGCCGGAAAAGCCCGAGGGCGACGCGGCCTGTGCCGAGCCAATCGCCGACAACCGGAATGTCGCCGGCCTGGCCGAACACCACGGTCTTGTCGGCTGAATCAAGAACGCCATTTCCGTTGGTGTCGAGTATCCAGGTTCCATTCCGGAAGATGCCGATCTGCTTCGTACCCGTCGCATTCCAGTCTCCGGCTACCGGAAGGTCGGTCGGAAGGCCGTAGTTGATTGTTTGAACGTACGAGGAGACGTGCCACGGATCGGATGTCACAGCGAGTTGCCCCGAAGCCGCGTATGCCGCAACCGTCATAAAGTTGGGCGCGATTTTGGTGATAAACGACGACAGCATCGAGGGTTCGGAATTCTGCAGACTGCCGGCGACAGGGAAATCTCCGGACCCTGTCTGTCCGGCGACGATTATTGACGTTTCGAAATCGACGGCGAGTGCATTGCCCTGATCGTTGCCCATTCCGCCGAGATATGTGCCAAACAGAGGGAAAAGGCTGGTGTTGAATTTCGCCACGAAGGCATCCATGGCCCCGCCGTTTACGTTCTGCGAAGGGTGCTGCACAGGGAAGTCCGGCGAATCCGTGTAGCCGGTGACATAAGGGTTACCCCGGAAGTCCTGGGCCAGGGCCGTGATGCCGTCGCTCAGCGAACCGCCCACGAAAGTCGACGACAAAAGAGCCCATGAGGTCGAGAAGCGCGTGATGAAGCCGTCGGTCTGGCCGCCGAACGTGGTCTGAAAGGCATTGGCAGTCACCGGGAAGTTCGGCGAACTCGTGATGCCGGCAACCACCACGTAGCCATTCGTGTCACGGTAAATCCCGTTCACTTGTTCGGGAGCACCCACGGACCCGCCGTGTCCGCCGAGATACGAACAATAGTTGATCTTGCTTCCGTCAGCCGCCATTTTGCCGAAAAATCCGTCCTGGCCGCCGCCGTTTTTCGATTGAAAGGGAATCGCCGTGGGGAAGTTTGTCGACGTTGTATAGCCCCCGAAGTAGAAGGCCCCGCCCGAGCCAACGTTCAGCGCCCCGCCATGATCCGTCCCGCTTCCGCCCAGGTACGTCAGGAATGTCAGACTGTTTCCGGCAGGCGTGAGCTTGGCAAGAAATACGTCCTGGCCGCCCGCAAGCGTCTTCTGAAATGCGGTGGCACTGACCGGCAGATTCGGCGAGGTGGTGTCGCCGATGATCACAGCCGAGTTCGTGGAGTCGATACCGATGGCGTATCCGACATCCACGCCGGATCCGCCGAGATACGTGCTGTAGACGAGAGCATTTCCCGCCGCGTTCAGCTTTGCAATGAACGCGTCCCGCGTTCCGGTGAGGCGAGTTCGGACTGCGCCGAGGATCGGGAAATTGGTCGATGAAGTCCAGCCGGTCAGGTAGACGTTCCGGCTTGCATCGAGCGCAAGCCCGAAGGCACGGTCGTCTCCGGAGCCTCCGAGGTAAGTGCAGTAGATCAATCCCCCACCGTTGGGCTGAAAACTTGCAACGAATGCGTCAACGCCGCCGCCGTAATGGGTTTTGAAGCCATTCGCGGGCAGATTGGTCGAGATGGTCCAACCGGCGACGACAATGTTGCTGAGGGCATCAATGCCTGCGGCGGTGATCGTGTCCTCTGAACTGCCTCCGAAGTAACCACTGAACAGGATGGACGGATCGATTACGAGCGGCTCACGATGATCGTAGTTCGCTACCTCGAAGCCGATCAGGCCCGCGGTCGTCTTCCGGAATTTCCCGGCGACTTCCAGACGCTTGCCTGCGATCGACTGGTAAAGGAACGGCTTATCTTCGACGAGGTCGCCATCCCGGCCGTGGATCCGCAGGCTCCCGTCCCTTTCGATGCGCGGGTCGCCATCGAAGCGCAGCAGGATTGAATCCGGACGCGCGCCCGGCGCCACAACATATTCGGCTTTCAGACGGCTTTGTTCGGTCTTGTAAGTCAGATCGATTCCGGGCCAGAGGCCTTTGTAATGAACGGCGGCGAACAAGGGAAGATCCTTTTGCCAGCGGGCCGGATCGTTGCCGTAAAGGTAGTTCGCCCGCGCGCCAATCGGGCTATCGGCCGAGAGCTCTTTGGGGCCGCTGCTTCCTTGAAATGTAAGCTTCACGAGAGCCCCGCCCTTTTGAAGAGTGACCCCACCATCCTCAAACCAGGCTTTGAATTCGGGACCTGCGCCGATATACCTCACCCGTGGGTCCGCCTGGCCGCGGTTGGCCGCGAAAGCAAAAGGGATCCTGGGCGACGCGCTTGCCGGCAGTTGCGGATTTGTTCCGCCGTGCGCAATCGCGCCGGAGAACAGGCTAAGAATTATGAGGGGAGTTGCGGTTCGGATCCATTTCATCGTCATTACTCGTGAAATGGATCGGTGTTTCCTGGTGGAATCTTTAGGCAGGGGGTGAGGCGCTCGGCCGGCGCTCCTATTTCTTGTGGATCAGGATGTCTCCGTTCATCGTCTGGAACGTGTAATCGGGGCCGCCGCCATTGATCGTGCCGGAGACGCCGTGGTCCATGCGAATACGGTAGCGGCCGCCCTTACCGCGGTTGTCTTCCACCACCGGCTTGCTGTTGTCAGCCTCCATCTTTACATCGAAATCGCTGTAAACTGCACCGTTGGTCGTCTTCAGGCGCAGGCGCGCTTTGGCGTCGGCGGGCAGGGTCACGTCCACCCGGCCATTGAGCGAAGTGAAGGACATCGGCTTGCCCGCCGCGAGCCGATCGAGACCCACCGTGACGGCGCCGTTCACCGTGTGCGCCACGACTGCTCCGGACACATTCCTGAGCGTGATCGAGCCATTCGTATTTTCGACGTCAAGATCTCCGCTGATTCCGGTAACGTCCACATTGCCGCCATTGACTGTCTTGAGTTCAACGGAGGTGTTCACGGGAACCTGGATCGTCAGATTGCCGGCGTTGCGTCCACCGCGCATATCCGGGATGACGGTGACCACGTTGTGATCTTCTTCCACGCTGAAACCGCGCCCTCCGACATCGATCTGGTGCATCCCCGGAGGAGGCGGCGGACTGACCGGCTCGCGTCCCGATCGGCCCGCGGACTGCGCTCTCCACAGCGATTTCCGACCCGCTCCCGGTGGTTACCGTGATACTGCCGGTAATCAAATGCGCTTTCACCGTCGCTGGTTGGGAAGGACTGGATAGCGGTACGGTCAACCTTGTCCTGCGCGAATGCTGCGGATGCGGCTGCCGCGCAGGCGAGCAGAAGGGTCGTAATTCGATTCATTTCCCGATTCATTTTAATAAGCCTCTGTTGTTGTAACTTTTCTAGCCCGACCGGACTTGTCGCTATTCTTTGCGAATTCTGATATCGCCATTGACAGTCTCGAAGTTTAGCTCCGGACCGCCGGAGCCAATGCGCACGCTGCTCGACTTGTTCGATGCGTATACAAATTTCCCATTTCTGCGCTCAGTCGAACCCGGCGAATCCGCCAGCGCTTTCGCGTCGAAATCCGTATACACCTGGCCGTTCAACGTCTTGAAACGAAGATCGGCCGACAGACTCGAGGGGAACGACGCGTCAATCGCGCCATTAACCGAGCGGAACTCGCTCGCCCCCTTCGGGCTGTCGCGGAAAGCTACCGACAACCGTCCATTCACCGTGGATGCCGTTCCAGACCCCGCCGCCCCTGTCATGGTCAGACCGCCATTCACGCCGCGAATATCGAATTTTCCGCTGGTCTCGCCAGTCTTGATCTCGCCGTTCGTGTCGCGGAGGCGAAGCTCGGTCGCACGCGGCACGTGGATCGTGAGATTGTAAGTCACTTCGTAATCATGGTCGTCAGAGTGAGTCATGAAACCCATGGTTCTCGCTCGAATGTCCGTTGTCGCGAAAGGGGCCGTTCACATAGAGTTGGGCGATGCCATCCTTCTCGTTAATATCGAGCGTCACTTCTTTTCTGGCGCGATCCAGCGCCTGCGCATCCGCGCCGCGCATGATCTTTCTCGCCGTCCACCCGGATCGTATTGCCGCTGTCGCCGGTCACTTCGACGGTTCCGTTGACATCGTCAACGTCAAGCGTCCGATCGCTGGCGTTCGTGAAGATGTGGTGAACGGGTTCGTGGGCTTCACTCGTCCAGTTGCGATGCGCGGCATTGACAACGCCCGCGGCGAGCGCGAACGCACTTATGGCGACAGCTAATTTCTCGTAAAACATTTTGTTCTCCTGAAAGTGTTTCAGCGACTCAGTTGTTGCAGAGCGACATGGGTTCGCTCCAGCACCGCGGGGTTCAGATCGGGCTGAGAGGCCAGTTGCCTCAGGGTTCCGACAGCCTGCCGATCATGGGCGTCGACAAGAAAATCAACAAGCGACGCCTGGACCATCGGCGAATCCTGGTGCGGCAGCGACCGCCTGAGCGACTGCAGGACGCCGGGGTAATCCGCCGCCTTGCCCAGCGCGTCGACCGCGGCGAGCCGCACGTTGACGCTGGGATCGTGCGAGACCGCCTCAACCAGCGCCGAAATTACCTGCGGCTCCATGGTCTGCATCCGGTCCGTGTAATCCACGCCGCGAAGCCGTTCGGTGGCGGACTGCTGCTGCAGCAGCGAGAGCGCAACCATGGCACGGGTACTTGCTATCTCGTCGTGGAGTTTGGCGATTTCGTTATCGTGGCGCGGCAGCAGACTGTTGGATGCCAGAGCCCCGGCCAAAAGGCCGACAAGCAGACATGCCAGCGCGATTGACGCCTGGCCAACGGGACTCCGCGGCCAGAGATTGGCCAGCCACCCCGGCCACAGGCTGGCACTTGATAGAGACGGCCGACGTTTTTGGTTCGGAACGAACCGTTTCGGGAGTTGTTCTTGCGGGAGAAAATCATCGAGCGTCGCCTGCCAGCGCTGGTGGAGCGACTGGCTCGGCTCGGGCACAGGTATTTCGCCGAGGCGGCTCCAGAGATCGCTCAGGGCCGGCAGTTCCGCCCCGCATTCCTCGCAACCCACAAGGTGCCGCCGGAGCTCCGCCGCTGAGTCGCGATCGAGATCGACTGCCCCTTTGCCCGATGCAAGCTCACCTGATGCAGTCTTGCCTGATGCAAACCAGGCGGCCGCTATAATTTCTTTCGCCTGTGCGCATGTCATGACGCCTTCTCCCCGCATAGTTCCGAATAGATATCGCCCAGCTGTTTCATGGCGCGAAAGACGCGCCCTTTGATTGTGCCCGCTCCACATCCGAGAATGGAGCCGATCTGATCGTACGAGAGTTCGTGAAATCGAGCCAGCACGAGCAGTTCCCGCTTATCCTCCGGCAGCGCGCCCAGCGCGCGGCGGAGGCGGGCGACATCCTGCCGTTTCGCCGTGGTTTCGAACGGCGTGGGGCGGCCGCTGTCGATCTTCTCCAGTTCGTCCTCCACCGGCTCGGTTTCATGGCGCCGCTTTCTGGCATGGTCGGTCAGAGCATTGCGCGCAATCCGGTACATCCACGCTTCGAAACCTCCGTCCGCTTGTTCTTCCCGATAGGTATGCCGGTAACGGATCATTCGCAGGAAGACTTCGTGAACCAGATCCTCCGCTGTCGCCTGCTTCCCCGTGAGCCGGTAGAAGAAGTGAAAGAGCGCACGATGCCGGTTCTGATAGATTTCACTCATGCATGCAAGGTCCCCGCGCGCGACCGCGGACATCCGCTCGTGATCGGTTGTCTGCGAGAGAAAGGGCTGATTCAAAACCGCCTGCCTTGCCGGGCTCATCCTTCATTGAGGAAAACCGAGGCTCCCGGAAAAGGTTACACAAATAAATTGTCTCGCCGTTTGAATGGCAACGAGAACCGGCGCAATTACGTCACTACCGGGACCGGCAAGCGCAAGTCCTGGCCGCCGAAACGCGGCTGGACGGATGCGTTCCTCCACTGTTTGGCGCCGCGTCCGGCGTCTTTTGCGCTTTGAGGATTTTGCTTTGACGATGCCGACCGACTTCCCCGTGCGCCGATACTTCTGGATTGTGGCGATTCTCGCCGCGATTGTCATGCTGGCGCCCCTGCGCCTTGGCGACCTCCCGGGGTATGACGACGCGCACTGGTCGCTGATGGCCAAGGACCTCGTCCAGACCCATAACTGGTTCGATATCCGCAGCAACGGCGCGCCGGCACTGGAGCATCCGCCGCTGTTTACCTGGATTCAAACTGCCTTCTTTCTGGCATTCGGCGTTTCCGATTCGATCGCCCGCCTTCCGGCCGCGTTGTGTGGGATCGGCGTGATTCTGCTGGTGTACTGGCTGGTTCGACGGCTGACCGGCGATTCGTTCGTGGCGTTACTCGCGATGTTCGTCATGGCCGGCACGATCTACTTTCTGAAGTATTCGGCCAGAGCGATGACCGATGTCCCTTTTACGCTATTCACGCTGTGTGCGGTCTGCGCCTGGGTGTTGGCGGAGGAAAAACCGGTGTGGTACCTCGCGGTGGGTCTCTTCACCGCGATGGCGCTGATGACACGCGAAATGATGGGCTTCGCGCTGCCTGCAATTTTCTTTCTCGACTGGCTGGTTACGCGTCGCAGGCTTCCGGCGGCTTACATTTCCGCGGCCCTCGTGCTGGCGTTTGTTCCCGTTGTCCTTTGGTACGGTCACTGGATTCTGCTGTACGGCGACCACTTCTTCGATGTGCATGCCACTTTCCTGAGCAACGAAGTTTACGGGCAGTTGTCTCCTTCGTGGCGCAGGTACACCGGGGCGCCCGAGTATCTCTGGATGGTTACGAAATCCTACTGGCCATGGCTTCCATTCATGATCGCGGGTCTGGTTCTGGTGATTCGGCGGCGCGACCGCAGATTGATGATTCTCGCTGTCTGGATCGGCGTAGTATTCGTGCTGTGCTCCGTTACGAAAAGCCGCGTGCTGCGCTATATGCTGCCCGCATATCCGGCGTTCGCCGCCTGCGCGGCGCTCGGGTTTTCGCAGCTGGTCGGCGCAAAATATCTCCGCACCGGGCTCCGAATTATAACGCCGGTGCTTGGGGTGGTGGTGGTGTGGGTTGCGCTCAAGCCGCCGGTGATTCTGCACGCCGACGAAATCCGCCCGATCATTTCAACCGCAAATGCAGCGACCGCCAATGGCGAGGAGGTCACATTTTATGACCAGGGCCAGCCGCGCATCGACGAGGTGAATCAGATGCTCTGGTACGGCGATCGCCTGGTCATTTTCCTCTTCGATCGCGAAATGCTGCAGGCATCGCTCCGCAATCCGCGGACGCGGATCTTCATCATGGATCGCGATGCGTACCGGGATGACGTAGCTTCGAAGGTTCCCAATCGGATTTTGACCGAGAGCGGACACCTGGTTTGCATCCTCGTGGGAGGAGGAGCTCCTCAATCGGCTGAGAACGTGACAAAATCGGCTGATACAAGGGAATGATACGAAGGAGGACTAATGGCATCTATTAACAGAAGGCAGTTCGGGTATCTCTCGACAGCGCTTGCAGGGTCGGCAAGAAATCTTTTCGCCGGCACCAATCTCGATCACACCAGTCTCGATCAGACGATTCGCGAGAGCATGACGCGCCGCAAGATCCCGTGCGTCGTCGCCATGGTTGCCACGCCGAACAAGATTACGTATACCGGCGCCTTCGGCAAGCGTGACTCCACCTCCGGCATCGACGTGAAATCCGACTCCATCTTCTTCATCGCATCCATGACCAAAGCCATCACGACCACGGCGGCGATGCAACTGGTTGAGCAGGGCAAGGTGAAACTGCACGAGCCGGTCTCAAAATACCTGCCGCAGCTGGCGAAACTCGACGTGCTGACCGGCTTCGACAGCGCAGGCAAACCGACTCTCCGGCCCTGCGCGAAACCGGTTACGCTGCACCACCTGATGACCCACACGTCCGGGTTCGCGTACGACACCTGGGACGGCAACATGCTGCGGTACAACATGCTTAAAGGCGGTCCGTCGGGAGCCACTGTGGCGCCGCTCACGCCGCTGATTTTCGAGCCCGGGACGCGCTGGCAATATGGTACGGGCCTCGACTGGACCGGGCGGCTGGTGGAAGCCGTCAGCGGATTGACTCTGGAGCAGTATTTCCAGCGCAACATACTCCAGCCCCTGGGAATGAAAGACACCAGTTTCATCGTGAAACCAGAGAAGTTTGACCGGGTGGTCAGCGATTACCGGCGCCAGCCGAACGGCTCGCTCCAGGAGGATCCGAGAACCCTGCCCGCGGCCCCGAAAGAATTCAACGGCGGAGGAGGCCTGAGTTCGACGGCGCCCGATTATGTCCGCTTCATGCAGATGATTCTGAATCATGGCGCCGGTCCGGGAAACGTGCGAATTCTGGAGGCGAACACCGTTGCCATGATGACGGCCAATCAGATCGGAGATCTGAGCGCCGGCAAGTTGAAAACGTTCCGGCCGACGATATCGAGCGACGTCGATTTCCATCGGGGCGAGACGGACGGCTTCACTTACGGATTTCTGATTAACAAGACGGGGTACAAGGGGGGACGTTCGGCGGGAAGCCTTGCCTGGGCGGGCATCGAAAACACGTTTTACTGGATCGACCCGAAACGCTCGCTATGCGCTGTCGTCATGATGCAGTTCTTCCCGTTTGTGGATACGCAAGCTGTCGGCCTGCTGAGCGATTTCGAGAAAGCAGTCTACGCGTAGTGCGGGTCGGTCGCCCTGCGGCCGAGCTTTCGCCAGGCGCAGAGCTCGCGCCAGGCGATTTAGCGTCAGCAGAGGGCCGATCGCGCAGTCGCAACGTGTCGGGGAATCGCAATGGAAAGCAGTTCACCCGCGCGATGCGCACAGGTGTGGCGTGTCTGAATCGTTTCGAGGCCATCGCGTACCAGCGCGGCGCGTAAGTCCGGCCTGGCTAGCAGGATCTTAAGCTGCGAAGTCATCTCCATGCCGTCGAAGGCGAATAAAAAATCACGGCCAGGACGGAACAGATGCTCGATGTCTCGCCAGGGCGCGGAGATCAGCGGTATTCCGCAAGCCAGGGCCTCAAAAGGATGGATGGTCGGAACGGA
Organism: Terriglobia bacterium; assembly: GCA_963718155.1. GTDB lineage: Bacteria > Acidobacteriota > Terriglobia > Bryobacterales > Bryobacteraceae > BOG-234. The sequence continues at coordinate 160,049 of CAVQYP010000021.1, read as the reverse complement.
GTCCTGAGCTGCCCGATGCGACCGGTGCGGCAGGTAAATAGTCGCTGTATAACGCGCGAACGCCTCCGGAAGTTTGTAATCGGGAAGCCAGCCGCCGTATGCGATTCCCGCGGCGCGAAGCTCATCGAGAGCGTCGGCTGGATAACCGGAACCGTATACGCAGGCTTTGAGGCCCAAGGCTCTCACCGGCTCGATGAAAAATTCGCGAAGCTGCTTGATTTGCTCGTCATCGACCCAGTTGTCGATCAGGACGAGGTCGCCTTCTTTTTTACCCCGAAGCGGGCGAAATACGGCAGTATCGACCGCCTGATGCCATGTGACAGCCTCCGCGGCCCAGCCATTTTTGAGGTAAAGATCGCGGAGCTTGTTATCACAAGTCAAAACGGCGTCGTAATGAAACAGATCGCAAGCGTCGTTCCGGGGATTGACGACCGTGCGCTGGTGTGTGTCATGAAAATACAGCCGATACTCACGGTGGCGCGCATGGTGATCCCCGATCCGCCTCACTAAATCGCGCGAGTTACCTTCGTGGACGACCACTACGTCGGCCGTCTCAAGAACGCCGTCCAGATCGAGGGTCGGCTCATCTGAAAACGTGCCGTCAAGCAGCGGATACGCACGCCGGAAGTCGGCCGTCGACTGTTCGGTGGAATCCTGCAACAGGCTTATCTCTTTCCGTCCGGTAGTCAGCGCGACGATCTTCACGTCGTGGTGGCGACGAATCAGATCGCTGGCCACACCCCGAAGAAACTGCGTATTAGCCTGATTGCAGTATGGAACCATGAACCTTGTAAAGACTATGAACTGCATGGTTTATCCCAATCTGATTTGCGGGGCACCAGGTACGCCGATTCTAATCGCGCCAGGGAGAAGCGAGCGGTGCAAAACGAACGACGAGGGCGCGGCGCAGAGCTTCAGGAGCGCAACAGGCGAACGGGAAGCTTATAGATATGTGAATGAGCCGTGCCATCTGACGTCATTATTGAAACAAGATCGATTGCGCGCAATACGGCCCCCCCTCCACTGACATTCCGATTGTATTTAAGCATACCTTTTGGCCAGATAAGCCCGACTTTTGGCCATGAAACCTGCGATCTGCGAGACAAACGGTATCATTTCTGCGCAAGCGTTACATCGGCAAGCCGATTGCTAGGCACGAAAGACGTGCGGATGAATGAAGGACCGGTTGAAAACCAGGAAGATCGGCAGAATCGCGGTCGAGTCGCTCCCCGGTCCTGCCGGTTTGCGACGAGCCATGGGTAAGCTGATGGAAATAACGCAGGACTCGGCCCGGAAATCACAAAAGCCGAACCGCAGTTTGCCGGTCGGAGCTGAGATAAAACCGAGTGGCGACGTTCATTTCCGCGTGTGGGCTCCGGGGCGAAAGCAGGTGCGCGTCGTGTTGGAATCGGGTCCCGGATTCCCCTCCGTTGCAACGCTGGAGCCGGAAGAGGATGGCTATCACTCCGGTTTCTTCCCCGGGGCCGGCGCGGGAACCCTCTACCGCTTTGAACTCGACAACGATACTTCCCGGTATCCGGATCCCGCATCGCGATTCCAGCCTGATGGCCCACACGGACCGTCGCAGGTGGTGGATCCAGCGTCCTTTGCATGGACCGACGCGGCGTGGCGCGGCGCCAGGCGCGAGGGCCAGATCATCTATGAAATGCACCTCGGCACATTCTCGCGGGAGGGCACGTGGCAGGGCGCGCAGCGTGAACTGGCCGAATTAGCCAGAGCCGGCATCACCATGATCGAGTTGATGCCGGTGGCGGATTTCCCCGGCCGCTTCGGTTGGGGTTATGACGGCGTGGACCTCTTTGCGCCCACCTGGCTCTATGGCCAGCCGGACGAAATGCGGTCTTTCATCAACGAAGCGCACGCGCAGGGCGTCGCCGTAATACTCGATGTGGTTTACAACCATTTCGGACCCGATGGCAACTACCTCGGCGCTTTCTCGCCCTGGTATGTCAGCGAGAAGCACAGGAACGACTGGGGCGATGGCATTAACTTCGATGGGGAACACTCAGCGCCCGTCCGCGAGTTTTTCCTCGCAAATGCGAAGTACTGGATGGACGAATATCATCTCGACGGCCTGCGCCTCGACGCAACCCAGGAAATGCGCGATGATTCGCCGAGACACATTCTGGCGGATATCGGGCGAACCGCGCGCAAGGCGGCGGGAAATCGCGATATCGTGCTGATTGCCGAGAATGAAGCGCAACAGACTATTCTGGCCCGGCCCGAGACGGCGGGGGGGTACGGCCTCGACGCGCTGTGGAACGACGATTTTCATCACAGCGCGCTCGTCGCGCTCACAGGCCGCAACGAAGCTTATTACTCCGACTATCTGGGTAACCCGCAGGAGTTTGTATCGGCGGCGAAGTACGGGTATCTTTACCAGGGGCAGTGGTACAAATGGCAGGGGCAGGCGCGGGGGATGCCAACTCTCGATTTGCCGCCCGCGACCTTCATCAACTTCATCCAGAACCACGATCAGATTGCCAACACGGCGCGAGGCGAGCGCCCCAACTCGATTGCCACGCGCGGAAAATACCGCGCCATAACTGCTTTGTTGCTGCTCGCCCCGGGGACGCCAATGTTATTTCAGGGTCAGGAATTCGGGGCTACTACACCCTTTCTCTACTTTTGCGACCATCGGGCGGAAATCAGCAAACAGGTGCGCGAAGGCCGCGCGAAATTTCTCTCGCAGTTCCGCAGTCTCTCTCTCCCGGAGATGCAGCCGGTCTTTGCCGATCCGGGAAATCCGCATACTTTCGAAATGTCGAAACTCGACTTCTCCGAAAGAGACAAGAACGCCGAAGCATACCAGTTGCACAAAGATCTGATTGCGCTGCGCCGGGAAGACGCCGTTTTTTCGGACCCGCGGTACCGGGCACTCGACGGCGCGGTGCTGTCCGCCGACGCATTCGTCCTTCGTTATTTTTCCGAGTGGAACGGCCAGCGTTTGCTGGTGGTCAACCTGGGAACGGATCTCTACCTCAGCCCCGGTCCGGAACCCCTGCTTGCGCCTCTTTCCGGAAAGTCCTGGCACGTAATCTGGTCCAGCGAAGATCCGAAATACGGAGGCCTCGGAACTTTTCCACCGAATGCCGACGACAACTGGCGCATTCCCGGCAATTCGGCCGTCGCCTTCAGCTCGGAGCCGCCGCGTGACTGAGCGCGATGCGGACCCGAGACGTATACTCAGCGTTCTTTCCGATACCGACGGCTCCATGGACCCGCACCTCAGCCAGGAGTGGCTGGTTACAAACGGCCTGGGCGGATATGCCTCCGGAACCGTTCTGGGCCCCATCACGCGGCGTTATCACGGGCTGCTGATCGCGGCGCTGCCCAATCCCTTCGGACGATTCATGATGCTGCACGGGCTTTCGGAGCGCTTCCGGATGCCCGGTAACGGGGTGGCTTTCGCCGGTCCTCGCGATTTCGTCGGCACGAGCGGGGGCGCCTTGCTCACGCCCGTCGAGTTCCGGCTCGAATGCGGGCTCCCGGTTTGGGTCTACGACCTTTGGGGCTGCCGCGTTGAAAAGCGCGTTCTGCTGCCCTACAAGCAAAATACGATCCACGTCGAATACCACTACGTACGGGGCTCCGGGGCTATGCGGCTCGGTCTGCGGGCGGGGATGCAGTTACGCAATCACGATGATCAGGTCGATTCCGCAGCCGGCATTCACTATGTCCTGAACGCCGTTGATTACCGTTTCGAAATGTCCGGCGGCTCCGATCTGCCGATGCTCCGAATGAAGACCACGCCGAGGACAGGGTTCACTTATGACCCGAAGGCGGTGGAAATCGAGTATCTTTTTGAAAAACATCGCGGCTACGCCTTTGAAGGGTCGTTATGGAGTCCCGGATATTTTCGCGCCGACCTTGAGCCGGGCTCTGTCATCACCCTGACAGCCTCCACCGAGCCGTGGGAAATTATCGACGCGCTTCCCTATGAAGAAGTGCGCGCGGCCGAGCTCTCCCGGCGGCACGCGCTCGTTTGTAAGGCTCCGTGTGAGGTTTGCGGGGGAATTTTTCCCGAACTGGTACTGGCCGCCGATCAGTTCCTGATCACACCCGCGGGGCGCAGCGAGGATGCCGCCCGCGCGCGCGCTTCCGGCGACGAGCCTTTGACCGTGATCGCCGGTTATCACTGGTTCACCGACTGGGGCCGCGATACCATGATCAGCCTCGAAGGGCTGACGCTCGTCACGGGCCGCCATGAAGAAGCCCGCTGGATCCTGCGCACTTTTGCGCATTACGTGCGCGATGGTCTGATCCCGAATATGTTTCCGGAGGGCGAGAAGCAGGGTCTGTACCATACGGCGGACGCGAGCCTGTGGTTTTTCCACGCCGTCTCGCGCTATCTGAACTCAACGGGCGACAGAATCACGCTTCAGACCATTCTGCCCAGGCTGTACGAAATCGCGGACGCCCACATCGAGGGAACGCGGTTCGGCATCCACGTCGATCCCAAAGACGGTCTTCTCGCTCAGGGGCAAGAGGGCTATCAGCTCACGTGGATGGACGCCAAAGTAGACGACTGGGTGGTCACTCCTCGGCGTGGAAAAGCGGTCGAGATCAACGCGCTCTGGTACAACGCTCTGTGCCTCCTGAGTAAGTGGACCGCCGAGGAGGGAACGGCGTCCCGCGCGGAACTCTACCGCAACCACGCGCAGCGGGCTCGCGAATCGTTCAATGCAAAGTTCTGGAATCCGGACCGGCAATATCTGTTCGACGTTGTAGATGGCGCATCGGGCGGCGGGCCGCCCGGCAACGACCCCAGGTGCCGGCCGAATCAGCTTTTCGCGATCTCGCTGGAAAATCCGGTGCTCGACAAATCCCGCTGGGAGCCCGTAGTCGATGCGGCAACCCGGTTCCTGCTCACACCGGTGGGTTTGCGATCACTTGCGCCCGACGAGCCGGACTATAAACAGCGGTACGACGGCGATCTGCGGTCGCGCGATGCCGCTTATCATCAGGGTTCGGTCTGGGGCTGGCTGATTGGACCGTATATCGACGCGCTCGCCCGGGTTCATCCGGAGCGGTGCGGCACGGATTTACTGAGCGGCTTTGCGGCGCACCTCGACCAGGCGTGCATCGGATCCATCAGCGAAATTTTCGACGCCGAGCAGCCGCACACCCCCCGTGCCTGCATCGCCCAGGCGTGGAGCGTAGCCGAAGTAGTGCGATGCTTCGTCAAACTGTCAGTAACCGATCAGTCCTGACTTATCAAACCCTCAGCAACCGGCCAGCAGTGACGCAAGTGGGGCAGACGCCCTCGTCGAGGGCCGAATTTCTAACTCAGCGCACGAGCAAAGCGGCAGGAAACCTGCGGAATAAGCCCGACATCCGGACCAGCCTTTGGCTGATCTCCTCGCCGGTAAAGACGTTTCGCCATTTGCTTCCCGAAGGCAGATCCACCGCCGTTTCGCCCCATGAAGCAATGTCCCTTGCGGATCGCGGAACGATGACGGCTACTTCGCCGCGTAAAAAGGCGACTACCTGGTCCTGCGCTTCGCCTGAAACCGGCAGCGGCGCATAAGATCCGAATCGTTCCCGCACCCGTAACGCCTGCTTCATAATCCACAACTTGGGGAGCCCTTCGTCCATGTGCTCCATGATTTCTTCCACGCTCATCGCATCCAGAGAATTCATCAGCCGACGGCGCGAATCGAAATCCACCGGACGCCGGTTATCCGGATCCACCAGATTCAGATCCCAGATCTCGCTCCCCTGGTATGTGTCGGGAATGCCCGGTGCCGTAAGTTTCAACAGTGTCTGCGCGAGCGATGCTACACGTCCGGGAAATACCAGCGGTTCGATGAATGCGCGCGCGTCCGCCAGAAACTCGCAATTCGCCATGATGCCTTCAACGAAGCGTTCGAGAGCATTTTCGAATTCGGCGTCCGGGTTAGTCCAGCAGGTACGCCGCTTTGCCTCGCGAGCGGCCTTGAGCATGTATGCCTTCAGGCGATCCGCGTCGATCGGCCACGCTCCGACCAGAGTCTGGTAAAGAAGGTATTCCGTATTCCGATCAGGCAGTCCGCGGGTTTTCAACCGCTCGTTCCGGACGGCCCATCGCAGAACGGTTTCGGACCAGCGTCCGGGTATTCCGGAAAACAGACTGATTCGGGTGCGCACATCTTCTCCGCGCTTTGTGTCGTGCGTGGAAGTTGCGAGCATCGTTTGCGGCCAGTCGCGTTCGATCCGCTGGCACCATGCATGGAATTCCGCCGTTGACACCCCGAACTGTCCCGGGTCGCCGCCGACTTCATTCAGCGATACCAGGCGGTTGAAGTTGTAGAACGCGGTGTCCTCGACGCCCTTCGCCATCGCCGGTCCCGTGAACTGCTGAAACTGCATCACGAATTCCGACTCCAGTTGCCCCTCGCGTCTCAAGCACGAGAATCGAGCGCAGAAAGTCGATCAGCCCGGGATCGAGATCGGGACGCCGCGACTTCACCAGCGCCAGCGCCTGATCGATATAAATTACGTCCTGCTCCGAACATTGCCCTTGTTCCGCTCTGACATAAGTCCGGTAGACCGGGAAGCAACAGACTGCCTCCCGCAAGGCATGGTGAATTTCATGCCGCGTAAAATCGCGGTTATCGCGATGGCGCTCGCAGATATCGACAAAGAGCGCTGTCAATCGATTCAGGTCGCTGCCGAGAATGTCGCGAAGCACAAGCTCTTTCGATTTGAGAACCACCTCCGGCCAGGAGTCCGTCTCTCCGGTAAACTCCTGGTAAAAACGGGTCAACGGCTCTTCACCGCGCGGGTCCACGAACAGGCCCGAGACGACATTCAGAAAGTCGTAACCAGTCGTGCCCGCAACCTTCCATGAGTTCCTCAGGGTCTCGCCAGGTTCGAGAATCTTCTCCGCCACGATCCACGCGCCCGGAGCGGCGTTGTGCAGCCGCTCGAAATAAGCTTCGGGATCGCGCAGGCCGTCCGGATGATCCACGCGGAGCCCGTCCAGCACTCCGGCGCGCACCCACTCGAAGCGGCAGGCGGTGAGTCTCGTCGAAAACATGTTGCCGCTCCATTCGTAGCCCGACCAGGCTGTTCACGTCGAAGAATCTTCGATAACCCAGATCCCGCGCCGCGGTCTTCCAGAACGAAAGCCGGTAATTCTGCCTTTCCAGTAGTTCGTCGAGCGCATCGGGATTTCGATTGAGAAGCTCGACCCGGCGGTCGATCGCGGCCGCAACTTCCGCGGACTCGGCATAAAGACGATTCAGCAGACTGCGGATTACCTCCTTATCGCGATGACGCTCCGCGGCGCGCGCGACGTCTGTGTCGTCGGCCAGAGGAAGGCGAGAGAGCGAATCCGCCAGAAATGCCAGGTAATCGTGACGAATGTCCCTTGCGGCTGCGGCGAGAAGCGGCGCCATGCCTCGCGGTGACGGCGGGAAAATGTGATCCTCGTAGCGAATCACGAAGCGGTCTGCCTCCCGCTGCAGCCGGATCTTTCCGGCCGAAAGGATTCGGCCATAGTGATCGCCGAGCACCGGCGCAAGAATCTTGTTGCGGAGCTTCGCCTCCTGCGATTGCCAACCGACATCGAAGTAAGAAGCGTAAGCGCTCGCCGGGCCGTTTTCGAGCACGTCCCACCACCACGCATTGCCGGCGGCCGATCGCCATGTGGTTGGGAACGATATCCAGCACCTGGCCCAGCCCGGATTCTTTCAGGCGAGCAAGGAATCGCGCATGCGCCGCCGCCCCTCCCAGTTCCTCGTTTACCAGGCCCGGATTCACAACATCGTAGCCGTGGGTGCTTCCGGGCGCCGCCTGTAAATAGGGCGAACAATAAACGTGACTGATCCCGAGAGATTTGAGATAGCCGCAAACTCCGGCGGCGTCGTCGAATCCAAAGCCGGAATTCAGCTGAAGCCGGTACGTTGCCCGAATGTCAGGCATCCTTTCGCAATACCTGCTTCCACACCGCTACCGAACGGGCCATCAGATCGAAGTCGAATCCGGGATCGCGCATCGGAGTTTCGGAGGGCCCGCTTTCGCGCGTGTCAAAGCAGAGCTCCCAAACAATCTCGTGGTGGCTCACCTGCGGCAGGCGGAAACACACGTCCTCATGGTGCGCATTGATCAGGATCAGAAATGTATCGTCCCGGATCGGCTCGCCCACGCCGTTGACATCGTCCAGAACTTCACCGGAGAGGCGCACCCCAAGTGCGCGAATCCAGCCTGCATTCCATTCGTCCTCGGTCATCTGCTCGCCGTCGGGACGGAGCCAGGTGATGTCCTGAACTTTTCCGCCCGCGATCTCCACGCCGGGCACGTTCGCGGGGTCGATCGGCCGGTCCTGAAAGAACTTTCGCCGGTGCAGGTTCGCGTGCTCGCGGCGAAAAGCGATCAGGCGCTGCGTGAACTGCACCATGTCTTTACGCCAGTCATCGAGATTCCAGTCGTACCAGGAAATCTCGTTGTCCTGGGCGTAGCCGTTGTTATTGCCGTTTTGCGTCCGGCCCATCTCGTCGCCGCCGCAGATCATCGGAACGCCCTGTGAGAGCAGCAGCGTCACCAGAAAATTGCGTATCTGACGCTGCCGTAACTCGTTCACCGCCGGGTCGTCCGCAGGCCCTTCCGCGCCATGATTCCACGAGTGATTGTCGTTGGTGCCGTCGCGGTTCTCCTCGCCGTTCGCCTCGTTGTGTTTTGAGTCGTAGCTTACCAGGTCGAGAAGAGTAAACCCGTCGTGCGCCGTAATGAAGTTGATACTCGCCGACGGATGCCGGCCGTCGCGCTGGTACAAATCGCTCGATCCGGTCAGCCGATAGCCCAACTCCGCCAGTTGGCCGCCGTCGCCTTTCCAATAGCGCCTCACCGCATCGCGATACTTGCCGTTCCATTCCGCCCACAACGCCGGGAACTCGCCCACCTGGTATCCGCCGACGCCAACATCCCACGGTTCCGCGATCAGCTTCACCTGTGAAATCACGGGATCCTGATTAATGATGTCGAAGAATGCCGAGAGGCGATCCACGTCGTGCAGTTCGCGCGCCAGCGCCGAAGCGAGATCGAAGCGGAAACCATCGACGTGCATATCGAGAACCCAGTAACGCAGGCTGTCCATTACCAGCTTCAGCACCTGGGGATGTCGCACATTCAGCGTATTGCCGGTTCCCGTGTAATCCATACAGTACCTGGGATTCTCCGTGAGCCGGTAGTAAACGGGATTATCAATGCCGCGGAAACTCAGAGTAGGGCCGAGATGGTTGCCTTCAGCGGTGTGGTTGTAGACAACATCGAGAATGACTTCGATTCCGGCCCGGTGCAGGTTTTTCACCATCGACTTGAACTCGCCGACCTGCTCGCCCCGATCGCCAAAACTCGAATAACGCGCCTCGGGTGAGAAAAAGTTAATCGTGTTGTAGCCCCAGTAATTCCTCAGCCCCTTTTTAATCAGGTATTCGTCGTCGAGAAATGCGTGCACGGGCATTAACTCGACGGCGGTCACGCCCAGCTTCTTCAGATATTCGATGGTAGCTGGAAAGGCGAGTCCCGCATAAGTTCCGCGTAGTGGCTCGGGCACCTCAGGATGCTGCGCGGTAATCCCTTTCACGTGAGTTTCGTAAATTACGGAATCGTGAAAAGGTATTGCCGGCGGGCGATCGTTTTCCCAATCGAAATGCGACGCCGTAACAACCGATTTCGGAACGCCCCATGCGCTGTCCTCCTGATCGATCACGCTGTCGTCGGAGCCCTTTTTGTAAGCGAACACCGGCGCATCCCAGTTCACTTGCCCGGAAAGAGCTTTCGCGTAAGGGTCGATCAGCAGCTTTCTGCAGTTGAAGCGCTTGCCCTGATCGGGATCGTAGGCGCCGCAGAGACGATAGCCGTAAAGCTGACCGGGCTTGATGCCAGGCAGATAGCAGTGCCACACACTTCCGGTGGACTCTTTCAAACTCCAGGTTTCAGACGCCTGGCCGTTATTTTCTTCAAACAGGCAGAGCTCGACACCCGTAGCGCCTTCTGAATAAATGGAGAAGTTGACGCCGATGCCGTCCCAGGTAGCCCCCTGCGGATACGGCTTTCCTGGAAGTAATTTTCTCATTGATCCTGCTTATTCTCGCATTGCGGGTCCATGCTTGGCAGCAATTCATGGGCTCCATCTGTGTCAAAACTCCTGTTCCGATTCATCCATGCCCTGCTCGTTCCTTCTCTGGACATTGACTTGCTGCACTTACCTGCGAAATGAAAAAACGACTGGAGAATTCCTGATGGCGAAGACTGTTGCGGATTTGCTGGTAGAGCGATTGATCGACTGGAATGTCGAAGTGATCTTCGGTTTTCCGGGCGATGGCGTGAACGGAATATTCGGCGCGCTTCGCACCCATAAAGACAAAATTCGCTTTATTCAGGTCCGCCATGAGGAAGCCGCCGCGTTCGCAGCGTGCGGTTATGCGAAGTTTACTGGAAGGTTGGGTGTATGCATCGCAACGTCCGGGCCGGGCGGAATACACCTTCTCAACGGGTTGTACGATGCGAAATGCGACGGGCAGCCGGTCCTGGCCATCACCGGCCACACATTCCATGATTTGATCGGCACTCATTACCAGCAGGACGTCGATCTCGACAAACTGTTCATGGACGTCGCAGCTTATAACCAGCGCGTCATGGGGCCCGCGCACGTCGTGAATGTCGTCGACGAGGCGATCAAGACCTCTCTGGCGCGGCGCACCGTGTCACACATTCTCATCCCCAAAGATATCCAGGACTGGCCGGAGTCAAAAACCACGCGCTCTTCGGCGAATATTCCGGATCACAGCGGCGACCTGTATGCGTACGCGCGGCCCGTACAGACATCGGCCGCCCTGCAACAGGCTGCCGACCTCATCAATGCCGGCAAGAAGGTAGCGATGCTGGTCGGCCGCGGTTGTCTGGACGCCCGCGAAGAGGTTCTGGAACTGGCCGACCTCGCAGCCGCGCCCGTCGCGAAGGCCCTGCTCGGAAAAGCGGTGATACCGGATCGGAGTCCGTTCACGACCGGTGGAATCGGTCTTCTCGGGACAGCGCCCTCACAGGATGCACTGCAGGAATGTGACACGTTCATCATGGCCGGGACCAGCTTTCCTTATATGGAATTTCTCCCGAAGCCCGGCAAAGCGAAGTCGATTCAGATCGATATCGACCCCACGCGGATCGGCTTGCGGCATCCGGCGGATGTGGGCCTGGTGGGCGATTGTAAAAGTGTGCTTCGCGCCTTGATCCCGCTCATTCAGCGCAAGACGGATCGGGGCTTCCTGGAGAAGTCGCAAAAGCGCATGGAGGCCTGGAACAAGTTGATGGAAGAACGCGGCACCCGGCCCGATATGCCAATGAAGCCCCAGGTTGTGACTTACCACCTCAATAAACTGCTGAACGACGATGCGATTGTGTCCTCCGACAGCGGCACTATTGCAACATGGACTGCGCGCTACATCGAAATGCGCGGGGAGATGAAGTTTTCGTTGTCGGGTCTCCTCGCCACCATGGCTAACGGGCTTCCTTACAGCATCGGAGCCGCGATAGCTTTTCCCGGCCGTCAGGTTGTCTGTGTGGTAGGCGATGGCGGCTTGACAATGCTCATGGGCGAAATTGCGACGCTCGTCAAATACAAGCTTCCGGTCAAAGTCATAGTCATCAAAAACAATGTTCTGGGAGAGATCAAATGGGAGCAGATCGTGATGGAAGCCGAGCCCGAATATGGCGTGGAGCTCGAACCGATCGATTTCGCCGGCTTTGCCCGATGCTGCGGCGCCGCCGGGTTCACGATTGAACGCCCGGAAGATGCCGAAAGTATTCTGCGTCAGGCCCTCGCTCACCCGGGACCCGCGATCGTGGAAGCCGTGGTGGATCCAAACGAACCGCCGCTCCCCGGCAATATCACTGCTGAGCAGACCTTGCACTTCGCCGAAGCTTTAGCAAAAGGCGAGAAAGACCGATGGAAGATTGTCAAGACCGTTCTGGAAGACAAGATCAGAGAAGTCGTTTGATGGAAATCACGAGCGAATCGCTTTCACGGGCCGGAGTCTCAACGGGAGACTAGATGCCAAAGTTTCGAGGAACCAGGAGCGCCTTCGGCGCGCCTGGGGCCGATGCCCGATGGAGTCCCGCCGCCAAGCAGGGAATTGGAACAGCTTCAGCTCTTGAGAGCCGTATCTGGTTTACGCTCTGGAGCGGAATACTGACGGAAATCTACTATCCGTCTGTCGATCACCCGCAGGTCCGGGATGTCGAGTTCCTCTTCACGGCAGGAAACAATTTCCTGGAAGAAAAACGCGATCTGAAGCACGAGGTCGAACGAATCGACCCTTCTCAAGGGTACCGGGTTACCTCCAGTGATCCCGCCGGCCGATTCACCTGCGTTAAGGAAATCATCGCCGATCCCCGGCAAGCCACAATTCTGATGCGGACGGAGCTACAGGGAAGCGATTCGTTTCTGAAGGACCTTCGCTTATACCTGCTGTGCAATCCGCATCTCGAAGTGGGCGGCGAAGGTAACAACGCGTTCGTAATCGAGGTGAGCGGCCGTGAACTTCTCGTCGCGGAAAAGAACGGCCGCTGGATGGTCATGGGAGCCACCTGTCCGTTCAGAAAACTCTCCTGCGGTTACGTAGGTGAGAGCGATGGATACACAGATCTGAAGGCCAATCATAAGATGACCTTCGAATTCGACGAAGCGAAAAACGGGAATGTTGCGCTCACGGGAGAGCTGGACCTCAGCGCCTCGCGAACTTTCACGGTCGCGCTCTCATTCGGCGAGACGCTGGCCAGTGCGATATCCACATTTCTGCAAAGCCTGGGACGCGATTTCGCCACCCAGCGCCGCTTGTTCGTTGAACTCTGGCGCGACGCCGTTCAGAACCGCATGCCGCTCGAGAAAGCAAGCTGCGATGGCGGCCGGCTCTATCGGTCCAGTTACAACGTTCTCCTGTCCCATGAAGACAAGATTTATCGGGGCGCATTTGTCGCATCACTGACTATCCCCTGGGGCGAGGCCCGCAACGACAAGGACGGCCGGGGTGGTTATCACCTTGTGTGGACTCGTGACATGGTACAAACAGCGCTCGGTTTGCTTGCGGCCGGGAACACCGATGCGCCTGTCCGCGTATTGATCTATCTCGCCGCGCGCCAACAGGAAGACGGCAGCTTCGCCCAGGAATTTCAGGTGGACGGGAAGCCCTTTCGCAATGGAGACCAATTGGACGAAGTAGCTTTTCCAGTGATCCTGGCTGGGCGCCTGAAGCGCGAAGGGTTGCTCGCCAACTTCGACCCCGCAGTTATGGTTCGGCGCGCGACTAACTTTCTGTTGTTGAGCGGCCCCGTCACAGGTGAGGAAAGGTGGGAAGAGGCGGCCGGCTACTCGCCCTCAACTCTTGCGGCCATTATCGCGGCCTGCATCTGCGCCGCCGCTTTCGAGAACGAAGGCGGGCAATCGGATACCGCCGCTTTCCTCGAAAGCTATGCCGACTTCCTGGTCGCTCATCTCGAAGAGTGGACAGTTACCTCAAAGGGCTATTTCGTGCGCCTCAATCCCGCCAGGCGGGGTGAAGTGGCCTCGCCGGGTGCTGTGGACCGGGCCAACATCCAGCTGACAAGTCAGCCGCCGGGCCATTCCGGCGTGTTTCCGGCCGCCGAAATTGTGGATGCGGGATTTCTTCAGCTTGTCCGGTATGGGATCCTTGCGCCCGATGACCCGCTCATTCTGAGAAGCCTTCGAGAGGTGGACGAGAAGCTCAGCACAACAACACCCGCCGGGCCGTGCTGGCGTCGTTACAACCATGACGGCTACGGACAACGGCCCGACGGAGGAGCGTATGACAAGTGGGGGAAGGGACGATCGTGGCCCTTACTCACGGGCGAACGCGCTCATTACGAGCTCGCCGCCGGCAACGGCTGCGACTCGCTGCTCGAGGCTATGGAAGCGTTCTCCGGGCCCACGCACCTTCTGCCGGAGCAGATCTGGGACGAGGCGGATCTGCCCGATGCCGGTATGCGCTGCGGCGGCCCGACTGGTTCTGCGGTGCCTCTTTGCTGGGCTCATTCCGAATACCTCCGGCTGTTGCGATCTCGAAACGACGGAAAGGTTTTCGACCTGATTCCGGAAGTTGCGCGGCGCTACGTGAAGAATCTCCCGGAGAGCCGGATCGAGTTCTGGCTGTTACAACATCCACTCTCCAGGATAAAACCAAACTGCGTGCTCCGGATCTGCGCGCCGGAAGCCTTCTCCCTGCGCTGGACCAGCAATAACTGGGAGTCCTTCCGGGACGATGAGTCAAACACAAGCAGTATCGGAGCCGAGTTTTTGGATCTCCCCGCATCCGCCGCCGAAGGCGGTGTACAGTTCACCTTCTTTTGGAAAACGCGCAATCGATGGGAGGGACGGAACTATGAGGTGAAGGCGAAAAATGACTAGTGCGGCGGAATCATCCAGGCATAAACCGCGCGTGGATCGGCGCGCCGGCGCCGCAATTCCGACGATGAGCCGTCGGTCACCCAAACCGAATAAAAACACCACGCAGCCGTTGTGGGGCCAGCGCTTCGGCGCTGCGGCCGAGCTTCCGCCCGGCCCGGAGCTTTACGCCACTGCCGGTAGCACCGGCGATCTTGTCGCCGGTACTCTTACGAGTCGCGCCTTCAACGAAGCGATAAGCAGCATCTGTCAGCAGCCTGCGAGTGAACGAAACCGGTCGGCCCGTGTGGCGAAAGGCAATCCTGCCGAATGAAGTCCCTGGTTCCCACAATCCTGACCGCCGACGTAAAGGTCCGCGAGGGCAGATTTCAACGCTGGCTCTCTCTGATAGCCGGCCTGTCGAGCGCGTTGAGCGGCCTTGAAGTCGCCTATGAGCACTACAGGGGCAGCTATAGCCGCCGGATCATGTATACCCCGGTGATCCTCAGCGCAGCTCTGACCGGCGCCGGCGTTGCGGGATTTGCCAGCCGAAAGGCGGCGGTGACCGTCTTGCGTGGAACATCCACCATCACGCTCGCCGATAGTCTCCTCGGGTTTTACTTTCATGTGAAAGGCGTCGATCGTAAACCCGGCGGATGGCGGCTTCCCATAAACAACATCGTGATGGGCCCACCCATTTTCGCGCCGCTCCTGTTTGGCGTTTCGGCTTATCTCGGGCTGGTTGCGTCCTTCCTCCGTCGCGATGAGGCTGGCGACGATCTGCTGCCGCCGAAGCCCGCCCATGCCGGTCACTGGTTGGCTCGCGCCGGGCACACCCATGAGCCGATTACATGGGAGCAGGATCTGCGCGAAGGGCGATTCCAGCGGCATCTGGCCGTCGCGACCGCCGCCTCCGCACTCTTCAGCGGGTTCGAAGCATTGTACTCGCATTACAAGAACAACTTTCGTTACAAAGCGCAATGGACGCCCGTTGTCCTGGCGCCTCTCCTGATGGTCGCGGCAATCGGTGGAGCGAAGAATAAAAAAGTGGCGCACACCTTGCTTCCGGCCGTGTCGGTATTAGCGCTGGCCGATGGCGCAGTCGGGACCTTTTACCATGCGCGCGGAATAGCCCGCCGGCCAGGCGGATTGCAAAAGCCGGTCTACAACGTGATCTACGGCCCGCCCATATTTGCGCCGCTTCTGTTTGCCGCTTGCGGGTTACTGGGTTTACTCGCGAGCGTCTTACGCAGAGAGAAGAAGTCATGACCCGATCTCAACCCGGTTACTATCCCGGATTTCGCACTCTCGATCAGCAGAAATACTGGGACGCCAAAACCCGAGAGGTGATTCTCGATCGTGTGAACAACGTCCCGCCCATTCAATACTTCAGTGAAGGCGAGGCGCGCCTCATGGAGGCCATCTGCCGGCACATCATCCCTCAGGACGATCGCGCCGAGCGGACCCGGATTCCGATTGTCCCGTGGATCGACAAGCGGCTCTACGACGACTCTCACGATGGCTACCGTTTCGAGGACATGCCTCCCGATCGGCAAGCCTACCACCTCGGTCTGCAGGCCATCGACGAAATCTCGCGCCATCTTCACGGCCGCATATTTCTTGAGATTGATGAGAAGGCGCAGGATGGGCTGCTCGGAATGATCCACGATGGCGACCCTCCCGCGGCGAAGGAAATCTTCGCCCGCATGCCCATCGAAAGATTCTGGATGCTTCTGGTGACGGATTGCATCGACGCGTATTATTCGCATCCTTTCGCATGGGACGAAATCGGTTTCGGCGGTCCCGCCTATCCGCGCGGGTACATGCGTCTCGAAAGAGGCGAACCGGAGCCCTGGGAAGTTGAAGAGCGGCGTTACGACTGGAAGGCTCCCGAGACTTCCGTCTCGGATCAGTTCACGCCCGTCGGAGGCAAAGACGAGCATCATGGCGGCCCGCAGGGAGGCACGCATTGAACGCTCCGCTTTTCGGGGAGTTTTCGAAACCGCCCGCGGGACCGCACCGCCTCGGGCCGATGCAAAGTATCAACACGCCCATGCGCCGGTTCAGTCCGGACGACGAGGTGGATTACGCGATCGTAGGCGTAGGTGCTGGCGGCGGCGTATTGCTGCAGCGTCTGGCGCGCGCGGGCTTCCACGTCGTGGGCTTCGATGCGGGCCCTTTCTGGGACACCGAAGCCGATTGGGTGAGCGACGAAACAGGCTCGCACAATCTCTACTGGAACGACAAGAGAATCACGGGCGGCGAAAACCCGCTCGCGCTGGGCGCAAACAACAGCGGCAAAGGGGTTGGCGGAGGCACGGTCCACTGGGCGTCCTTCACGCCGCGATTTCATCCCTCCGATTTCCACGTTTATTCCCGTGACGGGGTCGGCGCCGACTGGCCGATCTCGTACTGGGATCTCAAACCCTACTACGAATTGATCGAGCGCGAGATGCCCGTGGCCGGTCCGGCGTATTACCCGTGGGGTGATCCGCACGGCTATCCTTACGGGCCACATCCCATGGGCGGCGTGGGCGACGCCCTGATTTCGCGGCTGCACGAAACTCGGGATCGGGGTCAGCGCCGGTGGTCCCGTGGCGATCCTGAGCGCGTCGCGCGCCGACCGGCCGCATTGCATCTATCGCGGGTTCTGCATTCAGGGATGCAAGGTCGGCGCCAAGGCCAGCACGCTGATCACGCACGTTCCCGACGCGATCGCGAATGGCGCCGAGATCCGGGACCACAGCATGGTGTCGCGGATACATCTGGGCAAAAACCGCCGCGTCACCGGCGTCAGTTACCTCGATCGCGACGGGCGCGAGCACTTTCAGAAAGCGAGCGCGGTCGTCGTTGCGGGCTATGCGATCGAAACGCCGCGGCTGCTGCTGAATTCCGCGTGCCCGGGCTTCGAAAATGGTCTGGCCAACTCCAGCGATTGCGCTGGGCCGTTATCTGATGGCGCAGGCCGGCAACGTGGTGCTCGGGCGCTTTGAAGAACTGGTCCGGATGTACAAGGCGCCGCCCGCGCACGCGCTCACCGAGGAGTTCTACGAAACCGACCCGAAGCGCGATTTCGCCCGCGGATTTGCCATCCAGACCGTCGGCCCGCTGCCGATCGCCTTCGCCAAACAAATGATGGTGGCGAAAGGCGCGTGGGGATGGGGCATGCGCCGCGTCATGATGGACTACAACCACTGGGCCGCATTCGGCCTGCTGGGTGAGATTCTGCCCTAAGGACAACCGCGTCGAGTTGGCCGACGGAAAAAGACCAGTGGGGCCTGCCTGTTGCAAAGGTCACCTTCAACCTTTACGACAACGACAAGAAGCTGATCGAGTTCGGAAAGAAGAAGACCATGGACGTGATGTGGGCGGCGGGCGCCCGGGAAGTCGTGCAGGAATCGCGCTATGCTCATCTGGTCGGCGCATGCCGGATGGGAATCGATCCCGAAACCTCGGTGGTCGATGGCTTCGGCCGTACGCACGACATCGCCAACCTCTTTGTTTGCGACGGCAGCGTCATGCCGACGCAGGGCTCGGCGAATCCCGGCCTGACGATCATGGCCATCGCCGCGCGCACGGCCGACTATCTGATTTCGCAGGGCGCGACGATCTTCACCAGCGAGCGCCGCGCCGCGCTGGCGCCGGGGATCCGATACGATCTTTCTCCACCCGATACATGGGGACACGGAGTGCCCACACTATGAGCCAAAAGATTACTGGGGTCTCAGTCCGTGCTTTTACGGTTCCCACGAAAACTCCGGAATCCGATGGCACCCTTGAGTGGGACTCGACCACTATTGTTGTTGTAAACGTCAAAGCGGGCGGCGCTGAGGGTATCGGCTACTCCTATGCGGATGTGGCCACGGCGCGTCTGATCGAGCATTCGCTCGCACCGAAGATTCTCGGATGTGACGCCTTCGCAATCGGAAACGCATGGCAGATCATGACGCAGGCGATTCGCAATCTGGGGCGGCCTGGAATTTCTTCGATGGCCATTGCCGCGGTCGATAACGCCCTCTGGGACCTGAAAGCCAAATTGCTGAGTGTTGCCGTCGCCACGCTGCTTCCGATGGTCCATCCGGAGGTGATGGCATACGGGAGCGGCGGGTTCACCTCTTACACGGGTCAGGAACTGCGGAACCAGATGAGCGGGTGGGCGCAAGATGGCTTGCGCGCCGTGAAGATGAAAATCGGCCGTGATGCAAATGCGGATCTACAGCGCGTCAAATTAGTTCGCGAAGCAATCGGGCCTGATGTAGCGCTGTTTGTGGATGCGAACGGCGCATACTCGCGGAAGCAGGCGCTCGGTCAGGCGCAGCGGTTTGCCGAATCCGGAGTGACGTGGTTTGAGGAACCGGTTTCTTCCGACGATCTCGAAGGTTTGCGCGTGATTCGCGACTCGGCCCCGCCGGGAATGAACATTGCGGCCGGTGAATACGGTTACGACGCGTGGTATTTCCGGCGAATGCTCGAAGCCGGAGCCGTTGATGTTCTGCAGGCGGACGCCACGCGCTGCGCCGGCATCTCGGGCTTCCTGCAGGCCGACGCGTTATGCAGTGGATACTGCCTGCCTCTTTCCGCTCATACGGCGCCGTCGGTTCACGCGCACGCCTGCTGCGGCGGCTCAGCGGATCATTCATACCGAATATTTCTTCGATCACGTCAGACTCGAGAAAATGGCCTTCGACGGCGCGATTGAAGCAAAAGGCGGCTCGCTGCGGCCGGATCTCTCCAGACCCGGCTTCGGACTCACCTGGAAGACTCAGGATATGGCGCCTTGCCAGGTCTACGGTTGAACTCTGAATTCACCGCACACCATTCCGAGCCCCGACCCGGGGGAGCGTCCCCCCGTAAATTGCGAAAATCGCCTAACGATTATTCGCGCCGAAGCCCCCGGAAACCGGTCCGACATAAGCCAGCAGCCTTCCGGCGGTGATCGCCCCAAACCAGCAGAACAGCGAAATCAGGGCCAGTCGCTTCGCCGATCCGGGCAAGGGCCCGTTATCCAGTTGCGGATCGGCAAAAACGGATTTCCGCATGAAATAAAGAATCCCCACTGCCGCAAAAACGAAAATCATCTTCAGCCAGAAGTCGGGGTTGTACAGCTTGGTAGTCGCATCGATCACGGTCAGGATTGTGCCCGTTAGCGCGCTGATCGCGAAGCCCAGCCACATTACGGGGTACAGCCGCTCAAGCGGCTTGACCGGGACCTGGGGCGCGATTCCCAAAAGCCGGATATCTACTGCCGCGCAGATCCCCGCAACGAGGATCATACCCACGGAATGCATGAAGAGGATCGTGGGATAAGCCCAAATGGACGGGCTCGATTGCACCCACTGGCTGAACTGCGATTGCTCCAGCCACGCGCAGAATTCTTTCATTTACGATTCGCGCTCCTGTCGATCAGCCACCCTGTAATCGCCACCGCGGCAATCACGCAAAAGGCGGCAAAAGCAACCGTGAACCCCAATCGCATTCAGAAGGCCTTTCCCATCAGAAAGCTTTACCCAGGAAAGGCAGCATGTGACCGCAGTACAGGATCCCGATTACCAGTGCAAACGCTGACCCCGCAACCGCTTTGGCCGTCATCGGCGCGTCATCTCCGGAGCCCACACCCCAAGCTCCGTCGAACAGCGTGAAGTAGAGAACGTTGAGACTGGCCAGGATGATCAACGAGATTTTGACCTGAAAGAGAATCGACGTCGCGTACTGCTGCGGGGCTCCTACAAAGTAAGACATGCCCGTGATGAGATCGATTCCGAAGCCGAGAATCGCCCACGGAATCAGCCGATGCAGCGCACTGAACGAGATGCGCTTCATCATCCCGAGCATGCGGAGATCCACCATAGCCGCAATCCCGAACATCAAAGTCAGCCCCAGGAAATGAAGGTTCTGCAGAGTGGCCCAAACCCACCGGCTCTCCGACTTGTTGCCCTGCACGAAATCCGCGTAAGCGCGCCCAAGCGGCTGACCTTTGGCGATTACCTGGGCCACCTCGCGAATCTCCGGGTGCCGTATGTCGCCGCCGAGGTTGGCGGCCCTCGCCATAAGACCGAACGTGACGGTCGACAGCAGCAGGATGACCGCAAGATTCCATCGCGCCACGTGGGAAAAGCGCCGGTATTGCCAAAGTCCGAGCCAGGCGAATGCGCCGTTCAGAATCATCACGGCTAAAGCCGGCAGGGCCGCGCCCTCGTGAGCCTCGATCATTGCTTTCGAGATTGCGGGATCGGTGCAATCCTGCGCGCCCTTCTTGACCGCGCAGATCATCATCTGAGCGTTGTTACCGCTTATGTAGGTAGGGATTGTCAAAACCGCGATCCCGAAGAAGATCAGCAGACTGGCACGTTCCAGGTGGTCGCTTCTCATCAAGAGGGCAAAAACGAACAAGCCCACGCCGATGACCATCCCAACAGTCGGGAAGTGATTCAGCAACAGGTGAAGATGAACCAGACTCATGTGCTCGCTGCTGGTTCGGACGCGACTCTACTTCGGCCGCTGCACGGGCCGGCCGAACTTCGCCGCGTCCACGGGCGCGTTCGGCTGATAGGCTGTGACCGCATACTCCTCGCGGCCGCTGACCCAGCCATAGGTCCACTTGAACGGCATCATGACGCCCGCTACAGGACGGTAATCGGAATAGTCAATCTGCGTCGGAACGCGGCCCATTGCCGAATTGGCGTACCGCTCGACGCGCGTGAGCAGGCCCGTCTGTTTGTCGAACGAGAAAGTGGCCAGAATTCCAGGCGCGCTTCCCTGGATCACGTTGACGGGCTTGCCCTCAATGGTTCCCGGAAAGCCAACGCGCCATGTAGTGAAGAAATTCCTGATGTTCCACGGGAAGGCGAGTTCGGCATCGAGCTTGCCGCCTTCGAGTGCGCTGGCGCTCAAAGGATATTCCTGAACAACTGTGAGCGGAAGCATGACCCATCCGTTTTTGCCGTCGTAAGTTCTCGACAGATCGCCGCCACGCTGATGGACGATCGTGTCCAACAGGTTGGGCGACTTCGCATAAATCTCAAACGGATCCTCTCGCGTTTCGCCGAACAGATGACTCGTTCCGTTCGCGGTGTAGGTGGTCAGCGCTGCGAGTTTGTCGGGAGTTCCCAGAGCCGCGAGATACTTGTCGAAAATCTGCGCCTGAGAAAGCGCGCCTGACCCCTCGGGAGCGGCCTTGACCACGTCGGGTGGAAACACAAGGGGCTCGCCATAAATCGTATCGAGCGATGGCGTCACTGCCGGATCGGGGCTGCCGCGGTGGCAGGTCCAGCAGGTAACGGCGTTCGATCCCCCGAAGTTCGTTTTGTTGATCTGCTGCACCATCGCCGCCATGCGGCGGGCCATGATTTTCCGGGGCGGGTCCGCTGCCCAGTTGGGGTTATCGCCGCCGGCGCCCGTGTGGCAATCGCCGCAGCAATAGCTGAGAGCGGCCGAGAAAAGGCCCATCGTCCCCATGAATTCGTCGACCGGGATGCCCTTCAGGACCGTAACGTTCTTGAAGTATTTGTCGGACATCTCCGTTGGCGAATTGACCGGGGCCTGGCCCAGAACCATATTTCCGAACGGTACGGCGGTGCCCATCCAGGCGACTACACCCGTAATCTTTAATCGTCTCGACACCTTCATTGGCTTATGACTCCCGCAAGATTATCACGCGAGAATTGAGCATATCAAATTGGGAAATGCCTACTCGGGAACGGCCTGCTGTGTTAATTTTATCTGCGAATTCTGGCCGGCTGTGACGGTAACTGATGTGCCGCTGAAGCGGCGCATCCATTCCGGATTTGCATATTCCACTGGAGACGAATCGTCCCACGCATACGCCGAGTAATCCCCCGGAGCGAGGTTCTGCAGTTTGAAGTGGCCGGAGGACTGGATCACGGTCGCGCGCCCATTTCGCAACAACATCACCGGGCCCGCGACCGGTTGCCCGTCCGCGTTGGACACATCGCCTTCGATCGAGCCGCCGTCATCACGCAGCACGATCGCGATCGGCCCCGCTCCCGCCGACAGGGAGAATTCACCGCCCAGCAAGTCCTGACCCCCGAGGGTGGCGCTCTTCACATACAAAGGCGGCGGGGGAGACAAGTCCAGCCGGAAAATGCCAGGGAGCAGGTCGACGAAAGTGAAAGAACCGGCGTTGCCCGGCTCCCACCTCAGTTGCCCTCCGGAATTGAGGGGTTCCGACGCGCGGAGGTTGATCGCAAATGCCTTCGCTTTTTCCGACCCGGCGGAGCCCGACTCAATCCGAACCGTGCCTGCAACAGTGAAGGTAGTGTCGAGATGAACCGCGACGTTGTCCACGTCCGATGTGCCGACGTCCACCGCTACCCGCGCCGAAAGTCGCTTGCCCGCCTCAAAATAATCCGCGATCACCATGTAAGCGCCGGCAGGGGCAATAAAGTCGAATTTGCCGTCCTTCACCGTTCCCGGTAGTGCGCCGCCCGAAGAACCTCCCCCACGCCGCGTCATGCTGATACCCATTCCACGCCCTTCCGGCAGGCCGGAAACCGTTCCCCGAACATGAACGGCCAGGACCTGATTCAAGTTGAAATCAACCTTGCTTTCGCGGCCCGCCGGAACATCCATCGCGCTTGCGCTTCCGCCCTCGATTGGGCCGGGATAGCAGACCTCGGCCGCCATCGTTTGGGAACCGGTACTCGAGACGGGCCCCGGCGCGGCCATGTGAGCGCATGCGATGTATTTTCCCCGCGCCACATCGGGAATGCGATATTCCCCAAGGTCGTTGGTTGTGGCGGCGGCCCGCTGTTGAAAAGTGGCTTTCCCTTCGACGACGACGGAACCAAGAAGCGACACCTGAACGTTTTGCACCGGGTCGCCCTGATCGTCGACGACCTTGCCGTAAACGACCGATTGCGGGGTCAGTTCCATTTTCACGTCATGCGCCGGAGATCCCGACGTCAGAGTGGTGGGGGCTGCGCGGTTCACACCGCGAAAAGCGTTCCCGAGAAATCCGACGCGCGTGGTCGTGAAATTCACCTGCCCGCAGGCTACGTTGGAAAAGCTCCATCGGCCGGAGCTGTCGGTGGCCGTGGAATAGTTACCTCCTGGCGAGAACAGGTTTACTTTTGCGCGCGGTACCGGTTCGCCGCTGACGGAGTTCACGACGCTTCCGTCAACCGCGCAGTCGGAGCTGGTAGCCGTCTGTGCGGGTGCGAGGCCGGCGGCCGTCAGAATAAGCGCGATCCACTTCATTGCTGTCTACGCCCGAAAGATCAGACTCGCAGAGTGCTGAAAAAGTTCCGTTCCGAGCGCGAAGCAAGCGGCTTTCGGCCTTCTTCATAACCTGCTAAAGTTCAGCGTAGCGCTTTGGCATCAGCAGTGTAAGCGAGTCGGGCACGATGGAAATCGTCGCAGGCAGAACGCCCAGCGCCTCGCCATCGGCCTGCAGGTAGATTCGTTGATCTTCCGGGGCGTCGACTTCCACGCTCGTCGCGCGCGTCACTGCAACGCCCGGCGTAGTGTAGAGCCGGTTCGTAATCACCGCCGCAAAAAACCGCAGATAATCCTTCCACAACTCATTCTGAAACACGACAACTTCAAAATCGTCGTCTTTCAGAAGGACCTGCCGCGCAATCTCGAAATCGCCGCCATAGTTGCGCACGCGCGTGATCAGGGCGAAGCTCGAGCAATAGTTGGACCCGTTCACCGCGAGATGAAATCGCGGCACGGGCCGGCCGAACTGCCGCAGCCCGCCATGCCAGTAGGCGAGTTTGCCCAGCTTGCCCTTGAGATCCAGATCGAGCTCGTAGACGATGCGGGCGTCCAGCCCCACGCCGGCCATAAGAACGAAAAACCGCCGCTGGTGTCCGGGCCGGTCCAGCGCTCCAAGCGCAATCCGAACCGGCACTGCATCGAGAATCTGCTGCGCGGCCTGGTCGGGCCGGTTCGAAAAACCAAGCTCATTGGCGAGAACGTTCGCCGTACCCGCGGGCAGAACGCCGAACATCACCGGCGATCCGGCGATGCCGTTGACAGCTTCATTGATGGTCCCGTCGCCACCAGCTGCCAGAATCAGATCGCAGCCGGACTCCAACGCGCGCCGGGCCAGTTCCCCCGCATGCTGCGGAGCGTGCGTGGGAAAGAGATCTACGCTTGACCCGGCGTCGCGGAGCGTTTTAACGGCGCGATCCAGACGCACGCGGCCGGTCCCTTTCAGTCCACCGGCAAAAGGGTTGTAAATGAGTCCGATACGATGAGGTAGGCGGGAAATGATCTTAAGACCGTCGGAACAAACCGATCACCAATTATAGCGAAATGTCCGCAAAGACTTCCCTCAGCGATCCCCGCGAAGAGGCCGACCAGCTCCGCGAAGCGATTCGCCATCACGAACACCAGTATTACGTGCTGGATAAACCCGAGATCAGCGACAGTGAATACGACAATCTGATGCGCCGTCTTCAGACCATCGAACAGGAGCATCCAGAGCTTGTCACGGCTGACTCTCCGACCGTCCGCGTGGGCGGCAAACCGCGCGAAGGATTTCAGAAAGTCCGCCACAGCTCACCCATGCTCAGTCTGGATAACGCGCTCGACGAGGCGGAACTCCGGGCTTTCGATGCCCGCGTGCGGGATCTCCTTGGCGGCGAATCGTTCCGTTACACCGCCGAACTGAAGATGGATGGTTTATCCATGGCTGCCCGCTACGAGGGCGGCTTTTTCCGTCAGGCGATTACTCGCGGCGACGGTACCACCGGGGAAGATGTCACCGAGAATGCCCGCACGATTCGCTCCATGCCGCTGCGCATCGAGCGGCAGGAGCCGTTCGAGGTGCGCGGCGAGATTGTCATGAACCGCCGGGCGTTCGAGCGGCTGAACGCGGACCGCGAAGCGAATGATCTGACCCGCTTCGCCAACCCGCGGAACGCCGCTGCGGGATCTCTACGTTTACTCGAACCGAGCATCACGGCCTCGCGGCGGCTCGACTTTTACGCCTATTTCATGTTCGACAACCAGGGCCACAACATCTTCGACAGCCACTGGGAGTCGCTCGAATGGCTGAATCATCACCGCTTCAAGGTCAATCCCCGGCGGCGGCTTTGCGCGGATATCGATGAGGCGCTCGCGTTCTGCCGCGAATGGGAGCCGCAGCGCGAGGCGTTGCCCTATGAAATCGACGGCGTCGTGCTGAAGGTGGACCGCATCGCTCAACAGCAGCGGCTGGGGTTCACCGCCAAGGCGCCGCGATGGGCGATCGCTTTCAAATATGCGGCCAGGCAGGTCGAGACCGAGATCCTGGACATCACCGTGCAAGTGGGCCGCACAGGCACTCTCACGCCGGTCGCGCACCTTGCCCCGAAAATAGTCAGCGGCGTTACCGTCTCGCGCGCCACGCTCCATAACGAAGACGAGATCGCGCGGCTCGGGCTGCAGATCGGCGACACGGTTGTCGTGGAACGAAGCGGCGATGTCATACCCAAAGTCGTCCGCGTCAAGATGCAGGGAACGCACCGCAAGCTTTTTCGCATGCCGAAAACCTGCCCCGTTTGCGGTGGCCGCGTCGTGCGCGAGGAAGGAGAAGCGGCCAGCCGCTGCATCAATCTCAACTGTCCGGCGCGCTTGAAGGAATCGATCCGCCATTTCGCTTCCCGCGGGGTCATGAATATCGACGGACTGGGAGACGCGCTGATCGATCAACTGGTCGACAACGGCCTGGTTCAGAGCGTGGCGGATCTCTACGACCTCAGCCTGCACACAGTCGCGGGGCTGGACCGCATGGGACCGAAATCGGCCGCCAACCTCCTCAAGAATATCGATCGTTCGCGCTTCCTGCCCATGCCGCGCGTGATTTCAGCGCTGGGAATCCGCTTCGTGGGAGAGCGCACGGCCGAGCTTCTCGCGGAGCATTTCGGCTCTATGGAAAAGATTTCCCACGCGAGTATCGGGGAGTTGCAGGAGGCGTCCGAGGTCGGGCCGAAGGTCGCCGAGAGTATCTTCCAGTTTTTCCATGAGCCCCATAACCAGCAGTTACTGGAAAAGCTCAAGACCGCGAATCTTTCGTTCGAGCACACGGTACGGCGCAGGAAAGGCGGCCCACTGACGGGCATGACCTTCGTGCTTACAGGGACTTTATCCCGGTTGAGCCGCGAGGACGCCAAGCAGAAGATCGAGACGGCCGGCGGAAAAGTTGCGGCGGCGGTGAGCGGAAAGACCACTTTCGTCGTCGCGGGCCAGGACGCCGGGTCGAAGCTGAACAAGGCCACGGCGCTCGGCATTCCCGTTATCGGCGAAGAGGAATTGCTGGCCCTGCTGGCCGGAGACTAAGAGGATCCGGTGAAACGGTTCGTTATCGTGGGTCTCATGTTAGCCGGTATGATCAACTGCCGGACGCCTCCGGAAAGCTGGGATTCGCTGGTCGATCGTTTTTTCGCTGAGGCCGATTTCCGGTTCAATCCGAGTTCCGGAACCTCGGCCGGTTTTCATCAATACGATGGACAGCTCGAAGACTACTCCCGATCGGCAATCGAACAGGAGGTTGCGGTGTTGCGCCAGTATGAGCGCGAGGTCCAGAGTTTTCCGGCGTCGCACCTGAATCCGGAGCAGGCTGCCGATCGCGAGCTGGTGCTCGGTGCGATCCGGTCTTCTCTGCTGGATCTCGAATCGATTCGCACCTGGGAGCAGAACCCGGACCATTATTCGAGCGCGGCGACCAGCGCTGTGTTCGTCATCATGAGCCGCAAGTTTGCCCCGCCGGAGGAGCGGCTGAAATCAGTGATCGCGCGTGAGCGGCAGATGCCGAAGATGTTCGCCGACGCGCGCGCGAACCTCAAGAACCCTCCGCGTATTTATACGGAAGTCGCAATCGAGCAATTGCCGGGCATTGTCAGTTTCTTCGAAAAGGATGTCCCGCTGGCGTTTGCCGCGGTGACGGATCGGGCTCTGCTCGATCAGTTCCACCAGGCGA
The DNA here is from genome assembly GCA_963718155.1 of Terriglobia bacterium. Classification (GTDB taxonomy): domain Bacteria; phylum Acidobacteriota; class Terriglobia; order Bryobacterales; family Bryobacteraceae; genus BOG-234. The sequence continues at coordinate 132,723 of CAVQYP010000021.1, read as the reverse complement.
ATGCAGCGGTCGTTCGCGAACTGCAGTCTTACCAGACTTTCCTCAAGGACGATCTGCTGCCGCGATCGAAAGGCGATTTCCGCATTGGCGCGGAAAATTTCCGCAAGAAGCTGCTTTATGACGAGATGGTCGATATTCCGCTCGAGCGCCTGCTCCAGATCGGGTACGCAAACCTCCATCAGAACCAGCAGTTGTTTCGGGATATCGCAAAGAAGATCAATCCGTCGAAGACTCCGCAGCAGATTCTCGACGCGGCGGAGAAGGACCACCCGCCAGCCGACAAGCTCCTCGATGCGTTCCGCAATACGTTGAGCGGCCTGCGCGAATACATCGTGCAGCATCACATCGTCACCATTCCCTCTCCCGTGCCGCCCATCGTCGAGGAGACGCCGCCGTTTATGCGGGCTTTGACGACCGCGTCAATGGATACGCCCGGGCCTTACGAGAAGGTTGCGAAAGAGGCCTTTTTCAACGTCACGCTGCCCGAGAAGAACTGGACTCCCGAACATGTCCGGCAGCATCTGGAGATGTTCAACCGCGGCGTGATCACGAGCACCGCGATTCACGAGACTTATCCCGGACACTACGTGCAGTTTCTTTGGGTGCCGAGCGCGCCGTCAAAGGTACGTAAACTTCTGGGCGCGAGTTCGAATGCCGAGGGCTGGGCGCACTACTGCGAACAGATGATGATCGACGAGGGCTTCGGCGGCGGCGATCTCAAGCTGCGTCTCGGCCAGTTGCAGGACGCGCTGCTGCGCGATGCCCGTTATATCGTCGGCATCGAAATGCACACCGGCAAGAGGACATTCGAGCAGGGCATCGACTTCTTTGTGAAGGAAGGGATGCAGACTCCGAGTACCGCCCTTGTTGAAACAAAGCGCGGCACCTCCGATCCCACATACCTTTACTACACGCTGGGCAAACTGGAGATTCTCAAGCTCAGAGAGGATTACCGGAAGATGCGGGGGGCGTCGTTCAAGCTCCAGGAGTTCCATGACAACTTCCTGAAACAGGGCTTTCCGCCGATCAAAATCGTGCGCCGAGCGATGCTCGGAAACGATTCTCCGGTGCTCTGAGCGCGGCGTCAGACCACGCCTATCAGACCACGGTAAACGGGTCTTCCGCGGGCTCTGCGCAGCAATACCAGGCTTCGGTCAGTCGCGGTATCGCCGCGTCGTTGCCGGGCGGGATATTGGCCGGCTCGCCAAACGCTCGTTCCCAGATCATCCCGAAAATCTGAGCGCGGGATGCGCCGACGCGGTCGCCGAGCGCCACCAGCTTTTGCAAATCCGAACAAAGCGTGTCCATCTCGGGATCGGGATGATGCCATCGCCAGGAAAGCGCGGCGGCGTCGAATGCTTCGACCTTCATGTCGTCCAGTTCGAGAAGCTTCGAGCCTGAAGGAATCAGGAGCCGGATCGCGAGCTGGATCGGAGCCACATTACCGATCAGATCGAGATCGCGGATCGTCCGCAACAGATCGAGATAAGCCTCGCGTGGGGTCCATGGCGTGAATGCCACGAACGTGGGAGAAAGAAGCAATCCATGCGCCCTTGTGAGTTCGAGCGCGGCGATAAAATCCGCGCGCGTATGGCCCTTCGCCAGCCGTTCCAGGACGCCGTCATCGAGCGACTCCACGGCGCTGGTGATGAACAGGCAACCGGTTCGCGCGAGTTCCGGAAGGACGTCGCGATGCTTCAACAGGTGCTCGATCTTGATCGTGACGTCGTATGTCACGGCCGGAAACTCCGCGTGAAAGGCGTCGAGGATGGCGAGCGCGTGGCCCGGGCCGTTCAGAAAATCGGGATCGCCGAACGTAATATGCTGCGCGCCTGCGGCGACCTGCTGCCGGATATCGCCCAGCACCACGTCCCGCTGCACAATCCGAAACCGCCCCTCATAGACCGGCACTATGGGGCAATGCCGGCACAGGTGCTTGCAGCCCCTGCTGGCCTCGGTATAGCCGACGATCTTCTGTTGATCTCCTACGAGGAGTCGCGCGTATTCGCCCAAAGCAGGCAGCCCCGCACGATCGGGTGTGCGGAACGGGAGCCGGTCCAGAATGACCGGAAGGGTGGAGGCGGCACGTCCCGAAATCAGGTCCGCCAGTGCTCGCTCGAACTCCCCGCCGATGACGTGAGTCACGCCGAGCGTCCGGAGCATCTCATTATTGACGGGAGCGTAGAGACCATAGCAGCAAATTTGCGCCAGAGGGTTGAGTGCGCGCGCCGTTTCGATCTGCGGAATCGCCATGCGGGTGGCTGTATGCATGGCGAGATGAAACGCAATCCAGTCGGCAGTACGGATGGCGTCGGAAGGCAGCGGCTCACGCGAGAGGTCGGCGGTAATTACCTCGTGGCCCTCCGCCCGCAGCCAGGCGGCCGGTGACGCAAGCCCGAACGGCTGCCGCCCGAGGTCGTAAGTGGAGAGTAAGATGACTCGCAATATTTTCATTATCGCGTCGCCGTTAATCAAGGTGGCGTGAAACAGGCGACGTGTATCGATTGATACGATGAAGTTACAAGGCTTCTCCCCCGTTATGATGGCCCCAGTTGCAACTCTTGCCGAAGAGATTCTTGACCTCAAGCGCGACCGGCGCGCGATTGTGCTTGCGCACCACTATCAGGAAGCCGAGATTCAGGAACTCGCGGACGCCGTCGGCGACAGCCTGGAACTGGCCCGCAAGGCCCGGGAAGCGGACAGCGACGTCATCGCATTCTGCGGTGTCTGGTTTATGGCGGAGACGGCCAAAGTTCTGAACCCGACGCGCACCGTCATCGTGCCCGACAAGAATGCGAGTTGCAGTCTGGTGGAGGGCTGCCCGGTCGAGCCGATTCGCGAATTCAAGCGCCGCAATCCCGATCACGTCATCGTCAGCTACATCAACACCTCGGTCGAGGTAAAGGCGGAGTCCGACATACTCTGCACATCGCGAAATGCGGTCAGGATCGTGAACTCGATTCCGGCCGATAAGCCCATTCTGTTCCTGCCCGACCGCAATCTGGGCAATTACGTGAAGCAGCAAACCGGCCGCGAAAACATGAAGATCTGGCAGGGAGCATGTGTCGTGCATGAGACGTTCCCCGCGCGCCGCCTGCTCGATGCCAAAGCCGCGTTTCCGGCGGCTCTTGTTGTGGCCCATCCGGAGTGCCCGGAAGCGGTGCTTCGGCATGCGGATTTCATCGGCTCCACCTCAGCCATAATTGAATACTGCGCCGCGAGTCCAGCGCCCGAATTCATCGTGATGACCGAGAGCGGCATCAACTTTTCTCTCGAACGCGTGGCGCCCGACAAGAGGTTTCACTACGTCAAGAACGAAAACTGCAACTGCAGCGAGTGCCCTTATATGCGACTCAACACGCTGGAAAAGCTGCGGGACGCGCTGAGGGACCTGGAACCGCGCGTCGAATTGTCCGAAGAAATCATGCGCCGCGCGCTGACCCCAATTGAGCGTATGCTGGCTGTACGGTAACAGAGCACGTGTCTGCTTCTCTCATTGACGGGTTCGGCCGGATCCACGATAGTCTGCGGATCAGTGTCACCGACCGCTGCAACATTCGCTGCTTCTACTGCATGCCGGAAGAAGACGCGCAGTACGCGGAGAGGCGGGAGATCCTCACGTTCGAAGAAATCGAACGTTTCGTCCGGGTCGCGGCCAGCATGGGCGTCAATAAACTGCGCCTCACGGGCGGGGAACCGCTGCTGCGGCGCGATCTGCCGCAACTGATCGAGCGCCTTGCCGCAATACCGGGCATTCACGATATCGCGCTCACCACGAATGCCGTGCTGCTCGAGCGTTACGCGAAGGCGCTCCACGATGCCGGTCTGCAGCGGCTCAACATTCACCTCGACACGCTCGATCGCGAACGGTTCAAACAGATCACGCGGCGCGACGATCTGCCCCGGGTGCTGGCCGGGATTGACGCCGCCGTGGCCGCGGGATTCAAGGAAATAAAGCTCAATATTGTGGCGGTTAAGGGACTGATTGAACCGGACGTCGTTCCCATGGCTCTCTACTGCCGGGAGCGCGGATTCGAACCGCGTTTCATCGAGTTCATGCCGCTTGATTCGCAGTCGCTGTGGGACCGCGGCAAGGTGCTTCTGGCCGACGACATCGCGGCGATCTCTGTCGCGGGAAATCTCTCCGCTGGTCGAAGTGCCGGACCGCGACCTGCGCGCTCCCGCCACCGACTACGCATATGCCGACGGCGGCGGCCGCGTCGGCTTTGTCGCGTCGGTCAGCAAGCCGTTCTGCCTGAACTGCAATCGGATCCGGCTCACGGCTGACGGCAAGATACGCTACTGCCTCTTCGCGATTGATGAGACCGACGTGAAGGGTCTGCTGCGTTCGGGCGCCGACGACTCCGCAATTGCCGCTGCACTGAAGCGCAATATTTCGGAAAAGTGGCTTGGCCACCAGATCAACTCGACGCAGTTTGTCCCGCCACCGCGCCCGATGTACTCCATCGGCGGTTAAGACCGCGCGCAGGCTCGGAACTTCTCCCGCGTTCGCGGAGTCTACCCCACCGAAACACACGCAAGCTGCTCACTCGAGCTGCTCACTTAAGCGATCAGTCACTTCGAAAATCAGGCTGCTGCGAAGAAAGGGAAATCCTTTGTTCGATCAAACGTTCGTGGATACGCACGCCCAAACGCGAAAGCCGTGGAGCCTCGCGGCCTCGCTTACCATACAGACGGCTCTTGTAGCCGTTATGCTGCTGTCGCCTCTGCTGCATATCGCGGTGCTGCAGCCGCCGGAGAAACTTCCGCTGCTGTTATCGCTACAACCATTGCGTCAGCCACCTGCACCGCCAGCCACGTCAACCCCGCAAGCGGCGGCCGCGCGGCCGGTATTTCACAGCGCCGTTTTGCAGGCTCCGATCGCCATTCCGAAACATATCGATATGAGTGCCGACGCGCCTGAGCTTGCGACCGGGTACGCCGCGCCTGGCGCGGATGTCTCACAACTGATTGGATTGATCCCGGGCATTACAGTCCCGCCTCCGGCAACTGCGACTCCAGTGATAAAGCCGAAGTCTGTTGCGGCTTCTCCACCGGCGGCGCCCGTTCGTGTTGGCAGCGGCGTGCAATCGGCTAAGCTGATTTTCGGTCCAAAGCCCGCCTACCCGCGGCTGGCGCTCGCCACACGCACTCAGGGAACAGTGAGAATTCAGGCGCTCATCGGGCGTGATGGGATAATCAGGAACCTTCAGGTGCTGAACGGTCCTCCGCTGTTGCTCGCGGCTGCGATCGAAGCCGTTCAGCAGTGGCGTTATCGCCCGACTCTACTCAACAGCGAACCCGTGGAAGTCGTGACTGAGATCGATGTGAACTTCACGATAGGACAGTGAAGTTACGCCGTAGTACCTATGATTTGATTTACTGCCTCCGATGCCTGGCGGCCGATTTGCCAGATCGGCCGCCAGAAACCAGATTTTGGGGCGCCCCAAGTGCCTGATGTCGTTCAGACGAACGCCGTTTTTGATGTCCCGGACGAGACCGGGAGCGCATCGTAACCGGCTGACGCCTGCCGGCCCATTATTTCGACGTTATGCCACACGGAGCCTCGAGGAATCGCGTGGTTTAGTGCCCCCGTACGCCAATGGGTGCGACGAGGTTCTTTCGATTTGAACGGTAGCATGCGTTTTTGCCAATGCGTGCAGAGGGAACGGGCGCAACGCGGTAAGTGGTTGAATTTACGCGCAAAAAAGATCGTACTTTTTTTCGCTGGCTTGTGACCGTCAATTTTCCGGGCCAAAAACTACCACGACTTACTGGGTTCTACTGCCTGATCGCGATAAACCACGAAGCGACGATCGGGCCTTGGGGACCGCGGCCACGCCCGCCCGCCGCCGGGGCCGGCGCATCCGCCGGCGGAGCCGGGGCCGGGCCCCGCTCAGGCTGGAAGAGGTATGCGTCGTGCGTTTTGGGATCGACTGCGATTGTCTTCGCCCCGGCGAAGGTGTCGACTGTGGCCAGCGTCGTGTATTTGTCGGGCGAATCCTGATGAACGACTGTAACGTTGCCCTGGCCGCCGTTCGGGATGAAAATCTGTTTTTTCGACGGATCCCAGCCCAAAGCGTCAACGCGCGTGCCGTTCATGATGGTCGCGACGATCTTGCCTGTCTTCGGATCCACGACCACGGACGTGTTGCTGCAACCTGAGAAAATGCGGTCCGATGCTTTGTCATAGGCAATGCCGGTCGGTCCCTTGCACGGATCGAGCGGCCACGAGGCGGTGGCCTTCCACGTCTTGACGTCGATCACCTGGATCGTGTTCTTGCCCTCATTGTTGACGAAGATGTGCCCTTTGCCATCCGCGGCAGCGCCTTCGGGCGCCGTGTCTTCCAGTTCGACGGTAGCGACGATATCACCGCTCGCCGGATCGAGCGCGGTGAGAGTGCCGATTGGACGGCTGTGATTCGTCAGAATGATCTTGTCGTCGGGCTCATCGTACATGATGCCATCGAGACCGGGACCAACCTTGATTTGCTTGATCACCGCCAGCGTCTTCAGATCGAACATGGTCACAGTCTGGTCGCCGCCATTTGTGGTGAAGCCGTGACCGGCTTTGGTCGCGATCCCCGCGCCGTGTACGCCCGGCGTGTTCGGAATGTCGCCGAGCACTTTGCCGGTGGCGCCCTCGACCACCATCATGTGGGTACCGCGCGAAACAAATACGCGACCAGTGGCGGCTTCGACAGCGACGTAGTCAGTGCCGCCGTCACCTTTGATGTCGTATTTTTCAACTTTGAACGTCTGAGCGTTCGCGGGCCTCGGCGCGGCAAAGGCGCCGGCGAAAAGAACCGCTCCCGCAGTAAATAACCGTCTGTTCATATGCCCTCCATTGGGGTTGCGCGTTGTACAGCCAGGGATGACCGGCGGCAACTCGGCTCCCCAGCGCGCCGTGTAAAGTATACAAAACTTATCAATTCGCGTCCGGTTTTTGAGCCGAGTCAACGACGAAAGTGGACACAGGGACCTTTGCGGCGTCTAAACGCAGCCCTAATTGTTCCCGCAACGCGGTGGGCAAAGCGGGACCCGCACTCTCGTCCCAGGAGAGGTGAAAGTCGTACTCGCCGCTCAGGCCGGTTTTGTCGATTCCGGGGCCGTGCCCGCCAATTGCGGAAAGCAGATTGATCAGCAGGGAGATGGGAGATTTGCGTGCGGTCATAGAGGTCGGCTGACCTGGAACAGGCTTTAACAACTGTTCGTTTCCGGGGCCCGTAAACGAGAGCCGCGGTTCGTCGCTGTGGGACATCGCAAGCTTCGGCCCGTCTTTCGCAACCGACAGGGCAAACCCAGGTATTTCGTGAGATTCATAGTGGAACTTCAGCTGGAACCGTTCTATCAGGAGGTTCTGCAACATGGTGAGGAGTTGCTTTTCGGTAACCCCGGCCGGGTTCTCGGCTTTGGCTTCGATGTTAAAGCGCAGATCCCCGCGCTGAATCCAATCCGGCCCGGTCTTGAGGTTCAGCATCGAGACGCCCCAGGCGATTCCAATCAGATGGCTGAGGCGCGCATCCGTGATCACGCACCGTCCCCGCGGGGGCGCCTCGGCCTGTTGGCTAAGGCTATAAACGGAATCGATCCCGCGACATCCGCCTCTAACACCATTCGATCCGCTTGCTGCTACCTTCACCGAAGCTGCTTCAAAGGCTACGGGAGACGCCGCGGTCTGGCCATTCGAAAAGGACACCGCCAGGTGACCGAACAGAAGAATTCCACTCACGGCGGAAAGGCGCGACATCGTTGTTACCATACGAACCTCCAGCCTGCCTGGTTCCAGGACTTCTGGTTACCGGCACTGACGCTGCTTATCGCCGCGTCGAAGTTGTAGTACAAGCACCGGCGACAAAAAGATCGCGAGCGTCACGGCGTTTCGGGAAAGCGTCCGGTTTCATACTTCGGCCCTTCAGGCGCCCAGCCATTCTGGAGAGAAACATAACGAATATGCGCTTTACGCTAGCCAGCATGGCGATCATCGCGGCGCTTGGGCCCATGGCCGCTCAGGGACAGAAGGAAAGTAACGCGGCTGAGAGGATCGACGCTTCAACAGACGTGTTGACGGACATGATGCACGCCAACGACAAGGGCATTCCGCAGGATTTGATGGACAAGGCGACCTGCGTGATCATCGTGCCCAACATGAAAAAGGCAGGGTTTATTTTCGGCGCTAAATACGGCCGCGGGTTTGCGATGTGCCGCCGTCCGAGCGGGCATGGATGGTCGTCGGCTGCCGGCATTCGCATCGAAGGCGGGAGCTTCGGACTGCAAATTGGGGGCACAGAGCAGGATGCCGTGCTGCTCGTCATGAACGAGACCGGCATGAAGCACCTGATCAGCAGCAAATTCACCCTCGGCGCTGACGCGACCGCGGCGGCAGGCCCAGTGGGCCGGGCGGCGACCGCACAGACGGACGCCACCATGCGTGCCGAATTGCTTTCCTATTCCCGTGCTCGAGGCATATTCGCGGGCATCGTTCTCGATGGAGCCACGCTTCGCCCGGACGACTCCGCGAACCATGAACTCTACGGAACCGATCCGGGGAACCGCGAAATCCTGACGGGAAGTGTCAAGACGCCTGCGTCGGCGGCGAAGCTGGAGGCAACTCTGAACCGGCAATCCATGCGCAAGAGCAAATAGGCCGCGGATCTCGTTTCAAGTTCCGGCGACCCATACTGTGAAGTGTTGCCTGAGCCAGTTGCCGACGAACATAATGACGGAACGCGCGCCCGTCAGCGTCGATGGCAGACGGAAATTGACCTGCATTACGCCAGCTACTTCAATGGGCGCCGGACCCGCGTGCAGAATGTCGAGGAATTGGGCTCCGGTTCCGGCGAGTACCGGGCCGCGGGGAGCATTGTTTCGATCTTCGCCACGGATTTAGGCGCGCTCACGACTCAGCGGCCCGATGGCACCCTGATCGCCGGACCTGTACTGCCATCGCTGGCCGCTCCGCAATGATCCCGTTGATCTGCTCGTCTGAGGCATAAAGCAGGGGAGCCGCAACTCCTCCCACGAGAACTTTCCGGTCGATCAGATTGCCGCTCGAATCGGTGGTTCAGCAGGATGAGCGTCTGGTGCGGTTCCGAAAGGGATCTGTTGGATTTGTTAGAACGTGAGATCAGCAGACGCCGCATTTCGGGGCTTCGCGATAATTCGCCAGTTCGATGCCGCGCCGCTCGATGACCCGCCTCACTTCGCCCGATACCAGCGCCGCCAGTTCCACCTCGCGGCTCTCCTTCAACCTGGTCGCCGCCGCTTTCAGTTCGGGCCCGAACCGCCCCGGATGGCACATAAACTCCGTCAAACCTTCCGGCAGCTTCTCCAGCGTCTCGATCAGGTTCCGCTCACGCAGAGCCCCGGTTATCTGAAAGCCGGTAAAGTGGTCGGTCGTCTTGAGCCCGCCTAGCGCCGCAGCAAAGCCCGGCCGCGTGACTCGGAGTCCCAAAGCCACTGCGCTCCTCGTAATTCGCGCGCCGTTATCGATCCCGAAATCGAAAGGCCGCCTCACCCACGGAATCCGGAATTCGCGCGCCACGCGCGCGATCGCCGAAAGCACCGGCGGCAGAAGATGCGTGTGCTTATGCGTATCGATATGGGTGGGCCGGATACCCGCCCGCGCGACCTTCCGCACCTGCGCCGAAAGTTCCTCGTAGACGGCCAGCCGCCCCTGCATGAGAGCCCGCACCAGTTCCCCGACGCTTGCGGGCAGATCGCGCGAGGGATCGGCAACGCTTCGCCCCTGCACCAGCACAAGGTGACACCCTACGTCGAGCGAAGGATTGTCGCGGGCAAGCGCCACGGCGTGATCGAAAGCGTCGCCGTTCGCCATCAAGGTCGTCGCCGTGAGGATTCCGTTCGTGTGAGCTTCGATGATTCCTTCATTCACGTCGCGCGTGAAGCCGAAATCGTCCGCATTCACAATCAATCTCCGCACGTGTTGGTTCGAAATACCTCAGAAAAGCGCGAGTTTGATGCCGCAAAAACTTCTTCGGATTCATTCGGATGTCCGTGAGAAGAGCATGCAGCTCGCGCGTGGCGCCGTCGAGTGAGTCATAGAGCTGCGGGTTCACCACCAGCTGCCCGAGGGTTCCCTGGCCCGAATTGATCTTGTCGATCGCAGTATTCACCTTCTGCGATAATGAGCGTGAGCTGATTGTCGATCTCATCGTCGTTCAACAGCCTCCCGACGGTTCCCTTGCCCGCTTTCAGGTTTTCGAGCAGTTGCCTCGCGTCCGTTATCGAGGCCTTCGCCTCGTCGTAAAGCTGCGGGTCGTAGAGCGCCTTCCCGACGGTTCCTTTCGCCTGCTGCACCTGGGCGAGCATATCGTCGAGCCGCTGGATCGGTTTGCGAATGTCGTTATAGAGCGTATCGTCGTAGAGCAGATGGCTGATGGTGCCGTTGCTTGTTCGTATGTCGCTGACCAGCTGGTTGAGCTCGGCCGCGGTGGCGTTCACGCGGTCGTACAGCGACTGGTCTTTGATCAGCTTTCCGACGTTGCCCTGACCGTTTTCGACGATCGCGAGCAGTCCGTCGACTCGTCCCAGAATCGTCTGGAACTGCGCCAGCAGATTCGAGCTTTGCGCCATGATTTCGGGGATGCCCTGGTTTGCCAGACTCGCAATCTCGCCTCCGGCCGCGACGTGTTTCGGGGCTCACGCCCTTGCTGATGTTCAGGTACTTGGAGCCCAGAAGATTCGCGGAGCTGATCGCGGCTTTTGAATCTTCGGGAATCTGATCGAGAAACCGCTGCCGGATCACCATGTCGACCTCGACCGTCCTTTTCGGATCCCGCGATCCGGAGAGCCTGATGGCGCCGATATAACCGGTCAGGATGCCGTTTACGCGGACCGGATCGTTCGCGTTCAGACCTTCCGAGTCCTCCAGATAGGTACGGAGATGAACATCGCCGCCAAACAAGTTGCTCTGCGAGGTCAGAAGAAAGATCAGAGCAGCGGCGATGATCATGGCGACGGTCGCCAGGAGTCCCGACCTCAACTCCGCCCAACGTACTCTCTTCTGAGAAGCCATAAGTTATGCCGCGTCCTTTTCCGGACGCTTTACAAATTTCGATATATACGGATCGCCGGAGGATTCAAGACTCGTCTGATCCCCTTCAAAGACCAGGCGGCCCTCCTGAAGCACCATGAATACGGTCCCGGCCCCGCTCTTCCCGGCGGGATCGAGTCTTCCCGTGTCCGGATTGTACCGGAAGTTCGCGACCAGATTTCCGTCCTGATAGCGGTAAGTCACCACTACGGCGGTCGTGTTATCCACATCGCGCTCTTTGATGATGAGCGCCATGATGGTGTGCGCCGTGATCGGGTCGAGCCCGGCGGTGGGCGAATCGTACATCTGCAGCGGAGGTTCGTTGACCACGGCACGCGCGATTGCCGCGCGCCGCCGCATGCCTCCGGAAAGCTCGCTCGGAAATTTCTCCATGGTTCTGGCTCAGTTCCACGAATTCCGAAGGGCTTCCCGCACGCGTCGGCTCCATCTTGTCGCGCGGGCACTTGATTGCGTTCTGATTGAGCAGCGGATAGGCCACGTTCTGCGCAACTGTTAGCGAATCGAAGAGCGCGCTTTCCTGGAACAGCATGCCGATCTTGCTGCGAATGTCGAAGAGCTGCATTTCGCTTTCTTCGTCATGTCCTCGTCAAACAGCATACCCTGCCGGACGTCGGGGGCACCAGGCCCATGGCGGTTTTCAACAACACCGTCTTGCCGCTGCCGGCGGCGCCCAGAAATCACTCGCGTTTCGCCTTCACGCACGTCGAACGAAACATCGGTCGACGCAGCTTTCGTGCCATCGAAGAGACGGTGACGTGTCTCGAAGCGCAGCAGACTTGCCCGTTTCGCCGCACCATTAGGACGCGCCCTGGCTGCTACGAAGATTTTGGCGATGAAGCAGATCCAGCACGAAGACCAGTACCGACGCCAACACCACGCCTGCGTAGTCGAGCGGCCCACGCCCTGGGTGCCGCCGGTGGTGCGCAGACCGTAGAAGCAGCCGATCAGCGAGATCGCGAAGGAGAATACGAAGGGCTTGAGCAGGCCCTGAGCCTGACGTCGTTCCATTCCAGCGCGTGCCAGGTACCGACGTCCAGTACTGCCGCGGCGGGAAGACTCAGAAAAGCACTTGCGCGCCATCACCCAGCCGCCGAACATTCCCACAAAGTCGTCGATGACCGTCAGCAGCGGGCAGCATGACGCCGGTCGCGACCAGCCGCGGTGTGACCAGCTTCTGCACCGGGTCCGTGCCGAGTGCGCGCATCGCGTCGATCTGCTCGGTGACCTTCATCGAGCCGAGTTCGCTGGCGATTCCGGACGCATTGCGGCCCGCCACCATGACTGCCGTCAGCACCGGCCCCAATTCGCGCACCAGAATGATGGAAACCAACGGCCGGTCCGGCCCATCTGCCCGTAGTCTGGAGGCTGCGGCCCATCTGCATCGCCATCACGGCGCCGGTGAAAAAGCCGGTGAGCACCACGATGGGCATGCTGCCGACACCGATAGTGTCCATCTGCAGCATAATGTCGTCGAAATAGTGAGGTTTTCGGAAGACGTCCCGGAGAGCCCGGCCGGTGAGTTCATAGAACTCCTGTATCGCAAGGATGGGGCCCTTGAGGATGTCGAGCACGGTTTTTAAATCGGCGCTGATGCCGTTGTCTGGTTCCTGACGCCTACGAAGTCGATGCTAGCATACAAGGGGTTCTTAATGAACAGGATATGAAGGGGTTGACGGATGTTCCGGGTATCCTGGTCGGGCATGCTACCGACTCCGTCGCGCTCACCGGATGCACGGTGATTCTTTGCGCGACGGAAGCCGTCGGCGGCGTCGACATCCGGGGCTCGGCGACCGGTTCCTGCGAGCTCGATACCCTGCAACCTGGCCACGTGGCGCCCAACGTTCACGCCATCGTGCTCTCCGGCGGCAGCGCCTTCGGGCTGGAGACGACATGCGGCGTGCGAAACGTTCTTGAGAAGCGCGGAATCGGCTACAACGCGGGCGTGGCCCGAGTGCCGATCGTCCCGGGCGCGATTCTGTTCGACCTCGGTATCGGCAATCCGCGCATTCGCCCGACGCGCGAGATGGGCGAGAAGGCCGCGCTGGCCGCCAATGACGGGCCCGTGGCCGAAGGAAACATCGGCGCGGGAACAGGGCGCTACGGTAGGTAAGATTTTCGGGATGAAGCAGGCCATGAAGAGCGGGATCGGCACCTGTTCCGTCACGCTTGGTTCCGGCGTAATAGTGGCCGCGTTGATTGCCGTCAATGCGCTGGGCGATGTGATTGATCCGTCGAGCGGTCACATCATCGCGGGAGCGCGCAAATCGCCTGCCAGCGGCGAGTTCGCGAACTCCGCAACGGTTATTCGGGACGGAGCGAGGCGGCCGGCGGGAGGAAATACCGTACTGGCTGTCGTGGCGACGAACGCGCGCCTGGATCGCGTCCAGACCAACAAACTGGCGGCTCTTGGCGAGTGTGGGGATCGTGCGAAGTATATCGCCCGTCAATACGATGAACGACGGGGACATTACGTTTGCGATTTCCCTCGGAAAGGAACGGGCATCGGTCGACGAAGTCGGTGTCGCGGCGGCCGACGCAATGGCGACGGCGGTCATTCGCGCTGTGCGGGCCGCGAAGACCGCCGGCGGTGTTCCGGGGCTGGCTGGTTAATTCCGGCTGGTTAATCTGGTTAATTAAGTCCCGCGAATCCGATCAGGTGATTTGCGTCCTTCTGGTCTTCCTGGCAGATGTATTCCATGATCTCTTCCTTGGGTCGCAGGTTGGCCGTGAAGTTAATCGTAAATGGCTTCGAATAGGCGCCGGGATCGATGATTTCGGTCTGGACAGCCAGCGTTCCCAGATCCTTGCGTGTGTACCGCTCAATGGTATGAAGCTGTTCGGTATGAGGGTGGCCGGCAAAATCGAACCAGAACTTGTCGTTGTAGCCGATCGTATCCACGACCAGCGTGTCGCCTTCGTAATGGCCGATCGAGTCTCCGTACCAGGTCGGGTTCGGGTCGGCCTGATGTTTACGTCCGTCCACGAAGATCTGACGGAAGCTGTGGATGTTTCCTTCAAACAGGATAAAGACGTGGGTCGGCGTCTGCACGATCCGCCACGGATAGGGAGCGATGCGGGGCACGCCTGTGGGAAGGCAATTGGCTTCCGGATCGTCCTTGGACTGGCGCGCCTTGAAGATCTTTTCCGCCGCGGGCGTCATCGGGACGCTTTTCGCCTTTCGGCAACCCCTGGGCGATATCGCCGATCGGTCCTCCGCCATTCCAGACGCCGGAAAGATCAACGGTGCCGTCCGCGAAATGTGGCGTCGGGTCCTGTCACGTTCGGTTGCTGCTCGCCGGCCGCCTCCGGTTGCCGGTGCAACGGCCGCCTGCACGGCGGCGCCTGGATTTTTCTCAACCTGGGGCCGTTGAGGGCTGCTGTGCCATCGTCAGACCCGCGGTAGCCGCGAAGAGAACAATGTAGGGTTTCATGTGATATGTATCTCTGAAAGTTTTCTGAAATCAGGCCTACTATATCAGAATTGATAAACCCCCCGGCGCTCAGGTGCGGCGGTTACGCGACACGAACTGAATCACGGGAATCAGCGAGTTCTTGCTCGTCCGGGGCGCTTGTGAGCGGGGACGGTTCGCCAGTTCGTGATTGAGGCTTTGCACGAACTCTTCGATCTGTCCCTGCATCGCCTCCATCTTGGCGCGCATGTTGAGAATGATCTCGACGCCGGCGAGATTGACGCCGAGGTCGCGCGTCAGGTGGAGGATGACTTCGAGCCGTTCCAGGTCTTCATCGGTATAGAGTCGCGTATTTCCGTCGCTGCGGCTGGGCTTCAGCAGGCCTTCCCGCTCGTAGAGCCGCAGCGTCTGGGGATGCAGGCCGTACTGCTCCGCGACGGAGGAAATCATGTATGCGGCTTTGGATTTTTCACGCATCGGTTTCAAGCCTCATGATTCTGCTCCCACAGCTCTTTGCGCGGATCTTCCGGATGAAGTTCCGCAAGTTCCCGAAGCAGTTCCTTGGTGCGCTCGTCCTGCACGACGGGGGCTTTGAGCGTCACCTGCACGATCTGATCGCCGCGCGTGTTCTTGCGCGAGTTGAAGATGCCGCGTCTCCCGCAGCCGGAACTTCTGGTCGTTCTGCGTGCCCGGCGGAATCTTCAACAGCGTCTTGCCGTCGATTGTCGGCACTTCGATCTTGCCGCCCAGCCCGGCTTCGGCAACCGTGATCGGAACTTTCAACAGAATGTTGTCGCCTTCGCGGCGGAAGAACGGATGCGTCTTCCACATGGGTCGTGATGTAGAGGTCACCCGGAGGCGCGCCCATAGTGCCCGCATTTCCTTTACCTGCGACGCGCAACCGCGAACCGTTCTGCGCGCCCGCCGGAATGCGGACTTCCACCGTTTCCGTATGCGCGAGCCGGCCATCGCCGTGGCACGTCGGGCAGGCGTTCTTCAGCCGGCCTTTGCCGTTGCAGCGCGGGCAGGTGAGGTTGAACTTCATGTTGCCGGCCATCTGGCTGACGTTGCCGGTGCCGTTGCACTGCGGGCAGGCGATCGAACCGGCGTCGTTGCCTCCGGTCCCGTGACAGGTCGGGCACTGGTCGTAACGGGTGATGTCGATCTTCGCCTGAGTTCCCCGGATCGCCTGCCAGAAACTGATATTGAGCCCGTATTCGAGATCGGCTCCCCGCTCGGCTTCCTGCTCGACCTCGTTCTCCGCCGCCTCCGTGGAAGAACTGGCTGAAAATATCCTTGAACGAACCCGATCCTCCGCCGCCAGTGCGCCGCCGGGACTCCGTTTCGCCCTGCGCGCCGCGGAATGCCTCCGAAAAATCGAACCCATTGAAATCCATGTTCGGATGAGTTCTCTGCCGCGCCGCCCGGATAACCGCCCCCGGCCGCGGCTCCGTTGTCGGAGTAAAAACCCACCTGGTCGTACATCTGGCGCTTCTTCGAGTCGCTCAGAATGTCGTAAGCTTCCTGAACGTTCTTGAAGCGGTCTTCCGCCGATTTGTCGCCCGGATTCAGGTCCGGATGATACTTCCGCGCGAGCTTCCGGTAAGCCTTCCGGACGTCATCGTCGGAAGCGCCGCGTGCGACGCCCAGCGTTTCGTAGTAATCGTGTTTTGGCGCTGTTGGCATTTAAAAATCAGACGGGGCAGGCAGTGAAATTCACGGCCTGCCCTCGCCTCCCTCAACTCAACGTTAAGTGCTTACTTCTTGTCGTCTACGTCCACAAATTCGGCGTCAACCACATCTTCCTTCGGCTTCTCGCCGCCGCCCTGACCGTTGCTGCCCGGCGCGGCGCCGTCTGGCCCGGGACCTCCAGGCTGTCCGCCCGGCTGAGACGACGCTTTGTACATCGCCTCCGCCAGTTTGTGGCTGGCCTGAGTGAGCCGATCCGTCGCGGCGTTGAGCTTGTCCGGATCGTTCTCGTTGATCTGCTTCTTCACGTCTTCGAGCGCGTCCTCGATGCTCTTCGCATCGTCGGCGCTGACCTTGTCGCGGTGCTCTTTCAACGTCTTTTCGACGTTGTAGACCATCGCGTCGGCGCGGTTGCGAGCCTCGATCTGGTCCTTCGCCTTCCGATCGTCGGCCGCGTGCGATTCCGCGTCCTTGGCCATCTTCTCGACTTCGTCTTTCGACAAGCCGGACGAAGAAGTGATCGTGATCTTCTGCTCGTTGTTCGTGGCCTTGTCCTTCGCGACCACGTTCAGAATGCCGTTGGCATCGATGTCGAAAGTGACTTCGATCTGCGGCACTCCCGCGAGGCGCCGGGGGAATTCCGATCAGCTGGAACACACCCAGCTGCCGGTTGTCCTTCGCCATCGAGCGCTCGCCCTGGAAGACCTTGATTTCGACCGACGTCTGGCTATCCGCCGCGGTGGAGAACGTTTCGCTCTTGCGCGTCGGGATCGTCGTATTGCGGTCGATCAGTTTCGTGAAAACACCGCCCAGCGTCTCGATACCGAGCGTTAGCGGCGTGACGTCGAGCAGCAGCACATCCTTCACTTCGCCGCCCAAAACGCCGCCCTGAACAGCCGCGCCGACCGCGACCACTTCATCCGGGTTCACGCTCTTGTTCGGCTCTTTGTTGAAGAGCTGCTTCACGATCGCCTGGATGCGAGGCGTGCGGGTCTGACCCGCCCACCAGCACCACTTCGTCGATCTTGTCCGGCGTGACGCCGGCGTCCTGCATCGCCTGCTTGCAGGGGCCCACCGACCGCTGGAAGATGTCTTCGCACATCTGCTCGAACCGCGAGCGGGTGAGCTTCATCGCCAGGTGCTTCGGGCCGCTGGCGTCGGCGGTGATAAACGGCAGGTTGATTTCGGTCTCGAGCAGCGTCGAGAGCTCCATCTTTGCCTTCTCCGCGACTTCCTTCAGCCGCTGCAGCGCCATCTGGTCTTTCGAGAGGTCGATTCCCTGTTCCTTCTTGAACTCAGAGATGATCCAATCCATCACGCGCTGGTCGATGTTGTCGCCGCCCAGGTGCGTGTCGCCGTTGGTCGATTTGACTTCGACCACGCCGTCGCCTACTTCAAGGATCGAAACGTCGAACGTACCGCCGCCGAAGTCGTAAACCGCAATGGTTTCGTTCTTTTTCTTGTCCAGACCGTAAGCGAGCGCCGCCGCCGTCGGCTCGTTGATAATGCGCTTCACGTCGAGGCCCGCAACCTTGCCGGCGTCTTTGGTCGCCTGGCGCTGCGCGTCGTTAAAGTACGCCGGAACGGTGATGACGGCTTCCGTCACCTTCTGGCCCAGATACGCCTCTGCCGCTTCTTTCAGCTTGGTCAGGATCATCGCCGAAATCTCGGGCGGCGAATACTTCTTGCCCTGAATTTCTACGCGCGCATCCCCGTTTTCACCCCGTACGACCTTGTACGGGACCATCTTCTGCTCTTCGTTAACCTCGTCCAGCCGCCGCCCCATGAACCGCTTGATCGAGAAAACCGTATTTTCCGGGTTCGTGATCGACTGGCGTTTCGCCACCTGGCCCACCAGCCGCTCGCCGCTTTTAGTGAAGGCCACGACCGAAGGCGTCGTCCGCGCGCCTTCCTGATTCGCGATCACCGTAGGCTGACCGGCTTCCATAACCGCGACGACCGAATTCGTTGTGCCGAGGTCGATTCCAATAATTTTGCCCATTGTCCTGTTCCAGGACCTCCTTAATGAAGAAACGTGGCAACTCGTGCCGTGCCGCCGGTTCCCATCGCCCGGCATTAGCTAGAGTCAATTATGAAATATGAGTGTCGCGTTGTCAAGTGTCTTTAGCAAATCCGCAAAGACACTGCGCGGTACTCACTAAGTCATTTATTTTCAAGCGAACCATGAATTACACCCGAATGACGAAATAGAGATATACTTTGGCCATGGCAGCGCTCATCGATCCGATGGCAGGAGGGCTGGAGATTGTCGAACTCCGCCATCTCGCCGGCTGGGAACTCGATCCCCTGCTCCTCGAAGAAACGGTGGAATGGCAGAGGGAGCTGGACTGGGATTTTGCCCGGCCTGCCGATCTGGTTCGCCAGTTTACCGACGTGCACGCACTGACGGGATACGCGCTCCTCGACCGCGGCGAGGTCGCCGGTTACGGATACTCGGTACTGGAAGATCACAAGGGCCTGATCGGCGATTTATACATCCGCTCCGCCTGGCGCCACGGAGACTACGAATCGCGGCTCTTTCGGTCGTTGCTGGACAATCTGATCGCAACGCCGAGGGTTCGCCGAATTGAAAGCCAATTGATGCTGATCGATCCTTCGGTCGCGCGGGCGCTGCAGAAAGACCGGTTCATCAGGACCCAGGAGCGTATGTTGATGTCGCTCGACATGGCCGAGGCGCCTCCGATGCCGCCCGCCGCGGCATTCGGGCGATACCATATCGAGCCTTGGGCCGACTATCACCACGAATCGGCCGCGGGCGTTATTGCGCTCGCATACGGCAACCACGTCGACAGTCACATCAACGATCAGTACCGCACGCTGGCGGGCGCCCGCCGGTTTATCTACAACATCGTGCAGTTTCCCGGCTGCGGGACATTTTTCAAGCCGGCCTCGTTCGTTGCTTTGGACCCGGAAGGCGGCTTGATGGCGGGCATCGCGCTGGCCAGTTTCGTCGGAGACGAGGTCGGCCACATCACTCAGCTCTGCGTCACTCCGGGAATCCAGGGGCGGGGACTCGGCTACGAGTTGCTGCGCCAGGCCGCGAGCGCTCTGCGGCTGCACGGAGCGAAACGAATCAGTTTGACGGTCACCTGTGCGAACACGGAAGCCATTCGGCTTTACGAGCGCTGCGGATTTTCCGACGTACGGCGGTTTTCGGCGTATATGTGGGGGAGCTATTGAGCCGGATCAGTGTTTTTTGCCGCCCACGCGTCTGCCGATAATCATTTTGACGAGCAGGTGATCGGTGCTGCCGGTCAGCCCGACTCCCACGCCAAAATTGAACTCCCAGGACGGACTCAAGTTCAGATCGGTAACGGCAAAAATCTGCTGCTGCTGGTCTCTCAGGGGGTCGAAACCCGTAACCGGGCCAACGGCGCCGTAATATTCGAGCCCGGCATTGACGACCTTCGTCACATCGTAGCCCACCTTAACGTTTGGCGAAAATACCAGGCCCTCCGATACCGACGGCCCGTGAAACGACCGGTCCAGTGTGGGATTGAAGCAGAGGTACCACTTGCCGAGACTCTTGTCGACGATCGGCCGGATCTCCATGGTCCACGTATCCGGTGAATAGACGGCTCGCTGGTAACCGATCTCGAGCGACAGGCTCACGCCGACAGGCCATTTCCATGACTCCGGCACGCGCACTCGGGGACGGATATGATCGCCAACCCACTGCCATCCCACGCGGCTGTCCGCGCTGGTAAAGATGTAAAAACCGGTCTCGAACCAGTTGCTGAAGCCATGCGTGATCTCCACCGTCTCGTGCAACTGGTGCTCGGTCGGGTACGTGCCGTCGGTGGTTGTCTTCGACCCCTCAAACGTAAAATTGCTGTGCAGCTCGAACATGGTGGCGCCGGGGTCCACGAGATCGGACCCGTACACCTGAATTTCGTAGCTTCCCTGAGCTCTCAGAATTCCCGTAAAGGGGATCGACGCCAGTATGGCGAGCAAAGCGAATTGTCGGTACATTCCCGCTGGCTATACTACAAGGTCCTTAACTGGCGTACCGCATGACGGCCATAAACCCGTAATCCATATGCATCTGCTGATGACAGTGGAACAGAGTGGGGCCGGGATTGTCGGCGAGCAGATCGGCCTCGACGGTCGATTTCGGTTGCACGACGACCACGTCTTTGAATACGCCTGAGGTGCTCACCCCGCCCACCTTCGTCAGTTCGAATGTGTGCCGGTGCAGGTGCACGGGGTGTGCTTCATCGCTGCGGTTATCGAACACGAGCCGGTATCTCCGGTTTGCTTTCACGAGGATATCGTCCGTTTTCGGGAATGATTTCCCGTTAATGGTCCACTTGTCAATCCAGCGGCTTCCGGCGAATTTCTTTTCGAAAACCAGACTTACGCGCTCCGCTTCCGCTCTCGCCGCGGGCGCCGTGCCGAAGACAGTGTAATCCCACGGTTCCTTTGCGGGCTCGGTCCATCGCGGGTCTCCGCTCTTCTGCGAATACTCGACCATGATTCCCATTCCCGCGGTGCGGTCATGATCGTCCGTGGCGCCGAGGATCCATACGCCCGGGTTGTTCATCGCCACAATCGCGTCAACTCTTTCCGCCGGGCCGAGATCGAGAAACTGAACTTTTGCCGGATTCGCTACCGGGTTGCCGTCAAGGGCCTTCACGTCGAAGGCATGGCCGGCGAACGCGATACGTCGCTGGATGGTGGCGCTAGCGTTGAGGATACGCAGCATAACCCGTTGGCCCTCTTTGACCCTGATGGGGTCGCCGTGCCCCAGTGCCCGATCATTGATCGAAAATGCCTTCCAGGCCACCTCCTCGCCCTCATCGCCCGTAGTCGCAAAATAGGGATCCCATTCGCGGAGAGCAAGGAAGACTTCCTGATCGTACCCGCCGGGATCGCTTTTCGGCTGAACGTAGAAAAATCCGAACTGCCCCGTGTATGTTGCGCGATCCAGGTGGCGCTGCGCCTGCGTATGGGTGTGATACCACCGGGTACCGCGCGGCGCCGGGGTGAACACGTAACGCGCTTGCCCGCGCGGGGGAATCATCGGCGTTCCCTCTTCCATCGAGCCGTCCACGTCCGAGGGAATCTTCAGTCCGTGCCAATGCACCAGCTCCGGCAGGTTCGATTGATTTCGAACGTCTATGACAATTTCCCGGCCTTCCTCCACGCGAAGCACTGGCCCTGGCGCGGAGCCGTTGTATCCGACCGTTTTTATTACTCTTTTGGGGGCCAGTTCAACCGACACAGGACCAATATTAAGGACGATATCGGCCTTCCGGGCATCCTGCGCGGCGAGCAGTCCAGTGGGCGAGGTCAGCCGGGACGCCGCTGCCGCTCCCAAAATTCGCAGCGCATCCCGCCTGTGAATGGAAGGCATTTCGAACTGAAATCATCATCTCACCGGCCGCGATTATGATGGTTTTCCTGAAATCGAGGTCTTTCTCGGCCTCAGGATAAAACGATTTACGGCAGCGGCAGAATGATGTCAAACCGTACCGGACCCTGCCCCATTACCTCTCACGGGCGGCTGTGAAAAGGCGCCGATGGAATTGATGGTCACTGATACGGTGTATTCGCCTGCGGGAAGGCCGGTGATTCTAAATTCGCCGGTACGGCCGCTGTTCACTGTGTTTGTACGACCAGTTTCCTTATTCTTTGCTGTGATGGGAGCGCTCGCAACAAGATGCGCAACCCTGTCCGACAATAATCCGAAGATCACACCGGCGTTCGTCTGCTGCGCGGAGAGTGTGGAAACCAGCAAGAGCAAAGCGGCAACTGAGCGCGTATCGGTATTCCGAAGGCGAGTTGAAGAATATAGCCGGCGAAGACCAAAATCAACCCACTCAGACTAACCCACACCGAAATCGTAGCTGGTCCAGCAGCGAGCATCCGAATGTCCAGGAACGAGGGAGTTCCTTGCGGAACTCCCTTCCCCAGAAGCGCGCCCGAACTACCCAGGACATATGCCTGGAGTCTTTCAGGCGGCGAAACGAAAAGCGGCGTAGCCGAGCAGGACTCCCATACCAGAGCCGACCACTACGTCACTCAAATAGTGCATTCCAATGACAACTCGTGACACCGCCACATTGGCGGCCAGAACCAGCAGTACCGGCATGATCTCGGGATAAAACGATCCCAGCGAGAACGCAACGGCAAACGCCGTCGTCGAGTGGCCGGAAGGAAACGAAAACTTGTCCCGGGTCACAATATCTGCCCAGCAATGCGGTTCAATATCGCGCGGCCGAATCCGCCCGACCAGGCGTTTGATCTTGTGAAAGAAGACTATTCCGACAGCGACCGCACAGGCCGC
Source organism: Terriglobia bacterium (assembly GCA_963718155.1). Taxonomy (GTDB): domain Bacteria; phylum Acidobacteriota; class Terriglobia; order Bryobacterales; family Bryobacteraceae; genus BOG-234. Next base: position 110,237 of record CAVQYP010000021.1, on the reverse strand, counting down.
AGCCGCAATGGCCCGAAACCTTTCCGGATCCGACGACAACAGGACGGCAATCGCGATCATTCCCCAGAGCCAGCCGTCACCCGCTCGTGTCGCCAGCAGCATCCACCACCGCACCCAGCGCGGAGCCCGCCAGCGGTTAAAGCGCCGCATCAGGTTATTGTCAGGCGCGAAAAGCGTGGATTTAGCCCGGGCGAGCGTCACAATGCGACCTCCGGAGCGATTCCAATCGAATCCTGCGACCGGTTCTTCTGGCCCCAATACCAGGCGAAGGCCAGTTCACGAAAGTAATTCCCCAGAGTGATCGCCGGGGCGAGGACAAACAATCCCGCGCAAAGCCGCGCCCATGGCTTCTCTTTCAGAAACGATCCGCCAATGGAACAGACGGCCGACGTCAACTTGAAGTAATCCCCGGACTCTCCCACGGCAACACTCTGGCCGCGCCGCATTCCCACCAGAAATTCCTCGATGGTGCGAGCGCCCGGCACTTCGGTAAACGTCCGCGCCACGCCTGCCAGAGTGTGCGAATCGCTCCCGCCGACTACAGGACGAGAAAAGCGCCGGGCGAACTCCTGCGCCAGTTTGTTCGACCAGGCCAGCATCTGGCCGTTAATTGTCTCTACTCCGTGAAAATCGCGCGCAAAAATTGCGAAATCATCTTCATTTCGCGGACCGGTGAGGCTCGAATAGAGGTGATTCACAGTTACGAACAGCCTGCGTTCGATGGCGTAAGCGAGAAGGCTCTCAACGTCATGGCGACGGCGCTGCAATTCGGCGTGATCCCGCTCTTCGATTCCATAGACGCCCGCGTGCATCTCAGTGCCACTGGGCATGGTGCAGGTGACTTCTTCGCTCAAAAAGAAGTCCGGATGGCTGCGCAGTGCTTCCACCGCATCGATGGAATCGTGGTCCGTTACAGTGACCAGGTCCATTCCACGCTGTTTCAACCGTTCATACAGCGCGCGAGGCTCGTTGTAGGATTCCTTGCAGAAACGGGTGAGTCCGGGTACGGTACACATTCCCGAATGCACGGTGTGGACGTGGAGATCGCACCTCATGCACCCGTTGTAAACCCCGGGTCATTACAGAATAGTGATTTACCGGCGAAACAATTGTGAAGGCAGATGTTACGAGGAGAGAAATACTACTTCCCGGCCCGCGCAGCGTTATTTCTTCGGTTTATTTCTTAAATAGGCGGTCAAATGCGTCCCGCGCGTCGCTGGCATTCCGCGGAGGCGGCGTATTCAAACCAGCGGCGGGTAATTTCGTGGCGCCCCCGGGCAATTGACTCGAGGAAGCTTCGCGCGCAACCGTGACTCGGGGCGAGAACAAGCCACACGTGTTCGCCTGATCTTTAACAGGAATTCGAACCGGGATCGGCTTCGTGCATTGAAAGCGTGTTGAAGGCTCGAAGTGAGCGCATTGCTTGCAACAGTGCAATTGTGTCCCGCACTTCGGGCATGGCCCGTCGAAAGCGGTTCCGGGAGGCAGCGTAGTCGAGCAGTTGTAACAGCGCGACGCCGTGACCGCCTGGACAAGCCGGGGGAGGCGAGGGCCGGTAACGTCGAGCGGGGGACGCGGCCCGGAAGGCTTCGGTCGGGATGCTCCATTGTTCCCGTTGGATGGAGCGCTGCTGCTGTCAAAGTAACCGTGTTGACGGTACTTGCGGTCGGAGTCCATGCGGATCTAAAACCCCTGTGTTCAATTTCGATATGTGCCCGGTTAACAGACGGGGAGTCCTGGGCGATCTTCGAATCTGGATTTTCGTTGGAAAAACGTGCGGTTGCCCGGAGAAGCGAACCTACAGAATTTCGGCTCCCGCTGTGTTACAACCCATTCTTACCATGGAATGTTCTCCTTGTACAGTGTCGATTTCGCAACTCTGAGCGAATTCTGCCAGTTCCAGGACGAAAACCGGGCAATCCTGCCCTCAAATGCCCGACTGGTAGAGGAAATCGCGAACCTTGAGGTACCATTCGGCGCCCACCTCCGGATATGCGAGCGGCGTCCATGACAGCAGATTGAGCCCGGCAAATCGCGGCCCAGGCATGTCTCTGCGCGACTCGAGAGAACGCGCGACCAGCATATCTTCGGCGGCATTGCGCTGGATAAAGTCGCGGACTCGCAGGAGCTGCAACGGCAGCTGCGGCGGTAAGCCGGCCAAATAGCGAAGCAGTTGCCGCTGAGCGGTGGCGCTGGAAGGCGCGTCATTCGACGCAACATTCTCCGCACTCGCAGCATAAGCCTCCCTATCTGAGACGCTATCGGGCGCCATGTCGGGTACGACGGGTTCGACCACCCGAACCTCCAGCGGAGCCACATACCATGTTCCGACCTTGAGCAATGCCTCGACCCGGACCCTGCGGGGCGGAGTGTCGGGCGGCGCCCAGATGTCGAGCAAATAGCACCGCGTCGTCTGAGTGGCACGGACCTCAGGCGCGAGATCCGAATCATACTCGGGAATGGCGCCGAACGCGGGCGTATTCTGCGGCGTGAGCCAGTCGGGACAAAAGCCGTCGGCGCCGCAGCGGCGGAAGTGCTCCCGGTAAAGCCGGACCTGCAGAATGCCAGGCGGGTTCGAACCTGTATAAAGGAGGTAATTGGTTCCGGCCGGCGCAGTGATCACCACATGCAGCGAGAGGTGACCGTTGCGGGGCATCGCGGGCGAAAGAATCTCGCGGGGATTCAGATCGCGGTCGGCCGCCACCGGGCTGCCGAACGGATCGAACCGCTCAAATTCCGAGTACAGCCGGATATCCTGCGCAGATGCCGCCGGGGCCAGACTGAAGACCAGCAAAGCGCAAAGGATTACGCGCAGGGATGCGGCGCTGAAGGCGGCAGCTTGCACCAATGTCGTCTATCATAGCCGCAGAGGTCCCCGGACATGAAACTGCTCGCCGCATTGCTCTTCTTATCTGGACTGGCCATGGTTTCCGAAGTCAGGGCTCAGTCCTCCATGCCGCTCCTCGCCGCAGGCTCAACCATGCAAGTATCCCCCCATGTCTACGCGATGATTGGTTTTCCGAACATCGCGATTGTCGTTGGAGACCGCGCCACCCTGGTTGTCGATACCGGTATGGGCACACGCAACGGAGCCACCGTCCTGGGAGAGGCCCGAAAGCTCTCTAAGAATTCAAAGCTTTTCCTGACCACTACGCATTTCCACCCCGAACACGCGATGGGGGTGGACGCTTTTCCCGCCGACACAATTCTGATCCGGCCAACCGTTCAGCAGGAGGAACTGGACCAGCGCAAAGACGAATTCATTCAGATGTTCAGCAAAATGTCTCCGCAAAACAAAGAGCTGCTGACCGGCCTGCAGTTGCGCACGCCCGACTTGCTCTTTGATCGCGAGGTGAAACTCGACCTGGGCGGTATCACCGCCCGGCTCTTCTGGCTGGGCACAGCGCACACTCGCGGCGACGAGATGATTTTCGTCGAGCAGGACAGCGTACTTATACCGGGCGACATCGTGCAATCCAGACTCGTGCCCAACATGCCCAATGACGATAGCAGCCCAAAGAACTGGATCGCGATTCTGGATCAACTCGCGCTGCTCAGGCCCCGCTTCGTCGTGCCCGACCACGGCGTGCTGGGTGACGGTTCGCTGATTGCACAGGAACGCGCATTTCTGATTGATGTCCAGACTAAGGGCCTGGAATCGAAGCGCAAGGGCACACCGCTTGATGAAGCGGGCAAGCAGGTCACGGCCGAGATGAAAACGAAATATCCGGACTGGAACATCGGCTCGGTGGCGAACATCGTCAAAAGGGTTTACGCCGAAGCTCAGTAACTTGCTTCAGGCCTCGCCACGAAATTACGCGCGCAGCTCAGAACCGGAATTCCGAGCCGTGACCGTAAGGCAGCGGTTGTCTCTCTATGTTCGTGACGAGCTCTCAGGCCGCGTTTCAAAGACCTCCGGCCGCTCTCTCGAGCAGCCGGAGGGCGTCGATATAGCCTCATTCCCATCTCAGCCGCGCTGGCTCGAACGGCAAAGGCGGAGAGGCCCCGGCATCGACGAACTTATCGGCTATTGGCCGCCGCCGAACTTAAACACGATTCCGCCGAGATACCGAAAACTGTTCTGATTGTTGGTGCTGATAATCGGGTTGGTATAGCGAGTCAGCATGTAATCGACTTCCCCGAGGCGGAGGGCGATGTTCTTATTGAGATTCAAATCGAGGCCGCCGCCGACATCCATCGTGAACGGATGCTGGGTACCGGAAATCTCGATCGTGCCACCCGCCGCGTCGATCTCCTTCGCCAGATTGCCGTAGCCGTTTGTATTTGACTGGCCGAACAAGAGGTCTCCGTACACAGTAAGCCTGTGGAGCGGCACTCTTATGACGGGGCCGAACAAGTACGTAAACATGTTGCCATTGGACACGAATGTACCCGCCGGGGCCGTACCGTGGGGTGTGACTACCGGCCCTGCGTAGGTTACCGTCCAGGAGGTGCTGCCATATCCCTGGAAATCGGCCCTCAAGCCCAGGAAATGCAGGAAGTTGAACTGGACCCCTCCCCCGCCTCCATTGAAGGCGCGCGATTGCTGGCCTGTCAAAGACGGGTTGAACTGAATATAGGAGTAATCTCCGTAGAGATCGAATCTTTCATCACTTTGGGCGAGCGCTGCGGTTGCAGTTGCAAGCAGCACTGGAAAACAGGTTAAAGCAATACGTCTGAGTTTCATCATTTTCCTCTAAATTTTTAAGATCGCCTAAGCGGCCAGATTCTGGCGCCGGCGCCCCGTTGGATTGTCGAATAGAATGCTGTTGTCCCGATGTGAGACTCAAAATTTTGACAGATTACTTATCGCGCGACTTCTCTTACAACACTCCCGGTGGTGAGGCGCGGCGCGAGTTTTCGGCACCGGGTGCCGGCAGCCCGGATAAATACTGCGAATCCCCGGCTGATCCGGCTTTTACCGCATAAAGAGAAAAAAGAGGTCACGAGGGTCGTATAGAGCGAGTTTGGCTTTTGCCAGGCTGCTTCAATTCGCATCCGCCTAGCGCCGGGGCCTCGCCGCGATGGGTCCCGCGCAACGGGGGGTACGTCTTTATTGCCGGCCCGCTGGCGCCAGTCACGCCGGTTCGTTTACGTTACGCTTACGCAATCGACGGACCACTGCGCCCCCCCCGAAGCGTGGCCTGCGTCGGTTCGCCGTTCCCCAGGAATCGAACCTGGTCTGTTCACGCAATAAGTGAATAAATAAAAAAGCACTCTCTGGCCTGGCTCGTCCAATCTCGTATGTTTGTCGGCGGGAGTCTGGGCGCGCGCTATTAACTTCGACGTTTCCTTCTGGTTCTCGCCCGGTTTTTAAACTCAAAGCATCACCGCCGGTAACTCAACCGTAATATTGCGCGAAATCTTGCGGAGCCGTGTCGCCATCGCTCATCTTTTCCGGCATTAGTAACCTTATTCGGCGGCCCGGATAACGATTCGTGACGCTCATTTTTCGAAACGGACCACCTTTCGACGCGAGTGCCCGAAAAGGGCATAGCGATTCTTTTCGAAATGCCCGGCGTCGGGCAATTTCCAGGCTCTCTGAGTCATCGGCCAGGGCGTAACTGGTTCAGTTTCATTACTTCAGGGAAGCTACCGCCATAGGCCGGTGGATTGCCAAGTGTGTAGCCTTGGCGGGGGCAAGAGCCCCGCCTCTGGAGAAAACTATGGCAGCGTGCGCGGCGGTCCCACAGTGGATCTCGGATGACGTTCTGGTTGAATCGGCTAAACAGGGAGATGCGGATGCGTTCGCCCAGCTGATGGAACGCTATAGCGGATTTTGCTTATCCAAGGCATATTCGATTCTGCGAAATCGAGGCGACGCAGAAGATGAAGTACAGAACGCGTGGTTACAGGCCTGGACTCACCTCGGATCCTATCAGGTCCGCGGGGCCTTTAGTGCGTGGCTTAGCCGCATCCTGTTCAATCAGTGTCTGATGCGGCTGCGCAAGAAGAAGTTGACGCCAGTAATGTCCATCGACCAGGTATTCGACACCGAAGGCTATTTCCGCCTGGATTTGATCGACCAGCGGGATCTGCCGGAGGATATCGTTGGAAGCGACGAGGTTGCGCGCATGCTGACCAAAGAGATTCGCGGAGTTCCCCCCGTGCTTCGCGAAGTGCTTATTATGCGAGACGTCGCTGATGTCGCCATGAGAGACATTGCCGGAGATTTAGGGATCAGCGTGCCCGCAGCCAAGTCCCGGTTAATGCGTTCGCGCATTGAGCTCCGTCGGCGCCTGGCGAAGCATTACGGAAAAAAAGGCGGCGGGACTCTGACACAAAAGGCCACCCGACAGCAGGTCGCATACGCGCGCGGTGGGTAATCGCCGGGCTTTGCTGGGTGGCGGCCGCTCTTGCGATTTCAGGATGAACAATGTCAGGCTCGTGCCGAAAGCGACAGGAAAGACATGCGAAATACAAAGCTGTACACGGTTGATGCCATCCTGCGAATCCTGTTCGTCACCATTGCCCTGATAACCAATCATCCCGTAAGCGCCCGGAGTCCTGAGTTGCAAGCGCGGGTTCAGCGAATCATGCAGGCGGCCACGAAGAACAACAGGTGCCTCGCAAACCTGCCCTGTTTGAACAGGTAACCGAAAGCCTTAACGGGGAACACCCTCAGGTACGCCTCGGGCCTGAGGGTCAGCCCAAAAAGACCTGCCTTGACGCCCTTCCAGCCCGTCTCCGAGTGAAAGACGGCGGAGGAAACTGGAAGAGCAGGTGGTCGCAAAAAGGCAGCAGGGCGCCGGGAGCACTCCGTTTAGATGAAGATTGTCCCGCAGCGGTAATCTGCCGCCGGAAACATCATTCATGACAACCTGAAGCCCATCGATTCGATAATTCTCGCGATCGACAAAACGTGAATCAGCAGATTCCCGACCACGATAACTTGCCCCTGGAAATACGCCCGGACAAGCTCATTCGAAACCGGACGGGTCTTCCTCAATTTCCTCAAGGTCCGGTGTCCGGCCCTGCTCCTGACGATCGTCTTCCTCCCATTCAGGCCGCAGGTCGTCTTTCGATTCGGCCGATTCCTTCTCTTCCCTCGGCGTCTTGTTAATGGGCTTCATATCTGAATTTTCTCATCTTCGGAGAGTCACGGGAGCAGACGACCGGCGGCCGATGTGGCAATTCGGACAGCAGGCGTAACGATACAATCGTGCGAGTGAAACCGGCCCATGTCGCGGTTACCAGGCAATCCTCGTCAGATCAGAATGCCGCAGTTGTCGCAGGCTTCCTGGGATGGACTCTGGACGCCTTTGATTACTTCCTCGTCGTCTACTGTCTGACCGCCATCGCGCGTGAATTTCATCGTTCGGATGCGGAAATGGCGCTGGCGATCACAGTGACCCTGGTTTTCCGTCCCATCGGCGCGTTTTTCTTCGGTCTTCTGGCGGACCGATACGGCAGGCGTCTTCCCCTGATGATCGATCTGATTTTCTACTCGGTGATTGAGGTGGCTACCGCGTTCGCGCCGGGCTACCGGTCCTTCCTCGTGCTGCGGGCGCTTTTCGGAATCGGCATGGGCGGCGAGTGGGGTGTAGGCGCCTCCCTTGCGATGGAAAAAGTGCCGGCGAGGTTGCGTGGGCTGATCTCCGGGATCTTACAACAAGGCTATGCGCTCGGCAATCTGCTGGCGGCGCTCTGCTTTTTCTTTCTGTTCAATCGGTGGGGCTGGCGGCCGATGTTCTTCCTCGGCGGCCTGCCGGCGCTGCTCGCGATCTTCGTACGGATGCGTGTGAAAGAATCTGAAGTCTGGGAGAAAACGCGCACGGCCGACTGGGGCCAGTTGCGCCGCTCGATCCTTTCCAACTGGAAGCTTTTCTTCTACCTGATGCTGCTGATGACATTCATGAACTTTACCTCCCATGGCACGCAGGACCTGTATCCTACGTTTCTGCAGCGCTACTGGAACTTCGACGCATCGAAGCGGTCGATCATCTCCGCCATCGCGAGCGTCGGCGCTATCTGCGGAGGTACGTTCTTCGGCTGGTACTCGGACGTGCGCGGCAGACGGCGCGCAATTGTCACAGCGCTCCTGCTTGCGATAGCGATGATCCCGCTGTGGGCTTTATCGCCCAACACGGCGTTGCTTGTGGCCGGCGCGTTTCTGATGCAATTCATGGTGCAGGGCGCCTGGGGCGTCATCCCGGCGCATCTTTCCGAGCTTTCACCCGATTCGGTGCGCGGCTTTCTGCCGGGCTTTGCCTATCAGTGCGGCGTTCTGATATCCGCTTCGATCGTCTATATCCAGGCGTTGTTTGCCGAGCACTTTTCCTATGCCGGGACAATGGCGCTGAGTGCTGGCGTGGTGTTCATGGGAGGCGCAATTGTCGCCGGTATGGGACGCGAGCGCCACCGTCTTGCTTTTGGAAGTGTGGAGGGAAGTTCCGGATCCTGATGCGATACGAGTACGCCGGCCAGCGGCGAATACGCGAGAAAAACAAAAAGATCTATCGCGTAGCGCACTGGCCGATCTGGATCTGGGTCTTCTTTCTTGCGCCAGGACCGCTGACCTTCGATCTCTTTGAACAGGGACCGAGCGTTCGAAACATGATCTGGTTGCTGGTGGTCCTCGCGGGAACCGGGATTGCCGGCATTTACGGCCAGCTTCCAGGCGTGGAACCCCGGCCTTATATCCTGCGTTTTACCGAAGACAAACCGAATCCGCTTTACCGCCGGATCTGCTATACATTCGCGTGGAGCGACGTGATTTGTTTTGCGCTGCTGAACCTCGCGGGGCTGGTGATTGCGGTGGCAACCGGCGGGTGGTATCTCAAACAAATTTACACGTACGCCTACTTTCCGCTCTATCTCACGATATTGCTGCTGGGCGCTTTCGGAATTCTGCCCCGCGTACGCCCTTCAACGAAAGGCGAAGGGACTGAGCGGCGATATTTCTACGGATCCGTATGGGCTGTGACGCTCGCCCAGACGGTGTTGATGATTCTGTGGAAGGCGCTCCCGCGGAGCCATGGGGGAGATGTGATTAAGCTGGTGGTCTATGTAATTGCGCTCTTGTCACTCGGTTTGTGCGCAAGATTCGGATTGTTGCCACGGACTCGCCCGATTCTGCCTGGTGAGTTGATGGTTGCGGATTAAATATCTCAGTTCAGAAAGTTCACTAACCTGAACTCTTCCGTTTCTGGTCTACTCGGGCATATCCGGAATTGTCGCTCGCAGAATCTCCAGCGCCGCCTTCCTGTTATCGGGAGTCAGTTTCGCGAAAATTGCGGAGTGGTCTTGGCCCGTCAGCACGTCCACCAGACGCTGATAAACGAGAGCTTTGACCTGCGCGCTCAGGTCCTTGAACGCCGGGCTGTAAATCATGTAACTGAGTGGATAGCGGAACAGGCGAGTCTGGAGATCGAAGTCCCGCAGGGAGCGGCCCTGAGGATCGCGAGGGCCAGCTTTCGGAAATGTCTCAGTGAATGTCGAGACTCCGCGAATCGGATCCGTCAGAGGGATTTCATCCGCATAGAGCAGGCAAACGGTCAATGCGTCAATATTCGCCTGGATGGCCTTCCGGTCCCCCTTGTCAGGATCATCGATCGAAGTGAGATCACGGGTACGGGCAGTCAAACTGGTAATAAGATTAGTGGCCTGAACCTGGTGGTTGAGCGTCATCAGCGCCACGATATCGCTGGCAGGAAGGATGTGTTTGGAAACATCGAACCTGGTTTGAAGCGAGGTTAGATTCTGAGTCCCATTTTGTTGAAGCTCGAAAGGCTTCGAGGGATCCGTCGCAAATGCGTTGCCAAGATGACGCTGGCGACCGTGTGTGCCGGTAACATACCAGCCGCCCCAAAGGTCCTCGAAAGGCGTGTGCTGGCTGGTCATATTAAAAGCCGCTGAACCGGGAGTGAATGGCGCGCCATCCGCGGCCGGATATACAGAGCCGAGCATCAGACCGGGAACCAGCTGGTTGACAGAGGCGTGGCAACTGAGGCACTCGCGCCCACGCTGGCGGAGAGCCGGCTTTTCTTCGCGATGAGTACTCAGCGTATAGAACTGGAGACCGCTGGTGGGGTCAACGGCGATAATTTCGTAAACCTCGCCACCGGGGACAAAACCAACAGAAACGTCGTCACTGAAGTAGACCGCACGCGGATTTCGAGGGTTGATAAGATCGCTCTGAAAGCTGGTCTTCGAGAATACGAGAACTTGCGTATCCGTGTTAATACCAAGGTTTTCGAGAAGGCTGCGGAGATACCCGAAGCCGTTGGATTCAAATTTCAATTCGGCGCGACCGGTAGAGAGGGAATCGGCCAGGCGAGCTGCAGCGTTCGTGGGGGGATCGTTGCCCGTTGCTGCGACTGCAAAGGAAATCCAGATGAGAAGAAGTCTGCTGCGGAGCGACACGAATCAATCCTGTACAAAAGGTCGGGGTTGACATACATCGTATCCCAGCCGCACGGCTGGCTCGGGTTTCATGATCGTCTGAGAGCCGATTGCTGATCGACCGGCCATTTAAAAAGGGGATGAGCAGCCCCAGGCCGCGCCTCCAAACGAAGGGGCTGTCTCCGAATGATATTGGCAGGCGAATCGACCGCAGACCCCCGAAACCCGCTGGTTTTTGTCGGCAACCATGGAACCAATGCGGGGCTGTTTCGCCGGTCATTGTAAGTTATCCGCAGGAGCCCACGGATTTTTAACCTCAGGTCGCACGCGTGACAGGAAGTACCCATTTGTGAAACACGTGGAACGGCGGGCATGTTTGAGAATACCTTTGATGACCCCGCTGTTTCAAAGGCAGCACGCCGGTACATCGTCGAAAGATTCCTGTGGGAGGGGCGGGGGCGATCTATGTTCCGTAAGGTCGGGGATCAGTTCGGAATCGTCAAGGTGTGGGTGATGGAGGGTGACCTTATGAAAAGAGTGCTTCAGACGAAACCTGGGCCGCCGGACGTCGCGAACTCCCCGTCCGCGGAAGGCTCCACCTGTACCGCCCGGTTATGCTCATGCCGGAACTTCGAAAGCGCCTGATAAACCTGCCGCCGAGCCCTGCTGATTCCGCCAAGCGGCCGGTGCTCGGCCAGACATCGCCATGGGTTAAACGACAGATTATCCCCAAATTCCGCTCGCTCCGCCGAATCGAAGACCTGCGCCGGAATCGTCAGCGTAGCCACTTTGAGAAATGGTGAATCCGCCTCATTCCAGGCAATCCCCGGATCCTCGATCGGCATCAGATATGGATCCGTCTGAAACTGCACCGCAAAATCGAAAACCACCTCGCCCGAAGAAAGCCGGTCCACCATGGCCTGCTTCAAATAATCGTCTCCCGCATGCGCAGGCACGGTCGCATCCCCGACCCGCTGCGGCATTAGCGAATACTTCACGGCCCGCGCGCCCAACAGGTAAGGAGCCACGCTGAAATACCGGATATCCAGCGGATTGGCGAACTTCTTCAAAGAGGTCACCAGATTCCGCAGCACCCGCGGATGCGTCAGAAAGTACCACGCCAACCGAACCAGCCCGCCCATCATCCCTTTGACCAGCCCGTCGAACTCGGCCACATCCTTCGTCACAAACCGGTTATCGCTGATCAGAATAAAATCGTGCGTGGTGCATTCCGGGTCGCTGTCAATCAGCTTGGTTCCGCCAACGCCCATCAGCTTGAGAGCCACGCCCCGAATATCCGGCTTGCTGTCCGGCGAAACGGCATTGTTCTGATTGGAAAATCGGACCCATGCCGGGAAAGTCCGGCTCTCCCCAAACAGCCCCACCGACAAATCCGGATCCAGCCCAGGCAGAACGGCAAACACGCCATGCACGCACCCATGCATCTTCGGATGCGCATCCCGCAGCATCCGCGTTTTCGCGTAATCGCCCTGCATCTTCGTCCGCAGTGACGCAATCAGACTATCGATATGCGCCTGCTCCCCGGCCGGCGGATACTCGGTGTTCAACTCGCGCCGGGAGCTCACGTCGGATCCACAATGCCCATCGCGATCATCCGCAGGCAAGTCATGCTGGGCACGAAGAAATAATCCCCGCCGCGCGTCTCCACCAGCGTAGGCAGTCGCCCGCAGAAATACGGCGGCTTGCCCGTGGCCGCATCGCCTTCAATCACCATGCAACCCGAGCCGCGCCCGTTCTGATTCGCTCCATGATTGCCCAACAGCGGATCCCGGTCGTTCGACAGCTTCAAATCGTTCCCGTACTGCATCCACTGTTCCTGCACGAACTCAAACTGGCGGCTCAGGTCCGCATTGAGGATCATCATGATCACCCCATGATCACCGTCATCGCGCCGCGAGTCCTTCACCGCGCCGTAAGGGAGTCCCCGTCGCAAAATCCTGCGCCGATTACTCAGCGCCCCTGGCGTAGCGAAAGGACTCTTCGCCCCGAACTGAAGCGCGCTACGCGGATTCACCCGCCGCGTGTGCGATGCAAACGGGCACTTCGCGCCATCCGTGTCGTCGCCGAAGTCGAACGCTGTCATCTGCAGGCGCAACTCCGAGAGACGCGCCTGCTCCTTCTCCGTCAGGCGCTCACCCTTGTACGATCTCTCCAGCAGCGCGTTCAACTCCGCAGTAAACGCATTCGCGCTCTCTTCCGTCGGGAAGCTCACCAGCGGAGCGCCATTGCGCCACCGGCCGCTCAGCTTCGCCGCGAACTCCTCTTTCCCGCCCGGATACTTCCTGCCTTCTTCCTCAATGAGGCCGTTGAAAGTCCCCACATTCTCGTGAAGCTTCCGGTAAACCATGTAAGTCCCATTGCTCGAAAACAACGGCGGACCAGGCGCCTCCGGATACGTTCCCGACTCGTCCGCATGTCCAAGCACAAACTCCCCGGCCTTCAAAGGAGCCCACCCGTCCGCCGTCCGCGGATCGCCGCCCGTCGGCTTTCCACCGCCCATCATGTATCTCGGGTTTTCCCCGCACCCCTCAAAGTAAGAGCTGCTGATGCCATCCGAATAACCAAAGTGCTCTTTATCCGCGTCGCTCGCCACGGCTGGCTGATAGGGAAGTTCAACCCCGTCCGGACCCCGATGCCCCGTCAGCTGCGTCACTCCGCCCACGTCCGTCAGAATCGTGCAAATCCGGTCATACATCGCGGCCAGATCGTTTTCATCCTTGCCATTGATTCCGATCAGAATATGCGCCCACTGCCGAAACTCATCTTCCGGATCGTTCCACACCGGATCCCAGTTCTTGTAGTGGCTCGGCCCTGTGTCGCCGAGAATGTCGCGCCGCGCCTTCATCCCCATCGAGAACTCATCGGAAAACCCGTGCAGTGTCTCGTCCGGCACATCCAGATGCTTCAGCCCCTGATAGGTGAACGCAATGTTCACCGCCACCTTGGGAATCTTCAACGGTGAATCTTCAGACCACGGCACGGAGGTCGTCACCAGCGGAGTGACCTTCTCGACGAACCTCCGCCCGCGCGTCGGATGATCCACCCGGTAGAAGACATAGCGCGCCCGCGGAAAGCCGTACCGCCCGTAAGCCTTGACAATGTTTCCCTGAATATCCGGCAAATCCAGCTTCGAAATCATTCCGCGCTCGCCCCTACCACTGCCTTCTCGAGCGAATATGCGCCCGGCTGCCACGTCGGCGCGCTCAGATTATCCGGCTGCGTCCGCGCCACGAACTTTTCGAAAGCTGCCTGAATCTCGGCCGCGCTCCGGCCCTGATTCTCGTAAACGAACTCCCGGAACTCCTGCCGCAGGTACAAATTCTTCAGCTGCACCGCCAGAGGCTCATCCGTCGATCCCACGAAGAAGAAGGTCGTTTCCACCTGACACTTCCTGATGTACTCGATGAAGCTCGCCGCATCGTGCACCTTCTCGAACCCGTAACAATACTGCAGCAAATCCCGGATCTCGGCCTCTACCGCCTTCCACATGCCACTGAGGTAATCCTCCAGCTCACCATGGAAGTTCGCCGAAAACACCAGATACTGGCTCTTCAAATGTTCCAGCGTTGTCGGATACCCCTGATAAGATACGTCGTTCAATATGTAGAACCGCGAAAGGTAAGTGTTGGGCACCTGAGCCATCGGGCTGCCTTCGCTCACTCGCATCACGTCCTGCAGCAGATAGCGCACGCAAGCCGCGTTCGTCTGACCCTCCAGTCCATCCGGAAATTTGTCGGGCACGCCGGGGCGAATGGGGCAAAGCAGCGTCAGTCCATAAGCATTCCCGTTTTTGTTGGCCATAAGCTAGCTCGCTCCTTGCGTCTTCACCAGCTTTGCCCGCTCCGCCGCCAGCCGGTTCTCCACCGCCCATGCCGAAAGACTGACAATCTGGTTCGGACCCATCGCGCCCAAATCGTGCTGCAATCCGAGCAGCAGGTTGTTGTACTTCTTCTGAAAGGCCTCGGCGCCGTCGCTCTTCGTATCGGCAATAAACTTCCCGAGCGCCCCCGACACCGTTCGTGCCGACTTCACATCATTCGCCGAAGCCATCGGGTAAGCGTTATAGAAGTAATCCGTCCAGATCTGGTTCGAGGTAATGTACCGGTGGAACGGCAGCATGGGCACCGAGCCCGGATACTTGATGTTCTTCCGCCAGAACATATTCAGGCCCTTCGGAATTGCGGATGAAAATGAATCTACATACTGATCCCAGCTCCCGTTGAAGTTACTGAAGAACAGCATGTAGGTGTACTTCAACTCTTCGGCCGGCTGCTCCGGACTGAGCCTTGGAAAATTGTTCGGCCGCACCACCACCCACCGCGCATAATGAATCAGCGACAGCGTCACCAGCCCGATCGTGGTGCTCGGGCGCAGCGCCGCTACTTTGAAAATCAGCCGTGTAATCCACGCCTGATACCACGGCAGCGGCGTGATCACATTCATCGCATAAGCTTTACCGGCGATGTTAGACATTGGATCACTATATACCGAAATTGAAGTCCATAAAATCCAAGTGGCCGCGGCCATGCAATTGTTACAAGCCGGCGCAGTCGACACAATTCCGCCAACGTAAATCAAGCGGCCCTGGGCTGCGGGTCATGCAAGAGTTCTGGCAGCACGGCCTTCGTCCCGACAATTGAAGCCATGAAACGCCTGACAGCGTGCCTGTGTGGGGTCAGCGCTTCCACCCTGCCGCCGAGCTTCCGCTCGGCGCGAAGCTTTACGTAAAAGCCGCTGGCGCCGCCGATCGGGTTGCCGATGTTCAGCCTTTTCATCGGAACAGGACGAGTGTCGCGGCCCGGCGCTCACCAGTTGCGAAACGTGCGGAAAGTGCAGCGCCTCGTCGCCGGCTCGAATGCAGCCCCAGGGCTTGCAGTTCCCGCGACATCAGTTCTCCGACGGGCGTTCCACGTGGTCGATGACGAGCGATTCGACAGGCCCGGTCGCAGCCTGCAGCCGCAGCCCGAGTTGCTCCTGGATCGCCGTGAAAATAGAAGGCCGGTTCGGATCAGGGGCTGGCGATGCGTCGGGAACAGGCCCTCTGATCCCCGGAGTCGCCTCATCGGCGGAGAATTCCAGATGGATATCGAATCGGCCGTCAAGCCCGCTCCTGTCGATGACCGGCCGGTCGAGGAACACGCTGAGCAGCTTCGCAAACTCCCCGAGGTTCGCGCCTTCCGCATCCGCTGTCGGCATGAGTGTGTAGATCCTGGACCTGCAGTACCTCTGGCCGGATGCCGGCTCCGGTGGCGGGTTGCCGATGCCCATCGGAAGACAGCTGCCCTCGACGAACGGCTTCAGCCGCGAGCCGCCTCTCGCGAGGGTCAACGCATAGACCGGCCCCGCATGTACGTCGCGATGGATACGCAGCCCAAAGCGTTCTTCGAGAAGGGCCTGAAGCATCGGCCCCTGCATCAGCTCCGTTCCCGGCCGGCCACCCGCGGTTGCTTCGATCTTGTATAGATCAGAGCGGACCCAGGCAGGACCTCCTTTGATGGGGAGCAATCCGAACGTATGGAGACGGCCCCCGGCGAACCGGACATAAGCGCGCTGGATCAGACCCGTGTTGTCCGGGGCTGCGAGCGGAACGCATCCGGTGTTCATTCGTCCCGGGGAGAATTCCGCTCCCGCGCCCATCATGACCCCCGTCGTCGCTTTGCAGAGCTTGATGGCCGACACATCGAATTTCCGCGTCGGCTCCTGCCGCGAATCCAGCTGCGAGACCCTGCTTTGGGCCATCGTGAGCGGCACATTCATAGTGCCGACAATAATCGGCGCCACCACTGCCAGCGTCCCGGCGCCGGCGAGCAGCAGCTTTTTCCTGCCATTCAGCGCCTGCGCCATGCGGCCGCTCATAATCTCCTCAATCCGCCTTTTGAGATTGGCTCCCGTCACTCCGGCTACACACGGCAACGGCGACTTCAGGTACAGATCGCAGATCCTGAGAATGCCCTCCGCATACACTTCCGGCGCATTCCCCATGCTGA
Source organism: Terriglobia bacterium (assembly GCA_963718155.1). Lineage (GTDB taxonomy): Bacteria > Acidobacteriota > Terriglobia > Bryobacterales > Bryobacteraceae > BOG-234. The sequence continues at coordinate 93,885 of CAVQYP010000021.1, read as the reverse complement.
GCACTTCTTCGTCGCACGCACGCTCGCGCTCTTCCATCAACCGGGCGCCCAGCCACCACACCAGCGGATGAAACCAGAACAGCGCCTCCACTACCATGTGAGTCGCCGCGGCCAGATTGTCGCGTCGCCGAACATGACAGAGCTCATGCGCAAGAATCGCATCCAGTTGCGGCGCCGTGAGTTGCTCGGCAACCCGGTCGGGCATCAACAGGACCGGCCGCCGAATTCCGAAGACGCCAGGTTCGATGAACGCCGGAGAAGACAAGACCTGAATCCCGTTGAGCAGACGTATGGGCGTTGCCCCGAGCAGCGCGCCCCGAATTTGCCGCCATCGCCTCCACAAGGACAAAGCCACAATCGCAAAACCCATCGCCCATATGGCATAGCAGACCGCCGGAAGCACGTTTGCGGCGGGCCGTGTTGATGCGGGCGCCCCCGGGGGAAAAGCAGAGACCAGGACGGACTGGGCGATCCGCTCCACAGCGGGAGAAACCATCGATGGGGCGGCGTTCGACGCGGTGTGCGGCGCAAAATAACTGCCCGCTGTTACCAGAAAAGAAAATGGAATGCAGAACTTTACTGACGCGGCGAGCCAGAGACAGTATCGGACCTGCGCCCGATTTCGTCTTAAGGCCAGCGCCAGAAGACCCGCCATTGCCGCAAACAGAGTGGATTGCAACAGGTGATTCGCCGGGAACTGTAACGGGCCGGGGATCATTGAGACCTCACTTTCTTCGACAGATTTCGCAGCGCCCTGCGAGCCTCGCGCACCTCCTCCGGAGTGAGCCTTCCCGATTCGATCAGGTGCGTTACGATGGGCAGTCGTTTGCCGCCGAACAACGCCACCAGGTCGTCGATCAGGCGGTGCTGCGCCGAGCTGCGGGACACAATCGCCTCGAACACATGCGCATTGCTGACCCTGGCGATGCGGCGTATCGCCTTTTTCGCTTCCAGTCGATAAACAACGGTCTGGACGGTGGTGTAGGCGAGTCTTTCCGGCTCGGGAAACGCTTCGAGAAGTTCGCGAACAGAAGATGGGCCGCGCGTCCAGAGCGTGTCCATGATCCGGAGCTCTAATCTGCTTAGTTTTGGCAAAGGCATCGCAATTTTAAAGCTACTACATCATGCTGTAGATTACGCTACTACATCGGGCTGTAGCTTGCAACCATAAAATATGCAAATCTCTCCACAGGTTCGCCCAATCTATTGATCAGGGAAGCGCAAAAGGGCGAGTCGCAAAATGTGGCTTGGTTTTTGCCGGCCATTCGGATAGCTTCAGGTTGTTCGAAGGATAAAAGAGGAGGAAGGAAAGATGAAACGCAGCACAAAGCGCATTCTTACTACACATGCCGGCCGACTGGACGGGCCGCCCGAGTACCGCGAAATGACGACGGCCATGATGTCGGGCCAGAAAGTGGATCTCGCCGCGGCCCGGCCGAAAATCCAAAGCAGCATCGTCGATGTACTCCGAAAGCAGACGGAAGCCGGAATCGACATCATCAGCGACGGCGAAATCGGGAAGGTCGGATTCGGCAGGGGCTACTACGGACTCCGTCTCAGCGGGCTGAGTACCCGGGAACGGAAACCCGGTGAACCGGGGTTTATGACGTTGCAAACCGGCGAGCGCCTCGAATTCGCGGAGTTTTATAAGGAACTTCCGTTCCTGGCGTCCGGCGCGGAGCGCACGGTGTGCTCCGGTCCGATTCACTATATAGGTCAGGAGGAAGTGCGCAGGGATCTGGAACTGTTTCGCGCCGCGCTGGCCGAATCCGGCGTCAAGCCTGAAGAAACATTTATGTGTGTTCTGGCGCCGGGCTGGCTGGAGCACTTCTTCCTGAACGAATACTATCCCACGGACGAAGAGTACATTTTCGCGCTTGCCGAGGCAATGAAGTACGAATACAAAGCCATCGTCGACGCTGGTTTTATCCTTCAAATTGATGATCCCGCTTTGCCCGATACCTATGACATGATCGTTCCGAACCCCAGTATCGAGGACTATCGCAAGTTCGCCGCGGTGCGCGTGGAGGCATTGAATCAGGCGTTGCGTGGTCTTCCCGAAGATCGCATCCGTTATCACATTTGCTGGGGTAGCTGGCACGGACCGCATACCCACGATCTCCCTCTGCGACACGTCGTCGATCTGATGCTCCGGATCACGGCCGGCGCCTATTCTCTGGAGGCAGCCAATCCCCGGCACGAACACGAGTGGAAGATCTGGCAGGATGTGAAGCTGCCGGAAGGCAAGATCCTGATTCCCGGAGTGGTCACGCACCACACCAATGTTGTCGAGCATCCCGAAGTGGTCGCCGATCGCATCATCCGCTACGCCAATCTGGTAGGCCGTGAGAATGTGATCGCCGGGACCGATTGTGGCATGGGCTTCCGCGTTCATCCGCAGATTGCGTGGGCAAAGCTCAAAGCACTCGCGGAAGGCGCACGTATGGCGAGCCAGCAGTTGTGGAGCAACAAAAGCACCAGGACGTAGCCTGACGCGCGCGGCTCCGCAAATCCTTCCAAATGAACACACTCTGAGCCGCGACCGGAAGGGAGCGACTATAGCCCTTTTTCAGCAGCGTCTTAGCTTAGGATCACAGCCGAACCCGCGGTGCTGTGCGGATCCGATTCTCCATCCGTTCGATCCTGCCCGTGGTGAGCCCTGGAACTGGAACGGCGCCATCGTGGACACGGGCTGGGGTGACGGCCGTCATTCGAGCGAGTCCAGCGTTTGATTCCGGGATTCAAGTTCAGTTTCACGGGATCCGAAACTGCATAGGGAGCGAGGGCCGTCCGGAATGTAATCCGGCCGGTGAGTAGCGGCAGACGGTTTTCGAGCCGAAACATAAAGAACCTGGCCTCTCTGTCAAACGCGGCGTGTCGGCAATTTCGCCGGCGTAATTCAGCACGGCTTCAAAGACCGCAACGTGCTCGCATCTTCGGGGCGGTGGTATGACTCTCCAGCATCGTCTACGCTCCCCTCCAGCGGCGCCAACCTGCAATGAGACAGGACTTCGACTCTTAATTAAATAATCGAGCAGCCAACCGCTGACCAATTCCATCGCCGGTCCGTCACCATCTGGATAACGACAATTTTCAGAGTCACAGATTTCAAAATAAATTTTCGCCTGTCGGATCTCTGAAAACAAAGCACTTATCGGTTCGCCCATTCCTGAGTGTGTCGCAACCCCAAAAACGCATGCTAACTTTCAAATCGAAAGAACCTCGTCGCACCCATTGGCGTACGGGGGCACTAAACCACGCGATTCCTCGAGGCTCCGTGTGGCATAACGTCGAAACAATGGGCCGGTCGCCGCTGCCGGTTACAACGCGGCCTCAGTCCCGTCTGAGAGATCAAAACGGTTGTGGAGCGCTCCGCATCTTCTCTGTTTCCTGGCGGCTGATCTGGCAAATTGGTCGCCGGGATTTGGAGATATCGACTGGCTGCTTTCGACTACAACAGGAGAGCTGTATCTCAACTGCATTTCACGCCCGAACTGGGCACGCATTTCACAAGTGGATTCCCGCAACCACACCAGGACTGCCGCACAATCGCCATTTTCCGCCGGAACAAATGAGATCTAAACAGCGTCTCCGTTCTAAGCGTCAAATTTGCAAATCGTTCGGCGCTATCGAAAACAGGCTCTTCATCGTCGAAGGTACTACGTGGTAGCTCATCCGCCAGCTCGCTATTTCGCTCTTACCCTCCCGTCGAATACCGGGACGGCTCAAAACCTGCTAACCAGCCATTGCGGCCAGCGGCGCCAGCCTTCCCGAGCACTTACCGAGCCGCGACCGGAAGGGAGCGAAAGCCGGGTATTGGAGTCACAGCTGACTCCTGCCCTCCGGCTTCTGACTTCCTCGACTCCCGTGTTTATTAAAAGCGTCTGTAACCGTTCGCATTTCGAAGGGTACTGAAGAAGGTGAGGCGCCGATGAGCTTTACAATCCTTTACGCATACCTAAGGTACTGCCTGATCGCGCTGCTTTCAATGTCTCTGCTGGCCGCCGCCGACTATAAAGGCCAGATCAAATTCGGAGGCTTACCCGTTCCCGGCGCAACGGTAACAGCCACCCAGGGAGACAAGCGCTTTGTCGCGGTAAGCGGTCAGGACGGCGCTTACTCAATTCCCGATCTCGCCGACGGAGTCTGGAACGTTCAAGTCGAAATGCTCGGCTTCGCGCCCCTCAAGCAGGATGTCACCATCGCAGCTGGCATGCCCGCAGCCGACTGGGATCTGAAGATGATGTCGCTCGATGAAATGAAAGCCATCGCCGCGCCCGCGCCGCCGCCATCGATCTCGTACGCCCCCCCACCCGGTCAGACCCCAACGAATACCGCAGTCCCGACTCCAACTGCCGGCAATAAGAAAAAGGCGGCCGCCGCCGCGCCCGCGAATGCGAAAAGCGGTTTTCAACGAACCGATGTGAAGGCTTCCACTGCTCCCCCCGCGTCGAACGCTGCCGAAGCCGCGCCCGCCAGCAGCGCATTCGCCGGACAGGACGCAGCCGAGCTCAATCAGCGCGCCTCCGACGGTTTTCTGGTCAACGGCACCGTGAACAACGGAGCCTCTTCGCCCTTCGCCCAGAATGCGGCGTTTGGAAACAACCGGCGCGGCGCGGGCAGTCTCTATCAGTTCATGGTTGGGTTCGTGAACGATAATTCGGCCACCAACGCTCGCCAGTTTTCACTTACCGGCCAGGACACCCCGAAGCCGTCCTTTAACGATATGCAAGGTCTTGCGAGCTTCGCCGGGCCGATCCGAATTCCGCGCCTGTGGAAAAATCCGCCGACGGTGTTCCTGAACTATCAATGGCTGCGGAATCGCGACGATACCACCACTTCCGCGCTGATGCCGCTCGCCGCGCAGCGCAACGGAGACTTTTCCCAGCTTCCCGCCACGATCTACAACCCGGATACCGGCGCGCCCTTTCAGGGAAACATGATTCCCACCAGCCGGATCAGCCCGCAGGCCCAGGCGCTTCTTGCTTTTTATCCCTTGCCGAACTTCACGGCGGGTACCAGCTACAACTACCAGATACCCCTCCTCCGTCTCACCGACCAGAACAATCTCCAGTCGCGATTCAACAAATCGATCACCAGTAAAGACCAGTTCTTCGGACAATTCGCTTACCAGCACAACTCCACGGAGACTCCCAACGTTTTCCAGTTTGTGGATAAAGCGCAGACTCAGGGAATCAATACCGGTCTGAATCTGCAGCACCGTTTCACGCCGCGGACTTTCACTACGTTCGGGTTTCAGTACAGCCGTTTTTCGACTCGGATCGAGCCATACTTTGCGAATCGCGAAAACGTTTCAGGCAATGCCGGAATCATGGGCAACAATCAGGACCCCGTCAATTGGGGTCCGCCATCGCTCACCTTCTCGAGCGGAATTCAGCCTCTCACGGACGGTATCGCCAGCTTTAATCGCAATCAGACGACCGCGTTTTCGGCCAGCACCCTGTGGAATCACGGACGCCACAACGTTACTTATGGAGGCGATTTCCGCCGCCAGCAATTCAACTATCTGACCCAACAGAACCCGCGCGGCGCGTTCAATTTCACCGGAGCGGCCACCAGTCTGCTTGCAGATGGAGCACCCGTTCCCGGAACCGGCTCCGGCTTTGCCGACTTTCTGCTCGGCGTGCCCGATACCAGCCAGATCGCATACGGCAACGCCGACAAATATTTCCGGGCAAACATGATGGATGCATTCGTAATCGACGACTGGCGCGTGGGTCCGTCCCTGACCGTCAGCGCGCGGAATCCGCTGGGAATATCAATCGCCGATGGACGAACTGTACGGCCGCCTGGTGAACCTCGACGTCGGGCCCGGCTTCTCCGCGGTTGCCCCGGTAGTGGCCCAGACTCCCGTCGGTTCTGCTGACCGGCCAGAAATATCCGGACTCCCTCATAAACGCCGACCGGCACAACTTCGCGCCGCGTATCGGCATCGCGTGGCGTCCCCTTCCGGCATCGTCCCTGGTGGTTCGCGCGGGCTACGGCGTCTACTACAACACTTCCGTTTTCCAGTCGATCGCCAACCAGATGGCGCAGCAATCGCCGCTATCGACGAGTCTGAGCATTCAAAACACACTCGACACCCCGCTGACGCTGGCTAACGGGTTCAACGCTCCCGCTGGCGTGAACACAACACTTTCGGCATCGACCCTCACTTCCGGATCGGCTACGCTCAGAACTGGACGGCGTCGGTTCAGCGCGACCTGCCCGGTTCGCTGGTTATGACTGCAACCTACCTCGGCATCAAAGGGACCAGGGGTCAGCAGGAGTTCTATCCCAATACATACGCTCCCGGCACGGTGAGTCCATGTCCGTCATGTCCCACGAGTTTCATCTACATGACTTCGAACGGCAATTCCACGCGCCAGTCCGGCCAGCTGCAGTTGCGCCGCAGGCTGCACAACGGATTGACCGCGACCCTGCAGTATATCTATTCGAAGTCGATCGACGATTCTTCCCTGGGCGGCAATCCTGGCGGAAACAGCGGGGGAACCACTGGCCCCGTAACCAGTAACGCGGGAACCAGCTATGGGGGCGGTTCTCTCGTGGCCCAGAACTGGCTGAACCTGAGCGCCGAGCGCGCGCTATCCAACTTCGATCAGAGGCACCTGCTGACGTCACCGCGCAATACAGCACCGGCCAGGGCATCCTTCGGAGGAACGCTTCTGAACGGTTGGCGCGGTGCGCTCTTCAAAGAGTGGACCCTTACGACGGCCATCAACGCCGGCAGCGGTTTGCCGCAAACCCCGATCTATGCGACCGCGGTACCGGGAACGGGATTTACAGGGATCCGCCCGGACTATACCGGCGCGCCACTCTACAACGCTCCCCCCGGCCTTACTCTGAACCCCGCGGCTTACGTCGCGCCCCTGGGCGCGTGGGGAAACGCGGGACGAAATTCCATCACCGGCCCCAATCAATTTACGATGAATGCTTCACTGGGCCGGACGTTCCGCCTGAAGGATCGCTACAGCCTGGATCTTCGGGTTGATTCGACAAACCCCATCAACCACGTCACTTACACAACCTGGAACACCATCATACTGAGTCCGCAGTTTGGCACGCCTGCCGGCGCGAACGCAATGCGGACTCTCCAGACCACCTTGCGTTTGAGGTTTTAACTTATGCGCCTGACTTGTATCCTGTTTCTAAGTGTCGCTGTATTGTTCGTATCGAAGGTCGATGCCCAGCAGAACAACCAGCCTGCGCAGGAACCCACCATCTTCACCAGCAACACCCAGTTGGTGGTTGAAACGGTCACCGTAAAGGACAAAAGCGGCAAGGCGATCGAAGGCCTCACCGCGAAAGACTTCACGGTCACTGAAGACGGCGCGCCTCAGACCATCAAGTTCTTCGAGTTCCAGAAACTCGACGAAGTCCCCGAACCGCTGCCGCCCTTCGACGGCGACGCCCCCCGTCCTGCAGCGTTTTCCTTCGACCAAAATCAGTCCCGAGACGCCCGGAAACACCAAATACCGGGACCATCGTCTGCTCGCCATGTACTTCGACATGACCGCGCTGCCCCCGTCGGATCAGCTTCGAGCCCTTGACGGCGCCCAGAAGTTCATCCGCACCCAGATGACGTCGGCGGATCTGATGGCAGTCATGCTGTTTCAAGGCGGCGCGGTCCAGGTCCTGCAGGACTTCACCGGCGACCGTGACCGGCTCTTGACCGTCATCGAAACCATGAGGTGGGCGAGGGTCAGGGCTTCGATCAGAATGCGACGGACGACAGCACGCCCGACACCGGCGCGGCCTTCGGGCAGGACGACAGCGAGTTCAACATATTCAGCACGGATCGCCAGCTGGCGGCGCTCCAGACCGCCGCGACCATGCTGGGCCAGTTAAGCGAAAAGAAATCGCTGCTCTACTTCGCCAGCGGGCTCAACCTTAACGGAACGGACAACCAGGCGCAGTTGCACGCGACGGTAAACGCCGCCATTCGCGCGGGCGTGTCTTTCTGGCCGATCGATGCGCGCGGCCTCGTGGCTTCGGCGCCGATGGGAGACGCGACGAAGGGCTCGCCCGGCGGAGCGGGCATGTATAACGGCACCTCGGCCATGGGCTTCGCGTCCCGTTTTCAGCAGTCGCAGGATACGCTTTATGCGCTCGCCGCCGACACGGGCGGCAAGGCATTTCTCGATAGCAACGATCTCTCCGCTGGCATCGTGAAGGCGCAGAAAGCGGTTTCCAGCTACTACATCATCGGCTATTACACGACGAACGAGGCTCTGAATGGCAAATTCCGGCGAATCAAGATTTCCCTGAATAACGGCTTGACTGCCAACCTTGATTTCCGGCAAGGCTACTTCGCGGGTAAACAGTTCGCCAAGTTCACCGTCGCCGATAAAGAAAGACAACTCGAAGATGCGCTGATGCTGCAGGATCCGGTTACCGAGTTGACGATCGCGATGGAAGTCAATTACTTCCAATTGAATCGGGCCGAATACTTTGTGCCTGTCGTCGTTAAGATTCCGGGGCGCGAATTGGCCCTCGCGCGCAAGGGCGGCGCGGAGCGCACGCTGATCGATTTCATCGGTGAAATCAAGGATGACTTCGGCACCACGGTTCAGAACGTGCGCGACAAGGTGGATTACACGATCAGCAACGAAACCGCGGCTGAGCTGGCAAAGAGCCCCATCGAATACCACACCGGTTTCACGCTGCTTCCGGGCAAGTACAGCATGAAGCTTCTCGCTCGCGACGCGGAGACTGGCCGCATTGGCACCTTTCTCTCCAACTTTGTTATTCCCAATCTGAACAAGGAAGTGAACCGCATACCGATCAGCTCGGTCGTTCTTGGAAGTCAGATGGTCGACGCGCGTGACGCCCTGTACAGCGCCGGAAAAGACAAGGATCGCGCGAAGAGCGATGCGGTCGACCCGCTGATCGAGAACGGAAAAGAGCTGATCCCCAGCGTCACGCGCGTATTCAACAAAGGCCGCGATCTGTACGTATACCTGCAGGCCTACCAGCGTGCAGCCACCACCACGCAGCCCATGGTGGCTTTCGTGACTTTCTATCGCGGACAGACCAAAGCATTCGAAACCGCCCCCATCGCGGTGACCGATGGTCTGGACCCGAAATCCAAGGCACTGCCGATGCGGTTCAATCTTTCGCTCGACAAACTTCCTGCGGGCGAATACAACTGCCAGGTCACCGTGCTCGATCCAGGCGCGCAGAAAGCGGCGTTCTGGCAGGCCCCGATCATGCTGGTCCAGTAAGCGGATTGCGCATTCCGAGCGGCGCGCGTGAGCGAGCCGATTCGGACTTTTTCAGCGTGCCACTAAATTAGCCAGAAACGCCGCCCCGTCGTTGAGAGCGTCGCGGCCTTCATCCAGCAGGGCCCCATAAAGGTGCCAGACGTGAAACATCGAGGGCCAGATCTCGAGCCGTACTTTGACTCCGGCAGCGCCTGCGCGTGCTGCCAGCCGGGTCGCGTCATCCAGCAGAATCTCGGAAGATCCGACATGTATCAGGAGCGGCGGCAAACCGGTCAGATTCGCATAGAGCGGGGAAGCGGACGGCGTCTTCGGGTCGGTTGCGCCCAGGTAGGCGCCGGCCATGCCCTGCAGCGCGGCGGCCTCAAGAACCGTGTCTTCCTGGGCTTTAGCAACGATCGATTCTCCCGAGACTGAAAGGTCGACCCACGGCGATATGACAAAAGCACCCGCCGGCATCGGCAAGCCTGCATCCCGGGCGGCCGCGAGGGTAGCGATCGTCAGGCCCCCTCCGCAGGAATCGCCGGCGATTGTGAACGACTGCGGCGAGACCCCCTGATCGAGCAGCCAGCGATAAGTTGCGACGGCGTCCTCGAACGCCGCGGGAAAGGGGTTCTCGGGGCCAAGCCGGTAATCCGGGATCAACACCCGCGCCTTCAGGCTCGCGGCCAGATTGCTGACGAACAGCCGGTACGCTTTCGCGCTGCCGATGGCGTACCCCCCGCCATGCAGGTATAAGAGGACCCGTCCTTTAACGGCACCGGCGGGAATACACCAGATTGCCGGTACGCCGCCCGCCATTTCTTCTTTGAACTCCACTCCGGGGGCGGGAGGAAATTGCGTCAGTATTTCCTCGAAGCCGCGACGGATCTGATCCAGTTCTCCGCCGATTCTCGCTTTATCGGCCGCGAGGACCGGCTGCAGCTGTTCCAGTTGTAAGAGGCTCATGTTCCCAATTACTATACCGGCATCGACGCGGGTTTGTCACGGCGGTAATCGACGTCCGGCCGATCATACGCCCCGGCCTTCTCCGGGACAAACCCCGGCCTTCTCCGGGCAGCTTCCTCCAAATGAACACGCTCTGTTTGACCGGAAGGGAGCGACTACTGCGGTTTTTGAGCAGCCTGTAGATCAGGCGTTTCCTGTAGACGCTACTTGCGCCGCGCAGAAGATCTTCGATGAAACCAATTTCGATGGCTTGGTTCAACGATCGCTGAGCTTGTCGAAGTCTTATCCGAAGACCACGAGTCAGAGCTATTCCACTTATCGATAGAGCGAGCAAACCCGTCCGCGAGATCATTCTTTCCTACCAATCGCCTCGGCTCGGCCTCTCCGGGACAAAGGGCCCTTTCTTCCAAATGAACACGCTCTGTTTGACCGGAAGGGAGCGACTACTGCGGTTTTTGAGCAGCCTGTAAGATCAGGCGTTTCCTTGTAGACGCTACTTGCGCCGCGCAGAAGGTTTCCAGGACTGAAACCAGAGCGATTTCGATCCAAACGCCACCCTCAGCCAACAACTTCCTCTCTGAGTTACAACGCGGTCCCGAGAACAACCCGGCTTTGTGGGGCGGCGGTACGACTTTTGAAAACTACGTACACGGCCAGTCTTGTCTTTCGGTAGATCCGAACAGCAAGTTCGATCCGACCAAAACGCTCGCCTTGAATCCCGGTGCGTGGACCGATGTCGGCGCGGGTCAATTCGGCGGCTCCGCACCCTATTATGAAACTGCCGCTGGCAGCGCCAGCCCGCCGAATCGCTTAGTGTCGGCCGAATTTTCCGGATCAAGGAAAGGGTGCAACTTCAGATCCGTGCAGAGTTCCAGAACATCTTCAATCGCGTCTTCTATTCGGCGCCCGCTGTAGGTAACGGGACCAACTCGGCCACCGCGCCGGCCTATAACAATCCAAACGGCGCGCTCTCGTCCGGGTTTGGCTATGTCAATACTCTTAACGGTGCCGGGACACAGCCGCGCACGGCTTGGGTCAACGATCGCTGAGCTTGTCGAAGTCTTATCCCATACGACCAGTCAGAGCTATTCCCACTTATCGATAGAGCGAGCAAAACCCGTCCGCGAGATCCATGAAGCTTGCTGACATTTGAGAACAAAGCTGAATCAACTGCGGTACACAATATCCCTGCGTAACTGGTCTTTCGGTTTTTGGCCGCAAAAGATACTCTTCTGTGCAAGTCCTGGTACCGCACCTATAACGTTTTCCCCTTTCCGGCCGCTAAGATAGCAGCTCAACCCATGAAACGGATACTCCTTGCTGGTTTCGCATTTTCCGTCTGCCTGAACGCCGCTCAAATCACGCAAGCGGATCTTCAAGGCGCCCTCGAAAGTGCCAAAGCTACCTGGGGCGTCGATGTTGAGGTGTCCATCGCATTCGACACGCACCCCGTATCCTGCGAACTCCCGAACCTGGCGAAGAATCCGAATGCTGCGCCGCCACAAGTGGCGTATGAACGAGACTCGATCACCAGTTTTACACCGACAGCCGAAAGCGATGATGATGGAGCGCCCGTCAAATCAGAGACGACTGTATCCGTGTTGCGTGTGATCACCGTCAATTCCTCGTGCAAGTGGACTGCGCCGTGGCTGAAGAAGGTCGTGCTGCACGAATACGGTCATGCGCTCGGTCTCAAGGGCCATTCTCAAGACCCACACGACATCATGAACGAAAACATCTACGACGACAAAGGAGCTCGCCTGTTCGGAGATCAGAGGATTACGTCTCGGGACCGGGCATCGTTATCCTTGCTCGCTGCGACTAAATGAACCAGAGACTTTTGCATACCCGCATTTGTCCGCAAGGTACCACACACTTATGTCCCGCCTGTTCCGTCGGCTGCATGGCTCGTATTGCACGGGGTAGCACCTTAAGCAAGGACTTCTCGTGGGTCTGATTACTCCCCCACCGGCGCTTATGCCGCTCCTCGGCTCACCGCGCCCGCCCGGGGAACGTAAAGATTAACGATCTGCTAAATTTCTGAACCGATTCGTATCGATCGTTATACTCAAGGTTCCGTGTTTCATCGTCTGGAGAAGCAAATTCACGCGGCATTCAGGGACCGCCTGCGCGCGCAATTTGGAGTGGAGTCCGATTTCGCGCTGGAACAACCGCGCCAGCCGTCTTTTGGCGAAATCGCCGTTCCCGTCGCGTTTCAGCTTGCGAAAACGCTGAAGCAGCCGCCCAAAAAGATCGCGGCGGAGCTTGTCGCTGCGGTCGGGGAGATCCCCGGCGTGGCGGCGATGGAAGTTGCGGGGAACGGTTACATCAATGTCCGGTTCGATCGCGGAGCCTACGCCGCCGCGCTGCTGACCCCTGAGGACGAGGGCGCCGTCGCCTCGGGCGGCAAGATCATCGTCGAGCACACCAACATCAATCCGAATAAGGCGGCGCACATCGGCCATCTGCGCAACGCCGTTCTGGGCGACACTTTCGTGCGCATGCTGCGCGCGCGCGGCGACCATGTCGAAGTGCAGAACTACATCGACAACACCGGCGTGCAGGTGGCCGATGTCGTGGTCGGCTTCCACTTTCTGGAACAGAAGACTCCCGCCGGTGTCGCACTGCTGATGAATGGCGAGGAGCGCGGTTCGACTACCTCTGCTGGGACCTGTACGCGCGGACCTCGCAGCATTACAAAGATCATCCGGAAGCGCTCGCATGGCGCGCCGAAACGCTGCACGCCATCGAATCGGGCGCAGGGTGAACTGGCGGAACTCGCGCATCTGGTCGCCGACGCCATCGTGAAGGCGCACCTCGCGACGATGTTGCGGCTGAACATTGAATACGACGTGCTGCCGCGCGAGAGCGAGATTCTGCACCTCAAATTCTGGGCGGCGGCGTTCGAGCTGCTGAAAGAGCGAAAGGCGATCTACTTCGAGACCGAGGGCAAGAACAACGGCTGCTGGGTGATGCCGTCGTCGGCATTTCGCGGCGAGGACGAGGCGAACGAAGACAGCAAGGTGATCGTGCGCTCGAACGGCACGGTGACTTATGTCGGCAAAGACATCGCCTATCAGCTCTGGAAGTTCGGGCTGCTGGGAAAAGATTTCTACTACAAGCCGCTGACGCGCTATACGGACGGCCATGAAGTCTGGGTCTCGACCGACGAGCCGCAGCCGAAGCCTTCGCCGCACTTTGGCAAAGGCCACACGGTCTACAACGTGATCGACGCGCGCCAATCGTATCTGCAGGATGTGGTAGTGGCGGGGCTGAGAGCGCTCGGGTTCGACGAGCAGGCCGACCGTTCCATCCACTTCTCCTATGAGATGGTGGCCCTCTCGCCGCGCTGCTGCGTCGAGCTCGGGATTCAGCTTTCCGAGGAAGACGCGAAACGGCCCTATGTAGAGGTGTCCGGCCGCAAGGGGCTGGGCGTCAAGGCGGACGATCTGATGGACAAGCTGATCGAGACCGCGCTTGACGAAGTCGCATCGCGGCATGCCGAAGACGACGAGCTCGCGCAACGGCGCGTGGCGACGGAGATCGCGATGGGCGCGCTCCGCTACTTTCTGCTGAAGTTCACGCGCACTACCGTGATCGCTTTCGACTTTCAGGAAGCGCTCAGCTTCGAAGGCGAGACCGGACCGTATGTGCAGTATGCCGCCGTGCGCGCGCGCAACATTTTGCGCAAGCTCGAAGAGCGCGGCGAGACGATGCCGGAATTCGCGGCGGAACTGACCCGCGAAGCTCTGGCGCGGCAGCTCGGCGGCGGAGGATTGCTGGCAGATGCTGCTGGCGGCTTCGAAAGCGGATTCGGCGGTGGAACGCGCGGTCGCCGCGGGCGAACCGGCGCACGTGGCGAGGTATGCCTTCCAGCTTGCGCAGACGTTCAACAATTTTTATCATCAGTACCCGGTGCTGGCCGAACCGGACCGCGAGAAGAAAATGTTTCTGCTCTGGATGACGGAGTTTTTCCGCAGCCAACTGGAGCGCACCCTGGCTATTCTCGGGATCGCGGTTCCGGCTACATGTAGTGAAACATGCTCCTCGCACTCGACGCCGGTAACACGAACATCACGATCGGAATCTTCAAGGACGGAGTTCTGGCCGATCACCGCCGCCTGCGCACCGTCCGCGAGCAGACTTCCGACGAGTGGGGAATTCTGCTGATGAGCCTGCTGCGATTCGCTTCGCTCGATCCGCAGGCGTTGCACGGGATCATCATCTCCTCGGTGGTTCCGCCCTCTGAACAGCGCGCTGGCCGAGATGTCCGAACGATACTTCGGAACCCAGGCGATGTTCGTGACGGCTCACACCGATACGGGTCTCACGATCCTTTATGAGAATCCGTCGCGAAGTCGGCGCCGACCGCATCGTAAACAGCGTGGCCGCGCTGCATAAATACGGCGGCCCGTGCGTGATCGTCGATCTCGGTACCGCGATCACTTTCGACGCGATCTCAGCGAAGGCCGAATATCTGGGCGGCATCATCGCGGCTGGCATCGGCATCTCCGCCGAAGCGCTTTTCAGCCGCACGGCGAGATTGCCGCTGGTCGATTTCCGCAAACCAGCCAGCGTGATCGGCACGAATACGGTTGCCAGCATGCAGTCCGGCCTGTATTACGGCGCGATCGGGGCGATCGACGGCATGGTCGAGCGATTGATCGAGGAACTGGGGCCCGAGACGCGAGTCATCGCGACGGGCGGACAGGCGAATCTGATTGCCGGCGGCTCGCGATTCATCCGGTATGTCGACGAGAACCTGACCCTCGACGGTCTTCGGCTGATCTGGGAACGGACCCGGTGAGTGGCGAAGTTTTCACAAACTACTTCAATTACTTCACTGAAATCGAAGAGCATTTTCAGCGCGTGCGCGGTACCAGTCTGTTCCTGCTGTCGCCGCTCGACTGGGCGTTGATCGAATCCTGGAAGAATTCGGGCGTTCCGCTCGAAGCCGTCCTGCGCGGGATCGACGCTGCTTTCGAAAAATGGCGGGCGAAGAGATCGCGGGTCCAGATGGTGAATTCCATCGCTTATTGCACCCAGGCGGTGATGACCGAGGCGCAACGCATGGCGGACGGGACACCGCAGCGCCCGCAAAAACCGAGTCGCGGAGCCATTTCCGGCAGACGATTTGCGCCGCTATATCGAAACGAATGCAGCAGCCGTTCGTGCCGCCGGTATTCCGGAATATCGGGCGATTGCGGATTCGCTCGACCAGATCTCCGCGCAACTGCCCGATATTGCCGCGGATCTGGAGACGCTTGAGCAACGGCTCACCGTGCTGGAGCAGAAAATGATCGCAATTGCGCGCGCCCGGCAATCGGAAGAGCAGGCGCTCCAGGCACGGCAGGATCTTGAATCCTACCTTCGCCCGTGGCGCGGAAAGATGACCGCGCCCCAGATTGCGATGCTGGAGACGCAATTTCTGGATCGCGCAATGCTGGAATTCGCCGGACTTCCGCGACTTAGTCTGTTTTATCTCCGTTAAAGCGCAATTGCCGAATCCAGCGGTTTGATGTAACTGAAAAGCAGATCGATCCGTCTCTAACAGATTGAGGAAGCCGGATTCCGCTCCCTCAGAGTTTTCACAAGTGGTACCGTCTCTGCAAATGAGGTCCGGTCCAGCCGCCGGTTGCACTCCTCCGAGCACCTGACGGTTTTTGGTGAAACGGCAAGCGCTCTCCTCCGGGTGCTTGCCGTATTTTTTTGACCAGAGCCCGACTGTCCGCCGATGCGGGCGCGTTTTGCCTTTTCCGGACGCCGCAGTATAGGCTGGTTGTAATGAATGCCGCGAGTGAGAGCGAGTCTCACCCGAGACTGCAACATGCGCTGGCTGGACTTCAGGCGGGAGTGGCGGGCGCGGTGATCATGCTCGTCTGGCTCATGATCGGTTCTTTCTGGGAGCGGCATTCGGCCTGGCTGGTTCCCAATCTTCTCTCCACCACGTTTTACGGCAGCGACGCTTATACCGCGCGGTTCACGCACACCTCCTGGGTCGGGCTGGCGCTTGATAGTCGCGATCTACGGGATTCTGGGGATGGTCTGGGGGCTGGTCTGGCCTGCCGAGCGGAAAGCGGGGCGCCGAATCGCCGGAATGCTGTTCGGCCTGTTGCGCGTATTTCCTGCTTTTCGACTTCGTCTGGAAGCACGTTAACCCGCTGGTCACACTCTACGCGCCCACCAGAGAACTTCAGGCGGGACACATCCTCTGGGGATTAACTCTGGCGCGAACTCGCGTATATTCGCGACGCATCGCCGACTCTGCCTCTCACACGCCTCTCGAAGGGGATCAGGTTCACGAAGTCAGGGCCGGCGAGGTAATCCGGTAAAGAGGCTGATCGCGAAGCAGGGCGTTGCTCACGGCAGCCGGGTTTGCGGTGTTCGAGCACGCAATCGCGGCCCATGCTTCGACCCGTTACGCGCACGCCATCGCGCGAACGAGTGATCTGGTACGCAGCCTGAGCACCGGCGTGGATCGCGGCGGCCTCGATCGAAAACGGTGTCTCCATGATGAAGTGGAGCCCACCGTCCGGGCGGACCAGCAGTGCGAAGTCGTCATTTCCCGAGTCCATTCCCCTGCTCGCCGTATCCAATATTTGGTGCGCGTTTTGGAAGAAGACGTCCATCGTGAGTTACTTATCGGCCGTGACGGGGCGCTTTCCAGCCTGCGCGGAAAAAAAGCTGGGGCGAAAGCGAGAACAATCCGGTAACTCCCACCGTCTAATAGAGTATTCAAGACTGAGAAGTGAGATATGCCTCTTGATGAACAACTCAGGGTCGCTTACAGAACGGCGTTTGGCGAGTACGCGCGCCAACTCGATTGTCTGCAGCGCCTCATGGACGGAAATGGAGCGGACCGCGACATAGAGGATGCTCTCTGCGCGGTGGAACAAGCTCGTCAGGCCCACAACTCGGCTCGCGATCGCCTCGCCCAGGCATTAGCTGCCTCGACGGCCAAACCCTCGACAGAGGAACAGGTTCGGCAGACCGCCCGATTGCTGTGGGAACTTGCGGGCCGCCCGCAAGGTACGGCGGAAAATGACTGGCAGCGCGCCGAACAGCTGGTTCGGTCCGCCGTTCGCGCCTCCGCGCATTGCGCCTGAACGCGCATCCCGAGGGGCACCTCCCTTGGGCACCTCCCCACAAGTCGTTTGATAGCATAAAGATGTAGAAGCGCGACTTGTCCCGGAGGTGTCCTTGCGTTCCCTCGTTTTCATTCCAGCCGTTTCAGCGCTGTCACTGATTGCGTACTCGGTGGCGTTGTACTCGGCGCCCCAGCGGGACGCGGTTCAGAAAGAGCGGGACGCGTTTCAGAAAGCGCCTTCAGCCTCCGTGCTGCAGCCCCCGGCCGAGCGCGCGCTGCTCAATCAATACTGCGTCACCTGTCATAACCAGAAGCTGAAGACCGCGGGTCTGACGCTCGACAACGCGGACGTGGAGCACGTGGGAGATCACGCGGACACCTGGGAGAAAGTGGTTCGCAAGCTTCATGGTGGAACCATGCCTCCCCTGGGTATGCCGCGTCCCGATTCGGCGACGCTCGACAATTTCGCTTCATCGCTCGAAACGGCGCTGGATCGCGCTGCGATCTCCCGGCCCGAACCCGGCCGCGCGAGCCTGCACCGGCTGAATCGCGCCGAATATGCAAATGCGATTCGCGACCTGCTCGATTTGAAAGTGGACGTTGCCACGCTTCTGCCTGCCGACGATGAGAGTAACGGGTTCGACAACATCGCCGACGTGCTCAAGGTTTCGCCTTCGCTCCTCGAGCAATATCTTTCGGCATCGCGCGCCGTCAGCAGCCTCGCGGTGGGCGATCGCAGCCTTGGCCCGGTGTCTCAGGTGTATCAGGTTCCGCCCGAATCTCGCCCAGGGGGAACACATCGAAGGGCTGCCGCTGGGTACGCGCGGCGGCATCCTGATTCATCACAACTTTCCCCTGGACGGCGAGTATGAATTCAGCGCGTATCTGCTGCGGAACATTGTTGGATACATGACTGGTCTCGAGTATCCGCATCAGTTCGAAATCAGCGTGGACGGCGTCCGTGTTTTCCTTGCGGATGTCGGCGGTGAGGCTGACAACAAGATGATGGATACCAACCTAGGCCTCGCGGGCAACACGATTGATGCGCGGCTGAGAGTGCGCGTGCCGGTGAAGGCCGGTCCGCACGAGGTCGGTGTGACGTTCGTGGCGAAAGACCATTCCGAATCGGTCGAGCCGCTGCAGCCGTTTACGCGCAATCTCGATCTGCAGAATATGAACGGTATCCCGCTGATCGATCATGTGCAGATCACCGGGCCGTTTGCCGCGACGGGATCGGGCGATACGCCCAGCCGCAAGCGCATTTTCGTGTGCCATCCGGCGACTTCCAGCGAAGAGCTGCCCTGCGCGAAGAAGATTCTTACGACCCTGGCGCGCCGCGCGTACCGCCGTCCCGTGAATGATTCCGACCTTGAGATCCTGCTCACCTTCTATCAGAAGGGGCGCAACAAAGGGAGCTTCGACACAGGCATCGAAACGGCGCTTCGGCTGATTCTCACCGATCCGAAATTTCTCTTCCGCTCGGAACCTGACCCGGCCGTTGTCGCACCCGATACGATCTACCGGATCAGCGACCTCGAACTGGCCTCGCGTCTTTCGTTTTTCCTGTGGAGCAGCATTCCCGACGACGAGCTTCTCAACGCAGCAAGCCAGGGCAAGCTGAAAGACCCGGCCGTGCTGCAGCGCGAGGTCCGGCGCATGCTGGCCGATCCCAAAGCCGAAGCGCTGGTCACGAACTTCGCTCGGAATGGCTGTTCCTGCGCAATCTGCAGAGCGTGAACCCGCGCCGGCGAAGACTTCCCGAATTTCGACGAGAACCTGCGGCAGGCGTTCCTTGAAGAGACACAATTGTTCGTCGACAGCGTCATGCGGGAAGACCGCAACGTGCTCGATCTGCTGAACGCGAATTACACGTTCGTCAATGAGCGTCTGGCGCAGCACTACGGCATCCCGAACATCTACGGCAGCCAGTTCCGCCGCGTCACCCTCAAGGACGATACCCGCAGAGGACTGCTGGGCCAAGGCAGCATTCTTACCGTGACATCGTACCCGACGCGAACCTCGCCGGTTCTGCGCGGGCAAATGGATTCTGGAGAATGTTCTGGGAACGCCCGCGCCGCCGCCACCACCGAACGTGCCGGCGTTGAAGGAGAATGACGAGGGCGGCAAGGTGACCACGGTGCGCGAGCGTCTGGAGGAGCATCGCAAGAATCCGGCATGCGCCACCTGCCACAGAGTGATGGATCCTCTTGGATTCTCACTCGACAATTTCGACGCGGTCGGGCGCTATCGGACCAAAGAAGAAGGCCTGCCGATCGACGCATCGGGGCAGCTCGCGGATGGCACGAAGGTCAACGGCGTGGTAGATCTGCGGCAAGCGTTGTTAAAGCATCCCGAGCGGTTTGTCGGCACCATGACCGAAAAGCTGATGACTTACGCGCTGGGCCGGGGACTCGAGTATTACGACATGCCGGTAGTGCGCGCGATCACGCGCGATGCGGCGCGCAGCGATTATCATTTCTCGTCGATCGTGATGGGGATCGTTCAGAGTACTCCGTTCCAGATGAAGCGGTCGCACGAGGCGGAAGCGCCGCCGGTTACGACGGCCGACGCGCGTCGTTAGTCTCTGGGTCCCGGACAGAGAAATGCCCTGAAGCCTTGCGGCATCAGGGCATTTTCATTTCTACCGTTGCGCCTGCAAGGGCGATCAGTGGCCGAACGGAGGGCGTCCTGAACCTGCGGTCTTTGCCGGACTGCTCAGGAAGGGAGACGAGGTGACTCCTGTTGCGGAAACGGAGGAGCAACCCGAGGTCCCGGGACCGGTGGAGCATCCGAAATAGTTGGAAGAGCCGTTCATATTGCCTTTTCCGCTATTGGTGAGGCCGACGCCTGTATCCGGCAGGTTGTTCATATGAACGTCCATCGATCCAGGATTGTTCATGACAACGCCGTACGCTTCATTGTCGATGGTGTTTCCCATGATCTCGGTCGCGAAGATTCCCGCAACGCCGTAGATGTTGATGCCGGTGGTTCCCGGAGTGGCGGCGTCCGCGGTATCGGCGGCGTTTCCGGAGATGTAGTTGCCGATAATGGCGAGACCGTTCAGGTTAATTGCCGGCGCCCCCGGAGGAGCGGCGTGATTGTGCACGGTGACGCCCGGAAGGCCGTTGCCGATGATCGTGTTCCCGATTACGTTGATCCCGAATGACTGATTTCCCGGTCCCGGCGCAAAGATTCCAACACCGGCGCCGGCGCCCGGCACGCCCAGCCCGTTATTCATGATCCGGTTATTGGTTACGTTGTTGTTCACAAGACCGTAAGGCAAATGGGAGGTCGCCTGCGGAGAGGGCGGATGAGAAGCCATCGTGATGCCGCAGGCAAAGGCATTGTCGTGGACGTAGTTTCCGGTGATCTGGTTCTGGTAATTGACTCCGGTTTCATCGGACAGAAGAATGCCGCCGGAGTTCAGTTCGACGTCATTGTTCGCGACAGTGGTGAAACTGGCGCCTACGAGGTGAATCCCTTCACCGCAATCCATGGCTTCGCTCGTTTCGAAGACTGGCAGTCCCGGGCACGAAGGCGGTGTGTGGACGAGACTCTGGTTATTGTTGGCGACGTGATTATTGGCGATCAGCACATACTGGGTATTCGTGACGAGAATTCCCTCAAAGTTTGCATTCTGGACGGTGAGTCCGGTTACCTGGACATACGCCAGGCCGGCGTGGTCGAGCCCGTCGATGTAAATACCGTTGGCAAGACCCTGAGCGTCGATAAAGGTCGCACCGGAGCCCGCGCCTGCAAGCGACAGAGGCTTCGTTATGGTAACCATTTCGGGATACTCTCCGGCGCCGACATCGATTTCATCGTTTGGAGCGGCTGCCGCTACCGCAGCTCCAATGGTGGGGAAACAGCCAGAGGCGCCACTGGCAGTGACGCACAAGGTTTTCGCCGTCAGAGGGTAGGATGCCGCAACAAGGAGCACCCCGCAAAAAATCAGAGCGCGCGCGGACATGGCGCTCCCAGGCAGTGACGCAGGTTCTTTCGCCTTCTGTATGAACATCGTTACATTGTAGCGATGTTCATCTTCAATTCAAGGCGGGGTATTTTCTCCCTGAAGGGCGCTCCAGCTTTAGAGCGTGAGCAAAAAACAGAACACCGCTTTCTTCCGCGCGCTCGGA
Organism: Terriglobia bacterium; assembly: GCA_963718155.1. GTDB lineage: Bacteria > Acidobacteriota > Terriglobia > Bryobacterales > Bryobacteraceae > BOG-234. Next base: position 72,472 of record CAVQYP010000021.1, on the reverse strand, counting down.
AGTGTATCCGGATTATCCGGATATGTCCATATTTTTACCATCGAGCCATGACCGGCGGGAGTGTCGAGGCCCTGCAAACTACTACCGCGACCGCGGGATTAGTTGCTGTCGGCCAACCCCTTGCTCCCGCGCGGGGCTCGGAGCCGCGACCGTGAGGGAGAGGTTGCTCGGCAAGGCACAGTAACGAGCGGTCGACGAACTAGAACGTGAACTTGGCCGAAAGCTGCAGCTGACGCGCTCCGTACAGGCCGTTGGTAGAGGATGCTGCAGTCGGCGCCATAAATGTCGGACTCGGAACGAGGCAGCCATTTGCGCCGGCGGCGATTGCGGTATTACAAGCTCCCGTGCCGGCATTTGCGTAGCTGAATGCCGTGGTGTTTACGCTACTGATATTGGTGTGATTGAACACATTAAAGGCCTCCCCCAGGAGCTGCAGGTTGAACCTTTCGTGCAAGGTGAACACGCGCATGATCCGAAGATCGACGTTATAGAGCGGGTGTCCGAAGTACACGTTCCTGCCTGCAAAGGCCGGTCGGCCGCCGGTTGTGCCGCCGGTGTTCGTGGTTGTGCCGCCGGTAAGGCCGGAGTTCGCGCCACCACTCGGGAACCCATTGATGGTCGCGAACAGAGGTTGAGCGCTTGCAAACGTCAGGACGCTCGAAAAGGCATAACCGTTGAGGAGGAAGCGTGCGAGGCGATTATTTACCTTGCTGAACATCAGCGGAGTGTAGACGACGCTTCCCACGAAGCGGTGCCGCTGGTCGAGATCGGAGACTGAGTTCTCCCGCTTCTGGTTCAACGGGTCGACGGGGGGATCGGTGCCGAAGAACGTTCCGTTCGCGCCGGATACGGCGCCGTCATCGATCGATTTGCTGTAGGTATAGTTGAGCAGGAGTTCCACACCATGGCTCATGGGCTTGCGGAGAGTGAGCACGCCCGCGTGGTACCAGGAGTTGATGACGCTCTGACCCACGAGAATGATACCGGTTGAGGGATTGATCCTGTTGGCAGCCGTGTAAAACGGCTCTACATCAGTGTTGATCACAGCGCCGCTGGAATCGAGCACCCGATAAGTGTGAGTGTTGGTTGTCGGACTCAGATTTCCATCAACGAAAACCGGCAGGTGCAGGCCGCGGCTGAAAAGCCAGCCGGCCGATATGCTCATGTGACCGGGCAACTGTTTCTCGACGGATAGTTCGCCCTCATGAACGAGCGGGTTTACGAAGTCCTGTGTGACCCCATGGGCGAGCTGAGTGCCGGCGGGAGGTGTGAAAGTGGTTACCTGTGGTGCGAGAGCGCCTGGGAAGGGGGCCTGCGGAGTAGCACCGGGAGGGGTGAAGATCAGGTTCGGGAAGGTTAGCGCCGGACAAGTTGAAGGAACACAGTTGAAGGTCTGTTGAAACACTCCGTTCTCAACGCGTACCGCATACCAGGTGCTATTGGAAGTCTTGGCATAGAACATTCCATACCCAGCTCGCACGACGGTTCCCGGGGAAGGCTCCCAGGCTAGCCCGATGCGCGGGCCGAAATTATTCGAGTCCGTGTTGATCTTTGTAGTGTAAGCGGCCGTCAGGGGCGTCGACGTGTTCGGTATCGGCGGCTGCGGAATCATCTGGATCTCATAACGTACGCCGAGATTCAGAGTGAGATTCGGCCGCACTTTCCAGCTGTCCTCGATGAATGCGGCTACGTCCTTGTCGTAGAAATCGTCCCGGCCGACCTGTGTGATGGGATCGGTTACCTGAGCGAACGAAGTGTAGTGCTTTCCCGTCAGGCCATCGCCCGCATTGGCGCCGAAAACGTCTTCGACCCAGCTGTTGAACGATGTGTAGCTGTAGACTCCGCCGCCCTGAAAGAGGTTGACCAGGACTTCGTGAATGTCGTTCACGTCATAACCAGCCTTGATCTGGTGCTTGCCTTTGGACCATGAGAGCGTGTCCGTAAACTGGAGCCGGTGTTCGTCTGGGAACGCGGGTCGCGGCAGCGCGTTGGGCAGGCCATAGCCGGTCACGTTGGTGACACTGACGCTTGGCCCGGCGCCGTTCGCGCCGATGATTTCGCGATCCAGTCCCCATTGAAACCGGAAGTTGTTGACCATCGTGCTGGAGAAGGTGGAATCCCAGTTTGCGACGAAAATTCGGGTGTGAGTGATCGCCGGCCCGTTCTGCGACAGGGAACTGTTGTTGACTGTCGTGCCGGTGTTGTAGGAATTCGGAGCGTGATAATCGTCGAAGTCGAATGCGGCGCTCAGGTGGTTCCACGAGTTCAGCTGATAATCAAGTTTGCCGAACGCGACATCACCGACTCCCACGCGGCCGTAGGATCCCAGGTTGCCGCGCAAAAAGGCATTCGCGGACGCGCACTGGGCCGCTGTGATCGCGGCCGGGCAGGCGAGGTTGGGGCTGGCTGCCGTGGGGAACGCGGTGCTCGTGTAACTGATCGGGAAAACCTTCCGCGAGCCATCGTAAGTAAAGAAGTAAAAGAGCTTGTTCTTTATGATGGGGCCGCCGAGGCTGCCCCCGAACTGCTGCTGCTGGTGGACGCCCTGCGTCAGGATACCGGCTGCTTTATTAATGGGGTCCAGCGCGTTCAAAGAAGGATAGCGCAGATAATAAAACAAATCGCCGTGGATCGTATTCGCGCCGGATTTGGTAACGGCGTTAACCACGCCGCCCGCGGCCTGCCCGAATTCGGCGCTGTAGTTACTCGAGCTGACCTGAAATTCCTGAATGGAATCGATACTGTAAGTGTAGGGAACAGTGGAGCGCCCCCGGGCCTCAGAGAAGAAGGCCTGATTATTGTTCGCGCCATCGACCATGTTGTTGTTATACAGTCCCGAAATACCTCGATAAGAAACGAGACCGCCGTCTGTCGTGACTCCCGGGGTCAGCAGTACGAAGTTATCCCAGCGGCGTCCGACGATGGGAAGGTTTTCAACCAGATTTCGGGTAACTTCCTGGGAGACTTCGGTCTTTTCCGTATCAACGATGACATTTTCGGCCGTCACCGTCACCGTCTGCGATCCGGTCTCCACCATCAAAGAGAAGTTAATGGAGAGCGTGCGCCCGACTTCGAGGAGAATGTCACTGCGTTTCGCGGTGGTAAACCCCGTCTTGCTCGCAGTAACTTCGTAGTGCCCGGGCTGAAGAAAGGTTCCTGAATAAATTCCGTCTCCGTTGGTCGTTAAGGCGCGATCGGCGGAAGTATCGGTGTTATGAATAAGGATCGCCGCCCCGGGAACGACGGCGCCGCCGGGATCCATAACGGTCCCGCTGATCTCACCGGAACCGGCCGTCTGCGCGAACATCGCGGAGGCTCCGGATAACAGAATAATGACGAAAGCAAAACCTGAGCGGATCCAGGATCCGGATGACGCCATGTCGTGTTTGCTCAATGTTGAGGCTCCTCGAACTGATCGGCTTCGGATGTATTTTATATGCTCGCTGACGCGGGAGCACGAACTGCTGAAATGTGGAGAATCGGGTCCGACAACTCCTGATGATACTGCCCCCAATGAAAACTGTCTGCGATTTTAGCGCACTTGTAACAACTTAGCGATCCAAATATTTGATGGCCCGAGTCAGGAATATAAATCCGGGAATTTGGATGATTCAGCACCATGAGGTCCAGGCCTGGACCTCGCTGGTGCTGAAGAAGGTTTCAAATCAATCAGGTCCGAGTTTGGAGCGATGTCTGACGCTTCCAGGGCAAGGCGCGACCAATGGAGGGTCTGATTGGGCTTTCTCCCGGGCGCCGGTGATCGTCGTCTGAAGCACCAGTCCAAATCGACCGCCGGCATGCCGGTCATCCGTCCTTTCCGGTCATCGTGCTTAAGTATCTGCGGATATGTCGATGGTTTCCGAAACGCGCGTGGAAGCAAGACTTCCGGTCTTTTTCATCAGTCTGTCGTTTTGCAGGTCGGCAAAAAATAAATTCGTCCCTGGCTCCTTTTCGTCCAAGAAGCGGCTCAAAGTAATCGCGTAACGCCGGGCCAATCCTTCACGATCCGGAGAGTGATAATGGCGAAGCAAGCCACATCGAATCAGAGTAAACCCAACATTATTGTCATCTGGGGCGATGACATCGGCATCTCGAACCTGAGTTGCTATTCGCATGGCCTCATGGGTTACAGGACCCCTAATATTGATCGACTTGCCCACGAAGGCATGATGTTCACCGATTCTTACGGCGAGCAATCTTGCACCGCGGGCCGATCGTCCTTCATCACCGGGCAGAGCGTATTGCGTACCGGCCTCTCCAAGGTCGGCATCCCTGCCGCACCCGTAGGTATGACCGAAAAAGCTGTTACGATCGCCGCTTGTCTGAAGAATCAGGGATATGCCACCGGTCAGTTTGGTAAGAACCATCTCGGCGATCTCAATCACATGCTGCCGACGAACCACGGCTTCGATGAGTTCTTCGGGAATCTTTATCACCTCAATGCCGAAGAAGAGCCGCAAATGTACGACTATTTCCCAGAAAAGGATTTCGGCAACTTACGTGCGGCTGTCACTCCTCGCGGCGTTATACATTCCTGGGCGACCGACACAGACGATCCCACGGAGCAGCCCCGCTGGGGGCGCGTCGGACGCCAGAAAATCGAGGATACCGGGCCTCTCAACACCAAAAGGATGGAGACGTGCGATGACGAGTTCGTCGCCGGCGCAAAGGACTTCATCGGACGGCAGCGTAAAGACGGCAAGCCTTTCTTCGTATGGCTCAATTTCACCCACATGCATCTGTTCACTCATACGAAAAAGGAAAGTCTCGGCCAGTCCGGCCGCTGGCAATCGCCCTATCACGACACGATGATCGATCATGACCGCAACGTTGGCCAGATGCTCGATTATCTCGATGAGCTCGGCATCGCGGACAATACTTTCGTCATGTACTCCACGGACAACGGCCCCCATCGGAACAGCTGGCCCGACGGCGGAATGACCCCGTTCCGCAGCGAGAAGGACACCAACTGGGAAGGCGCGTTCCGGATTCCTCTCATCGTTCGCTGGCCGAATAAAATCAAGGGCGGCAGCATCTCGAACGACATCGTCCAGCATCACGACTGGCTGCCGACCTTCCTCGCCATGGCCGGCGATCCGGACGTGGTGGACAAGCTGAAGAAGGGTTACTCGGCCATAGGCCGCACGTACAAAAACCATATCGACGGGATGAACCTCGTTCCTTATCTGACGGGTGAAGTGAAGGAAAGTCCGCGTAAGTTGTTCATGTACATCAGCGACGACGGAGATATCCTCGCGCTGCGCTATGACAACTGGAAAGTAGTATTCATGGAACAGCGCTGCACCGGAACACTGCAGCTCTGGGCCGAGCCGTTCACTCGCCTGCGTCTGCCGAAGATCTACAATCTTCGGACGGATCCGTACGAATTCGCGGACGTCACTTCGAACAGCTACTACGAATGGTACTTGTATCACGCCTACATCCTGTATGGCGCTTTTGCCATCGCCGATAAGTTCGCGGCGACGTTCAAGGAGTTCCCCATTATTCAGAAGCCGAACAGCTTCACGATCGACGACGCGATCAAAATGTTGTCGGCTGGGGCGGGAGGCGCTGCCCGCTGACGCACCTGCAGGAGAGATCCGAACGGTAGATGCAAATCTACCGTTCGATCATTTCGGCCGAACGTTTTTGTTGAAGGAGTACCTGGGGCGCACGTGCCCCTGAGGGGAGGCCGGGTCGCGGCTCGGAACGGGGTATGTTGATGCCGAAGGAGTTACAGAACCTGTTGCGAGCCGGAAGCCATTTGGGATGAACGCTGACGGTACGACGCGAGGATCAAGAGCACCACCTTCGCCGATAGACCGACGCCGTTCACAGTGAGCGGAAGAACAACGGCGGCCATGTGACGGACGGGGCGATGCCGCTCACTGGCAGCCAGTTTCCGCCGCTGCTGAAGGCGGAGCGGGTTGGAAGCAGAGATGCCTTAACCGCGATTCGCCTTTAAAATACTACGATTCCCGGGCGGACCCAATTGACGGTCTTACTTCTCGAACGGAAAGATGACTTTCCAGTCCTTTTTCATATCCACGACAATCCAGCCTCGCTGGGGCGCCTTGTCGAGCGCAGCATTCAATTGACCGATCTTTGAATTCCGGTCATAAGCCCATTCGCGCAAGGCATCGGTGTGGTGAATCAGGATTCCGAGCGAGGCGCGGCGGCCGATGGTAGTCCACTGGAGCATTTCGAGATCGCCGTCAGAGTTCCCGGCAGCGAAGACGGGACGCCGCCCGATGAACTTCTGAATCCCCACCGGCTTGCCAGCCTTGTCGTCAATGAGATCCGCGGCCGGCTCTTTCACAAGGACCGGCGTACCGTTTCTTATCTCATACTGAAGCTTGCCCATGCTGCCGACCACCTGCTCGGGAGGAATGCCGTAAACGCGTTCCGTCCACGGCCTCATGAATTCAACTCCACCGCCGGACACGATGAAGGTTTTGAATCCGTTGGCGCGAAGGTAACTCAGCAGTTCGAGCATCGGTTGATAGATCAATTCCGTGTAAAGACGCTTGAAACGAGGGTGGCGCGCGGTCGCCATCCAGTTTGCGACCGTCTTCTGAAATTCTTCGGAGGTCATGCCCGAGTGAGTGGCCGCGATGATTTTCATCAGCCCGGCCTCGCCGCCGGCGAGCAAGGTCTGCTGATCGTTTTCGAGAACGGCGCGGAAAGGCTGCTCCGTCTTCCATTCCGGATGAGTGGGCGCCAGGGCTTTTACCCTATCGAGAGCGAAGACGAACTCTACATAAAGCGGCTGCTCCGTCCACAAAGTGCCATCGTTATCGAACGTCGCGATTCTCTCTGTCTCAGGTATGAAATCGGGTTCTCCCCGTGTGGTTACTTTGGTAACAAAGGAGATGATCGCCGCCCTGGTTGATCCGTTATTCCAGGAAGGCAGCGGGTTCGGTCCGGCCTGGGCCCAGGCGAGAGCCGAGAACAGCCACGGAAGACACAGCCAGGCAGCTCGGCGGCTGATTCTTTCAACGAGCATGGGTGTTATCGGAGATGGCGGCTGATGCACATCGGCACACATCCTTGAAGAAGATGAAACAGCGGCGCCCGCCGATGTATTTTTTTTGAGAACTCCCGACGCTGGTCATTATGGGCTTCGGGGGCAGTTGGAGGGACTAGGGACTAAAGTTCAACCGTATGAGCCATCGCAGCTATGGATCTCAGTCGGTGACAGTGTTTGTTCCCGACTCGTAAGTGGTTGATAACAGATCGCAGCTGAGAATCCGGATCTGGCAATCCTTTTCTGGTTCGAATTTTTTGTATCGCATTCACTCTAAGAGAATTATTGAAGCAGGAAGAGGAAGACCGGATCTTTATCAATACGTTATAAAGTTATGCGAAGAGGCAACTTTCGGAAGAAATTCCTTCCATCCTATGGAGCTGAATGTCAATAAGCAGAAGGTACGATACGGGCTCAACAGAAATCCCGATGTTTATAGATCAAAAATGCGGTAGCATGGCCCTAACAGCGGGCCGATTGGGTAGGAAATCAGCTGTTTCGGTTGCATGACGCAGCATGTAGTGAGAAGGCTAAGCCCAATGAGAGCGATTATTGTTCCGGCATTGAACCTATCTTCGTTGAAGCGAACTTCATTGAACCGAACTCCGATTGGGGTTTACCGTTCTTCGTCTGTCCGGGCATACCGCGGTCTTCCGGACGAGTCTCGGGCTGCCGATCGCGAGCGGGATCTCGCCCGCCGTGAGTGAGATGCAGGGCGGGGCAGGCGTTTCGCTTTGCGAAGAAGACGGCCTGGTGGGACGCAGCCCGGACTTTCTTCGTGCGAAGCAGATGATCCGCCGGATTGCCCGGTTCGACACGACCGCACTGATTACGGGTGAAACCGGAACGGGAAAGGAACTCGCGGCGCATGCCATTCATCGCCTGAGCGCCCGCCGCGGCAAGCCCTTCATCTCGGTAAACTGTGCGGCTCTTCCGGAAGGATTGCTTGAGAGTGAACTCTTTGGCTTTGAGAAAGGCGCCTTTACCGGGGCACTTCAGAGGCAACAGGGAAAGTTCAGGGCGGCCCACGAAGGAACGCTTTTTCTGGACGAGATCGGCGATATGAGCCTTTCCGCTCAGGCGAGGATTCTGCGGGTTCTTGAATCCCGCGAAGTGCAGCCTCTGGGAGCGCAGATCAGCGTGCCCGTGGATGTGCGGGTTGTGGCCGCAACGCATCACCATCTCGAACAACTCGTCGACGAGGGCCGTTTCCGAAGCGATCTGTTCTTCCGCCTGAGTGTGCTGCCGATCGAACTCCCCCCGCTTCGCGAACGGCGGGATGACATCCCCGAACTGGCCAACCACTTCGTTCGTGAACTCAACGTTCGCTATGACTTGCATGTCGAGGGCATTGACGACAGAGCAATGGAACTGTTGTGCCTTCATCAGTGGCCGGGTAACGTCCGGCAGCTCCGCAATGCGGTAGAAGGCGCGTTTGTCGTTTGTGTTTCGCAACTGATCGGTTTCGAAGATTTTCGGGGCCTTCACGGGCGGAGGCGATTCCACCTCGTTCGGGGTGTCCGCGGATTCCCCGGAAGGCGCCGGGATTTTCTTATTTGTCGACTCCTCGCGAAGAGGATCGGTTGATGGACGTGTTGCAGGCCACTCGCTGGAACAAGAGTGAGGCCGCGAAACGCCTTCACTGGTCGAGGATGACCCTGTATCGCAAGATCGCCAAGTATGGCCTGAGCCAGGATGCCATCAGCCGAAGAGGCCATCGCCGGCAGAAGAAGATACCGTTGCAAAGCTGTGCTAGCCAGAGGCCCGTGTTTACTGGGGGCCTGCATTGAATGGCCAGCCCCAAATTATTTAGTACGGCGAACGGTTTCGAGCATTCAACGGCCTGCTAGCGACCCGGCAGCCCCGTGGAAGCGGGCCCCGGGCGACGAAAGTGGCTGTCAGAAAGAATCGGTCGGCCAGCCCTTCGGCGAAGCGGGAGCAACCGTGAGCGACAAAGACAATAAGAATCGTCTACCGGCTCGTCATGTAAGTGAGGGCCATTACGCGAATTTTTTTCAGATCGGCCACAATGCGTCTGAGTTTCTCATCGAATTCGGGCAGCAGGAAGCCGGGGAAACCGTTTTCCATACCCGCATTTACGTTTGCGCGGAGCAGGCCCGCATTCTGGCGGATCTGATGACGAGTACTCTGGAACAGCACGAACGCATTTTCGGAAGGACCCTGAGAGTCGTGCCCAGTGAGCTCGAATCAGAATGAACCGCGAAGGCGGAAATCAGATGTCCGGCCGCAGCGATTGGTGATCGCCGCCGTGACAGAATTGAGGTCTCGTGAATCGTTCCGCTATCGATAGCTTCTCCTCAGACGCAGGACTTGCCGAATCCGGTCCGGCGAGGCAGGCGCCCCATCAAAGGATGGTCTGGATTCCCGGCGGCGAGTTTCTTATGGGTTCCGACCATCACTATCGGGAGGAAGCGCCTCAGCATCGCGTGCGGGTGGACGGATTCTGGATGGACGAGTTGCCGGTTACCAACACTGAGTTCAGGCGTTTCGTGGAAGCTACGGGGTACGTTACGTTCGCGGAGATCGCGCCGCGCGCCGAGGATTATCCGGGCGCTTTACCCGAGCTGCTTCACGCCGGCTCCGTTGTTTTCACCAAACCGCGTCACCGGCCGAAGCAGAACCCCGAGGCTCCGACTGCCTGCACATGGTGGGGTTTCGTGCTCGGCGCGGACTGGCGCCACCCGACCGGCCCGGAATCCAACCTTGATGGACTGGAGAACCACCCGGTGGTTCACCTGGCTTTTCGGGATGTGGAAGCCTACGCAAAGTGGGCCGGCAAGGAATTGCCAGCGGAAGCGGAATGGGAGTTTGCCGCGCGCGGCGGCCTGGATGGCGCTGAGTTCGCCTGGGGCGACCAGCTTTACCCCGGAGGCCGGCATATGGCGAACACCTGGCAGGGCGAATTTCCCTGGCAGAATCTGCGAAGCGATGGCTATGAGCGCACCTCGCCGGTGGGCGTTTTTCCGGCCAATGGATACGGGCTCTTCGACATGATCGGCAACGTCTGGGAGTGGACCGTGGACTGGTACGAGCACGGGCACACTTCAGAGAAGGCGGGCGGCTGCTGCATTCCGCGGAACCCGCGCGGCGGCAGGGAAGCCGCGAGTTTCGATCCGGCGCAGCCGGAAGTCAAAATCCCTCGCAAGGTTCTGAAGGGAGGCTCGCACCTTTGTGCTCCCAACTATTGCCGGCGGTATCGCCCGGCTGCGCGCTTTCCGCATGCGATCGATACGTCGACCAGCCATGTCGGCTTCCGTTGCATTGTCCGCGAGAGCGGCGCGGCAGTCTCCAGGGACTGAATTGGCTTCGAACCTTTTTTCTAACAGCGATTGAGAAAGACGCTTGCTTCCGCGCGCGGCTCGGAAAGTGTATCCGCATGTTGCAGCTGGGCTCACACTCGTGGTTCAATCCGGGTCCCTGGGTTTGCAACGGCTGAAGAAAAAAAACCAAACCACCGGAATTTGTCATCTCTCCGCAGTGAACCGGTTGCGAATTGCGTCCGGGAAAACTAATCGACGGGGTACACAAAATGAAACTACGGAACTATCGGAATGGAATCCGGACGCTATGGGCAGCCGCCCTCCTCAGCGGGGGCCTCTTTGGGCAGACGACCGGCACCTACACTTACAATGGCCTTCCACTCCCCATCTATACCGACGCGTCCAACCTGATCACAGTGGCTTACATTGTCGTTCCGAACGCACTTACCATGAGCAAGGTAACGGCCCAGGTACAAATCCAGTACCCGAATACAGGCGATCTGAAAGTCTATCTGTACTCTCCAAGCGGCACCCGCACGATCCTGCTGGAGCACAATTGCAGCGTTCAGAACGTAGATACGACTTTTGACGATGCGGCGACGTCCAACTGGAAGGATTTCTGTCCGGTGGAGGCCGGGCGCGGGCCCTTCCGTGCCGATGAGCCGCTTTCGAACTTCAATAAAGACGGCTCTTCGTTCGGCACGTGGAGGCTGGCGGTGGAAAACGATGAAAGTGACAGCCGCTCAGGATGGATCACCGGCTTCTCCCTGACGATCACGGGTACGCAGCAGCTCAATCCCATAACCAACTCGTCTGAGATCGTCAATCTGGCGAGCCTTGGCGGCGCGGGAACCATCGCGCCCGGGGAGGTTGTCTCAATTTTCGGATTCGGCCTCGGCCCGCTGCCAGGCGTCTCGGCCCCCACGGGCGCCATCCCGACATCTCTGAGCGGTACAAGCGTTCTCGTCAATGGTGTGGCCATCCCTATCTTCTATGCATCGTCGTATCGAGTGGATGCGCAGATGCCCTTTGGTCTGACGCCCGGAGGGACTGCGACCGTACAGGTCAACAGCACCGGCGGCAGCGGCGTCGTGCTTACTCTCAATACGGTCGACGCGGTGCCGGGAGTTTATACTACCGGACTCGGGGGGGTCGGGAGCCGTGAATGCGGTGAATCAGGATGGCTCGCTGAATTCCACCGCGCACCCAGCCGCGAAGGGGAGTTACCTCACAATCTATGCCAGTGGTCTGGGAGCTGTGAATCCCACACTCGTGGCAGGCGCAGTCCCGCCCACGAGCCCGCTCTCAAACGTATCGGGTGCCGTTACCGCCTCTATTGGCGGCCTGCCGGCGGCGGTTCAGTTTTGCCGGTGCGGCGCCAGGTTATCCAGGGCTCTATCAGATAAATCTGGTGGTTCCATCCACGGTCCTCTCGGGCACCCGTGCGCTGTCCCTCTATGTGAACGGCCAACCGTCGCAGGCCGGAGCCACTGTACAAATTCAGTAGACCTTCGCTGATCGCGGCCTCGGCGGCAATGGAGCCGGGGCCGCGAATTTCTGCCCTCCTGATTCAGCCATCCTGACCAAGAATTCGCTCAACTGCTGGTAAGACGTGGCGTCTCGGGCTGCGTCTTCAGTTCGTCTGGCCTCTGAGCTGGCGCGGCAGGCAACTTCCAGTCGGCTACGATTGTCTGCGATGCGATCGAGGCTCCCGCGGATGAGATCACTTCCAGAATCGCCAGCAGAAGTTTCTGCTGCACGACCAGAAAAGCTTCGATGTTCGGAACCAGAACGTAGGCGAAGATTTCAAGCGTCAGCGAAGACTCGCCGAAGCCGATGAATCGCACGCGAGACGTGGTCCGCTCCACGATCGGGACTCGTTCCCCGAGAGCTTCTTCGATTCCTGTCAGAATTGTGCGCATTTGCTGCGGCGAAGTGTCGTACCGCAGCCCGAAGACCTGGTGGAACCAGAATTTGTCGCGTCTTGAAAGGTTCTCGAGATTTTTCTGCGCGAGCTCCGCATTCGGCACGGAGACCATGGTCGATCCAGGGTTCGGATAAGAGTCGAACCGACACCGATGTCTTGTACGATCCCGGTCTCTCCCGCCATCGTGCAGCTGTCTCCCGGGCGAACGATGTCTCGCATGATGAGACCGATGCCGCCGAAGAGATTCTCAAGTGTCTTTTGTGCCGCGAGCGCCAGCGCGATGCCGCCGACACCGAGCCCGGTGAGCAGCGCCGTCAGGTTCACGCCCGCGCGCCCGAGCAGCAGCGCGATCCCGACAAAGACAATGAAGACGTTCAACAGGCGCCGGTCAAGGGTAAGTATCGCGACCTTTCCGGTCTGGCGAACGGCTTCAAGCCGTGCGACTCTCAGGTCAACGGCAATGCTGTTGGCCTGCGTTACCAGCCATGCGAGTCCTCCGACAGTCGAGAACGAATGAGGTATCCCGGAGAAGCTTGCGCGCGAGAAGGGAAGCCGGGAGCCCGGCCCCGACGCGGACTAACGCCGAGAGAACAAACGGCCGCATCTGCTGCCGCAGATTGAGGAATCGCCATCCTCATGGCCTGTGGTCCGCTGAAGGACGGGCCGTAGCAAGGCAACCAGGGCGCGGGTGATTACCGAGCTCATGACCAGCCCCAGCGCAATGGCAAGAATACCCGCCAGCCATCGCCACAAGGGAGTGGACAGAATTTCGATATCGATCAGCGGCTTCGGGAAAAGCGGGTAAAGCCTGGCTCCGCGGAATCCGGCAGTGCGGAGATGTTCCGGAGCGTCTCGGCCGAGAAGAGCCAGATGGCAGGCTGATTTTTTTGCTCGACTCGAGACAGATCGATTGCGATGCGTCCGGACGACCCATCGACGAACCCCATGCGCTCCTGATTCGAGGCTAAGCCGTCAGCGCCTTCTCCCTCAGGCTCTCGGGAGATTCGGTTGACGTCGGCCGAAAGACGATTGAGGGCTTTGTTCAGTCGCCTGACGAGATCTTCGCTCGAGGCGCGGGATCCACGGAGATTGAGATATTCCGCCGCCCGAGGATAATCGCGCGCGGCGGCGGCTTTCAGGAAACCCACGACGCAGCCGTACGGCGTGGATCGCCCCAGCGGATCGGACCTTGGGGGGAGCGGGTGCCGGCGCCTGGGCGTCGAGCAAAACGGGAAAGAGTATGAGTAGTATCAGCCGGAACATCTACCTGGTCGACTCCATTCTGTGGCTGGATGCCGCGGGTGCCTGCCAAACCTGCAACCCCCAAGTCCGGAAATTGCGGGAATTTGCGTCTGGGGGCTGGGCCGCGACGGCCAGGACTGATTCACCCGCTGCATCGTTTGCGGTTCGACCTGCGGCGGCCGCGCTCTCTCTTGTAAACGTTGCCTTTCCAGCTCGGATAAGAAATTCGGGCTCAGCGGACCGGCGTCCTCATTTTTCCTAAAATCCGCCGATGTCGCCCGGCCGTTTGATGGCTGCCCGACGCAGCCAGCTTCTTTTATTGTTTTCGGCCAGGAGAGTTTAAACCCCTGTGTTTAGACGATGCTTTCAGGTATGCGCGCGGAGAAACCCTGGGGTGTGGACTATCGGCGGGACACGCACCAGTGGCATCACGGCGCGCGATATGATCCGGGAAAGTCGGAGGTCAACCAGCCCGCGATGTGTTTGCTACTTCGGAGTGTGCGCCACGTCCTTTTCGTCTTCAGCGCAGATGTGCTCGAACACGTCGGTATCGGGCAACAGCCTTTCCACGAAATTGACGGTGAAGGATTTGGTGAACGTCTTCGGGTCGGTAATCGTCACCGCCACGTCGATGTGGCCGAAGTCGCGGCGCGTGAAGCGCTCCTGAACCCGCAGGTCCTCGCTGTGGCCGTGACCTCCGGCGTCGAGCCAGCCGAGGTCGTTGAAGCCCAGCGTGTCGACCACGAAGGTGTCGCCGTCCCAGCTGCCCACGGAGTAGCCGTACCACGTAGGCCGCACATCGTCCGGATTCGGCAGCTTGCGGCCGTCGGTGTAAATCTGCCGGAAGATGGTTTCCACCTCATAGAGGAACGAGAGTTTCGATGGGGGTCTGGACGATCTTGAAAGGTTCCGGCAGCAGGATACCGTGCGGCACGCCGTCCGGCAGACAATATGACTGCGGATTTCTCGTCCCGGTCCCCTGCCGGTTCTTCCTGAACATTTCGGCGCCCGCGGGCGTCAGCGGCTGCTCGTCGGGCTTGAAGTCGGCGAGGATGTTGGCAAAAAACGGTGAGTTCGTCGATTCGCCGAGTCCGTAGAGCCCTGGTCCGCGCGCTCCCCCCTCGATCTGCCAGACGCCGGAAAGGTCCGGCTTGCCGCCGACGCGTGGCACGGGTCCAGTCATGTTCACTTTGCCGTCAGCTGTCCGCGGCGCCTTGGGGTCCGGGTTATTGAGCCATTGGGCGTGGAGGCTCAGTGAAGCGCAGGCCAACAGGGATGCCATTCGTATCAAACTTCGCATAGTCATCATTCTAAACATAAGTGGGCCGGGGTTTCTGTCGCGGCACAGGCAAGGTCGGCAAGATTCGAGATCGGCTTGGGTTTACCGTCGATCCGGGACGCGACACGGAGCAAATCAGGACACCAGAAGGTGACCCCATTGCGGCGTTGCTTGCGCATCGGAGCATCGACGAAGCCGCGCGCAGGTATCACTTTCCCTCCACCGCGGGCCAGGCAATAGCTGCATTTTCCGTTGGGGAGAGCCGCCAACATTCTCGCCTGAGAACGACCGTCTGCGAAGCGCGCCGCCCGAAGACCGAGCGCGGCAGTACGAACAGAGGCCAGCTTGACTCCCCGAGAGGATTCGTCGGTTCCGCCCGAATACGAAGGCGACGGGGCTGAGTTCCTCCCGTGGCTGCACGCGGCTCGCTGGACCGCTGATAGTCGCCATACGGTCTGCGTAAGCGCGAGCTTGTATAGAACCTGAGCGATCGAGCGTAGGCTGATCTATTTTCACTCTGCGATGAGTTTCGCCGGATGTCGTCAATTATAACGTTGCATCCCTGCTCCGCTAAAAGGTATCCCTGCTCCGCTAAAAGTTTTTGTCTCTCTGAGAGCTCGTTCTTATGGATGAACAGGAAGTTGTTAATGTAGCAGCCCGGGTCACCCGGCCGCCTGGATCATCTTGTGTCGAGACGAACTTTGAGGCGTTGCGTATCCGCGCCCGCTTTCACGATGCAGCACTCTGCGGCTATAGCAATTTGGACGAGAATGTTATCTTTGGATAACATTCTCTGATATAGAAACTCTCCATGCTTTTACCAGGACGGCGAGATCCAGTGGAAATGACGATCAAATACGAGACTTAGCGCCGCAAGTCAGCTTCCGCCTCTGGTGAGTTAACCATTGGCATATTGGCCCGGCTTCGTTCCGGCTGTATATCTGGTGCCTATCCACGCATTCTCGGGCGGATCCAGGTCGCACGCCGGGGAAAAAAACCCAAAACATAATTCCTGCATTGATGATTGCCTGGACGCCCACCAGCGTGGGACGGCGTCTTCTTCCCGCGAGGTTGGGTGGAACAGGCTTCGGAAGTGTCAGAAGCGGCGGGCTGGTGATGCGTCCGCTGCCAGTCTACTGACTAACGGATCATTCGAAACAAGTCTATCGCCCTCGACTTTTACTTTGGCAAGCGGCGTACAATACCAGGACTATGGCACCCATACTGACGGCAAATTGGTCGGAGGTGATTCAGGCCTGGTCGCCGGCAGCGTCGGTTCCCTGGGGCGCGACACTTAGCCAGGCTGGAATTTCTCTTTCTGGAGGCCAGGTTGTAACCGTTTCCCACTTGATCAGTCGGTCGCCCGCAGGAAGGTCTTCTTCCATCCCCATCCACGATCGCGACAGGTGCCCAGCCCTCGGCAATCCCTTTCAATGTCCACCGGCGCGGACGCATCACGGTTCATCCCTGTAGTGTTCTCAGCCGCCGCCTTCGGCGCCATGGAACTCATCACGATTCTGAACCGGTGCCACCGCTTCCCAGGTTTCGTCTACAGCCAGGCCCGATTCGTTTCCAATGGCAAGAGTATCAAGGTCTCCATCCGCCAGCGCAAGAGGGCCTCGGCGGTCTTCTCTGGTTGCCATCGTCCCGCTCCCGGTTACGACCGGCTTCCGGAAAGGAGATTCGAGTTCATCCCTTTCGGGGGCTTTCTGGTCTTTCTCCTCTATTATCAATGCACCCGGTGCACTACTGTAGGACGCCTTGCCATCTGCTGTCGGCAGCAAGTGCCGTGAAAGCGGGCAGGCTGTACTGATCACCGTCGAACCGCCAGAAGTTTGGGGGCTGGTCGCTGTCCCAAAAGTCATAATAAGCCACCGCCTTGATATTCGGGAAAAGCGTCGGCGCGTCACTTTGCATTTGAGTGATCCAGTTGGCCTTGTCGGTCGCGCCGGCGCCCTCAGCGCTGGCCGTTTCCACCACCATCACTGGCTTGGCGCTCGAGACTGTAGACTGCATTTCGTTATAGGTATACTGAAATAACTGCGTGAATGTGGCCCACGGGGCATACCACATTTGTTCTCCGTAAAGGCCATAATTGTACCCATCCAGCCCGAGCCAGCTTACATAAGCATCTCCAGGATAAAAGCTGGCCAGCGGATCAGTAAGGTAGTCCCAGGTATGTATATTCGGGCACCACATGAATTTCACGTTTGTTGCCCCTGCGCTCTGGAAGATGTTGTACACATGTTGCCAGGCCTGGATTGCAAGGGCCGGGGTGTTGCCGTTTACACAGATTCCCCAGGGATACCAGCCCCCGTTCATCTCATGGAAAAGACGCAGGTAAAATACGTTGCCCCACGCTGCGGCGTTCTCGGCCCATTGAAAGATATAAGCATCATATCGCCCGCTGAGAATGGAGGCATAATTGTACTGCGGATCAGTGCTGGGGTCCGCTGAGTCCTGCGCACACCAGGTGATAACAACCGCGATACCTGCATTGTTAAGAGCATCCATGGTTGGCTGTATCGCGCCGAAAAGGAGCGGGGCGCCATTGTTGGCCCATGCGGTGAAACCGAGCATGAATGAGAATTTTCTGTTTATTTCATTCCCATCCTGCGTGATAGAGGTGAGATTAGGGTCGTAAAGCGGATTTCCGGAATTGAAATTAGGAGAATCTCCCAGAGCAATGGGCACGCTGGCTGTCACGGAAACGTTATCAATCCAGACGTCGCCCGCCATGTTTCCCATCTCAAAGTTCAGGGCGGCGTGAGGGTCATTGGCGGGCATCGTGAAACTGAATGTGTAAACATTCCAATTCCCAACAGGGGTCAGCGAGAAGGCCTTGAAGCCGTACCAGGACCACGCACCGGCAGTTTGCTGAATCCCTACGCTAAGAGCGTTAGTGGTCGACGCCATCGCAGCGAATGAAATGGTTACAACCTGGCCTGCATAAAGAGAAATTCCAGCCTGGCCAAGCCTCGCGCCCCAGGTCGGGGACGATGCCGGCGACCAAACCCGGATCGCCTCCGACCAATTGCCGTCAGAATGGGTACCACTGTCCTGGAATTGTACGCCCCGTACGCCGCTTGCTAAAGTAAAAGTCCAGGGCGATAGACCTGTTTCGAATGATCCGTTCATCAGTAGATTGGCAGCGGACGCATCGCTAGCCAGTAACAGGCCGGCTGCTAACATAAACCGAACACCTGAAATGACAAAGGAGGACTTTCTCTGGTATCTGAACATAACACAGATCTCGCCGAGATAACTCTACGGACTCTATTCAAAAAGGGATGGCAAGGCCATCTGACTGTTCCGAAGCCTGTTCCATCCAACCTCGGGTAAAGGACATGCCGTCCCATTCTGGTGGGCGTCAGGCTTTAATGAAATGCAAAAATTATGTTTTGGTTTCTTTTTTTTACCCGGCGTGCGACTTGGATCCGCCGATGATGCGTGGAATTACTGAGCATACAGCTGGAGGAAGCCCGGTGCAATATGCCAAATGGTCAACTCACCCAAGCAAAATGGTCAACTCACCAGAGGCGGAAGCTGACTTCCGGCTCGGTGTATCTGCGCGTCATCAGGTTGTACTGTTTCGATTTATTAATACGCTGCGCGATCCGCGCTCTCCCGAGCGCATCAAAGGGCTGGAAAATAATCATCATGTCCAGCGAAGCCAGATAAGCGTCGACCCCGCATGCTTGTTTTGCAACTGCGCGCGGCGGGCGTTGTCCTGATACAAACCTGCCCGGTTCAGATCCTCGGTGGCAAACGCCGTGGCCTCAAAGTATCCGGCCGCTGCCAGAGTTCTCGCGTAATACGCCGGATCGTCAGGCAACTCCGGCACGCTACCTGCGGAAGTAATTTGCGCACGAGCCCGCGCTCGACGGGATTGTCGTCCAGAAACACCATCGCATCCAGACCGAGCGCCAACTCTTCGGCAATGGCCTGGACGTTGGTGGCTTTATCATTCCAGTTCCCTGGAACACGGCGATGTGTTCCAGCCTCAGCAGCATCTCCGGATGCGGTTCGAAAGGTGTACGCGCCACCTCACCGTATTTTTCGAGGAGACAGCCAGAACGATACCTCTCTGCCGCAGATCGAGCGCTAAACGCTGCGGAGCCAGGTGAGCTTCGCCTGTCGGTTCGCCCTGCGCGATTCTGATACTCTCCAGTCCGTCATCGCCGATCACACCGCCCCAGAGTGTGTTGTCGAGGTCGAGAATCAGCACTTTCCAGCTCTTGCCGCGCAGTGCCGCCACAGTTCAGTCGACATGGTCAGCATACAAGGGAATGAGATCGTCCGAGAAAGGGAATTTCCCCATATTCGACAACAGGGGATTGTGCCACTCGGCGAGCCCGACAGTTTCAGCCAGACCTGCCGCGTCCAGCAGCACGGGTCCGGAAGCCAACACATACTCGGTCAGTTCACCATAGATCCTGTCGATGAGGTTTCTCCGAGTGCCGGGTAACACGCGGTCTATACTTCCAAACAGAGTTGAGGGTTTGAACCAACCGCGGATGCTGCGAATAGAATTCGCTCGCGCGTTCCACGAATCGAAGGATCCTGGCGCTAAGCATACTCAGCCGCCAGATCGACCGCCAGAGGGAGGATGTGTTGCGCCTGCTCGGGCGTGACCTGGCCGGTTGCAGAACCCAGACCCAACCGGGAAAGCACACCGGCACCCCCAGACGACCGACGCGTATTCAGGATACCCGCCCGCTGGTTCGGGTCTGACTGCCCGAACAGGGATCCGATGTTCTGGCCGAACGTCCCTGTTTGGGGAGAATGGAAGATGGCCGCCAGCGCGTCTGAGAGGTCGTCCGGCCGCGCTGGCCCGCGACCTGCTGATAATGCTGCTTGGCATCCTCCGGATATGCGGCCTGGCTGCCGCCTCTTTTACTGCTGAAGGATGCTGCTGAATTGTTGGAAAAGGCCCATGGGGATCACCCCGGAATAACGAGTTCCGCGCCTTGCTGGATGTGGTCAGGGTCCGTGAGACGGTCACGATTTGCCTCGAAGATCCTGTGATATTCGCTTGCATTGCCATAGAACCGCTGCGCGATTTTTGAGAGGCTATCGCCGGGCTGTACCGTGTATTTCCGCTGCTGCTGATTTGCGGAAGGCTGCGCCGGAGAAGTCAGCGCGGGGTTGATGATGATATCGGCGTGCAAGTCGGAATAGGCGGGGTCGATGGCCTTGATGGCATTCCATACCTCATTCTTGAGATCCTGATTCGCCACTTCGGCCCGGATGAGTAAGCGGTCGCCGTCCATATTGACGTTCTTGAGACTGCCGTTCAGCCTTTGAACGGTCGTGAGCACGTTTTGGTATTTCGTTTTGATTTCGTCTTGTGTTTGCGCCATGCCACACACCGTTATCACCTGTGCTGCCAATGTGGGAGGAGACACCTGGACGCGACCGCGACTCTCATCGCGTGATGCCCGGTTGCACCAGAAGCCACGAGAAACGGCGAGAGATGTTTCGCGCAATACCGCGGACGACAGGAAGACCATCGAGAACGAGATAGCATTCCGTGTGGCTAGCCGATCGTACCCAACTTCAAACCGGTATATACTTGCCCAAGGCCAATCGCCAAAGGAGTCTCCATGCGCCGACTTTTACACCTTCTCCCCGTCGCGGCTCTGCCCTGTATAACTCTCATCCTCACGGCGGCTTCGCTGCCGAGTTCGCCGAAGCCGGAAGACGTCGGCCTCTCCGCGGACCGTCTGCAGCGCATCCACCAGATGATTCAGCGCCACATCGATGCCGGCGACATCACGGGCGCCGTAACGCTCGTCGCCCGTAAGGGTCAGATCGCCTGGGTCGACGCGGCTGGGGTAATGGACCTCGAAACCAAAGCTCCCATGAAGCGCGACTCCCTCTTCCGCATGGCCTCCATGACCAAGCCCGTGATCGGCACGGCCATGATGATGATGATCGAGGAAGGCAAGGTCTCGCTCAGCGACCCCGTCTCGAAATTTATTCCCGAATTCAAGAACATGAAGGTCGGGATTCTCCAGTCGCCCGGTGGACGGGGTCCGGGCGCCGCGCCGCCCCAATACTACACAGTCCCCGCCGACCGCGAGCTTACGGTAAAGGAGCTTCTCACTCACACCTCCGGCCTTGTCTCGGGCCCCATGGGGCAGAACGCCGTCGCGCCCCTGCGCCGCAAACCGGAAGAAACCCTCGCCGACTTTATCCCGCGCCTGGCCCAGACCCCTCTCGAATTCCAGCCCGGTGCCCGTTGGATGTACAGCGCCTCCGATGGTTTCGACCCCCTGGGCCGGATCGTTGAAATCGCTTCCGGCAAACCACTCAACGTCTTCCTGAAAGAACGCATCTTCAATCCGCTTGACATGTCCGACACCAGCCACTATCCGACCGACGCCCAGATGTCCCGGCTCGTCAGCGTTTATCAGAAACGTCCGGACGGTCTGGCGAAGACGCCCCTCGCTCAATCGCTCTCCATGTCGAGCAAGGTCTACTTCGCCAGCGGAGGCGGTCTCATCTCCACCGTGGACGACTATTCCCATTTCGCCCAGATGCTCGCTAACGGCGGCGAACTGTATGGACATCGCCTGCTGAGCCCGCGCACCGTGAAGCTCATGGCGTCCGTGCACATTCCGGACACTCTTCCCGGCCGCGCGCCCGGCGAAGGCTTCGGCCTGACCGTGCGCGTCGTTCAGGACGCCCTCGCCGGAAACATTCGCATTTCGGACGGCAGCTTCGGCTGGAGCGGAGTGTATGGCACGCACTTCTGGGTCGATCCCAAGGAAGAAATCGTTGCGGTCATGATGTGCCAGACCTCCATCGGCCCGATGCGCAATGAATTTGAGAACGCCGTTATGCAGGCGATCATCAAATGAAGGTAACTTCCGTCTCATCTGCCGCGCCGCGCACGACCTGAACTGCGTGCTTCCCTGGATTTCGCCAGCAGACGGGTGCCCTGCCGAGCCAGGCTTGGAGCAAAGTATCGAACGCGCCGGACCTGTCAAGGCTGGCCTCCTCAGAACACGCGCGCAAAATTGTGGAAGCGTGCGATCCAAAGAACCTGCCGGGGGAGACTGACGGGGCACCGGATATCGACGTTCGGGAAAACGACTTAAAGCGGCGCGTGACGCCGTGCGAACTCACGTCCGGGGTCAATCGCTCACGGCTGAAGACCAGGGCGCTCCCTCGGGGCACGAGGGTTGCGGGTTAACGCGAACGGGTCTGTACGGCCGGATACTTTGAAAGGAGACATACGTGCTAGGGTGGGCGCGTGGCGCACGAATCCAATACCAATATCGACTCGAAACACGACGAAGGCGCGGGGCTCCTCAAGAAGGTGGCCCGGACCATCGGAGGTGCCTTAGGCACAGTAGCCAGCAGGACCGGGCTGGATTCCGGCTCCTCCTCCAGCCCCACGCCGCGCATCGTCGGGGGCAAATATCAGAAGAGTGGCAAGCACCGGCTCCCCCGCAAGTTGAAAAAGCTGACGCGGAAACAAGCGGCGGCCCGGCAGGGTGAGGAGGCGCCGGCCAGTTCTGCAACGGCGAGTGCTCACTTGGAATAATGGGCCTGTGTGCGACTGTTCTCCTCTCGCCGAAGGCCACTTTTTATGCCGCACGCCCCGGGAGGTAGTAGGGATCCAACGGCCTGTCCGCAATACTCCGGGCCTATGCTCGGTGCTTTCGCCCCCCTCGCTTTAGTTCGGTGACTTTAGCTGGTTCGGCCTGGGTTCGTTCGCTTGAGGGTGGCTTTCTGATTTCCAGGCTCTTTCGAAGTGCGTACATGATGTCGCTCACAGGGGCTTGCCGCGAAGACGGAGCGGAAGGGACGGGTGCGACACCCGCGACTTCATTCTGATTCGTTTTCGCCGATATGAGGCTGCGCAGCCCTTGACGGTATTTGTCGCTGAATTCTTCGGGCGCGAAGGGTCCCGCAAGCGCCTCGGTGAAAGTTTTCGCCAGTTCCAGTTCCTTTGGATTCGCATGCGCGATGTCTGACCGATACTCATCTTCGGCCCGGATTTCGTCGACGTAATACATGGTGTGGGCAATCAGACCCCGCTGGCCCGGTCGCACGATGACGACGTGTTCGCGCCCGTGCATAGCGAACGTCGCGAGCGCGACATATCCCGTATCCCTGAGGGTCAGAAAAAGAAGGGCGTATGCCCGCTCGCCTGCGGGTTCCGGAACGACATAGTAGGAAGTTTCCAGAAAAACCGGGTCAATCTCCGCGAAGCGTACTGCCCGGACGATCTCCATGGTGGTGGAAGTTGCGGGGCGAAGCCTGCGAAGTTCCTCACTTCGAAAGGTCACAAACTGGTCGGGTGCGACCTCGTATCCCCGCATCAGATCATCCCGCGGCACGATCTGCTTGTCATCCGCGGTTCGAATCGATTGCTTGATCCGTGAAACCTGCGAGGGCGCTGCTTCAGGATTTACTTCCGGGTGCGGGAATTCCGGCTGCTCCGCTGGACGCGCCACGACGGCTGCCGTGGAGACGGCAGATCGCGCCTTGAAAGTAACAGGCGGTCTTATCTGAGCCGGTAAAGGGCCGCTTGAAAGTTCCGGTTCTTCGTCGTCCGGCTCCGGCGGGGTGGAATTCTTCAAGTAGCGGAGGGGGATGCGCTCCTTTCGGGCCGCCCGCTGCAGGCGCACGGGGATGTTCACCAACCCGAAGCCAAGATGCCCCTTCCAGACCGTGCTCGCCATATAAAAGAAACCTGCAAAATCGCGCCAATTGATCTTGTCAGACTGCTCTGTTGATGTTTCTTAGCACCAAGGCTAACGTCCTGTCAAGGTCGAATGACTGAAATGGGGGGACAAACTGGTGCTCGAAAGGCTGCCGTCCCCGATCAAGCGCAGAGCTCACAATCAACCGCAGCCTGGCGGTCGACGCGCTCGGCAACGGATTTACTCGGCCGGGAATGGATGGGTTTTGAGGAAATCGTTGTCGAGTAGAACGCATAAGCTGTCGATTGCGCCGACGGGCCCACATTCGAGCTCTGGCTTCCGGCGTTTTGCCACCCAATTGCTCTGCAAACGCGAGAAAGGAGTCCGGCGCCCCAGACGTGCGGCGGTGTATGCGCGCGTTACCCGCCAGATTCAGCGTCAGGTTTATGCGCCTGCTTTGGAATACCGGTCTCGGAATGGCTGCTGGTCTGGCGGGTTCGGCGGCGATGCATGGATTCCGCGTTCTCTGGGAGATGGCCGTCGGGAGTGATAGCAGGCACACAATTTTCGGCTTCGATGGGGAGTCGGACATAAATGCCGCACGACTGGCCTCACGGTTTGTAACACGCTCAAATATCGAACAGCGGCAAGCCGGCCAAATCGGGATCGCGATGCATTATGCATTCGGCGCGGCTTTAGGGATCGTTTACACGCTTGCGTGGCGCCCAGCCTGGTCCGGTAGTCTCTTCGGAACGCTGCTCTGGGTGTGCGCTGACGAAATTCCCATCTCGGCGTCGCGCATCTCCGATCCGTTCGCAAAAAGCGCCGCTTCGCATGCGAGCGCGCTGGCCGCCCATCTTATCTTTGGAAGTGTAACTGCAGAAGTAGTGCGTGCGTTGCGATCCGGCCAGGTTTCGCAGGATTTCACAGCCAGCACTCCTCGCAGATGAGGTGCGCGCAACCGCTTCTGTCACAGTTAGGCAGCTTGTGCCGGACCAGCGGTGAACACGCGGGACAATCAAGGGAATGCAGAGCCTCCCGCCACGATGAAAATCGCCACTTATAACGTCAACTCGATCCGACGGCGCCTGCCGATCCTGCTCGAGTGGATCGCCGAACACAAACCCGATGTGATGTGCTTACAGGAAACCAAGGTCCAGGACGCGGACTTTCCCGTCGATGCAATTCGCGAGGCTGGATACGTCGCTTCTTTCCGTGGCATGAAGGCTTACAACGGCGTCGCGACACTAACCCGTACACCGCCGGAAAAAGTCATTCACGGGCTGCATGAGGGAGTCGACAACGAAGATTTTCGGATCATCCAGACTGTCGTTGGCGGTGTTCCGATCATCAATAGCTACGTCCCGCAGGGTTATTCCATTTCATCGGAGAAATACGCTTACAAGCTGGCCTGGTTTCGACGTTTGCGCGCCTGTTTCGAAAGCGCCCTGAATCCCGCCGAGCCGGCAATCTGGGTGGGCGATCTCAACGTCGCCCCTGAGCCGATTGACGTCTACCACCCTGAAAAGCGCGTGAACGATCCTGATTTCCACATCGATGCCCGGAACGCCTACAAGGAGACCGTCGCATGGGGCTTCGTCGATGTCTTCCGCAAACTTCATCCCGATGCCGTTCAGTACACCTATTGGGATTTCTTCCGTAATGCCTTCGAGCGGAACTTCGGGTGGCGCATCGACCATATCCTCGCCACTGGTGTGCTGGCCGAACGCTGCCATGTTGCCGAAATCGATTTGGCGCCCCGTAAAGTTCCCGGAGCTTCCGACCACACGATCGTCTGGGCAGAATTCGAATAGCATTGTTCCGCTGCGGAAACCCGACCGTACAGAAACCCACCGGCATAATCCGTGCTGAGAAAATTCCCGGGCGGAGTCGCGTTTCGAGCATTGTCGCCACTTAGCCCGGAGTCTCTCCCGAGTGCGTTGGTGCTCGATAGGAAGAAACCCGCCAGGTCCGTTCCCGCCACCGCGAAGAAGAGGCGTCGGGGCGCGCGTCGATGGAGCGGCGCACGATGACGAGAAAAGCTATCAATGTAGTGACTCCGAGAGCGAGGCGCGATCCCTGCGATTCTGACGGCTTCGCACAGCGTTGCGAACGCGGGAGGCTTTGACCCGCCCTGTGATCGCGGGTGATCGTCAGCGAACCGAAACACGAGTAAGAGTAACCAGCTTCGAGGCTTGCCATCGAGTCCGGATGGCGCCTCTCGGGATACGGCGACGTCAAACGGTGGCTACCTGGCAAGCCTTCGTCCTGCGGTCAGAGAACCCGCTCAATTGCTTAAGGCCGCCGCTTCCACGTTGACATGGCCGGTGGTCCCGGGGGGCAGCGTCCAGGTCAGCGTAACAAGCTGGCCCTTGCTGGCTGCCTGATAAACCAACGTGTAGTTGACGTCATAATCGCTGGTGGAACCGGCAGCCGTCGATGTGTAATCCGGAGCAGAGCCGTCCGATAGATGGGCGGTAAACGTCCCAGCGCTGTTCCAGCCCCCCACATGTACAGTTAGTTTCCGGCTCGTTGTATCCGCCGGTGCGGTGAACGAAAAACCATTGACGACAGTCGGGTCGCCCCAGACGTAAACGCCGGTTGTGGTCCCTGTGGTGCTCGTCGTCGGCGTGCCGTCGCTCCAACTCAAACTGCGGGGATCCTTGACATGCGGGACCGTCGGCGCGTTGCCGATCACCGTATAGCTGCTCAGTTGGGGAGAAACACCTGACTTTCGCGACCCCGTAGAGCCAAAGCCGATCCAGTCGAGGCTGCCCTCCGCGGTAAGATTTACTGCGGCCTGTGAGGCGTTGGAGGACACCTGCAGCGAACCGTTGCTGCCAGCGAGCAAGCCAAAAACCCCAACGGTGTTTTGGGTACCGACGTACACCTTGCCGTTCGTGATGGTCGGTACCATAAATTTGTTGCCGTTCCCGAAATGATCGCGATTAGCGGCCGCCTGGTTACTGTTGTACAGCTCCGTTGACAGGTTAGCCGCGTCGAAGGCATGCAGCACGGCCGGAGACGCATTCTCAACCACCCAGACGATTCCGCCTGAAGTTCCATTAGCGGAGATTGACGGCGTCAACCCGGGATACGGAAAAATTCGGGGGGACTGCGAGGTGAGCGAAAACGATCCGTTCGTGAATTGGAATGCCTTCAGGCTGTCATTCTGCCCGCCGTAATACAGGGTCCCGTTAAACCATGCCGGGCTTGACCACGTGCCCGACGGCAGCGAATGCGACATCAACTGATAGATCGCATCCATAGACGGGTTGAACTTACCCATACCGCTCTGCTTGACGATATAGATATTTCCGTCTTTACCTGCGCCCGCGAGCAATGATACGGGCTGTCCCCTGGGATCATTCAGTTGAGGAAGTAAAACCAGTCCCGCGGAACCCAGGTCCACGTCACTACCGGATTCGGCAACTGTGTTTGTCATCGTGAAGTAATCGTTGAGCGCCATGTGCCCGGACGCTGTCGAGATCTTTACAAACGCATTCCCGAAATCGCCTTGAGCAGGGAAGTTCGACGAGTTGAGCGTCGTATCGAAAGTGCCATTTCCCGTAAGCAGGTAAATATTTCCGTTCGCGTCCGCCGCCGGACCGGCACCGGCCATCCAGATTGCTCCGTCGGAGCCGTTCGGCTCCAGGCTGATCACTCCGTTCTGCGCAAGAGTCGTTTCGTTATAACTCAGAATCCAACCTGCATAAGGCGGTTGATCGCAATGCGATCCCCACGCGGTATATACAGAACCGTTCATGATCAGGAGACCCGGTCTCTCTACATGCTGCGCCGGAAGAAAAGTATTCTCCGCGCCGTTCCCGGGGAAGCTGGCGTGAATCTCGACCGGACCCTTGAATTGCTCAGCCAGCGTCGTCGGATCAAGGGCATGCAGACGATGATGGTACACGGAATTTGCATCTTTCGACATCGCGATGACATAGATTGCGCCGTGAGGTCCGGCTTTCGTGTCGATCGCCGGCGTCGCCGTAATACCGATTTCCGGAGTGATCTGCCCGCAGCTCCGGCTGTCCGAAGTCGTCTCGCCGCTGCCGTTCAGCGACACATGGAGCAGTTGCACGAAGGTATCGGCATCGAAGGCGTATACGCTATTGTGTTCAGTCGCAACATAGAGAATGTTCCGCACGCCCTGCCCTGGAATGAATATATCGGGAACATAAAGCGGCTGAGCGTCCACCTTGCCGTCGACGCTGATGGTTGCCAGCCTCCCGAATGTGGTTGGGTTCACGTTGGCGGGAGTCAGCATGGCCTCGTTCAGGTTCTGTCCCGTTCGCGCGTTATCGTTATGCCACGTCGAAACCATCGGTGGCTGTGCATGCAGCGTTATCAGCGACGCCGCACCTATCCCCCAGCGAATTAACGGCTTCAGCATCGTTCGTCTCTCCGTAATCGCTTCCGTCTTCGCCGGAAGCCGAACTCTTGTGTTGAAACTTCAGAATCTTTCGAAAACGTATCCTGCGAGGATTGTCCGAGGTTTACAGCATCGTCAGGGACAGTTCACAGTACACACTGCGTCGGGCCGACAGGTCAATCGGGAGAATCCCCATCCGAGCATGAAACGACGGCAAAACTGTTCCTGTTCTTACCGATTTCTTCAAGCGGAACGAGCTTTGTTCGCACGCCTGAGCACAAGGGCCGTTGAATCTCCGGCGGGACAGAGCCTTTGGCAGTGTCTTCGGTAGCGTCGCAGGCGCCGATTGGAGAGAGCGGGCAGCCCCTGGGAAAAAAGGCGCCGCCGGAGCGTAGTGTCCACTTCCGGCAGACGCGTATCGACGCCGGAAACTCTCCGCCTTCGGCGGGAACAATGGTGGAGAAGCGCATTAGAGAGGCGAGTGAGGAATTGGTCAGAAGCATCTGCAAGCGTCCCGGCCGGGTCGAGGTGGTGGGCGCGGACCCGTCGACACTCGGTTGGGATCTGCAAAAAAGCAATGGATGGACGATTGAGGCGTTGCGGGGAAGAATGCGTGCGGGAGTCTTCGTCTTCTTGATCGGGTTAACTCGCGCGGCGCACCAGGGCCGTCGAAGTCACGTCCATCCCGACAGAATTCTCCTGGTTCGTTCGGAGAAGAGGCTGACTGGTGTACTGCTGCTCATCGTACGAACCGGCGGCCGCAAAACTCGCCATGCGTACGAGCGATGAAACAATTTGCGCACAGAATCACATTATTAAGGAAAGTCACTATGCAGGAATGGCATGCCCGATAAATACTCTGATTTCAAGGAACTCTCTGAGAATGAAACCGCCGGAGTCGACTACGAAATCTCCCTGCGCCAAGTCACGGTTGGATTCGCCATTGTCGCGCCCCACGGTGGCGCCATCGAGCCAGGAACATCGGAGATAGCCGATGCCATTGCCAACGTGGATTTGTCCTTCTACACGTTTATGGCTTCGAAACCGTCGGGAAACAGCGACCTGCACATCACCTCCACGCGTTTCGACGAGCCCATGTGCTTAACCCTGATAGGACGATCCGATATCGTCGTCACCATCCACGGAGAGGAAAGCGAAGTGGCTGCCGAGGGCATCTTTGTGGGTGGCCTGCACCACAGTCTTGGGAGTAGTCTTGGTGCTGCGCTTGAGGCCAGCGGATTCGATATTCGCAAGCATCCGAATCCGAAGCTACAGGGCATCGAACCCCAAAACCTGTGCAATCGCGGGCAGTTCGGAAAGGGAGTCCAGTTCGAGTTGTCCCGGGGAGTTCGTGACAGAATGTTTTCGTCGTTGCTGGCCAATGGCCGAAGGGAAACTACATCCGAGTTTTCTGCTTTTGTCGACACTGTGCGAAACGTACTGACAGAAGAGAGGGCGTAACTCCGTTCGAACAGTTCCGTGTGAGGGAGCGCAGTAATGCGAGAGGACAGCTCGAGCGAGTGAGTATCCGACCCGGGCGAAGGTCTGTGTCCGTTTTATCGCTCGTGAAGTCAGTGCAGTTCACGTGGGAATGGTTTGAGATGCAGAACCCCGGCATCCTCGTCTGAACTTGTCCTGACCGACATCGGCTGCGAAAAGGCCTATACCTCCTGATAAAGCGTTTTGGAGGCAGGCCGTGAACCGGAACGAGAAGGATATGCGTGCGCGAAGTCCTGATGCCTGCGCCTCAATTGTTCTCTGTTTCGGGAGACGGGGGAGGACAAGGCGCCGTGTGGCACGCCACGACCGGAGAGATCACCTGGAGATTTTCGTATCTCGAATCAGTCTGGCCCTCAACGTTCGGGCCAAAACTCGCGTACAGCGTCGCGATTCACGGTCACTTTCCAGCGCTCGTCGAACTCGCGCGCCAGCTCGGGCGCTTCAGACAGCACCCCTGCCAATCCTAACCGCACGTGGGGTTCGACTCCACCTTCTTCTCTCTCCAGTTGCGCCGCGACATGGTCCCATCGGTCGGTCAGTCCGCCGGAATCAAGAAGAACGATCCGTTCGCCGATGATTCCGAAATTGTTCAAGTGCGCATCGACCGAGAAAAGACCCTTTTTCCACCCGGCCTGGCGCGTTTCGAGAAACCGATCGAGCCAAAAGCGTATCGACTCGAAATTTCCCGCTGCAGCCAGTCCTGCGAGCCGTCGATCCAACGTATCCTCCACTCGCTCGGCGGCCTCTCCGACGGTCAACCAGCCCGGCCAGCCGCTCACCAATATCGTAGAAGGGGGAAACGTGATGCGCTCAGGCACGAGACCCGTTCCGGTGAGAAGTGCGCGGGCGAGTTTTTCACCACGACGGTCATGATAGTGAAAGTTGCGCAGAACCTGCGCTATGTGAGTTGTGAACCAGACGCTCTTCGGCAATACGACCATGGCCGCCTGGGTCGCGAGTCGCATGACACGGAGAATTCGGGACGGCCTTTTCATCAGGTGGTTGCCCCATCCGAAAGGAAGCGCGTGCGCCCAGCGGCGTAGAAACTTCCAAAGAATGATCAGAGCGACCACTTCGGTGGGCGGCCTCTCGCGCTTGACGACCCAATGCTTCGACCCGTAAACGACCTTTCCGATCCCTTCCCCCAGCCGTTTCAGGCGATCTTGAGTGAGCTCTTCGGGTGCGTGGAGGAGTGCTCGGACCACTGGCTATATTCTGCACCCACTGATTGCCGGATGACATCGCGACGTTCGGCAAAAGCGTGAGAGATGACCTGGACAAATTGTCCGAGAGGTTCCGACCATCGCCCAAGTTCTCGACGAAACAACTTGCTTGATCACAGGTAACGGAGCCAACTTCTCAGCTGCCTGAACGGACCTCTCAATCTGAGGACCAGAGAACTCCGGCTGCCGTCAACTACCGTTTTGATGCGCTCTGTCCCCACTTTTCGGCGTTCTCTCCGCCGCATTATGGGCGATAGTTGCGATGCCGCAGGGAGGGTGCCGCCGCCCGGCGCACGTCCAGGAGCCACGCGCAGCGCCGGTCCAAAGAACCTCCGAGGGCGTCGGGCAAGGCGAGTGGAGAGACACGATGACGCCGTGATCAACCCGCGCGGCAGCGTCTGGATGCTGGACATTCGTGAAGCGATTCTTGCAGCGGCCGGCATTCAACCCTCAGTCATTCCGGGTCTGGATGCAGCGGGCCGCGGGCTCGGTGAACAGATTCAGATCCGGGTATCGCGCCCGCAAAGATTCCGGCGCCACGACAGGCTTCCCCGTGAGCAGCGCCTGTATTTCAAGCCCGTTCGTGATGGCCTTCCCAAGGTGGTGATTGTTCGACATGGCGTAGGTGTCCTTCGTCTTCCGATCGATGGATCTGATCCGCTCCACCCATGGCTCCAGTTCATCAGGTGCGTAGAGATAATCGTAACGCTCGTGCGGGAGAGCCGTCCTGCGAAAACCACTTTCCGTAATTTCGCCCGTGCAGACGCACATAGCCGATGCCCGAAGTCACTTCGTCTCGCGGGTGGACGGAACGGTGGAAGAGCGGCTGGTCGATATTGCAGAGCCCAACATCCAGGCTTCCCAGAAAATCGAGGATTTCCGGCTCCGCCCATGTGCCATGCCGGACCTCCAGAACAAGCGGGAATTCCGAAAATTTCCGGTGGAGGCCGGCAACGCAGGCTCGGCTTTCAGCCGTATTCCGGAAGGACCAGGGAAATTGCATCAGCAACGCGCCGAAACGCCCTTGATCCATCAGCGGCCTCATCCCTTCTTTGAATTCCAGTTCGTCTTTGGCACTGGCGTTGCGCTCGTGGGTGAAGGTTTTCAACAGTTTTGCGGTGAACCGGAAGCGGGTATTTTCGCTTATGCTTTGCACCCAGGACCGGGCGGAACTGGCGCGTGGCGGCCCATAGAAGCTGGTGTTGATTTCAACCGCATCGAAATACTGCGCCAGGAAAGAAAGGCGACCAAATCCCTTCGGCTTCTTCGCCGGGTAGACGATTCCCTCCCAGTCCTTGTATGCCCATCCGGAAGGGCCAACGCGG
Source organism: Terriglobia bacterium (assembly GCA_963718155.1). Taxonomy (GTDB): domain Bacteria; phylum Acidobacteriota; class Terriglobia; order Bryobacterales; family Bryobacteraceae; genus BOG-234. The sequence goes on along the minus strand of CAVQYP010000021.1, from coordinate 40,630 downwards.
ATCACTGTTCAGATTATGGCGGGTTTGGCCTTCCGGTGAAGCAGCGACAATGCGCTCGAAATCGCCGCTACCGTATTAACGTCAATTGAATTCGCTCCGACAACACGGCGCATTGTTTGTCGCGCGCAACGGCCGCCCGAGTAGTCAACGAGCTTCCATGCCTTTGGCTTTGTACAACGCGGCGGCGGCGGGCGCCTTGAGCTGAGCGATTAGTGCGCGGGCGGCGTCGGCATTGGCCGTTCTGGAGTTGACGGCGGCTCCGAAGGTAACATAGCCCTGCAGATCCGCGGGCAGCGGACAGACAATGTCGATGCCGTGAACGGGCATGAGCTCGCTGACCAATGTAAGAACCACTGCGGTCTGACCCGATGCAACACCTTCCATGGCGGGACCCGACCCTGTCGTCAAAACGAGCTTCGGTTTCAGGTCGGCGGCGATAACGAGGCGATCGAACATTTTCTCCACCGTGGGGCGGCTTGCTCCGTCCTTCGCGAAGGCGATCGATTTGGCTTTCAGGAGAGCCTGTTTCATTGCTTCGGGTGTAGCGATATCCGGCCTCGGAGCCCGGGTGCGAACCGCGAAGCCGACGCCACACCGCCAAAGCTCGGTGCAGGTCGCGGCGGCGAGCTTGTTTTCCTTAATCAGGTTCGCGATCGCGTCGGAATTCAGGATGGCCACGTCGAAGGGCGCACCCGCGTTGATCCTGGCGAGGAGCGCGGCGGCGGAGCCGAAATCGATGGTCAGAGGCGGGCGAGAGCACGCTCGGCCCGCGGCTGGAGATCGAGAATCACTGCCTTCATGCGGTTGGATGCAAAACGTGGAGCGGCGCCGGCTGAGTTGAGGTGGCCTGGCCAAACAGGCGGACTGCCGCGATGAGCGGGATCGCGGCGCGGAAGATGTGCATGGCAGAAAGTCTATCGCGTAACTGCCAGGTCGTTCCAGAGCAGGCACACCCAAATGATATATTTCGCGATCGTCACCGCCGCATTCCGTACGCTCTATATCTTCGTGGGGTATAGAGACCGGATCCCGCAAGATTCTCCACCAACACGTCACGGCGATCGGAGCCTGATCACCCTTCTCGGACGAGAAACTGTCGGGTTCAGACGGGTGTATACTTTCAACCACCGGAAAGCTCAATCTTCAAGGAGACGGTCATGGATTCGAAAAAACCTAATCGAAGGGGATTCCTAAAAGGTGGCGCCGCGTTGGCCGGTCTGGCCGCAGGGGGCGCGAAGACTTGCGAAGAGCCAGACACAAGGGACGCCTGCCAAAAAAATCGACGAGCTGATCGCCTATGGCGAGCGCTCCCGTTTCGTGACCTCGATACGCGTGCCCGTGGCCGAGAGGCATTCGCCCGATGAATTCGGGCTCACGTTTCACGTCCTGACCCCGCTTCAGGATTCGGTCGGGATCATCACGCCATCCTCGCTCTTCTATGTGGCGACCCACCGCGGCTCCTTTGTTCCGGAGATCGATCCCCGGGAGCATCGTCTCATGATCCACGGCATGGTGGACCGGCCGCTGGTCTTCACCATGGACGAGCTGAAGCGCCTCCCGTACGTCTCCCGCATTCACTTCATCGAGTGCCTGGGAAACCGTGCCAGGCCGACGCACAAGACCGTTCAGGAAACGCACGGATTGACCAGTTGCGCCGAATGGACCGGCGTGCCGCTGTCCCTGCTGCTCAAGGAGGCCGGCGTGCAAAGCGGGGCGTCCTGGATCGTTGCGGAAGGCGCGGAAGAAGTGAAGGGCGCGTCGAGCATCCCGCTCGCGAAGGCCATGGACGACTGCCTGGTGTGCTACGCGCATGAATGGCGAGCCGCTCCGTCCGCAGCAAGGCTTTCCGCTGCGGCTGATGGTTCCCGGCTTTGAAGGCATTTATCAGATCAAGTATCTGCGGCGAATCAAGGTCGTGGACCGCTACTACATGACCTACGACGACTACGGGCACATCAATCCGGACCCGAAAGTGGCCGCGTTGACGCACCAGATTGGACCGAAATCGGTCATCACCTTTCCTTCCGGCGGACAGCAGCTGTCCGGCCCCGGGTTCTACGAAATCAGCGGCCTGGCGTGGTCCGGCGCGGGCGCCATTCGCGGGGTGGAGATATCCACCGACGGCGGCCAGAGCTGGAAGAATGCCGAGCTTCGGTCGCCGGCCTATCCAATGGCGCATACCCGATTTGGCTTCCACTGGAAGTGGGACGGAAAAGAGTGCATGCTGATGTCGCGCTGCACGGACGAACTGGGCACGGTTCAACCGACGCGAGCCGACGTCGCGAAATACTGGAACGAGCCGCTGGACAAAGTCCGGGTCCGGGGGGCCGACAACACCGTTCAACCGTGGAGGGTCGCCAGCGATGGGAGCGTTCACAATGGGCTTTCGTAGGCTTTTCCTCGTTACGGCGATCGCTCGGGATTTGCCAGACTGCCTGGGCACAGTCGCCCACCTACGGCGTCGGGAGGACCCCGAGCGCGGAAGAAATCCGCGCCTGGGATATTGCGATCAGTCCGACGGGAAAGGAACTCCCGCCGGGCAGGGGACTGCCAAAGAAGGTGCGGAGCTCTATGTCCGAAAGGGGTGCGCGGGATGCCACGGGGCAACAGGATCCGGAGGCCAGGCTCCCACGTTGATCAGCAGGAAAGGCGCCCAGACGGCCTCATCGATGCCTTCCATGCCTTGTCTCGCCCCTTGTGTGAACGACGCAAACATCATGGCGCTTCACTCGCCCTTCGCGACGACGATCTGGGATTACATCAATCGCGGCATGCCTCTCGGGAAAGAGGGGACGCTCAAGCCCAATGAGGTGTACGCGCTCACCGCCTTCCTGCTCTACAAGAACGACGTCATCAAGGAAGACGAAGTCATGGACGCCCAGAGTCTGCCGAAGGTCAAAATGCCGAATCGTGATGGATTTGCTCTTCCTCCGGAGTGGAAGCACGGGACGCCAAGGCTTCAGGGTTACCCCTGAGGTGATGGGCTGTGGGACTACTCAGTCGAGATTCAAGCTTACGTCGGTTCCTGGTGTTTTTACGCAATAGACAGTCGGCCCGTGTGGTCTGCAACCCTGAAAATTAGCCTCGTCGAAGCTGTTGTAAACGTTCGGTATAGGTTCGTCAGTTCAATTGATACATGCACGGACAGGGGTTCATGTCACAGACGCGACATGAGTGTCGACGTTGAGTGCCCATCAGTGTTCGCTCACCCCAACAGCGATTCTCCCAAGCCGAATCAGGTTAACTTAGCCAGACCGGCAGCATATGTATCAAGCCCGTGCTGTAGAGCGAAATCAAATTGATCAGAGGCGCCTGGTACCTGCACCTCCAGGCCAATGTGTTGATAAAGGGGCGGCAAGGGGACTTTGGGGACCAGGTCGTCCGGATTTACCACTCTTACGACATTTGCGCCCGGTGGCAGGCCCTGTATCGGGGAAAAGACTGCAGGTCCGGCGAAGGTGCAGGTATCGGCCTCGGGGTGATGAACTCCCATGATTAATGCGACGGCAGCGCCCAAACTGTGCCCCGTAATGTAAACCCGGGCCCCTGCCGCGGAAGCTGTATCCCACGCCTTCTGCAAGCTCGCGGCAATTGCATTCCATACGTCATCGAAGCCCCGGTGCATCCACCACTGTTGATGAGCTACGGGCTGAGCGATCGCGGTGAAATCTTCCAGCCATTGATGCTGGGTGTCCGTGCCTCGAATCGCGATCACGGAGATATCACCCTTCCTGGCAACGACGCCCCAGTCGCAGTTTTCGGAAACAATGATTTTGGAAAGTCCCGATGCGTTCTCCGCATCGACGACCGTTTGGTCGACCGTAATGATTCCGGTCTGAGTCCAGCCGGGAGGGAATGTAAGTTCCTGACTCCATGAAAGCTGATACGCAGTGGTATTGAGCGGAACGAGAACATTTCGGGCAAGCGAGACATCGAATGCCATATTGCAACTATAGTTCAAGTTGATTCGGCCGACGCAGGGCCGGCGGGAATCTGCGTTCATGATGATAATCTCCTGCTGCTGTACAACGCCCGGCTTCAAGGGCCTTCCGTCAACACACGTCCCGAAAGACGCCTTTGTTTACGCTTGCTGACGCGCGGGGCCTGGCAAGTCCTTCCAGGCGAACACACGCTGTTCCGAGCAGCGACTGTGAGGGTGCGGTAAGCAGCCCTTTTCAGCAGCCTGCTACTGCCCGAGTCGTGGCGTCCCCGCTCGTCGCATGACAATCTACGAGCCAGTCGACGCTCCGAGCTGTGGGCGGAGTTGCGCGCGAGGCCAGGAAGATCATCCATAGGTCAGGTGCTGATTGATCTGTTCGGGCGAGAGCCGGGTAGCTGTAAGCATCATGAAGACAGGTTGTCCCAAGCCCACTGGCGTAAGCCTTAGGCGAGCCTGCGGGAGACCGGCGCTGATGCAGGCTCGGGCTACATCATAACCGCAGCAGCGGGTTTCGGTTCAGCTTCCAGCGAATGCGAGGTTGCCATGAGGGTTCTGAGTGAAGCTGCACCGCGACCGGCAATAAAGCTTCGTCCCTTGTTAAGCGCACGCCGCAGAATCGCTTTCGCCCAACGAAACAGCGGTTTCGCCCCATAAGTCGAACCAATTCAGAGCGGCGCCGTATATCCCGTCAGGAGCACGAATTACAAGGCTCTCAAGGAGAAGTGAACCATGAACGTTCCAATCACGACCGCAGTAATGGCCGGTATTCTGTCATTGATTCCGGGCAGTTCGGCGTTCGCTGGCAGTATTGTAAAGACCTCCACGCCTGGGTTAGTTGCCACCGTTAACTCACGCGATGTCATAATTCAGGGCGCATCCGAAACCGTCCCCGTCCAAATCCAGTTCGGGGGCGCCGAACGCATCGAATTCGGGCGCCCCGGTGAATTGATAGTTATGCGCCACGGATCGAGTCAGCATTACCGGCCCGAAGCTTATCAGATCATTGACGGAAAATGGCGGCCTCTGGCGGTCCGTTACACGCTTAACGGCGGCGACAGGGTTAGCGTGAACTTCGGGAATTTCGACAAGAGTGCTCCGGTATTCCTCCGCTATGGCGCTGTGACGGCGTAGCATCGCCAGCGCGCCTTTCCGGGAAACGCGCCGGCGATGACTGCCGGTCTACTCACGAGCCTTCGCATAACCGGTGTTCTCGCAACACCGGTTATGCTTTAACCCGAAACCGATCTGCGCAGCCTCTCGATTGTCAAGCCTGGCCGCACCCGGCGACGCGCCACATCGCCAGCGTGGCGACCGCTGTCTCGCTTCCGATGTCCGGTACGATCGAGAGCTCAAGGGCAGAGACGGCTTCGAGGCTCAAGGCGTAGTCTTCGATCTCGACCGTGGAACCGGCCGGGCTGAAATTCCACTGCTGCCGCACGATCTCACGGGGGCCGCTCGCCGCGGGGCGCCAGCGCAGGGTGAATTCCTGGGTACGCTCGGATTGTGCATCCTCAAACCGCAGGCGAATCCTGCAGACGGCAATGGGCTCGTCGAAAAGGATGCGAATAACCTGCGTCCCGGCCCGTGATGCGCGCCATCCGGGACCGGCGGTGTCCACGAATACCGCCTCGATAGGAAAGCCATCCTGCTCCGAGCTCACCTCCACCGTCGCGATCTCGCCCAGATTGAGCCAGTCCGCATCCGGCGATGTGATCATCCGGGCGATGGGGGCCTCCACGATCCTTTTGCGCATATGGATTCATTGTCCCGCCGCCGAAGACTCCCTGTCCCGTCCCGAGGGCGACAGCGCGACTGGTTTTCGCAATTGCCGGCGAAATTCAAGGATAACGCTCCCCGTGCTCTTCACTCAGCGAGCGGCTTCGTCCTGGTCGGCGATCAGGAAGTTCAGCCCGCCAAGCGGTGTTACGGGAATGTGAGAGAGGCCCCCGCGAGCCGGACATCACCGCTTCCGCGACAAAAGCAGCTGGTGCTATTAGTGCATAGCGTTCGATTTCAGTGCCGATTGCAGGTCGGTTTGGGACTTCGAAACTGCGTTTTGTGGCCGGTTGTTATCGCAAACTGTGAATGAATGCTGTGGGACGACTCGTCATTTATCGCCAGGCGGTGCCGCTTCCGCTTCTCTTCCTGCCTGGTGCTGAAACAATGACTACGTGGCTTTGATCGTTTTCTTCCGGGGGATCAACGTGGGAGGACACAGGGCTTTTCGGCCGAGCGTGCTTGCCAAAGAACTGGGCACGGGCGGTGTCGTGAACGTGGGCGCGGCAGGCACGCTTGTCATTCGAAAACCAGGGTCGCGCGCAAAGTTCATTGCCGAGTTGCGCCGGAAGCTGCCGTTTGAGGCAACGATCGCCTGCTGTGACGGCAACGATCTGATTCGACTGGAGAGGGAGAATCCGTTTGGAACGGAGCCACGAGGCGCAGATGTTGTTCCGTTCGTAAGCATCCTTTCGGAGGCTGCCCTTCGCAGAGTTTCTCTTCCTGTCGCCCTTCCCGAGGACGGGGCATGGCTGGTGCGAATCATGGGCGCGAGGAATCGTTTGGTGTATGGGGTGTACCGCCGCCACATCAAAACAATTGGCTGTCTAGGCCAGATTGACAGGCTCTTTGGGGCACCGGCGACAACGCGAAGCTGGAACACCATACTCTCCGTGCTGCGGGTTCTGAAATCCGACGAACCCGGCAAGCAGACCGCCTGAGCCCGGAACGCGGGTGGGCAATGATCAACGGCGTAGCGTTTGGCCAGCGCCCTTTCCCGCTAAATCGTTCCGCCAGTTGTCCCGGCAGAAAAACGAACTGAATCCGTTCCGCCCCCGCAGAAGAACCATCGGTGCGCATTTTGATGAGCATCCCCCGACAGCACGAACTCCCGCTGATATCAGGGAGTCTGCCCTTCTGCAAACCTCACGCCGTCTTTTTCGGCCGCCCTGCCCGCTTCTTAACAGAGGCCGCCGCGCGTTTAATAGCCCAACGACGCTTCATTGCGTCGGCCAACCGTTTACGCCCTTCCGGCGTAATGTTACTCCTTCGCGTGCGGGCGTTTCCTGGGCGGGCGCTATCCCCGGAAGTCGTCCGTGCGGCGGCCTTCTTAACAGCCCACCGTTTCTTCAAAGCCTTGACGAGGCGCTTTCTTCCTTCCGGTGTCATTCCGCCCTTACGGGTTGCGGGGGCGTTTACATCCAGTTCATCGGCAGGGGTGCCGTTCACTTCGCGCAGCGCTGCAAGCGCTCGCTCGATTGCTGCTTTCTGGCGCTCAAGTTGAGCGATGATGCTGGTCAATCCATCCGTCACGTTGATTCTCCTCTACATCCTGTAGAAATCATAACGCGTACCGAATGTTTCCGCATTCCTGATCCTCGGATTACGGGTACCGTCGCATGGATGGTACCGCGGGCTATCGATGATCAACATTAAAACTCAGCGGCGGCGTCCTTTTTCAATCTGTCAGCGCCAGTATTCGTGGCCGAATCGGTCGACGCAAACATTCCGGTAACGCGATTCCTCGGGTTCTACGACACAATGTCCGGTTATGGACACTTGTCCGATACACTCGACCGCAAGTACCAACGGAGAGACGTTTGCTCTGCGTGTCGATCAGTGAACGGCGAGCATGGATATGAGCCTCAGGTGCATACGCCTCGACAGCAGCAAAAGCTTCAATCAATGCACCTGTAGTGGACTTACCCCTACGGCAGGGCGCCTTGCCATCTGCTGTCGGCGGCAAGTGCCGTGAAAGCGGGCAGGCTGTACTGATCACCGTCGAACCGCCAGAAGTTCGGGGGCTCGTTGCTGTCCTGATAATCGTAATAAGCCAGCGCCTTGATATTCGGGAAAAGCATCGGCGCGTCACTTTGCATTTGAGTGATCCAGTTGGCCTTGTCGGTCGCGCCGGCGCCCTCAGCGCTGGCCGTTTCCACCACCATCACTGGCTTGTCGCTCGAGACTGTAGACTGCATTTCGTTATAGGTATACTGAAATAACTGCGTGAATGTGGCCCACGGGGCATACCACATTTGTTCTCCGTAAAGGCCATAATTGTACCCATCCAGCCCGAGCCAGCTTACATAAGCATCTCCAGGATAAAAGCTGGCCAGCGGATCAGTAAGGTAGTCCCAGGTATGTATATTCGGGCACCACATGAATTTCACGTTTGTTGCCCCTGCGCTCTGGAAGATGTTGTATATATGTTGCCAGGCCTGGATTGCAAGGGCCGGGGTGTTGCCGTTTACCCAGATTCCCCAGGGATACCAGCCCCCGTTCATCTCATGGAAAAGACGCAGGTAAAATACCTTGCCCCAGGCAGCGGCGCTCTGGGCCCATTGAAAGATATACGCATCATATCGCCCGCTGAGAATGGAGGCATAATTGTATTGTGGATCAGTGCTGGGGTCCCCTGGGTCCTGCGCACACCAGGTCAGAACAATCCCATATCCTGCGTTCTTAAGAGCATCCATGGTTGGCTGCGACGCGCTAAAAGGCACCTGTAAGTCATTGTCGGCCCATGAGGCGAATCCAACCATGAATGAGAATTTTCTGTTTATTTCGTTCGAGTCTTGCGTGAGAGAGGTGAGATTAGGATCAGCAAGCGTATTTCCGTAATTCATATTAGGAGAATCTCCCAGAGCAATGGATGCTCCGGTGGCGGAAGCCGCCCCGCCGATTGTCACGGAAACGTTGTCAATCCAGACATTGCCCGCCATGTTTCCCATCTCAAAGTTCAGGGAGGTGTTGGGGTCATTGGCCGGCATCGCGAAACTCAACGTGTAAGTATTCCAATACGGGGTCAGCGAGTAGGCCTGGAAACCGTACCAGGACCACGCGCCGGAAGTTTGCTGGATTCCTACGCTAAGGGGGTGGCTGTTTGAGGCCATCGCAGCAAATGAAATGGTTACAACCTGGCCTGCAGCAATAGAGATCCCACCCTGGCTAAGCCTCAGCCCCCAGGGAGCCGACGATACTGGCGACCAGGCCTGGATCGCCTCCGACCAATTGCCGTCGGTATGGGTGCCACTGTCCTGGTATTGTACGCCCTGGACGCCGCCTCCCAAAGTAAAAGTCCACGGCGATAGACCCGATTCGAATGATCCATTAGTCAGGAGATTGGCAGCGGACGCATTGCTAACCAGTAACAGGCCGGTTGCCAGGAGAACCGGGATACCTGGAACAACAAATGAGTAACTTCTCTTATATTTAGACATAGAACTCTCCGAAAAACTCGATGAACTCTACTCGGGAGGAATCGTAAAGGCCACTTCTGATTCTTCCGAACCTGTTCCAGCTAACGTCGCCGGGACAAGATGCCGTCCCAGGCTGGGAGGCATGACGCAACATCAATGGCAAAAATTATGTCTTGTTCTATCTTTTTGCATGGGTAAAGTGTCAGACTTGGAGCCGAAGAGAAGCAGCGACAATGTTCCTTGGTAACTCACCAGAGGTAGAATCTGATTTGCGGGCTAAGTCTCGTGTTTGCGACCGTATTTTCAGGGGATCTGGCCGTGCCGGCGATTGCCAAATCGTGGCGTGGTAAGCGATGGCGGGAACCTGCCCGCGAGACTGGAAGTTCAGGCTCTGCGTGGGTCAGATACCCGGAAGTCTTTAAAATCTTCAGCTTGGACCTGGATATCCGCCGGATACCATCGGTAAATCGGTGCCTTCGGGCGACGAATTCGAGCGCTTGACGCGCGAGCACGAAGAGTGGCGTCGCGGACTGATCGAGCGCGACAAGAGGCTGGTCGAGCTTGAAACGCAGGTCCGATGCTAAAAAGCAAATCATTGATCTTGAACGCAAACCGGCGTTGCGACGACAGAATCCGACGAATTCATCAGCCGTCATTCTTTGATCCTCGAACCAAGCCCTCACGGAAACAACAGATCAAGTGGCCGGGCGCAACGATCCTTTGGGGCAACTCGCGGAAGAAGTGCGACGCAAGCCCGGTGGCCGGCCCGGCCATCGTGTCCATTGACGCGGCCTCGCGCCGTTGAGTCGTGACGAGTGAGAGGTCGGTGTGTATCGCCGAAGTGCCGCCATCGCCATACGCGTTTCAGGATTTTCTCGTGAGCGCGAACGCGGCCTGAGTCAAGCCGGCATCGCGCGACCCTGGAAATACCTGCTTCGAAGGCGGTATTCGAGGATAACGTTACCGGAAATCGCCGGACATGAACGTACCCGCGCTCCAGAATGCATTACGGAAGGTCGGGCGGGCACTTCAGCGAGAGGCGAGTTCTCGCTCCCTATTGTTCGGGGGGAGTTTCATCCGCCCGGCGCGTCATAATCCGCGTGCCCCCGGGCCTCTCCGGCGCCGCCAATGGAGGCCAGCAAATCCTCTCGGTACTTCCTGGGATGATGTGTCAAAATGCTGGGAGGAATTCACCAGCGTGCGCTTTCCCCAAACTGTTGCTTGCCGGAATCCATCTTGCGGAAGGGGCATTCGCGGCCGAAGCGTGGGCGGAACGTGGAAGATGCCAGGCAAACCCCACTGGAGATTGGCCTCGCGGACGATCACTGCAGTTCAGACGACTCCCGAAGTCTTCATCGATGCCTGTGAGAAGCTGGGCCGAAACCGGCGAAACGACGAGGAGTCAGAACAGGCTCATCCGCGATGCAGAGAGCAAGACGTTCTGAGCGGGAAACACATGCTGGGCTTGTAAGCCAATAGAATGCCATGGCGCGGAGAATAACAGATAAGCAGGACGGAAAAGCTCGTTCCACCATGACGAATTCGGTATCTGCGGTCGGCAACCTGCTGACTGCGACCAGCAGTTGACCGGAGAGGCCACGATTGACTACAAGCAATAGAAATCCGAGTCGGGAATAGACACGATGCCACAACCGCATTCCCGGCCTGGGAGATAAGCCGCTAACATGGAATCCAATCAGCTCTTGATTCAAGCCCAACGGTTACAGGCTCTTGCCCAGGCGGGGCTCGCGTACGCAAACAATACATACGACATCGAGCGATACGAGGAGATACGGGCAATCAGCGTCACGTTATTGCGGGAACTCACCGACGAACCGTTTGAAAAAATTATCCGCATGTTTGCCTCGGAGGAGGGGTATCAAACGCCAAAGGTGGACATTCGGGCGGTGGTATTTCGAGAAGGTCCGGAAATTCTGCTGGTTAGAGAGAAGATCGACGGCGGAAAGTGGACTCTTCCGGGCGGGTGGGCTGATATCGGTTACACTCCTTTCGAGGTTGCCGCGAAGGAAGCGTTTGAAGAGACCGGGCTGATCGTAAAGCCTTTGCGCCTGCTTGCTCTCTTCGATAAGCGAAAGCATTCACACCCTCCCCAGCCATGGCAGACATACAAGGCCTTTATTCAATGCGAAGTCCACGGCGGCTCACTGATTCAGGACACGCAGGAAACGATGGGCGCACGCTGGTTTCGAGCAGACGAACTGGAGTCACTTGATCTATCCACCGATCGCGTGACAGCATCTCAGCTGGAAAACATTTTCAGCCTGGCCTCCGATCCTCGCTCGTCAACGCTTTGTGACTGATTACGATTGGGCCGCCGCCGGCGGTGCCGCCATCGCACGACAGCATTCCTGGTCTCTCCCGAGGAGACGCGGCGCCTGCTAGCACAGGACAAGGTCCGCGAAGCCAGTTGAAGAGAAATGCACCCACGAGCGCAATAAGACCGCACCGCATCGGAAGCAGGACGCTCTCGTTGCTTGCTGGTGGTGCTTCGGCGTGGCTCAGCGACACGGGTATGGTGACGCAATAAATGCGATTTCTCCACCAGGCTGAAACAAAAGCGTTTCCGGAAATCCTGCTGTTTCCGTCGTGGAACCTTTTAGATAATCTTTCTATGCTTGAATGGCAGCAACGTCCGCATTCGCGTCTTAATCAGTTGACCGGCGAGTGGGTGCTGGTCTCGCCACATCGGGTTCAGCGTCCGTGGCAGGGTTTAGTCGATCCAGCGGACGATGCACCGGTAGAGCCATACGATCCCAGCTGTTATTTGTGTCCCGGAAATATGCGGTTTGGCGGGAGCAGAAATCCGCAGTACACCGAGACATTCGCGTTCGATAACGATTTCCCGGCGCTTCTTGCCGATACCCCCGCAGAACAATGGGACGATCAGGACATTCTCGTTGCCAAAGGTAATCCCGGAGTTGCGCGTGTCGTTTGTTTCTCGCCCCGCCACGACGTTACCATTCCGCGCATGGATACTTCCGCGGTCGAGAAGGTTGTCCAGGCGTGGTGCGATGAAAATGATCATCTGGCTGCCTCCCAAACGATCAATTATGTCCAGATCTTTGAGAACCGCGGCCAGATGATGGGGACCAGCAATCCCCATCCACACTCTCAGATCTGGGCCACCCATCTTTTACCCAACGAAATTCGAAGAGAGCAGACCGCTCAGCGACGCTGGTTCAAACGGCGCAAGCGATGCCTTCTTTGCGAATATCTCGCGCTCGAGCGAAACGGTGAGCGCATCGTGACTGAAAACGCTTCATTTGTCGCATTGGTTCCATTCTGGGCCGAGTGGCCTTTCGAAATTCTGATTATTAGCCTCCGGCATGCGCGTGGTCTAAGCGATCTTGGGGTTGACGAGCGCCTCCGCCTTTCCGATATACTCCGGCAAATCGGCACGCGTTATGACAACCTGTTCAAATCGGCTTGCCCGTACTCGATGGGTTTTCATCAACAGCCCTGCGATGGAAATAAACACGAGGAATGGCATTTCCATACACATTTCTTCCCACCGGTTCTAAGATCAGCTACTGTACGAAAGTTTATGGTGGGGTATGAATTGCTCGCAATGCCTCAGCGCGATCTTACCCCTGAAGCGGCTGCGGGCCGGCTCAGGGCTCTTCCCGAAACACATTATTAAAGCGCCACTCTCTCTTCTCACTTGCGGCTGAATTCTCACCTTCTGCGTCGCCTCAATTAGATGAAAAGCTTTTTTAGCTTGAGAAGATTACGAACAAGCTGTAATATGGCGACATTGACCGATTAAATCTTTGGAATCGATATCGCGATTTTCTTTGTGAATGCTCTGAAACAGGTATCTCCCTGGATATTAGCCGTGTTCGGTTCCCGCAGGGATTTATCGAAGAAATGAGCCCTCAAGTATTCGACGCGTTGCGTGCGATCGAATCACTCGAGGCGGGAGCGATCGCTAATCGCGATGAGAATCGTATGGTCGGCCACAATTGGCTCCGCGCTCCCGAATTGGCGCCGAGCGGCGAGATCGCGCGAGGCATCCGAGACACAGTCACTTATGTGCAGGAGTTCGCCGATAAGGTGCTCGGCGGGCAGTATCAAGGCTCCGATGGGCCGTTCCGCCATCTGGTCCATATTGGAATCGGAGGATCCACGCTGGGCCCTCAGCTCGTTAGCCAGGCGTTTTCCGAACACACGTCGGCCATCGGAAAAAAACGCCCTCTCACCGTTCATTTTCTGGACAACGCGGATCCGCACGCCGTCGACGCGCTCATACAGGGAATCGACGGCCGTCTGGGCAATACTCTGGTTTCAGTGGTCTCGAAATGCGGATGGACGCCCACGCCCCGCTACTTGCTTCAGGAGATGGAAGCGGCTTACTCCGCAAGAGGGCTCCATTTCAGAAATCATGCCGTTGCAACCACGGTACCCGGATCCGAACTGCATCGATATGCGGAATCGGAGGGTTGGCTTGCGATCTTTCCGATCTGGGATTGGATCGGGGGCCGGTTGTCGGTCACGTCTGCGGTTGGCCTGCTTCCCGCGGCGATTCGGGGTATCGATATCCATGACTTTCTTGAAGGGGCGTCGGCCATGGACAGATCTACCCGACGGAAAGACCCGAGGTCAAACCCTGCCGCTCTTCTTGCACTGATGTGGTATTGGCTGGGCGAGGGGAAAGGCAACCGCAACATGGCCGTGGTTCCGTACCGGGATTGTCTTGGTATTTTTGCCCGCTATGTTCAGCAGTTAGTGATGGAATCGGTCGGCAAAAAGCTGGATCGTTCCGGTAAGGAGGTTCTCCAGGGGCTTACTGTTTTCGGGAATAAGGGAACCACCGATCAGCACTCGTACTTTCAGCAGTTGCGCGAAGGCCGGAATGACTTTTTCGCTGTTCTGATCGGAGTGCGGGAGGACCGGCGCGGTAAATCCTTCGAGATCGAGCCCGATGTGACTCTCGGCGATTATCTTTTCAGCTCTCTTGAGGGATCACGAAACGCCCTTTATGAGAGGGGCCGCGATTCCATCACCATCTCCATGGCGGAACTACGGCCGGCGACGCTCGGGGCGCTGATTGCGCTTTTCGAGCGGGCGGTCGAGATTTATGCGGAGCTCATCAATATCAACGCTTATCATCAACCAGGCGTCGATAAGCGAGTGGGTGATCCCGGCGTCGCGCTGCAGAGAGCAATACTTGCCCATCTTCGTTTCGCCCGCCCCGCGAAAACCGCCGATCAGATAGCTGAGGAAGTGGGAGCGCCCGACGATGCGGAAATGGTGTTCAAGATTCTGGCGCGCCTGTCCGAACAAAACCGGGGCATCCGCTCAACGGGAAGAGGATTCGACATGCTCTTTGAGGCGAATGAGCCGGAAAGGAACTGAAATATGTCAGGCATGGTCGATGTGAAACGAGCACCTGATTTCGACTGCGTCAGACTTGACCCTGATCTGAAAAGCCGGTTCGTGAACACCGTCAGGGCGCGGCTCCCGCAAAAGTCTTTTGGCTATTTCATTTCAGCTCGCGGTTCAACGGATCCGCAAGACTTCATCATCTTCGAAGAGAACATCCGCAATGCCAGCCACTGGAAACCGACGTTTGAGTCTTATGGTCAATATTTTCTCGATCACGACGACGCAGGCTTTGTGGCCAGCCCTCAGGAGTCCTGGCGCGTGCAGAAAGAAATCTGGTCACGAGGGATGGAGGAAGTAGGCGTATTCCACAGTCATCTTCGGCATCCAGGCAATTTCTCTTGCGTAGACTACGATCTGCACGTGCAGCGTTTCGAGGGGCTCTGGCACATGATCATTTCGATGCGGAATCCGGATTTACCTCAGCTCCGGGCATTCTCCGTGTCGAGATCCTCCGTAAAAGAACTACGGGTTTCTGACGTGGGAGACGAGGATACACTTGCGCGCACTGCGAGAACTCCCTCCTGGAACTCGGTGCGCAGCATCTCAGAGTCGCAGGAAATCCTGCGGCTGAACCCCGACGGGCGCCCTCGATGTAAGGACACTGAGGCTGTTTTCTTCGCTCTCGCGACGGTATTGCACACGGGAAGAAATGATGCGATTGAGGAATTGATCGTAAGTGGCTTCCTTCGAGACAGTGAAACCCGATACGAGGAGCATATAAAGCCCCTGATGCGCAGGATTGATGGCGGAGCGGGGGAGATCGGTACGTCGGAGATAGGGAGCCGCCATTTCTGTGGGGAGAGTCCCCGGCATGCTGTCTGGCTCTCACCTTTCAGTATTTCTCAAATGCTTGTTACTAACGAGTTGCTGGGGCGTTTCGATCCGGACAGATTCGAAGGTCCGGCCGCCAACGCGCAGAATCCCGCCGTGGGTCTGACCTGGTATGATGCGGCGGTGTTCGCGCTATGGATGGGTTGCCGTTTGCCGACCGAGGCTGAATGGGAATTCGCCTGCGGCGGGGAGCCGGATGCCGAATGGTGCTGTGAAGAGAGCCGATTATCCCGATATGCCTGGTACAGTCAGAATTCGCAGGGCGAGGTTCACCCGGTCGCAACAAAAGAGCCGAATGTTCGCGGTCTTTTCGACATGCACGGGAATGTCTGGGAGTGGTGCGGAGATGTCTATGACGAAGCTTACTACCTGAGGGCGCCATTACGAAATCCCGCTCGCGTCGGCTCAGGTCAGGAACACCGCGTTTGCAGAGGTGGAAGCATGCATTCGTTAGCGGAAATGTGTCGGACACGATATCGCTTCCATGAGCCGCCCGAGTACCGCGCATTCGACCTGGGATTTCGGCTCGCGAGAAATGAGCTGGAACGAATGACTCAAGGAGACCATTATGATTACCTTCATGATTCCCTCGCACTTAGCCATTTTGGTGCGTGAGGACACCCGTGGGGAGACAAGGGCACGCAGCTTGCCGTTCGATCCTGGAAATTGGAGAGAGTTTGCCGGTCAATTGCGAGATCGTTGTCCCGGAATTGCACAGCGCGTATTGACAGACAGAGACGAAATCGCCCCGGGCTTTGCCTTGATCGTCAATGAGGCTGTCGTTCAGGATGATCCTGGAACGATTACCTTTAGGTCTGGCGACGAACTGACGATCATCGCCGCACTTGCCGGCGGTTAATCGAGGCATCTGAAAGATCTCCCCTGGACAGTTCGTCCGATGAGGAAGGTTGCACCAGGCAACCCACTCGATCACTAATGCTCCCGGACGCCCCGGAGGACGTGTCGTTACGGTCAACACGCATTTGCCTGCCGTTGCCAGCATAGCTACTGCGACTGGTTAGCTTAGGACTGTGTCGGAATCCCCCGCGGGCGCCGACGGGAATTCGTGAATACCGCCTGTAGAAACGAGGGATCAGTACGCCAGACCGCAAGACGATTGAGGCCATGAAGACCGGCCACCCGGGTCTGGATGTCTTCCCCATGCAGCCGAGCAGATTGCCTGAAGCAACAGTTTGGAATGGCCGAGAGAGCCCCCCGTGCGGCGGCCAACCGCGGTCACTCAGGCGGACCTCGGCAACCGCGGGATACGGAGACGAAACCAGCGAACGCCTTGTAACATTCCCCTGGCAAAAATCACTCTAATGACGGACGGCTCCCGGCCGCAACCTGAATCATCGGAGAAACAATTGGACGCCGTTCTTAATGCAATCCAGAAAACGCCAGTCTCTACCATCCTGATCCTGGCGGGGCTGCTTTTCCTTCTTCTCGGCGTCGTCACTAAAATCGGCGGCATCATCGAAGTTTCCCCGGAGCAAAAGCGCTGGACTCTTCCCCTGGGTCTTTTCATCCTTGCTATCGGGCTGGCCTTCTATTTCACATCCAGGTCCGCCGAAGCGCCCCCGACATCGTCGAACCCGGCCCCGGCCACAGCCGCCTTCACCGAAACGGCTGACCAGTTATCCTTTCGCTCCTGGCAGGGCACCTGGAATCTACAGTACGAATATGACGGGCAATGGTACGCCAAAACCATGACGATCCAGTCCGACCCCTCCGGAATTCAGGGCGACTATGAAGTCGGGCGGCTCAGGGGCGTTTACGACAAAGGCGACATCTCGACCGCCACCGGAGAAATCGAAAACACGACCGCCACCGGCAGCACCTGCGCCTCCGGCAAACAGACCGGTTCGTTTTCACTCACACTGACAACGAGCGGCAGAAGTATGGCTGGGTGGTGGGACGTTTGCAGCGCCGGCCATAAGTGGATGTGGAAAGCGGAGAAACGCGATTAAGTCTGGAAGGACGTTGCGGCCGTAGGTGATTCGGGTCAGGATCGGCCGCCGCGTCAGTGTTCCCCGGTGTTTGTGTTTCCGGTCGTTCACCATTTTGCGGTAGTTCTCTTTTGGCCTAAGCCCCGGAACACCGCAAACCGGCGGGCCGCCTTTGCCCCGCCGACGGGATGATCTCTGTCGTCGAGAGTTCTGGATTTCGAACAGAAGTGGTTATTCTGTTCAATCCGAACGTTCAGTAAACACAGCCCGAGCAGAGGCAGAGGCAACAGGCAATCGCTTGGGCAAATCGCTGGGAGTGTCAGGCTCTCCTGGCAGGGCTATTCGTGCAATCTGCAATTTATCCCGATCTTAAAGGAAAGTTCGCACTCATCACCGGTGCAAGCCGTGGCTAACGGGATTGGTGCGGCAACTTGCCGTGCGCTGGCGATGCAAGGAGCACACATTCTATTCACCACGTGGCAGGCCTATGATCGAGAACAGCCGCACGGAGTTGATGAGAACGGCCCGACAGCTCTGGAACAAGCGCTGCGGAACTCAGGCGTGCAGGTGCGGCGCCTGGAAATCGACCTGGCACATCCGGATAGCGCGACGCAGGTCCTGGATGCCGCGCAGGAGTGGCTTGGCTTGCCGGACGTCCTGGTGAACAACGCCGCCCACTCCACGCATGACGGGTTTGAACTGCTCGATGCCGCCAGGCTTGATGCGCACTACGCCGTGAACATGCGTGCCACTTTCCTGTTGGCCGTGGAGTTCGCCAGACGGGCTAAAGCGCTGGGTCGTCTGAGTGGTCGTATCATCAGCATGAGTTCCGGGCAGGATTGGGGTCCGATGCCGGGCGAACTGGCCTACGTCGCAACCAAAGGCGCAATTGAAGCCTTTACGCTCAGCCTTGCGTCTGAGTTGGCTCCTCTCGGCATTACGGTCAATGCAGTTGACCCCGGCGCAACCGATACCGGTTGGATGACCGAGCAAATGCGACGCGAATGGAGCGTCCGTTCGGGAGTAGCAAAATTCAATCAACCGGACGATGCCGCTCGCGTGATAGTGTTCCTCGCCAGCGATGCCGGCCCGGCATTTGACCGGGCAGGTCATTCACGCACGGGGAAGTACGATTTGACATTACCGTCCCTTTCGCTCTCCAGGCATAGTCGGCTCAGATTGAGAATCTGACGCTCGCCGCTTTTCGGGATCTACATGGGTCCGTTTGCAGACCACGGTGCTGCGGCCCAGAGTAGTGCGCCCGGTGGCTGGCCGTGGATTCCGAGCGATGGTTCTCGTGGACCGAGCCATCGATCTCTTCTGAATGTCTATTGCCAACCTGCTTTTCTTCCGGCAACGCCCAGTCCCGAATGGGCGTCATTCGCCGCGATACACGATATATTCCGGTAAGTCAGACTTCCTCGCACGGAAGAGTTGACAGCGCGAGACTCCGGACAACTACGGATCCGTGTCGCTCGAACAGTGTTACTCGCCAGGGCTACAGCAGACCGTTTGAGAAAATCGACTCAAATGCGCTTTCGCGGCATTCTTCTGGGTGCGGCTCTCGCCTCCAGCGCCGGGATTGTCCGGGCACATCATTCGGCCGCAGCGGAGTATCGGGCGGAACTGAAGACGTGGCACGGCACCATCACGCGGTTTGTCTGGACGAATCCGCATACGCGGGTCGGCTTCCGAACGGCGGATTCTCCGACCGGGATCCACGATTTCGAATGCGAAGGTTCGGCGCCCGGCAGTCTCATTAAAAATGGATGGACCAGGGACACTTTGATGCCGGGCCAGCAGGTTGCCATCGAGGGCTATCCCGCGAAAGACCGACCCGACGGGTGCAAGGTCCGGACAATCCTCTTCGCCGATGGAAGGAAGATGACGATGGGATCGGACCAATGAGGAAATGAATCAGGAGCCTGAATGATATGCGGCGCCCTGGTGGCCGACCGATGCTGATCGTCCCTGGTCGTGTCACAATACACAGCGGGCTTCTGTGAAAACCTTTTTATCTCTATCCATCCCGGCGCTCAGTCTTCTGACCGCCTTTGTGTGGGCTCAGCAACCTGCCGGCAAGCCGCTGTCGTGGGCGTATCCGGTTCCCGATCCGAACCCGGCAGCCAGGGCTGACAACAGTCCAAAGACGCTTTCCGGCAGCACGAAGACTTACACGCAGGCAGAGATCGACGATGCGTTCAAACCACCCGACTGGTTTCCGGGTGAGCATCCGCCTTTGCCGCGTCTCGTGGAATCCGGCGTCCAGGCGCAGGCGTGTGGCTCCTGCCATTTGATGTCCGGCCTGGGGCATCCGGAATCGGCCAATCTGGCCGGGCTCTCCGTGCCCTACATGCTCAGGCAGATGGAGGACTTCAAAAAGGGCCTTCGAAAGGACGCCGAGGCTTACGCGCAATCCGCGCGCGCCGGGCGAATGAACATCATTGCGGCGGGTGTGCCTGATGAGGAAATGCGAAAGGCTGTGGAGTGGTTTGCGACCCTGCAGCCGGCAGTCTGGTACAAGGTCACGGAGGCTTCCACCGTTCCCAAAACGTGGGTAAACGGCGGCCGCATGCGCCTTCCATTGCCGGCCGGGGGGACCGAACCTCTGGGTGATCGCATCATGACGCTGCCGCAGGATCCCGCGCGCGTTGAATTGCGCGACCCTCATTCGGGCTTTATCGCCTATGTCCCTCCGGGGAGTATCGCAAAGGGCAAAGAACTTGTGACGCGCGGCGGGGCCGGGAAAACGATTCCCTGTGATACCTGCCACGGCGAAGGACTGAAAGGCCTGGGTGACGTGCCTCGTCTGGCCGGCATCCATCCCATCTATGTGGTGCGCCAGCTTTACGACATCCAGGTCGGCGCTAACAAGAGCAGCGCGGCCGCCCAGATGAAGCGCGTGGTGGAGAAGCTTTCCGAAGACGATATGATCTCGATCGCCGCCTATACGGCTTCGCTTGCCCCTTGAAGGCCCCCTTATCGCACAACGCGAGAGCATTCAGTCGCGCGCCGGATCCTTGTCGTAAGTGATCGGGCTCTCCGCCCAAAAGGCCGCAGTTCCGTCTTATACTGACTCTATTGCCACGCAATGGGTGCTCATGCCGATCACACGCCGTATCTACGTGAGCCTGCCGGCCGATCCGTGGCTCACGCCCAATATTAATCAGTTGAAGTGGGGAATTGTAGAGGAGATCGAGAAACTCGGCTATACCCCGGAAATATTCACCGATCCGAAAGGCAAGCCAGGGCTGGCGTCGCCAAGATCCTGGAATCCGCGAGACGCGGACGAAATTGCTCGCCGATGCGTCGGCGCTGCCGTATTGGGAATGCCCCGCTGGACTTTTCAGGACGCGCAAGGACAGCCCGTGCTGCTGCCCACCGAATTTAACCATTACGAAGGCGCGATGGCGCGAACGCTGGGCCTGCCAACGCTGGTGCTGGTGCAGCGCGATGTCCGCCGCCGCGTAGTCTTCGACATGAGCTTCGGGGGGTACGTCGGGGAATTCGATAAGAACGAGGATCTTGGTTGGCTTCATACAGAGGAATTCCGTGTCCCGTTCGGATACTGGAAGAACCTGCTCGATGAGCGGCGAGATGTGTTTTTGGGCTACTGCAGCACTTCGGCGACAACAGCGGACGCCATTAAGCGCTACCTGCTCAGCCTGGGTGCCAGGGTGCTGGACTGGCAGACGGATTTCATTCCGGGCCGCACCATTCTGGACCAGATCGAAGAGGCCGCGGCGCGTTCCATCGGCGGAATTTTTCTGTTTACAAAGGACGACGATCTGGTCGAACAGGGCCAGCGCGAAACGGCCGCTCCGCGTGACAACGTGGTCTTCGAAGCTGGATATTTTATCGGGTTAAAGGGAAAACGGAACGTGCTGATTATCCGTGAGACGGGCTCGAAGATGCCGGCGGATCTGGGCGGCGATATCTACGGATCGCTCGCCGATAAATCGAACATCAAACCGATTGAGCGGACCCTGTCCGCGTTCATGGGGGCCATCTGAGGCTCGCTGTCGAACTCGGAATAGCCACACCAATAGCTGACGAATTGGGCCGTCCTCGACAGTTGTCGGCAAATGCGCCCGACTGCGCGGCCAAGATGGCTCTCTCAGCCAACCACAAGGTGCAGATGCTTTAAAAATGCCTGTCTGCCTTCCAGCGTGACTCGAACCGTGCGTGACTTTCGAGCTGGTACGATCCAGCCCAGTTCCGAGAACCGCCTGTACAGGGACACGCCCAGGGTACCAGCAAGATGAGGCCGACGCTCCGTCCAGTCTGGACACTGACGCGCCACCTTCGGGTCTGCAGCTCGTGGTGAGCGCGGCACGGCGATGTCTCGTTGTTCGAACCACTCTCTTCCGCGCTCGGTAACGGCGAACGCTCGTCCGATAACCGGATCCAGGTAGCCGTCGCGCTGCAGCGCATCCGTGATCGCTACCCCCAGCCATCCGGCGAGATGCGAATAACAGGTGCGCGCATGCTCAAGGCTTCCAGGGGATGGCCCAACCGCCCTCGTGCAACGTCCATCTTGCCGCGTAGAGGACAAGACCAGCAGCGATTCCACGGCCCAGGCGGCTTCCTCACTGGCGAGCTCGTAATACCGGTGGCGCCCTTGCCGATGCGCCGTGATGAAACCGGCTTCGGTCAACCGCATAAGATGTTCGCTTGCAGTTTGCGGGCTGACAAAGGCCGCCCGAGCCAGTTCTCCCGCGGGCACTGCGCGGCCGCCCATCAACTTGAGCAGCATGGCCGCCCGGGCCGGCTCCGCCAGCAGTTTCGCTGTGTTTGCGAGTTCATCACTCATGAGGACAGTATGCGGATTCCTTTTCTCCAACACTTCGGCCTCCGCCGAAGTATTTTCACCGGCGCTGCGCGTCTAATGGTCTTGAGAAGGCTGTTATGTACACATTATTCCTGCGATACACCATCGATCCTGATAAGCTTTCCGACTGGCGCGCTTATGCCCAGGCGGAGTTCGCGCCCATCACGGAGAGCGGCGGCCGCATCACCGGATATTACGCTCCGACCGAGTTCGCCGGCGCCACCAGCGAAGCATTCGCCACCATCGATGTCGGCACCATGGCCGAATATGAGGCGTATCGCGCCAAGCTGGCCGCTCACCCCGGGCATCAGGAAAATGCTCGCAAGATCGAGGCGTCCGGTGCGATCCATTCCATATATCGCGCCATTATTCAGCGGGTCGAGCCGGGAGCGACCACGAAATGAGCCGGCTGGGTTTCACCGCGCCTTCGTCGATCCCGGGCTATGACTATGGCACTCCGAAGAGTTCCATATCGCCGGTATCGGAAAGCGATATGTCCCGGCTCGAACAGTCTGCCGGGTGGACCGCTGCTGACGCCGGTGTGCTGGCGCGTCACGCCGACCTGTTCCGGATAAAGGCGGAATCAATGGTCGACTCGTGGCGTGCCGTGATCGGTTCGCAACCACATCTCTCCCAATGGTTTGCCAGGCCGGATGGCGCACCGGATGACGACTACAAAGCAAGCGTCAAGCGCCGTTTTGTGCAGTGGATCATCGATGTGGCGCTGCGCCCTCATGATCGGGACTGGCTTGACTATCAGACACGAGATCGGACTTCGTCACACGCCGGCGAAGAAGAACGCGACGGATGCAGGCCAGACACCGTCCCTCGTCCCGTTCCGATATCTCCTCAGCTTTATTCCCGTGGTTCTTCCGGTCCGCGGGTTCTTCGCCGACGCCATTCAGGATGAAGCTGAACTCAAAAGACTCGAAGACGCCTGGACCAGGGCTGTGCTTCTTCATGTCACACTTTGGTCGCGCGCCTATGTGGCGGAAGGTCTGTGGTGACGTTTCCCGCTCACCCTGCCTTTCGGAATGTCAGGTTAACGCGATAACCACCTATCACGGCGTGATCGCCCTCCTTCAGCGGCAGCACGCCGTGATATCGCAGCCGCGCGGGTCCGCCCCAGACAACTACGTCGCCATGTGTCAGGTTTACGCGAATGGCCGTGTCCGCCCTCTTAAGGCCGCCAAACAGGAAGGTGGCGGGGAGTCCCAGCGACACAGAGACGATAGGTTGCTCGAAATCCCGCTCATCCTTGTCCTGGTGCAGCGTCAGCTTTGCGCCCGGATGGTACCGATTGATCAGACAGGCATCAGGCATGAATTCTTTGAAGCCGGCCTTCGCCGCGGCATTAGCGGCAAGAGTGGCGAAGGACTCAGGCATAGACGGCCAGGGCATGCCGCTCTCAGGGTCCATAGGATCGTAGCGATAGCCGGTTCTGTCCGACACCCACCCGAGAGCGCCGCAGTTCGTCATGGCAACCGACATGCGAAAACCACCGGGCGTGATCATGTGGCGGAATGGCGCCCGGGAAACCACCTCATCGATATCGGCCAGAATTTTCGCTTCCCCGCTCATGGCAAATTCGCGCAAAACTATTGCGCCAGCTCCGAGCGGTTCGTCACTCAGTTCGATATCGGAAGGACTTTCGAAGAGGTTCATCGTCACGCACCCCGCCTTATGCCGCATCGTGGAAAATGATACCCACCGTATGACGCTGCCCCGACCGGATGCGGCTGACGCCGTGCCGCAGGTTCACGCGATACATCCCGCGGGCGCCCTGCACGGGCCGGTTGTGAACTGCGAAAACAACGCCGTCTCCCTGGCGCAGCGGCACCACCATCGGACGGGTCTGCATACGTGGGCGCTGCTCCGTCATCACGAACTCTCCTCCAGTGAAGTCCGCGCCGGGATCGGATAGTAAAATAGCCAGCTGAAGCGGGAAGACATGCTCGCCGTAGAGGTCCTGATGGAGGCAGTTGTAGTCGCCGGCTCCATATTGCAGGAGAAGCGGCGTCGGCCGCGACTGGCCGGCACTGTGGCAACGTTCGATAAACGCGGCGTGCTCCTCCGGATAGCGTACATCGATTCCCATCGCTTCATTCCAGCGGTTGGCGATCGGAACCAGATGAGTGTAGGCCGCCGCCCGAAGTTCACCCGGGAGATCGGGCAGCGGATAACGGAAATACTTGTACTCGCCTCGCCCGAAAGCGTGCCGACCCATAACGACTCGGCTTCGAAAGATCTCATCATTCGGGTAAAGATCCGCGATGGTCCGGCACTCCTCCTGAGAAAGAAGCTGTTCCATCACAGCGTTGCCCTGCTGGTCCAGTTCTTCTCCAATTCTCCGCCAGTCGACCGCCTCCATGCGGGCAGCCGGTTTTACATCGGCCCGCAATTCACCAACCGAGTGCTGCAAAGGGCTGCTTACCGCCCCCTCTCGATCGCGGCTTCCAGGCAACTCTCGAGTTGCTTGGCTGTTTGACCCGGTGCTGCCGGGTCCGTCGCTCGGAACAGCGTGTGTTGATTTCGAATGGCTTGCCGAGCCCCGCGCGTCAGCAAGCGTTGACGAAAGGGCGCTTTTCAGCACGCTG
This sequence comes from Terriglobia bacterium, assembly GCA_963718155.1. GTDB lineage: Bacteria > Acidobacteriota > Terriglobia > Bryobacterales > Bryobacteraceae > BOG-234. The sequence goes on along the minus strand of CAVQYP010000021.1, from coordinate 15,881 downwards.
CTACTCTTCCCGGTCAGAATCATGCGCGTGCCTCCTTTTCGAGAAGCGCGCGTTTTCGCTCAACGCCCCAGCGGTAGCCCGACAATGCGCCGTCGTTGCGCACCACGCGATGGCACGGAATTGCGACGGCCAGCGTGTTCGCGCCGCAAGCCTGAGCGACGGCGCGGACCGACTTCGGAGAGCCGATAAATTTCGCGATATCTGTATAGCTTGCCGTCGAACCCGCAGGGATTTTTCGCAGCGACTGCCAGACGCGTTGCTGGAAGGCGGTTCCGCGGACATCGAGGGGAAGATCGAATCCGAGTGCCGGCGCTTCGACAAGTCCGACCACTTTAGCGACGAGCCGTTCGAAACCGGCGTTTCCTCCGATCAGATTGGCCTGCGGGAACTGGTCCTGCAGCTCTCGGGCAAGCGCGTCCGGGTCGTCCCCGAGAAGAATCGCACAGATACCGCGATTGCTTTGAGCCACCAGGATCGAACCCAGAGAACATTCGCCCACAGCGAAACGGATCTCCGTTTGGGCCCCGCCGGCGCGATAGTTTGAAGGCGTCATGCCCAATATCTGATCCGCGATTTCATAAAAGCGGCTGTTTGAGTTGTAGCCCGCGTCGTAGATCGCATCCGTCACCGTCTCGCTCTTGTGAAGCGTCTTCCGCACGAGATTGCTGCGATGCGCGGCTGCGTATTCTTTGGGCGTAAGCCCTGTTGCCGCCTTGAACAGGCGGTGAAAATGATAGATGCTCAGTCCGGCATGCCGCGCCAGCAGTTCGAGGCTGGGCGCCGTTTCCGAGTTTTCGATCAGGCGGCAGGCGGAAGCAATCTTTTCGGAGTGCTGTTCCATTGCCGATACCTGACCGGGCTTGCACCGTTTGCAGGGACGGAACCCCGCGTGTTCCGCCTCTTCGCAGGTGGCATAAAACTGTACATGTTCAGGCTTTGGAAGACGCGCCGCGCAGGAGGGACGGCAGTACACGCCGGTAGTCTTGACGGCATAGTAAAACGGCAAACACGGCTGAGGATCGCGGGCCACAAGGGATGCCCAACGGGGATCATTTTTCGTAATCGCTGCAGGCCGGTTGTTTTTCAGTGAAGTACTCATATTCGTGCCTTTCAATTCGTCTCTACAGGTACGAATCTAACAACGAATCGCAGTATCGACACTCCGCTTCTTGCTTTCAAATTCCACTCGTTTTCCCTGAAAGATCCGGAAACCCCGGGAGCCGATCGATGCGCGAACCGGACGATGGGTGAACGTCGATTACAGCAACTGCAGCTGCATGATTCACCGCCTCTATTCATCTGTCTCAGACCTTCGCAGAGTGCCATGGCGTAATGAACGGCTCTTCATCAGCACAAAAAACACCGGCACCAGGATCAATACGTGAATGGTGGAGGTGATCATACCCCCCACAATCGGCGCCGCAATCGGTTTCATGACATCCGAGCCCACTCCCGATTCACGCAGGATCGGCACAAGGCTGGCGAGCACCGCGCATACAGTCATGAGTTTCGGCCGCAACCGGTGAACCGCGCCCTCGATCGCAGCCTCGTGGATATCTGCGGCCGTAACCGGTCCCGCCAGAAGCTTGCGATCGAGCGCATCATGCAGATAAACCACCATCACCACGCCGGTCTCTACCGCGATTCCGAAGAGCGCGATATAACCGACCCAAACCGCCACGCTGAAGTTATATCCAAGCCACCACTGCAATAACAGCCCCCCCGACATCGCGTAAATCGTCGGAAAAATCAGCACGGCTGCTTCCGCCACCGAATGGAAAACCATATAGAGCAAAAGGAAAATCACGAAAAAAACCACCGGCAGAATGATCTTCAGCCGCTCACTGGCCCGCATCTCGAACTCATATTCGCCCGACCATTTGAAGCTGTAACCGGCGGGAAGCGCCAGTTTTTCCCGAAGAAGTTTGTCGGCCCGCTCTACGAAGCCCCCATAATCTTTGGTGTTGAGGTCGATATAGACGTAGCCCGTCAACGCCGCGTCCTCATCTCGGATCATCGAGGGTCCTCGCGAAAACGAAATCTTCGCGACGTCTCCGAGCGGGACCTGCCCGTTCGAGGGAGTGGCTACCAGAACCTGCCGCAGCTTTTCCAGATTATCTCGAAAGTCGGCGGCATAGCGGATCGAGATAGGGTACCGCTCCCTGCCCTCCACGTTCTCTGCAACGTTGTCGCCTCCGATTCCAGAGGTGATCACGCGCTGCACGTCTCCCACGGTGAGGCCATACCGGGACGCTTCCATCCGGTTCACCTCGATATTGACATAAAAACCCTCCGCCACGCGCTCGGCAAAGATCGAGCGCATTTCCGGCATCGCCCCCAGAAGCTGCTGTATCTGCGCGCCAAGTTGCTGAATACCTTCCAGATTCGGTCCCTGGATCTTGATCCCTACAGGCGTCTTGATTCCTGTCAGTTCCATGTCGAGCCGATTCTCGATAGGCATCGTCCACGTATTCGAGAGTCCCGGGAAGTGCAGCTTCTCGTCCATTGCGGAAATGAGTTTCTCCTGCGTCATCCCGGCCGGCCATTGATCGCGCGGCTTAAGCATCACGGTCGTGTCGTACATATCGAGTGGCGCGTTGTCGGTCGCGCTGTCCGATCGTCCGATGGAACCAAACACGCTTTCCACTTCGGGAAACGATCGAATAATGCGGTCTTGCGCCTGCATCAGTTGCGATGCCTGTCCGATTGAAATTCCAGGCAGCGCCGTGGGCATGTAGAGCGATGACCCTTCAAACAGGGGTGGCATGAACTGGCTGCCGAGCTTCGTCGCCAGCGGGAGCGTAACCAGTAGAAAAACGATATTCAGCAGCAAAGTGGTCTTTGGAAACTGCAGACAGAGTTTCAGCACGGGCAGATAAATCGTTTGCGTGACGCGCGAAATCGGGTTGCTTGATTCCGGACGAAGTTTTCCACGAATGAAGATCGTCATCAACACCGGCACGAGAGTGATCGCCAGGATCGAGGAGAAGCCGACGGATAGAGTCTTGGTCCACGCCAGCGGGCGAAACATTCGCCCCTCCTGTGCTTCCAGAAGAAATACAGGCAGAAACGAAACGACGATGATGATCAGGGAGAAGAAAATGGCCGGCGCCACCTGCCTGGCGGCGGTTAGCAGAATGCGCGTGCGTTCGCGCGGCGTCATGGCGTCTCCGCTTTCAGCCAGCTGAGCTTCAGACAGGTGCCTGTAACCGTTCTCCACCATGACGATTGCCGCATCCACCAGAACACCGATCGCCAGCGCGATTCCCCCCAGCGACATGATGTTTGAGCTGACCTTGAGGTAGTACATGGGAAGGAATGCGCCAATCACGGCGATAGGCAAAGTCAGGATCGGAATGAACGCCGAGCGGAAATGAAACAGGAAGACGATAATGACGAAGCTGACGATAATCGCTTCTTCGACAAGGTCGCGTTGAAGGGTGGCGATCGAGTCGCGGATAAGTCCGGAGCGATCATAGCCTGTGACGATTTCGACCCCCGCCGGGAGCGACCCCGAAATGTCCCGCAACTTCTGCTTCACGCCGGAGATAACGTTGAGCGCGTTGAGTCCATACCGCATCACCACAACACCGGCGACAGTTTCGCCCGTGCCGTTCCACTCCGCCGCTCCCTGCCGGATATCCGGCCCGAAAGCCACGCTCCCGAGATCCCGCACAAGTACCGGCGTGCCACTCTTGTTTCCTACCGGCACTGTTTCCAGATCGCCGAGCGACTTGAGATAGCCAATGCCTCGGATCATGTACTCCGCGCCGCCCAGCTCGATCAGGCGGCCGCCCACTTCGTTTGTGCTGTCCCGAACCCGATCGATCACCATCGAGAGTGGAATGTTGTAAGCGCGCAGCTTGTTGGGGTCCAGCCGTACCTGGTACTGGCGAATGAAACCACCAATCGTCGCAACCTCTGCCACCCCCGGCACAGACTCCAGCTGATAGCGAAGGAACCAGTCCTGCAGGCTGCGAAGATCCGCCAGGCTGTAGCGATGGTTGTGATCCACAATGGCGTATTCGTAGACCCATCCCGCGCCCGTTGCATCGGGACCGATGGTCGGATGCACTCCGGCAGGCAACCTCCCTTCGATCTGCTGCAAATACTCAAGCACTCGCGATCGCGCCCAATAGAGGTCCGTGCCATCTTCGAACACGATGAACACATACGAATCGCCGAACATGGTCTGAGCTCGCACACCCTTCACCTGCGGCGCGGCGAGCAGCGAGGTAACAATCGGGTAAGTGACCTGATCCTCAATGATGTTCGGCGGCTGGCCGTTCCATGGCGTGTGGACAATCACCTGGACATCTGAGATGTCCGGAAGGGCATCGAGCGGAATGCGGCCAATAGCCCAAATTCCTGCGAGCATCAGCCCCAGGGTTGCCATTAACACCAGGAAACGATTGCGTGCGCACCAATCGATCCAGCGGCCGATCACTTGCCCCCCGCGGAAACATCGAACTGCTTTTGCGCGATGGTCTGTCCGCCTTTGGTTGCCAGTACAGTGACTTGCCACGTGCCATTCATTTGCACCTCGCCGGGCCCCTCATAGATCCCGGCGCCTTTCTCGCTCAGACTGGCAACGGTGCGCATTGCCGCCATTCCCATCACGGGCATCGCGGCCATGAAGTAAGTCACGGTCACCTGAGCGCCAGTCACTGGTGAACCGTTCGATCCGGTCAGTCTTACCCGGAACACGTCGCTGCCCGGACGCGGCGGTGAGGGCGTGGAGGAATAATCAATCGTGATCTGTCCACCGGAATTGTTGGTGGGTGCGGCGTTCATGGCCGCGGCGGCGCCCGCGCCCGGGGGTGGCGGAGCGAAGGAACCCATAGCGGCCTGAAGCTGACTTTCGGAATCGATCAGGAAATTCGCCGAGGTCACAATCTGCTCGCCGGCCTCAAGTCCCTTCAGAACAACCAGATCGTCCCCGGCGCGTTCTCCGGTCTCGATCTCGCGCGGCTCAAAATAACCGCCGCCACGATCCACGAATGCAACCTGCCGAGTTCCCGATTGAAAGACTCCGGACGCCGGAATGGTCAGCCGCCGTCCGAGCGGTGAGTTGAGGTTAACGTTGACGAACATACCGAGCGAAAGCTGCCGCTCCCCGCCTGGACTTTTGGGATTGGGGACTTCGACGCGCACCCTGAGGGTGCGCGTCGTCTCGTCGACCTGGGGCTGAATGAAGCTGACACGCCCCGGAAACGCGCGCCCGGGCCACGCATCCGTTGTCACGGTGGCGTGATCGCCGATTTTAATTCTCCCGATGTCATTTTGGAACACGTCAGCATAAACCCAGACCGTGGAGAGATCGGAAATCGTATAGAGCTTCGTCCCAGGCTGCACCCATGCGGTTGCGAAGGCATTCCTTTCGGTAATCACTCCGCTGAATGGGGAATCGACCTCAATCTCTTTCGGTACTTTTCCCCCTGCCTCGAGCGCCGCGATGTCGCGCCTTGGAATCTGCCACTGCTTCAGACGTTCGGCTGCCGCTTCAAGCAATGAATCCGAGCCGGAGGCCACCCCCGGCACCGTGCTGCGTCCGAGCACGTCGCGGTTCTCGCGAGCTAACAGGTATTCCTGCTCGGTGGCCGCAATCTCAGGACTGTAAATGGTGAAGAGCGGCTGGCCCTTCTCAACGGGCTTGTACAGGGCGTCGACGAAAACCCGTTGAATCCATCCCGAAAACCTCACCTGAACCCAGGCGACCCGGGTTTCATCCACCTCGATATTGCCCGTCGTGCGTATGTCCTGATTGAGTCCCTTAAAGGCGACAACGCCGGTTTTCACCCCAATGCTTTGCATCCGCTGTGGCGTCAGTTGCACCGGAAGAAGCTTCGGTTCGTCCAACGTCGCAGGCTGAGCTGCTTGCCCCCCGCCGAATGGAGGAAATTCGACGGCGGCTTTGCCGTTGGTGCTGGCGCCAACAGTCGTTTGTTTCGGCTGATACCTTGTCTGATACCGTGCCTGATAGAAGAGATAAGCAGCCAGGCCGCCGAGAAGTATCGCGGTCGTCAGAGCTATGAAGAATGCAATTTGATATCGGCGCATACGGCCTCCTTAACGGATCGTCACGCCCGTCAGTTGTTCGATCCTGGCGATAGCCGTTTCGTGATCCGCCAGCGTCTTCCAATACTCTTCGTCGAAGTTGAGCACATCGAGAAACGAAGAGAGCAGGGACTCGAAACCCTGATTACCTGTCTGATAGGCTGCGAGGCCCGCCCGGAATGTCGCCATCGCCTGGGGAATCAGTCCTTCCCGATAGATCTTGAGCATCTCCGAAGCGGCTTCGGCGGAGATGTATTGATCCCGCACCTCGAAATACGCCTGTTGGACATGGCTTTCATACTCCCGGCGTGACTGGTTGAGTTCCTCCACCGCTTGGGTCATTTCCGGATCGAGTTTGCGTTTGCGATAAATCGGTAATCGCGCGCTGAACGTGAGCATGTAGTAATCGCGGAACTGGTCGGCCGTGTGTTGCCACTGATACTGAACGTTGAAATCCGGGTACCGGTCCTTACGCGCCAGTTCCACCTCAAGGCTTTGCTTGCGGACCATCTCCTGCCCGCCGGTTACATCCGGGTTTTGCGTACGGACTCGGGCAAGCAGGTCATCGGATGTTTCGCGCAGAGCAGTTTCCGTCAGGTCCTCGGTTACGATATCCGCGGCGTCGGGGGGCCGGTTCAGGAGCTTGCTCATCAGCGCTTGCTGGCTGCCCATCAGCTGGTGGTGATGCGCCAGTTCGTTCAGGATCTTTGTCTTCTGTAACTGCGCTCTCAGCACATCCTGCTGGTTGCCTTGCCCCACGCGATAGCGCGCTTCCGCGATCTTCTCGATCTGATCGAGCAGCGTCTGATCGCGTTCGAGAACGCCAAGTGTTTTCTGGATGTATGAGAGCTGGAAATAGGTAGCCTTCACCTGCTCAGAGACGGTGCGCTTCGCCGCCTCGAATTTCTCTCTGGTCATGGCGGCTTCACGCTGCGCGGCTTCTGCCTTCAGGCTCAGTTTGCCCGGATACGGAATGTCCTGGGATATGCCGAAGCCTATATATGCGAAATCGCTGCTGCTGTAACCGGCGAAGGGAAGCGGGTTTCCTACAGCCACCTGCTGAAGCGTAACTTGTGGATCGGGCAGCGTTGCAACCTGCGTCGGAACCTGAGCGGCGGCCTGCCACGCGCGTAGCGACGCGCCGATATCAGGATTGTTTCGGCCGGCTTCATCGAGCAAGTCCGCGAGAGATGTCGCGCCCGCGCTCTGTAAAGTAGCCAGTCCCGCAAGAAGCGCAAGGGTCGCCGGACGCGGCGCCAATAAGTGGAGGAACCCGCCCGTCCAGCCGCGCTCCGGCGGCCATAACTTGCGCGTATTATTCAAAAGCACAGGAAGAAGCCGTCGAATGCGGATCATTCGAATGTGCGTCATTGGTTGTGACCCTCGTGCCGGCCATCCGCGGATACAGCGACATTCAAGTCATGGGCATAGAAAATATCCCAGACCTTGTCGAACAGATCGTGCGAGAGCGGCTGCTTTAAATCGAATTCCACAATCTCGCGGTAAGCCATCACGCGAAATTCCCAGGGATCGGGATTCGCGAGGGTCTGAATATCGCTCCAGCGCCAGCTTCGACTTTCGCGGCCATCCGAGACGACATAATCGATACCACCCTCCCGAATCCGCAACGTGCCGTTGCTCCCGCCGAAACGTTCTCGACGATGGGCGGGAATCGCCGCGATGACCGCCGCTTTCGGATCGGGATCACCGTTAATGACGGGCCTTTGGACGCGTGCAGTCAACGCGGCAGCGACGGCTGCAGGCATCTGCTGGCTCAGTGTGAATCTGAAGCGCCTTTCGCCCGGTTCGTGCCAGTGGCGGTTCTCGTAATCGGTAATAACGAGTTCCTGCGAACCGGAGAGGTCGAAGGTCTTTATTTCGCCATACTCCCAGCGCTGTGAAAACTTCTCCGATTTGAATTCGATTCCTGCGTCGTCCAGCGACAGACTTCCCTGTACCGGTTTCTTCAGAGCCCGATCCAACTCCGCCAGGCTTGTCCAGCGGATCGAAGACGAGTTCTGAACTGCTGAAACATCGCCGGACCACGCTTGAGATGTCGCGGCCAGCAGTATAGATATGACAGCTATTCTATGGACCATAAAACTCCCATGTACTCCCCTTTGCCACGAAGATGTGCGAGCCACGAGCTACGCGGCTCTTTTCAATGAGCGGCAGAAAAAATGGGCGCGCGGACGCGCACCTGTCGATGGGTGTTTAGATCCGGAGGGGTAAACGGTCGCCTGGCAAATCCCGCGGAGGCGGATGATCTTCTGAACCAGCCATCATGCGCTCCGTTCGCAGGCTGGCGAACAAATCGGCCGGTATCAGATTGAAAGGAACGACGCTGAGGACAGGTGGGACGGGCGACACCGTCGGCTGGAGTTCTATCGTTTGACTTGCGCCGCCGGGCGAATTCTTGCAGCAGGAGTCGAGATTAGTGCCGGAACAACGTCCCGACGCGCAACACTTGCGGGCCTGTGCGCTCGCCAGCCACGCGCCATTACAATCCAGCGCGTTCAGGAGGAGGCCGACTAGTGCAACAAGCATCAGTGACCTCCGGAAGAACATGCACTCAGGTTCGCAGTCTCCTGGGGGCAAGTCAAGTGCGCTCCGGCATCGCTCGGCGGCCGCCTGAAGAGGACTGCAGGCAGAGCACGGCCGAAACAGGCCCCCTCACTGCCGCGAACACGGGCAAAAAACGAACCCGGAGGGCTCGTTTCCACTCCCTGTCCCACAAAAACTCATCCAAAGATCTGAGGCTCCTGGTCAGGTCCTCACGGTCAAGATTTGCTTCGCAATGATGACGGCCGGCGAACGTGAACAGAGTCAATTCCTCCTCGGCCACATATTACTGCAGACAATGAGCGCTACCTCGGAGTGAAGCTGAAATCAGTGACGCCGTAGATCGGATCCGCATCGACCGGACGGACTAAAGTGAACGCGACTTCAAAGGAGTAATCTGGCCGAAGGCCGTTTCGGGTCAGTCCAACCAGGCAGGTAAAACACTTTGCGGCCGTGCGCATTTGGGTCTGCCCGGCGATTGAAAACCTGGCGTTCACTTCATTGATGGATTCCGCGCAGCCACTTGTTCGCCAGCGCTCCGCACGGACTGGAGCCGATCGGAACGAGCGGCCGGCGCTGGCTGAAAGCGATGGCCCGGCGAATATGCCCCCAAAAGTTCTGGTGTCCAGAACGCGGCAAGGCGTGGCCGCACAGACGGAATTCGAGCAACTCGCGAAGGCCGTCGATAAGCTCCTGCACGACAAGTAACTGCAGCGGGACCAAAATTTAGTTGTAACAAATCTCGGTTCCTCGATTACAATCTTCCTGACTTATGGGGAAACTTTCACTCACGATCACAGTTGCGTTACTCGCGCTGGCGCTCCATGCCCAAGCCCAGTCGGGACCTCCGCCCCTCGTCTTTTCCGTCAACAACTCGGCAGATTACAGCACGACTGTGGCTCAGGGCTCCCTGATCGTCGTCTTTGGTGAAAATCTCGGACCCGCCAACCTTGTTCAAGTCAGTCAATTCCCCCTGACCAATAACCTGGCCGGAACGTCTGTCACGGTCGCAACCGGATCGGTCACGCTCAACTGCCCTATGCTTTACACTTCTGCTGGGCAGGTAGCCGCGATCCTTCCTTCAAATACACCCGTCGGCGCGGTGAACGTTTCCGTCGCTTACAACGGCCGGACAGACCCATACGCTTCAACGACAAGGGCTACTGTCGTAGCGAATTCCCCGGGCATCTACACCATCACCAGCACAGGTCTGGGAGTGGGAATTTTCACCGCGCTCGATGGAACTCTCAAGACCCTCAATGTTTCGGCAAAACCTGGCGAACTCGTCTACGCGTGGGGAACCGGTCTCGGGTCAATCGGCACGGCCGATAACATGCTTCCTCCGACCTTCCCGAACTTTCCCAACGTGCAGGTTCTGGTTGGAGGCCAACCGGCGCAGATCATTTATGCTGGGCGCTCCGGCTGTTGCGCCGCCGTTGATCAGATCGCCTTCACCGTCCCGGCGGTTCCCAATGGATGCAACATTCCCGTCGTTGTGATGCGCGGCGTCAGTTTGAGCAATACGATCACGATGCCGGTGAGTGACTCGGGCGGCCCATGCAGCGACAGCGGCCCCACTCTGCCTACTTAAATCCTGACCAAAGGCGCCGCCGGACAACCGGTTAAACTGGCGGTGGTCGCCATCGGACAAGCCCGGATTCTGGGAGCGAGCCCCGAGTCGCAAGCGGTTGCCGCACGTCTTTCCGCGGCGCTACACACCCGCGTTACAGAGGCTGACGCTGCGAGATTATTGCGGGCTTATCGAACTCGGAGTTCGGCCGCCATCCGCCACGCCATGTCTCCGTATTCCACCCAATGGAAGTCCCTCGACTCAAAGACAAAGGCAAAACTCGTCGCTCAACTCAGCCAAAGCCAGGACACCGCCCTGGCCGAATTCGGAAGCTTCAGCGGCGAAAGCGTCCTCGGAAATGTCGTCGGCGCCCAATTCCCTCCAGCCGGAGAATGCGAGATCCTCCCCAAAAGCTTTCCGTTTGGGCTGGGTTCGGTCAGCACAGGCCTTGATGCCGGTCCTTCTCTTGCGTTGACCAGCGCCGCCGGCGCTCTTACTCTAAACAAGACTGGCAGTGGACAATATCAATCCTCCTTCGGAACATCCGGGACGAGCCCGACAATTCCAATGGGGTCCTGGACCATAAGCGGATCCGGCGGACGGGATGCGGGCGCATTCAGCGCGACTGTCAACGTCGCCGGCCACGTCTCCATTTCGAACAAGGCGGCGCTCACGACGGTGAACCGCACTCAACCGTTGACGGTCACCTGGACGGGAGGAATCGCGGGCAATTACGTCCTGATCGGCGGAGGATCCGATCATGCTTCCCAATCCCAATTTGCTTGCGTCGAGGATGCCGGCAAAGGAACGTTCACGGTCCCGAGCTATGTTGTTTCGTCCGTCCCGGCCACTCCTTCGGGAGGCGGCCTCATCTGGATCGCGCCGCATCCTTTGTCCAGTCAAATCACGATTCCGGGCATGGACCTCGCATACTTCATTGACGGAAGCTATGACTCAGTAAGTATGGAGTTCACCAGCATCAGCATTCCCGGCGCGGCCAATGCGACGAACATCGTCGCGTCCATTGATGGGCTCTATCCCGCGTCGGGCGCCGCGGCCGCTCAATTCGGCGGAATGAGTACCTCTGGACCTGTCACCTACTCGGCGTTTCTGGCTGCGGGCACGTTCGATGTGACCTTCGATATTGCTCCCAACGCAAACCCATTTCAAGTCCAGGCAGCAGGCCCCGGAGGCTCGGCCGTCATCAATATCAACCCGTCACAGGGGACGTGGCAGGCAACCTGGACAGTGCCCTCGGCTGCAGCACGCGCAGGGGATTTTTCCACTGCCGGATTCATCGTGACCAACCTTCTGAACGGTTTCCAGTTTCCCAACAACGTAGTTCCGTTGAGCCTTATGGACCCCATTGAGGTATCGGCCGCGAGTGCCCTCCCTCTTCCAATTGGCGCGACCACAAGTGCGAACGGTACGTGGTCTGCGTCGGGAACGCTCGCCGCAGGACGCTTCGCCATGAGCTCCAGTGCGTTGCCCTCAGGATTCGGGGGTTATATCAATTTGACAGCCCGTGGACCCCAGTCGGCAGCTTTCAGTCTTTCGGTCGATGGCTCGGTCGCGGCGTCCAAACAGATCCCGTTCACGACTGACTAACGAGGGCTTCGCGCTTGATATCCCACTCCTTTGAGGAGCATTGCGGTTCTTTGTTTCCGGCACAGCCCGGATCGAATCTCCGGACAGGCTTCTCCCTGAAAGCCGGAATCCCGGCGCCCCACTGATCGGAGCGCTCGAGACCGGCAGACTAAAGCGCCTGCGCCGGCAGCCTTAGAAGGTGAACCGCCCCACGATCTGTCCGGAGCGCGGAGTGTCGCCAGCTCCGCCGACGGTCGCGATATAGCCGTAGCCGCCGGTATTCACTCCACCCGCCGAGTTGGATTGGGTTAGCGGGTTGACATTTGTACTCCCTCCGACTGCAGGCGCCGAGAGGAAGAGCCGGTTGAAGATGTTCTGGAATTCGGCGCGAATAAACAAGTTGTATCGACCTTCTTTTCCCATCCGGAAGTTCCGGCCCAGACTCAGCGACTCACCAGGCTGCCGCTGCCAGCGGTAGCCGTTGTAGAACGGAGCAGATACACCGAAGGTTCCGCCCGGCGCATCCGTCCAGGCTTTTGGATTCAGCGCCTGGACGGTCTGCGGGTTGAAGCATCCGCAGTTAGGGTCGACTGCCAGCGGATTCACGCCGGGATTGTAGTTCCAGAATGTTGGGGCGGCTCGCGCCAGTTGAAGGTTGAGCTGATTATTCGATGGAGGAGTCTGGATCAGAACCCCGCTTTGGTAGCGCAGCAGCCACCCAACCTGCCAATCCCGCACTACCACGGATAGGACTTTCATTCCCGTGCTTTGCGCAGCGAACTTGGGAGTCACGTAACTACCGGAAATGACCGTGGCCAGCGGCCTCACCAACTGGTTGAGCTGCTTATTGATCCCATAGTTATAAATATCGTTGTAGAGGGGAGTACCGGCGAGTGTCGTAATGTTGCCGGCCTCCGCCCCCGTACCGTTGACCAGTCCCTTGGCCCAAACGAACGATGCCTGCATCGACAAGCCATGCGAGAAACGCTTGGTGCCCTTCATTTGCAGCGAGTCGTACCACGTTTTGCCGATGGGCGGGCCAAGAGAGGTGGTCGGGGCAAGGAACTGCGGTGACGGGCGGAGATTTTGGGCGACGGTCTGCGTAAGCGGCATTCCAGGGTAAGCGGGAAAAAAGCCTGCGGCGGCGGCTTGCGGAGAACCTATCAAACTGGTGAGCAAAGTTTGGGTGGCCGGATTGTTTATGTTAAGCCCGTGAGCGGCAAGGATCGACGAGTTCAGGGAATTGGAGGCGATCTGATCCATGAAGGTCGCAGCGCCCCAGACCTCGCGATTCCCCACGTAAGAAACCTCCACGACGATGTCTTTTTGCAATTGGCGCTGTATCCCGAGGCTCCACTGCAGAATGCGGGGAGGCCGCGCCTGGGGGTCGAAGAAGATGGCGGGATTCGCGGGCGGCAGCAAGCCGCCGATTGAGATCGGGTATTTGCCGGGGGTAAAGTTGGGGTATACGAGATTCGGGTATGGATTTGGACCCTGAAGCCCAAGAGGCATCGGAGTTATTCCATACCCCTGGGGTTGATAATTGTAATAGTCGGCGACGCCATAGGAGAGGCCCTGGGGGGTCTGCGTCGTGCCATACATGACGCCGGCGCCGGTGCGCAGCACGGTCTTCGGGTCGATCTGGTAGGCCGCTCCTGCGCGCGGTCCGAAGGCAAATTTATAGTTGTGGGAAAACTCGCATTTGCATTGCCCAGGGCCGTAGCCTTGATAGATGCCCGTGCCCGGAAGCCCCCCGACAGTCGGGTTTGGCGTGCTCCAGGAAACCTCCTGCATCCGGCCGTACTGCTCCTCAAGGTAGGTTTGGAAATCGTACCGCAAGCCGTAATCCACCGTCAGCTTTCGCGTAACCTTCCAGCTATCCTGGGCGTAAAGCCCATAAAAGTGATTACCAAGCTTGCTGGCATTCGGAGGAGTGAGCTGAAAGTTATCCGGGGTGCCCAACAGAAAGCTGGCGAAATTGAAACCGGTGCCGTTGGCGAAGTTCATGGCCTGGCCATTTTGCCAGGGGTCGGACGTCTCGGCATTGTTGAAGACGAACGTTCCATTGGTGCGCCATTGGCTGACGTTGGGATATCCCTCCACGGTAGTTTCTCCGCCGAATTTGTAAATATGGTTTCCGCGCACCCAGGTCATGCTGGCGTTAGCGGTAGTCTTCTCTTCATAGAGTTCCGTCGAGAACGCGCCGCCGACCCCGTTTACATTTCCAAAAAGGTTCGTGGCTCCGCAGGGGGCTCCGCTTGAGGAACAGTTCCAGCCGCCCGTGTTCGCGTTGCCCATTCCGAATATGGTCGGAAAGAGGTCCTCGTTGTAGTACCCGTGCATCCCGATGGAATTCATGTCGAATGCCTGGGGAATGGTGGGCTCGTACTGGTGGAGGTAACCTATCCCGATGTGCAGAAGCAACGTAGGCTTTAGTGAGTCGTCGAAGTTTATACGAGTCGTATAGTTCTGGTAGTTGGTGGGCGTCTGGCCGGAGAACCCGCCGTGCATCCCGTTGGCGTTGGGCGAAAACCAGTTATAGTGCGAAAAGTACCCGGAAAGCTTGGCGGTCGAGGTCAGCGAGTGATCGAGCTTGAACGAGTAATTCGTCGTATGCGTGAAGTTGATGTAGGCGGGAGTGATGTAATTGTTGATGATCCCGGGAGCATTCGGCAGGGGAAGCATGTTCAGGATCGCCAACGACGTGCTGTCAATGAGGCTCGGCGGGATGATCTGGTTTGGGAACGGAGTGCGCACATTGGAGCCGTTCACGACTCTGGTAGTGTTGGGATTGAACACCTCTCCATACATTAAGGCTTGGCCAGCCGGGTCGATGGCCGGTGCGCCGTTGATCGTGAGTGCCTGGGGAGCGACATTGCATGTGTTCGTGAGGCCGTTATAATTGAAACAACTTGACGTTGCGAAGTTGCCCGCCCGGTAAGCCGCTGTGGGTACGGTCATAACCCCGTTGGAAACCTGCTGGTTTTCGCGGAACTGCTCGAAGTTGAAAAAGAAGAAGCTCTTGTCGGGACCGTTGTAGAGTTTGGGAATCACCACCGGTCCGCCGAACGTGCCCCCATAATTGTTGCGGCTGATCATTGCGAATGTGCTGCCCCGCTCTGTCGGCTGTCGGTGACCGGCATCGGTAAACGGCAAGCCGGCATTCAACTCGAGTTCACGAAATAGTCATAGCCGCTGCCGTGAAACTGATTGCTGCCGGACTTCATGGTGTAGTTGAAGTACCCGCCGCCGGCCTGCCCGTACTCCGCCGCATAGTTGCTGGTCTGCACGGTTACTTCCTGGACGGCGTCCACGCCCATCGTCTGGCTCCGCTGCTGATAGACCTTCCAGAGGGTTCCGGTGGAGTCCTGACCTTCGATGCGGATGGTTTCGCTGTTGCTCGGCAGACCGTTCACCACCAGTGCCTGGTCGTTGGCAAAGGCTACGCCGGGAAGCAGAAGGGACGATTGCAGCGGGTTACGGATGTTGCCCATGGCGGTAGCCCCGGCAAAGCCTCCGCCTGAGATGGTAAGGACCGGGAGTTCATCCACATCTTTCGTCGCGACCACATGGCTCATCTCGCCGCTTTCGGTCTTCAGCAGGGCCGCCGTGTCGGTCACCGTCCACCTGCTCGGTACTCGATCCGAGTTCGAGCGTCAGATCTTTTCGGGGTGTCAGTGGCCACGGATACTTGCACACCGGTTGCCACGTATTTTTTAAAGCCTGGTACATTCACCGTTACCTGGTAGGTACCCGCGGGCACCACGATGACGTAATTCCCGGTGCTGGACGTGCCGCCGCTGAAAAGCACGCCCGTTTCGGTATTCTTGATCTCTATCTGGGCCCCCGCAACAACCGCCCCGGCGGGGTCGGAAATTGTTCCAGTAACGGTTCCCTGGTCTGGACTGCGCAAACGCGGTCGCACTCGCCAAAATTAGAGTTGCTGCTGCCAGCTTAATCTGCATCGTCGATCCCCACTTTCAGTGTGAAAGGCATCTGGTCCGCTATCCCCGTTCGGACATTCCTGTATGCGATTTCAGAGTGCACGGGAGCTTATCGGATATTCGGCCTGGTGTCAACCATGTTCACAATTCTCGAATTCGTC
>CAVQYP010000020.1:0-30141 GCA_963718155.1 Terriglobia bacterium | reverse complement strand
TATCAGCGGAAGCATTACGATGAATATTCCGATTGCGCCGGTTTCGTTCAATGTTTTCCCCGGGCCGACCTAAATGCGCGCGGCTTAGTGTTCCCTTCGGAATCCGTGCTCGACTTTCTGAGCCGCGACTTTCATGGTAGGTAAATGTCAAGCGAAGACGCAAAATTCCCGGGGCTTCCGCGAGGAAGACCAGAACAGGTTAGTGGTCGCAGCACCGAACAGCGTTTTTGATCTTTGCCGAAGGGATCCGGAACAGGCCGGTCACCAGACATTCATTTGCCGGATCGTGTCCCGGGGGGAACAACGTCACGGAAGATTGAGTCGTAGCTAAACCCTCCAGCCCCAAAACAGTAAAAACGGCGGCATAACAGGAGCCTGTTTGCCGAGTCGCGGCTCCGCGGGGTCTGGAGGGAACCTGTTCACAACGGCTGCGCCATTGTGCGAGTCAGACGCCGAAGCGCTTCACCCGGATGAGTCTGGCCGGCTATTCCTCAGCGAGTTGGTCGCCACCAGTGCTCGCCTCCGCTTCACCGGCAAGAGAACTGATTCACTCGGATAGATCTGCATGCCTGAAAAAACGCACGCTCAGGCCGCCTCTATATGTTCGCCGGCGGCTTCACGCTGGCCGGCGAAGAAAGCCCGGTCGGCCGCCATCAGATAAGCCACCAGTTTGCGCGCCACCGCCAGCGTCGCCCGATTGCGATGTCCGCCTTTTGCAATCGCTTTACGATGCACTTCTTTCAGCTTCTCGTTGTACATCGGCGCCAGTTTCGCAGTTTCGATCAGCGCGCTCTGCAGATGCGCGTTGCGTTGTTTGGAAAGCGGCCCGCGCTTCTGCTGGCCGGCCGATTCGCGCAGCGCGCTGGTCAGCCCGCAATAACTCATGGCATGTTTGATCGAAGGAAAACGCTCCGGCGTGGCTGCTTCCAGTGCCCAGCCCAACGCCGTCACTGTCCCCACTCCGTCAATCCGGCATAACGCTTTCACTCGCTCCTCCAGGGCAGGATGACGCGCCAGCATACCCTTCAGCCGCCGGTCCATGGCCTGCAGGGTCGTCATCTGGGCGCGATTGAACTCCAGCAGTGGCCGCAGTTCCTGGCCGATCCACTCGTTGTCCTTCACCAGGCTCTCGAAATAGCGTTTGCCGTGCAGACGGCGTCGTTCGTATTCCACCCCGGCCCCCATCAGCAATCCCGCCGTCTTGTTCTTGAACATCACGGTTTCTTCCACCAGCAGGCGCCGGAATCGCAACTGCTGCCGTAACGCGCCCAATTCCGGCGAAATTACGAAACAGGACGGAAACAGGTTGCACCGCAGCAGGTCCGCAATGGTGCGGGCATCGATCTTGTCGCTCTTTTTCTTCCCCGCGCAGATTGCTTTCATGCGCGCCGCGTGCCCCATCTCGAGTTTTGCGGCATGCGGCTTCAGATGCTCGTAAATCCAGTGGCTGAATATGGTCGCTTCCATCGCGCCATGCCATGGCCCCGGCAGCGTCTTTACCCATTCGCTCAGCGCCGTTCGCGTGGCCGGAATGCTGCCCTCCTTCACGATTGCACCCTCTGCTGTCTTAACGCAGAAGGCGATCACTTGCTTATGTACGTCCAGTCCGACAAAATAAACTCGCATAGGTAGTTTCTCCACAATCGGGTTTGAGGAACCTTCGGGCTCCTCCCTCGATTGTGGAGAATCCCGAACTCCCCTCTACCTACGCATTCAAACAGTCAAGGAGCGGTAAGAAGCCTTTCTCAGCGGCCTGAACGGCTCTCGCATCTGGTAGCATTCGTGAACGAGTGACCGCTCCCCATCAGTTGGTGAATGTGCTTATAGCATCCGCCTTTCCACGTTCGCTTGCTGACCGGACGCTCCGCGGCTGAAGAACCAACATCTACAGAGCCGCGACCGCACGGGAGTCGGTTTTACCGCAGGTTGCTAATCTAGTCTTAGTGGACCTCGAAAAAACTCTGCTCCGGAAAGTCGGCGAAGCAATTCACCGCTTCAAGATGATCCGCGATGGCGATCGCATCGCCGTCGCCGTCTCCGGCGGCAAAGACTCCGTTACGATGCTCGAAGCGCTCCTTCTCCTGCAGAAGCGCGCCCCCATCGATTTCTCCGTCTGCGCCTTCACCGTTGAGCAGGGCAAATTCCTCCGCCCCGTCGAACCCGTCGGCGAATACATCCGCAGCCTCGGAGTCGACTGGACCTATCACACCGACAACCCCTCCGTCCGCCTCCTTACCGAAAAGCCCGACCACGGCTGTGACCTCTGCAGCCGCTTCCGCCGCCGCGCCGTCTACGAAATCGCCCGCGGCCTCGGCGCCAACGTAATCGCCTTCGGGCACACCGCCGACGATTTCTGCGAATCCCTCTTCCGCAACATCATGTATACCGGCCGCCTGAGCTCCCTGCCGCCGGTCACATACTCGCGCGAACGCGATTTCCGCCTGATTCGCCCCTTGGTCTACGTCTCCGAAGAAATCACCCACGCCTATGTCGAGAGCAAAGGCGTGCCCGTCGTCCCCTGCGGCTGCTCCCTCCGCACCGGCACCGTCCGCCGCAGCATTCGCGAAACCATCGCCGATTGGGAAACCGAGCACCCGCACATCCGCGAAAACATCCTCTCCGCGATGGGCAATATCCAGCACGGAAGATTGCTCGACACGCGTTATCTCAATGAGTCCGGCCAGACCGACTCCGAGCCCGAACTCCTCCACGTCCTCAACAACAATTGAATGTCCGTTCTCTTAACCTGCGATGCCATCGGCAAATCCTTTGGCTCGCGCACCGTATTCTCTGATATCTCCCTCAGCCTCCACGACGGCGAGCGCCTCGGCGTCATCGGACCCAACGGGGCAGGGAAGTCCACCTTCCTCCGAATCCTCGGCGGCAACATGTCGGCCGACGACGGCACCGTCTCCACCCGCAAAGGCGTGCGCCTCGCCATGGTCGAGCAGGATCCCCGCTTCGACCCCGACCGAACCGTGCGCGAAGTAATCACCGCCTCCGCGCACGAAAGCGACGAAACCGAAATCGAGGTCTCGAAAATCATTTCGCGCGTGGGCTTCGACGATCCCGCCGCCAAAGCTGGCACCTTGTCGGGCGGATGGCGGAAGCGCCTGGCCATCGCCGTCGCCCTCGCCGAAAAACCCGACGTGCTGCTTCTCGACGAACCCACCAACCACCTCGACGTCGAAGGCATTCTCTGGCTCGAAAAACTCGTCGCGACGGCTTCCTTCGCCTCCGTCTTTGTAACCCACGACCGCTACTTCCTCGAAAACTGCTCCACCCGCGTTGCCGAAATCAATCGCGCCTATCCCCTCGGACTCTTTTCCGCCCCCGGCAACTACAGCAAGTTCCTCGAAAAGCGGTCGGAATTCCTGCGCGCGCAGGCCAAGGAACAGCAGGCGCTGGAAAATCTCGTCCAACGCGAGATCGAGTGGCTGCGCCGTGGCGCCAAAGCCCGCACCTCAAAATCGAAAGCCCGCATCGACGACGCCTTCGCCCTTCAGGACCAACTCGCCGACGTCAGTTCGCGCAATCGCAAAGGCACTACGTCAATCGATTTCACCGCCACCGGACGCATGACGAAACGCCTCCTCGCCTGCGAAGGCATTTCGAAAAGCATGGGCGGCCGCCTGCTCTTCGAGGGGCTCACCTTCGCCCTCGGCCCCGCCGTAAAGCTCGGCGTGCTCGGCGCCAACGGCAGCGGCAAATCGACGCTCCTGCGCATCCTCGCCGGCGAAATCGAATCGGATACCGGCGAAGTGCGCCGCGCCGAAGGACTGCGCGTCGCTTGGTTCGACCAGAATCGCGACAAGCTCGACCTCGACCAGCCCTTGCGCCGCGCGCTCGCCCCCGAAGGCGGCGACACCGTGATCTTCCGCGACCGCCCGCAGCACGTCGCCGGCTGGGCCGCGCGCTTTCTCTTCCGTCAGGACCAGCTCGATCTGCCCCTGAACCGTCTCTCCGGAGGCGAGCGTGCGCGTGTCCATATCGCGCGCCTGATGTTGCAGCCGGCCGACGTGCTGCTTCTCGACGAGCCCACCAATGATCTGGATATCCCGACGCTCGAAGTCCTCGAAAGCAATCTCCTCGACTTCCCCGGCGCGATTGTGCTGGTGACTCACGACCGCTTCCTGCTGGACCGGCTCTCGAAGGCGGTCTTAGCCATGGATGGAGACGGCGGAGTGGAATTCTTCGCCGAACTAGCGCAATGGGAGCAGGCGAACGCCGCAAAGAAAGCCCCACCGAAGACCGCCGCGCGCGACAAACGCGACCCCGCCCCGCCGAAGAAGAAACTAACTTATCTCGAAACCCGCGAATGGGAGCAGATTGAGGACAAGGTGGCGCAAGCCGAAGAGGTACTCGAAGCGAAGCGCCAACAACTCGAACTGCCCGAGGTTGTCTCCGACCCCGCCCGCCTTACGAAAGCTGCTGCCGAGATCGATCAAGCCCAGGAAGAAGTGGACACGCTCTACGCCCGCTGGGCCGAACTCGAAGCCAAACGAGCTTAAGGCACCCGAAGTCCGCCGAGTATCCGCTCGATGGACAAAGTCAGCATGGTGCAGTCCACATGCGAGCCGTTGACGAAACAAACAGCCAGCTCCGAACGATAGGCTATGCTTGGCCCTTGCGTGTCATGCCCAATGCGTACCGATAGATCTCGGGAACGCGATATCGCTCGACCCTATCCTCCGTCCCCTCGTAGATCCCAATGAGCCCGACCTCACGTGCAAGTATGAGGGCTTCCCCCAAGTTTTTCAATTCTTCAGAAGCTACCGGCGTCCGGCCAATTTCCTGCAGCTTGCGCAACAACAAATCCAGCTCCGGAAATTCTTCCCTTAAGGCGTCTAGCGCCTGGCCTGAGACCGCTGGTAGGGACTGAATAAACGACCGAGGCCTAAGCATACTCCGGTCGTAGAGAACCTTCTTTTGTTCCGCTCTTTCTACGCTGACAACCTCCTTGAATAATTGCAGCAGATACCGGGGTGTATGGTCTTCGTTGGCGTCGGCAAGTCTGTTCCAAACCCAATTTCGGGTGAAAGCAGTTTTCTCACCTTTCATACGTTCTCCAACAAGCGTGTGCCAAGCGAGTATCACTTCGCGATCGGACCATTCATCTAGTCGGCTCATATCAGCGGATCTTACACTCGTCTCAAGGGCCTGTTTGAATGTCGGCGACCTGAGGCCTGCTTTAGCACGATCTTGTAGTACGCGGCCTGATCACTCCAATCCATCTTGACGTACCGACCGAAAAGGTGGCTCTTGTTTTCGAAGCGCAGTTTTCGCCAGATATCTTCTCGTAATACCACCTTGAATTTGATATGAACCGCTTCGGCCTGCTGAATCAGTAGTGCGCACAGCCCCTCGATCGCACTGGTCCTTCGTTCTCGCTCTCTTTCGTCATTTCCAAAACCAGTGTCCAGCGCATCGAAGAGCAGCAAGAGCGTACCTGGGGATGCCTGATCAAACGAAGTAAACCACTCGCTGGCCGCCACGCTAATCCTCGGTGTTGCGAAAAGAGCATCAAGCAGGCTCAGGGTGTCGCTTTCACCATTTAAATGAGAGGGCAGAAGAGGCGCTATTATAACGAGGGGCTCAGGTCGTGCCGCCGACTTCTCCCATCCGTAGTGGCACGCGATGCAGCTCAGGACAATCCAGAACTGGCGCCAATTCGCTCCCCGTTGTTTGAGCAGCGTGTCAACCTCTGCGAAGCCATCAGCCGTCAGCACCAACGGTCTGCCACCTCTTAGCGGCGCTGGCGCCGTGATCGGCAACGAGGGTACGTCTTGGCGTTCTAGCAGCCGCCGGAAAATAGCGGTTTTCCCAACGCCCTTTCTGCCTAACACAAGCGGAGTGTTCGGACTGAGAGCCTTCGCGGTCAACCCTGCTTCCACAAACGTACCAAGGAAATCTTCCTGATATTCCGCCGTGCCAGCAGAAAACTGAAGTTCCGACAGTACCGTATCCTTCACGTTTTGAAGGTGCGGTGCAGGCGCTTCCTCTGCGCTCGGCAACGCGTCTCGCTCCCGCAGTAGCGGACGCCCGTAAACAATGTCGATCCACTTCCCGCCCTGAAAGATCTCTCCGCCGAGCGTATACGACTCTTTGTCGGTCTTGACCCATTTCCCCATCACGTGCGCCGAGGCGATCCCGTCACCACTCAGTTGGCGGCGCGACTGAGCCATCACCAAAGCACCTGCCAGGAGTACAGCGATACCTGCAGCAACAATCTTCTTCATCAGCTATCCTCCACCAACCGTCGATCAGGTTCCTTCACAGTTTACTGAATCCGCCGTGGCCTGCCCGGCCCTCCGGGAAATCCGATCCACCAAAGTTCGAAATATATTTTCGATCTCGATTCCACCTGTGATCAACACCTTGCCCGCCCCGTCGCTTTCGGACCGCCTCGATTCGCACCAACCGTCTGCTACCTTCGCGTTGTAAGAGTCAGTCGCACCTATCGTAACTGACCGCTAAGCCCTTCATTGCTCGAGCCTCTGAGCGGGACAATGCCAAAGAATAGGCGGTAGGCGCTCCCGACATTGATTGCGGCCCCGGTACCTTCCGAGAGACCAAAAAGGCGCTGGTCTGAGCGAATCAGATGGTGAGGCGCCTCATGTTCGCGAAGGTCCGCCGCGTAACCCGCAAGGGTCGCGCGGCGGGTCTGAATAACAAGCTTTACTGGAAAAAGGCCGTACCTCCAAAGGACTCCGGCCGCGTGGCCTTTGACAATCGAACATCTCGCCCGCACGCGCACCACAGGTGCGTCAAACCTCGGACGCCTGCGAAGATTTTGCGTGGAGAGCCGAGGGCGGAGCCAGGCACGCTCTCGCTCTCCCAGTCGTCTTGGCGAGGTTGGCTTCGACCCGCTCGACTTGGGCAAAAGCGACGGAACGACGGATCAACCGACTATGCGGTCATAAGCTGAATGTGAACCGATCCAGACCCACGTTATCGTTTCCGCATTCAGCATTCCCAGAGCGCGATAGTAGTCGCCGACGCGAACCGTGAATCGTTCAGGCTGCCCTTCAGTCGCCGGAATCGCAGAAAGAGTGTTGCGGATCTCCCGCCAGAGCCGGTAATTCTTCACCGGCAATTCCTGAGCCTCGGCCGGCAAGGCATGAAACAACTCCCAAAAACGGCGGGTCGCAACTGATCTTAGGTTCGCGGCGGCCACTCGCGAAAAGGCCCCGCCGCCGACTCGGATTCGGCTTCAGCGAATAGGAAATCCAGCTTTCCGGCGGATGAGTCCCGATCCATCTGTTCGTCCCACCGCGCCTGTTCGTGCGCACGAAGCCAGGCGACGACACGCCGATACTCCTCTGGCGGTCATTGATCGATCGCAGCTTCGATCTCTTCAACCATGTTCATGCCTGGAATTTAACATTTTCGGAATTAATTGAGATGGTTTCTATAAAGTAGAAGCGATGGATCAAAGAGCGAAAGCGGAAAAACAAAGATCGAAGGCCGAACAATTTCGCGCCCTGCATCATGCCCCCGAAATCCTCGTGCTCCCCAACGCCTGGGACGCCGTTAGCGCCCGCATCGTCGAAGCCGAAGGCTTCCCCGCAATCGCCACCAGCAGCGCAGGTGTCGCCAGCGTACTCGGCTATCCCGACGGCCAGCAGATCCCCCGCGCCGAAATGCTGTTCCTGATCGGCCGCATCGCCGCCACCGTCAACGTGCCCGTAACCGCGGACGTCGAAGCCGGCTATGACGACCCCGCTGCCACCACCCGAGACCTCATCAAAGCCGGCGTGGTCGGCCTCAATCTCGAAGACATGGCCGCACACGAACTCATCCCGCTCACCCAGCAACTAGAAACCATCCGAACCGTAATCGCCACCGCCAAAGACGCCGGCATTCCAATCGTGCTCAACGCCCGCACCGACATCTTCCTCGCGAAACACGGCGACGAAGCAACCCGCTTCGACCGCGTCGTCGAGCGCCTGAACGCCTTCCACGCTGCTGGCGCCGATTGCCTCTTCGCCCCCGGCGTCACCGATCTCGAAACCATCGAGCGTCTCGCCTCAAACCTCAAAGGACCCCTGAACATCCTCGCGACCGTCGCCACCCTCACCGTCCCCGACTTGCAACGCCTCGGCGTCCGCCGCCTGAGCATCGGCTCCGGTACATCGCGCGTGGCGCTGGCAGCGCACCAACAATTCGTACGCCAGATTCGCGACGAAGGCACGCTCACGCCACTCGCCACAGCGGTGCCGTACGCCGAAGTTCAGAAGCTTCTCAGCTGATGCGGCTCTCCGACTTCGACTATCACCTTCCGGAAGAACTGATCGCCCAGGAGCCCCCCGCCGAACGCGATGCCGCGCGCATGCTGGTTGTCCATCGCGCTGAGAATCGAATCGAAGACCGCCACTTCCGCGAATTCCCGACGTTCCTGCACGAAAGCGATTGCCTGGTGCTTAACGATTCGCGCGTGCTGCCCTCAAGGCTCTTCAGCGGCAAATCAGAAGTCCTCCTTCTCGAACCCATCACCGAAGATGCGCGCCAGTGGAGAGCCCTCGTCCGACCCGGCCGCAAACTCCAACCGGGCGTGATCATCCACTTCGACGAACACTTCGCCGCTGAAATCACAGCACGCGGCGAACGAGGCGAACGCACCGTCCGCTTCCTCGGCGATGAAGACGTATACGCCGCGATCGATCGCCTCGGCCACATGCCGCTGCCCCCATACATCAAACGTCAGGATCGCCCCGAAGATCGCGACCGCTACCAGACGGTCTACTCACGCGAACGCGGCTCCATAGCCGCACCAACCGCAGGTCTGCACTTCACCGGCGAAATCCTGGACCGCGCCCGCAACGCCGGCGCCCACCTCGCGCACATAACACTTCACGTAGGTCTCGGAACCTTCCAACCCATCGACCGCGAAGACTTCGAAAACCACCATCTCCACTATGAGCGCTACTCCATCACCGATGAATCCTGGCGCGAGATCGAATCGGCGCACCGCGTCGTCGCAGTAGGAACCACCAGCGTGCGCACGCTCGAATCAGCCGCGGCAACGGGCCAACGCTCCGGCACAACCAACCTCTTCCTCTACCCCGGCAGCCAGTTCCGCCGAGTAGGAGCAATGCTCACCAACTTCCATCTGCCGCGCACCAGTCTCCTCCTCCTGGTCGCAGCCTTTGCCGGTACCGAACTAACCCTCGCCGCCTACCGCCACGCAGTCGAACAAAAGTACCGCTTCTTCTCCTACGGCGACTGCATGCTGATTCTCTAAAACGAGTTGATCAAGCGAGTTAAACTGAAATTTCCCGAACCAACATGACCTTAGACGAACTCAATCGCGAATACGCGCCGCTCCGTGAACAGGCATCTGCCGTGCGGAGTTATCTTTGACGCCTCCAAAAAGAAGAAAGAACTAGCCGCGACCGAAGAGCAGATCTCCGCGCCCGACTTCTGGTCTCAGCCCGAAAAGAGCCAGAAGGTCATGCAGGATCGCAAGCGCCTCGAAGAAGCGATCGACAATGACAAGAACGTAGCCGGCCTCACCGATGACCTCGACACGCTCTTCGAACTCGCCCGTGAAGGCGAATCCGTAGGCGCCGACATCGAGCGCGATCTCAAACGCTACGCCGAAGTGCTCGGCAAACTCGAAACCGGCATGCTCCTCTCCGGCGAGAACGACGCCCGGGACGCCATCATGACCATCCACCCCGGCGCCGGCGGCACCGAATCGCAGGACTGGGCCGAAATGCTCCTGCGCATGTACCTCCGCTGGGCCGAACTCAACGGCTTCAAGATCGTCCTGACCGATCGCCTCGAAGGTGAAGGCGCTGGCATCAAGTCCGCCACATTCGAAGTCAACGGGCCCAACGCCTACGGTCTCCTGCAGTCGGAGATCGGTGTACATCGCCTCGTGCGCATCTCGCCCTTCGACGCCAACGCTCGCCGCCACACATCCTTCGCCTCTGTCTTCGTCTTCCCGCAGATCGACGACGAGATCAAGATCGATATCAAACTGGAAGACCTGCGCATCGACACCTTCCGCTCCGGCGGCGCCGGCGGACAGCACGTCAACATGACGGATTCCGCCGTGCGCATCACGCACTTCCCCACCGGCATCGTCGTGCAGTGTCAGAACGAACGCTCGCAGCACAAGAACCGCGACACCGCGATGAAACAGCTTCGCGCGCGCATGTATGAGTTCGAGATGGAGAAGAAGCGCGAAGAGACACGCAAGACCGAAGCCTCAAAACTCGAAATCAACTTTGGCAGCCAGATCCGCAGCTACGTGCTCGCGCCTTACCGCATGATCAAGGATCATCGAACCAAGCTCGCGGTAGGCGATGTGGATCGCGTGCTGAACGGCGACCTTGAGCCGCTCATCCACGCCTGGCTCGTGTGGCACAAGACAGGCAAGATCTCGGGCGAAGCCGCAGACCTGCCCGAATGACGACGGAGGTCCAAACGGCCGCTGAACTCCTGCGGGCAGGGCGCTTAGTCGCATTCCCAACCGAGACCGTATACGGCTTAGGCGCAAACGCGCTCGACGAAACTGCAGTCCGCCGTATCTTCGAAGCCAAAGGTCGCCCGCATTCGAGCCCGCTGATCGTTCACGTCGCGAGCGTCACCATGGCGCAGGATCTCGTGCTCGAATGGCCCGATCATGCTGAACTTCTCGCGCGCCGATTCTGGCCCGGCCCGCTTACATTGATCCTCCCCAAGCGGCCACATGTCCCGGATCTCGTAACCGCCGGGCTCCCAAGCGTAGGTCTCCGAATCCCCGCACACCCGCTCGCGCAGGCGTTGCTCGAAGCCGCGCAGATCCCCATCGCAGCGCCCAGCGCCAATCGCTTCACCGAACTCTCCCCCACCACGGCCGACCACGTGCGCCAAGGCCTGGGCTCACGCGTCGACATGATCCTCGACGGAGGCCCCTGCACCGTCGGCATCGAAAGCACGGTGCTTTCTCTGGCCACCGATATCCCACGAATCCTCCGCCCCGGCATGATTTCACAGACGCAGATCGAACAGATCATCGGGCCTGTCGAAATAGGCGCAGGAGCCGAATCCCCCGGCCAGCATCCGCGCCATTACAGCCCGCGCACACCGATCATCCTCGGGAGCTCTCCCGCCGAGGGCCGCGGCGTGCATCTCGCTCTCAACGCAATGCCCGCCGATCCCGCCGCATACGCCGAACGTCTCTATCGCCTTCTTCACGACCTCGACCGCGAACACCACGACTGGATCTCCGTCGAACTTCCACCGGACACGCCCGAGTGGGCTGGCGTTCGCGACAGGCTCACACGAGCGGCCCACAGGATATAATTCCGCGCATGGTGCGTCCTGAAAGACGCGTTGTTCTAGCAGGTGAAAGTCCTGTCCGGGTAAGCGCCGGAGCGCCCGGTAGCAGACTCCAGCCGGGAGGAGAGATCCGACCGGCCGAGCGGAGTGTCGAAAGCCCTTGAAAGAGAGGGGAGCAAACCAGCGGGCCGCAACAATCAGTGAACGCTACAGCCTCGTCATATTATCAGCCGAAAGGTGTTTGAGAGGGCCGAGCCGGTCATGTCACGGCGAAGGCAACAGACAGCATTCTGCAAGACCGGAACGGAATGCTGGACCTCTCCGGGGTCGCAGGCGGTGGCACGTTGGGAAAGAACAGGCGGAACAGGAGAGACCCTACCCGGCAGCCGAGTCGGGCAAAGACCGGGCGTATAAGGCCGGAAGGCTGAAAGTCGCGCGGAGCCGGGAGGGAGTCCGAGGGGTTCGTAGTACCGAAGAAGGCGTGCAAGCACAACGCGCTGGAGGGAAGGGGCCCTGCTTTGATCGAGCCTGGTGAGGAGGTAAGTGCGAGGGCATGCCGGAAACGGCCAAAACCCCCATTGAAAAAGTACGACAACTCCAACGCAGGCTATAGGTGTGTGCCAAGCAGAGTAGGACGCGGCGTTTCCATGCGCTGTACGACCGGATCTACAGGAGTGACGTTCTGTGGGAAGCATGGAAGCGGGTGCGCAGCAACAAAGGAGCGGCGGGCGTGGATGAAACCACGCTGCGATCCATCGAGGAGCAGGGAGTGACGCAGTTTCTCGAAGGGATACAGGCCGAGCTGAAGGCAGGCCGATATCGTCCTTCACCGGTGAAGCGGCGATAGATACCGAAAGCAGATGGGAAGCAGCGGCCACTGGGGATACCGACGGTACGGGACCGGGTGATCCAAATGGCGGCGAAGATGGTGATCGAGCCGATCTTCGAAGCGGATTTCCAGCCATGCAGTTATGGATTCCGTCCGAAGAAGAGCGCGACACAGGCGCTGGAAGCGATCCGCGAAGCGGGCAACCGGGGCCATAACTTTGTCGTGGATGCGGACATTCAGGGCTACTTTGACAACATCGATCAGAAGCACATTGATGGAACTGGTGAAGGAGCGAATCTCGGATCGAAGGGTATTGAAGTTGATCCGGCAGTGGCTGGAAGCGGGAGTGATGGAGGACGGCACGGTGAGAGGAAACGCTGGCGGGAACACCGCAGGGCGGAGTGATGACTCCCCGAACGCAAAAGATAACCTGGGTTCGGCCTTGATCCAGTGACGCCGGAAGACGGGGCCGGCGATCCGTTTGACCCTGGCCCGGATTGCGGAATCGGGATCGAATGGCGCAGCGTAATCGTGTCGCTTCCAACCAGAACTTCCTTCACCAGCAGTCGCAGAATCTGCTGTCGCACTGCGATATCCAGCGCCTCGGCTCGTACCCGCAACTTGCTGCGAAATCCCGCCAGGCTCTCTGCCAGTTGCAGGTATTTTGCTTCGTCCACCGCCGCCATCTTCAGAGATTGTAATTCCGATTCGACGGCCTGCGTTTGTTTCTGCAATGGCGGCATCCTTTGCCGCAGTTGGGGAAGCGTCAGCAATCCCTCTTGGTAGGCCGTCACCAGGCGTTCGCTGCTCTTCTCCACGCGAGCCTGTTCCCGGCGCAATTCCTCTTCGCGCTTGCGCAACGGGTCCGCCTTTTGTGCGGCCTCGCGGCGGCGATCGATTTCGGTTTGGATCAGCCCCGGATCTTCCAGAAGCCGGATGATCTCGCTCCACACGAACTGATCCAGATAATCTTGTCTGATTGGCCGATTCGTACAAACCGGCCCGTTCAGCCGTCGATATCCATCCGAACCGATGCAGCGATAGTAGTTCAGTTTTTGCTTCGACGTGTGGGTGGATGTGCGGTACAAGCCGTAGCCGCACTGTTCGCATACCAGCATGCCTTGCAGCAAGGTCGGCTCGACGGTGCGCCGAGGCGAATGACGTTTATTCTTCTCCAACTGCTCTTGCGCCAGTGCGAACATCTCTTCACTCACCAGCGCAGGCACCGGGACCTCAATCCACTCCGCGCGCGGCCGCTCATGCCCACCAACGTCGCGACTCGGCAAGGCTTTCCGTTGACGGAGCGGGCGCGTGACACGTTGCCGGGGCCGCTGTTCGGTTTTGCCATAGCAAGCGGTTCCCCGATACGCGGGATTGCGCAGCATGCCCCAAACCGTGGATCGTTCCCAACGGCCTTTGCCCGTCCGTGTCGCAATCTGGCGCTCATTCAATAAACGAGCGATGGCGTTGATGCTGAGTCCCTGTTGCGTATAGATCTCAAACACCATCCGCACCACCTCTGGCCTCGGCCTCCACTCACCTCGTAGAATGCTGCCGAGGTGTCGCTCTTCCTCACGTATCGGTAGCCGTAGGGCGCGCCGGAAAGCACGTTCACTCCGCCCTGTTGCGCCATGTGCTTCTTGCCTCGCCGGCACCGCTCGGCGATCTGGGCGCGTTCGTATTCGGCGATCATGCCCTGAAACTGCACCAGCAACTGATCCTCCGGCGTGGCTCCCGCCGGCGCCTTCAGAAAGATCAACTCCACTCCGCAGCGCGACAGTTCTTCGCTCAGCAAGACCTGATAGGCATACTTTCGGCTCAGCCGGTCCGGCGAGTAGACCAGCGCCGCGGCGATCTGGCCTTCCGCCGCCAGATCGCGCAGCGCCTCCAATCCCGGCCGCACCAGAATGGCTCCGCTATAGCCTTCGTCCTGGAATACCCATTCCGGCGGCACGCTGTATCCGTTCTTCTGCGCGTACTCGATCAGCGCCGCCGTCTGGCTGGCGATGGTGTGATTCTCCTTCTGGCGATCCGAGGACACGCGGCATAAATGGCTGCTGGCTTGTTCATCGTTCACTCCTGATGTTGGATTCGTTTGTTTCGGAGTTTCTCCTCCGATTGGCTGGCGTCTATCCGGCACGAGCAACTGGTACACGTGTGCGAGTTTGTCCGGCAACAAACGATCGAATCGATATTCCAACTGCAGGGTACGTGGCCGAATTGGTTTCGGCTCACCCACGCCCTCGCCCTCGCGGCAGCAGCGCGAGCAACGCTCGGCTGACCACCTCGCTGATGGACAATCCTTTGGCCGCAGCAAACGTGCGGACGCGCCGGACCAGGCTGTGTGGAAGCTTGACGGTGAATGCCAGTTTGGCTTCGCTGGGCGGGACCGGCTGTTTCAGCCGCTGAGCTTGTTCGAGGTAGCGATAGGCTTGACGCGGCGAAATGGAGCAGTCCTGGGCCAACTGTTCGACCGCATCGGAGAGTTGATCGACATGCAGCAACAGATCGCGCGCGCGATTGAGGCGCTCGGCTCTTCTGGGACTCGCTGGCGCGTGGCATCTGTCATAAACATACAACCGCATACGACATACGTCAATCCGCACCTGATTTCCGCAGAAACTCCAGCCGCCGCTCAAATTCGAAGTTATCTTTTGCGTTCGGGGAGTCATTTCACCGTTGCTGGCGAACATCTATCTGAACAAACTGGATCGGATCTGGGCGGCAAGATGTTCGTCGCTTGGGGTGTTGGTTCGGTATGCCGATGATTTCGTGGCCATGTGCCGCACGGAATCGCAGGCAAAGGAAGCGCTTCGGCGGATTGGGCTGGTGATGAACCGGCTGGGTCTGAAACTGCATCCTGAGAAGACGCGCATGGTGGACTTGAGACATGGCAGGGAGACGTTCGTGTTTCTGGGGTGTACGATCCGCAAGAAGCGCAGTATTTTGCGGAACCCACGCAGGCATTTCATGCAGCGATGGCCGTCACCAAAGGCGACGAAACGAATTCGTGATCGTGTACGAGAGTTGACTGATGCGCGGAACAGCGGGAAGGATGTGAAGCAGATCATTGCGGAACTGAATCCCGTTCTTCGAGGCTGGGGAAACTACTTCCGGACGGGGAATGCCGACCGGGAGTTCAACAAGCTGGACAGTTTTGTATTCCGGCGCATGACCCGCTGGCAGCACAGGCGGGGAGGGCAACGGGCGACACACCAGAAGGCATGGACCCCGGATCAGCTTATGGCAATGGGTCTGCATCGGCTGCAAGGCACCGTGCGATATCCGACGCAAGCCGCATCATTAAGATCATCGTTAAGCTGTGTGCGGGAAAACCGCATGCACAGTTTGAAAGGGAGTTACATGGAAACAGGCCAGCGCCAAAACGCTGGTACTGCGCCATAATTTACCAATGAAAACCAAACTCGCGTTCTTCCTCATCGGCTCGCTCGCGATGGCCGCATTACCGGTCGGCTACAGCCACTGGAACTCGACACAGCTTGACGAACGCGCGAAAGCTCTCCCCGCCAAAATGGGCAAAGTGAAGGTAGCCACCGAATCCCTCGGCGGCTGGGGCAATCACTCGATGTCCGTAGTCCGCCGCGAAGCCAGCGGAGAAGCCGAGCTGCACGAAACGCAGTCGGACATCCTGATCATCAGAGCCGGCGAAGCATCAATCGTGATCGGCGGCACCATTCCCGATGCGAAGAAGACGACGGCACACGAAGTACGCGGATCTCGAATCGAAGGCGGCGAGAAACAGCCCTTGCGCGCCGGCGACATTCTCCACATCTCCCCAAAAACTCCGCACCAGATGCTGCTCGAACCGGGCCACACACTCGACTACTACGCCGTAAAAGTCGACGCCCGCTGAGCCGAATTGGTAAACTTTCGGCTTGAGCGACGGAACGCCATCGGCCGGGGCCTACCGCCGGGAAGACGTTCGGCGCATGGTAAACGTCACCGAGCGCCAGTTGCGCGCGTGGGAAAAACAAGGCCTGGTCAAGCCTGGCGAGCACTTTGGTTTCTCCGACATTCTGGCGTTGAAGACGCTCCGGAAACTCCGGGAACTGAAGATTGCACCTGCCCGCATCCGGCAGGCCGTCGCCTCGCTGAAGTCCAAGCTCGATCACATCGATTACCCCCTGGCTCAGCTCCGCATCACCGCCGAAGGCAAGCGCATCACGGTACACGTCGCCGGAACCCGCATGGAGCCCATCAGCGGCCAGCTGCTCCTCGATTTCGATTCGAACGAAATTGAAAAGCTGCGGTCGTTTCCCATGAAGACGGAAGAATCCCGCGCGATTGCCGCGGGACAGGAGCATGTGTCCGAACACTGGTTTCAGCGCGGACTCGCCCTTGAAGAATCGGGCGCGCCCATCGAAGATGCGGTGGCAGCCTACCGGAACGCGATCGAATCGAACCCGCATGCGCCCGGCGCTCTGGTAAATCTGGGCACCATCGCCTTTCGCTCGCGGAAGATGAAGGAGGCCGCGGACTGGTATACGCGTGCTCTTGCTGCCGATCCTGAGTACCCGCTCGCGCACTTCAATGTGGGGAATCTCTACGACGAGCAGGGAATGCTCGTCGACGCCCGTAAACACTACGTCGAAGCCATCCGCCTGAATCCGCGCTATGCCGACGCCTACTTCAACCTCGCTCTGCTGTGCGAACGCACTGGCGATGTGCTGCAGGCCATCGGTTACTGGAACACATATCTGAAACTGGATTCCAGCAGTTCCTGGGCCAGGGCGGCGCGCACACAACTCGAACGGCTGAAGAAATCCGTCCGCTCGAAATAGCTACTTCATTTCCTTCTTGATCAGCGGGGCCACCGTCGCCAGGTTGAAAAGACCGTTGTACTTCTTCCCGTCGATGAAGAACGTGGGCGTTCCTCCCACGCCGGCATTCTCGCCTTCGTGTTCTTCCAGAGCAACGCGCGCTCTGAACTTGTGGCCGTCCACGTCGGCGACGAAGCGGTTCATATCGAGCCCGATATCCTTCGCGTACTTCAGGACGGTCTTGCGCGAGAGATCCGGGAACCCGCCATAGAGACGATCGTGCATCTCCCAGAACTTACCCTGCGCCTGTGCGGCCAGCGCGGCCTCTGCCGCGAATCCCGCTTGTGCATGGAAATCGAGCGGGAACTGCTTGAACACAAGCTTCACGTCCTTCGGGAAACTCTTCACCACCGCGTTTGCCTGGGCCACGGCTTCGGAACAGTAGGGGCACTGAAAATCGGAGAATTCAACAATGGTCACCTTGGCATTTTCCGGACCCCTGACCGGATCGCCCGCGATCGAAATCTTCACCGGATCTTCCAGCACTGGCGGGGGCGTGTCCGCTTCCTTCTTGATGTCCGCCCGCACCGCAGTCGCATTCTTGCCATCAGCGAATCCCTTCATCGCGATGGACGTTTCCTTACGGCTGTAACTGCAGCCGGGGTCCTTCATGCGGCATTCCGCCAGCTTCATCATGCAGCCGCAGGTGCATTGTTCTTCCCGGATGAACTTGAGAGCGGCGTCCTTGCGCGGGCCGGAAATGCCGTGCCAGTCAACCCCCGGAAGGTCGGTAGCCGTCTGCCACGTGCCTTCCGCGAGACACAGGGCGCCAAGCAGGAATAAAGGCGCAACGTTACGAATTCTCACGCTGTTATTATCGCGCAACCCCGTATCGCGCGGCAGCGATCAAACTTCATTACTTAATCGCGATCTGCACAGCGTTTGCCGGGATGCCCTCGGATCCGAAGAAACACGAAACGGGAACCCTTCGGCCATGATGCCCAGGAAGAGTCCGCCTTTATTGTATGCGGCCACAAGCGGTTCCACACCTTTCCGGTTCAATTTACACGTCGGGGATCTCGGACACACGATGATCTGCGGGCCTTCCGGTGCCGGCAAGTCAACCCTTCTCGGCCTGCTTGCGGCGCAGTGGTTCCGCTACCCCGGAGCGCAGGTCTTTGCGTTCGACCGTGGCTATTCTCTCCACGTTCTCACGCAAGCGGTCGGCGGCGAGTTCTACGATCTGGCGGGTCCCGGAACGGATCTCGCGTTTTGTCCTCTCCGGCACATCGATTCGGACTCGGATCGCATCTGGGCTGTGGGTTGGATCGAGGCTCTGTGCAGGCTGAACGGCCAGGTGATCAGCCCGTCGCAGAGAAACAGGATCGCGGAAGGCGTTGAAAATCTGCGTATTTCTCCGACCCGCTCACTGACCGAGTTGAGGACCAACGTTCAGGACCAAGCCGTTCAGGCCGCGCTCCAGCATTACACGCTGGGAGGGCCGTTGGGTCAGCTCCTGGACGCGGAAGCCGACGCACTCGGCAACGGCAGGTTCGTGACTTTTGAGACTGAGCATCTTCTTCAGCTTGATGAAAAAGCAGTCCTCCCGGTCCTGTTGTACCTATTCCGGCAAATCGAAAAACGTCTCGACGGTTCGCCGACTCTCGTGCTGCTCGACGAAGCGTGGAGCTATCTGAAGCACGATCTGTTCCGCGAGCGCATGCGGGACTGGTTGAAGACGATGCGTAAACAAAATGGCGTCGTGGTGATGGCAACGCAGCAATTGAGCGACATCCTGAGTTCCGGGATCTCCGACGCCATCCTCGAAGCCTGTCCGACGAAGATTCTGTTGCCGAATGCTGAATCGAAGAGCCCGAACTCCAGGGCGTTCTATGAACTCGTCGGCCTGAACCAGCGGGAGCTCGACATTCTACAAACCAGCATTCCGAAGCAGCATTATTACGTTGTTTCGCCGCTCGGCCGCCGCCTGGTGGACATGGGCGTGGGAAAGGTCGCGTTGTCGTTCGTGGGAGTCAATGGCCGCGAGGAGCGGCTGCTGATGGAGCAAATCAGGAAGCAATTCGGAGACGGATGGAGGTCGGAGTGGCTCCGGTTCCGAGGTCTCGGCAGTTGGGCGGATTACCTCCATCGCATTGCTACGGAAATTGAAGGAGATTCAAGATGCGCAAAAGCCTCATAGTGATCGCGGGTTTGTTTGTGATGGCGGAGTTCGGGAGTACGCCGCCTTCGGTCCAGGCGGCGGTGCCGCTACCGTTCTCAACCGAGTTCACGCAACTGCTGAATTATGGCCAGTTGCTCAGCGTCAACCTGACAGCGGCCAACCAACTCGCCAACGAGATCCAGCAGCTGCAGAACTCAGTCCGAAACTTAGTAAACCTCCCGAACCAGATCTTCGGGCCGATACAGGCCGACATCAACGCATTGGCCGGTGTGGTTCAGGGCGGTTTTTCGCTGGCCTACTCGATGGCGAATCTGGACGCGCAGTTTACAAATCGATTCAAGGGGTTTGCAGGATTCACGCCGAACAATTACTACAACAACTACCAGAGCTGGTCCCAGACCTCGCTCGATACGACTCTCGGCACATTGCAGGCGGCGGGCATGCAGGGCCAGCAATTGCAGAACGAGCAGGCCGTACTGACCGGGCTTCGGACAATGGCCCAAACCTCAGATGGCGCAATGGAGGCGCTGCAGGTGCTCGGCCAGATTTCAGAACAGGAGGTTCAGCAACTTATGAAGCTGCGCGAATTGATGCTGGCCGATCTGCAAAGCAAGCAGGCATTTCAGGCCGCAACGATTCAGCAGCAGGCCAACGCGGAAGCTGCGGCGCAGCAGTTCTTCCAGTTCGGCGGCGCGACCGGCGATGGACTGACATTCCTGCCGGGATGGCGCTAAGCAGGGAATCGCACGCGCAGAGGAGGGCGAAATGCAGAAGAACCAATTCAGAATCGTTCGGGTGTCGATGCTACTCTTCGTCGTCGCCACGTTCAGCTTCGCCCAGGCTCGGCCGTTTGTTTCGACAAACCCGAGCCAGATCCTGACCGCGTTTCAGGCTGCGCGCGGGAATTTGGTCGCGAACATCGCCGGGTACGCGAACTCGCTGTTCGGCGCGCTAGCGATGATCGAGTTCGCATGGAGCGCTGCGGTCATGGTTCTGGAGAAAGCGGACTTTCAATCGTTCACCGCCGCTCTGGTTCGCAAGATCATGTGGATCCACGGGACTCGGAGGCGGTTCGCGTCAAAACACCATACAGGTGTTTCACGCAGGGGAGTCACGACCGGAAAGGACCATTATACGACGCTTACGCCTGGGCTGTGTTCGGGGTATTTGGGGCTTCAGGATCGCGGGGCGCCGACGACTGCAGTTCTCGAATAACGAATCCGCGATCGAGCCGGATGGACACTCGCGAGAATACCGCCGCGTCGGGAGGACGTCGAGTTGTCGAAGATAAGCGAGAGTCCCTTGCACCTGCCCGACGGCCTCCCATTCGCCCGATTGCAGGGTCACTTGGGTCAAAATGCCTCGGAAGGATTGTTCAATCCTAAGAACCTGGAAGATCCGAAGTTGGCTTTAGATTAAGGCCGTGAATTCACGCCGTGTGGAAGATTCGGTATCAGACACTGGTACCAGTCAATTTAGGTATGCCAGTTGATGACTACCGGCTGAAAGCCGGTAGAATCCTTTGGCGACTGAAAGTCGCGTTGCGGCTGAAGCCGCCTGAAGGCTGTCCCGGCTGAGAGCCGGCTCAAGGCTTGGTGGGCGCGGTGATCTTGAACGACTCGTCGTCTTCGTCCCACCTTTGGTTCTCGATATAGGCCTTGATCGTTGCCTCGTCCACCGCGCCCACCGTCGCGCAGAAGTAGCCGCGCGCCCACATGTGCTGTCCCCAGTACTGTTTCCTCAGCTCCGGAAATTCCGCCTGCAGCAGCCTCGACGACCGCCCCTTGATGTACTGCGCCAGCTTCGCCGGCGCCAGAACCGGCGGCGCCGACAGCAGCAGATGGATGTGATCCGGCGACACCGCGCCTCGGATGATCGACACCCCTCTCGCAGCGCACATCTGCCGGATCAGGTCGCGCGCACGCTCCGCTACCCGGCCCCTCAGTATCTTCTTTCGATACTTCGTGCACCAGATCATGTGGTACTTCAGGTCGTACACCGCGTGCGCGCTTTGCCTGTATTCCGCCATCCCTCCATTCTCGTGGGGATCCGGCGGCTCAAAGCGGACCGCCTAAAGGCGGTGGGCTTAAACCCAATACTGCTCACTTAACAACATTTCTGCGGTATTCTGTTTTTTGGAGGACCGCAGATGCCACGCACAGTTGCAGAACTTCCTTCAGGCAGCAGGATCACAGATTACATCAGCCTTGGGGTGCTCGCGAAGACCTTTCCATCGGACAAGGTTCAGGAGATTCTGAAAGGGTCGGGCAAAGCGAGCATAAGGGAACGGGATATGCCTGCGCATGTGGTCATCTACTATGTGATCGCTCTCTCGTTGTATATGCAGTCTTCCTGCCGCGAGGTGTTGCGCTGCCTTTTGGAGGGTGTGCAGTGGCTGGCGGGTCCCCTGTCCACAATCAAGGTTACGGGCAGAGCGGGGATTTCACAGGCGCGCAAGCGGATGGGATCTGAGCCACTGAAGCAGTTGCATGATGCGATTGTCGGCCGCTCGCCACAACCCGGACGCAAGGAGCATGGTATCGGGAATGGCGGCTAGTCAGTCTGGATGGCAGCACGCTGGACGTGGCCGATACCGCTGCCAATGCGGCGGCATTCGGCAAGCCGTCCGGTTCGCGAGGCCCCGCCGGATATCCCCAGATCCGCTTTGTCTCCTTGATCGAGAACGGAACTCATGTCTTGTTCGCCTCCCGGATGGACGGCTACGCCACATCGGAACATGCACTGGCGAAACAGGTGATCCCGGGATTATCCGCCGGCATGTTATGCCTGGCGGATCGTTTGTTTGCAGGCTATTCCTTATGGAGCCAGAGTCGCGCAACCGGCGCGGATCTGCTCTGGCGAGTGGGCAAAACATTTCTCCTGCAGCCGGACAACAGACTGCCCGACGGGTCCTTCCTCAGCAACCTCTATCCGTCCGTGCAGGACCGGCAGCGCAAACGGAACGCCGTCACGGTGCGGGTGATCGAGTATCGCCTCGAGGGTCTGCCGAGCCGAGCCGCGCTATCGATTGATCACCACTATCCTCGACCCCGTCAAGGCCCCGGCGAAGAACTGGCCGCCCTGTATCACGAGCGATGGGAAATCGAAACGGCGCTGGACGAGTTGAAGACGCACCTGCGTGGGAGCCGGATCATCCTGCGCAGCAAGATGCCGGATCTGGTTCGCCAGGAATTCCACGGCCTCATGATGGCGCACTTCGCCGATCCGCAGCCTGATGCACGACGCGGCGCTGCGCGCAGATCTTGATCCGGATCGGCTCTCCTTTCTGCACGCCGTGCGAGTCGCCCGGCGCAAACTGCCTCTTTACGGCGCTATTCCCCCCTCGGGACCGGAAAGCGTATCGTCGCCGTATTCTCGATGAAGTTCTCCAGGAACGCGTGCCTCTGCGACCGCCGCGCCGCAATGAACGCGGCGTCAAGCGAAAAATGAGCGGCTATGGACCAGATGCGCCATCGCGCGTTTCAGACATGCTCCCAGCCGATCATCTTATATCGTTAAGTGAGCAGTATTGGGCTTAAACCAGGCTTAAACCGGCTTAACGGGCGATGGATACTAAACCGCTGAAAAAAATGGTGAGCCGGGCGGGGCTCGAACCCGCGACCACCGCATTAAAAGTGCGATGCTCTACCAACTGAGCTACCGGCTCTTGTGCTGATGTCGGTACTCGCAGGTTAGCATAGCGCCCGGCGCAGGCCGTCGAGCGTATAATTCAAGAGAACTGCGGATGTGGCGAAACTGGCAGACGCGCCAGATTTAGGTTCTGGTTTCCGAAAGGAAGTGAAGGTTCAAGTCCTTTCATCCGCACCATTTACATCCTATTCTTTCAAGCGAAGCGGCGCGATCTCATCGTGCCGCCGGCGGGGCGGCCTGCTTTATTCGAGGTGACGGCCTAGTCAGGGAAGAGCTGCAGCTAGTTCAGGAAGGTTATGATTACAGCGGTGAGAACCCATCCTGATTCCGCGGCCTGATGACTCCTGATTCCTTATCCGTATTAATCCCGTTGTTCAACGAGGAAGAATTCATACAGGAACTATTACGCCGCGTGGTCGAGGCGCCCCTTCCGGGAGGCCTCGATCGCGAACTCATCGTCGTCGACGATTGCTCGACCGACGGGTCGATACAGGCGGTCGAATGCTTTATGGCGTCGCATCCCGACGTCAGGTTCCGGTTGATCCGGCACGACAAGAACCGCGGCAAAGGAGCAGCAATCCGGACCGCTATCCAGGCGGCGACAGGCCTCTACAGCGTCATTCAGGACGCCGATCTGGAATACGACCCGCGCGAGTACGCGAAACTTCTGGGACCTCTTCTGAGCGGCGAGGCGGACGTTGTGTATGGTTCGCGGTTCCTGGCGTCGGGAGAGCGCCGCGTGCTCTATTTCTGGCACTCGCTGGCGAATCATATCCTCACGACGCTCTGCAATATCGTCGCCGATCTCAATCTCACCGATATGGAGACTTGTTACAAGGCCTTCCGAACATCGTTCGTCCAGACGATTCCGATTGAGAGCGACCGCTTTGGAATTGAGCCGGAACTCACGGTGAAGTTCGCCCGGCGC
This sequence comes from Terriglobia bacterium, assembly GCA_963718155.1. GTDB lineage: Bacteria > Acidobacteriota > Terriglobia > Bryobacterales > Bryobacteraceae > BOG-234. The sequence continues at coordinate 6,499 of CAVQYP010000020.1, read as the reverse complement.
AACGCGCGCATCTATGAAACGGCGATCAGTTATCACGGCCGCACTTACGAAGAAGGAAAGAAGATCGGAGCGAAGGATGCGCTCGAAGCCTTATGGGTGATTTTGCGGTCCCGATTCACCAGCCGGCTTTATAAAGACGCCGGGCATTCCACGCTGGACGCGCTCTCGTTCGCGCCGAAATTCAATCGATGGATGGCGAACACGATTGAACCTTATGCGGGACGCAAGGTGCTCGAAATCGGCGCTGGTATGGGCAACATGACCAGGCATCTCTGCCCGCGCCGGCAGTTGTATGTAGCGACCGATGTCAGCGCCGGGTACGCCGATCATCTGCGCAATATATTCCGGCATCGCCCTTCAGTCCATATCGCAAGACTGGATGCGACGGAGCCTCAGGACTTTGTCCCCTTTCAGCAGCAGATGGATACGGTCGTCTGCCTCAATGTCCTCGAACACATTGAAGATGACGCGGCCACGCTCCGGTCGATCATGACGCTGCTTGAACCGGGCGGGCGCCTGATCCTGCTGGTCCCGAACGATCCTCGCGCGTACGGCACGGTGGATAAGGAAATCGGCCACTACCGGCGCTACACGCCTGACCATCTCGGGAACCTGATGACCGAATCGGGATATGAGATGGAGCAAATTCTGAATTTCAATCGCGTTTCGATGCCCGCGTGGAGAATCAACGGCCAGATCCTGAAGAAGAGAACGCTCTCCCGCTCGGCCCTCACCGCATTCGACAAACTTGTATGGCTCTGGCGGAAAATCGACAGCAGCCTGCCCTGGCAGCCGACCTCGATCATCGCGATAGCCCGGCGGCCGGGTTAAGTTTTACGGGGCGATTTCATCGGCCGTCACGAAAACGGGCCGGATATCGACCGGCACCGCACTGACGCTGGCGATTGTTGCTTTCATTTCCGGCCGCAGGACGCCGAGCGTGTCCAGCATCCTCTTGGCGCCCGCATAGTCGCCCGTCGCCTCGATCGTCAAGAGCTCGTGTGCCAGATCGCGGACACCGCCTTTAATCTTCGCTGGATCCACCTCCCAGTGGCCTTCTTTGTGCACGAATGCGCCTTTATCGGCAAGGTAGTTGAACTGCAGCGCCATTCCCTTGCCGTGCGCTTCGTTCAGGCCGAAACGCAGCGTCCGGAATGACGACGCGAGGAACGTGGTGTAGAGGTTGTTCTCGTCCGGCTTCAGATACCCGCGGTCGAAGAAGTGTTGCAGCATGAACAGCCCCAGCACGTCCGCTTTTGCTTCTTCGATCGCGCTGTAGAGTTCCTTCAATTCCTGGCGCGGCGTCGACGCGCGCCCGTTGACGGTGATCTGATGCGGTCCGATTCCGTGGCTCATCTCGTGCGCCAGGATGTGCGTAAAGAAGGAATCGAAATTCAATGACGACTGCGCTTTGGCGGTCAGCACCATTTTCGAAATCGGTTCGAGCGTGCTTTGGAACTTCGCCTCCTGCACGTTCTTGAGCATCACGCGTTTGCTGCCTTTTTCATGCACCACGCGCTCGTCGTTGGGCAGATTGTAGGCCGCAGTCTGAACGCCGTGATCGCCGTCGCCCGCCGCGAACACCTCATTCACGACGCGAATGGGTGAGAGCGCGCCGATCTTCGGATTGCGATACTTCGCGTCGATCGGGAGGTAATCCTCGACCTCCTGCATATGATCGCCGAAGAATTTCAGTTTGGCGGTTTCGGCATCGTCGCGAATGTTGATATAGGCCTCGAAGGCGGCCTTGTAGCCGAAAATCTCGTCGTTATACGTCTCGTAGGGGCCGATCGTGATGTCGAGCGGCGCATCCAGATCCATCCACGCGACATCGCTCGCGTAATAGTCGTTCGAGAGAAACGCCGCGGCGCGGGTTTCCAGAAATCGCTTCAGCGTAGCGTTGTCGGTCAACTTCGCGGCATCCTGCAGATCCCTCGCACAGGCGATGAGATCGCTCTTGTACATCTGCGAATACGGGATGGCGCGGAGTTTGCCATCGGCGCCGCGCCGGATCACGGTGAAGAAGCCTTCGGCCTGCGCGCGCGCTTCCGGCGAGAGGGTTTTTGCCCAGGCCTCGAACTCCTCGCGCGTCATGTTTTCGGGATAGAAATTGGCGCCGAGCGGCTTCCGCTCCGGAACGCCGGGGAGGAAGGCCTTGTGCGCATCGAGATCCGACCACGGGCCTTTGTTCAGCCGGAAATAATCGAGCCGCGCTTTGCCGAGCGGCGACTTGTCTTTCTCGAGGCGGCTCTCAAGCGCGAGATTGCCGCTCCAGAGTTGCTGCAGAAAGATGCGATTCACCACGCGTCCGGCTTCGATCAGCTTCACGAGCGCGGCGCGGTCTCCGGCGGATAGCTTCGACGTATCCACACGCAGGGGAACCGGAGCGAAGCGGGCGGCCATATGTTGGAGTTCGGCCTGTGGAACGTCAGCGGCAAAAGCGGAGAGTGTCATCAGAATCCCGGCGAGAGAGGTTGTGAACGTGGCTCTGGTATTCAACTTACTCCCATTGTGAACGATCCGCTGCCGCCAGACCTTCAGGCTCAAACGCAAGCGCGCATAAGTCCCATCCTGCAAAATAGTTGCTTGGCTTCTCTGACCCGGGCTTCTCTTATCCGACCGGCGGCTTCGCTGCTCAAATGGTTCTGGCGGTTCGCGGCATTGCTGGGATGCCTCGTCCTGCTGGTGACCTTGACCCCGGTGCTGCGCTACTGGGTAACTCCGCTCTCGACCGGCTGGGGCACCGAACGCGGCAGCACGTTGATCGTCCTTGGTCAGGACCTCACGGCACCCGACATGCTCGGCATCGGCTCCTATTGGCGCAGCTTCTATGCCGTTCTGGTCTGGCGCGAGAATCATTTCCGGAAGATTGTCGTCACCGGAAAGGGCGCCGCTCCCCTGATGCGGGATCTCCTGGTCAATCAGGGCGTTCCGGCGGCGATCATCAGCGTGGAGGGTGCCGCGACCTCGACGCACGACAACGCCCTTTTCGTCGCGAGGATTCTTGCCGGTGGCGACGGCCCGTATGTACTCCTGACCAGCGACTATCACATGCGCAGAGCTTTGAGTACGTTCCGCAAAGCGGGACTGGTGGCGAGTCCGCTGCCGTTTCCCGATGCCAACAAGCGGCTGAACGACATCACTCAGCGGTGGAACGTCTTCCTCGAACTGGCCGGAGAAACGGCGAAAGCCGCATACTACAAAATTCGTGGGTGGACCTGATCGCCCTACGCTGTTGCTTCAGTCCCGCTGTTAAAATCGTTTCAAGTGGTGTCAGGCGATCCAATCACGATGCGTAAGCTATCCGCAGGCGAGTATCGGGAGGGCAACCTGCACGATCAGGAAGGGAGCCTCCTCAGAATTCGCCTGGAACCTGGCCGTCTGGAACCTGGAGGCGCGGAACCCGGTGCGCCACACTCGGAGTTCGTCACCGCCGATCTGGTGGAGGTAACGTGCTCTCAAACTCTTTGCCTGGGCGAGGTGCAGGGCAGCGAAGGCGAGTTTTTGATCGTCAACGTGGAACACTCGATCGACCGCACTGCGCTGGCCGCTATTGAACAGGTCTGGTACCGTCCGGCAAGCGAGTGACCCAGCCGTTCCTTTCGCGGGGCATCCTATGGTGATGAGCAAGCTGATGTGGGCGGCCTTCAAGGCTCTCCTCATCGCGCTCGTCCTGACGCCGATCGTGCGGGACGTCTTCCGGGCCTACAATGTCGTCGACAGGCCCGGCGGCCGGACCGTGCACGCCTACCCTACGCCGCGAGTGGGTGGGATCTCGATCGCCATCGCATATACGGCAGCGGTCCTGGCTTTCTTAGGTCCCAAAGACCAGCTGCCCGACTACTATTCCGCGGCCCTCACGCTGCTGCCCGGCGCTCTGATCATCTTCCTTACGGGATTACTGGATGATTTTCTCAATCTGCGCCCTACGTTCAAACTGCTGGGACAAATCGCGGCGGCAGCGACCGTTTTTGCCCTTGGACTGCAAATCGACAGCGTGGCGGGCTTTACGCTCCCTTTGTGGTTGAGCCTGATGTGCACGATTTTCTGGCTGCTGCTTTCCACCAACGCCTTGAATCTGATTGACGGGCTCGACGGCCTTTGCGCCGGGATGGGTTTTCTGGCGGCCATGACACTCTTCGCTGCCGGTGTGATTCAGGGTGTTCCCGCACTTACGTTTACCATGCTGCCGCTGGCGGGAGCATTGCTCGGATTCCTCTTCTTCAATTTCAATCCGGCGACCGTCTTCCTCGGGGATTCCGGCGCGCTGAACATCGGATTTCTGCTCGGGTGCGGCGGAATCATCTGGAAAAACAAGCCTGGCGGGGGTGGCCGGATCGCCGTGCCGCTGTTGGCTTTGTCCATTCCCCTGCTGGATTTATGCGTATCCATCGTGCGCCGGTCTCTGAAAGGTCAGCCGATCTTTTCTGCCGACCGGGGACACATCCACCACCGGCTGCTCGACAGTGGTCTTAAGACGCGCCGGGCGGCACTGGCTCTCTATCTGATGGCGTTGCCCGGCATCGCCGCGGCGCTCGTGCTCAGCTTCCGGGTGACCGAGGTATTCCAGGCGAGCGTTCTGGCGGTGTTTGCGCTGATTGCGGGGCTTGGAATCGTACTCCTGCGGTATCCTGAGTTTGAAGTGGCATGGGGGCTATTGTTTCGTCGTGAGTTCCGACGCGCGCTTGCCGGGAAGGTACGGCTGGACCAACTTCGAACTGCATTATTGCGGTCAAAATCGGACGAAGACTGGTGGAAGATCCTTGTGCATTTCTGCACGCAGGAGGGTTTGGTCGCCGTGGAATGGCTCTGCGGAGCAGCGGCGGCGCGGGAAGATTCGACCGGCCTTCCACCCCGGAAGCATGTCATTTCGTCCCGCCCGGTTGTATGGTCGTTTCAAATCCCCCTGGAACCGGATGAATCGTTGCGGGTCGAGGGCGATTTGAAACACGAGCGCGAAGCCTTCGATCTGGTGGCTTTTTCCGATATCGTGACGAAGACGTTCCCGGCCCACCGCCGCCAGCATAAGCTACCCGCCTTTTCGTGATGGGCTTCATGGGCCCTTCCCGTCTGCGCGACAAGCTGGTCGATCTCCTGCTGATCCTGGCCGGGTTCGCGGCGGCTATCTTCCCGTATAGCGTTCTGCTCAAAGGCGGATTGGATCTCAAGGATATGCTTTTGGCATCCGCTATATCCGCCCTTACTTTCTGGATCGCGATCCAGTTTCACGATGCCGGGTCGGAAGGCTTCATCATCGCGCTTCTGGAGCGCTTCTGCCTGGGCGGCGGCGCTAACCTGCTGGTGCACGCTCTTCTCGCCTATGGGTTTTTCGTCCGGCGCATTCCGTTCCTGATCGCAATGGGAAGTCTGCTGGCGGCATTTCTTGTGTCGTTGCGAAGATACCGGATTTCACGCCGTTCCGAAATGGATTCGCGCGTTCTGTTGATCGGATTCGATGCGGTCACGCGGAAAATCGCCTCGTCGATGAAGCGGCCTGTCATCGGTGTCATCGGGGGTGTCATCGGGCCGGATATGTCCGGCGAGATGCCGCCCGAGGGTATTCCATTTCTCGGCACTCTGGATGCGTGCGAGGAAATCATCCGCGCTCAACATCCCACGCATGTGGTGGTCGGGATGAGTGACTGGGATTCCCGAATTTCGCCTTCGACATTGTTGAAGTTCCGTCTGGCGGGCACGGTGGTCGAAGACGCCCCCGCGGTGTATGAACGCCTCTTCCACCGCGTCAGTTGCCGGAGGCTTCAACCGATGGACTTGCTGCTTTCCTCCTCGTTACGCGGCGATAGCCGCACCATGGCAATCCAGGCGATTTATACGAACCTGATCGGCCTTTCATTTCTGATTGCGCTCTCGCCCATCCTGTTGCTTGTGAGCTTCGCGATCGCGCTGTCGTCCGGTGGCGGTCCCATTTTTGAAAGCGTGGATTGCGCGGGCTTCCGGTATATCCCCTTTCAGCGGCTCCGATTCCGGACACTCCGCACCGACGGCAGCGGCCGGACGGATCACCGTCTCGGCCGCACGATCACGCGGCTGCGTCTGGCCAACCTGCCGCAGTTGATCAATGTGGTGCGAGGCGAGATGGCCCTCGTCGGGCCGCGGGCCGTACGCCAGGATTTTGCGCATTTTCTGACCGGGCTGATGCCTTTCTACTCACACAGGTTTTCGGTGAAACCAGAGCATCCTGGGGTGGGCGCAACTCCACCTCGCCGGGCGCGGTCTGCCCTCCGACGAATGCATTCAGGCGGAATACGATCTCTACTACATCAAGCAAGGCTCGCCGTGGCTCGACGGGCAGATTGTGCTTGATTCCCTGTCGCGGGGCGGCGCCGAACTCACGGTTGAGCCGGGCGGAGGCAGGCTGAACCCGTGCTGAACGCCCGTTGAAACCCACGATGCCTTTCGCTTACGGGCTCCTGATCGGTTCCGCCGCGCTCGCTGCATATATCGTGCTCGCGTATCCGCTTCTCCTGACGCGGCGCAG
>CAVQYP010000019.1:0-50050 GCA_963718155.1 Terriglobia bacterium | reverse complement strand
TACGAGCCGCAGGTCCCATGGGTTCTGTCGCTAAGGGGTACCTAGTCAGGATAGAGCAGACACGAGGTAAAGCTCCCCTTGGGACTCCGGCGAATCGACCCGTGCCGCCAGTAATGGTGTGAATTCTCCGTGACCTTGTGTACTGTCTCTCGGCTGCGCACCCACAACCTGGCAAGGAGACATAGGCACAGGTTGGGGCGAGCCGAACACGTCGTAGTCGATGGTGCCCCATCTGGTGGCGACCCATCGAGCCGATCCTGTGCCACCAGACGGACCGTCACTGTAAGAGCGTGGTAGATGAAATCGACCGACATGCGTCGCCGATTTCCTGTCATGCTTTCGAGTGAGCGTGGGATCGGCGAGTGTTGTCACTCCCTTGGAACGTACCCTTGAAGGGTACTGGTGTCTGTGCCGCCGCCGGGATGGCAAGCGCCGCTGTCAGAATCATCGCCGCCATCGGCAGGTAGATCTTGGATCTCGTTATGGTTTTCATACTGCAATCTCCTTTTAGTTTATCGATCAGGTGGCCGGTTCGAATCCGGCTCACCTGCCACGAATAAGGAATCGCGGGGCTGAAGGTTACAGCGCTCTGGAGCGAAAGGCATAAAATAGCTGCTGCGACTCTGGTCCAGAATGCCAAACTGCCCTCAGTGCGGAGCGGAATTGGGTTCCGGTGATCCCGCGGGACTGTGCCCGAAGTGTCTGATCCAGGGCGCTTTCGATAGTTCCGTTGGCGCGGACGAATCCGGAACTCAGACCATCGATACAGCGACAGCGGCAGCCGGTGATGACGACTTCGGCCGCTATCAGATCCTTCGGCCTCTAGGCGAAGGGGGTATGGGCACCGTGTACCTGGCCGAGCAGCTTGAGCCCATTCGCCGGCGCGTGGCTCTCAAGGTTGTGAAGCTCGGCATGGACACCGCCCAGGTGCTGGCCCGCTTCGACAACGAGCGCCAGGCGCTGGCGATGATGGACCACCCGAACATCGCCCAAATCTTCGACGCCGGCGCGACCACCAAAGGGCGCCCGTACTTCGTGATGGAGTACATCGAGGGCGCACCGATAACCCAGTATTGCGATCGCAAGCGGATGACCACCAGGGAGCGGCTCGCGTTATTCCTCGCGGTCTGCCGTGCGGTCCAACATGCGCACCAGAAGGGTGTGATCCACCGTGACCTGAAGCCGTCGAATGTGCTTGTGACGGAGCAGGACGGCGCGCCGGTTCCTAAGGTAATCGATTTCGGCATCGCGAAGGCCACCGACAAGTGGGCCGTAGAGAACACGTTGCTCACGCAGTTCGGCCAGATCGTCGGGACACCGGAGTACGCCAGCCCGGAGCAGGCCGACACGATGACGGGAGACATCGATGAGGCCTCCGATGTGTATTCGCTCGGCGTGCTCTTGTACGAGCTGCTGATCGGAGCCGTGCCGTTCGACACGGCCACGCTGCGCAACGCCGGTTTGGCGGAAATGCTGCGAATCATCCGCGAAGACGAAGCGCCGTCGCTACCGCGAAAGCTTACCTCGATGGGCGCGGCGGCGACCGATATTGCCGCGCGCCGCCAGACCGACCCGGTTTCGCTGCGCCGCCTCGTCGACGGCGACCTGAACTCGATCACGATGAAGGCACTGGAGAAGGCGCGCGAGCGGCGCTATGCTTCGGTGTCAGACCTCGCGGCCGATATCCAGAGGCACATGGAGCACCGGCCCGTGCTGGCCTCACCGCCGGGCAGGCTGTACCGAACGCGGAAGTTTCTCCGCAGGCACAGGCTGGCCGCCCTCGGCACAGCCGCGGGAGTCGTGTTCCTCGTGTTGAGCGGAGTGACGGCCTGGTCGCTTTCGCATCGCGATTCCGCGTCGAGACCCAAGCTGACCGACAAGGATACGATTGTCCTCGCGGATTTCGACAACAAGACCGGCGATCCGGTGTTTGACGACACGCTGCGCCAGGGACTGTCCGTGGAGCTTCAACAATCGCCGTTCCTCAGCCTGATTTCGGACCGGCAGGTCCAGCAGACGCTGGCTCTGATGGGACAGCCGAAAGATGCGCGGCTGACTCCTGAAATCGCTCAGCAAATCTGCGAGCGAACCGGCAGCGCCGCGATTCTGGAAGGCTCGATCGCAAGCCTTGGAAGCCAATATGTTCTGGGCTTGCGCGCGAAGAACTGCAATACCGGAAACATTCTGGATCAGGAGCAGGCCCAGGCGGCGAGGAGAGAGGATGTCCTCAACTCTCTGAGTCAGATCGCTCGCAAATTCAGAACCCGGGTGGGCGAATCGCTGGCGACGGTGGAAAAGCACTCGACGCCGCTCGCCGAGGCGACGACACCGTCACTCGAAGCCCTGAAGGCTTACAGCACCGGAATGAAGGTGAACTTATCCGCCGGGAGCTGCCGCGGCCATACCTTTTTTCCGCCGTGCTGTCGAAATCGATCCCAAATTCGCGATGGCGTACGCCAATTTGGGGCTCGAGTACAGCGGTATTGGAGAGTCCGTGTTGTCGGCCGAGAGCACCACAAAAGCCTGGCAACTGCGGGATCGAGTCAGCGACCGGGAGAAGTTTTTTATCGACTTTACTCTACGACCGGCAGGTGACGGGAAATCTGGAAAAGGCGTACCAAACCCTCGAGTTGTGGCTTCAGACCTATCCTCGCGGGGACGAGCCACCAAGTCCCCAGGATTTGTTAGGGGGCCTTTCCACCCATGGGACAGGCCGATTTGAAAGAGCGATCGAGACATCCCAAGAAGAAATCGCGGCCGATCCCGACTTTGTCTTTGGGTATGGCAATCTTGCGTCCAGCTATTTTTTCCTCGACCGCTTCCCCGAAGCCGAGAGCACTCTTCAGCGAGCCTCCGAACGCAAGCTGGAGAATCCTCATCTTCTGGTGCTGCGATACAACATCGCGGTGTTAAAGGGTGACAAGGACCAGATGGATCGGGCAGTGGCTCTGGCCAAGGGCAAGCGTGGAGCGGAACACTGGATGGCTCACGCGGAGGCTCTCGCTCTGGCTCGTTCCGGCCGCTTACAGGCCGCCCGGCGGTCATCGAGCCGGGCCGTGGATCTGGCCCTGCAAGAGGGGGAACGCGAGGCGGCAGCGAGTTACCGGGCCGCACGAGCGGTGTGGGAAGCCGTTTGCGGGAATGCTGCCGAAGGAAAAAGGAACGCCATGGCGGCGCTCGAGCTTTCGAAGGGCCGGGATGTCCAATACGCCGCCGGCCTTGCCCTGGCTCTTTCGGGAGACTCTTCTCGATCAGAGGCGCTCGCCGGCGATCTGGAAAAGCGCTTCCCGGAAGATACTTTTGTGAAATTTACCTACGTGCCGGTTCTTCGCGCGTTAGCCGCACTGGGGCGGGGCAAGCCCGCGGACAGCGTGGAGCGGCTGCAAATCGCTCTTCGCTATGAGCTGGCGGTGAATGGCCTCAACTTCAATCATTTTTATCTTGGCGGTTTGCACTCGGCCTATGTGCGCGGCGAGGCTTTCATTGCCGCGCACCGGTATGCGGAAGCGGCGGCCGAGTTTCAGAAGATTCTCGATCATCGCGGTATCGTGGGGCTGGATCCCATCGGCGCACTGGCGCACCTGCAACTCGGTAGAGTGTTCGCTTTGTCGGGAGATAAGGCCAAGGCGAAAGCTGCCTACGAGGCTTTCCTCGCACTTTGGAAAGACGCCGACCCCGATGTCCCGATCCTGAAAAGCGCCAAAGCAGAGTACGCCAGGCTGTAGTGATTGCGCTGTAACCTTTGGCTTCCGATTCCTTATCCTGTTTAGCGGAATGCCCGTGAGGATAAGACCATGACGAACGGCCAGACCATGCACACGCTGCCGGGATCATCCCAGTTTCCGACGACGCGATGGACGCTGGTGGTCGCCGCCGGCGATCCACAACGGAAGGAGGCTCGCTCCGCTCTGGTTTCGCTGTGCGAGAGCTACTGGTATCCGTTGTACGCCTATCTGCGCCGGCGCGGTTATCCGGCCGATCAGGCGCAGGATCTCACGCAGGAGTTCTTCATCCGCGTGCTGGAAGGGCGATATCTCGATCGCGCCGACCCGGAAAAGGGCCGGTTCCGGTCCTTTCTTCTGACTTCCTTGAAATTCTTTGTGGCCGACGAAGAAGACCGCCATCGCGCGCAGAAACGCGGCGGCGGGGCAGTTCTGTCCGCTTGAATTCTCGTCCGGCGAAGAACGCTACCAACGCGAGCCTGCGCACGATGAGACGCCGGAGCGGATCTTCGAACGGCGCTGGGCGCTTTCGGTGCTCGACCGAGTCGTGGAGAGATTGCGCGACGAGTTCGTGCAGCACGGCCGCCCGGAGCATTTCGAGCGGTTGAAGGTGTTCCTTCTCGGGCAGTCCGACGCGCCGTATGCCGCGCTGGCTCGCGAAATGAACACGTCAGAGGGAGCGCTCAAGGTGGCCATTCACAGGCTTCGCAAGAGGTATCGCGAACTCTTTCGCCAGGAAATCGCGGACACTGTGGCCGATCCCGCCGAAGTGGAGTCCGAACTCCGGTTTCTGGCGGCCGTGCTCACGAGGAAGTAGCAGCAGCGAGCAGAGCTCGAAACGAAGTTAGGAAAAGGTGGCCTGTCATCTGGAATCAGGTCACTTGGCCGTAAAACGCGCTACCCACTGATGTGACCAAACCGTTCAACGGGACCGCTCGACGCCATTTTCGATCGTGCATCACGCAATGCGCCGCATTCTGCGTCGTATTCGTGTCCAGACTTTCGGTTCAGCTCGGAGTGCGACCAACGCTCCGCTGGTCAAATTCAGAAAACCTCCGTGGCACGCCATCTGCTCGCAGCGAAATAGACGACTCAGCAGCGCAAGTGCGTGGTTTGCCAGTGTCTGGTTGATGAACGGATGCTGCCGCTCCAGCGCCTCGGCGGCGCTACAACTGGGTTGCTGATCGTCATCGAGTGCCGGATCGATGATCTCGGGAAAGAGTTCCGAAACTGAGCGGAGCCGCTGCGCTTTATGTTTATTGGCCCGATTGAGAGGCTGTCCGAGGACGAACTGCCCCGTGTCGGCGTTGTTGCCAATATCGAGCCAGTAGCCGATGCCGCAATATGCGCTCGTGAGAGCTTCGTGAATCTTTGCTCTCGCGGAGCGGCTGTCCACGCAACCGATGACGAGGTCCAGATCGTTATGCAGATCGTGCCCAGTGGCCAGATGCTGCGGGACTGCCTGCCAGTCGAGCCCCCAAAACAGGTTCAGGCGGTTGATAAGGACAACGGATTTGAATAGCCCAATCTCGCTCGCGGAGAATGGCTGGCGGACACAGTTTGCTGCCGATATCCGGTCCCCATCGATCACGGTCACTGCCAGGCCCGCGGGGTGTCCGCCGGCGATCAGCGCCTGGTGAAGATGCGGCAACCCGCCGACGATCGCGCTGCCCGTTCCCCCGCAACCGACCACTGCTACCTTAATGGTCCGGCGAAGCAGATAGGGATGAATGGTATGCATTCAGTCCTCCCGGCCCTGGACAAATGCTCCGAGCGTGTCGCCGCTCCTGACGAGAAACTCCCCGGGGAATGCTGCCTCGCTATCCGCCAGATCCCGCCACAAACCGAGGAAACCCTCGGGATGCGTCGTCAGGCGAGCGCCAATTGCCGCATGGGTGAACTCACTTTCAAAGAACGCCCTTTCCCACGGCTTCATTGCCTCAAGGCACAGCTTCCCGGGAGCGCGCATGCTGCCCTGGCACACGCGGCCGGCGCCATCGCAGTTCCAATACGGTGCGAACATCAGCGCGGTGTCGGATCTGGGCCTCTTGTTCTCGGCCAGAGCGCGCACCGCGAGTTCCGATCCGCATACTCTGAAGACCAGCGGCGGTTGGGGAAACAGGTGCCCGTTCAGCGTCCGGCCGTCGCTCGAATCGCTGAAGAACATCATGCGGTGTTGCTGCCTGGTCCACCAAACCATCATGTCCGGCGTGCGCGCGAGAACGTTGGCCGGAAGAATCTCTCGCGCGACTGTCTGCCCGAGCCCCTTCGCCAGTTGCCTCAGGAAGTCAACGGTGAGCGGTTCGCCGGCGTCAAGATAAGGTGCTCCGCCATCCGGCGAGTTTTTTGGCTCGTGGACGGTCGCGAATGCTTCCTGGCCATCCGAATACAACAGGATGGCCTTTGCAAGACCATAACTTCGATTCGAGCCGAAATGCGATGTTTTCACCACGATCTTTACTCCTCGCGACGGATCGGCTCCCAACCCGGCACCAAATCGAGTACCCGGCGAGCGGCTACCAGAGCATCGAGCGCACCCTTCAAACAGCGAAACGCTCGATCCGTGCTTATCGAATCGGTCCCGTCGAAGGGAATCAACGGCCACGGTTCGGGCGTTAGTTCGAGCATCGACTTGCTTTCATCGTCGAAGCACGCCTCGATGGCGTCGCCCTGCTGGTAGATCGCCAGCAGGATGGGAAGTGGGAGATTGCAATCGCAGAACATTTCCCGGACTGGTTCCGGGATCACCGGAAGTCTGACACGGCGCGATATCCGATCCACTTCGAGCGCTGCGTTGAGCAGACGCAATACCCGATTCCTCGGCGCCATCCGGCCCAGGATTGTTCTCAACGCCGCGCCTCGCAATGGCCGCTGGTCCATGCACGGCGGCAACAGCTTCTTACGATCCGGCAGAGCCTCGCGGCCCTCCTCGGGATCGTAGTTGTCTTCAAGCATCGAGAGATGCTCTCCCGCATCGCGATCATCGTAGATCCGGAAACAACGTCCCAAGCCGTGCAGGAACATTCGGGCGAACGTCACCGGCAGTTGCGGGTGCTCCTTTTCGCAGAGAGCGAGAGCCGGCCCAAGATTCACGAACCCGCAGGAGCCCGCCTCCATGTAGAGAAACATCTGGGAACCATCGGGCTCATCTTCGGTCTCACACCATTCGTGTGGGTCCGTCGAAAGGGTCACCGATAGCTCGAATGCGCCGTCGATAGCAGCCTCAGCCTGGCGCTCCACGAACCGATCGAGAGTACGGCGCAGGAACTTTGCCGGCTCCTGGCCGCATCCGGACCAATCGGAAGGATTGCCGATGCCGAGTTCAATCAGGATGGTTGCGAAGCGGGCCGCGGCCGCATCGCTTCCAAACGACGAATGGCGCAGGCTGACGTGATCGAGTCGCGGAATACCGAGGCTGGGTCCGGGCGCAATCAACCAGGGGGCACGAGCCCGGCCGGCGCCTTCAGGGCTGAACGCTTCCGGCCGTAAGTATTGTGCTGGAGCGCTTGTGCGAGGATTTGGCAGGACTGCTGGAACTGCGGACATTTCTTGAACTCCCGAACAATCTCGCTGGTCTTGCGGGTTCGTCCCTCGACTACTCGCTGAAGCTCTCGCAGCACGCTCTTCTTCGTCATCCCTTGGTGCCGATCGCCTTCGCAAAGTGGTAGACCAGCTTGTTTCCTACCGCTTCCGGCCCTGTGACGGCCGCCGTTGCGATCTCCGGATATGTCGCCGAAAATGCAGTGCGCACTTCCTCGACGCTGAGCTTCGGATTGGGGTCCGGCAACCGAACTCCGTCATAACGGAATTCCCGGGCCATGGTTTCGATGGTCATTGACTTTCAAACCTCTCTCTCTTTTCCTCTTCCCGCGTGTCAATCGGGATCGGAACTCTCTGATTCGTCAGGATGCTCCGGCTGGGGCACCGTCGAAGGGCCACTGGCAGCCACCGTCGTGGTCGCCTCCGTCGACGTTGGAGTGTCGAACAGGCTCCCGTTCTCGACCGGCATTGGTGTCTTGCTCCCGAACACCGGCTTGCCGTCCTTGAAATCCGCGGTTGGAGCCGGGCGTGGCTGGAGGCGTGCTTGCCGTCCTCGATCCATTTCCCTTCTTCTTGTCGTCGATCTTCTTCTTGTTCTCAGCTTCGACCGCCTTAACCGCCGCCGCGTGTTGAGTCCTCAGTTCGTCGATATTCGACCCGGTCTTGGTGACCGATTCGGTAAACGACGTTAGTTGGCCCGGCAGTTCACGGTCGAGTTCCTCGGCTTTGCCCGTAATCGAGAGCGGCACGGTGAGTGCTCCGTTCTCGTCCGCGCTTCCCTCCAGTTTTCGAGGGATGACGTTGACCCTGAGTAATCCCTCGCCAACATCCGAAATGGTGATCATGACAACGCGCTGTTTGAGCAGCGGCATCAATTCTGTAAACACTTTGTTTGATTTCTCCTTCCTTGTTTCTGAACGCGAGCTTCGTCGCCGAAGCCCGTTTGAGCCTTCCGCAACCGCCAACGCGGTTGCTCGCGCATCCGGCTATAATCCAGCCAGAATATGAATCACTCAGATCCCAACACCATGCGCGCGAGGGCGCGGCAAGCCACTGAGATTCTCAAGGCGCAACTTCTTGACACCGGAACCGTCGAGCCTCTGGTGGCACTGTATTTCGAGGACCACATCGAGCAGGTTCAGTTCGAAGATCCGTCTGTCCTGGACCACTTCGATATCCGGACGGAGCGGAGCTTCGACTATCTACGCACCATGGTGGGACTCAGGACACCCCAGGCGGCGATGATTACGCTGGATGTTCGAATGGGACCGTTCGAAAACGATGAGCGGGAGGTTGTGGCCGAGAAAACCGCCATCTTCCTGATGCTCGACTCTCCGCTTTTGACGATTCAGGTCATCGTGCCCTACACACGTTCAGGTGGGAGGATCGCCGTGTCAAGGGTTTACTACACGCGAGATGCCCGGCGACGAAAATGCTGCGCCTTGTCCGCTCTTCAAGATCTTTCCCGGTGCACCCGTCGCCGTGTGCTGATCACCAGCAGGCTTCAAGTCACCTGAAGCTTGAACCGGTTAATCGCGAGGTCCGCCCCTTCGACTGCTTTCTCAAGGTTAAGCGCCTGCTTGATCGCCTCCAGGTCCAGCGTGATCTCCTGCTTCCGGAGCCCCGATAGCACGGTGTTCCGAGAGTCCTCTGAAGTCCCCGCGAGAAGCTCCTGCCATTGAGGAAGCGGGAGCGTAACGGTCACGCGCTTGTATTCGGCCGGGATCTTCTGCTCGTCGATGACATTCACGGACGGCGGGCACTTCCGCTTTTTCAACGTGTTCGTGCGGCCCTCCAGCTTTTTCACGCGAAGCCAGTCGAGAACATGCAGGACCATACCGCTTACGCGCTCGGCAGTCGCTTCAAAGTGTTTTTGGCGGGCCTGGAGACGCTTCACTTCCGCCTTCGCCAGTTCTGCCATCGCTTCGCAGAAATGGATAAACTCCGCCACGCGATCGCGTTTCTCAACCGCTCCCTCCAGATATGCGGTCAACGCCGTTTCGATCTCCGGGGTCAGCCCTTCCTCTTCGGCTGACTCCGCCAACAGCATCAGGCTCTCTTCGATTTGAAACAGCGTGAATGCCTTCGCGAGTTCCATTGGAGCCGGGAACTCTGCCACAGCCGTGCTGGTCCCGTCGTTACTGTCTGACATTGAGAGTTTCCTCCATCCGATTGAAGACCCGCACTGCCTGATCGGGGTTCAGTCTCGCTTTCGGGTGTAAGCGCAGCTCCCGCAAGATCTTTGCGTACTCGGAACCGCCCAAAGCCTTCTTTGTCTCGCCAAATCGGCCTCGGAATGCATCCAGCAGTACCCGATAGACCTCGCGCGCCTTCTCCAGACTGGGAATGCCCGTCACTTCGCGGTAGCCGTGTCGCCCGAGAATGTCACCGTATTCGCGCGCGCCCAGGACAGTCCGCATACTGCTGAAACGCGCCGCCATGTTCCGGCCCGTCAGTCCAGTTGGAGCCGCGCCGCTACTCCGTCCGCCATTCTGTGCGGAAGTCTCCTTTGGCGCCGGCGTCCGTGTTGCAGGGCTCGCGCCGTTCTGCCGACCAGCGCCGGGATTTTCATACAACCCCTTGTACACGTCCATGCCGATCCCGAGATAACTGGCGCACTTCGAGAGCGCGTCCGTACAGGCGCCCTTGTATGCGTCGCCGCGGTCGGGGTTGTCATTTCCGCCGAACTGCTCGATGGCGATTGCATACCGCGGGATCGAGAGCGTCGCTCTCACCACAACCATCCGCCCGGTTTCCACGACTTCGTTATCCACGTGCCAGCCGTTGAGGCCGAACACTTCGTTCAGCCGTTCGACAACGTAAATCACCTTGATCACGGACAGGCCTGGCTTCTGGGGATTGGGCGACACCGCCTCGCGCGGAAGCGGCTCTTTCAGCTTGACCTTCAGATCGTCAGGAAGCTGAACCGCGTCAGCGGAGTTCTCTGTTACCGGCGGCGGTGCCGCGGCGCTGGAATGGGCGTGCTCGACACCGTTTACTGATTGCATGTCTCCTCCCTTTCCCAATCGGGACCTCGGTTCTCCGAGCGCAATCGTAACGCGGATGATCCGCACCGCCGTTCTTCGGCAGCTGAAGACGTCAGATGCCAGTAATTCCTTATGTTTCATGGCATTAGGTCCGGACCTCGCCATTGTTCGTCTCCGTTTGCGCAGTTTTCGGATCCGGGTTATGCTCCAGGCAGCAATGAATTCATCGGTTGACACAGCCGCACCTGTCTCGGCCGCGCCGGCAATACCAATGCTGGCTCGCGTGCTGGAACTCAGACCCGGAGACTCAAACCTCGTCTCCGTTTTGACGGACCTGCGCGAATTCCTGCTCACGCGCATGGTGGCTTCGAATATGCGGCCCGGCGATGAAATCTTTGTGGCCGATTCCGCAGGCACAGCCACTCCAAACACAGAGGTCTACATCCGCAAGCCCTCGACACGCGGAGCCGATGTCTATCAGGTAAAGGCCGGCTATGCCGCGTTGCCCAAACTGGACAAGCGAGAAGAATCGTTCGTGCGCGTTCAGGTCCCCGACAGCCAAATGGGCATCGACGCGATTCACATTCCTTGCACTGAAATTCGTGATTACTTCTTTGCGGGGACTCGCAGGGGTTTATGGGCAAGCCAGAAAGACTTCTACTACATGCTTGGCCTGCCGAGGGACGTGACTTCTAAGGAACTGCGCCTGGCCTATCGGCTTCGCCGCATGGAGTTGCAGAAGGAGAACGCATCGAAGGTCGATCTCGCCGCCATCGAACGCGCCTACAACTTGCTGGCGGACCCGAACATCCGGGCCGAGTATGACGCCCTGCTGAGGAACTGTTTGACCCCGGTCGCGTTCCCGTACTCCGGATTCGGGTCTTTGCTGGTACAGGGCGAACGATCGCGGGACAACGGTGTCTTTTTCGCAAACCGCATTCTGGCTTTCATGCCCGAGCGCCGCCGAAGAACCGTGTCGGTACCTCTCCGCAAGCTCGATTATTTCGAGGACTACGCAATCCTTCGCGACCGCAATCGAAAGATCGAGGTGCTCCTCGACCATGAATTGCTGCCTCTCCGATGGGACCCGACGTGGAGTCGATGGCGCCATCTCATTTCGGCAACCGTCGAGGTGGCGGCGGATTTTATTCGTTCAGGCCACTATCGGAAACGCGGCGGCGAATGGAAGCTGATCGAATGTGAAACCGCGCTTCCGAGCCGGACCGAGGTTACCATTCCTGATGATCTCGAGCAGGAGATCCTGAAAGCGCGCTGCACCCACACGCGCTTCGGCCAATACTGGAAACAGATCGACCGTCTGCGCGCGCACGTCGTGGAAATCCCTACGGAGCGCGACGAGTTGCGGCGTATCTGCTCGGAGTCTGGGTCTGCCCGGCGATTTTGATGTCGCACAGATCAACTGGCGTCCCGATTACGATTCGTATTACCACGAACATCTCAACAAACGGGCTCGGACAATGTACGTGTTCCGCGATGAATACATCTTCGATCTCGAGAAGGCCGTCGTTGTTGAGGTGCCACAAGCTGGTCACGCCACTTACGTCTTCCGGAAGCCGGCGGATGTCAAGCACTGGGTGTGGCAATATGCGAAGACAACCCGCCAGGAAATCCGGCGCAACCGCGACACTGTTGGCGAATTACTCGGATTCCTCGGCCGCATTGTTCACGGGAAGGACAAAACAGAATGGCTGCGAGAGCTGAGTCTGCGTACCGGTGAGCCATCAGATACCGGTCTTCTCTCAGCAGAATTCGTGAGCTGTTGGTGGGGCTCGCTGCAAATGTCGCAAGCCGCTCTAATCGGCCTCACGCTATCGCGCTCCTGCGAGGCCCGCGCGGAGTTTGGTAAGGGCCACACGCTTGATCTGGGAGACGCGGCTTTCGTTAACGCCTAGTTCCCACGCAACGTCGCGGTTCTTCCAGTCGAGTTCATAGAGTAAGGAAATCACGCGATTCTCTCTCGCTGAGAGGGCGCGCCGGGCGCGTCTCAGATCAGCCCGATCCACGAGCTGCGACGAAGGGCATCCCGCACGGGCGCACACCTTACGCAGTTCCTGTGCCGGAAGCCACTCCAGACTGATTGTCGCGGACACGGTTTTTTCGCCGGTCGCGGCATTGGTTGCCTCAGCCGCCCGGATTCGACGCCGTTCTGTCCGGGAGAGTGGATCTTCCTCGCGCAGGAAGTCGAGCATTGCGCCCCGGATCCTGTGTCGGGCGTAAGTTCCGAATTTGAGCCCACGGGATGGCTGGAAGCGATCCACCGCCTGAATCAGGCCGATTGTGCCGGCGCCGACCAGATCGTCGTACGTGACGCAGGGTGGCACGCGAAGTTGTAACCGCTTCGCCAGGACGTGCACATGGCCGATGTATTGAACGATGGTCGCCTCCCTGGTTGTCCGGGTTTCGACACTACCTTCGGTGAAGTCGGTCGATATCATTTTGTTTGCCCTCCTCGCTGCAACCTCCTATGTCGTTATGCGCGCCGCTGCCTTTTGCAGAACTCTCGCTCTGGAGCGGCGTCAGTTCTTTCCACGCCTTGAATCTCGCCTCCATCAGCGTCAAAGCGGACGTACGAGATCTTCGCAGCCCGCAGATGGCGCATGATGGATACGAAACGTCCGCTGAGACCGAAGCTGGTCGCGTGTTGCAAGTCTTCCTCGAATAACTGGTCGTCATCCGAAACCCGGTGGAAGGTACCGAACCCGCCGTCTGTTTCGGCAATACGGGTGGGGCAGTCGATCTGCAACAGCAACGGCAGGTCCGACTCTTCGAGGTAACCCGTGCTGACATCAGCTACTTCATATTTTTCGAAAATCACTTCATTTCTCCCCTCGGGAAAGGACAAGATCCACCCCTTGGAGCAAGCCGTGTCGACGCTTGTCAGGCCATCGACCTGTCGAGTTCCCTCTTTTCACCGGACGTGGATGTCGGCACGTCTGTCCTCACCACGAACAGTCGTGCGCCCAGAGCATGTCGCTCCAAAGCCCCGCGCTCACCGCGTCCCACGATCACAGCCCAATCTTTCGAGGAGTCCCCGCACTCATAACCTTCTTTCATCAACTCAACATGGCGGCCCGATTCCCGAAGATACTTTTCACGACGACGGCGCCAATCTTCGCGCTGTTTCGGTTCCTGAGTTTGCACTGGTCCTCCAGAAAACATGAAGCGGCCGACGCCGGGGTCCGAGACCGCCGTTTCGACCGCTTTTCTTGTATGGGATTACCGGACTCGACTTGAACAGATCGGTCTTCCGGGTCAGCGAGGATCTGCGGTTGAACTTCACATGTCAGCCATGGGCGTTTTGCGGCCGAGTGGACCATCCCCACATTCCGACAAGCGTGTCTGCTGGTCAGCACTGCTGTTCGGTCATACTTGAATGCTGAAGCCATTTTGAAAGCGGGCCAATGGAAGCCAACACTCGCAAACTCGAACGCATTTTCGATCAAACCGTCACCTACCAGGTGCCGCTTTTCCAGCGGCCCTACGTTTGGGACAAGGAGAAGAACTGGGAGCCGTTGTGGGAGGACATCCAATCGCTCTTGGACAAACGTCTCCGCGGAGCCAATATCCATCCGCACTTTCTTGGCGCCGTCGTACTTGAGCAACTGCCAAATTCGGCCTGGCTCATCGAAACGCGACAAGTAATTGACGGACAGCAACGCTTCACAACATTGCAACTTTTCCTTATGGCCGCTCGGGATCATGCATGGGCGCACGGCAGCACCAAGTACGGCGAACGTTTCTCGGACCTTGTCTCCAACAAGAGGTCGAAGATCGATCACGATGACGAAGTATTTAAGGTATGGCCCACCAATAGCGACCGGGCCGCCCTTTCGACTGGTCCACGATGCTGGCTCGCCAGCAGCCCTATCGAAAGAGATGAAGAGCGCCCCGGGTGTCTCAAGCAACCATAATATTGTTCAAGCCTACGGTTATTTCTATGAGCAGCTGTCGGCGCGGCTATCGGGGAGCGCGATGACGACGAGGACGCAGCCTTACTCGCCGATAAGACAGCAGATGACCGCTTCGAATCGCTTTGGCAGGTTATCAAGGAGTGTTTGCTATTGGTTGTCATCGACTTAGACAAACACGATGAAACGCAGGTTATTTTTGAGACGCTTAATGCGCGTGGCACCGATCTGCTGCCAGCCGATCTCATCAAGAATTTTCTATTCCGTCGGGCGCTCGCCAACAACGAGGATGTGGAGCGACTTAACAGCAAATACTGGCAAAATTTTGAAACCGAGTTTTGGCGGGAAGAGGTCAAGCAAGGCCGCCTGAAGCGCCCCAGAATTGATCTCTTCATCAGCCATTACCTGACAATGATGACCCAGGACGAGGTACGTTCGGCACATCTATTCAGAACACTTTCAAGACCTTCGTGTTGAGCGGGGGTGCCGTTTCCGGCTCTTCCATTCATTATCCCAAGACACCAGCCGCACACATCGAGCAGTTGGCGCGCTATGCTACGGTCTTCCGGACATTCTATGCGCCCGGAGACCACACGCGGCTGGCGCTGTTCTTAAGTCGTCTGGAAGCGATTGACACCGCCACTGTGTATCCGTTCTTGCTCCACGCCTGCACCGAGCTACTGCCGAACAGATGCCTGAGCTCGACAAGGTGCTTGAGTTGCTTGAGTCGTTCTTAATGCGCCGCCTCATTTGTAATCTTACAGCCAAGAACTACAACCGCCTATTCCTTGACCTGCTAAGAGCGGTCGAAAAAAGACGGCGGTGTATCTGGAACTAATGTTGCAGCCCAACTAGGCAAAGGCGCCTGCGAGAGCACTCGCTTCCCAAACGATACAGAGGTGATGACCGCCATCTTTGAGCAGCCTTTATACGGCCGCCTTGCCCAATATAAGGTTAGAGCGATCCTCGAAGCCCTCGACGCCTTTGCTCAATCGTCGAAGAGCGAGTCACTGCCTTTACCTCCGGGCTTGACGATTGAACATGTTATGCCCCAGACGTGGTCTACGTATTGGCCGCTGTCATCTGAAGCTAAGGCTGATCCGGTCACCGAGCAGAAGTCGATCACCCGACGGAACGCGCTGGTGAACACGCTCGGGAACCTGACCCTCATTACCGGCGGTCTCAATCCGGCATTGTCGAACTCGAGTTGGAGTGTGAAGCGCCCGGAGCTCCTGAAGTTCACAAAACTCAATTTAAACCAATATTTCCATTCACCCGAGGCGAGTGCTTGGGATGAAAACGGCCATCCGTTCACGCAGCGAATATCTGTTTTC
This sequence comes from Terriglobia bacterium, assembly GCA_963718155.1. Taxonomy (GTDB): domain Bacteria; phylum Acidobacteriota; class Terriglobia; order Bryobacterales; family Bryobacteraceae; genus BOG-234. The sequence continues at coordinate 34,538 of CAVQYP010000019.1, read as the reverse complement.
ACAGATCATAAGAATCTGGCCCGACGTCGTGCGCGAAAGCCAGCTCGGAAAATGAGATCGACTCGCCACACTTCGTTAAGCTGAGACTCTGACGCATGGTTTCGAACTCGCCTCGGAGCTACTGTTTGGGCCGCCTGCGAATGCTAATATCCACTTATGCCTCACGGATTCAGCGATGCTGAGTGGTCTGCGGGCGTGGCGGAGATGACGTCTGTATTGCAGAGTAGGGCATCCTCTCGCGGGATGATCATGTACAGCGATCTTTCGAAAGAGGTGTGCACCGTCTCGATTGGGTATCACGATCCCGCAATGGACGACATGCTGCTGGAGGTTTCGAGAAATGAAGCTGCGCAAGGTCGTGGGCTACTGTCTGTGATCGGTGGTCCATAAGCATGGAGACATGGAGCCTGGAAACGGGTTCTATGGACTCGCGGAATCGATGGGGCTCGATGTGGCCGATCGAACCGCCTGCTGGATCCGCGAACTGCACAAAGTCCACGGCTTCTGGAGTTGAGCGACTCCATTCACGGAGGGGGCCGATGGTCGTCCTCGTCGAAGCTTCCCCAAAACTGCTCGACGGCGAGAGTCACTAACGATAGATGGACGCGAAAACAAAACCCATGCCCTAGAACGGCACGTCATCGTCTTGAAGACCCTGCTGTTCCGGACCGGACTCACGATCGCCGCGACCGTTTGCTGGCTTGCTCTGCCCTCGACGGCTTCGCGATTTCTCTTCCCGGTTCGCCCCGTTCATGCTCGCGTTCCCGTTTCCTCCGAGCAACACGATGTTATCGGCCACTACCTCGGTGACGTATCGCTTCACTCCCTCGTTGTCGTCGTACGACCGAGTTTGTATGCGTCCCTCTACGTATAGTTTGGCCCCTTTGGTCAAATATGCGGCAAGATTCTCGTTTTTCCAGAGCACGACGTAGATCCAGTCCGTTTCCTCGTACCTGTCTTTCGGAGTCTCTCCACTGTCGGTTCATCGCCAGCGAAAACCGCGAAACAGGGGTACCACCTTGTGTATACCTGGTTTCAGCGTCGCCGCCGAGTCTGCCAACGAGAATCGCTTTGTTGACACTTCGTTCTGCCATTGTGCGTCTCCTTCAACTTCAAAATCCACGCCATTCCTCGAATATCGTCTTCCTTGGCGGATGGCGACGTGCCGCGCGAGAACACCTTGCGTGACCCGTTCATAAGCGTGTTTGTGCGCCATCGGATTCGCCCATGACGCGTGCGACTTCTCAGCGACCCGAGCCGCCGTCGGCAACCTGAAAAGCCGCAGGCGGCACCGTCACCGTCCAATGATCTGCTCCGCCGTCGCGGTGCTCTTCGACCCATCGGCGGGTGTAGCTCTTCAGGCCTTTCAACCATTCCCGTGGGTCCGGGGAATTGAGTTGCGCAGATTCGATGGCCGTGAAGTGTTCGCAACCGGCCTGTCGTTCCTTTGCTCGAAGCATGTACTCGGAGAGTTCGCCAGTGGCCGCCATCGGCAGATACAACCAGGCCGGTGTGAGCACGAATGCCAGTTTGTCGGCTACGCAAAGTCGGGAGAATTGCCGGCCATTCCGCTTCGCCCAATATCGGGAATGTGCGGCTGTAAAGGCCCCCCAGGACTCACCGAAGAGAGAGGTCATGATTCTGGCGCCAAGCTCGACGTGTGTTTCCCCGTCGAGTCCGTCCATGTCGCTCTTTGAAAAGTACCCAACGTCGTGCAACCCGAACGCAAACCACAAACGAATGTCCCACGGGAACCCGTAGAGTTTCCACCAGGCCACGGCGAGAAACCAGGGGTGGACCATACACAATGTGCGCCATATAAAACAGACTTCGTTCCGATCCTCATGACGTACCTCCCGTCGGGTCAACGCCGGATGTTTACCTTGTTTTGAAACCGCCGGCCGACATGCACGCGTTCATTTCCGATCCTCACGGTTCAAAACCTGCGGTTCTTGAGCCTGATTGCTCTTAAGCAGATTTGCAGCCCGCGGGGCTTCGATCATTACGCCACTCTTTTTCCTTAGGCGTGCGCCACACTTTACGCACTCATATCTGAAGCCGTGGGTCGGCAGTCCTTTCGTATCAAGCCGGATCAGGGAATGTATGTGCTGCCATAGCCACTTCTCTTCGGGCACCGAGAGTTTTTACTGCACCGTTGGCGCGGCATCGGTCGGAATCCCGTCAACACACTCGGCCGGCTGCTTCCATTCGCGGCTTGCTGCGCCGTTGCGCAAAGCGCCGAATTCGTCCGTTCCCTCTTCCCGTGGCGGCGTTGCTACAAGCCGGGAGTAATGCGGATGTGAGCAGTTCAGGCAGGTCACTCCACTCGTCACAGCCTTCACCGCGTCACCGAATCCCACCGGCAATTCGATCTCCTCGCCGGAACGTGTGAAGAACTGCGGACGGACACAGCCGCTCAGATCCTTGTCCTTGCCCCAGAGTTCCAGAGCAAGGTACCCATGCGCGCCGCGAAACAATTCTTCGGCGTGGAGTTTGGGACGGTGTCCGGGTTCCACTTCGACGGGACGATGGCGTGTAATGCAGAGTTCGTACGTTCTCGCGACGCGCAGCATCTCGATCGCGTAACCACTGGCGCGATTACGACCGCGTGCGGTCCATTGACTGCCAGAGAATCGATTGTTTGCAGCCAGGGCAGGGCCTCGCCGTTCTCGCCTGCGAAGGTCACGTAGTACCCAACTTCTTCTGTGGCGCCTCCCGACTCCACTCCGCGCACCACGTATCGCTTGGCGCGGCCCTGATGTTCCAGGCTCAACTGGGGTTGTCCGTAGATTGCGACTTTGCGCAACCGGTTAATCACCGCCGGCGTGAACGTCAGCCCCCACCGGTTCAGTCTTCGATCGGATTCCATGGACATCGTTCCTTTCGCGGGAATTCAAACTCGTTTCCGAGGCGTCGCCCCTGGCCCGCGCAACAAGCGCGAACGTAAGTTCATCTGCAGCGCGCATTGCTCGAAGGATCGCCTCGTGATCCTCCGTCCGCCATTCCTGCCCGACTCGTTCCGCCGACACATCCCCGATCCACTTCCGGACCGCGATCGGCCCGCCGGGGTCACCGCATGATAGTTCGTTCATGATTCCCTCCCTGATCGGCTATCCACGTTCTCCTCACCTCGCTGATAAGTGGCAGCCACAGAAACACCGCACCGATCGCAACCAGTCGAATGCCTCGCCGACTCGTGATGCCAGCGGCAGCCGCGAACAGAAAGGCCAGGACGGCGCCGACTGTTGCGATCAGATCGACAGACGATTCAGACATCGATCGCCTCCGCGACTCTGCGAAACTCTTCCGCGAAATCGACAACCACGAGATCACCGTCCCGCCTGACGGTAGCTGCGCCCTTCGGCATCCAGGATCAGATACCGCCGCGTGTCGATGTGCTTGTAATATTCGAGGCCGTTCTGTCGCCACATCCACATGAACTCAGCGCACCGCTCGCCGATCTCGTATCTCCAGCGGTTTCCAGTTTGCAGGCTCAAACTCCATCTCTTGACCGCCACGTTCCAGTCCGTGAGAGACCCCGTTACCCTGCGGCATAAAGTGGCCTCTCTCCTCTCGGGAATCGGGCATCCCAGAGCGGACCGGATCATTTCTTTGGTGCAACCGGCCCAGCAGATGTACTTCTGCGGTTCGTCAACCGAGATCGCGAGGTTGTCGCCGCTCCGGTCTCGATCCGCCGCGGCGCACGAAGGACATCGTGCAATCCAGTTCCTCCCGATCTTCCGCCGCACCTGGATGTGGTCCAGGATGTGAAACTGTCTGCGTTGTGCCGGATATTGCCAGCGCGGCGCCGGCACGAGTTCCTTCTTCTCCGGTTCCCTTCGCTGTCCCAACTTCTGGAGCAGGGCGTCCAACTGTTCCTCCGACAGCTTCCCGACCCGTTTGAGAAATGCCAGTTGGTTGTCGAGGTTGTAGTCTGCGCCGTAGAACCAAAACCGCGCGCTGATCGCCCGGTGAATTCCGAGCGGCCCGCGGATGGCATTGCCGAAGTCGCCATCCTTCAGTTCGTCATGTTTGGGGAATATCTCGATTCCCTCGGCCGTGCCTGTTCCCTTTACCGGGATACCGAGCTTCGCAGCCAGCCCGGAGATCAACAGCCGGCACTGCCGGGCGAGGAGCGGCTGTGCTCCGAAGATCCACAGGTGCGCGCCGCGCCGGCTTTGCTCCAGTGCCGCTTCGACCTTCTGTTGCTGAAGTTCCCACTGCAACTCGCACAGGTGTTTGAGCGATTCCTTGTAGTCGCCGTCCATGGCAATCCACTTGCACCGTTGGGTCGACGGATTCATTGCGTAGACGCCGAGCGTTAACTCGCCTTCCAGATGCCGCCGGATCGTCGCCGCCGTCAAACTGTGTGGCTCGCCATTCTTGCCGGCTTTGGGTCGGAAGTAGTAATAGCGGCCGCTCTCCGGATGCGGCCGCATAGCCTGGAGGACGTAGGCGCGCCGGTTGACAAACAACTGCCAGTAGTCCTCCACGTTGGTGGAAGTCGCTTCGTGCCGCTTCGCCATGTTGGCTCCTCCTTTCTTCCTGCCTTTTGATAACCCGGATTCAAAATCCGCGCAAATGAAACGGGGCCAGGTTGTCGGTCCGTCAGTTCTCTCTGGTTTCCCGCCTCCGATTGAGCAGCCAGGGTCGCTGGGCGAGTCGGGAAATCCGGTGTGTTCGTTCCAGCACCTCGTACTCGGCCAGACTGTAGCCGCCCCAGTTCTGGTCGTTGAAGTCCACGGAGTAGAACACTCCGTTCCTGCGGTCGAACACGTAGACCGCTCCGGACTTCGGGTCCCCGGGAACCAATACGAAGAACAGTGCGCCCGCCGGAAACTGAACCCAACGGACGATCTGTGCCTCTGAACGCTCGGCCAACCCGCGGCTGGCCTGGTCGAGGCCGACGGTTCCTTCGAATCCGAGATCTTTGAGTGTGAGGATGGGGGTGGCGGTGAATGCCGCCGGTTGCTGCGTTTGCATGTTGAACCTCCTGATGTTCAAAAGGGTTAAAGTCCCGAGCGTGGCAAGTCTCAGGACGGGGGTTGTGAGTTGGCCAATCCGTTCCCGATGGGGATGGGGACCGACTACATATATAAGGATGCGAAGTATCCGCTTTCTACCAGCGTCGTGGCATGCCGCTTTTCAAGCTGCGGCAGTCTTCCGGCGCTGCTGTTCGCGCCGCCGAGTTAGCCAACGCATCGCACCGTTCGTGATCGGGATGACCGGAGTGTCCCCGAACATGTACCCAGATCACCTGGTGGTATCCGGCCAGCTCATCCAGTTCCTCCCAGAGATCTCGGTTTGCGATCGCTTTCCCGGCGGCGCTCTGCCACCCGTTCGTCTTCCATCTCGGAAGAAACTCCGTGATTCCGCGCCTCACGTACTCAGAGTCCGTCAGCACGGTGACCTGGCAGGCGCGTTTCAGTGCCCGCAGTCCCTCGATTGCGGCGACCAGTTCCATGCGATTGTTGGTCGTGTCCGGCACACTCCCCTGCAGCACGCGCTCGCGTTCCCCGCAGCGCAGAATGCACGCCCAGCCTCCGGGTCCGGGGTTGCCGAGGCACGAACCATCGGCGACAATTTCGACTTCGCTCAGATCACGAGCGGGAACTGTGGACACACAACACCTCCTTTCCATGTCATGTCAACTTCTCGGAGCGCTGACGGACAACGCAACAGCCTGCACCCAACGGGAAGTCCGGGGATTATGCGATGGTCTGTCCCGCAACGCCGGACCAGCGACCGTGAATGCCGCTGTCGCCCACGCCGGTGTCAGTGGCTCGGGATCTCGACACGGCTAACGAACATCAGTCGGCACAGCATCCACCATCTGTGCAATCACACTTGCGAAACTTCGCCGCGCGCGATGGCGACGTGTGTCCAACCCGGAACCACCAGCGCGGCGCGCCTATCCACGCAACTCTGTTGCTGTGAACTGCAACGCCGCTGCCGACAAACGCCCGGTGGTGCGGCGTGAAGTGCATGGAGCGACAGCGACATGCACAAGTGCCGCACCACCAACCCCGACAGTGCCGGGATATTCAACCCGAACCCGGCATCGCCAGATGATGGGGAGGGTAATCGGGCTGTAAATCATTCGCGCTGCGAGGGTTGGAAATTATTCACTCATGCATAAAAGCGCCAATGGCGCAGGCAAAGTGACGGCAAAGGGCTTATTGCCGTCCGCGCGCATCGCAGGCCTGCATGAGAATTGTCTGAAAAGGAATGTCGCGATGGCCTGTTCCGGCGATCATTACCGGCGTCGCGAGAAGACGATCCATGAATTCCGCGAACAACGCGACGCACACCTGAACTCGTCTCGGCGCGACGCTGTCCCGGATCATGCACAGAAGGTGGTAGTTCGGGACCAGATACAGAACCGTGTCGACGAGCGTCTCCCCGCCGAGCTTCGATGCAATCCGCCGATAGGTGTCATATGTCTTGGGCGTCCGTTCGTATTCGATCCCGAAACGAATTTCTCGTCCTCCACACTCAACCGCGACGACGGCGTCGTAATCCTTGGCGTACCGGAATTGCGTCAGATCGTTTTGCGAGCAAATCTCGGACGCCGGTGTCCAGCGCATCAGCAGTTTGTTTTTTGCAAGCGCGAGGTGCAGGTCGTTCAGGTCAAGCCAGTGTGCGCAGCTTCGCTCACCTGTCTCCATACCAATTCGTCCCGCAAACAATTCGCCGACATCGATGAGCAGGGACGCACCTTCCTTGCTGATGACGAACACCTGCGGTCGTCCGCGCGCGGCGCCCTGGTGCTTCTCGATCAGCCCGTGTGCCAGTAGTCGCCGCAATCGGTGATCGAAGGCTTGCCGCGACCGCTCCGATTGATTGAGCTGCATGAACTCGTAGAGCTGATCGCTGGTCGCGAATCCGGAACGGAGCACTTGCTGCAGCAACGGGATGTCCCGCGCCGGGCTGATCTGGATTGTGCCTTTCTCGTAACGCATCGCTGCTCTCAGTCAGCCGATCCCGGCACGTCCCAACCGAAGCTCCGCCGACCAGAACTGCTTCGTGGACGGCTCAACGCAGAACGTGCCGAGTTCCCCGCGGACCCAGGAGTACGCCGGCATCAACAACATCGCTTCCTGTTGGTCGCCTGATTCGCTCAATGACACGACCTGAACTGAATCCGATTTCCAGGACGATCCGACGTCGAGATGTCCCGTGCGCTCGGCCGTCACCACGAAAAGATAGAGATCCGGTCGTTCCGGACAGGTCAGCTTTTTCTGAACCAGCACCTGAGTCCAGCCACCACGGACAGTTTCCGGATCCTTGCACTCGAATACGCGGTTCAGGGAGCGAACCGGGTTGGTCGGAGTGAAACCGCCAATTCCGTTGAACCGGATCTTGCCGCCGATGCGCCAGCGGTAACGAATCTTGCCGTCTACCAGAACGCCGGTCGTGTTGTAATAAGCGACCCGCGCTGCCACATCCGGAACGGCGGGATTGTTGCGCAACCGTTTCTCCCAGATGCCGCCAAATCCTTTCAGCGTTACCAGCACAGGCTATGCTCCCTTCAGCGTCCGGTTCTTCTGCTTTTCCGTTTCGAGCTGCTGCGTGAGTTGGTTGATGCGCGCAATCAGTCTGCTCTCGGATTCACCGGAACCGGAGTTACCGTTTTGTGTCCTGGCCTGTGCGGGGCCGCCGTTCTGGTCGCCCTTTTCGAGAACGCTCAACCGGGCTGACAAGTCGTCGACCAGCTTTTCCTTTTCGTCCAGTTTCGCCCGCAGCACTTTCCGCTCGCTGTCGATGTTGTCGAGTTCACCCCGTACACGTGCCAGCTCGTTCCGGGCGTCGGTGGTCTCAAGAGCGGCGGGGCTGGGGCGCCCGCTTGCCTGCGCCTCGATCACCCGGTTGCACGTCTCCATGTGCGCGTTGTGCCGCCCGATTGCGTCTTCCGCTGTCGCGCGGGCGTACTGTGCATCGTTCCAGACATCGTTCAGGATTTCGGCGGCGTGCCAGAGTTTTCGCTTCTCGTCCATAACGCGCACACCGTAGGCGAACATCAGCACCATCAGAATCGCCGTGGTCAGCGCACTGTACCAGAAGAACGGGTTGGCGCCGCTGGCGGCGAGAAACGCCTGACGGCGCTGTTCGAGCATGGCGCCATAGTCGAAGTCGCTCTTGTTGACAAGTTTGGTGGACGAGGTGAGGAAGTCTTCTTTCTCCTGGCCCACCCCTGCACTGGCCGGCCGCTGATACTGTCCCGCCGCGGGCTGCTTCGTTCCGCCTTTCTGCGCCGGACTGGATGCAGTCTGGCCGAGAGCGATTACCGCGTACGCTGCGAGGATGACTACAGCCCGGATTATCATTTGCGAAAGTCTCCTGCGTAGCGATTCGGCACGCGGAACTTGCGCGCCAGTTCCGGGTCTTTGAATCGGAGGTTGGCGCCACTCGATTCCGCACGCGAGTGCAGAATGCGCGGATAGAGCGCCGGCTGGAAGCCCGGGACTGCCACCTCCTCGGGCGGACGGATTTGCAGCAGGGAGTGCAAAGTCCCGCGCGTGTCGTCCGACATCAGGATTTCCATCTGCCCTTTGGGCAAGTTCTTGATGGACTCGTCCTGCGACCGCGTTTCACGGTCCTCGCTCTCGGTGGCACGTCCGGTTTCCTCGTACTTACCCCACCCGAAGAGCCCGCGTTCCTTTTGGACGCTGCGCCGTGTCACGACTTGTTCGGCCGACGCCTTGATGAAATACTTGGCGGTCTCTTCGTCCCGCGTCCGAAGAGTGATGGTCGTGTTCGGCGCCGACGTGACCTCCTCCTTGAAGCCGCGGCCGACCTGCATCAATTGGGGAAGGCTCTGCATCGAGAACAGGAACGCCGTGTTCGTTCCGCGCGCGGTCTGAAGAATCTGCGCGAAGTTGCGGTACCCGAATGGCGCGAACTCGTCCAGCACAACCGAGAAGATCGGGCGATTCTGCCGCCGCCGGTCTGCCTGGTCCTCGTAGCGTTTACCCACGGTGAGCTGGATATTTTGCAGCAGCATCTTCCCGAGCGACCGCACGGGCTCGGTGTTCTTGTTGGCGTTCAGGCTCACGAACAGAATCAGCTCCTGATCGATGACGTCTTCGATCGACAGCAGGTCGTCATACTGTCCGGTGACGGCGGAAAGTTCATCGTCGAGGAACGTCATGCACTCGTTGACAAGACCCTGGATCTTGGGCACGCGCTCGCGGTCCTCGAGCGACTTCATCAGGTTCTTGACACTCATCTCGAAGTTGAGCCGCTGCTGGGCGGTAATGCCGGCGTCGCGATCCAGGCGATGTATGGCCTTTTCGATCTGGTCCTTCAGCACGTCCTGGTCGAGCAGCATCACGACCACGTCGTAAAAGTTGTAGCGTGCGCCGGTGTAAAACAAAACGCGAACGATGTCGCCCAGATAGTTCAACTGGTGCTTGGCGAAGAACTCGTCGTGCAGATTGAAACTGCCGAAGATCATGCTCACCTGCGCCATGTAGTTGTCGTCGCGCGTGAAGAACGGGTTATACAAGGCCGAGAGCTCGGGACGGGAAGGATTGAGCAGCCGCAGTTGGTGCAGCCTGCCGGCGCGGTGAATGTGCGGCAGCAGTTGCTCGAAGAATTCGAGGTCGCCTTTGCCATCGAAGATGACGATCGGGATATGGTGGCGATCCTCGGGTGGACCAACCAGCCGCGCAATATCCTGCGTGATGATGTTCTTGAGCAGGGTGGTCTTCCCCGATCCCGTCATTCCGAGGACGATGCCCTGCATCACGCGCACTTCGTCCGGCCACAGCCAGGGCTTTTCGTCCATGTCGTACCCGAGCAGCACGGCATTCTGGTTCCAGGCGGCTTCGATTGCCCGCTCGTCCCTGCGTGCCGGGATGACAAACGGCGGGCGTTTCTTGCGCGTTCCCGACGTCACGAATTTCCGCAACACCGGACCCACAATCGCCGCGGTAACAATGAACACGTAGAGACCGGCTTCCACCAGTTGTTCTTTGCGAATGTGGTATCGCGCAATGGCCAGGTAGAGCGCCAGAGCAACAAGGCCGAATCCGAGTACTGCACCAACAACGCCGGCTTCGCCGCTGGTCATCTCATGACGGGGGCTTTCAGACTGATGGATCATAGACGTACCTCATTAACGATTTGAAAGTGGTCGGGTTTCCGGTCAGTCCGGGCTACAGCGCAGTCAGGTATGTTTCGAGCACTGTAGTCGCACTCATGACCGCGATGAGACTGGCTGCCGTCATCAGCATTCTCCAGACACGCCTGCCTCGTGCCGCGCACCACGCCGCGTGGCTGAGAGAGGCCGCGACGCCGATCGGCGGCAGGGACAGCATCATCCAGGGAGGTGTCGTTACTCCAAACGGATCGCCAGCCGGCGCCGCAGCGGAGCCGGGGTGCCTGAGCCGCCAGTACAACAACCCGGCGCCGGCAACTGCCAGCAGGATCACGGTCGACCAGTAGCACACGGAACTGATCAGTTCCGAGAACAGCTCCTCCTGAAGGCGGGTTTCTGGCTGCAGTCCGGTACAGGCGTAGTCCGCCGCGCTTGGCAGCCCGGCACCGTCCGATACCAGAGAGCGAATTTCCTCTCGTTCGAGCATTGCCATGGCATTACGCCCCGTGATGGAAGCTGAAATACGAAAAGACAAACGCCAGCGCGAGAAAGACGCTGATGACGATGGCGAGCGCCGGTTTAGGCCGTCGCTTGTTTGCCGGTTCGAACGGGTTCCGCGGTTGGAGCACAGCGTCTCTCACGGCGAGCCGAAATCCGGTGTCGCCGCGTTGACGAATCATCAACTGCAGACGCTCGTACATTTCGCCGACTGTCTGGTACCGGGTTTCCATTTGTGTGGCTCCGAGGAAACTACAGCACCAGCGTGGCGGTCAGATTACCCGAGCGATCGACCGGGAACACGATTTGCAGGACCGTGGGCTGGGCCTTCTTCGTGTCGGCGTTGGCGGGGGGAAGTTCCAGCGCCATCACGCCAATACGAGCTCCGCCGGCTGCAACTTCCGCAATCCCCGGCTCGCATCGCCTGATCTTGACAGGGATCGGTGTGCCATCGGACTTCAAACGCGAGGCGACGTCTACGCCCAGTTGCGAGTTCTGAAACCCCCACAGCGACCGATCAGATTTCAGGCCGCGCAGAGATACGGCGGTCGGCTCACCGGTGCGAAACGTCTGACTCGACCGGTTCTCGATTGAATAGCGGATGAAGACTTCGTCCTGTTTGCGATAGACATCCCGGATCAGTACTCCCAGGTTCGACTTTCGGCTCAGTACCTACCAGTCGTACTGGCGTGCTGTTCAGCAACATTTCGCCGGGCACGGCCGACACGGGGGCGACGGGTCTGCGTCTGTGCAGGCTGGGTCAACTGCGCCTGCGGTTGCGGCTGGCGGTAATCGATTGCGAAGTCCATTTGATCCGGATCGCTGATTGCAGGGACCAATTCGTAATTGAGCCGCGTCGAAGCTGTCCATATAAAAAGGTTGGTGGAGACGCTCTCGACGAGCGGCTGTACGAATACCTTGTTGTCCCGTCGCTCCACCTTGAAGGACTGTGGGGAACCGACAGCTACGGTGGTCACGGGCTCGCCGACCTCTATGACCGTCAGATGGTTCATTGCGGTCTGTACCCGCACCACGTGTTCGCGCGATGGCGTTTCGCTCTCAATTTTCTGCGCCGGGACCGGGGGTACTGTCAGTGTCCATGCCAGAGTTCCTATCAGAAGATGTTTCATTTTCTTTCCTCTCCTGTCTTCAGCCAGGCAGCCCCGGGAGCCCTCCTTCGAGTGGCTCCCGGGATACCTGTTCATTGCTGTACTGCCGTTCCCTGAAACGGCCGGGATTCCCAGGGGCGAACCGGCGCGCGTTCGAGGAACGCTTGCTTTTTGGTATCGGTATCGAGTTGCCGGATGCTCCGTGGATCGCCATCCACGAAAACCGAAAAGCTCGGGCCGAGGGTCTTCTCGCAAGACGTCAGAAACTCCTGCCGGTCTTCGCGACTGCGCAGAACTCTGGCCTTGCGGGTGCGAACTGTGGGGTGCTGCGGAACATTGGAAAACGTCACCATGCCGTTGCGGATCTCACCGGACCCCTCCTGCATGGCGAACGGTTGCACTGAATCCACACGCACTCCGTCGAGAATGATGTCTCCGTGATCCGTCATCCGGAACAGGAAGAGTCGCCGCTCCTGAATCTGGCCGCCCTCGAGCTGAATTCTTTCTACCCGGTACACATTCCCCGAGTCGTCGAAAACAATCTCTCCATCGGGCAGTTCAGGCAAGTGAAGCTGAATGGGACGTCCGCCGGTTTCTTCGAGGAGCTTGTCGAGTGCTTCCTGCGGGAATGCATGAAAGACGATAGCGCCGGTAGCCTTGCCTTCTTGCGCACTTTTTGAACTTGTGGCGATCGAATGCAGAGCCTGACACCAGCCTCTCCGGTTTTCCCGCTTACCGCTTCCCCATTCCGCGAGGAAACGGTGAAAGTCCCGCATCTCTTCCCGGCTGCGCTCTTCGTTATCGCGGAGAGCGGCTTTTGCCCGGTAGAGTGCTTTCGAAGCTTTCCTGCGAACATCGGCGCTGTTGTGTTCTCTCACGGCATCGAACTTCGCCTGTGCCTCCCCGACATTGGTCTGGCACTTCTCAGTTCGTTTCCGGAGTACGCCGACGAGAGTGCCGAAGGTCTTGTTGATCTTTCGGCATTCCTCGTACATATCGCGGTCGAATGTCTCTCCCCGGATCATCCCGCCGAAATCGCGCAGCGGAAAGACATCCTGGAAGAGAATACCGATCTCTTTGCGGACGTGGTTATAAAGCTGCCCCACGATATCCGAACTGCCGATGTTTACTTCCATCGGCATGTCGGAAATACGCCGGGCCTCTTTCGTCGCCAGCCACGCAGCCTTGGGAACCATGCTGCGAATCTGCTTGATCACTTCCTGATCCACCTGAACGTTGTGCTTGAGGCTGTCCAGCGCGTTTTGCAACTGATCCACCAGTTCGTAAGCTTTGTCGTTACGCCCCGCTGCGATGCAGTCGCTGATCAGGTTGGTGATTCTGCCGATCTGATTGCCACGAGCCTTCATGGCAACGTCCGCCAGGTTCCACCAGGGAGACTTGATTTTGGTCTTCTTGTCCTTCTTTTTCTGATACCCCTCGCTCATGTCAAAACGGCTCTGCACAAAGCGCGGGAATTCAGAGTCCTGAAGAACTGCGACCAGGTCGAAGTCAAAGTCGCCGCCATTGCGTTCCGCGGTCTTCGAGTGTAGTGAGAAGGTACCGGGAAGCCTGAGCTGGCGCCCGACCAGGTCGGGAATTTTCGCCGAATCCATCCCGCAGCCGATCCCGCGAAGGACCTGCTCCAGGAGGAGCGCCGTATCCTCGAAAGTGAGTATCTGAATCGGCAGCAGGTCTTCCTTCATCCGGATCGGATAGCGAATCACCAGCCCCCGCCTTGTAGAAAGCGAGCTGATGCTCGAACCTTCCGGAATCCAGTCGGACCCCGCGAACACCTGTCCGTTGTCGGCAAACAGGAATCCGTCGTCCGCCAGCGCGAACGCCGGCATCCGAAAGCCACCGCCAGTAGACACTTTGAACGCCCATTTCGCCAGCAGCTGTTGCAGCTTGCCGTTGATGAAAGGGTGCCTGACCAGCATGCCGCTGCCGTCTGCTTTCAATACGGCCTCGACAATGCTGTGCTCGTAAGAAGTAAATTCTTCGGCTTCGGAGTCCTCCACCTTTGGCTGCGCCGTGGACGTCCCGATCGCTTCGAGGAGCTTCTGGTAATCGCCGGCCAGTGCGGAGGAAACTACGTCGCGGACCTCCTCAAGCGCCCGAGGAATGATCTCGGTCCTGAGAGAGTCGAGCGGCGCGTGTTCGGTCAGCGTGTAGCTCGATTTGAACTGAAGCTCGCGAGAGTAATCCCGGATTCCCAGAACTACGGGAGACCGGAACCGTACTCCCTGGATTCCGCCCGACAAGCTGCCAAACCACTTTTGGCACTCGTTGAGGAAACCCAGCTCAAGCTTTGGTTTGACCGAGCTTTCCGGAACAATGATGTCGGCCTTCAACAGATCGGCAACATCGTCCTGCATGATTTTGAAGGAGCCTTTGGCCTGGGTCCGGTCGAAAGCAAGGCGGAACTGGTAGAAGCGCTGATCCGGCAAATTGAGTTTGCGGAACAGTCTCTCAGCAATCCACCCGCGGCAATCGTTCGTTCCCAGGGCGTGGTCCTCGACCACAAGCAGGTTCACGTCCGGTTCCTGGATTACGACCTTGCAGTCGGAAACCAGAATGCCGAAGTACGTGATGGCAGCCTGTGGCCATTTCTGAAACCGGTCGGCGATCAGCTTTTCGTGCTCGGCATCGACGGCATAGAACTTTCCGTCTTTTGCCGATCCGCTGGCGCCGATGAGACAATACTCCCGGCCCTCGTAGCGCATGCGCATCAGCACCTGGCTGATTCGCGCTTGCTCGTAGGCGTCCAGAAGACCTCCCGGTACTTGCATCGAGAGGACGCAGATTTCCGGGTGGATCGCAAAAAGCAGCGTGTTTTTCAGCTGCCCTTCCACGTCGATCCGGGGGAATCTCCTGGTCACGTTGCCGTCCTCATCGATTGCGATCTGTTTCACGCGCAGAATATCCGTCGCATGGTTCACGTTAGGCATCTCAAGTTCTCCTTTTTTCTCTGATCTGGTTGGTTATGACAGAGCAGAGAACGGAGCCGCGCTCCCCTCCTGCCCTGCCGAAAACAATGAAGTTCCCGGCCTGGCCCCGAGGAGCCCGACCACTTGCTATGCGGTTCAGTTGTCTAACTGGTGAGGATGGATCGTCGAATACGAACCTGCCTCACCAACTCATCAATCCCTAAGAGACGCGAACTGTTCTTGCGCCTCCTCGGTACTCTCGCACCGAAAATCGCCCTCGCCTGAGCGAGAACACTTTCCGGATACATTCGAAGACCGTTGGCTGGTTCTGCAGTGTCCACAGCAGAGCCACTCCAGCGACTATCTTCAAGGCCGTGATCCGGTCGACGAACGCTCCCAGTGAGAGCGCCACAACCAAAACCACGACGATCTGGTTCTTCTCTGACATCGGCTTCTCCTTTTTGACTGCAAGTGAAGTTGCGCTGCCCGTTTCGGAACAGCAGAATCCCAGAAAGCCTGGGTGCTTCAAGGAAACCGAAGTTTCCATGTTTAAGAAGCCGGATTATTTTTCTTTAGTCCATCCTTCCGTAAGATCGGTTCCCCGGACGGGCCAACGTCCGCTCGGGTTTGAAACTCAGACACCCTGTAAAAGTTCACCTGTTCACGAAACGCATTGATGATGGCTTCCGCTTCGGAAGTACACTCGCGGCCGAGCGCCGGGACGTCTCCGTTACGGCTTCCGCCGGCAAGGAAGAAGCGTTCTTCTGCCGATTTCTCGCTATCCTGACGATCCCGCCGGCGGCGTGTTGTCATGCCCCTCGCTGGAGTCGCTTTGGAATCCGCAGCCACGCGCGTCGCTCTTCCATTGGCGGGAGGCGGCTGAGGACCCTTCGACTCTGCAATCGTTTCTGTTCCGTTGACTGACATCGCTTGTCTTTTTCCTTTCTCTTGAGATTTCGCTTACTCCGGGCCGAGAGCGCGATCGGTTGGATCGAGGTTCTCCGGCTGAGCTGCTGTGCTTCGGCAATCTGCGTCGGCCGGTTGCGTTTTCCGGCGGCGTTCGACGAACTCGACCACACGTGGCTTCAGCAGAATCCCCGCTGCGAACATGATGAGCGGCAAAATACTCACAGTGCCTTCCGACCAGCCTGCTTTCCGCAATAGCCCGCCAGCCGCGGTCTGAACTGCGATCACGGCGAGAATCATGAGAACGTCATACCTGTCGAACCATTTCGCTTTGGCGTCGCTTGACTTCTTGGGTCCCTCCTTGCCCAGTACCCGCCTCCGGACGCGCGCCCGCGCCATCAGGGCACAGCCGATGAAGAAAAGGCCGAACAGAATTTCGAGCAGAAGGACGCCGACGCGCGGAATGACCAGAATCAGCGCGGCACTGACGAATGTGCTGCAGCCGGCGCTCATCAGCACGTCCGCCCGGTCATAGTTCGAAGGAAATAACGAACGCATACTTGCCTCTCTTTCATTCGTCCGAAGCTTTCCTGGTCTTCGCCCGCCGGACTTCGATGATCTCGGTAATCCAGCCGCGTCGCCTTGTAGCCAGCCATCATCAGGAGGAACGGAAAGACCCATTCGAGGAATCCGTCCGGGAGTTGCAGGAAGTGATGTTGTTTTGCGATGGTCCCGATCAAAACTGAGACCAGAATCATGAGCCAGTCCAGTTGATCGAGGCCCCCGAATTTTGACAGCGTCCAGAACCCGGAGTTTTCGCGATTTTGGTTTGTCTTCGGATCGATCATGGATCGTCTCCCTCTGGTTCTCCGCTCCTCGCGCTACCGGTTCTTGTCCGTTGCCTCGCGCGAGAGTTCGTCCGGTTGTGAAAGGCCGGTATTCTTGTCCCCGACCATTTGCTGCTCCCAGTAATCCGCCACCAGCAGGCCGCTCGGGTTGTACTCCGTACGCCGGTCGAGTGCCAATCGAACGTTGTAACGCCCCACGATTTGGTCCGTCGTCTCCTGATTGTTCTTCAGCCGGTGAATCTCCTTCACGCCGAACGCCGTGAACGTCAGCGGTGAACCCTGGACCACCGCGATGGTACGGATAGTGAAATTCGTGACGATATGGTCGTCCTGAATTTTGTTGATAGTGTCGTCTTCCCGAAGGCGGCCGAGAACCAGGGCCTTGAAGTTGCCGGTCATCATGTTCAGCGCGTCGGCCATCTGGCGATCCACTGTGGCAGGCGTCAGGTTGAGGTAGCGGTCCAGAAACCGACGAACGACCGCCTTGGCCTCTACATCCGTGGGCGCCGCTTCGGCGGCGGACGCTACGAAATTCAGTCCGCGCGAGTGCCCGGGAACCGGCGTGCCCGCCACCACCGTCGCGTCGCCTTCGCTGTCCACCCGGATGACCGTGGGCGGTTGCAGGCGGACGTACACTGCAAATGCGAGGGAACTCAGTGCGATAGCACCAAACACCATCGCGAGAACCATCGAACGGTTCGCATATGCGCGCAGCATTCCATCGTGCTCGTAGTAGCGCGTATATCGGGTCTTTTCGGGCATATTCTGCCGATCAGCGACGCTTGCCATCTCCGCCTCCGGTCGCAATCTCCTTGTCCTCATTTGGCCTCCACCGCCACCGCCCTTGAACACCGAGCCCACGCCCCTGGCCGCGAGCACCGTTGTGCTGATCGCCGCGGTCATGGTTTGCCCGACGTCTCCCTCCACAACTCGCTTGGCGAGGAAAGGAATAAGTGCAATGCAAAGGGACAAAAGGATGCTGGCAAGTCCGAGGAGCAACGATCCGGTCACGCCGTTGAAAGCGCCGACAAAATTCCCGCTGTTGAGTACCGTGTTCACCGAGTTCATGTTGATCGCCGCCATCAGCGCACCGAAGATCGAGTAGATCAATCCCCAGGCGTTGAAAATCATCAGATTCACCAGATACTTTCGTGCCATCACGCCAAAACCGAGTGCGGGATACAGCGCCAGCACGAACGGCCCGACAACGTAAAGAATCGAGCCATAGAGTGTGTAGAACAGGGAGAACAGCGCGTAAGTGATCGGAAAGAGAATGTATCCAACCAGAAGCAGGAGAGATTCGAGCACCCCGGAAAAGGCGCCCGTAATCAGGCCCCACAATGCCTGAATGCCGTTATTGTTGTTCCAGTAGTTCGACAGATCGGACATCCACTGGCCGAACACATCGCCACCGCCTGCCGTACTGGTATTGATGAAGCTCGCCACGTTGTTGAACATGCCGTTGACGTCCCGGAACGCGGCGCTGTAGTTGATCATCACAAGGCCCACGGCGAAGTAGCGCACCGCTGTCGCTCCCAGAAAATGAGTGTCGCCGCCTCGCGCCCAGGACTCGTAAACGCCGAACAGCAGGCTGGCCAGCAGAATGTACTGTGCGACCTGAACCGCCCCGGCGGTTGCGCCGCCCGAATCGATTCCGCCCATCGCCGTATTGAAAAGCTGCTGAAAGTAAAACATGGCTATTTGTGTTGCAGCGTTGTCGTCACATTCTGTTGCATCGTTACCGCCCACGCGCTGCCCAGCTTCAGATGGGCGGCGTTATTCGCAAGATCGATTGCCCGGACCCTCATCAGATCCGCCAGCGCCGATTGCGTGTATGCGTGTGCTCTCACCAGCCAGGCGTCCGCCTGCGCCTCGATGATCGGCGCACTGCCTGGCGTAGCGCTCTGTACGTTCGTGTTGATCTGGTCGGCCGCGGCGAGCTCCTGGTCCGCGATTGCGTCGATGGCGATCGCACGCTCCATCGCGTCCTGCGCCACCGCGTCGGTCATGTCGATGATGTCGCGAACGGGGGGCGGGGCGTTCTGAGGGGTGGGCACAACGCCATAAACGGCGCCATACCCGCCTGTCGTGCTCGGAATCTGGCCTGGGTTGCGCGAGAGCAGAATACTTTCAAGCTGCTTCGGGTTCTGCAGCGTGGCGCTCGAAATCGGAATTCGGAAAATGCCTCGAATCTGCGCGTAGAAGCCCTGGATTTGCCCGGCCATGCCAAGGGCCCTGCGTAATGGCCTGCCTCGGCCAAATGACAGTCTGTTCGAAGTGACTGATATCCGAGAGCACCGTGTTGATCGACTGCAGGCCGCCGCCGATAACGCTGCCCAACGTGCTGTTAATCGTTCCCAGTCCGAGCCGCGAGGACTGCGCAACACGGGCTTGGAAGCTGCCCCTGAATCTTCCTCGGCGAAACGAGCGCCGTCATCAGCAGGGCCACAGCGGCCAGCACCGCGTGACGCCGGATACACCGGCCCGCATCGGATAGCGCCATTCCTCGCTTTGCCGGTCCAATGAATGATTCGATCTCGCATTCCAGATTCCTCCTTCATCTGTGCTGGAGAACGTTCGTCAGGTTGTTTTGCAATTGGCCGGCAAACGTCGCGGTTCGCTTGCGCAGAGCGTTGTCGTGGGCGACGCTTCCGGCCTCCTGGCGCATCATCGCGGCCAGCATTTTCTGCATGATGGCCTGGCTCTTGATCTCCGCCGAAACGGCGGCCGCCGTGATCAGAGACGACGAACCCGGTGCGGATATGTTGATGCTCGAATTGCCGACCATATTCTCGATCTGGTCGGCCGCCTGCAGCTCCAGGTCCTGCGCCTGGTCGGCAACCTTCAGCATCATGAGGTTGTCCTGAGCCAGCGCGTCATCCATGTCCGTCATGTCCCGGTCCTGGGGCGCGATGGCTCCTGCCTGGGGAACGGGCCGGAACGCGTTCACGTACAACTGCGGAACGGAATTGATGTCCCCGGTGGCGCGATTGCGGATGATGCTTTCCAGAGCTGTCGGATTGGGCAACGTGGCGGTGTGGGGGTTGATCGTCATGATCGACTGAATCACCGCGCGGAACTGCGCGATGATTGACTGGATTTGCGCCTTGGCCAGGTTGATCGCGTTGATTGACCAAATCGTCTGTTCGTACAGGTTGCGGATATTGGAGAACACCCCATTGATCGAGCTCAACCAGTTGCCGATCGTCTGGCTGACAGTAGTCAGAACGGTTTGAATGACGCAGGGAAGGCAGAACTGGGCTTGCGCAGGCGGCGGTGAAACGCCGAGAATCGCGACGCACCCGATCAGCAGAATCGCAATCGTGCGGCGCCGATTCTCCATGCTGAGGAGCATCAGACCGCCAAATATCGTTGTGAACAGTAACATCGGGACCTCCTAGACGCTAATCGCCTCGTTTGTATTCACAGCGCCAGACAGCTCTTCCGGCAATTGCGGCAGTCCGGCAAGCCCTTGGGGAAATCTCCGCGCCAAGTCCTCATAGCACTCCAGCAAGGGCTGCTCGGGGTTCTGCCTCAGAGACCAGGCTCTATAGGCGCGCTCACGCGGATATGTCGTGCATATCCAGTAGTCGATGGGGGTTGGAACCAGCCGCACAGTTTGGGTTGTCTCCGATTTCTCGCCCATGACCAGCAACATCTCGGCGAATCGGCCCTTTTGCGGCGAACTGAATCGCTTGATGGCGGCGAGCGATACGTCGTTTAAATGAAGCTGGCTTTCGAGTGCGCTCATATCTCCGGGTTGTTGCCCGATCAGCTTTGTATTCGCGTTCTTCACGATGCCCGGACCGTGTAGACGTGGCTGCGAGGGAGTTCCAACGAAATCTTCGAGCGTTTGTGAAATCCCCCAGACGCTGGAGTTCCGCTTGCGCGCTGTCCGAAACAGTTGAACGACTTCGGGAGCAAGCACGGGCGAATCGAGTAAGGACCAGCACTCATCGAGCACCGTGATGCTGGGCTGCCCGCTCTTTCCCGAAGCCCGTTCCGCCATAGCGTTCGCGATCAACATGCTCATCGCGGTCTCCAGATGAGCGTCGGAACTCAACCCTTCGACATTGAAGAAAAGCCAGTTGTTCTCCGTGCGGATATTGGTGTGCCGGTCGAATAATCGGCTGTAAATGCCTTTGTCTGTCCAGGTCCGCAACTTGATGGCCGCCAGCTTCGCTTCATCGACGGAGCGCTGCATCTTTTCTTCGTCCTGCCATTGCGCAAGCTCGTCCCGCAGATCCGAGAAGGTAGGGACCGGATTGGCGTAACGAAGTCCGACGCGCTTATATGTCCGCGCGATTGCTTCGCTGATGACGTTATCGACGAGCGTATTGTCGGAACCCGGCGCGTCGCCGATCATGTGCCGGGTGAGATTCTTCAGGAATGCGACCTTCTCCTTCGACGGCGTCTTCTCGCCCTGAGGGAGATCCCAGGGATTGAGAGTTTCGTTCCCGTCGAGATTCACGTCGATCACTCGGCCGCCCATGAGTTCCACCAGCGGCCGGTAGGAATCGCCGCGCTCGAGAATCGAGATCTGCGTGCCCGTCCGGGCCAGCATGAGCAACAACAATTGCGCCATGAAGGTCTTGCCTCCGCCGCTTTTCGCCATGATCAGCATGTTGGCGTCGCCCAGGGTCGCATCGAACGGGGAAAACGGCACCATCTGGCGGGATGGGGTTTCGAGCAGGATCGCCGATGACGCCAAACCTTGCCAGGGGACTTCGGCCGGCAACAGGTCTGCCGCATGCAGCGTCAGGCACTCCAGTTCCCGCTTTGTCTCCTCAGCCATCCCGGGAAGCGTCCCGATATAAATCCGCTTCTGCGCCAGCGTCTCCGGAATGCCGCGGGCGCCATTCATGCGCGCGATCGCGTGGAGGACGCGCTGGCGTCGGTCCGCAAGAGTCCGCTCGGCTTCTTCCAGCTCCTTTGAATTGCAGACGGGCCTGGACGTGCGTAACCCAACGACGAGACTGAGTTGGCATACCTTCAACGAGCTGGATACGACATCCTGCAGAGTGTGGATCAGCTGTTCCTGTGCGATCTGAGCCTCGACGTTGATCTTGAAACCGCCATGGATATCTCTCTGGGCCGCCTGCATACGGAGAAGACGTCGTTTGTACGACCGCATGATCTTGCTTTGATCCGGAATCGCGATCTCCGCGCTGACGACGAGGGGAAACTCCTGTCCCACGAGTTCGCGCGTGATACCCGGGAATGTCGCATCCGGCATTTCCTTGACGCTGACCCATGAGTACAGGAGACCGCCAACCTTCAGGTGGCCGTCCTGTTCGTCTTCGATATTGACGTTCGCGACCTGCGCCCGCGCGCTCTCGTAAGTGAGTCCCTGCTTATAGGGGCGTGTATCGCTTGCGATCGGGTTCAGCGCCCGCTTGACTTCGAGGAACATCTCCTGATCGGTCATGCGCCGCGGTTGCATTCCCGTGGCTTCGAGTGTGGCCTGTGCCCCCGCCATCAAGCTCTCGAATTCCGAAAGGAAATCCTCGTGCTCGCGGAAGGTTCGCTGGATGCACTTGTTCGCGGACAAGCTCCACCCGCTCGCTTTCCCCCGCGTCTTCCGCCACTCGAAATCCTGACTCTCGTGGTGGATCTCGGGATTCCAGATGAAGTAGACATGCAGGCGCCGCCGCAGGTAGTGTCCTTCCTGTTGGCGTGTGTTCCACAATCGGATGCGTTCCCGGTCGAGCGCCTGAAGTACTGCGTTCTCGATCCGTTGTTCTTTGACGTAACGCTCGGTCAGGTCCCCATGACCGTCCGTGACTTCATATCGAATCTGCATTCGCATCGACCGCTCTGGCAACGATCGCACCAGCGCCTCCAGCACCTCTTTGGTTCGATTGCGCGTTTCGTCCGCGTGAAAGAATGTATTCAGTCCACTGGCTTCATAGCCCGCTACGAAGCTGCCGTTTGTACGGACGATGCACCCATCCAGATAGTCTCGAACCGGCAGCAGTTCGCAAAGCGCCGGCTGACGGAGAGAATCTTGCCATTGGCGGCGGGTCATCGGCATTCAGGACTCCTCGCCTTTCAGGTATTCCACTCGCTGTTCTGAGTCCGGCTCAAGGGCGCAGTAGACGTGCGGCTTCATGTGAAACCTCAGCCAGTCCTGGAGGTAGCCACGCGGCTTCCCATACTTGAACAGGATGAGCGCCGGAATACTCAGCACCGGTACGACGTATTGCAGAAAGACATTCATGGGGATTCCGAACATCTCCCTCTGCAGGAATCTGCCGAACATATTCATCACGACGGCCAATCCGAGGATGACGAATAGATCCTCAAACTCCAGATAGAGGAACGTGACCTTCGTCGCCAGATTTCGGGGAACCGGTGTCACCGTAAGCGCCATGAATCTCTCCTTCGCCGTGCCTTGTCTCTTCGCATCGCCCCGCTCCGTCAACTGACGCCTGCCGTCCCTCTGGTTACAAAGAACTCGCCCAGCCGGAGGAGTCCCGACGCCATGAGGCACAGGATCGCGCCGACGAAATGCCGCGTATGGTTGAACTGGTGGTGGACCTGATGTTCAAACAGTCCTCCGAACTTCAGGGCGCCTACAGTGACATGCATTCCCGCATACACGGGCAGGATGACGTTGGCGAACCAATCGACCAGGTTCAGAAGCGAGTTCCAGTAAAGATCCGGGTTATTCCACCCGAGTTGACCCGTGAACTTCTCGAACATTCGGAGAAGACCCGAGACCATCAGGCACATCAACCCTCCGTAGGCCCACATCGAGTAAATCTGGTGATAGCCGCGTGCGTACTGGATGACGGCGAGAGCGATGAATAACGCTCCAAGGGTCGGCATGATCACGTTACCGGCCCAGTTGGTCAGATTCAGGATTCCGTTATAGAGGGACATGTCCTTTTCCAGCTCCTACATCATCGAGGTGATCAGCTTCCAGATGGCCGAGACCGTCAGTAGCCCGATGGTGGCGCCGATCATCGGCATCACGGGTTTCCGTGACACGAAGTTCCAGATCCCTCCGATGACGGCCAGCCCGGCGGCGATCGGGCAGAGGGTCCCCGCGAGATAGTTCCACAGGCTGTCGAGCACATCCGCGGTCGCGTACGACGTCCCGCTGTTGTAGCTGTTAATCAGGTTCAGCGTTGTCTGAATCGCCAGCAGAAACATCGCGCCCAGAACCGAAGGCAGCGGATGCCCTCCCTGAACGGTGTCGAGGATCGCTCGCACCACAAAGAACGCGGCAAAGGAGGTGGCGAGCCTGGTCAGGACAAAATTCTGCACAAAGTTCGCGAGGTCGCTTTGAAGGGTGGCCATCCATCCGGTACCGATGCCGCCGCCAGGCAAAGACGCCGGCACTCCGAACGAAGGGAACCAGCTGATGAGCTGCGGCAGAGTGAGAAAGACGATCGCCCAGAACATCCATTTCGCGAAATTCCCGCCGATCAACGCGTCGGGAACGGATCCCTGCCGCAGACTGAGTCCCGACAGCACCAGGCAGATGACGGCGGCGGAAGGTGCAAGCAACAGCATCAATCTCATGAAATCTGTAATCAGCTGTGGAGGGGCCATAGTCGTTTCCT
This sequence comes from Terriglobia bacterium, assembly GCA_963718155.1. Lineage (GTDB taxonomy): Bacteria > Acidobacteriota > Terriglobia > Bryobacterales > Bryobacteraceae > BOG-234. The sequence continues at coordinate 10,577 of CAVQYP010000019.1, read as the reverse complement.
TTCAAATCGAAACGACGGGCGCCGTCGTGTCTCCCCGGCGGCGCTCGCCGAATGCAGGTCTATGTGACTCCGGCGGTGCCCTGGGAAATCCAGTATTCGAGCAGTCGTGTGACTCCTGAAACCATCAGGAGACCGATTGCCGTGAACACCCATTTGGCGAATCCGCGGCCCATGGCGAACGATCCGATCGCCATGAGCGCAGCGCCGCCGGCGCCGACCGGCGCGATTACGTTTCCGATCCAGTTGATCAGGTTCAGGAACGTGCCTTCTGGTTGCGTTGCCTGTTGACCCTGGACAGCCACGTTGACTTGAGGGGCCGTTCCGAGATTCTGCGCCATCAAACCGGCCTGCACAGCAAAAACGAACAGCACGAGAACGACAGCGATCATGACCTCTCGCCGCTGAGAATTTTGCATCATCGGGATTATTTGCTCCTTTCTACCCGCTTGGGGATGGAAGAAAAGTAACCCGATTCGAAAAGTCGCGCAAACGGATTCTGCTTGGATAAACGCGGGAAGCTTAGCGAGAGGGATCTCAGAGTGTCAGGAGGAAATATAAACTCGACGTTCTACCGAGCGCGATGGCATGGTCCACACTACCTGCGGACCGTTGAGTTACTTGCGCGTGAAAAAGTAGTGGTATATCGCCACCTTTTTAACGAAAGGCCAAAGCTTTTCCTTTCGCGGTATGTGATTCTCACGTTCGCGGGGATCGGCATTAAGGGCGGGGAATCGGGAACCCAGAAGCAGGTTCGCAGGGTCGCAACAAGCCAAATGAGCGTAGATAAAAGGATGAGAAAGCCTTCCAGCTTGTTTCGGTTCTCGACGTCCACGGACAGCAGCTTCCAAAATGGATTCCATTTCAAGAGGTACAAGAAGCCGGAGTAGAGGAAAAACGCCATCGCGACGCGGCAGACTCTTCGAACCCAGACTGGGTTCGTCGACGCTGGCCCTTTCAGGACGAGCCAAGTCGCAAGCGCAGCAGCGAAGAGCGCAGGCCAGGAAGACATACAACTCTCCTCAGCACTACTTTAACCTGATTCGTTTGAGTTGCGCAAAAAGAACCGGTGCCGCCGTTCGTCCTCCCTGCGTGACCCTACTGCTGGGCAGCCGAGGTCTGCGTGATTTGTGCCTTCTGTTGCTGCTGGTACATTTGATTCAGTTCCTGCTTCAGCTCCAGCAATTCCCGCAGTTCCTGCACGCTCGGCGCGGGAGCCGAAGCGTAGCTCGAAATAGCACCACCGGAATTGCTGGCTGGAACCGATCCGCCCCGCGTCGCGCCACCGCCTTCACCGCCGGTGGGCTTCGCCAACACGATATAAAACCGCGTGTTGCCCGGCACCGTCACGACGATGTTCTGGTGATAGGCGAGATCGTTCAATTGCTGTTCTCCGGCGACGGCGACGTTGTTGGCGACCCGCTCGCGCAGCAAGACGTTGTTTGAGAGTGCGTCCGTGACTCCGGTACCGCTCTGAACCCCGACCGTCGCCGCCAGAATCGTGCCGACGCCCGTCAGGCTGCGAACCAGAAATTTCGTGCCGGTGTTCCGGCCCGTCACCTCGCCGCGCAGCGGCTGAAATTGCAATCCGACCGCGTGCCCGTCAATCTTCTGCGTCGTCTCGTCCGGCATCTGGATCGTATGGAACTGGATACCCACATAGCCGTGTTCGTTCGCCTGAACAAGCTCACCAAAGGCCTTTGATCCAGCCGGTATTACAGTCTCGCCATCCCGTTCGTAGTTGTATTCGATGGCAGCCACCACCGGTGTCTTGACTGCGGAACTCACAGGAGTCTGTAATCGCGCAACAAGTCGAGTGCCGGCCGGAAGTGCCGTAAATTCCGGATCCCGTTCGATCACCGCTGGCTGAATACTGCTTCTGGCGGGAGTAGCCCCACGGGTCGCGGTTGTCGCGCTCACGAACACCAGCGACGCCTTCGTTAGCTTCGGAACGTTCGGGTCAGGTGGAGGCACTGGTGCTGCCGGGGTCTCCGCCGGAAACTGAATTCTGTTCAAAGCGTAGTCTGCCGGGGCGGGTGAGGGCGCTGGTGGCTCCGCCGAAGTTTGAAGCGAAGGCCCGGCTTGCGCCAACGTCCGCTGCTTCGCTGTATTGTGGATGTCCTCGGGACTGACGTTACTGCCGCTGTCGTCCGTGCGCCGTGTGTCGGCGTTGAGCAGAGGCGTCACAGAGCGGCTGGTATCCGTGGCCGCTCCGCTTTGTCCGCGGCCGAGGTTCGGATGGTCTACTCTCGCGGTGTCCTTTCGGCCGGTGTTGGGTGTCGAGAACATCGCAAAGAAAGCGAGCGAGAGCACGACAGTAAGTCCGGCCAGTAACAAAAAGCTCTTCGTCCGGTCTTCTTTGAGTTGCTGACGCTTGATGTTGGTCCGGACCTCGCCCGGTCCCGAGCGCTGCATCGCTCGTCGCAAAAGCGCTGCCCATCCTTTGGGCTCGGTCTGTTGTGCCTCTGCCGCCTCAACCTCAGGATCGGAACCAATATTGGTAGCTTCTCCACGGTCCTCGGCGGGTTGAATTCGTCTGGTCTGGTCATCGGGTTTCATGTGCCGAACCTCCTCGAAAACTGCTGATTCCGAAACCGATCGGGGCCAGTGCAGGCAGATCCACGGCGCCCGAATCGGCGACTTGCAAAAACAGGGTTTCGTTTGATTCTTTGAAACCCGGTCGCTCAAAAACCACGACTCCATCCGCTCTCTGACCCGCGCCCAGACGCCGTGTGCTCAGACGGAAGTCGATCACGTGCAATTGCTCGGCGGTGGTCCATTTTTTCTTGACCTTGCCTCCGAGTTGCACTTGCGGGGGCAGAATCTCAATCGCATGGTTTGCCGGGTTCACAACGGAAAACAGGACAACGACGTCCTCTCCCTCGTCGAGAACCTCGCTGACACCCGCTTTGACTCGCGGACCGGCATCGATCTGTCCGGGATGCTGTCCATACAAGACCGGAAGCGCCGCCTGTTTCTGTCTGTCGAGCAGCTTGTCCAGCACCGGGGCCGGTTTCTCATCGATGCCGCCAGATCCACCGATGGACGCTGTCTTAGTCAATGCCGCCAGCGACGCCATCGGTGTGCCATTTGATGCCGCCTCCGGCGCCTTCCCCTGCATGTCGAGCCTCTGGGTTTCGGCGATCAGCGACGCAGAGAAGGGATTCTCCTCGACGAGAAAGCTTCCCCCGGTGGGCTGACCGTATTTCAGCAGCACATCTACCGTCTGAGTACCGCCGTTCTGCTGGCCGGAACTGATCAGCAGGAGATTCACCTGGTGTCCCAGAGTGGTCGTGATCAGGAGGTTGGTCTGCACCGGCCCCAGTGGCAACTGGCTTCACGGTCACGAGTTCCGGCTCATGTTCCGAGTGCTCAGCCTGAAAGTTTTCCGGATCCCCCACAACAACCGAATTGACCGGTTCCGGCATTCGGATCGACGTCGCTACCCGCGGGTTCAATCGGAGCGTGATGACCTTCTCATCGAGACTGGCGCGCGTAAGAATCACCGGTTCGAGCTTGTCACACTCCCTGCCGGTCCGATCGAGACAGGCGGCGTTGCCGCCGGCGGAGCTTTTTTGTTTTGCCCCGAGGCGATACCCAGTAATCCCATCGCACAGACGCAGGCTTTCAATCGGCGCATGTTAATCTCCCTCCTGAGCGCCTTAATTCGGCGCGATATTGTTGTGCAATCCGTTGAACGTAGGCGTAGACTTCTTCGGAGGAGTAGCTCAATCCACGCGCACGAATCTGCCGCTCGCCGGCGGCATAGGCGGCCATGACCAGGCGAAGGTCGCCATGAAAAAGTTCGCTGAAGTTCGGCCAGATAAGCGACCCCGCCGCGCACATTTTCATGAATGTAGAAGGGATGAACGACCCCGAAATGCTGAGCGGTTGCGGGCATCAATTGCATCAGGCCCATAGCACCCTTCGAGGACACGGCTCCCGGCTGCCACGCGGACTCGACCTGAATGACTGCTCGCACGAGGGCAGCCGAAACTCCATACTGCCGGGCGTAATAGTTTACGCATCGTTCCTCGTACTCGCGCACGTTGGGCGGGTCTGCTGCGAATGCCGGAATCGCCGCGACAGCGATGCTTAGTAACGTCGTCGCTCTGCGCATACTGGTTCCTGTCCGTCACCCTCCGCACGGCCGAAATCTCTGCTGTACCGCTGCGTGTCATAGACGAGGCTCTCGAAGCCATCCCTCAACAACAGACGTTTCCGATCGTTCTGTGTCTTCGCAATCAGGGGCAGCAGTACATCTCGCAACTCGGCTCGGATTTCGTGAGCACCAAGGAGTTTCAGTGCCTCCGCCAGATCCAGCATTTCCGCGATCGAGGGCGGTTTCTCCAGTGTGTAGCCGCGAAGCGCCTGTGCGAATCCGGCGAGTTGTCCATGCAATTCCGGGTGTGTTCCGGCCGTTCGCTTCTCCAGGATTCGTGTCTCCCGCTCGATCGTTGGGTGCTCGAAACGCAGGTATAAACTCCGGCGCCGCAGCGGGTCGCCGATACGGCGGACCTCGTTCGAGGTCAGCACAACGAAGGGTCTGCTCTTCGCTTTGATGGTGCCGATTTTGGGGATGGAGATTTGCCAGTCGCTCAGGATTTCGAGGAGTTCCGCTTCGAACTCCTCGCCCACCTTGTCTATTTCGTCGATCAGAAGAACGCACGGCTTTTCGCACAGAAGCGCCCGCAGCAGCGGGCCTTCCTGGAAGAACTCGAGTGTATGGAGGTCGCGGCGCAGCGACGCCCAGCCCGCATCCGAAGCATTGCCCTGCGCGTTCAGGTAGAGACGCTGCAAAGACTCGTCAAACTTGCCGATGGCCTTCTCCTCATTGATGCCCTCGTAGCATTGGAGACGTTCAATGGTGGTGTCCGCCGCGAGAGCGACTACCTTGGCCAATTCCGTCTTCCCGGACCCCGGCGGTCCCTCCGCGAGGACCGGTTTTTGCATTTGCGCGGCCAGATAGATGACCTTCAAGCGTCACGGGATCGGCCACGTACCTCGCGGCATCCAGTCTCTCGGACAGTTCTTCGATCGAGGCGAACACGTACCTCCGCTCCTTGAAGCCCCATGTTAGAGCGGAATCGCTGCAGAGCTTCCGATTGATTCTGTGTCCCGGTCGCTCAACGGACCCGGCGCCGGCGATGCAAGCCCTTCTGACTCAGCTATCGGCGACAACCGCGCAGGCTTTTTCGATTGGACCCACTTTTCCTCAGACCTTCTTCTTCGAATAACCAGCCCGAGTTGGGCCGAAACCGGCTTTCGGCGCCCCTCGCGGATTTCTTCGAGCGGACCCACTTTTGCTCAATCCTCTTTCTTCAGTCGAATGGGTGGACGAATCTGGTATTCGTCATCGAGACGGACCCACTTTTACTCATTCCTCGCAGCACTGGTCGAGATAACCGGGGGCCGCCCGAGCGGCAGGTTCCCTTTTTCGCGGTGGACCCACTTTTGCTCATTCCATGGCATACGCATAACGCGTTCGCCGCACACGCCCTCTTTAATGCGCGGGAGCAACAAGGTAGTGGAATTCGGGAAGTACCGAAAAAGGCCGTGTTACGGGTTCTGCCCGCTCGCCTAACATGGTGATCCGTTCGGTCTTCAGATTGCCGAGGAACCGGCCCGCGTCTGACAGGTGCTGGACCCTGAGTGGATCAAAACCCATCAGTCGTGCGCACGTTGCATCTGCGGCTACAGGGTCATCGGCGAGCACAATTTTCCCAAGGTCACGCGCGGTTCCTTGCAACGGCCCGTTGCCCTCCATGGCGGTAATACCATCTGCGATCACGAAATGGATCGGGACAGTCGCGCAAATATCGAGAATGCTTTCGTGGATTCCGTGCCAGTGGAGCAGATTCTTCGGCCAGCCATACTTCATTCCTGGCACGATGCCGAACATGTTCTTCAGGCTCAGCGTGACGCCGGCCCAGTGATGCGTCTTCACCTTGGGCATTGAGACAACGAAATCGGAATCGAGAACGGTGCGCGGCAACCACAGTCCTCCAAGGCCGCTGTAATTCGCCTTCAGCTTCACCCTCACGAGTTCGTCGCGATTGAGGTCTACGAACTCGATCCGCCGATCCGCGAGATGAGGTTTCAGGTTCGCGGCCTGCACCACGAGTTCGGTGTCGCGTTGATGGCCCGGACCCTCGCCGATAACGACCCTGGCCGCGCCCAGACGAAGGAAGCAGCGGGCGGCCGCTCCGATAATGTTCGCGTTCGTGTTTACCGGACCCGGCAGGTCCTCCACCAGATTTGGCTTGAGGAGAACCCTCCTGCCAGCCACGTTCAAACGGAACAGCCGCAACCCGTCCATGAGCAGCGCCTCAACCTTTTCGGAGTAATCGGCTGCGTTCAGTATCGCTACAAATGAACGGGGTCTTCGATAGGACACCGAATGCTTCGGCCAAAACCAGTCCGCCGCCACGCCTGTTGTCGCAGCCATACCCGCCGCCGAGCCGACGAAGCGTCGCCGATCGATATTCATCGCAGCACCATGAACGGATGAATCATCTCTCCGCACCTCAGCGCCAGAATCGCGGTGGCGAGCGTCGCATTATTACGAATGTCGCGGCCGTCTCCGATGAGCGTCGCCAGTCTGGCCTTGAGATGGTCGACCGGCTCTTGATACACGAACAAGGCGAGAATGGACCAGGCGAGACTCTCCACCGACTCGATGGTGGCGGATCTCTGTTTGAGCCAGGCCAGGCTCATGCGAATCACCGGTGTCCGTTCCTCGTCCTGCAGCGCCAATAGAGCAATTGCCGTGGCCTCTACATGCGGCGGCAGCGGCACTCCGTAGACGATGCTGTTTCCTGAATTCCAGCCGCCGCCGACGCAGGCTCGATCGAGAAGCATATCGACGCCCAGCCGAATTCGTTTCTCCGACGCTCGGAGCGATTGCAGACCGTGAATTGTTTGATGGCGACGATGCTGAAAGCGGTGGGGATGACCCAACTTGCAGAACCCGGAACTCCAGGGCCAGCCGTACTTGTCTGGATCGAAGCGAACGTTGCGATCGGCGATCTTGAATTTCCATCGCCAGAACCAGTGCCCCTCTTTGCCTCGCGATTCCAGAAGCCATTTCAACGCTCTATTGCTGGCGTCGGAGATCTCATTCAGCACAGTCAGGGCGCAGAGGGCGAGAGCCGTTGTCCATGCCCCCTCAGAGTCTCCTTGAAAAGCCGGCCACCCCCCGTCCGAAAGCTGCGACTTCTTCAAGAAGCGAACGGTCGAAACCGCGTTGCCATGGCTGTCGGGCCCGAGCGCAAGACCAGCCAGGCAGGTCGCTTCCACACTTGCTTGTTCTGAGCTGAAGAAGCTCCAGCCGCCAGAAGGCAGTCGTCGTTGAAGAAGCGCCTTCCCAATGACTGAAGCCTCCGCTGATGTGGTCATGGCCCGTTATTGCCGAAACCGAGCCGCTGGTCAAACGGAGACGCAATCAAAGAGGAAGCGGACCGGGTCTGGAGAAGCCCTCCCATTTCCATTCGAGGATCCTCTACCCTTCAAGAATTTCGATGAAGATGCGCTTCATTTGAAAAGATTTGCCAGTCGTTGTACAAATGGGGCTGGAGGGCGAAGCCTGGAAATAGAAGTCCTGCCTGCCCGTAGGCGATCGGGGACGAGGCGTGCCGCTGCCGGGCCAGCGCTATCGAGGGCACTCTTTTTCTTCTGTCCAACGAGGCGCTCGACTGGAACAAGCCGGGTGTGCTGGTTCGGCTGCAAGGATGGGCGATGGTGGAGGTCGGCTAAGCCGGCGTGCTGATGCCTCTTGAGGAGACGAGGATTCTGAAGCGGAGGAGGGTAAGGTGAGCACGGTCAACCACAACCAGATCGCCGTGTTATCATCTCAACCGGCTTCGATAGGCAGACTGTTCCTGACTGTCGAAGAGGCCGCGCAGCGGTTGGGGGTGACGGCGGGCTGGATCTACGAGCGCACAAGGCGCAAGGCCATTCCTCACCGTAAACTCGGAAAATTCGTCCGATTCACAGAGGAAGATCTGCGGACGATTGTGGAGGCGGCTGCTAAAGGGACTATGCAATGAGCCAGGGCGGTCATATCGTCAAGCCTAGCGGCAAGCGCAAGACGTGGGCGATCATCTACCGCGATCCGGCAGGCGCCCAGCAGTGGGAAGGTAAATTCAAAAAGCGTACCGAAGCGCAGGCCCGGTTGAACGAAGTCCTCGGAGCCATCGATAAGGGAACGTACGCGCGACCATCTTCCGTCACGTTTGAGAAGTTCGCAGAGGATTGGCTGGCCGGTAGGCGTCAGATCCGCGGCAGCACGGAATCGGGATATGGTTCGATCATCAACAAGCAACTCGTTCCGCGGCTCGGAGCGATTGCGGTATCGGCTCTACGGTTCGATCATATTGACGCGGCCGTGAGCGGCATGATCGAAGACGAGCTTTCTTCGAAGACGATCCACAACACCGTTACGCTACTGCGCACGATGCTAGCCGGCAAGAGGGGGCCAAGCGCCCTGCGACGCGGTTTCGCGTTCCACGATCCAACTATGGGGCTCGAGCTTCCGCCACTGGAATCCCGCCAGATCACGCCGCCGACACCGGAACAGGTCTGGGCACTGATCGGCGCGGCGAAGGAGTTGGGCGGCCTCGGTTACGCGCTGGCCTATACGGGAGCGTTTACCGGCGTGCGACGAAACGAGGCTCTCGGGCTTCGGTTCGATGATATCGAGTGGTTTGGCAACGAGGTAAATGTGCGTCACGCAATCTCGAAACGCCGTGGTACAGATGGCGCGCACAAATGGGAGTGGCACGTTGGGCCGCCGAAGTCTCGGAAATCGTTGCGCCGCATCGCTGCGACCGAGAGCGTAATGAAGATGTTGGCCGATCTGAAGGTCGGCAAACCAGACGGCGCTTTCATCTTCCCCGGCGATTGCAACGGCTTCATAGACCCGGATCAATTCGACGCAGAGGTTTGGAAGCCCATCGCTGAAAAGGCCGGTATGGCAGGCACTCGCTTTCATGACCTGCGACACTTCTTCGCCAGCCAGTTGATTGCCCAGGGCGAAACCGCCGCCTACGTTCGCGACCAGATGGGCCACTCCAGCATCAAGGTTACCTTCGATACCTACGGACATCTCTTCCCAGGCCGCGGCAAGGAAGCCAGCGCCCGCTACGAAAAGTCGATGGCCGATGCGAAGGTCCGCCACAAAGCGGAGGCCAGTGTTAGCAATCCGTTAGCAATTGATAGGGAAGAAGGGCCGGAAGGAACCGTAACCAATTGATTAATTTGGTTGCGGGGGAAGGATTTGAACCTTCGACCTTTGGGTTATGAGCGTGCCGGTCTATTGGCTATGTAGTTCATAACAAGGCACGAGTGGCACTCGAAAGAGCCTTCAGGAACCCTCGGAAACGGGTAATGGGAGTTGATCGGGAGTCGAAATTGACCTTTGGGTTTACGACCCAAGGAATGGGAGTTGACTCGCCCGGCCGAACCATAAACGACAATGAAGAATCACCGGGAAACCATGACGGAACCACTCGCTCCCGACAGCTATGGACAGTTTCTCGCCGACCTGAAAGGGCGGATTCGAGCGGCGCAGCTTCGCGCGTCGATGGCCGTCAACCGGGAACTGGTCCTGCTCTACTGGCAGATCGGCCGCGATATCCTCGATCGGCAGGAGCGGGAAAACTGGGGCGCGAAAGTGATCGACCGCCTGGCGGCGGACCTCAAGCGAGCCTTCCCGGACATGAAAGGATTCTCCCCGCGAAATCTGAAATACATGAGGGCGTTCGGTGAGGCCTGGCCGGATGAAGCAATTGTGCAACAGCTTGTTGCACAAATTCCGTGGGGCCACAACGTCCGCATCCTGGACCGCGTCAAGGCTCCCGAAGACCGCATCTGGTACGCCAAAGCGACCATTCAGCACGGCTGGAGTCGCGACGTCCTGGTTCACCAGATCGAATCCGGCCGGCTGCACCGGCAGGGGAAAGCCGTTGCCAACTTCGACCGCACTCTGCCCGCGCCGCAATCCGACCTCGCGCGGGACATCACCAAAGATCCCTACAACTTCGATTTTCTCACCCTCGGCGACGATGCCCACGAGCGCGATCTGGAGCGCGGGCTGCTTGACCACCTGCGCCAGTTCCTTCTCGAACTCGGCGTCGGATTCGCGTTTGTGGGCAGCCAGTACCGGCTTGCCGTGGGCGACCAGGAATTCTACATCGATCTTCTCTTCTACCACCTGAAGCTCCGCGCTTACGTGGTGATCGACCTGAAGATGCGATCGTTCGAACCGGAGTTCGCCGGCAAGATGAATTTTTATCTCTCGGCCGTAAACGACCTCCTGCGGCATCCCGACGACCAGCCCAGCATCGGTCTCGTCCTTTGCAAGACGAATGATCGGATTGTTGCCGAATACGCGCTCCGGGACATCAACAAGCCGATCGGCATCTCCGAATACCGGCTCGCCGAAAGTCTTCCGGACCGGTTGAAGGGCAGCTTGCCAACGATCGAAGAACTGGAGACTGAACTGGGGTCACCCACAGAAGGGAAGTTGCAGTAGCTCGCTGCTGGGTCCGGTTCCGGTTGAACGCAGAACCTCGATGAAG
>CAVQYP010000018.1:0-345870 GCA_963718155.1 Terriglobia bacterium | reverse complement strand
CGAATCCATGCAGCTCAAAGGCTACCAGGTGACGGATGTCAAACCGTGGGAAGCCGCGTCGGGAGGCAAGGCGGTCGAATGCCCCGCACGGGCATCCTCATGCGCCGCCACCCTGCGCTATACCGGCCGTCCTGGAAAATACGCGATTCGCGTCGAGTATTTCGACCACAATAACGGCGCTTCCCGGTTCCGGCTCAGTGTTGGCGGCCGAGCGATTGACACCTGGACCGCGGACGCAGATCCTCCGACGAAAGCCGTCGACGGCTCGTCTTCTACGCGACGCACGATCTCCATGGTCGTACTGCGTCCCGGTGATGAAATTCACATCCAGGGAAGTCCGGACGGTGGGGAGAGCGCCGCCCTCGATTACATCGAAATACTTCCGCAGGTGAAATAACACTCGTAAGCGCTGCGCCCCCCCGGTTCCCGTCCGCCTCAGGATTTGATATACAAGGCGGCGTGGATCGAAACGCGGAATGCCAGGGGGCGCAAACAATCGGATGACACGGGAAGAAATCTGGCAAGGGATTATGGACGTTGGGCTCGTGCCGGTCATCCGGGCGTCATCCCCGGAAATGGCGGTTGCCGCGGTAGGCGCGATTTGCGCAGGCGGAATACCGGTGGTTGAGGTTTCCATGACGGTACCCGGCGCGATTGAGGTGATTCAGGAGTTGGCTCGCAACATGGGCGATCGGATCCTGCTCGGCGCCGGGAGCGTCCTTAGCGCGGGCACCGCCGCGCGATGTCTGGACGCCGGAGCGCACTTTCTGGTGTGCCCGGGCTTCGATGCGGAGACGGTCAAGCTCGCGAACTGTCAGGAGATCCCGGTGATGGCGGGAGCCCTGACCCCCACGGAAGTCATCACGGCATGGCGAGCGGGGGCCGACTTCGTGAGGATCTTTCCGTGCGCGAATGTAGGGGGCCCGAGTTATATCCGGGAGTTGAAAGCCGCAATGCCCCAGATCCCGATGGTGCCGGCAGGAGGCGTGAGCGTCGCTACGGCCGCCGAGTTTTTCGAGGCAGGCGCGTCCGCTTTAGGCATCGGGTGTGAATTGATCTCCAGCGCCGCGATGAAATCCGGCAACCTGCTGGAGATCACCCGGGCGGCACTGCATTATGCGTCGATAGCGCGCGCGGCGCGCGAAGCGGCCTGAGGCCTACCTTGCGGGCCCTGAGACTGCGGCCGCAGCGCCCGGCAGCGGCAACTTACCGTCAAGAACTTAAACTTCTCCTTCTTCCCCGAAAACAGGATCGATTCTATATCAATCGAGTTGATTTTCCCTGGTGGAACGATCTTGTGGGGCGGAGCGCGCAAATTATCGTGTGCAGATCGCCGTGACGAACCTGCCGTCCGCGCTGGGAATTTCGCCCATTACTTTCAAGCCGCCGTGCTGCGTGAGTATCCAGCGAAACGCCTCGCGCGTGAAGCGGTAGCGAAAATTCAGAACGATTCGCTCGCCGCGCTCGACATGAATTTCTTTGCCGCCGGCGCCCAGCGTGAGATCCCGGTCGGCCTGGAAGCGCCGTGTCCACAGATTCATTCCCTCGCGCCGGTCATCGCGGTTTTCCATGAACTTGATTTCTCCGTCGTCGCTGCTGATCCCCGTAGTGGCAAGCGGCGCAAAAACGAAGCGTTTCTGCTTCTCGGTCACTTCGCGGTTCCCGTCGTCGTGCATTCGCGCGTCGAGAATCAGGACGTCGCCTTTATGCATACAACCGGCAATGTGTTTGATCTGGTCCAGTGGATCGAACCCCCCAAGTGTGTTTCCCACCATCAGAAACAACCTCGGGGCTTCGCTTACGTCCGCCGCCAGCAAGAGGTGCATGGGGCTCGAAATATCCGCTTTCAGCCCCAGAACCTCACAGTCGTCGTCTTCGGCGCCGGCGCAGGCGATCTCCAGCAGTGTTTGACTCGCGTCCACCGGGAAGTATTTCACCTCACGCCCGGCTGCCTGCAGCGCCTTGAGCATGATCCGGTCTTTCAAGCCCTCTCCCGCCCCGAAGCTGATCACGGGCACACGGCTTCCGAAGGACTTTGTCAGGTCACCCGCCTTCAGGCCGAGGGCATCCCAGGTCTGCTTCAGACTCTCGTTTCCGTTAGCGGAAAGGTCCCTCCATGCGCGTACTGAGGCGGGCGACCAGTAGAAAAATTTTTCGGGTAAATCACGCGCTTCCATCGCCTCAGCGAACTCATCGGCAATCTCCGCTTCAGTGAGCAGAACCTCAATGTTCATTCTTCACCAGCTTACTCTGTAAGAAGTCTCTCCCACCGATCCGCGGCGGCTCGGATTAGAATCGAAGTCTGCGGATGAGGACTGCTGCTTCTCTGCGATTCGTCGCTCTGGCCTTGCTTGCGCTTGCCCCGCTGGCCAGCGCCGATGTCGTGATCACCGGAAAGGTGGTCGACGAGAACGACGCGCCCGTAAAGGAGGTGCGCATCACGGTGAGCCCCGCCGGCGTGCCGAATGTTTCCTCCGGCGCGAGCACAACCGTCCAGGCCGCTTTTCAAGCAACGACGGACGCCGCCGGCCTTTTTCGCCTCGATCTCCCCGAGCCGGGCAACTATCGCATCCAGGCGCAGCAGGAGGGCTTCTTCGTCTTCACAGACGCGGCCGTGGCCCTCGAAGACGGCACGCCGCTCGAAATCCGGATGAATCACATCAAGGAGCTGACGGATTCAGTGGATGTTCATTACTCGCCGCCCGTTATAGACCCCCAACAGACGTCGGACACCAAGACGCTGAACAGTCAACAGATTTTGAATGTCCCGTACCCCGCCTCTCAGGACTACCGGAACGCCCTTCCCCTCATGACAGGCGCAATTCTCGACAATGCGGGCCAGGTTCATCTCAATGGCGGCGATACTTCGCAGGCGAACTACAGACTGAATGGGTTCGATATTTCGGATCCCGCGACGGGCGGGTTGAACGCCCGGCTGAACGTCGAGACCGTCCAGACCCTCGAATGGGACGCCAGCCGTTTCTCGCCCGCCGAAGGCAAAGGTTCGGCCGGCGTTGTCGATATCAAGACACAGATGGGAGACGACCACTGGCGGTTCGGCGGCACGAACTTCATTCCCGGCTTCGGTTCGCAGGATGGGCTGCATCTGGACCACTGGTCGCCGCGCGCGGTCTTCTCGGGCCCGATCAAGAAGGGCCGAGCCTGGTTCCACAACGCATTCGATGCGTTCTACACCGTCAGCACCGTTTCCGGGCTGCCGAGAAGCCAAAATCAGGCCCGCAGCCTTACGACTACCGACCTGACGCGCCTGCAGTGGAACATTACCAACTCCCACATTCTGACCGCCAGTTTTCTCGCCAATATCGGAGACTTCACTCGGACCGGGCTTAGTTTTCTGACCCCTGCCGAAGCCACCGTGAACCAGAGGACCTCACTTTTCGTCGGCACAATCAAGGACCAGTGGTCGGTTGGCGGCGGCCTCGTGGAAATCGGTTACGCACATTCTCAAACCTATCTGCAGTCGTCGCCGCAGGGCACCGAGCCATACGTCATCACGCCATTTGGAGCGCAGGGCAATTACTTCCTCCGCCAGACGGCTTCCACCGGGAGACAGGAAGGACTTGTCAACGTCTTTCTCGCGCCGATTCATGCCGCCGGGACTCATCAGATTCAGATCGGACTCGACGCGGAGCACAGCAGTCTCGATCAACTCGTCGACCGTAATCAATACATCTCCGTAAATGCAAATAATGTTGTCGTCCGCAATGTCCAGTTCCTCGGCAGCCCGCAACAATTCGTCAACAACGTCGAAGCTTACGCTTATGTGCTGGATCGCTGGAGCCCTGTGGAATCGCTGATGATCGAGGCGGGTTTCCGAACGCAGTGGGACAGATGGGCCGGGAGCGGACCGGTCGCTCCCAGACTCGCTGCTTCGTGGTCGCCCAAATGGTCCGGCGGAACGCGGTTTTCGGCAGGCTGGGGAATCTTCTATGACGCGGTCACGCTGAATATGATCGCGCTCAGCCAGGAGCAGACCGGCGTCAGTACTTACTACGCTCCCTCGGGAGCCGTGGCGGGCGTACCGGTGGAAACGCAGTTCGTGCTTGAGCCGCACGATCTCCGTCTTGCCCGTTTCGAGCTTTCCAGCTTGTCAGCCGAGCGAAAGCTGCCCTGGGGAGTCTACGGAAAAGTCAATCTGATCGACAGGGAGGGAAGCCGCGGCTTTACGTTTCGGGATGAACTGGTCCAGCCGTCGTTGAATCTTTACGTGATCGACAACATTCAGCGGCAGCGCTATCGGGCGGCCGAGTTTGCTTTCCGCCGGACCTTCCTTTCCCGCTATCAGTGGTTCGCAAGCTACACCCGATCAGAAGCAAGCGCGAACGCGGTGATCAACTATTCGATAAATAACCCCGTTTTCGCGCCGCAGGCGGGGGGACCGCTCCCGTGGGATGCGCCAAATCGGTTTTTGGCCTGGGGCTGGGCGCCAGTCGAAAAGAGCTGGTTTCCGCGGTTTTTGAGACCGATAATCGGCGATACCGATGTTCAAATGCTGGTCGATTATCGAACGGGCTTTCCGTTCGGCCTCATCTCGCAGACGGGCAATGCGGTGGGGGCGCCGAACTCCCAGCGTTTTCCCAGCTTCGGGACCGTGAATATCGCGCTGGAACGCCGTTTTCTGTTTCACGGCTATCTGTGGGCGTGGCGGGTCGGGCTGGTCAATGCCCTCAGCCGCCCGAATCCCAACGCGGTGAACAACGACGTCGATTCACCGGAGTTCTTGACTTATGGAAACGGGCAGGGCCGCGCGGTGAACGTACGGCTTCGTTTTCTGGGCAAAAAATAGCGGAAAAAAGTAGTTACTTTTGAACGTCGCCAAGAACGGCCTTCACCCGTTTGTGCAGGCGGCTCTTGTAACGCGCCGCCGTGCCGCGCTTGATGTAACCCTTGCGAGCCGCTTTATCGACCAGCGAGAAAGTCGCCGACATAATGGAGGTCACATCGCCGTGCTCTTTTGCGGCAAGGGCCTTCCGCATGGTGCGGATCTGCCGGCGCAGCCTGCTTTTTGCGAAACGATTAAAATCGGTACGACGTTCGGTCTGCCGGACACGCTTCAGGGCAGAGTAGGTATTCGCCATCTATGTATCTGATCCTTTTGGTTAATCTTGAACTTTAACAATACCACGGCGGAAATATCCATCCGGATTATCGATTCCCGAACCTGGCCCGGGCCGCTTGCGTATCGATAGCTGGGAGCCAGTAACCAATCATGCTGAAATTTCTGCTCTGGTGCATTCTCTTTGTCATTTGCTGGCCGCTGGCGCTGGTGGCGCTCGTGATTTACCCGATCGTCTGGCTCCTGTTGCTTCCCTTCCGAATTGCCGGAATTGCCGTCGGTTCGGTGCTGGTGCTGATCTGGACGCTGGTAACGCTGCCGGTGAGGGTCGTTGAAAAAGTGCTGTAACGCCGCACCTGTGTGAAGGCCGCGCAAAAGGTGGCTCAAGAACGTTAAGAGTCGGCCGGCCGATCCAACTTCGGAGCCGTTCGGCCCGTCGTACCCTCTGTCCCCGGTCATTCAACTGAGGCCGGCGACAGGAGACGACAAAACTTCATGAAGCGATTTTCCAAAGTATCTTTTTCCAAAGTATCCGTGATCGGAACTTTGTCCGCCGGCCTTTTGTTGGCGCCGGCAATGCTCGCCCAAGGTCAGTTCGGCGCCAGGGGCACCCCCGGCACACCGCCGGATCCGGCGACCATGATGGCTAACCAGGTAGCGCGCCTCACTGCTCTGCTTGACCATCGATCAAATGGCTGCCGCGATCGGAACCATCGAGGGCCAGATCCTTGACGCCCGCAGCCAAGCCGAAGCGGCATTCTACGCCATCCTGACAACGGCTCAGCAGACCAAGCTGTCCGCGGTCGGCGGTCTCGGGCTCCTCGGCGGCGGCCCTGGCGGATCCGGACGCGGCGGACCACATCCCTGACCGGATCCCAAGCTGCGTAAATCGCCGGACGTGAGGCCTTCGGGCCTCGCAGTCCGGCGTTTTCACTCCTTCACGCTGCGGCAGAAACCGCTCGGGTTAACATGCACGGCTCCGTGATCTCCTCCTCATGGTCCGCATCTTTGACAAGCACGTCTTTGAAGTGAACGACAACTATCGTGCGATCAAGAACGTGCGGCCCTGCAAGCGCGTCCACAAGGTTGAGGATACGCGCGGGCAGTTCCCGCACCCTGGCGCCGCGTTCGCGAAGAACCATCTCGACCAGCGCCCGTTCGCATCCCGCGATATCCACAGGTACGGCTGCCTCCGTGACGCCGTCGCTTAACGCAATCAGCGTATATCCGGGGCCGAATGGGACGGTGCGCTGCCGATACGCGCTCGACCTGCTCAAACCCAATGCCGGCGCATTCGGTTCCAGACGCTCCACCCTTCCGTCTCGCCCGACAATCAGCGCAGTCTGGTGACCCGCATTAATGTAATGAAGCCGTTCGCGCCCGGCGCTGACCCGGCCTGAAAAAAGCGCCGCGTGTGTGTTCTCAGGAGCGATCTCCCAAAACATCCGGTTCATCTCGTCGAAAAGATCAGGCAGCTCGACTCCATGGCGCCCCAGAGACCTCAAACATGCCTGCAATCCGGTCATCAGGATACATCCCGGATTGCCCGCTACCGCCACATTTCCGATTGCAGCGGTCAGACCCACCGAGTTCGAACCCGAGAGATCGAAAAAATCTCCCCCGAGTCTGCCCGATCTCTCGCATTGCGCCGCGCATTCGATTCCGGAAACGCCGGGAAATGAAGCAGGGCGCGAAGGCACAAGCCGGTCCTGAATGCCGCGGACTACATCGGGGTCATCCTTGTTGATGTGCGCGTTGCCGGTGTGCGCCTTCGGGCTGCGTAACAGACCGCCGATTTGTGCGCAGAGATTCCGCATAACGTTCAGGTCGGAAGCGCTGTACCGTCCGGATCTGTTCCGGGGACCGATCGCAATCATCGCCGCGATCTGTCCATCGGTTTCAACGGGAAAAAGAAGCTGAGCGAGATCGCCGCCGCGAAGATCCGAATCGACGCATGAAAGCGCCTCGACGCGCGCGCAGATTGAGATCGCCTCGCGATATGCGAACCAGGAAGGAGAATCGCCGGCACTGCTGAAAACGCCGATCACGTCGACGAAATCACTGACCTCACGGGGTCGGACCAAGCCGATGATCCAGGCGCTGTCGATCCATACCAGCAGATCGGTTACGAGCCTCGCGATGAGGACACTTTCCGTTTCGTCCCGCATCGTACTTGCATGCGGGTCACCGAGTTGAGTGTGCGAATGAACGTGAATAAATGACGGACAGATACGCATACTCGAATGACGCACCGGAGGCGCCGATCGCCTTGCTTAAGTTTGTCAAATCATCGCGATATTCATGTGAGGCGATGGCGACGGTGTGGCGCAGAATTCACACATGGCGATCGGCATGCGGCGGTAACATCGATCCGGGTCTACGAAGTCTTAAGATTGACCGTCAAAGTGGCAAGCGTGTTGGCCGCGGTGGTGGGATCGCCGCTGCTGGCGTCCTGCAGATAAAAGGTCATCCCGTTAGTTACCCATGCGGCCGTCATCATGGATCCGGTGTTCACGTTATCGGTAAGGAGCGACCCGTTCGGCGAGTTCACGCGCACTTGAATAATGGATGCCGATGGCGCGTTCCACGAAATGGTGGTGACACCCGCCTTACCGGCACTGACAGGAATCGGATTCGGGCTGGCAGTCAGGGAAGCCGGATGATAAGCAGGCGGATTTCCCGTCGACGGTAATCCGACCGCGGACGCCCCCGCAAGGGCCGTCGCCAGGGAATAAGCGGGGCCGGTGGAAGCGGTGAGGAAAGGCGTTAAAGCCGCTACGGCAGAGTTCGGCCCGTTATAGACGCTCAGCAAGCCATCCGTCTGCTCGTAATAGAGATTGTTCGCCTGGCTGCCGCCCAGGATATCCCTTCCCAGAACGCGATGCTCGGCTTCGACACCCATGATCGACGCTGAGACCTGCGCGAAGTAGTCGAGCTGTGCAGCGCTGTAAGGGCCGCCGTACGGGCCGTCCGGTACTGAACTGCTGGTTTGTGAGGCCAGCATCGCGAACTCGCGAACCGCCGTCAGGTAAGCTCCGATAAAAGCTTCCTCAAGCACTTCCAGCATGCCGATAAAGTTGCTTAGGGTGTCAAAGGTACCGGCCGGGAAGTAGAACGTCTGATAAGGGTCCTTAGTCGCATCCGCTCCAAAATTGCCGACTGTTCGGAGCAGGTTTGCGTGTGTGATCTCCTGCATGAGGGCCGACTGCAGATACGAAATATCCTGCGGGCTGCCTGAGGGGTCTGGCTTTGTTGCCGTTCCTCCCGGACCGGCAAGTCCCGGATCCTGGATCACGCCGCCGACCAGGCCGTTATAGTAAAACGTGCTCGCAAGATCTTCCGCCACCAGCGCTGCAAGCAGAATCTGGTTTGGCTGATCCTGCCATACTGGTGCTTTGAGCAGCCAGTTGAGGAAGGTTGTTGAGAACAAGTCCACCTGCCGCGGCGCCGAGGCCGAGCTGGCCCATGTTCGTGAAAAACTTTCTTCTTCCCGGGTTGGCTACGTTCTTCAATATTTCATCGTTTGGTTGCATTTGCGAGCTCCTTCTTCGCTTAAGCCCCTGTGGTCGGCCTGTCATTCAGCAGTACGAAGCAACGTCGAATTCGGATTGAGCGTCAAAAACAAAATGCGACCTGATGTTTCAACGTGAAGTGCGGTCGTGCGCACTTCTGTCAGCGCTCTTTGCTTTTGTGTGGCGGACCCTCGGTCCGGGCCGACGCCCTCGGAGCGGAAGAGCTGGACCGGGGTCCAGCGCGATCGGGGATCCGCCCTATCCGAAAAGGCAGTACCTGCTCGAAGCTGACCGCCTGAAAGGCATGGGTTTTATCCAGGGATGGATACTAAGTTAGTGAAAGCCGATGAAAAGCGAGGAGCCGTCATTCGACGCAGCGCCGCAGGGAATCAGGAATGACCGTGACACACGTGATCGGGGTGCGCAGAATCAACAGGTCTTGAGAAGGCTTCCGATCGACTACTCCTGCTGATCCTGACGCTCGCGGTTTGCATCGTCAGGCTCTGGATCATGCCGCTATCTTCCAGTCTCTGGGTGGACGAAATGGGCACCTATTTTGTGGTGCACCACGGCGCTGCCGATCCTACACTTCAGGCCGCCCCGCAGGTGCCGGCTTCGATTTATTACGTGCTTCCGAAATTCGCGGAGGAAGTCGCCGGCTTCTCCGAAATCAGCTATCGTTTCTTCTCTGTCATTGCAATGCTTGGTTCCCTGGCGGCGCTGGCGTGGATCGCGGGCCGCGTCATCCACCCGAACACAGGATGGTTCGTCGTCTTCGCCGCCATGACTTCCCGAGGCTTTAACTACCAGGCGGACGATGCGCGTCCGTATGCCCTCGGCACCCTCGTATTCACGGTGTCCGTCTTTCTCTTAATACGCTGGCTCGACTCCGGACGCATGCGCGATGGCCTGTTTTTTGTGGCGGCGGCATCTTTGCTGTGGTGGGTACACATGGTCTTCTGGCCCTTCTATCTGATCTTTGCGATCTATACTGTGTTCCGCATTTCGCGCTCCGAAACGCCGACGAGCCTGGGGTCAGGCGATCGCAGTCTTTGTCATCATGACGTGCGCAGTCCTGCCGGTGGCTTTCCGCGCGGTCTCTCTTCTGCATCAGGCATCCACACACGTCGTAGTTCCCGTGCCCCGAGTAAGGGAGTTGCTGCTGATCCTCAAACTCAAAGCTCTGATCTCGAGCACTGGCGGGAGCTTTTCTGCTGAGCCGCTTTTTCAGATGGAGACGAACTGCTGAGGCTTCCGTTTCCTTTGCCGGTATCGCACTGATCCTGTGCTGGTGGCTCATCGATCCGCTGTGTCTCTTCGCCTTCTCTCGAATTACGGACAGCAGCTTATTTGTAGCGCGCTATTTGTATCTCGCGTTGCCCGGTGTGGCGCTGACTGCCGCTCTGCTTGTAGCTCCATTCATTCCAGCCAACTGGTGGAAGCCCGTTGCACTGGCGCTCGGCCTGGGAATCCTCGTGTTCATGGGCCAATGGCGCCGTCCCTGGCCGGAGCACCACAACTCGAACTGGAGAGCGGCCGCGGCCACCCTGCGCGAATGGGCATCCGGTGCGAATGTGCCGGTTATCTGCCCCAGCCCGTTCATCGAGGCTCAGTCTCCCGTGTGGAATCCCGGTTATCCAGTTCGGGGATTTCTTTATTCCAATCTGGCTGTCTATCAGACTCCGGGCCAGATTTATCCCTTCCCGTTCGTGACATCGCCGGAAGCAGAACGCAACGCGGGGAATTTAGCGAGCGGCGCCCTGCTTCAGGCCGGGACGCTTCGCCATCTACGGTGGCGACCGGAACGTAGAGTTCTGGCGACGGCTGGTTCTCGGCTCGTCCCGAACTGCCCGGTGGCGAAACCAACGACTCGGCCTCTTTGGAGATGTGGAAGTCGCGGTGTTCTCCAAAACAACCGGAGTCCTGAGTATCCGGAATCATTTCTGCCATGATGAGGAGTCTTCTCTAAGGGAGGAAATAATTCTTGTGTTTTTCGGCGGCGGCGAACTTTACGGTAGTGGAGCTCTCGGCGCGATCGGCGCGGTCACTTTGACAAAAGTAAAGCACCGCCGCGAGATGCTTTTCGCGTCCTTGCCCGTGCTCTTTGCTATTCATCAGTTCATTGAAGGCTTCGTCTGGCTGGGACTTGATGGCGTTCTTTCGCCCGGTGTGACCCACGCGACGGGCGCGGCATTTATGCTTTATGCGCAGGGGCTGCTGCCGTTCCTGCTGCCGTTAAGCGTCCTGTTATTCGAAGCGGACGTGAAGTCTCGCCGACGGATGCTGCCGTTTGTCGTGATCGGCGGAGCCACAACGCTTTATATCTTGTGGGCGTTGACGGCTTACCAGCTGCAGGTCTACGTCAGAGGAGACAGCATCGTATACATCAATCAGGCGACAAATAATACGGCGGTGGCCGTGCTGTATGTGATTGCGACTTGCGGTTCGCTGTTCTTCTCCCGGATCAGGCCGATGATAGCCTTCGGTATCGCAAATCTGACGATTCTCCTTATTGTGATGGGTGTCAAGCGCTACGCCTTTACTTCCTTATGGTGCGCATACGCGGCGGTCGCGAGTCTGATCATCGTGGTTTATTTCTGGAAGAGCAGCGAGGACCGGCCGTTCCTTTATGCTGAACCTATGTGGTAAATTCCAGTGTCCCGAAGAACCATATGAACTCGATCTGCACCGGCCTCCTCGTAGCGGTCGCCGTCATGGCTCAAAGCCCGAAGTCTAAAGCGGCGCCTCCGGGAACGCAGAACTCCGGCCAAATCGAATTCGTGAAGATTGCGCCGGGCGAATTCATGATGGGCTGCGTGCCGGGCGACAAGGATTGCCTCGAAGACGAAGTGCCTCGCCACAAAGTGCGGCTGACCAGGGGCTTCGAAATCGACAAGTACGAAGTCACTCAGGCGCAGTGGGAAGCCGTGATGGGTCCCCATTCGAACCCCAGCCAGACTGTCGGCCCGAATAATCCTGTAGATAGCGTGAACAAAGCCGATATCCATGCGTTCCTCGAAAAACTGAACGCCCGAAACGACGGCTTCAAATACCGACTGCCTACCGAAGCGGAATGGGAGTACGCCGCTCGCGCAGACGCCACCGACCCTCCGCGAGGTTCCCTGGGCGAGTACGCCTGGTTCGCCGATAATTCCGACGATGAGTCGCATCCGGTGGGTTTGAAGAAGCCGAACGCATGGGGACTCTATGACATCCTCGGCAATGTGCGCGAGTGGGTCGACGATCGGGCGGCCTACTACGATTACGAACCGCTGCCGGAGCTGAGCGTAGATCCTAAAGGACCTCAGCGCGGCCGCTACGGTGGTTTTGGCCCAGGTGGTCCATTCATCGGTGGAGGTGGTGGCGCGGGACGCCCGCCCAAGGGTTTCGACGCTAAAGGGAGACTTCTGATCAACGGTGGGGGAGCCGAAGGTCTACCCGTCTTCCGGGGCGGCGGTTGGGACAACTTTGCCCCCTACTTGCGGCTCTCATCTCGCTACTACTATTACGGCACGGACTTAAAGGTCAGCGACATCGGCTTCCGCGTGGTCCGGGAGGCGCAATAGAGTGTGTAGAGGATCCTCATGACGGGACTGAAGTTGTTTTTCGCGCTCGGGGCCGGTTTGCTGGGGATATGCATTCCGCTGTCCGCGCATCACTCCTTCCAGGCCGAATATGACGATCAGAAACCGATCACGTTGACGGGTAAAGTGACGAAAATCTCGCCCGATAACCCGCACGGCTGGATCTATCTGGATGTGATGAACGAGAAAGGCCGGGTAATCAATTGGGCTCTCGAACTGCCTCCACCGAATGTTCTGCAACGAAATGGCTTCGACACCTCCGTGTACAAAGCCATGGAAGAGAACCATGAGGAGATCACGGTGACGGCTTTCCAGGCGAAGGATGGGGGGAAGCACGCCTGGGCAGCGGGCCTCACGCGCAGCGATGGCAAGACCGTCATTACATTGGGCGGACTTCCGGCTCAACCCTATAGCGCCAAGCCCAACAGCGATCGCAAAGTGAAGCAGTAATTCAGGAAAACCGACTGGAGGTCAAGCTGCGCCGGCCGTCATATAAACGGCAGGTGTGCGGCTTCGCACAAGATCGGCGAAGACGTAAACCCTGAAAAACGGACGCTCCCCGCTTCGGGACCAACGGCTTACGCGCCATTTCACTTTCAGGAATCGCGCATCGCGAGGCGACACCATCATCTGATATTCGCCGCAATAACACTTTGCCGGGAAAGCGGCGAGTGGCCGTACCGCCCATATTTCGCCATCCTGCGAACTATGGATTTCCAAATTAACGCTTTGATTTTCGACCGCGTGCGTAATGCCGAATGTGACGAGCAGTTGCCCGCAATCCTGCCGGGCGATCTCGAACAACTCGCTCTCGCCCGATTCGCGTATCGTCGTTTCTTTAAGGAGGAAGTCTGGTAACACAACGAGCCCTCAGAGCGACGCGACAACCACAGGCCCGGTCAGGCGCACCCGATCCGCGACAGCTTTTGTCCCGCTAATGCGAGGGTCTCATAATTTTTGCAGAAACAAAAGCGTATTTGGGTACAACCCGATGCTTTTTCAAAATAAAAACTTGATCCTGGAACTCCGGCCACTCCAAAATCCTGGACCATCCGCCGGGCAAAAGATACGTCGCTGGTCGAGGTCAATCCGGCGATGTCGGTCATCACATAATAAGCGCCCGCCGGCGTGTAGCAGCGAAACCCCGCGTTTTCAAGCATATCGATCGCAGCGCGCCGCCGCCCTTCATAAATCTGGGAGAGTCCAGTGAAATAATCCTGTTGTTCGTCGAGCGCCATTGTGCCTGCGTATTGCAGCGGAGTCGGCGCGTTTACGGTAAGAAAATCGTGAACTTTACGAATTGATGTTGTCAATTCCGGCGACGCGGCGACCCAACCCACACGCCAGCCGGTGACCGAGAACGTCTTGCTCAGGCTGTTCACGAGGATCGTGCGGTCGCGCATCCCCGGCAGCGTAATCATCGGGATGTGCCGCGCCCCGTCGTAGACGATGTGTTCGTAAATTTCGTCGGTGATCGCGATTGCGTCGAATTCCTGGCACAGCGAAGCAATTAACGTCAGTTCCTCCAGCGAAAATACCTTGCCCGTGGGGTTGTGAGGCGTGTTGACAATAATGGCTTTCGTGCGGTGCGAGAATGCCCGCCGCAGTTCGTCGGGGTCGAAATGCCAGTCCGGAGTGTGCAATGTCACCAGCTTCCTTTCGGCGCCGCAAAGGAGCGTGTCCGGGTGGTAGCTCTCATAAAATGGCTCAAAGACGATGACTTCGTCGCCGGGATTCGTCGTCGCAAGCAGAGACGCAGCCATACCTTCCGTGGCTCCGCAGCAAGCCGTAATTTCGAGTTCCGGGTCGAGTTCCAGGCCGTAGCTTCGGGCGTACTTCCGCGCGATCGCAGCCGCGGAACGCCTTTGTCCCCCAGGTGATCGAGTACTGATTGTGATCGGCTTCAATGCCTTCGATCGCCGCCCGCTTAAGATCGACCGGCGCGGCGAAATCCGGGAATCCCTGGGCCAGATTTACCGCGCCAAACTGGATGGCAAGACGCGTCATCTCGCGGATTACCGACTCAGTGAACTTCGCGGTTCGTTCGCTGTGAAAGCTCTTGTGCGCGGTTGCCGAAGCCATTATTTCCTATGTTCTCACGCCGTAAAGAGGGTGATTCGCTTACCCCCGTGCAACGCCCTGACGAAAAAGGCCTAAGGAAAAGGGTATTCAGTTAAAAGATGCTGTTTGAACCGGAAGAAAAACCGCGGAGGCCGGGAGTTCATATCGACTAACGAACAGCTCTACCTGGTCATCAAAGCGCCGATGCTTTTCAATGCTGTTCTCGTCGGTCTCCTGCTGGCATGTTTCAATGCGAAATTCGAAGGTGTCAACTGGTGCAGCGGAACTCCGCAGGGTTGAAGGGGTCATCGAGGCCCGCCTTTAAACATCTCGAAGAGCTGAGCGCCGCTCACCGCGTCACAATAACAGCCTCGGTAAGCCCGGCAGGAACTCTTTTTTTCGAAGAAGCCGGTTTTTTGGTGGAAGCGACTGTTTTCGGAGCCGACCTTTTCTGCCCCGAGGTCTTCGCCGTCTGACGGTGGTTCGCAACCAGAGTAGTCCTGGTGTTGGTCCTCCTCGCGGCGGGGGCCGACACGCCCTCGGTCAATCTTGCTGAAACGGTCCGGGGTTGCACGAGGTCGGCCACCTTCACGGGCGGCAATCCTTTGCGAAAAGGTTCCAACTCGCGGTCGTGCTTCCCGGAATAAAGCTCCCGATACATATCGGCGTTCCGCAGCACCGCCTGGACGTATTCCCGGGTCTCGGTGAACGGGATACTTTCCACAAACTCGACCGGATCGCGATAATTAGCCCAGTTCAGCCACTGATGTACGCGGCCCGGGACCGGCGTTATAAGCCGCGAGAGTGCGGTACAAATCGCCATCCCAGCTGTCCAGTCTGCCCGCGAAGATATTGAGTTCCGAGCCGGATACTTACACCGGATCGAACAGAAGACTGGTAGGTCACCGCGCCCATACCTTGCTGACGTCCCACCATTCGGCCGGTGGCGGGCTCCAATTGCATGAGGCCGAGCGCATTGGCCCGGGACTTGGCTCCCGGATTGAACTCTGATTCCTGACGAATCAACGCGGCCACGAAGAACGGGTCCACTCCGCGGGCCTTCGCGCTCTCGAAGACCTCGTCTTTGTATGGCAGCGGGAAAAGCATCTGCCAGAAACGAATGGGAGCGTTTTCCAGCGGAAGCGCGAGGTAATCCCCGCTGACGCTCTTCATGATGCGCAGAGCGCGAAACGGCGATTCCGCCGATTGAGCCATTTCGAGCGCCAGTAATTGCGGCTGTTCTGTGGCGGTCGCCATGCCGAATTTCATCTCCGCGTCGGCAACATCGGGCAGAGCCAGCCTCCCGCAGCAAACGGGATCGCTCGATACGCAGCTTCGTCCCGTCGTTCGGCTCGGTACTCGAAAGATCGCGATGCTCAGGCCAATCAACATCATCCAGCCACGTAGTGACGTCTGCGTCTGCGCTTGACGCCGCCACCTTGTCCCGCGTTCTCTCGCGGCCCAGCACTGCATAAAAGTAATGCGGGAACTGAGCGGTCAAGCGTTCGTAATAAGCGCGAGCCTCCGGCCGGCTTACCGTCCGCTTCGGCGATTCGGCCCAGGAAGTAAAGCGCAGTTCCCGCTCGTGAATCGTCCGGATAGTCTTCAACCTGACCCCGGAGAAGGGTTACTCGCTCCGGCTTGTCGCCGAGATACGCGTCCCACGTAACTTTCCAGTGGCAATAAGCGGTCGAGCTGTCGTCAGGGAACGTCTCATAGGCCGCTTTGAACAGCGGCTCGTACTTCTCCCGGTCATTCGTCGCCAGTAACGGTTTCCCGCGCTGACCAGAGCCTTCAGCCGCCAGACCGATTTCGAATAATGCTCGCCCAACTCCCTTACGGTATCCATCGTCTGGGCGTCGTCGTCCTGCTTTCCGCGCGCGCTTCCTCGATATAGTAGAGCCGCTCGGCGTCGGTCTCCGAACGATCGACATGCAGCGCCTTCAAATAACGCATCGCCGCGGCAGTCGCTCCCGCCAGGTAGTCGGAAACCCCAACTCCAACCTTCGCTGTTGCCTGCTCTGGCCCCGATCAGACGATCCGTGAGGGCCACATACTCGGCCCGCGCTTTCGCATAATTCTTTGCCGCCACCCACTTTTCGGCCCGCTCCAATTGCTGGGCAGCCGGCGCGCTCGGGAAATCTTTCCCGAGCGCGAGCCGCAGCCGATCGATCGCAGTCGCCGACTGCGCTGCGAGATCCGTATTCGGCCAGGAGTAGTAAACCTTCTGATAGCTGAGCGCCGCCTGTTGCTGCTCGCCCTGCGCCTCGTACGCAAGCCCGAGAGCGAAATCGCCGTCAGGCTGGGGTAACAGCTTGTAATCGGTCTGCAGAATGTTAAGCGCCTTGCTTGTGGACTGCGGATCCCGCTTGTCGAGAAGCGCGCGGCCATAGATCACATCGATCTTGCCGGCGAGAGGAGACGAAGTGATCGGGTTCGCGCGATAAGCGTTCAACGTACTCAAAGCGCCGTCTACATCGCCGGTGAGAAGCTGAGAGTATCCCAGATAATAACTGCCGTAGTCCGGTAAGCTTCGAAACATCGCGAGCCGCTTGGAGATGAGGAATTGCCCCTTTATAGTTTCGAGCGTTGTAAGCGGCGATTCCCTGCCCCAGATCAGATGCGGCCGAATCCGCCAGCTGAGGGGTTCCGGCGACCAGCCCAGCCAGCAGGAACCATGTCGAGTTGATCTTTTTGCCAACCATCGTGCAAGATATCACGCGAGAAATCGCCGTTTATGCCATTGGCCCCGGATAATTCTGCCCCAATAAACCGTCGTTGTCATGCGCCAGACTGCGCACCAGCTCAAGATGGAGATAGTCGACCATGGTCGCAGATTTCGCAAGAAAATCCTGTAAAAATTGACTCCGGGCGCTGTCTATTGTGGGTTGCAGCGCCGCGTAGATATTGCCGGCCGCGAGACCTCGCCTCAGATCCGCCTCATTGTAAAGCCTCATCTCGGCCACTCGGAGCCTCGCCGTCCGTTGCGCCTGAAGGTGCAGGCGCTGGTCTTCAGGGCTCAAGCTCTCCCACGAGAGGCGCTTTTCGACTCCATCCGGTCCTGAATCCGCCGCCACCGAACCTTTCCGGTGCGAAATCGCCCCGATGCTTTCCAGGCGCATTCCCGCCGCTTCGCAGAGCAATTCGATCGGCGCGGTGTTCGCTGTCGTCCTGGCGGATGCAGCCGGCCCCGACGCCAGAAGTAGCGCTACGACAGATTGACGCGCGCGAACAGGGAAAAGATACGCTTTCCGCTCATCTTCCTCTTCCTCTTCGGCTGCGGCGTTTAGCTTATCGGCCAGGGACGCAGAGATTTCGGTTGAGGTTGCGAGAGCAGTGACCGGGTCGCCGCTCTCGATGGCAGCCACCAATGCGGGAGCATCCGCAATCGTCAAACGCAAAATCGGCGAAGAACGACTGACCGCGTTTGAACCCGCCGCTCGCGGCGACACGGGCCTGGTTGTTTTCGAACACCAGCACCACCGCTGATGCCGCATAAGGGACGATACTTTCGACGAGCGCTTGCAAGATCTGCTGATCGCCATTCGCCTGACGCATTCGGCGCAGAGCCTGATTGAGCGATTCTGCCTGCGTGCGGCTCACCTCAGCTCGGGTGAGCCCCAGTTGATCGCTGGCCTGCGACCGTTCCGCGGCGACGGCACGTGACACAGCGTCATTCAGATCTGAATCCAGGCGTTCCGATAAGTCGTAAACCAGACTGGAGTGGTGTCGCTCCACTACGTCACGCCAGGTCAAAGCGCCGGCTTCGTGCATTCTTTCTCAATGGTACGGCACGGTTTAGGCGGTGTCGAGCGTAGGATGAGGCCATGGTTGCAAATATTCTCGAAAATAAAGTCGCGATCGTCACGGGAGGCACAAGGGGCATCGGAAAAGCCATAGCGGAACGCCTGCTCGATGAAAAAGCACGTGTCGCCATTTGCGGAACACGGCAAAAGTCGGTTGACGAAGCTGTCAGAGTTTTGTCGAGCAAGGGGCGATGTATTCGGCATGGCAGCGGATATAAGACGGCTCGCAGACGTCCGGCAATTTATTGCCGCCGTGCAACAGCGGTTCGATGCCGTGCACATACTGGTCAACAACGCTGGTATCGGCGCATTTGCAAGCGTTGCTGAAACGACAGCCGAAACATGGGAGGCTGTGATCGGCGTGAATCTGACGGGCGTCTACTACTGTTGCCACGAGGTTCTGCCGATATTCCTGCGGACGGGAGGTGGCGACGTGGTAAATATCGGCTCACTTGCCGGAACAAGCGCCTTCGCCGGGGGTGCGGCATACAACGCGTCGAAGTTCGGCCTGATCGGTTTTTCAGAGGCCATGATGCTGGATCATCGCCATAACGGTGTAAGAGTGTCGCTGGTATTGCCAGGAAGTGTAAACACCGAATTTGGGAGGGTTTCCCCAACTGGCCGGCCATTCTGATTGGATCGTGAGGACAGAAATTCAGGATCAGAACGCCTGGAAAATTGCGCCGGAGGAGATTGCCGAAACTGTCGTCAGTCTGCTGCGTATGCCTTCGCGGACCACAGTAAGCCGGGTTGAAGTTCGCCCTT
This sequence comes from Terriglobia bacterium, assembly GCA_963718155.1. Classification (GTDB taxonomy): domain Bacteria; phylum Acidobacteriota; class Terriglobia; order Bryobacterales; family Bryobacteraceae; genus BOG-234. The sequence goes on along the minus strand of CAVQYP010000018.1, from coordinate 327,065 downwards.
CGCGTCCGGCCCACAAAACATGAAAAAAAGGTCGAAAAGCGTTTTGGCATGATGCGTGCTCAAAAGAGAGGTGTGAAGGCGGTCATGGGGATGCCAAACCGCCGGTCGGGGAGGTTAGATACGCATATGGTGCGGTTAAATAAGAAACTTGACCCGCTGCAAACGGGCCGCGAAGCGGAAAAGCTTCACAGTGATCTGCAAAAGTTGGTAGTAGGCCAGGAGGAGGCAGTCGATCAGATAGTAAATATCTATCAGACGTTTCTCGCCGGCATGACGAGTCCAGGTCGTCCGATCGGTAACTTCCTGTTCCTGGGTCCGACGGGAACCGGAAAGACACGCCTCGTGGAAGCAACCGCAGAGTCGCTTGTGGGCGATGCGCGCTCCGTTCTAAAAATCGACTGCGCCGAGTTCCAGCATAGCCACGAAATCGCGAAGCTCATCGGATCGCCTCCTGGATATCTGGGCCATCGTGAGACGCACCCGCTGCTTGAGTCAGGAAGTACTCAACCAGTACCACACCGACAAAATCAAGATCAGCTTCGTTCTTTTCGATGAAATCGAAAAGGCGAGCGATGCACTGTGGAACCTGCTTCTGGGAATTCTCGACAAGGCGACGCTTACTCTTGGGGACAATCGCCGGGTCGATTTCTCAAAAGCGATGATCTTCATGACCAGCAACCTCGGCGCTGCGGAAATGGGTTCGATTTTGAGACCCAATCTGGGATTCGCTACCTCGGAAGTGGAACGTCGCCGCGCTACTGGCGAAACGGACGAAGACCTGAATGGAAAGATTTCGCGCGCAGGCGTCGAAGCGGCCCGCCGCAAATTTACTCCTGAGTTCATGAACCGGATCGACAAGGTCGTAGTTTTCCGGCCGCTGGGCACTGAAGAGCTTGGCCGCATTCTGAGTCTCGAATTGAATCAGTTGCAGCAAAGGATCTTTAACTCGGGCAGTACCACGCCGTTTGTCTTTAACGTAACGGCCGAGGCCCGCGCTTTCCTGCTCCGTCAGGGCACAGACATGAAGTACGGCGCAAGACACCTGAAGCGAGCTATCGAACGCTCCCTGGTTCACCCGCTCTCGAACCTTATCGCATCGGACCAGGTACGCGGAGGCGATCTGATTCGCATCGATTTCGACCCCGAAGTGCAAGAATTGGCCTTCGTCAAGGAAGCCGAGCAGATGGCCGCCTATGCGATGGTGCAGATGATGGAAATACCTCCCGCGTCACAAGCGGCCGCCGCAACAGCCTCTCCCTTCCAGGTGGAGAGTACTCGCGGCGCCAACGCCAAAAGCCAGCGCATTCGTTAAATCATTCCTGCGGCTGCCCGCGACAACCGGCCAGCCGCAGGAATCGCACGAGATTCGTCTCAGGTCGCCCGAGGGGATGGTTCCACGTGGACCAGCACGTCGGCAACCCACGGCAACTCGTCTCGTATGCTGTCCCGAACCCGGCACGCGACATCATGCGAATCCCGGACGCGTCATTTCAGGATCAACTTCGAGGTGAAGGTCTACGTGATACTGCAAGCCGGTCTTGCGCGCGAAGCATTTCTCGACGCCGGCCACGTCTCTCACACTTAGCGCCACTTCTCGTATTCGGGTCATCGTGTTTTCGTCCGGCATCGTATCCATGAGTTGCATCGCGGACTGATACATGACGCGAATCCCGGTCCCGATGACAATGATCCCGACCGCGAATGCCCCGTAATGGTCGGCGCGCAGGAAACGATCGGGGTTGATGAGCGCTGTCGCCACGCCTGCCAGAGCCACCAGACCGGAAAGCATATCGACCCCGTCGTTGGCGGCATCCGCCAACAGCGAGGAACTTCCGATCTTTCGCCCATAGCGCAACTTGAGCGTCACAAGCCAGGACTTGGCAGCAATGGAAATCAGCATGGCCCAGATGACCCAGGAAGCCGGCGGAACAGCTTCGTCGGCCGATCCGGTCAGACCGTGCCACGAGATCGCGCATCCGGCCCCGAACAAAATGATCCCCAGCAGAAATCCCGTTAGAATCTCAATTCGTCCATGCCCGTAAGGGTGGTTTTCATCCGCCGGCCGCGCAGCAATCGTAAGGCCCACGAACACCAGACCGGAGGTGAACACGTCCGAGGCGGATTCGAAGCCGTCGGCGCTTACGGCCGCCGAGCGGCCAAACCACCCTGCGGTAATCTTGAGAGCCGCGAGGCACCCGCTGACTACCATCCCGAGGATCGCCAGCTGACGGGCTTTGTCCATTCCAATGAGAGTGAGAGAACTACGGGTCTTCATCCGCGATCCGGATTGCGGACCGGCCGGGTGTAGGGAGAGTTGATGTAGTGTTGGGATTCGCGGGCCGCCTCGGCCTCGGGCGCAAACTTCACGGCCTCACGATAGGCCTGAATCGCAAGATTGTGGTGATTCTTAAGGTCATAAATCTGGCCCTGGCGCATTAAAGCCAGCACGCCCGTGTTCAAATCGAGCTCTTTCAGTTGCTCCGGTGTACCGGTGACCTTCTTCAGATTCGCCAGAGCCCCGTCGAGATCGTCAAACCAGAACTGCAGATTCCCTGTCTCGTAATAAATTTTCTCCCAGGGAACACGTTCGTACCCGGCTGCGTTCTCCTGTTTGAGTCGCGCGATCTCGCTCAATGTCTTGAGCGCGCTCTTCCGGTCTCCCGTAGAGCCGTACATCTGGGCCAGTTCGAAGCGTAGCAGATAATTCCGGGGATATCGGGCGATTAACGTGGAAACCAGCGGAATTGCACGCGAAGCCTGCCCTTCACGCCGGTACAAAGCGCACAGCACGATTTGGGCATCGACCCGATTCTCGTTTCCTTTCGCGGCCACTTCTTCGATCGTGCGCAGACCCCGCTGCTTATCGCCGTGATAGCCGGCGATGAATCCGAGCGCCCTCAGACTCCACGAAAGGTTCCCCACGATATAGTCATAGCCGCCCTGCAGCAACTTCGCGTCATAATCTCCCGGATCGATGTCCGTAACCTCGTTATCGTACTTGCGCGCCTGGCTGGAATCGTAAAGAGACGCCCGCCAGCTCTTGCGCACCAGAAAGCCATAATTCGCGCGCAACGCGAAAGCTACGCTCAAGGCATGCAGGGCCACCGTATCCCTCGGATTTTTCGCGATGCGTGCCTGGCAGATCTGCATGGACCGGTCGATCTCGGCGAAGAAGCGCTTCTCCACATCGGCGGGAGGCTCCATCTTCGGGCGGCGCAAAAACGAATTGTTGCCGCTCACCAGTTCGCTCTCGAGAGCCCCGTCGCGGAACATTTCCCGGTAGAGCAGCGATTGCGCCACAAAGTTGTGATAAGCGGGATTGTCCGGGCTCGCGGCCACGGCTTTCTCGTAAGCTGCGATCGCCTGATCGTAGTCGAGGTTGTAAAAGGCCTCGTTTCCCGCCGCGATCAGTGAATCGATCGGCGGATTGGCGGCGTAAAGGGATCCGGCGGCCAGCAGCAGGGCAAGAAAAGTCTTCATCGCGTCCCTCCCTCTAATATACGGGTACACGGGCTACTATACGGGTGAGATCGACATGGCCCAAACTGCCCCTTACACGGCCGCCGAATTAACCGATCACGGTGTTCCGACGGTCCGGCTCTCCGACAAGCAGCATGCAATTGAGGTCGCCGTCGTTCCTTCCATCGGCAATCGTACGTTCGAGTTTCTGGTCGGCGGGAAGAACATCCTCCACTTTCCCCATGCGGACGTTTCGCAACTGCAGGGAGACAAGCATCTGAGCGGCATTCCATTCCTTGCGCCGTGGGCCAATCGCATGCCCGAAGGATTTTGGGCTAACGGTCGCAGGTATTTGTTCAATTCGGGTCTCGCTTCGATACGTCCGGATCCGAATGGCATTCCAATTCACGGTTTGCTGACCGCTTCCCCGCTTTGGGAGGTAATTCATCTGGGATCGGACGAGACCTCTGCCTGGGTCACCAGCCGTCTTGAATTCTGGAGATACCCGGACCTGATGGCCAACTGGCCGTTTGCGCACGAGTATGAGATGAGCCACCGGCTTTCAGCGGGAGCGCTCGAGGTGAGCGTAACCGTGACGAATCGCAGCGCGGATCCGATGCCCATCGCAGTCGGTTTCCACCCCTACTTTGAGCTGCCAGATGTCCCAATTGCCCAGGCCGCGGCACATATTCCCGCTCTTTTGCACGTTGAAACGGACAGCCGTCTGATTCCGACAGGCGCAACTACGCCAGTCGATTTCGGGCCTCGAGTGTCGCTCAGCGATCACCATTTCGACGACGGATTCACTGGCCTCGAAGGCGAGACGGACGGCCGAACCGTGTTTTACGTCGAAGGAGCCGGGAAGAGGATCGAGGTAATCTTCGGCCCGAAATATCAAGTCGCGATCGTCTACGCGCCGCCCGGCGAGAACTTCATCTGCTTTGAGCCGATGTCGGCTCTCACGAACGGTATCAATCTGGCACATGAGGGCAAATATCCGCACCTGCAGACGGTCGCAGCGACGAAACAGTGGACCGAGAGGTTTTGGATACGGCCGGTCTTCACCGAAGCGCAACAGTAAAAGACGATTCCGGCGTTCCCATGGCCGCCCTCTGCTCCTGGATCAGCTTTCGCGCGACCGGACGAATCGCGGGCAGCTCCAGCGCGAAAATGGCGCTTCCCGCAAGGCAGATCAGAGCACCGGCCACAATGGTCCAGCGTGCACCCAAGCCGTCGGCCACAAAACCGGCAACCATCGCCCCGAGCGGACCGACCCCGATATACATCATCGAATACACGCTCATGGCGCGTCCCCGCAGATGATCCGGCACCATCGACTGGATCAGCGTGTTTGAGGCCCCCACCTGAATCATCAGCGCGAATCCCGACAGAAAAAGCATCACACACGATAACCACATACGGTTCGAAATCGCAAATCCCGCCAGCGATAGCGCAAAGATGGCCGCGGCGCATGGAATCCAGACGGTAAATCCCTTCAGCGCCGTGCGCGATGCCATCAGGAGCGCGCCTCCCAGAGCGCCGAATCCGATCGCGCCCATCAGGATGCCCAGGCCTTGTGCACCTGCCCGGAGCACTCTGTCAGCGAAGATCGGCATCAGCACCGTGTAAGGCAGCCCCGCGAAGCTGACGATCGCAATCAACTGGACGATCGCACGCATCGGCGCCGTTCGCGCCACATAGTGGAAGCCTTCGCGAATCGTGTGCCAGGCGGACATGGTGGCAACCGGCGGCCGAAACGGGTTTACCTGCATGAGCAGCAATCCCCAGATCACCGCGATATAGCTGATTCCATTCGCAAAAAAGCACCAGCCTTCGCCGATCTTCGCCACCAGGATTCCCGCGATCGCGGGTCCTATGATCCGCGCCCCGTTAAACATCGACGAGTTCAGGGCAATGGCGTTCATCAGGTCGTCACGGCCCACCATTTCAACCAGAAACGACTGGCGCGCAGGAATATCGAATGCGTTGACAACCCCGAGCAGCGCGGAGAGAACGAACAACTCCCAAACCTTAATCCGGCCCGTCAGCGTCAGCGCCGCCAGCGCGAGAGCCAGCACCATCGAACTCACCTGGGTCGCGATGACCATCCGGTGCCGGTTGAGGCGATCCGCGGCATATCCGGCAATCGGGGAGAGCAGAAAAATCGGGATCTGGCTGGCGAACGCCACCAGACCAAGCAGCGCCGATGAGCCTGTAATACGGTAAACCAGCCACGATTGCGCCACCGATTGCATCCACGTGCCGACGAGAGAAATCAGCTGGCCGGTGAAGAAAAGCCGGAAATTCCTGTGCCTGAGAGCTCTTAGAGTGTTCGACGCAAGCCCTCCCGCCATCTTATTTTGATCGTATCAGTTGCTTTTCTCGCGACATTCAGGCACGATGGAAAGTTTTCACCCCTCATTTAAAAAACACGCGCATGCTCGTACGAGTCCTCTATCACGACCACTGTTTCGACGGCGCCGCCTCCGCAGCGTTCTTCAGCCGCTTCATTCGGGGCGCATTCGATGCCGGGGCGGATTTCCGATATACGGGCATGGCTCACCGGGCCTCTCAGATTTTCGAAGACAGCCTTTTCGACGGCGACGAGAACGCCATCGTCGATTTCAAGTACTCGAGCAATCCGAAGCTCACCTGGTGGTTCGACCACCATCAGAGCGCCTTTCTTACCCCGGAAGATGCCGCTCATTTCAAGGCGGGTCACTCCGAAAAGAAGATGTACGATCCGTCTTTCAAATCGTGCACGAACTTTATCGCTACCATGGCGAAGAAAAAGTGGGGGTTTGCGGCCCCCGATCTCGACGACCTGGTGCACTGGGCGAACATCATCGATGGCGCCCAATATCGCAGACCCCAAAACGGCCGTCGAACTGGGCGCTCCCGCAATGAAATTGACGCTCGTCATCGAAAGCTCCAAGGGCTCAGACGTCGTGCAGCGGATCATCGGCCTCATGCAGCAGATGACGCTCGCAGAGATCGTGGAACAACCCGATATTCAGGAGCTCTTCAAACCTCTCTATGACCGGCACCTGAAATCGGTGAACGTCATTCGCGAACGGGCTACCGCTTCGGACGGTGTAATCACTTTCGACCTGACAGGTTGCGATCTCGAGGGCTATAACAAGTTCATTCCGTACTACCTGTTCCCGCAAAGCACTTACACGGTATCGGTAAGCCCCTCAAGCTTCCGGACGAAGATATCGGTAGGATCGAATCCCTGGGCTCCGGAAGAGCCGCAGCACAATCTGGCGACGATCTGCGAACGCTACGGCGGCGGAGGCCATGCCCGCGTCGGTGCGATCAGTCTCGAACCCGGCGAGATGGACAAGGCGCGAAATATCGCGTCGGAAATCGCAGCGGAACTGCGAACGTGATTCGGAGGAGCCGGCCGACCCCAACCACCCGGAACCAATCCGAAGAACCTCCCTCTCACCTTCGAGTAATGTATATTTATGTCGGCATGGGCGCTGGCGGTTAACGCGCGGCGTCCCGGTTGCAGATTTTCGAAGGACGGAGCATATGAAAAGATCTTTTGCGATTCTGGTGACATTGGGCGCCTTCGGGCTGGTCTTATCGGTCACGGCCCAGACCCCTGCCGCAAAGGCCACGGCTGCAAAGTCTCAGGCGGATGACATTCCGCGCATGCCGGACGGCCACCCGAATCTGAACGGCATCTGGGACCATCCCTACGTCCCCGATGTGACTAAAGACGGCAGGAACCAGAAAGGCTCGGGACCGCTCCCGTTCACTGCCTGGGGCGAGGAAAACTTCAAAAACTATGATGTGTCGAAGTTTGACTACACCGGCCACTGCCTGCCCTTCGGCCTGATGCGTTCCGTCAATGTCGGGGGATACCCTATCCAGATCGTTCAATACGGCAATTACATCGCCCTGCTGTTCGAGCAGAACACGTGGTTCCACGTCGTCGCCATGGACCGCGATCATCCGAAAAACCTCGAGCGCACCTGGTTCGGCGACTCGGTCGGCAAGTGGGACGGCGACACGCTCGTGATCGACACGATCGGATTTAACGGCAGAACGCGACTCGATACGATCGGTCATCCCCACTCCGATCAGATGCATCTCATCGAACGCTATCGGCTCACTGATCGGGATCACATCTCCTATGAGGTGACGGTAGATGACCCCAAGACTTTCACAAAGCCATGGACGAACGTCAGGGTTTTCCCGCGAATGCCGGCCGGCTCGGAATTGATCGAGTATTCCTGCGAGGAAAACAACCGGGACTTCACTGAAGGCCACATCAAATAGCGGCGCTGGAACGAACAAGGGGAAAATGGTGGACGCGAAGGCACTCGAACCCCGGACCTCCTGGGTGTGAACATCAGGGTGAATTGCCTGGTATTGATCAATCTGGTGTTGATCAATAGTGCTGTAAACAAAGGGTGATGATGCTCCGTCTGATTCGCCCTGAGCGAGTATGATCCCGATGCCGGCCGGGACCCCGTGAATGTCGAATTGGCCGACGGCGATCTTTTCGATGCGGCGATGCATACCCTGAACAAAAGCCCCAACGGTAAATGTTTTCCCGTGTCTGTCAGCGCCGAAACACGATCGCGCGATTTACTCCGGTTTGCCCTGGCTAGCTCGGAGTAGGGCCTCCACACAAAGAACACTCACAATTTCGTCCGACCCGTACCATGCCGTAACCGCTCCACAAGGAGGGCCGGTATAGTAAGCTTCAGCGGGCCACCCTCCATCGGGACGCTGGGCATCCAGCAATCTCGCCGCAGCAGAGCGGAACTCCGGAATCAGCCGCACACCGAGAAGCGCGAGCGCGCTGAGGGATTGCGCGACAACGATTAAAGGCTCTGACGGCCCATCAGTCGCCAGTCGGGCGCGGAGCTTCTCCGTGAGCGACGGTTGACAGATGCGCAGCTGTCCCACGACCCGCATAGCTCTTGCAATACCATGATGGAGACTCGCGACGTCGGCGTAGTAAGGGTAAGAATCCGCCTCGCACCCTGTACGGACCAGGTCGATAAGATATTCGGTGGCACGTACCGTGCTGCTGCGCGATCCGAGATAAGCAAGCACATTGGCGTTCACTACGCTGTCCAGAAGATTCCAACCATCCGCAAACCAGGTCTGAAACAAGCCGCTGCGATCTCTATATCGTTCGAATATGCTCGAATTGGCCCGAATTGTGTCAGGGATGAATCGGCCGGATTGAATCAAGGCCAGAGAACAACAAGCCGTATCGTCCGCGTCGGAAGCTACAGGAATAACGCTCGGCCAATACGACCACGTTCCGTCCGGCCGGCGTTCTGCGGCGATGTGCCGTGTCGCGCGCGCCACTATGAGTCTGCACAATGGTTGATTCGCGCCATAGAGAGAGAGCGCGGCAACCGCCGAGCCGAATACGGACGGATCTCGCCGCGCGTCCCGCAAGTCTCGATGGAATGCCAGGTGGACGGGGATCTCGCCTGAATCGAGCTGCCTTAAAGTCAGGTAGCGGGCGCCGCGATCAATGGCGCGCCTTAAACCGCGATCACCGATCACGCGACTTCGGCGGCCGACACTCTTTCCGACTCGGGCAATATGTCCAGACGAGCCGCGGCATCGACGGTCTCCACCAGGGCCGCCGCAAATGCGTTCGCGACACCTGACGGGAGATCGTCGAGCCCCTCCACAAACTTCTCCGTTTCAGATTGGCAGTGGCTCCAGAAATCGTCCTCCGAAGAAAACCACTCGAGCAGATTCTTTTGACCAAGATGCCGGTCGTCCGCAGCGTCGCGAAAATCGTTCAGGTACTGCGCAATGCGCGACAGCCGGGCCGCGAGTTCAAGCATCCGCGATTTCAAAGGCTGCTCTACCGGGTCGACCAGATTCCGATACAGGATCTCGTCATAGTAAACGGCCTTCAGCGTTACGATTTGAGCGTATTGATCCCATGAGAACGGAGCGGCATGCAAAGTTTCCAACACCGCTCCGGGGGCGATCCGCTCGCACACCCGCATGGTGCGCATCGCAACGCCCGCGCCTCCATGACGCTCCAGGCGTTGTAAGCCGTAGAGGATCATCCACGATCCGATCAACGCCGTCTGGCAGCGGACCGAGCCGATTGGAACATCGGGAAACGCGCTGGCGATCCGGCTAAGTAAGGTCGGTTGACGCCCTTTATATGTTCGATGATCGTCAACCGCATCGTCGATCAGGCGCGGACCGCAGTAGACAAGAAGCGACGCTGCAACTCTCCTGATGTCCTCAGGGCCAACCAGTCCCAGAGGTGGTGCAAGGTGACTCGAACACCATACGCACCAGCCAAGCCACGTCGTGTAGTCGCGGACGGCAGTCAGCAGCGGCTCCGCCTGCGCGGCCAGCGGGCCCTGCACAAAGCCGTGGCACATGCGCTCGATCTCCGCCACAAACTCGCGATGGACCGCGCGTCGGAACTTCAGCAAGACGGCCCCGTACTCGCGGTTGTGCGCTCCGCTGAGTGAACGAATATTCTGCGGCGCGAGCATCTGACTGGAAACGCGCGCCATGGTTTGCGTCATCGTTGTTCACATCATCATGGGTCACATCATCATGGGTCACATCATCATGGGTCACATCGTCATGGGTCACATCGTCATGGGTGGCATCATCCGATCGTCGACCATAGACCGGCATCGACCACGGCCCGCGGATGGATCGCGAAAGTCACCATCCGCCGCTTGCCCGACATCCGCGCGAGGTATCCATCTATTGGATGTCGAATGGGACGGCACGACGATAGCGCCTTCTCCACTCCCTGAGCCGTAATCAAATAACATTGGGTGCCGCCGCAGGACCATGCGCGATACATGTCGTACGAACCAACTCTCGCGATCCGCGGATCCCGGTCAACATTGAAAGCGGGCGCCGTCAGCCCCGCTACGTCATTCATGTAGTAGAGGTAAAACAAATCGCAATCGGATGGAAGCTTGCGCACCAACCGCTCCAGATCGATGGGTGGATCCCGCACCAGGATGTCGTCTTCACAGATGATCGCGTAAGGCTGGCCAGTATGGTAAATGCGCCGCCAGACGCGCTCATGCGTCAGATAGCAACCGACCTCGGCGTGACACAGCGGGTTCCGCAGGCTGCGGTTCCGGCGGCTTAGTATGCCCTGGTCCGCCAGGCTATCGAGATCGATTGTGCTCGGACCATCCACCGCCGGAACGAACACCGCTTGCCATCCGACGCGGCGGAACTCCGCTTCCATCGCCGCGCGCCGATCCGAACTGCGCGGCAGATTGATGCAGTAAATCGGAATGGGCAGGGTGTTCAAGCCGCACCCTGGGCCAGCGAGGCCTGCGCGTGCTGCCGTAGGATCTGGTATCCGTTTCGAGCACGCTGCATCTCCGGCGTAATCGGATCGGTGGTGGAGTGCGCCGCATCGGGGCGGAGAGCGGCCGGCTTGACCGCAATCACCTTGCCACCGATCAGAGCATCGAGGCCGGTTGAGAGAAAACACTCGACCGCATCTTCGGGTGTTTCCACAATCGGTTTGCCCGCAAGGTTGAACGAAGTGTTCAGCAGCACCGGCACTCCCGTCCTGCGCTCGAATGCCTCAATGATTGCGTAAAGCTGAGGGTTTGTCTCGCGCGTTACAGTTTGCACGCGCGCGCTCCCATCGATATGCGTCACCGCGCCCAGTTGCTCGCGTTTCTCCGGGAGAACCGGCACAACCCGAAGCATGAACCGGTTCGGACCCGTGTGGTCGAACCAGTAGTGCACTTTTTCCTCGAGCACCACGGGAGCGTAGGGCCGAAATAACTCTCTGTGTTTCACCCGCTCGTTGACGATGTTGGTCATCTCCGGATTTCTGGGATCGGCGAGAATGCTTCGGTTCCCCAAAGCGCGCGGCCCGTATTCGGAGCCCCCCTGATAGAGCGCGACGATTCGTCCCGCCGCCAGTAAAGACGCAATGTGGTTCGGGTCCGCGGCGCGCAGTTCCAGCGAGTCCCGCATCACCGCCGCATGAATGTCGTCATCCGAGTACAGAGGCCCAAGGTAATCTGTCGACAGGCTGGCCGGAGCTGGTTGTTTTGCGAGCACCCGCGCGCCAAACAACGCGCACGCCAGCGCGTGTCCGTCGTCGCCGGGATTCGGGCTGATGTAGATGTCGCGGAAGCGCGACGCCCGGAACATCTTTTCATTGGCGCAACTATTAAGCCCCACGCCGCCCGATACGCATACGCTCGAAACATCGGCGGGCGCGAGGCGCGCCAGCGTCTTCATGGCGTGAACGAGTACGTCTTCGAGAAGCGTTTGCGCCGCATAAGCGATATCGGCATGTACCGGCTCGATCGGCTCGCTCCGCTGCCGCTTCGACCGAATTTTATGCAGTCGCGTGCAGAAATCGTCCGATCCCAGAAAACGGAACCCTCCGTCCTCCAGCAACTTCAGCTCGGGTCGAAGTTGCCGGTAGATCCTGTCGGTACCGAAAGGCGCGAGCCCCATCAGTTTGCCTTCTTCGCCGGCGTGATAGTTCAAATGGCGGCAGACCTCTGCGTAAAGCAGGCCGGGACTGGCGTCAGGATGAAGATACTCCCTGATGACTCCCAGTTCGCGGTCCTGCGCCACGGCCATGGTCATGGCGATCTTGCGTCCACCCAGCCGGGCCAGGCCTTCGCCGCTTTCATCGAGCGTAAGAATCGCCGCCTTTGAAAAACCGCTGGGCAGGAAAGCCTGCCACTGATGGATCGTATGGTGCTCAAGATCGCGGAACACCTGGGCATTCGGGAACAATCCGCGGAAAAACCGCGGCGTCGATCGGCCAAAGTTGAAAGCGAAATGGCAGTTACTCGTGACGACAAGGTCAATGTCTTTGAAGTCGAGAGGAAGACCACGAAGCAAGGCTCGCAGAAATGGCTCGAGCGCGTCCTCCACCGTATAAGAACGTGGGAAACGGCGGTACGAATATTGGAGCGCGTCGAAGATGCTTTTGTCGATCGGCGTCGATCCCGAGGTGATGTCGGCCAGTTCACGCCGTGTAAAGAGCAGAGAGTGCTTATGACCTGTGAAGCGATCAAGCGTCATGGCACGGACGCCGTACCTCGGCGAGACCAGCGAGACAGCCGCGCCGTGTCCCGTCGAGCACAGCCCCAATACGTTCGCGCCCCTGAAGTTTTGGCTCATAGGATCTCCGGACTGCTTTTTCTCCGCGAGGCCGCCGTGAGGTCTGCTACGATAAACGCGCCCTTCGCGCGAATTCGATGCCGGTTAACCTCCTTCTTCTTTCCAATCAGGACTCCCGATCGATCTTCAGGCACGGCTCGCTGAACCGGGCCCTGCGAACTGGCCTCGAGACGCAACAGATCGATTGGAGAATTCACCATCCGCTGGCGGGCACGCCGGATCTTTCGAATGTGGATGTCGTGATGACATGGTGCCACCACGTTGAAGGGCCCAGCCGTACCGTTCGCCTTGCAGCCATGAAAATCGAAGACGAGTGTTGCCGCGCGGGCATCCCGGTGGTCAACAGCGCGCGCAATCTGAGGCGCATATGCCATTCGTTCTGTCTTCACCGCTGGCTGATGTGCGATATTCCCTGCGCGTTGTCTCAGCCGTTTGCGACGCTCGATCAGCTCGTTCTGCGTTACCCCATGATTCTGCGCGTGGATGGGGGCTCCCATTCCTCCCGGGATAGCTTTCTCGTCCAGAACCGGGCGGAGGCGGAGAATGTCATCGGCGAGCGCGGACGTTCGTGCCGTCAACCACTGAATCTGGCGATCGAATACATCGAAACTGTTTTCCCCGACGGCCTCTATCGCAAGCGCCGATGCATTGTCATCGGAGACCGCATTCTGCCCCGGCAGCACATGATTTCGCAAACGTGGAAAGTCAAGCTGAGTGTCGCCGAATCCAATGCTCTTTCGATCGCCGAAGACCGGGAGTTTCTGGCGAACGGCGAAGCACAAGCAGATCTGGTGGCGCGCGCGGCCCAGGCGCTCGGTTGCGACATTCTGGCGATCGACTATTCGCCGACACCGGAACGCGGCTGCATATTTTGGGAAGCCAACCGGAGTTTCCGCATGGCGGGAACCGGAGCGGGCACCAAGGCCGCCCTGTTTCGCGACGCCACGGGACGCTCGATTGAGGAATGTTTCGCGCAGCGCGGGGCTGTCGGGGCCGCTCTGGCGGAACTGATCGTTCGCAAGGCGAGGTTGGGCGTGGAAGCACCGGCCGACCGTCTTCCCGATTGGCATCAGCCGGATTGACATCAGGCCGCAGCCTTTCTGGCCGCGCCGTTTCCTCTGGTCAAACCATTACCTCTGGTCGACCCGTCGCCGGCCGCAAGGCACGCCAGTCGAAAAAATGAGGACTCGGCCAGCTTTGCGAGCGCGATGCGCCGCGAATTCGCATTCGCATCATTCAGGCTCGCCGCTACGCGCTGCCACGAATGGTCCGCGTCTACCGCGTCCAGAATTCCCGCTAGAGGCTTCGGAAGCGAGTCCCACACGGCGCGGGCTTGCGATGCCCAGTTCCGGAGCCTGATCGGGGAGCCACTTCCGTCCGGCGCAGTCAATTGAAGCGGATGGCCAAGCTGGACCAGAGCGCGGCACGTCTGGGCATATCGCTCAATCGATGGGTCGGCGGTGAACCTCCGGGTAATCAGTTTCACGAGCGCATGGATCATGGTCGACACCGTCCGATGTCCCACATGAAGATCCACCCAGAACGTATGCACCGCTGGTTGCCAGAATTCGGGATTGCGATTCAGACAAAGAGCCAGCGAAACGGTATTCGAATATGCCGCAAGGTGGGCTGTATAAGTGTCGATCGCGAGGACGAAATCGGCTTTGGCGACCGCACGCTGCATAGCCGCTATGCCATTGTTGACATCGATCGGGGCACGGCCTGATTCGCCCAGGACGTTAACCTTAATGCCTTCAATTACGAGTTTGCGCGTGAGCCCCACAACCTCGCGCGCGTAGTCACGACACCACGGAGAAAAACCGGGGCTCACGCGGCAGATCAGCGTGGTTTTCCGTGGAATAGCGGAACGCACCTCGGCTATGAACTGCGCCCAGTGCCGCGGCGTCAGGGGACTGAACTTGGACGTGAATGGATTGACAAAGATCCGGAAGACCCGATCTGAGGAGGCGCAATAGGAGTGGGTGGACTGGCTCGCGATACGCGGCCCGTGTCCCAGAAGATGGGCAAGCAGTTCGTCGAGCGCCCGGATCATGTTGGGGCTTTTTTGATCCCGGCCCCTCCAGGTCACGCCGCGCTCCTGGCCTCGCAGTTTTACCCAGGCCTGAGCGGACGCAAGACCCACTTCCATCACATCCAGGCGATCCCGGTACGGCAGCAGGCATCGGTGCATCTCCTGCCCCATGAAACTGGCGTAAACAATCAGGACCTGGCTCGGAAGACTGGTGGTGAGGAGTCGCCGCAGTCGCTGGAAGAAGGCCAGTGGCGAACCCGAGAGGCCCCGCGTCACGAAATCCGGAGTCAGGGTCTCCCAGAGACCGGGAGAGAATGTGTAAATCTCCACTCGCTCAGGTGGAATGCGGAAGTGGTCGGCCAGAGCGCGGAAGAAGGCGGTGTAACTCACTTCATCGCCGATGCCGATTCCCGGCCCGATCATCACCATGATTCGCCGGTACGAACGCCCGCGGAAGGGACGCGGCGGGCAGGAGTCGAACTCGTAGGGCATCTGCCGCAGGGTTGAGTAGAGGGGCAGATCGTTTTCGATGTAGTAACGCATCCGCGCGAGCTGCGGAGCCGTAGGCTGGCGGACCGTTTCTTCCAGCAAACGTGCGAAATGCCGGCAACTGTCGCGATGAGAGGAGTCCAGCGCGGCGGCGGCTTCATCGGCCGCCCAGGCGATTGCTTGCAGGGAACGAAGGCTTGATATGACGTAGGCGGTGTTACTGATACTGATGGGCCGCCCGGAGAGCGTCATCAGAATATTGCGCGCAACATGCGCCCCCTGGATGAGCGTGTCGTACCCCATAATCCGAAAACCTGGAAAGAGATTCCAGTTAATCGCCGCCGAGAATCTTTTTGATCAGGTCCTCGTGCATCACTATTGGTACATAAAGCAGGTGGTGTTTACCGCCGACTGAGGAGCCCGGAATGACCGATTTGATCTCGCCACTCTTTTCCGGAGTTGCGACCTGGCCGAAGTACTGCGCAGCTGCGCGCGAAAAGTAGTCGTCACTGAGCGGGTGTTCAGCTTGCTTCGGAGCTGCGGCAGCCGGTGGCGCGCTCGCGGGGCGGGGTGGCAGACGTAGCGGGCGGCCGGCTGTCGCCGCGCGCTTCAACCGTGGGATAGATCGGGTGGGTGCCGCAGGGACAGGCGGACTCGGCGGCACTTCGGCAGCGGCCGGAGTCGGCTCTTTTGCGGCGGCCGCAGCTTCGGCGGGGGCGCTCGCCTTCGGCGCCGGCGGTTCCGCCTGAACCGGCACACTGTTCAGGGAAAGGTAGCTGATCTTCCATCCGTCTTCGCCGCGGGCATATCCTGCGTGCGCATCGATGTACAAATCGTGGTCTTCCCAGTCGTCGCACGAATTCCACATGATCCGGAATCGCAGGCTGAAACGGCCGCTCTCGGCGGCGATTTCATTCTTATTGACGCGCAACATAACCCCTTCAAAGTCACACAGGTTCGTCGTCGTCGCGGTCAGATCCTGAACGACTTTGGCAACCGGCTCGGGATGGCCGTTGAGGAATACCGAATCCAGACCCATCGCGTCGGCGACGGCCTGCCAGTCTTTCTGTTCGAGAGCCGCGCGGATACGGAGCAGCGTGTGCTCCACTTGCGATGTGAGTTCTTCCGATTCAGCGGTCGGTGGCTGTGTTTCAGCGGTCCCGGGCTCTGCGGGTTCTCCGGGCTCTCCGGTGGACAGGTAGTTCTCCGCACTTTCGGTCCGCTCGCCGCTCTTTTGCGCGTCCTCCAGGGGAATCGATTCTTCATCGTGGCCGGACATTCAAAAAACGCCCTCCTCTGTCAGTTGAGCTACAGAGCTTTTCCTCTCGGCAGCAGGAAAAACAAGTACATACTTTTTCCGGAAAGAAGTCAAGATGCCGAAATGAAAAGAGAACCAATGGACTCGCCTGCTCTTGTAACTCGATTTGCAACTTTGCCAATTCCGTTCAAATTCGTATTTGGATTGCGGCACTTTTTTACTTATGATAGATTCGGCATTGCAAAAATCGGCCCGGTATTAGCGCGTGTTCCACAGGTCGATAAAAAAACTTGCCTGCACGGTTGTCCCGGCTCATGAAGCGCATACGACTTCTCGTTGTCACCGGCTTCAGAACTCTCGAAGGCTTCCAGATTCCCATGGAGAATCGGACGCTGCTTTGGGGGCTCGATCAGGCGAACATCGAATGGCGGTTGTACAATCCCTGGAAGAAACTCCCCGATCTCGACAAGTTCGACGCGGCGCTGATTACTCTCTACTGGCGCCACAATCTCAACTTCGCGTTTTATTGCAAACGGTTCGAGAAAGACTGCCAGAAAGCGGGATTCCCCGTGATCAACACCGTCCGCAACGCGGAGGGGCGGCACTCGTATTACCTGGACGTCTGGCGGCAGCACCGCATTTCCTGCGCCCGCTACCAGCGGTTTCGCGATTTCGATGACATCCGACTGGACACCTACCCCCTGATCCTGCGCCGCGACGGCGTACACAGGGGCGGGGGCATGTATCTCGTAAGAACTCCCGAAGAGGCGCGCGAAACCATCCGGAAGCAGCACGCCGAAGAGGCTGCCGCTCCGGTGGCGGGAACGCGCGGCCCGCAACCAGTCAATCTGGCGGTGGAATTCGTCGAAACCAAAACCGACGACAACTACTACTGCAAATGGCGCGCCTATGTCGTGGGCGATGAGGTCATCCCCGCGCACTTCATGCGCTCGCGATCGCCTTTCGTCAACTACAAGGACGCTGCGCTGTTCGCCGGCACCCGTTCCGCCGATGAGGCATTTCGCCGCCAGGGCGAACCGCGGCCGGACCTGTTGATTGCCGCCGCGCGTGCAGCCGATTGCGATATCCTGACCCTCGACTACAGTGTCAAACGCGACGGCTCGTATGTGTTCTGGGAAGGCAACCGCGAGCGCGCTACCGCCGGCGACATCAGGGCGCGCTGGATCGGGTTACGAGACGTGGATCTCGAATACGGAGCCGCGGTGGCGCGTCTTGTATATCGGCGCCTTGCGCAGCGGGAGAATTTCAAAACGGAGAACCAGCCATCCGCGGAACCGGTACTCGCGGGCGAGGGTCTTTCGTGAAGACAGTCGAATACAACGGCTTCACGTACCGTTATCCTCTGATCGAGTATTCCTACTCGTGGGACGGGCGCCAGTACAATCGCCAGGTCGACCTCGGTAATCTTTCGCGCGTTCTCAGCGAGCGCTGTGACGCTCTGTTGCGGGACAGGTTAATCGCCCACGTCGGGCTCACCATCGCGCGTGAATTCTTTCACCTGGATCGCATCGAGCGGATCGTCGTGCGGACGCCTCATTTCTTTCCGGAGAGCGCCGCTTTTTTCGAGAATTGGTTCCGCGCCGGGCTGGCGGAACTTCGATACGTAAACGGAATTCCCCTCGATGAGCCGATTGAGTTCGTGATCGACCAGCCACAAACGCCGGAGCCACTTGAGTGCGCCGGGTCCGGGGTTCTCCTGTGCAACGGCGGAGGCAAAGACAGCGCAGTTGCGGCAGAGGCGCTCCACCATGCGGGAGTACCGTTTACCTGGCTTTCGCTGAGCCCTACGCCCGCGATGGAGGGATTGCAGTCGATTTCCGGAGCGCCGGAACTCCATGTCCGCCACGGCCTGGGCCGGTCGAATATGCGCGCGGAAAAGCTTATTAAAGGGCACTTGCCGTTCCTTCCCATGGTTGCGGCCATGGGAGCCCTCGTGGCTCATTTGCAGAATTTCGCGGCCGTTGCCGTCGCCAACGAGTATTCGGCGAACTTCGAAAATCTCGAGTACAACGGTCTGCCTGTCAATCACCAGTACGGCAAATCGTTCGAGTTCGAAAACCTGTTCCGCGGTTACCTGGCGCGGAATCTGACCGGGATTTCGTACTTTAGCGTCCTCCAGCCGTTTTATGAACTCCAGGTAGCGCAGGCGTTCGCAAAGCTACCCCAGTATTTCGAGGCATTCAAAAGCTGCAATGCGGGCCACCGACGCGACCGGTGGTGCCGCCGCTGTGCGAAATGCGCATTCATCTACCTGACGCTTTCGGCGTTTCTCGATGAAGCGGAGATCGTCCGCATCTTCGGCGGCGATCCCTGGGGCGAGATCCGGGTCCGCGAGACGATTCGAGATCTTGTTACCGGCGCGCGCAAACCGTTCGAATGCGTCGGCACATTCGATGAAGCCCGCCACGCGGCACGACTGATGCTTGAGAATCGGCGTGGACCATGCGCCCGCCCTGAAATCGCAGCGGCGCTCCGTGCATGGTTGCCGGCTCATAGCGACCCGGCCAGCGCAACAGCCCTGATGGACGGACATCGCTCGCGTCCACATAACATCCCGACGGCGCTTTGGCCGCGCATTGCAGAATTCTTCGAAGCCAAAGCCGTACATCCCGCCCCACCGAAGCGTCACGAGCGACCCGCGCGTGTTTTGATTTTGAGCGCTTCACCCCACCGCCGCCTGTTCGAACTGGATATGGCCGGGCGGTTGCTTCTACAGGCCCTTGACCACGCCGGAATTGAGTGGACTCTGAATTGCCCCTGGTTGCCGCTGCCGCCTGCCGATTCCTTCGTGGGCGTTCTCTCGTGGTCCTTCCGCTACGACGAGAATAATTTTGTCTACTGGGCGCGAAAAGCTGAAGCTTTCTATCGGGCGGCGGGCCTGCGAATAGTCAACAGCATCGAAACGTTCTCCAGTCACCACTCGTGGTATCTCAGCCGCTGGCGCGAAGCCGGCATTCGTTGCGCACGCTTTGAACGCTTTTCAGATGTCGACGCCGTCACGTTGCCTTACCCGATGATCCTGCGGTGCGACGGGCTGCATAAGGGCCGCAATACTTACCTCGTGCAATCCCGGATCGAAGCGCGGCGCGTGACCGAAGAAAGCCGGGCGGAGGGAGTGGCTGTGGACCTCGCCCTGGAATTTCTCGATCTCCGTTTCCCCGACGGTTACTACCGGAACCGGTTCGCATTTGTAGCCGGAAATAAAGTTATCCCGCGGCAGCACGCGATCGGAAGGGACTGGCTCTTGAATTTTGAAACGGCCGAGGCCAGTTCTCAGTCGGTGCGCGAAGACCGCGAGTTCCGGCAATATGGAGAACCTTGTACCGAATTGGTGCTCCGGGCTGCCCGCGCGACCGGCGCCGATATTGTCGGGCTCGACTATGGGATTTCGCCGCGAGGAGACTACATCTTTTGGGAAGGCCACCGCCACTTCAAAATGACCGGTGATGCGGGATATCGGACCGAAAAGCTGGAGTCGGCAACCGGACGGCCGGCAGCGGCCCGCGCCGCGGACGATGAGGACCTGGGAAACGCGATGGCGGAATTGCTCCGCGCGGAGTTTTTCCCCGTTGCAGCCGTAGCTTGAGCGATGAAGGAGCAAACCAAAGTGGATGAAGCACGAAACGAAATTCTGATCCCGGCAGAAGAGGATTCGCCCGTAACGCTGGCCGGGCGCCTTCTCGCGGCGCTGCGCGAAGAGTCGCGCCTCCGATGGGCCGTCGACTTCGATGACGATGACGACGACGATGATGATGACGATGATGACGACAAGGACGATCTGTCGTTGGAATGCAATCCCGGTACGGGGCCTACCACTCTGGGCCAGGCATACATCTGTATTTGTACGGCCAAGGGAGGCGATCCGCCCTACACCATCCTGCTCGACCCCAAACACAACACATTACCCGCTGGACTGACCTTCGTTCCGGGCGTGGGTGTAGCCACTATCTCCGGTACACCGACCAAGGCTGGGCCGTATACCCACTACAGAGTATTCGCCATCGACACCAAGGGTGGCTATGACGATCACGAGTTCGACGCCGGAACGATCAGCGCGGCCAAGGATGTGGGAACTGGCGATGCCGCGGCGCAGGCACTCTATGCCGGCTTG
The DNA here is from genome assembly GCA_963718155.1 of Terriglobia bacterium. GTDB lineage: Bacteria > Acidobacteriota > Terriglobia > Bryobacterales > Bryobacteraceae > BOG-234. The sequence goes on along the minus strand of CAVQYP010000018.1, from coordinate 306,548 downwards.
GGCGAGTCCGCCGCCAACCTCAACGCGAACCAGACGCAATATATCGAATACTCTCTTGGCGGGCAGGATCCCGAAACGGGAAAAACGCCGCCTGCAGCGTCAAACCCGAACTCGTCGAAACTCAGCGCTGCCGAACTCGCCGCGGCCGATAATGCCACGCAAGCCTGGCTGCGCCTGGGCGATGCGGAGATTTGGGAGAACCTCGCTGCCTCGCTGGAAAAAGCGGGTACCTCCATCAGCCGGCCGCTTCAGGTTAAGATCCTGCAATTGTGCAAGCAGGCCAGACACCACACCATCGCCGATCGTAAGGCAGTTGAGGCATATGACAAACAGTGGAGCCACTCCAGCCGTCTTGCTTTGGTGAAGGAGTTGGCGAAGACTTCCGGCATCGCGGAAATGTGCAGCTATATGTCCACGTACCGGCCCTCCGGCTTGCTGCGAACTCCGCCTTTCGCGGCTGGCGCAGATGCTGTACTTATCGCCATTTCTCATAAGTGGGCGAAACTTTAGCGATTCGATAAATGGGGCTCGCCACTTCCGCGCCGTCGGGGAATCTGATGGGTGAGGCGTCGGTAACGGGGTCGGCGCTCCTCACGGAATATCAGGCAGGGGATCTCATCCGTTTCGCGCGCGAGGAGTTGAACGGACGTTTCGCAGAATCGTACTCTTGCGCCGCGAGGATACCCTCCCTCCAGAAGTACGCGTTCGAAAAAATTAACATTACGATTCGCACCCGCGGCAAGGTGCGCGCTTCGATGAGCGGCCGCGGAGCGGACCTGCCCACTGCGATATCTTCCGCCATTGGGAAGTGTATACGCGATGCTCGTTTTGGTCCCCCGCTCGGACGTGAAGAGATCGCCGCCTGCGTCATCGAGTTGTGGATCCAGACCGGCGGAGAGACGGTGAACGCAAGTACATCGGATGAGCTTGAGCGCGAGTTGCTTCCCGGGGTCGATGGCGTCGAGGTTCATCTGAACGAGAACTACGCGTACTACAAACCGTCGGTCGCGATCACCTCGGATCTGACCGTGCCTGCCGATCTCCTCGGAAGGTTGTGCCTCAAAGCCGGGCTCCAGGAAACTTCCTGGCAGCAACCTGCAGCTTGCATCCGCCGCACGCATTGGATTCACGCCGTGGAAAGTGCCACCGGCGGGGCTCGGATCCTGTGGCGTTTGCGCCTTTCCGAGCCACCGTCTCTCGATCAATCCTCAATCGAATCGGCGGCACACGATGCAGCCCGGCGGCTTGTCGCCGGACAGGATTCGGACGGCCTGTTCCTCTATCGCTATGACCCGTTGAAAGACCGCGCTGAGGCGGGCCCGGTGAGTTCGGTCCGCCACGCCGGATGCGCATATTCGTTGGCGGCATTGGGATCGTTGCCGGGGGAGGGTGCGGGGGCGGAATTCAGTTGGAGCGCCGCCCGCGCCCTGCGAAGTCTGGTGTCGCGCGCGCGCGCTTATGCGAACGGCTATAGTGCGCTCTACATCCCGGAAGCGCACGGCTCTCAGGGCAAGCTCGGCACGTCGGCTCTCACGCTGCTGGCCCTGCAATTCGATCCGCTGGCGGAATTGTTCGCCGAACATCGCCAGGGTCTTTGCGAGATGTTGGTGAGCTTGCAGGACCCGGCGGGATGGTTCCGGTCTTCCATCCATCCAGGCGGAGCGGAGGAAACCAATCAGGACTACTATCCCGGTGAAGCGCTTGCCGCGCTTGGCCGGGAACTGCGCCGCAATCCTTCCGGCGAAATCAGTGCGGCCTTCGAAAGGGCTTTTCCCTATTATCGCGATTACTTCCGGCGCCGTCCGAACACCGCATTCATCCTTTGGCATGCGGATGCCTGGCGGCTGTTCGACGAAGTATCCGCCACCCCGGGACATCCCTCTGAGTACGCGGACTTTGTCTTCGAGATGGTGGATTGGTTGCTGAGGCTTCAATACACGGCCGCTAATTCGCGCTGCCCGGAATATATCGGAGGCTTTCCGCGTCCGGCGCCGCCCCGCTACTCTTCTGCTTGTTACACCGAGGCCGTGGTCAGAGCTTGCGGCCTGGCGCTTCGCCATGGATTGGCGGCGCGGGCCATGTGCTACCGGGATGCCGCACGCGCCGGGCTCTCCTTCGTGCGGCGCCTGCAAGTCGGGCCGGAGAGCGCGTTCCTGTTTCCACGCCCTGAACGGGCAGTCGGCGGTATTTCAGCGAATCTCTCAACCTTTGCCATGCGCAGTGACTTCGATCAGCACGCGATAACCGCCTTCCTCGCGGCCATTGAAGTCTCGCGCGAATGGCCGGCTCATGCCATCCTCGATCCCTGATGCCAGGTAAACGCCTTCTGATCGTCACGCCGAGGGTGACCATGCGCGGTTTCCTCCGGCGTGTTTCCTCGCAGATGCTTCTCTGGGGATTGGAACGCGCCGGCATCGAATGGGAGATGTACAATCCCTGGCTCCAGCCGCCCTCCCTCTCTAAATATGGAGCGGCTCTGTGCTGGTCACGCGGCCACAGACGGAAGAACTTTACATTTCACGCACGCCGCTTCGAAAGCCTCTGCGCCGCGGAGGGTTTGCCGGTTATCAACTCGATTCGAGGCTGCACCGACAATCACTCCACCGCACTGGGCGTGTGGAAGCGGCATGGCGTTCCATGCGCGAGCTTCAGCCTCTTCCGCCAGATTCACCAGATCGCTCTTGAATATCCGATGATTCTGCGAGTGGACAGCGTGCATCAGGGAATGCAGACTTACCTGGTCCAAAATCCGATTGAGGCCGAAGCCGCCGCGGCGGAACAAGAGCGCAGGAGCCTGGAAGAATGTTCTTCAAAGGACGCGCACCTCCCGCTCAATCTCGCCATCCGTTTCGTGGATACGCGCTATCCCGACGGACTCTATCGCAAACGGCGATGCTTTGTCGTCGGCGAGCGGGTGATTCCCCGACAGGCGGCGGCGTCCCGCAGCTGGCTCGTTAATCTCGGCAATTGCGACATACTGGAGAACGCGATAGAAGAGGACCGGATTTTCCGAGAGAATGGCGAGTCAAATGCCGAACTCGTTCTGCAAGCCGCTCTGCTGACGGGTTCCGAGATTTCGGCGGTCGATTACACGGTGCGCCCGGACGGCCGCTACATTTTCTGGGAAGTGAATCGTCACTTCGCGATGACCGGCGATCCCGACTACCAGACGGGAAAAATCGATATAGCCACCGGCCGCACGGCCGAGGAACGCCGCGAAGACGATGAAGCGCTGGGTAACGCAATGGCGGAACTGGTGTGCGCAAGAGCCCGGCCATGAAGAGTTTCATCATGCAACTCCCGGCCGAGGCCAACATACCAGCCCTGAGTCTGGCCGTTGTCGAAGGTGGCAAAGTCACCCAAACCCACACTGCCGGGCCATCGGTCTCGCAAACAACCCGCTTCCCCGTGGCCTGTCTCGGCAAACCGGTGACGGCGCTCGCCCTTTTTTTGCTGGAGGAAGACGGCCGATTGCAGCTGGATGATTCGGTCGCCCGTTACCTCCCGACGACAAATCTTCCGCGTCCGCTCGAAGCCGCTTCCGCAATCACGATTCGTCAGCTCTTGTCGCATAGCGCCGGCATCATCCGGGGAAGCTTCAGGCAACGTCGGCGTACGGTCGAGGAATACGCGAGCGAGATGCGCGAAAGCGAACTCGTCTATCCGCCGGGAACTCGTTACAAATTCTCGAACCTGGGATATTTCCTTTGTGGCGCCATAGTAGAGGCCGTCGCCAACGTGTCCTACGAAGAGTTCGTCAAAGGCCGAATCTTTCGTCCTCTCGGCATGGAAAGCGCAGCCTTCACTCGCCCGCCATCCGTTCCCGAAGGCCATTCGCGAGGGGAATACTACGCGCTCGTCCATCCCGACGACCATCTTCAGCCGGCGCCGGCCTTCCCGCTGGCCACCGCCGCGGGAGGATTCTACTCCACACCTTTGGAATACGGGCGGTTTCTCGCGGCAATCCTCAGTGGTGCCGTCGCCGCTCCCATCAGCCCGCGCGTCCGGGAAAGGTTCCACATTCGTGGCACTTTGCGCTACACAGGCTCGAACTCCGGCTACAGTTCGCTGATGATAGGAGATGTGAAGACCGGCAATGGTGCTGTGGCATTTTGTAATCGCTCCAATGCCTCCGCGTGCCTTGAAGAGATCATCGCCCTCGCCGGCGCTCCAATCGATCGCACGCCGCACCCGCCGCTGGAAACCTTTGCCGGCGATTTCGGTTGCGGACCAGACTATTTGCGCGTCCACCCGAACGGCCACGGTCTTTGCGCCGAGTCAGGTCGCGCGCGATTCCGACTCCGCCGCAGAGGCGAAAAGGCCTTCGTCGCCGATAACGGCCCTTTTCGTGAATACGTCGTACGCTTTAAATTTTCGGACGGCCGTCCCCGTGGGTGTACGGTTGGCAAATACTATTTCGAATTCGGCGGGTCCAGGGAAACCGCATCATCCCCGCACTGGCAGGAGATCGAGGGCCGCTACGAATGCTCCAACTATGCCACTGTGGAAATCTTTTCGCGACGAGGCCGGCTTTATTGTCTCTGCAGCCCATTGCACGAAATGCGTCTCATTCCGCGAGCGCCGGACCTGTTCACGCTGCAGAATGGGCTGTTCGCGGGCGAAATGCTCCGGGTCCGGCGGTCCGCCACAAATCGCGTCACTGGTATCGAAATGGGTGGAATGCACTTCGCCGCTTTGAAGCCATTCTGAAGGAGAACGCCTGATGCCCACCGCGACGGTCCGCTTCAATCCCTATCAAAAGGATTTTCAATCGAACCCCTATGAGCAGTACCGCGAGCTCCGCGAGCAGGATCCCGTACACAAGAGTTTCATGGGGACCTGGGTGCTCACTCGATACAGGGATATCGAAAGTATCCTCAACGAAGCGGACTTCAGTTCGGATCTTCGCAACTGGAAGGGGTTCGAGCAGCGATACCGGAACCGCGAGCCTGTAGCGCGATTGCTGACGCAGTCGGTCCTGAATAACGATCCCCCGGTCCATACCTGCCTCCGCAAATCTGTGGTCAAGGCGTTCGCCCCCAAAAATCTCGGGTCGCTGTCGGATCGGATCGCCGAATTTGCGCGTCGCCGTCTCGATATGCTCGACTCCGTGAATGGTGAGTTCGATGCAGTTGCCGGCTTTGCGGTACCGTTTCCGGTCGAAGTAGTCGCAGACGTTTACGGCGTCGCCGGCTATGACCGCGCGCAAGTGAAGCAGTGGTCGGTAGACGTTTCGGCTTTGATCGAGCCCTTGCCCACGCTGAGTAATTTGAAGGACGCCGAGCAGAGCATTCATGATTTCGAGATCTATCTGCGCGACCGCCTGGAACAGGGCCCGGTGGACAACACCTTCCCTTCCTGCATGGCGGATGCTCTTGAAAAAGGTGAACTGAACCTCGACGAGACACTGGCCAACCTCATCCTCATGTTCCCGGCAGGACACGAGACAACAATCAACCTGATTGGCAACGGTATTTACACCCTTCTCCGGAATCCTGATCAGTTGCGTCTCCTGCGCGAACGGCCTGAGCTGATCGAAAGCGCGGTCGAGGAAATGCTGCGCTATGAATCGCCTCAGCAGGTGGCCTGGCGCTCGTTGCTCGTCGACCGTGAATTCGGTGGCGCAACCCTTGCCAAAGGTGAGCAGGTGATGATGATTCTGGGCGCGGCGAACCGCGATCCGGAAGTGTTCGCCGACCCGGACCGTTTCGACATCACACGCCGTCCGAATCCGCACCTCGGTTTCGGCGCGGGGCGTCACACTTGTCTTGGATCCTGGTTTGCGAAATTACAGGCAAAGATCGGATTGCGGCTGTTCCTCGAACGTTTTCCGGAGCTGGAATTGACTGAAGAGGCACCCGTGTGGCATTCCACACTCAGCTTCCATGGGTTGAAATCGCTGCCGGTGCGGCTGGCGCGAAGCGGAACACCGTGACGTCGGGAGATCGCCTCTCATAGCCGGCGGCTTGCCAGAACCGCCCCAGCCACTCCGCGAAGTCCTCTGCGCAAGAGAAATGCGCTTCGCCGGCGTTGGGGTCGAAGAAACGCAATCGGGTCGCTTCAACCGCCAGGGCCATCCGATGGCCCGTGTTTCCATAACGCAGCGAGAGCAGCCGCAGCCCGGGCTCTCCAACGGCAAGCGCTCCCAGGGGGGGGGCCGCTGCACGATCTTTCCAGACGCGGCTCTCCACAATCGCCGCGTCATAGCGGCGTTCCAGATCGACTGCCAGCGGGCTCGCTCCGGATTCGCTCTCGCGCGGCGGGATTTCCTCCAGCAACCAGGCGCTCCGGCATTGCCGTTCCACCAGGTCACGGACGAATGCCGCGGATTCGCACTGAAGCGCACTCATTGCGGCACGGCCGTCGCGAGCCGCTTCCCACCAGACCTCGACCAGCGCGGCGCACAATCCAAAACCGGGCGGCAGAGAGTGCAATCGGCGGAGACGTCTTTGGTGAAAGTGCGTGGCCATTACTACCCGACAGCCGCTATTCAGTTGTTCGAACGACCGGCGGTTCATACTTCTCTAAAAATCTCTCAGGCCGGCTCACGAGAGGAAAACAGCCGATCGATCAGATAACTGCTCAACAAGCTGAAGTTGGGGTAGTCCCAAAGCAAAGTCTCCTCCAGTTCCATACCCAGGGCCTGCGAGAGCAACGACATCATAGCCACTGCGATCAACGAATCGAGCCCATACAAACCGAAATGTACGTTGGGATCGAGTTCGGACTCGGGCACGTGCAGTTCGAATGCAACCCGTTGCCGCATCCATCCAATCAGCGCGGCGGTGGCGTCTTCCCGGCTCAGACCGCCAAGCGACGGAGCTTGCGGCGCGGCTTCGGGAGCCGCCACTTCCCGGGACTCCGTTCGCGAAGAAGCATCGCTTGACTGTCGCCACGACCCAAGGACGCGAAATTGATCCGACCCATACATTTCGCGACAGGCGTTCCGTCTCACCTTGCCGCTGCGGGTGCGCGGTATGGAGCCATGAGGAGTAAGGAAAATCTCCGCCAGGCTGATTGCATGTCGCTCGAAGACAGCCACACGCACCGCCTCCACCACCGGACCTCCATTAAAGCCGCTCTCGTTATGGCGCGATACTTCCTGCACAATCACCACGTGTTCCGTTCCACCCGCAGCGCCTGGAACCGAAAAAGCCGCGCCTGCGCCGCGTTCGAGAGCCGGATGCGCATTCTGTACCGTCGCTTCGATATCACTCGGGTAGTGATTGCGCCCGGCAATGACGATCAGATCTCTCCGACGGCCGGTCACATACAGTTCGCCACGATGAATGAATCCGAGGTCGCCCGTCCGGAGATAAGGTGTATCGTCGTTCTCCAGACGGCCGTTGAACACCGCCAGGCTCTCTTCCTTTCGCTTCCAATAACGGGCTGCCACGCTGGGGCCGCTCACCCAGATCTCACCCACTTCGTAGGGACGGGCGAGGTGTAGTGTGTGCGGATTGACAATCTTGATGTTCGGTCCGACCATCCCGTGGCTCGTCAGGAGTTGCGACCCGGCCGTTCCTTCTTCCCGGAGACGAACCTCGTCACGCCGCAAGGACTCCGCCTCGACCGCAGTGAAAACCGACTTGCGCAGCTTGTGTGAACTGGTCACGTAGAGCGTCGATTCCGCGAGGCCGTAACAGGCCATAAAACGCCGTGCTTCGAATCCGAATGGAACATATTTCGCAACGAAGCCACGAATCGTGGAGGGATCCACCGGTTCGGCGCCGGTGAAGGCAACCTGCCAGCTGGAAAGGTCGATTCCTTCTTCCTTGAGCCGCTCCGTGGGTATCTGCAGGCAGCGCTCGTATGCAAAATTAGGTCCGCCGCTGGTGCTGGCGCGCGTCTTGTGAATCGCTTTCAGCCAGTTCAGCGGATCGCGCAGGAACGTCCGCGGGGACATCAGGTTCGTGGGAAAGCCGCCGTAAACGGGTTGTACAATCCCCCCAATCAGGCCCATATCGTGGTACGGGGGCAACCAGATCAGACCCCGGCTCTTCGCCGTGTGAAAAAAGCTGTGGTAAATCAGTCGCGAGTTGGCGAGCACATTACGATGCGTCAGCATCACCCCTTTGGGATTCTCCACCGAACCCGACGTGTATTGGAGGATCGCCGTCGCACCAGCTCCAAGCCTCGGCAAATCGAGTCGCTCCGAGTGGGATGCCCCGTCTGCGTAGTCGAGCCAGAGCGCATCGCCGCTATCCTGCGCTGACGCCCGGTACGCTTCCCTCGCGGACGCATCGGCCAGCACGAAACGCGCCCCGGAGTCTTTGAGAATGTGCCCAATCAGCCCGGCGCTTCGTTTGTCGGCAGGAGGATAAGCAGGCACGGCGATCGCACCCGCGAATAATATCCCCCAGAAGCTTCGCACGAGACTCAGGCCAGGCGGATATGCCAGCACTACCGGTTCCCGGCCGACCCCCTGGGCGCGCAGGTACGCGGCAATCGCCCGCGACCACGCAGCGAGGGAGCCGTAATCGTCAGTTTCGCTGACCTCCAGATCGCGGTCGAGGAATCGGAAAGCCGGCAAGTCCGGCTGGCGCTGCTCTCTCCACTCCAGTAGTTCGACCAGATCTTCGACCTGGTCCGAAGTCTTGTCAATGAATTGCGGCGTGGTTAGCGGAGGTCCGGGCTGCGGTTCGTTTGAAGAATGGAGTTGCATCAGGTTTGACCCAGTAATTGTAAGTGAAGGAGGCTTCGGGCGATTCGACAAAATGCGCCCATCCGAGTGGCAGAAACATCAAGTCACCTGCCTTCAGGTCGATGGTCGCGCCATGAGTTTTACGAAAATCGGGGTAGCGCTCGAGGTCAGGAACTCGCGGATCAATGGGGCTCGTCAGCAACGAGGAGGTTGAGACCTGGCCGAGATACAGCCACTGCAAATCGCAGGGCGGAAACAGATGAAATCGCTTCGTGCCTATGCAGGCGGCGACGAAGTTATCGTTGGGATCTGTATGCAGGCACGTCCATGTCCCGCCCTTTCCGATCCAGATGCACGGCAAATTCAGTTCCCCGCGAGGGACAAACGGCGGCCGAATCAGGCCGAGGTCTTTTCGGAATTCCTTCGATACGCGAAGATTGCGGTACTTCTCGTAAAGGCTCGGGTCGGCGGGACCTGCCGACAGAACTTCGCTGTCCAGGTAATCCCGAAACAGCATCGGCTCCGTATCAAGTTTGTCCGCGTACACCTGGGAAGCAATACGCGGTTTATCGCGCGCGGAGAGCCAGTGATGACCGGCTGTGGCTCGTACTCGTTCGAAAGTGAGATTTGCGAGCGCTGTTCCCTCGAAGTAGCCCCGGAGGATGATCGGCCGCGATTCTCCGATGAGAAGGTCCATGATGCCTGCCGGATCGAGACTCGCGGCTGGAATAGCGAGAGCGCAATTCGGAACGCCCGAGCGGCCACTGTGTTCAGCGGCTTCGACAAGACGCTCGGGCAAGCTTGCGGATACCATTCTGGTCCCTTTGAGTTATACAATCATACACGCTGGAACCGCAAATGCAGACCGGTTTATCAGATCCCCTGGAAGAAATTGTCAATGATTTGCGCAAATTGGCGGAGCCTTTCTACGCGAAACTCTGGGGCCCTTTGCTGGACTACATTTCCGAAACTGAAACCATCATCAAAGGGAAGCGATGCACCCGGGCGCAAACCGAAAAACTCCTGTCGTTCCATACCGCGAGTGTGCGGAACATGGAAGTTGTCGTTGACCGGCTATTGGGTACCAGCGTGGAATCGGAGCGAATTGAGTTGAAGGTTCGCGTAGCTGCGCTCGGACGCCGAATTGACAACGGCAAACCGGACGGGGTGATTGTCGATGGCGGACTCGTTTTTCGTCCGCGCGATGGCCGGTGGCATCTGAGTGAATTGTCTATTGATTGCCCGCCGGAATGGGCACAATGGAAAAACCGCCCGAACAGTCACGCGCCGGTACACTATGGAGATCCCGCCTGGTGGGAGCACCGGCCAACGGAGTAATCTGCGACGGGACAACCCTACTGGTCTCTGTGATCCTGACTTTGGAGTGATGCGCGGCGATCAAGCCGCTCCCGAGGCTTGGCCGCAAGTGTCGGGACGGCGTTTGGCGGGGGTGATCCAGTTGGCCTGTGGCTTCTCCTGAATGCGGATCAGCGCCGGCGCCAGCATCAGGGATGAGAATCTGACGATTGGCACATTGGCCCGACGCCGTTGTTTGTAGTCGTTCGGATAGCGCTCTGCCACTGTGAAAGGTCCGGTCCACCCCGGGACGATCCAACGAAGTAGTTGACTGCGGCTTTCGCCCGTATAAATCCCCGATCAACACGATGACGGCATCATGCGTCTTCTTCAATTGCATCTAACCGGGATTGCAGACGGCTTCTTCGTTCAGCGCCGCCGCTGCGGGGCGCCAACCGAAGAAAATACGCGCCACCAGCGAGTCATGGAGTTAGCTGATCCCTTTCTTCTCGACGTGCCACTTCGGATCTCTGCATAGACCGCAGTCCGCGCCCGGGAACATCTTGCCGGCCTGCTGGTCGCCCTTAACTGCCACTCGATCGAGCAACGCGGCCGCAAACTTGCCGAAATCGCCGCCATTACGGCATCTCGGTATTCTTTCTCCTGTGCGCGGCCGGACGGTTCCTCGGCTCATGGATGCTGAATCGCTTCCAGTGGACAGGAGTTTTCGCTTTGTTCTCCGCGTTCATCCTGGCATGCTTTGTGGCCAGCGTAGCAGGCGGCGTTACCTCGGCCATCTTACTGCTGCCGCTCTCAGCCTGTTGATGTCCGAGATCTACACGACCATCAATTCCAAAGGGATCAGCTGTCTGCCGAAATCGGAACACGGCGCCGGCGCCGGAGTCATTCTGTTGTTGACCTGTATATCCGCTGTGCTCGCGCCTCTCGTGATGGGCGCGATCAGCGATAGAATGGGCGGTCCTGTATATGGATTCGTTCTGGCCACAGGATTTGCCCCTTTTGCTGTGCATCGGACTCACGTGCAACTGGATCTTCAACCCGACGCTTCGCCTGTTCCGGCAAGCCGATGAAACAGAGTACAGTTTTGGTGTCAACGAAGGAGTAACGAACGAGATTCATTAGCTCGAGTTCAGCCGCCGCTTTGCTCGTGTTGTGCGGAACGGCTTTTGCGCAGGCGCCCGATCCCGCAGGCGCGTGCGCCGCTGTAAAACAGTTGCAGGTGCCGGGCGTGAATCTTGAGGTGACGAAGACCGAATGGATTCCCGCCGGATCGACGCCGCCGGGTCGCGGAGCGCCGGCTTCCACGGTTAAGCTCCCCGCGTACTGCCGGATCGATGGTATGGTCGACAAGCGCACTGGCACGGCTGGCGCGACGTACGGCATCGGCTTTGCGATCGCGCTGCCCCAGAACTGGAACGGACGCTTTTTGCTGCAGGGCGGCGGTGGCCTCAATGGCTCCGTCCAGATGCCGCTGGGAGCCAACGCGGCGGGCAGCGAGCCCGGGCTCGCGCGTGGCTTCGCGGTGGCAAGCACCGACACCGGTCATGAGGGCAAAGGCGGCTTCGACGCAAGTTTTCAGCAGGATCAGCAGGCCAGTCTCGATTTCGCGTACGTCACCATTGGCCGTGCCGCTGAAATTGCGAAGCGCATCGTGGCGCAGTACTACGGTAAGCCGATCGATCACTCGTACTTCGCCGGCTGTTCTACCGGTGGCCGCGAAGCCATGCTGATGGCCGAAACGCTATCCCACCTAGTTTGACGGCGTCGTCGCAGGCTCGCCCGCCATGCGCACCAGCTATTCGGGCATTGGCGATCGATGGGTTGCCGCCTCGCTGAATGAAATTGCGCCCAAAGACGACAAAGGTAAGCCCAACACGCGCAATGCTCTCTCCGACAGTGACAAGAAAACCGTGATCGAAGGTGTTCTTAACCAATGCGACGCTTTTGACGGCGTCAAAGATCGGATGATCTTCAACACCAAAGCCTGCCACTTCGATCCCAAAACGCTGGTCTGCAAAGGCGCCAAGGCCGACGGCTGCCTCTCCGCCGCGCAGGCCGCCGCTCTCGAAAAAGGCTTCTCGGGCCCGAAGGATTCCAAAGGCCGTCAAGTCTATCCCGGATTCCTGTTTGACACCGGCATCGCCTCAACCCAGGGGATTCCCGGCCTGCTCCATGGTGGATCGAGTCCCGTCGGCCCGGGATTCACCGATATCGGGATGGATGTCGATGCCGCTGTCGAACGTGTGCGCAACGATCCGGCCGAGCCGATTTCGACAACCGCGCACTGGACCAATCTCAACACCTTCTCCGGCCGCGGCGGCAAGCTGATCTTTTACCATGGCGACAGCGATCCCTGGTTCTCTGCGCTCGATACGGTCGACTATTACGAACGCATGACCAAAGCCAACGGCGGCGACGACAAGGCGCGTGCGTTCAGCCGCCTGTATCTGCGTGCCCGGCATGGGACACTGCGCCGGCGGTCCGGAGACGCTCGACTCGTTCGACGCGCTGGGCGCGATGGTGCGATGGGTGGAGCACGGAGTCGCGCCGGAAAGCCTTACGGCAACTGGACGTTCGTTTCCCGGCCGCAGCCGCCCGCTCTGCGCTTACCCGTTGCATGCGCAGTATAAAGGACAGGGCAACACCGAAGACGCGGCAAACTTCGAGTGCCGTCCCGAGCAGGGTACCGGACCCTTAAGGCGCCTCGAACACCCAGATCGCTGCGGTCTCGTCCGTATTCTGAATTTCGGGCACGAGCGGGGGAAAGGTGATTGCCTGAGCGCCGCCGTTGCCCACGCCGATAGCGATATATTGCTTGCCGTTCACTGAGTAGCTGATGGGAGCGTTGCTCGGCACGTCATTCAGACGAGTCTGCCAGAGCACTTTCCCGGTTTGATCGTCATAGGCGCGGAAGTAGCGATCGATGGAACCGCTGAAGACGACGCCACCAGCCGTATCGAGTGCGCCGCTCGACTCCGGCGCTCGATGCCGCGATGTCCAGACAACTTCACGAGTCACCATATTGATGGCCTGCACGCGCCCGTAATTTCCGTCGGAGCCGGGGCGCGGCCGCAGTGACCAGCGAACGCCCGTTGAGAGACTGCCGCGTCCGCCCATCGCGCACGGGGGTCAGGTCCATACAGGATTCCACCAGCGGAACATACAGGATTCTCGTGTCCGGGTTATACGAACCGGGAATCCAGCTCTTCGCTCCGCCCGCGTGCGGACATACGATGCGCTCGTTGCCATCACCTGGAAGCGATTTGGGATCGATGTTCTTTTTTCCCGTTGCCGGATCAATCGAGGTCACGATATTCTGCAGCCCCAGATCCTTCGAGTAAATCCACTTTCCGGTTTCCGCATCCAGTACGTCATAGATCGCCATCTTGCCCGCGGTCATGATCACCGGACGCACCGTTCCATTGACGGGCATTCGCACGATCTGCCGCTCGAAAACCCAGTCGAAGTCCCATTGATCGTTCGGGAGATGCTGGTAATACCAGACGAGCTTGCCGGTGTCGGGATTCAGGGCCAGCGTGCAGTCGGTGTAAAGTCCATCGTTATTCACACCCGGCTTGGGATGCGCCAGAACTCCGGTATCGTAAGTTTGCGCCACACCCCAGAAAGCAAGATTGAGCTGCGCGTCATAGCTACCGGCAACCCACACAGACGCGCCATTGCGATCGGCCAGCGCATGGCCGTTCCATGTGTCACCACCGGGTTCTCCCGGCTGCGCGATCGTGTGGAAGCGCCAGGCCTCTTTCCCGGTTTCCGCATCCAGGGCAACGATGTAATTCCCGCCCGCTACGCGCCCACCGGTGCCGATCATGACCTTGCCTTTGGCCACGAGCGGCCCACCCGTAAGACCGAAGCCTTTATCGGAGGCAAGCTCCTGGTCCCACGCGACCTTGCCCGTCTTCACGTCGAGCGCAACGACGTGGACATCTGAAGTGCCGAGATAAACCTTGTTGCCGTAAATTGCGATATTCCGTTTGACAGTTGGCCTGGACGCCGCGGGCAGTTGCCGTGAATATTGCCAGAGCAGATCGCCCGTGGCCGCGTCCAGCGCCTGAATCCTGTCACCGAACCCGTGCACCAGCATCACTCCGTCGTGCACCAGTGGCGTAGCTTCATTGGCGCCCGCGAGGGAGCGTCCATGTCCACGCCACGCGCAGGTTGCTGATATTCGACTTTGTGATCTGCTTCAGCGGACTGTATCCCTGATAGTCGAAGCCACGGCGCCACGTCAGCCAGTCCCCTGCGGGAGGATTCTGCAGCATCGCGTCGGAAACCGGCGTGATCTTGTCGAGCGGATTCGTCCTAGTCGGAGCCGGGGGCAGCTTAACGCCCGGCGTCAGTCCGCCACCCGGTCCGGCGCCACGGCCGCCCGCTTGAACCGCGCCCGGGAAAGATCAGGCGCGCAAGCTGTTGTGTCTCAGGCGGCAACTCCGCCTTGCCCGGCGGCGCACCATTCTGCTGAAGGATGAAGGCTGCTATCTGCGTGTACGCGGATCTGCTGAGGGTGCCCGGATTGCGCAGGAGGCATCCTGCCGATCATGTAATTGATCAGTTCACCCACCGGTTTGCCGGCATAATTTTGCATGAAAGCCGTGCCTTTGAGAGGCGGAGCGAATTCGCCATCGTCGGTATTCGGCCCGTGGCAGCTCGCGCAATTTTGCGAGTACGCGGTTCTGCCTGCGATTGCCTGCGCCGCCGTGTAGGTCGCGGTCTTATCTGACTGCGCATTCAGAGCCTGAGGCCACTGTGACGCGATGACTATGGCGCCGAGGACGGCGAGCGCCCCTGCCGAGATAGAGTATGTGCCGCTGCAAATGCCGGCGGGTTCTGTTAACGGCGGACAGTCCGGGCGAATTCGCGTTCGTGGCATTGAAAGAAATACCTCCTCAGTGTGGATATCTGCAAAGCGTCTGCACTTTGTTATACATGAATTCCCGACCGTTCATAGGGCAAATGAGAACAGCCTGAGTACAGAGCGCCGCCAGCAAACGCGAGGCGGATCGATACTGCAGAAGTCCCCCATTCTTCGGGTCGCCTGGCTTGTAGGGCAATCCCGTATTTCGCCCGTTTTGAGGCTGAGCCATCGGCCCGGACGTGGTAGGCACTCTCAAACTGCGGCCAGGAAACCATTTCCTCTAAATCGACTTGCTCGATTCTGACGGCGCTTTGCGAACCGGCAGAAGCTGGTTCTGGAACGCAGGCTCGCGTGGCCGGGTTGCTTCACAAGGCTCGTGTAAGCCCCCTCGACGAACATATCCGTCGTCCAGGGCCAGTGGTCGCGCCATAGAGCGGATCGTAGTCCAGCGTCGGCCTTGCCGCCTTGATTTGCTCGAGCGTCATCCCTTTGTCGATCATCGCCTTCAGACGATCCCGAATGATGGTCAGCATGTCCCGGTATTCCACTACGTCGATTTCGTCGCAGATCCGTCCATGGCCGGGAATCACCATGGTGCCGCCCTCTTCGGAGTACGCGGGGATCGCCAGATCGATTACGCGGTTGAGGCCGTCGATAATTCCCTGCAGGCTCCCGCCGCGGGCCACATCGACCACCGGGTAATGATCTGTATCGAACAAGTCCCCGGTGGCGATAACATCTGAGCGACGGAAGAATACGATGCTGTCGGCGTCCGTATGTGCCGCTGGCGCGTGAAACATTTCGATTGCCTCGCCGTTGAAGAAAACCTCGTCCTTTTCGCCGGCGAAGGTTTCGGTGGGCCAGGCTTCCGAGGCGAATGCCGGACGCTTCCCTTCCGGCGCGCCCATGCGGTCGAGAACAGCCTGGCTTCCCACGATCTCCACGTTCTGTACCGCGGTCGAAAAAGGCGTATTCACCAACTCAACATGCCGCGAAGACCCGAGGATGTTGGCGACAGCGGCGTTGCCTCCCACATGATCCGCGTCCACTCCGGTGTTGAGAATCCAGCGGACGGGGAGCTGCGGAGAGCTTCTGCAGCGCGCCTCAGCATTCCTGCGGAACGCTTCCGCCCGCCCGGTATCAACCAGCAGGACGCCCTGCTCACCGGTCTGGACCAGAATATTTGCGCCGTCGCCGACCAGTAGAAAAACATTGCCTTGAATTTTCTGGATCTGGATTTCCGCGGGCTGTGGCGCGGCCGGCACGACGCGATTCTTCGAAACAGTATGCGCCGATTTCTTCATGTCCGCGCGATATTCGGGATACATGGTCTCCGCGCCCCCGAGCGCCGCATTCCCGGGAATCCGATAACGGTCCGCGAACTCCCGCAGGAACGGGTTCTCGCCGGGGAGATATTGCGGTACCTCATCTTTGGGCCGGTTCGTTATCTCTTCCGCAGATCGGCAATGGTAAACCCAGGATGCGTCGCTGGCGTGCAGGTTCATCAGCGAAATCCTCGGACTTGATCAGCGGTTCGGTCAGATATGCCGGATCATGCAGGATCATCACGTGGGTCAGGTAATCGCCATGGCGGATGAAGTGTTCCGTCATGGTCGCCTGGTCGCTCATCACGACGCCATTGCGCCGCACCCAGCCGGTCTTGATATGCGTTGTCGTTACCGTGAGAATGTCGCCTTCCCATTTGCCGGTCGAAAATCCCATCCAGGTGTGAGGAGCGTAATCGGGCGGATGCGGACGGCCATCCATCCAAATGGTCCGAAACTGCGACCAGGTGCTGATGTAGTTCCGGATGGCGATCACCTGCTGGGTCTCGGGGTCCTTTTCCTGCCAGATGCGCAGGTCGAGCGGACCTCGGTAGATGTAAGGCGAAACATGTACCCGGCACTGCTCTTCCGGCAGTGTGAGCCGCGATGCGTCCCAGCTCTCTGCTCTCTGACGGGCCGCGTCGTTGATCGGCAGTCCCAGGTAGTCGACCAGCTCCGGACCGGGAATCCGCTCCGGCTGATCTTCGTGATACTGGGGCGACCACTCGCCATCCAGCAGGATTTGGGCAAAAGCGGTTTCACACGGTAGCATGGCCACCATCGCGACCATCGGGAGAAAGCGAATGAGGCGC
This sequence comes from Terriglobia bacterium, assembly GCA_963718155.1. Lineage (GTDB taxonomy): Bacteria > Acidobacteriota > Terriglobia > Bryobacterales > Bryobacteraceae > BOG-234. The sequence goes on along the minus strand of CAVQYP010000018.1, from coordinate 289,577 downwards.
TGCCATTTCATGGTTTCTATTTACCCCATCGGCAATTCTATGACAGGCAGGAGCCGTCCGAAGCCCGGCTGTGCGACAGGCCCGACGCGGATTCCTTCCGCGCCGGGACACACGGTGGCCAAATGTTCCTCGGCGCGACCGCGACCTTTGTCAGGATTCGAAGTGGCGCATTCCAAAAAAAGGCTTTTCGCTGGCTCGATCTGCCTGATCGGACCGGCGGTCGGAGTATCCACACGGACGCATGCCGCCGATACAGGACAACAACAGCGCTGGATCGAACCGGGTCAGGGCGGCACTCCCCCGGCCGAGCTGCAATTTGAAGACCCGCTCGGACGAGTGCGATCGTGAGTGCCTCCGGGCCTGTCGATTCGAAGGACAACCCATTCTTTCAGCCTCTCGGCTCTAATGGCCGGGCCTGCGTCACGTGAGCACAACCCGGGGATTCTGGAAAAAACCGCCCGTCATCCCGCAGGCTGAATTCCGGGCTTCGGTCGCGCGAGGCAAGGATATTTTTCTGTTTCGTCAGTTCGGGCTGCGAGATGGCGCGCACATCAATTCCATCGAATTGGGCAATCCATTGAAACGCACATGCGCGACCTGTCACACTGCGCCTTGACTTGGCAGGATCTGTCCGCGGGATGGGTCGATCCCCGTACGAATAACTATCCCACGTGGACTGAACCGGCCTTTTACAAAAAATCCCGTGAACTCCCGGTGTTCAGAATTGCCTGCAGCCAGGATGCCCCTCCGGGTCCTTATCGGGGACGTGTGATTTACACGAGCGATCCGACGCGCTTTGATTTCAGGCCGCTGCGTCGACGTACGATCAATTGTGATGCAGCAGTTTCGCCGTCTTGCGGCTCGCGCTCCTTACTTCACGAACCGTTCGGCTGGAACGCTCCGGCAACTGGTAGACTTCTACGACCGGCGTTTCGACATGCAAGCTCAGCGAGCAGAAAAAACGGAATCTAACAAATTTTCTCGGAGTCCTCTGATGCGATTGTTCTTAGTCCTCGGCCTGGCGGTGCCCAGCCTCGCGCAAAATCTAAGTTTCGTGGCGTGTCCCATCGTCAGGGACACCAGAACAGTGCCCTGTTTTCTCGCCGAGTACAAGGGAGAAACCTATTTCCTGGGAATCCAGCAGGATATTGGGGCGGACTTCTATCCGCCGCAATTGCTTCACAAGGCTCTTATCGAGGGAACCGTCGCTCCCGGGCCTCGAGTCTGCGGCGGAATCCCGTTGAAGCCTCTTCATGTTTCGGTCATGGCGGAGGTGGATCGCAGTTGCAATACAATTCTCCCCGCCGAACCTGACATCGATGCGCCACCCGCGAAACGGCCTGCGGGTCCCGCGACGCGCCAGGCGCCCGTATCCACAGCGGGGGCGCCGCCGAAAAAACCCGAGCCTCCGTTTCTGCAGCGCGACTTCACTATCCGCTACGACTTCGACAGCGATTTTCTGTTTGCGCGCGATACCCGGCAATTGAACGACATTGCCGAGTACGCACGGGTTTCAAAGGCGCGGAATATTGAAATCACCGGCTATCGTGGCGCAACGCTTCTTTCAGACGGAACCGTTCTCACGGAAAAACCGGCTGTGGCGCAACTGAGAGCGGAGCGGGTAGCGGCGATATTGAAGGGGCTGGGAGTTCCGGCGTCCGCAGTCCACTGGGTTTCCGAACCGGCCACGGCAAAGGGCGACGCCGATTTCGAAAGCCGCCGTCTTGTCATCCGCATCGTGCCTGCCCCGGAGAACTGAAGGAGCTGAAAAGGCCGGCTGTTTGACCGGCACTTTATTGCTTGGGCGGCGGAAAATAAGTGGCGACGCGATCGTTCAGCGTGAACTCCATGCCAAGTCCCGGGTACTGAGCCAGCACTTTCGCCTTCATTTCCGCGGCATTCTTTGAAGCGGCAACATTGGCGTCCCAATCCGCCATATATTTCTTCATCCACTGGATGGTGCGCAGGTCATGAGTGGCCCCGGGACCCTCATGGCCCGGAATAATGGTGGTGGGCTGGAGAGCGACGATCTGGTCGATGGTCTTGCTCCATTCGTCACGCGCTTTGTCGCGCGGGACTCCAAAGTAGACGTGGTCGAACACCACATCACCCGTGACGACGGTCTTCAGCGAAGGGATATGGACGAAGCTGTTTCCGGGACCGTCGGCTCCCTGAACCGGCCCGGTAACGGGGAATTGTTCGCCTTCGAGGGTAAGCACCGGCGTGGTCAGTTCTTCGATCGCAAGGGGCTCGGGACCTGGAATGTTGTTTCCGTAGGTGGGAAACCAGAACTTCTGGCGAGCCGGCCAACCGGTTTTCGAGGCGGCTACAGTCGCAGGCAAGGCTACGGCCTTTGCGTTGGGGAATGCCTGTTTCAGAACCGCCAGACCGAACATATGATCCGGATGCGGGTGCGTGATATAGATCGTCGTCAGATTCTTTTTGGATTCCAGAATTTCAGCGGCGAGTCTGTGCGCTTCGCTCAGGCTGAATTGCGGATCGATCACGATCATGTCCTTGTCACCGGAGATCATGGTCGAATTGACGTCATACCCGGTGACCCCGTGACCGGTATGGACTTTCAGTTCAAGATTCGATTGCGCCGCCGCGCCAGCCGAAAATACAGACGATGGCTGCGATGAGGCTGATAAGAAGTCGATGTATTCTCATTCTAAGGTCCCTTCTGTCTGCGCTTCCTGGCCCAGTGGGTTTCCACGACGCGAGGCCGATTCTATCCCGGTTGGGCGGCCGCTGTCAAAGGCCGGAGGGGTTTGCATTGTTACCTGTCGGCTGGTATTATTCTTTCGCGACCTCCATCTCGCACTCCCGGCCGGAAGGGACCTCATGAAGTCGAAATCTGCGTTATTTTTGCTGCCCTGCCTGATTTGGCCGCTGCTCAACAGCGCCAGGGCCTCAGAAGGCGAGATTGCCGCAGCCCTCCGTGACGGTCAGCGCACGGCGGCCATAGCTCTCGTGCACAAAGGCTCGGCGGACGTTAACGCGAAACTCCCGGACGGGACCTTCGCTCTGCTCTGGGCGGCCAGATCGGACGATCTGGAACTCGTAACGTTGTTGATTGACGCCAAAGCCGACGTCAATGCCGCCGATCCCGATCGGCATCACTCCACTCGCTCTTGCGTGCGCAAACGCCAATGTTGAGATTGCGCGAAAACTGGTGGCTGCGGGCGCGAATACCAATCTCGCTGACGCCGCCGGGATCACGCCGCTCATGACCGCTGTGGGCGTCCTCAGATCGAGAACGTGCGACTGCTGCTCGAAGCCGGCGCGAAAGTGGACGCGCGCGACAACAGAGCGCAGGAAACCGCCCTGATGATCGCTGTGCGAGACAACAATGCAGCTGCCGTTCGAGCCCTGCTGGATCATGGCGCCGATGCGAATGCAGCGACGCGTATCGGTAAGACGCCCGCCCGCCGTCCTCCGGGCGCGGGCGGCGGTTCTCACGGTGTCGGCATCGTTCGCAGCGGATGGCCGGACCGAGGCTATCAGGACGCCACGCCGGGCGGACTTACGCCGCTACTCTACGCGGCGAGGGATGGTCGTACTGAAATCGCCCGAATGCTGATCGCAGCCGGAGCGAAGGTGAACCTTGCCGACGCCAACAAAATCAGCCCGTTGCTCATGGCGATTACGAACAACCAGCCGGACGCGGCCGATCTGCTGATTGAGAAGGGTGCGGAGATCAATACGGCTGACTTCTGGGGCAGAACGCCTCTCTGGGCTGCTGTCGAAATGCGCGATATCGAATACAGCCGTTCGGGCGAGCACAACGTCGACCGGGCGCGGTTGTTTCAGCTCATTACCAGCCTGCTCGACCACGGAGCCAACCCGAATGCGCGCACCGCTGAGGTGCCTCCCACCAGAAGATTTCTTATGGGCCTGGGAGATCTCTCGTGGGTCGATTTCACGGGACAAACACCATTTCTTCGAGCGGCACTGTCGGGCGATGTGGCTGTCATGAAGCTGCTGCTGGAAAAGGGCGCCGATCCCACCATCCCCACTTTTTCCGGAACCACGCCGCTCATGGCGGCCGCCGGAATCAACTGGGTGGTCTCGCAGACTTTCACGGAAGATCTGCCGACACAAATCGAAGCGGTGAAGCTCTGCCTGGAAAAAGGCGCCGACGTCAACGCCGCCAACTCCATGGGGTTGACGTCGGTCTTCGGCGCGGCGAATCGCGGCGCGGATAGCCTTCTCGAATTCCTGGTCGCGCACGGAGCGCGTCTCGATGTCAAAGACAAAGAAGGAAGAACGCCGATGGTCTGGGCTGAAGGTGTGTTTCTGGCAACGAACGCGCCGCAGCGCAAGCCGTCGACCATCGCGCTGATTGAAAAGCTGTTGAAGAAGGATGCTCCCGCGGTATCGACGGTGGCCAGCGCGCGATGAACGTTTACCGAATGACTTCGGCCTCGGTCCTTCTGCTGAGCGCATTGATTCCTGCCTGGGCGCAGAAGCCGCTTCCTGACAGACAATTCGTTCAGAAATATTGCGAGGGCTGCCACAACGACCGCGTGAAGAGCGGCACGCTGTCTCTCGAGCAAATGGATCCCGCGCAGGCGGCGGCCAGTCCGGAAAAGTGGGAAAAGGTCATCCGCAAGCTTCGCGCGGGAATGATGCCGCCCGCCGGTGCGCCGCGGCCGGAACGTGCTGCGATCGATGAGTTCGTCGGGCACCTTTCGAACTCGCTCGATCAGTTTGCCGCAAAGCATCCCAATCCCGGAATGGTTGGACTGCACCGTCTCAATCGAGCGGAGTATGGAAACGCAGTCCGCGATCTGCTGGCCGTCAACGTCGATGTGTCTACCCTTCTGCCCTCCGACGATTCGAGCGAGGGTTTCGACAATATCGCTGACGCGCTCGGTGTTTCGCCCGCGCTGCTGGAACGCTACGTCAGCGCAGCCACCAGGATCAGCCGCCTCGCTGTTGGAGATCCCGCGACTGCGGCGACTACCAACACCTGGCGAGTTCCTGGCGACCTCTCGCAGACTGCGCACATTGAAGGATTGCCGCTCGGAACCCGGGGCGGTATTTCGTTCGACTACACATTTCCCCTGGACGCCGAGTACGCGTTCAAGATTCGCGCCCGCAGCGCGGGTCTCGGCGTCGGCGCGGGTGGAGAACCCGTAGCCCTTGAGATCACCGTCGATGGAGCCCGTATCAATCCGGGCAAGAGCAGTACCGATTTCCGGCTTAAACTTCCCGCCGGTCCTCACACGATCGGCGTTGCCATGCCCGCCCACAATTCCGCAGGTGAGGACGACGTGTACGGTGTCTACGCCGACAACGCGGGTGTGACGACCGTTGCGATTACGGGACCAGTCAATCCGACAGGGCCAGGCGATACGCCGAGCCGCAGAAAGATTTTCGTATGCCATCCGTCTGCTGCCGAGGATGAAACTGCCTGCGCCAAACGCATTCTTACCTCGCTTGCGGCGCACGCCTTCCGGCGCCCCGTTCGAGACAGTGATCTCGAAACGCTCCTCGGCTTTTACCAGCAAGGCCGCAACGGCGGTGACTTCGAGCGGGGAATCGAAGCCGCGGTGGCTCGTATTCTCATTGATCCCTGGTTCATCTTCCGCTTCGAGAAAGAGCCGGCAGGCACTGCGCCAGGAAGCGTTTACCCGGTCAGCGACACCGAACTGGCATCGCGGCTGTCATTCTTCCTCTGGAGCAGCATCCCCGATGAGGAACTGCTGCGGCTTGCGCAGCAAAACAAGCTTCATGACCCGCAGATTCTCGCCGCGCAAACGCGCCGCATGCTGGCCGATCCAAAGGCATCCGCGCTCTCCGCCAACTTCGCCGGTCAATGGCTCTACTTGAGGGAACTCAAGAGCGCCCGCCCGGAAACGCGTGACTTCAACGACAACCTTCGGCAATCTTTCCGCCGCGAGACGGAACTGCTTTTTGAAACCATCATGCGCGAAGACCGCAACGTGGTCGATCTGCTGAATGCCGACTACACATACGTGGATGAACGGCTGGCGGAACACTACGGTATTCCCGACGTCTACGGCAGCCGTTTTCGCCGGGTGAAGCTGCCGGACGATTCTCGGCGCGGATTGCTGGGGCAGGGCAGCATCCTGCTCGTCACGTCTGTCGCAACCCGAACCTCCCCAGTTGCGCGCGGCAAGTGGGTTCTCGAAAACATCCTCGGCACTGCGGCCCCGCTGCCTCCGCCCAACGTTCCCGCGCTACCCGAAGATGCATCCGCCGCGAAAATCGTATCGGTCCGCCAAAAGATGGAGGCTCACCGAAACAATCCTGTTTGCGCGTCCTGTCACAAGATTATGGATCCCATCGGATTCTCGCTGGAAAACTTCGACCTCACTGGAAAGTGGCGATCGACTGACGGTGGCATACCGATAGATTCCTCCAGTCAGATGGTGGATGGAACGAAACTGTCCGGACCTGCCAGCCTTCGTGAAGCGTTGCTGAGCCGATCGGACGTTTTTGTTTCCACGCTGACCGAAAAGCTGATGACCTACGCTATCGGTCGCGGATTGAAGTACTACGACATGCCCGCGGTACGCGCCATCACTGGCGACGCTGGTCGCAACGACGACCGTTTCTCTTCTATCGTGCTCGGAATTGTGAAGAGCGCGCCCTTTCAGATGAGAATGAAACCGCCGGAGAATGCCCAGTCAGCGAGCTTGCGTCTGGCGGCGCCTTTGAACAGCAGTCAGTAAAGGAGAATTCGATGAACTTCATCACCAAAAGGCATCTTCCGCGGCGCACGTTCCTGCGTGGAGCAGGCGTTGCAATCGGACTTCCGCTGCTGGATTCGATGGTCCCGGCACAAACGCCGCTGGCCGGTACGGCCGCGAATCCGCGCAGCCGCCTGGGATGCATCTATGTGCCGCATGGCGCGACGATGGATAAATGGACGCCCGCCCAGTCGGGGACAGGCTTCGAGTTCACCGAAATCCTCAAGCCGCTTGAGAAATACCGCGACCGCATCGTTGTGGTCAGTAATCTCGCGCACCCGCAAGCCGCCGGTGTTGGCAGTGATGCCGGCGCTGACCACGCGCGCTCTGCCGCCGTCTTTCTCACGGGATCCCACCCGGAGAAGGAATCGGTTCACGTGGGAACTTCGATCGATCAGATCGTCGCCGAAAAACTTGGTCAGGACACGCCGCTGCCGTCTCTTGAAGTCGCAATCGAGGAGAACGGCCTCAACTGCGGTGCGGGCTACGGATGCGCCTACACGAACACGATTTCCTGGAAAACACCGACGGTGCCGCTCCCCATGGAGCACAATCCGCAGGTTCTCTTCGAAAAACTGTTTGGCGAAGGCAGCACCTCAGAAGAAAGACTAGCGCGCAAGCAGCAGTCGCGCAGCCTGCTGGACTCGGTCACCAGCGAGATTGCATCCCTCAACAAGGAGCTGCCCGCTTCCGATCGCTCCCGCATGGCCGATTACCTTGACGACGTACGCGAGATCGAGCGGCGCATCCAGAAGGCCGAGAACCAGACGCCGAAAGATCTGAAGGTGCCCGATGCGCCGGTGGGCATACCCGAAGCGTTCGACGACCACTTCAAAATCATGTTCGACATGCAGATTCTCGCGTTCCAGGCGAACATCACGCGCGTCGCGACTATGATGTATGCCCGCGATACCAGTGGCGCCGTCTATCCGCAAAGCGGCGTGCGCGACGGGTTCCATGTGGCGTCGCATCATTCGAATAACCGCGCCGCCATGGATAAGTTCGCGCTGATCAATCGCTATCACACAACCCTGCTGGCGTACTTCCTTGAGAAAATGAGTGCGACCAAAGACGGCGATGGCACGCTGCTCGATCATTCCGTGATCCTCTACGGCAGCAGCATGAGCAATGGCAATCAGCACGATCACGATCCACTGCCTGTTGTGATCGCCGGCGGCGCATCCGGCAAGCTTCAGGGCGGTCGCCACATCGTAACCCCGCCGCATACGCCCATGTCCAACCTTCTGTTGAGCGTTCTCGACAAGCTGGGAATCGATCAGAAGTCGTTCGGGGACAGCACGGGCAAGCTCGACATCTGAGATGACGAAATCAATCGGAAATGTGAGCCGGCGTGAAGCGCTGGCCGCAGCGACCGGCATGGCATTGATGTGGGCCCTTCCTGGACAGGCCGAAGAGACCGGCCCGGGGCCGCTGCCACTCCAGACCACCGGTCTGGAACATATCGGGATGACTGTGCCGGACCAGAAGGCTTCGGCCGAATGGTACGGGAGGATCTTCGATCCTCAATTGTTTCAGGAACGCGATCCACCGCCGCGCTTTTACGTCCGCATGGGTACCGCGTACATCGCCTTCGGCGGCACACCCGCGACCGACCCTACTCCAAAAATCGACCACTTCTGCGCCCTGGTGAAGAATTACAAACCGGACGAGATGCGCGCCGCCGTCGAAAAAGCCGGAATAAGCATGGGAACTGGCCGCCTCGGCATGCCAACCGACGAGGATGGCATTCGCCTCCAGTTGCTCGGTGTCCCCGGCGGGTTGGCGAGAACCATCATTCCCTCCACCCGGATCACCACCGATGACGCAGCGGTGGCGGCGGTGGGGCTGGATCACATCGCTCTTGCGGTTTCGGATTTGCAGAAAGCTTCCGCTCACTACGCAAAGTTCTTCGGGCCTCCCAGCATGAAGAAACCGGAGCAGATCGCGTTTCAGATCGTGAACACGCGACTGGTGCTGGAGCCGGTCGCCGGTGGCGCTAAACCGGCCATCCAGCGACTCAGCTTTCGTGTCGCCGGCTTTGATCGAAAGGCCGTCGCCGTAAAGCTGCAGAAGTTTCAGGTTGAGACAACTCCCGCGCAGGGTGATCGCGGGTTACGCTTCCGCGATCTGAACGGCTTTATGATCGAGCTGGTTGGACAACCGCGCTGAACTGAAGACCGTTTCCGGGAATAGAGGCGGCCAAAAAGCACAGTGTCCATACCAACCAGCAATTGCAGGATGAAGCACCTCCGCTCAGGGTTCGGAAGCTTCATGAGACGCACCAAAGCGGGTATAGCTGGCAGTCAATCGTGTCTTATGCAGCAGTTCCGAACGATCCATCCCCGTTGCACTTAACAGTGTGCTGAAAAGGGCCTTTCATCAAGGTTTTGCTGAAGCGCGCGATCCGGCAATTCCTTCCAGGTGAACGCACACGTTCCGAGCCGCGACCGGAAGGGGCGACTGCTGCTCCTTTTTCCGCAGCCTGTTAAGCACGGCGTCCTCGACAGCGTCCCGGGACTGCTCGCAGCTACCGGTCAGAAGATACGGAGTCAGAAACCCGGTATGGATACTCCATCAAAGATCGAGTTTGCCCCAAGAACTCCGGCCGCGGCAATCCGGGCCACAGCCTGGATCCACAGTGCTGCGTGATTTGTTCCGCGGCGGAAAGTGCTCAAAATTGCCATGAGATAGAAACCGATCACTGCCGTGATTCCCTTCTGCGGTTTTTTGCTGTCGGCTTTTAGCGGAAGTACGCCCCATCAAATCGATAAAGGCACGCCTGGTCCAGGAAAGAGGGAACTAGTCGAACCGCTCAAATCGGCCACATTCCCGATCTGACGCATGGTTCGGGCAGGGCAGATTGCATACGACCTCACAGGACGCCCGGCGTGCAGTTGCCTCCCTCTCTAGCGGTAACCGTCCTGGCTCCCCTGAGCTGGAGCATGGCGTTTTTGCATGAGCTTTCGCTGGATTTCCGGCCAGAACTCCTCAACAACGTTAGTTGCCATATCTACTGCGAGTTGCATCCCCAATTTCGAGATCGCATCGGAAGCTGTCCGGTTGCCGGAGTAGGAGGACGGGGAAATCGCAACGGCAGTTGCGTTGCCGATCAAAATTCGGAGAAGTTGATCTGCGCCTCGCCTGAGTCTCCGTGTTCCGGCTGCTGTGCGAGACCGGCCCGAAGAGACTATGCGCACCGTTATGGTCAATCGCGAAGGCGGATCGGACTGGCGAACAACCACTATTCGACTTGGATCCCGACGCTACCGACTGCGTTCCCTATTACCACGCTGTGGATCTCCTTGGCGTTTCTCACTATTACCAGTCCCGGTTCTGTCGGAGGTTGTCCGTCAGTGTAGTTGATGTCGCCGTTCCAGTACAATTCGCATTGATTTTGTAGGTATCCTTCCCAGACGGCCTCCAGTCCTGAAAAAGCGGGCGCCCTTCACAGTTACGAAGTCCATCTGATTCAGACTGCCCTGACTGTCAAAAAAACGTCATCGCCAGTCCGTGTACCAGACCCGTAACCGGTCCAGCAAGAAGTTGACCGTCGATTTGGAACCCGTAGTTGCCTCTGAGGGTTCGGTTCGACCGGGCCCCATCTTCCGACTGTGCTCTGGCGACCGAGCCCGCGACCACTCATGGGCGTCGCGGAAGGGTGTGAGGGCGTTGCCTGGCTCCGGGACGGTGCAGTGGAGTAAGGTGAGGAAGTGTTCCAGCAATCCTCTTTCCGGCAATCCTCTATTGAACGGCGCGGGTGTTGGCGCGCGCTGTCATTTTCGGCCGCTCTGCTGACCTGCACAGGCTTTTTCTTCGCGTTTGCACAGGCGTCAGATACTCGATCACCACTTCTGGATTCTGATGAGGATGGGCTTAGCGACGCGCTGGAACAGGCTTTACTCCTGCAGTTCGCCCCACATTTTTGGATCGGAAAGGAAGATTGCTCTCATATCCCAGCGGAGTTCCAGCCAGCCCTCAACGTGCCGATCGTAAAGACCGGGAATGGCACCATTTACGGGCAGGTCTTCCCGGTGAAAAACCAGCTATCCTCCCACTCGACAGCTGAAATTCACTTTTATCATCTCTGGAAGCAGGATTGCGGAGACCATGGGCATCCGCTTGATGCAGAACACGTCTCCGTTCTCGTACGTGCGTCAGGAAGCGAGCTCGGTTCCGCCACATGGAAGGCCTCCTATTGGTACGCCGCCGCTCATGAAAATACGGTTTGCGATGTCAGCCAAATCGCCCGGGCAATCACCATTCGCGCTGAAGACTCGGGCGCGAACGTGTGGATTTCGCCGAACAAGCATGCCTCTTACCTGAATCCGATGCTCTGCGGGCGAGGATGCGGGGCCGACCGATGCCAGGACATGATCGCCCTCCCTCCGGGCAATCTCATCAATCTGGGCGAGCCGGGTCGCCCCATGAATGATTCTCTTTTCATCTCATCGAAGCTCTGGCCCTTGTCAACAAAGATGACTACAAGTAACTTTCCAGCAGCTCCCATTTCGCGTCTCGATGGGCTCCCGGCAACAGACATCGCGTGGTTCAATGCGGGAAGGCACCCTGCGCAAGGTGTCATCGCCATCAGCAGCACCACAGAGGATGCGCTTGCCCAAGGTGGTAACCATACCGTCTCCGCGATTTCGGACGCGGAGGATTCTACCGGGAGCGCCCTGGAGAAGAGCTACCAGAATACAGTGCGTGCACTTGGCAGTTCAGCTCGGCACGTGGGACACGCCCTGCATGGTGTAACTTCTTATTACTAAGTCGGTGTGCGCGGCGTTTCCAGCAGCATAAGACCTTTGTGTCCGGCAATCCGATGTTCTGCAGGAACAGGGCCGGCCCTTTGCCCGTGAACTAAACGCGTAGAAAGATTACACGGCTATGAGTTCTGCATCGATCTGTGGCAGACGCGGCAGCGCCTAAACGTCGCGAGAGGGGTCTGAAGAGAAAGGCGCGGCAAAGTGCGAGTCGATCGACTACAACCGCATAGAAAGCCGATTGCTTGCGCGCCGCAGGCCACCTTGTTCTGAAGCCCGGGGGCAGTGCAATTATCTCCGACTCCGCGATAAGGTACAGGTATATGGAAACGAAAAAGATCGGAAGCGAGGGTCTGGCCGCGGGCGCCATCGGGCTGGGCTGCATGGGCATGACTCACGGCTACGGAAAGGGCGGCGACGAAGCCGAGTCGATTGCCACGATTCATGACGCGCTGGATCGCGGCGTGACGCTGCTGGACACGGCCGAGGTTTACGGGCCGCACACCAACGAAGAACTGGTCGGCAAGGCGATCCGCGGCCGGCGCGATGAAGTGGTGCTGGCGACGAAATTCGGGATTGCGATAAGCCCGGCCGGGATACAGTTCGACGGCTCGCCGGCGAATGTTCATCGGGCGGTTGAAGGTTCACTGCGGCGGCTTGGCGTGGAGGTAATCGACCTCTATTATCTGCACCGCAGGGATCCCGCGGTTCCCATTGAAGAAACAGTTGGCGCGATGAAGCAGCTCGTTCACGCCGGCAAGGTGCGCTTCCTGGGTCTTTCGGAAGTGGGAGCCGAAACGATCCGAAGGGCTCATAAGACACATCCGATCACCGCCGTTCAGAGCGAGTATTCGCTGTGGGAGCGGGGGATTGAGGAGTCGATCCTGCCGGCGATGCGCGAGTTCGGCATCGGCCTGGTACCGTTCAGTCCTCTGGGGCGCGGATATCTGACCGGGGCGATCCAATCCACCGCCGCATTCGGCGCAGGCGATCTCCGGCGCAACCTGCCGCGATTTGACGATGAGCATCTGGCGGCGAACCAGAAGCTGGTGCATGCCGTTAAGGCGGTCGCAAAAAACCATGAAGCAACGCCGGCGCAGGTGGCGCTGGCCTGGATCCTCGCTGTCGCGCCCGACGCCGTTCCCATTCCGGGAACAAAACGACGCTCGTATCTGGATGACAATCTCGGCGCCGTCAACGTGCGCCTTACAGAAGAAGACATGGCGGCGCTGGATGGCCTGGCTTCAATGGCGGTCGGTGATCGCTACTCGCCCGCCATGGCCAGAGCCGCGGAGCGGTAACGGTTTACTTTTTGCGAGGCCGCTTCGGAACGAAGGCGAGGAACCGGCGCGGATTGTCTACTGTGATTCGATGCAAGACGTCATCGCTCACGCCGGCCGCTTTCAGCTTCGGGAGGAAGACCGTCAGAGTTTTGGCGTAGCCGTTGAAGGCGTCGGCGGAGAACATCAGGTGGTCCGCAAAACCGGCTTCGATGAGGGCCATCACCATCGGAACCTGCTGCGCGTCATTGGCTCCTCCCTGCCGGTCGAAACCCACGAAAGCGCCGCGGCGGCAGATGGTTTTCTGCACATAAACGTTCGGGTCCACCAGATTGCCGAGGTGTCCGATGACGATGCGGTCGGGTTTCACGCCCGCGTCTTCGAGAATGTCGAGCTGCTCGAGCGCCGATTTGCCGGGGATTCCGGTATGGGTGAAGATCGAAAGATTTGTCGCGAGGTGTGCTTTGCCGATGGCGCGGAACACCTTGCGCTCATCGGCGGTGATCTCGTCCCACGAACCGATTTCGCCGAACACGCCGAGCATGTCATCCTCGGCTTGCTTGATGAGCGCTTTGACGATCTGCTCCTCGCTCATCGTCGAGATCTCTTTCGGATAGAACGGCTGTGAGTAGAAGCCTCCGCCCGCGACGATCGGAAGACCGGACTTCATCGAGACCTGGCGAATGAAGTTGATATCGCGCCCCATATCGGGGTGCCCGGCATCGACCATGCAAGCCACGCCGGCTTCTTTCGCTTTGGTGACCTCGGCGCTCATCAGATCGACACTGCGCATATTGTCCGGGACCGGTGGACCGCCCCCTCTGCCGCCGCGCGCCGGGGCCGGCGGCAGACCGTTGGCGGCACGCACGGCCGCGGCAGCAGCGGCGAATTTCTCCGAAAAATCGGGCGAGACTTGCAGGTGCTCATGGAAGAGCGTGGCTCCCATTGCGAGCTCCTCGGGCTGGTAGTCTCTCAGGATCGCCCGAATGATGGCGCCTTTCGGAAAGGTTGGACCTTGAGAAGCAGGCCCCTGTGCTGAGAGGCTGCGCGGGAGAGTAGCGGCTGCGGCGCCGGCTGCTATCGTCTGGAGGGCCTGGCGACGAGTCAGGGTTCGTTCAGGAAGCGTTGACATCGTGCACCATTGTAGACTCAGCCCGGGCCTAAGCGTCTGCAGGTGTTCATTCGCGGTTTCAACTATAATCTGGTGATGAAAACTCGTTGCGGGACACTGGCGATTAATATGCTCGCCGCAAGCGCCGCGGGGCAACGGCAATCGAAACCTCTCGTTCTGCAGGAACAGGGAAGTTTCTTCGTCGGCGGGGAGACCAAAGCATTGCCTGCTCCTCCACCTCCTCCGGCTAATGCGCCGGCCGGACGCGGCGGCGGATTCGGCGGAGGCGAGATCACCGTCAACCAGATGTACGTGCAGTATCAGATTCCGGAAAATGGCGAACGTCATGTGCCTGTGGTTATGGTGCACGGATGCTGCCTGAGCAGCAAGACGTGGGAGACCACGCCGGACGGCCGCATGGGCTGGAACGAATACTTCGTGAGAAAGGGACGGCCCGTATATCTGGCGGACCAGGTGTCGCGCGCGCGATCGGGCTTCGACCCTTCGACGTTCAGCGCGGTTAAGGCGGGCACGCTTCCACCGAGCGCGCTTCCGGCTGTGCTGGCTGCGAGCCGGCAGGTTGCGTGGACCGTGTTCCGCTTCGGGCCCAAGTACGGCGACTCCGTTCAAGGACGAGCAGTTTCCGATCGAGGCCGTCGACGAGCTCTACAAGCAGATGATTCCGGACCTCAACGCGACTCTACCCAACCCCAATCCGACGTGGACCAACATGGCGGCTCTGGCGGTGAAGCTGAAGGGTGCGGTTCTGATGGGGCATTCCGAGTCGGGTTTCTTTCCGGAGCAGGCCGCGCTGATCGATCCATCCGGCACGCGGGGAATTATTTCAATCGAGATGCCCTGCGTGACCAATCTTTCGACCACGCAGATTTCCACGCTGGCGAAGATTCCGATCCTGGTGATGTTCGGCGATCACCTGGGAGACTCGCCCAACGGGATCAATTCGTGGCCGGCGTCCTTCGATTCCTGCAATCAATTCGTGAAACAGGTGACGGCCGCGGGTGGCGATGCAAAGATGATGTCGCTGCCCGAGATGGGGATCAAGGGGAACAGCCACATGCTGATGCAGGACAAGAACAATCTGCAGCTTGCCGACCTGATTATTTCGTGGATCGATGGTCATGTCGAGAAGAAGGCTGCGAAACGGCATTAGCGGATTCTGTAAAGCGCGTTTGCGTTAACGCTCGCTCACGCGCGCGGTTCGGCCAGTCCTTCCAAATCAACACACGCCGTGCCGAGCCATGATCACGAGGGAGTGTTCTTTAAAAGGCTTTCAGCACCCCGTTTGTTCAGGCGCTTGTGGGATTCATAGCTTCGCGAGTCCGAGCCGTTCCAGGCTCTGGTCAGGTAGTTGGCGATCGTAACGTTCCTTGTTCCACGAGGTTCGATACGCGGAACGCAGATCGGGAAATCGGTAGCGTTTTGCGCCTCTTTCAAGAATGGCTATTGACCGGCAATAAGGAGGCGCACAGTTTTCTCCGCGCCGCGCCCGCTCTTCGCGGCACGTCCCAGGGAGACCTTGTGCTCGCGATAGAGTTCAAGGGCCAGTAGCCTTGCGGCTTCGAGCAATCTGGCCGGTGGTTTACCTGGATCTGTCCATGTTTCTCAGGCGTACCTCGTAAAATAGTTCGCGTACGATAGGCATAGGATGAGCGAAGCGCCTGGGCGCGCCATACGGAGTTCTCACTTTCTCAATGTTTGCCAAAGGCCTCGCCGCAATCATCGCCCTGAGCCTGGTCTTACCGGCAGGCGCGGCATCGTACGCCGCAGGTGAAGAGCAGCGCACAACATCGACCTCCAGCGCCGCCGTTCGCAATCATGGGAACGGCACGCTCCGTATCACGATCTGGTATCCGGCCGCCGGCACGGAACGTGAGCTCGATATCGGCCCCGCGGCCAGTCCGATTTTCATCGCCGGGCGCGTTGCCGCCCGCGCCCCATTTGCCGATGCAACACGCCATCCGCTCATCCTCGCTTCGCACGGTTTCGGCGGCACTGCGCGGCAGTTGACCTGGCTCGGAGCGCCGCTGGCGCGGCATGGGTTTATCGTCGCGGCCGTCGATCATCCTGGCACCAACGGTATTGACGGCGTCACACCCGAGGGCGCCTACGCGCCCTGGGAGCGGGCCGGTCGACTTGAAAGCGGCGCTCGATTTCCTGCTCGCGGACCCGATGCTCGCTTCGCATATCGATGCGAGGCGTATCGGCGTTGCGGGCTTCTCGTTGGGCGGGTTTACCGGGCGCTCTTGAAGCCGGGGCGCGCACGAATTTCGATCAGTTCATCAGGTTCTGTAACGGTCCTTCACGCGATGCGATCTGCAATCCGCAACTGGAGTTTCCGCTCGATTTTCATCAACAGACCGAGGTGCTCGTACGTCCGGAGATGCACGACCTGAAGGCCCGCGAGCACAACGATTTCCGCGATCCACGTATCAGGGCCGCATTTCTGGTCGCACCCGCGCTCATTCAGGCGCTCGATTTCGCGAGCCTGAAAGCGTATAAGCATTCCCGTCGAGATCGTGCTGGGCTCGACCGATCCGATCGCTCCGCCTGAAACCAACGGCGAACTCCTGGCGCGTCTCGTTCCCGGCGCTCGATTGAAGGTGTTACCTGGCGTGGGTCACTACGATTTTTTATCGGAATGCGGGACTGGGGGCGCTAAAGAGGCAAAGGCATATTGCACCGACGGTACGGGAACGAAGCGCGTGGAGACCCACACGTCCACGGTCGCCGCAGCGATTCAGTTCTTCGACCAAGACAGTTGGTCGCCGCCCTTAGAGCGACCGCCAGGAATCGTGAATCTCCGGCGTGTAACCATATCGCAAGCAGCCCACGATGGGCTCGGGCGTCAGCACCGTTGCCATCCGATCCCTACCGCGGCCGTCAATTCTGGTGTAGCCGTCGGGTGTCCAAAGCAAGAAGGCCGCTGTTCCAGACGAGATAAGCGCTTCCATCGATCCGCACGAAGCACCCGTCGGGCAATGAGTCGAGTGCCGCCTCGTATGTGACTTTTCTCCTTTGACGATCGATTCGCGCCCGGTGTAGTTCGAGGTCCATTTCGTCGGCCATCGGAAGATGATCCTGACCGCTCGATCGCCGCCAGGAATGCCTGAAAGCATTAAACCGTTCCCGCCTGCACTCGGCGCACGGTCTGTGTCCGGCGGCGAAAGCCACTGCTTCGTCGAGGAAAAACAACTCCGTGTAGCGCCTCTCGGACATGACGATCCGGTGTCGCCCGCGGAATTGCAGAACGCAGGTGATCCACCGCCTGCTCTTGAAACGGCGAACGATTTCGCGATCGCTGTTGTGCAGCGCGCCGCCTCTGTTGCCCATCATCGTTCCGCGAGCCGACGTGCGAAAAAGTTCGCCGAAGGGATCGACTCGGTTCTGTAGCGGCATTCCGCCCCCAAAACGCCGGCTGCGCTTCAGGCAGTCCGGACGTATTTGTTGAACCAGTCGATGGTGCGCTGCCAGGCGAGGTCGGCGGCGGCTTTGTTGTAGCGCTCCGGCGTCGCGTCGCAGTTGAATCCGTGAACGGCGCCGGGATAAATGTACCCCTCGTGAGGAACGTTGATTGCCGTGAAGCGCCGCATCGTAGGCCGGCCACGTCCCCGCCAGCCGCGTGTCGAGCGCGCCGTGATGGACCAGAATCGCCGCCTTGATTTTCGGGATGTCGTCTTTCCCGGGAACCGCGCCGTAGAACGGGACTGCGGCCCCAATGTCCGGCCCGAGCCGGAACGCAAGGGTATTGGCGATACCGCCTCCGTAGCAGAAGCCGGTGGCGCCGATCTTGCCCGTGCAGTCGGGCCGCGCTTTCAGCCACTTCGCGGATGCCACCATATCTTCGGTCATTTTTCCGCGGTCGACCTTGGCGAACAACTGGCCGCCCTTGTAGTCGTCGCCCGGAAAGCCGCCGACAGACGTGAGTCCGTCCGGCGCAAACGCCATGAAGTTCGCCAGCGCGAACCGCCGCGCGATGTCTTCGATATGAGGATTCAGCCCTCGGTTTTCGTGGACGACAATAATGCCCGGCAGTTTCGAAGGCATCGCCTCTCTTGTGTCGGCGCTGACCGGCCGGACGAGATAGCCCTTGATGCTTCCGTTCCCCTGCGGTGAAGGAACAGTCTCATACGTGGCTTTGATCCGGTTGTCGGTCGGCGCCACCTGCTGGCCCAGAGCGTAGTTCGGCATCAGAGCCTCGACAATCGTCGACGACGGCAAGGCCGCCGATGGCAAAGCGCTTCACGCCATCCATAAAATCGCGGCGTCCGATCTCGCCGTGGATAAAGCGGTTATAGAGCTGAATGGCTTCGACTGGCAGTTTGGGTCTGGTTGGGTCCATTGGCTGTTTCCTTTTTCGCCGAATATATCACGATAACGAAGATCTGGCGGCCTTCGGATCTCACGACGATTGTTGTGGCATGCGCCGCGCAGTAACAGCCGGCTTTACCGCGCGGACGATAATCGGACGCTCGCAAGTTCGCGATAGCGGTGCACGGTCTCGCGGGGAATCGCCCCAATTTCGTGTTCTGTGAGGTAACGGACGGGCGCCGACGCATGCAGACGCTGCAGCACCTCAGCAAGTCCGCAGAGCATTGCAAGCGCCGCGGAGGAAATCGTCTTCGCTGACAAGAACCCCACGTCCCTCAAAAATCCTGAACGGCTGATCGGAGCATAGAGCTTCAGGGTCACAGAAGGACTCAAGGTCAGAAGTCGGGAGGAAAGGATTGCGCACCGAGATGTCGGAGAAAATCGCCTGGCAAGGATAGAGAATTCCTCCGGCAAGGATGCACATCGAAATCGGATCGGTCCCCAGCGTATGGATGTGCTCATCTTGCGGCACCCCCAGCCGGAGCTGCGAGACATCGCTCGAAGCTCGACATGGTCGTGCGCGCGCGATCCGCGGGGAGGAACAGAGACGCGGCTGATTACTTCGTTCAACAACTGCTCGACGGCTTCCGGCTCATTTCCGCAGACGACGAGACCGTGGTTGCCGAGTATGAATACATTCGTCTCCGGATCGGTGTAAAGAGCGCGCTCGATAGCATGTGACAGCGGCAAGCCGGACGCCACATACGGAACCCACCGCCAGGAAAGGCCCTGCAGGAGTTCCTCGAGTCTTACGGCTCCGTCACACCGGACAGCCCAGGTTATGGTATTGACACAATGCACATGCAGAACAATGCGGTGCGGTAACACCGCGTGGAGCGCTGTTTCCGTGGATGCGCCCTGATAGCAGTCGGCGGGATCCACCTGCCGCCGTAAGCATTGGGTCAGAAGCCGGGTTAAGTCCAAAGGAATAAGAATGTCGCCCGAAGCCGCATCGGCCATCCAGCGGCCGGAGGCTTTGATCCACAGAACGCCATCCCGTTTGATCGAGATATTTCCTGTGCTGGCCTGCGTAAGCAAAGGATCGCTTCCTACGCGCCGCGCAAGGTCCAGCAAAGGCCACAACTCCGCGTCGCGTATCCCCCCGTTCCGTGTCATGATGCGCACCTCCGTGTTCATCCGGAAAATCTCTTACAGCGGTTCGGCGCCGGCAGCATCAGCAAGCGTCCGATTCAATGAGGAGTGATACGAATACCCGATAAACTATTCTCAAACCTGATCCGACCTGCGCAATAAATTGATGAATCAACCCGGCGTGTGCCGCCGGGATCGGCAAACGCGCTTGGCGGCGCCCGGATCGGGATTCATGGCATCCGGTTCGTCTACAGAGAAGCCCCGCTCACAAGGCGGCGCAACCAAAACGCACACGCGAAACAGACTCGCGATATTTTATTCCATGCAATAGCCAATCGTAGCGCGACTTTGTGAGGTTGCTGCAATTTGATGCGCCCGTTTTGTACACTTTTTCGCGAGTGACATGCGCCTGACACCTGCGAGAAACAGAATGTCGGCAGTTCCCGAGGCACGCGGCAATCGACCATCCCGAGTCCGTCCGCCGCAAAATAGCGGAAAGGTCCCAATATTAAGCTCGGCCCGCTCGCAAGATGAGTCTGATTGTATCTACGGTGACCGGCGCCCTATCTCTCAGGAGGCCTCGGGAGGTCAATATTCAGGAGAATCCGTGACCCGCACGGACCGCGGTCGCGTGATCAAATGAGTGATGCCCAAAAAGACCGAGGAGTGTGAAGTGGCTGAAATGTCCCCCGCCAGTGGTTTGAGCCGGCGCGCGGTGATGCGCGGTCTTGCGGCTGCGGCGAGTTTTCCCTTGGCCGCCTCCGCGACCTCACTCAAGCCGAGGATAGGGATTATCGGCGGGGGCATGGCCGGTATTTCGCTCGCCTGGCTTCTTGACAGTCAGTGTGACGTTGTTTTGTTCGAGGCACGCGACTTTCCTGGGGGAAATGTTCGCAGCGTTCCAGTAAGTCTGGACGGCTACACGTTCCCGGTCGATCTGGGCGCGCAGTTCTTTCACCCGAAACTCTATCCGACTTACGTCAAGCTCCTCGAACTACTTGGTCTCTATCCGTCAGGCGTTCATACCTTTCCGGCTTCGATAACTTTGGCTGCCTTCGGCAATCTGCAGCCTCTGTTTGTGTCGCCGATTCTTCCGGGACGAATCTGGCCTGCGCTGGCTTCCTGGAATAAGTCAGGGATACAGGCGTTCGATGTCGCTTTCAAGGCGGCGAAGCAGCGCGAGGACGATGATGCCAGTTGGGCGGTGACCCTCGAAGACTGGCTTCCCACGTTGGGGCTGACCAGCGACCAGTGGGAGGGGATGATACTACCCTGGGCCGCATCGATTTTTTCAGGGCGAATCGACGACGCCCGGGAAATGTCGGCGCGTGCCGCCATGATTTTCGCCGCGAAGGCCCTGCCCGATAAGATTACAGATCCGTTGCTTTACTACGTCCTGAATCAGGGGATGGCGGCGCCTCTGCTCGTTATGCTCGGGCAGATTTCGACGAGCCAGATCCTGACCGGGGCTCATGTCACGTCGGTCGTGCGTAATGCCGCCGGAGGGTTTCAGATCGCATGCGCCGATGGGCGGGGAGCGACCGTGGATCAGGTGGTGTTTGCCTCATCCGGTCCACCGACACTCAAATTGCTTCAAAACATGCAAGGTATGTCGGCGCAGAGGGCGGCGCTGGAGAACATCGCATTTCGGGACGCCCGGCTTGCGCTGCACATGGACCCCCTTTATGCGTCCCCTGATTCGAAGGTCTGGTCTTTCCTGAATTCCGGGATTCACGGCGGCTTTTGCGAAGCCTCGATGTGGATGGGGGACGTAATCAACTCCGTGCCGCAGGAGACGTCGGCCAGGGTATGGAAAAGTTGGGATACGCATCGCCTGGTGCAGCCGGAGCAAATCCTCGCGGAGGCTCATTTCCGGCATATGTTTCCAACGCCGGCCACTCTTTCGGCTCAAACGGCGCTGCTGAGTCTGCAGGGCGAAGACCGCGTCTGGTTTGCCGGCGGTTACACGCGGCCGTACGACTCCCAGGAAACCGCGCTGGTATCGGCGCTTGCAATCGCCCAGGGCCTGGGAGCCGGCTCGGAGCGAGTAAGGCTTTTAACGCAGGAGCCCTGAGGGTGGCCGACCACTTGAAGGCATGAGACGTTCGAATACGGGTGGATTCTCAAGCTCGAATTACACAGACAGCGCTGGTTGTATTGACATAGACTCTTGAGACGGGGGAGAAGCACCTGCATGTCTAGTCCGGTCATTACCAACTTCGCCGGCCAGAATTGGCTCATCACGCCCGCTGCGCTGGCTACGCACGAAATCCCACCATCCAACATCCATGACCAGAAGTGGCTCTTGACTCTCTCTGGCGTTGCAATGGTCAATCTCGAGGGAATTACTGCCTCGGATTGGCTTCGCGAAACCCTGATACTCCAACCTGCTGTTCTCGACCCTGTGCATTATGCAATTGCTACGCATGGCATTCCCCTTCCTGCGGGCACCGAAGGCGTCCAGTATTCCATCGCCTTTCAGGTCGAGCAACTCGCTCCTTTTGCCGGCCTGAGCTCAATCTTCGATGAAAACCAGTCGATCAACGCCGGTTTTGCAGTAGACGTCTGGCGGCCCAACCACTACGCCAACGGCAGAGACGCCTTTTCACATGCGCCGGTCAATAACCTCTGGACCGGGCTTGCGGTCGATGTGGCCGTTCGCGATTCCGACGCCTGGATTTACCGCGTTAGCTACAGCATCCAATTGCTCGGCAAGATTGTTTTTCTTCAGATTCCTGCTGTCCTGTTCCAGTCCGATTTCAGTCCTACACCATATGGTGAGCCGCCCTCTTCCATCCAGGCGGTCGGCACCGCGGAAGTCTCCCCGCCCAGAACAGTTCTTGTGACACCAGCGCCCGCAGGTCCGCCCCAAAAATGGATTCAGATCGTTCGGCAAAATACAGCCTCCGCTCCGATAGCTTCATTCCGGGGCATCTTTTCGCAATTCTTCTTCGACGGTGTCTACAACTTTTCCGCCAGCCTGTTTATGCCATCCGCGAACGCCAGCGGCATCGCAACCATCAGCTTCGAGCAGGCCGCGCAGAATCAGGAACTTGCATGGATTATGCACATGGATTTCATGCCGGATGGTCGCGTCCGCATCGACGACAATGTCGAGTTTGGCTCATTCCCCCGCGATCAGGTTTTCCTGGTGCAGGCCATCCTTACTTTTGATACCGCAACCAGCAAAGCCACAGCGTACATTCAGCTTTCGGGGGGTGGGGCTTCCGGCTCCTTCGACTACACCATTCCGGTCCCGTTCGTGCTCGCGCGACAGCTCGGTGCCGTGAATGTCTGGCAGGGATTCGGTTCGGGCGGCGCGTTCGATGCCACCGGTATTTTGGTTACGCGCGACCTCGACTGAGTTTCCCGCCAACATCCGGTCACTCAATTCTTATCACCTCGACTGCTGTGAGGCAGGTGTGACTCTGTAGTGCTTCTTGACTTCTCGGAACTTCGCCACATCGCCGGCTAAAGACGCAAATTCCGAAATTCGATCTTTGCCACCATCTGCCGCTGTCCACACATAAAATAGAGATCGTGGAATATCGACAACTCGGAAATACGGGCGTTTTCGTTTCGCGCATCTGCCTCGGGGCGATGACCTTCGGCGGCGCGGGCACGTTCTTTGAAGCGATCGGCGGATTACAACAGCATGACGCCGAAGCGCTGGTGGATAATTCGCTCGATGCGGGCGTAAACTTCATCGACACCGCCAATGTGTATGCGCGCGGCGAGTCGGAAACCATACTCGGCAAGGCGCTGGGATCGCGGCGCAAGGACGTTGTGATTGCGACGAAGGTGTTCGGGCGTATGGGGTCGGGTGCGAACGAAGTCGGTCTGTCCCGCCTGCACATCATGCGCGAGGCCGAGGCGAGTCTCGAGCGGCTCGGCACGGATTACATCGACCTCTATCAGATTCATGGATTCGACAAACTGACACCTCTCGAAGAGACGCTGGGCGCGCTGACCGATCTGGTGCGGCAGGGCAAGGTGCGATATATCGGCTGTTCGAATCTGGCGGCGTGGCAAATTATGAAGTCGCTCGGGATATCGGCCGCCGGGCATCTGGAAAAGTTCATTACCCTGCAGGCTTACTATTCGCTGGCGGGACGCGAAATGGAGCGCGAGATCATTCCGGCAATCACGGATCAGAATGTGGGGCTGCTGGTTTGGAGTCCGCTGGCCGGGGGCTTTCTTACGGGCAAGTTTACCCGCATGGGTGCGAGCGACGATAACGCGCGGCGCACGAAGTTTAACTTCCCGCCGATCGATCTGGAGAAGGCGTATGGCATCGTCGATGTTCTGGCCGCGGTGGGACATCGGCGCGGAGCTACCGTCGCTCAGGTGGCACAGGCCTGGCTGTTGCATCAGCCATCCGTCACCAGTGTGATCATTGGCGCGAAGAATACGACTCAGCTGAAGGACAATCTCGGCTCGGTAGATGTGAAGCTGGACGCTCAGGACTTGAGCGAACTGGACGCCGCGAGTAAGTTGACGCCGGAATATCCAGGATGGATGTTTAACGCGGACGACCGGCGCCCGGGACAGGTACGCGACTGGTCGAAGTTCGTTCCGCCCGCGAAGAAGACCGCGGCTCAGTGAAGGGATTTCTCCAGCAGGCCGTGGTGGTAATAGCGCGCCTGCTCGCGTGCTGTGCGGCCTTCGTCGTTGGGAATCTTCGGATCGGCGCCGGCCTTCAGCAGGGCCGCAGCAGAACCTGCGTTGCCGAAGTCGATGGTGGCCGCGTACATCAGGGGCGTATACCCGAAATTGTCGGTCGCGTTCACCGGTACACCGGCTTCAACCAGCGCCGGGATCACCTCGGGATGGTTCGTGATTACCGCCCAGTGAAGCAGATTGATCCCCGAGCTTTCGCTTCCTTTGGCTGAAGCTCCGGCAGCGATCAGAGCTTTGACAATATCCGGGTAGCCGAAGGTAACGGCGGGGGCGAGGGCGTCCGTGGGATCGGCGCCATGAGCCAGCAGGAGTTTGACGTTTTCGAGATCGCCGGTCATCGCGGCGAACGTTAGCGGGAGCTTTTTGACCCGGGCGCCTTCGGGCGGATTCGGGTCAATGTTCGCATCCAGCAGCGAGCGGATTGCGGGCGCGCTGTTGCGATAAGCGGCGGCAATCGTGAGGGCTTCGATGCCCGGTGTGACGCCGCGCGCCAGCAGAAGTTTGACCTTGTCGGCATCCGGCGCGGCCATCATCAGCAAAGTCGTGCCTTTGGCGGTGGCGCTGTTCGGGTCCAGGCCGGAATCGAGCAGTGCGGAAAGCTGCTGTGGGCTTCCAAAGAGGGCGGTACGAACCCATGATGTATCCGAAGAAGCTACCAAGCCGCGCGCGTCAGCAAGCGATAACTTCCGCACGGGCATGGCATCGAGAAGCGCCATCACCGCCCAGACACTCCCCGCATACGACAAATACTCATCCTTCCCATACGGAAATCCGGTCGAAAAATATTGAGGACTGACTTGCGCCGGCGAGATCATGCGGGTATGAACGCGCCAGGTTCCGTCCTTCGCCTGTGTCGAGGTCAGAAAAAACGAACCCATTCGCCAGACCGGGTCCGTCACGGGCGTCCCGGATTCGTGCAGGGCATAAAGCGCCTCGCCGGTGGAGTAGGCGTCAGGCGGATAGCCCGGTATCTCCGGCCAGCCGCCGGATGGCGCGTGCAAAGCAGTAAGATCGCGACGCGCGGCGGCGATCTTCTCCGGCGAAGCCGCAGCCCAGACCAGACCCATCAGGCGGAACGACGCGTCTTCAGTCGACGCCGGCCGAGTGTCCGACAACCACCGACGCGCGCGCAGCAGGACGGCATCACGCTCGGCACTCAATTCTTCCGGCATATACAAACGAATAGCCCGAACCGCGCTTGCTGTTGCGGTAAAGAGGCTGCTCGAATGCGGCGGCCGGAAATCGGAGGTGACCCAGTGCCCGTCGCGCTGCCACGCGGCCAGGCGCCGCGCATAAACAGAAGTGATGAGGTCCGGCGGCAGGCCGGCGGCGTGCGCGGCCATGAGGAGGAAACTATCGTCGGGCGTCGGATCGTCGAGTGTGACGGCCCGGATCGCGTCGTCAAGCGCCGCCGGGCCTCGCAGCGTGTGGAATGTCTTTTGTTCGACTGCGGAAAGCAACGCGGAATCGACCGCAAGTCCCCGGTCGCGAGCGACGTGCAGCATCAGAATCGGAAGGATGTTGTGGTGGCAGGAAACGCAGGCTCGTTTTGAGACGAAAGCGGACGCCGAACGCTCCAGCGCCGGCAGCGCGCGCACAACTGCGTCGCGGACCTGCGGCCCGGTTTGAGCGGACAAACATCGAGCCAGAAGTATCGCGACGACGATCGGACGCATCAATCCTCTACCCAGGCCTTTACGTAAGCGATGATATCAGCCCGACCCGAAGTCGAGACCTTGTTATACTGATGTTTAACCCCCTTGCTTCCACCCTTCCCTCCGGTGTAGTAAACTTGTTAGCGGAATTCATCAACAGTGCAGGTAGTCCCGAGCAGTTCCCTTCCGACGGGCTGCCGGAAGTCGCTTTCCTGGGAAGAAGCAACGTCGGAAAATCCAGCCTGATTAATGCGCTCACAGGGAAACGCGGGCTGGCGTTCACCAGCAGTACACCCGGTCGTACGCAGTCGATTAATTTCTATCGAATAGACAACAATTTCTATTTTGTCGACCTTCCCGGGTATGGATACGCACGGGCGCCCCTTGCCGCAAAGGGCGAGTGGGCAAAGCTCATTGAACATTATTTACGGGAGAGAACCACTCTAAGACTTTCATTCTTGATCCTGGACGCGCGCCGTGGATGGATGGATAAGGACCTCGATCTCAAAATGTGGCTCGAGGCGAATAATCATCCGTACATCGTCGTGGCATCCAAGATCGACAAACTCAATCAGGCAGAGCAGCAGCGCGGACTGAAGGCCATCCGGCAACATGCCGAGCCGCTGCCGTTCTCGGCCATCACTGGCCGGGGAGTGAGGGAAATTTGGCAAGCGATAACGAAAACACACCACTAACAGACACACCGCCTCAGGAGCCTCCGGCTCAGGAGAAGACGGTCGAACGTCCCGCCCGGGAAGCTTCGTCCGAGAGACCACCCGATAAGGGGCCCGACAAAGGGGAGGAATCGGCGGCCCCGTCGCGGCCGATCCATCATGAACGGCACGCGCGTGCTCCACGGGGCGAACGGCCCCCGCGACAAACCGAAAAACAGCCGGAGAGGCATGCGGAAAAGAACGACGCCGGGACCGCAGATGGCGCTCCCGCCTCCCACACTGAGGTCCAGACGTTGCCGCCCGCTCCGGCTGCTCCGGTAAACCCGGCTCCCGCAAACTCGGCGCCGGTCAGTGCGACGCCCGTCAGCTCTTCGACAGTAAGCTCAGCACCAGTCAGCTCGGCACCAGTCAGCGCGGCTCCAGTCAGCGCTGCCCCGGTAAACCCAGGCGGCGAGACTGCGGCGGCCCCCGTCCAGGTCGAACCTGTAGCGGAACACGGACAGAACGGCGCACAACCTCAGCAGCAGAACCGTCCGCCACAGCAGGGCGGCGGCGGGCATCAGCAGCACCAGGGTCCGCAGGGTCATCCCGGCCAGCAGCGGAGGAAGCAGCAGCAGGGGAAACCGGGTTCGGCTCCTACGCTCGACCTTGTCGAGCTCAAGGACATGAGCATCCAGAACCTGAATCAGGTGGCGAAGGACATGGGCGTTCTGAACGCCGCCGGTCTTCGCAAGCAGGAGCTCATTTTCAAAATCCTGCAGACGCAGGCCGAGAAGAGCGGTCTGATCTTCTCGGAAGGCGTTCTCGAATGCCTGCCCGATGGCTTCGGATTCCTGCGCGCTCCCGAATACAACTATCTGCCCGGCCCGGACGACGTTTACGTCTCGCCTTCGCAGATCCGCCGCTTCGATCTGCGCACCGGCGACACGGTGTCGGGACAGATTCGTCCGCCCAAGGAAGGCGAGCGTTACTTCGCGCTGATCAAAGTCGACGCGATCAATTTCGAGCCGCCCGAGGAAGCCCGCAACAAGATCTTCTTCGACAACCTGACGCCGCTCTATCCGGATAAGCGGCTGAAGCTGGAAACCGTTCAAGCGATAACTTCTCCGGACGCGTCATGGATCTGGTGACGCCGATCGGCAAGGGCCAGCGCGGGCTGATCGTCGCTCCGCCGCGCACCGGCAAAACGATGCTGCTGCAGAACATCGCGAATTCGATCACGACCAATCATCCGGAAGTCACGCTGATCGTGCTGCTGATCGACGAACGTCCGGAAGAAGTCACGGACATGCAGCGCTCGGTGCGCGGCGAGGTCATCAGCTCGACCTTCGATGAGCCGGCGACGCGTCACGTACAGGTCGCCGAAATGGTGATCGAGAAGGCGAAGCGGCTGGTCGAGCACAAGAAAGACGTGGTGATTCTGCTCGATTCGATCACGCGTCTGGCGCGCGCCTACAACACGATCGTGCCGCCGTCGGGCAAGGTGCTTTCGGGCGGCGTGGATTCGAACGCGCTGCAGCGTCCGAAGCGGTTCTTCGGCGCGGCGCGCAATATCGAAGAAGGCGGGTCGCTGACGATCATCGCGACGGCGCTGGTCGACACCGGCAGCCGCATGGACGACGTGATCTTCGAAGAGTTCAAGGGCACCGGCAACATGGAAATCCATCTCGACCGCAAGCTGATCGACAAGCGCGTGTTCCCGGCCATCGATATCAACAAGAGCGGCACCCGCAAGGAAGAACTGCTGATGCCGCGCGACGAACTGAATCGCGTGTACATTCTGCGGCGAGTGCTGAATCCGCTGTCGCCGGTGGAAACCATGGAGCTTCTGCTCGACAAGCTTGCGAAGACTCGCACAAACAGCGAGTTTCTCGCGTCCATGAGTGGGTAAGGTCGAGTGGGTAAGTCAGCCATTAGCTTCGTTCTGATTCCCTGATTCCGTCCGCGTGACGCCTGCTGATTTGGTGTCAGACCGGTTTGTTGTCAGACTGGTCTGCTGTCAGATATAGACCAAACCGAACAGTTATCGGAAAGCCGTTCGCAGAGTTGTCTCAGATCAAATATTGTTTTGGCACTCAATTTGCAACTAACGCGTGCCTTATGAAGATCTGGCATGTAGGTGCATCTTCCAGCCGAGTTAGTGTGAACGGCGTGAATACGTTGATCTACGCGTTGGCGGAAGAGCAACAAAAAGCCGGTGACGAGGTCTATCTTCTGGTCCCCGCGGCTCCCGATGATGCAGCATTGGCCTTCAGTCGACGAACCGGCGTGAACTTTGTTGTCATTGCGCACTCTATCTGGCGATACAAAAAGGCAATTCGCTCTCTCTTAAGAGACTCACCCGATATCGTGCATATGCATTCGGTATTCCTGCCTTATCAGGCGCTGCTTGCATCGCTGTTACGAGAGGCCCGGATTCCGTACGTCGTGACACCTCACGGTGGCTTTGCGCCCCAGATTCTCGCCCGGAGCTATCTTAAGAAAGCTATCCATAGTTTCCTTTTCGAGAAGCCGCGCCTGCGGGGAGCGGCCGGCATCTCCGCCGTCGCAGAAGGCGAAGAAGGAGAAATCCGTTCCTTCGTACCGGCCTTAGGCGCTATCTCTGTATTCCAAATGCAATTGATTCCGATAGCCTTCAAACCCTCCCGTGGTCACCTCCTTTGGGAAAGCCAAAACTCATATTTTTGGGCCGTTTTGACATCCAGCACAAGGGCATCGATATTTTGATTGAAGTGGGCCGCCAGTTGCCGGACATGGAACTGCATCTCTTTGGTGCTGCGGATCCAAATATGCTCTCTGAACTGGAGATGTTGAGGCGTACTTCCCCCCCGAATGTCCAATTTCACGGTCCGATTTTCGGCAGCGAAAAAGCTCGGATCATGGCGACAGCGACTCTTTACGTCCAGGCATCTCGATGGGAGGCATTCGGCATGTCTATCGTCGAGGCTATGTACATAGGACTTCCCTGCGCCGTCGCGAGCAGCGTTCATCTGGCGTCTCTGATTGAGCGCCACGATCTCGGCCTCGTCTTCGGGCAGGAACCCGCGCGAGCCGCTGTCGCGATCCGGGAAGCGGTTGGTAACCAGCAGCTGCTCCAGCGGTGGTCAGGTCGGGCGCAGGAGTTCGTTCGCAAGAACTTTCAGCCCGTGGCCGTGGCGCAGAGCTTCCGTGTGTTTTATCAGAGGAGTATTGCTGGTACGACCTTACCTCCAGCGCGTGTTTCAAGAGTCAATGCCTTTCGTACGGATACTCCCGAAGTCGATCAGTGATTCTCCTCGAGTTTCACGACGCGCGGGACTCAACAGACGCTGGCGGTGTACGCGCCTGCTGAGGGTGAGGGCGTCAGGGCTCAGAGCCGTGGTCAGTGCATTCTCGCCATAGCCGGCAGCGTCGATAGAGCCGGCGACTGCTAATGTCTCGGAACGGAAAACGGGTCACGATACACGCCGCATACGCCCCGCCTCATCAGCACGGACCGACGCGAAGCCAGACGGGACAACGAATACGAGCGGCGCGGCAAAGCCCGAGTTTTCTGTGGGCTCGAGCCAAAGGCCGGCCGCCACTTCAAATACCCCACATCCGACCGTTGACACCGGCACGTTAACTATGTATCTTAAATGCATAGTTTATAACGGGCTCGTGTATGCAAAGACGGACGCTGTTTCTGGTCACTTTCAGCCTTCTGATCGCCTCCGGGCTCGCCCGACTCCTCGCCGACATCGATGAAACGGTCGGGATTTCCGCCGACGATCCCGCCATTCAATATGCCGACCACCCCGTTGACGATCCGGTCGCGCGACTGGCGAAGCAGATCGAAAGCGGCAAGGTGCAGTTGAAGTACGCTCCCGGTGGGCTGGGTTATCTTCCCGACATTCTGAAGAAGCTCGACCTGAACATCGATTCGCAGCTGCTTGTTTTCTCCAAGACCAGCTTCCAGAACCCCAAAATCTCTCCGTGGGCGCCGCGGGCTCTTTATTTCAACGATAATGTCGCGGTCGGCTCAGTTCAGGGCGGCGACGTGCTGGAGTTCGCGTCGCTCGATCCGAAACAGGGTGTAATCTTCTACACGCTCGATGTCGAAAAGGCCGCCAAACCTGAGTTCGATCGCCGCACCGATTGTCTGCAGTGCCATCAGGGCATCAATACGCTCGGCATTCCCGGCGCTCTTGTAACCTCAGTCTTTCCGGCCGGCGACGGTATGCCCGCGTTTCGCGGATCCAGCCCCGAAACCGACGACCGAACTCCCTTCGAAAATCGGTGGGGAGGCTGGTACGTCACCGGTACGCATGGCACTCAGCGAAACATGGGCAATGCCATTGCGCACGATTCCGCGCATCCCAGAGATCTCGATTATTCCGGTACGCAAAACCTCACCAGCATCGCGCACAAGTTTCCTTCGGCAAAGTATCTCGCCCCTACCAGCGATATCGTCGCGCTGATGGTTCTGGAGCATCAGACTCGAATGGCTAATCTGATGATCCGGGCGGGTTGGGATGCGCGCACCGGCCATACCGATCGCCTCGATGGCGACATCGACGGCCTGGTTTCGTACATGCTGTTTGCAAAAGAGCAGCGAATATACGAACCCATCCAGGGAGTTTCGACCTTTACTCAGACCTTTCCCCAACGCGGTCCCCGGGACAAGAAAGGCCGTTCCCTCCGCGATTTCGACCTCCAGACCCGGATGTTCAAATATCCCTTGAGCTACATGATTTACAGCGAAGCGTTTGACGGGATGCCGAATGCTGTCAGGGAAAAAGTCTATCAGCGGCTCTACGACGTACTCACCGGAAAGGATCAGAGCAAGACCTTCGCGCGGCTTTCGACCGATGACCGGCAGGCCGTTCTTGAAATCGTCCGCGATACAAAGCCGAACCTCCCGGATTACTGGAAGACAGAGGCTCATTAATTGGACCTGACCCTCCATGCCGATTATTCGTTGAGGGTCCTGCTGTATCTCGCCTCGCATACCGATCGTCCGGTCTCCACTCGTGAGATCAGCGAGGCATATGGGATCTCGAGAAATCATCTCGTACGCGTAGTGCAGACGTTGCAGTCGCATGGCTTTGTCAAAGCCTCGACCGGCCGCGACGGCGGCGTCACGCTCGCCAGGGATCCGGCGGAGATCAATCTCGGCCAGGTGATTCGAAAAACCGAACCCAATTTCCGGATTGTGGAATGCTTCGATCTGCAAGCCAATACCTGCAGGATTGTGTCCGTCTGTAAGCTGCGCGGTGTTCTGGCAGACGCGCTGGAGTCGTTCTTTCGGGTGCTCGATGGCTACACGCTTGCCGACGTCGCCCGGTTGGGCGAGTGGACAGCAGCTTCTCGGATTTCCTCCTTGTCAGTGCGATAAGCTCGACGGGATGAATGCTCCCGCGGTCGCCGTAGACCGGCACGCCGCTTACGATCGTACCCGGCTGTTCGTAGTCAGCCTGCTGGCGCTATTCACGGCCGGGAGTCGGCGCTTCCCTGCGATCGAATATCGCGAGCGATCTTCAGCGCATCTTCTTCGATCCCATCGACAAGGCACATTCGGCCGAAATGATCGGCGCCGTCCTCGGCATACCATTCCTGGGCTACGCGTTTACGATCGCGATCGGCAGTCCTCTGCTCGATGCGATCGGCATGGGAGTTCTTCTGCCGATGTCGGGCGTCCTCTTCATCGCCGGCACGCTGATCATTCTGTTCGCGGGTCCGCTTGCGCGCCCTGGCCGGCATCTATACGGTCCTGTGGACGGGCGCGCTGGTCACAGGCATCGGCTGGGGTCTGGTGGAAACCGTCATCAACCCGCTGACTACGACTCTTTATCCGCAGGACAAAACCGCGAGGCTGAATACGCTGCACGCCTGGTGGCCCGGCGGGCTCATCGTCGGTGGACTGCTCGGGATCGGCATGGGAGCGCTTGGGCTGGGATGGCAGATGAAACTCGCCATGGTGATGATCCCCGCGACCTTGGTTGTGATCCTTTGCATAGGCGTGAAGTTTCCGCCGACGGAGCGGGCCGCGTCCGGCATCTCAATGGGTTCGATGTTTCGGGAACTGGCGAAGCCCATGTTTCTGGTTCTCTTCTGCTCGATGTTCCTGACCGCGGCTTCGGAGCTGGCGCCGGGACAATGGGTTGATCTCGCGCTCACCCGGACCGTGGGTATGAGAGGCATCTGGCTGCTGGTCTACGTGAGCGGGCTCATGTTCGTCATGCGCCACTTTGCCGGACCGATGGTGCACAAGCTTTCGCCCATCGGACTGCTCTGGTTCTCGTGCTTGCTGGCGTCGGCCGGTCTGTTCGCGTTAAGTCTGGCGAATTCACCGGTCACCGGACTGCTGGCCGCAACCGTCTGGGGCACTGGCGTTTGCTACATGTGGCCCACAATGCTCGCGACCGCGGCGGAACGATTTCCGCGCGGCGGCGCGCTGCTGATCGGGCTCATGGGGACGGCCGGCACGCTTTCGATTACTTTTGTGCTGCCCGCCATGGGTCAGATCTTCGACGCGAAGAAAATCGAGGTGGCCGGCGGGAGCGCCGCGTTCACCGCCTTGCAGGCGGGCCCGGAACTGGAACGTGTGCTGGGCATTGCGGCGCAGGCCTCATTCCGGGCTGTCGCAATTTTGCCTGCGATCCTGCTGATCGTGTTCGGCGCGATCTGGTTTTACGATCGATCCCGTAAGGCTTGAGCCTCACTTCCGGATCGCTTTGAAGTCGCCCTCAACCGATCTTGACAATCAGGGTTTTGTTATTGCTCTGATCGAACTTGAGGTCATGCCGGATACGGAGAACTCCGTGTCGGAAACGGAGGTCAGCGCCGTGCTTGGTCCCACGCCTTCGAGAACAAGGTGATCTTTGTCGACTCGGAGCATCAGATCGAGAATTTGACCCGTATCCGGAATCTTGAATGCGTAGGTTCCGGCGTACTTTGCAAGGATATCCGGTGCAACCGGAACGCTTTTGTCGTCCGAGGCCTTGCCGATCAGATGCGGGCGGTCTCGTTCGTTCTCGTTGCAGACGTACTCGAGCTGCTTCGGTGTCCGCATCGAGCTCGAACTTCAATGGAACCGTCCAGGTCCCTTCGAACGCCCGGGATCCACAAGGGTCCTGACAAGTTCCAAATGTCCGAAATCCGGACGGCGAAGACGTTCCGTAACACGCAATGCCTCGGTGTGAGGATGGCCATCGTCGTCGATCCATGTCCGGTCGTTGAAACCGTTGCTTTCGATCACTAACGTGTCCCCGTCCCAATGTCCGACCGAATATCCCATCCAGTCAGGATTCGGGATCTTTGGGCAGCTCGCGGCCGTCCATGTGGATTTCGCGATAAAGGGTGCCGAAGACAGCATCACCAGAAGTTCGGGAGTCTGCACTACTTTGCCCACCCCAACGTCCAACAAGCGGCCCCGGGGGCAGGCACATCGTGCCCGGGGAATCGCTGCCCAGATTATTCTTGCGCTTTTCGTACACCGCGGCAGCCCACGGCAGGGGTTTCAATGAGTCCAATGCCTTGCTCATCGTCGCCGCGGCCGAGGTGTCGTCACGCCACAGGCCTGAGAGTTCGGGCTTGCCATCGCTGGTTTTTGGCGCCGGCGCCGCGAGGTCAGGCTTGCCGTCCGGCAAGTCTCGGAATGCCTGGGGTTTTGTAGTTCAGCCATTGGGCATCCGAAGATGCAGGCGCCAGAAATGCAACCGTCGCAAAGACGATGGCCATACACAATGAAAGCTTCATTTCTACTCCTCGCTGAGGCTTGCGCCCAGCTTACACAGCTATACGGAAAGGAGTGATTTCAGGTTCGATTGTGTTTCAGCCGAACTATCTCTGTGGGGGCCGGTCGCGCTTGCGCACACGCCCGCGGATCTTCACATGGATCGGCGTGCCTTCGAAACCGAACCGCTTGCGTAACTGATTCGTCAGATACCGCTCATGAGAGAAATGCAGCGGACCGGCTTTATCCGTAAACAAGATGAAAGACGGCGGCCGTACGCTCGCCTGAGTAATGTAGAGAACCTTGCGTTCGTCGAATTTCAGCGTCTCCACAAACCGGTTCAACTCGCCCGTGGTGACACGCTGGAAAGCCGATTCATTGACGCGTTTGATCAATTCCAGAAGATCGTTCACGCCGGAGCCCTCCAGTGCCGACATGAACACCATCGGCGCGTAGTCCAGAAACTTAAGACGGTCGCGGACGTTCTGCTCAAATTCTTTACGCTTACCCGAAGTGATCAGGTCCCACTTGTTGATGACGAGAATGACCGGCCGTCCACCCTCATGCGCGTATCCGGCGATGGTCGCATCCAGCGCGACGAAGCCTTCGCTCGCATCCATGACCAGCAGGACGATGTCCGCCAACCGGATATGACGGCGCGCCATGACGACGCTCAGCTTCTCCGCCATCTCCTTTGTCTTGCCTTTGCGGCGAATACCCGCCGTATCGACGAAAACAAAGTGGGTTCCATTCGCGCTCGACAGTTTCATCCACGGCATCGCGCGTTGTGCCGGCGATCGGCGAAACGATGGCGCGTTCCTTGCCGGTCAGGGCGTTCAGCAGCGTCGATTTTCCGACGTTGGGCCGGCCGATGATGGCTACCTTGATACCCCGCTCTGCGCTCGGCTCGGCTTCCGAAGGAAATCCTTCGGTGACGTGGTCGAGCAGCGCGTCCATGCCCAGACCGTGCTCGGATGAGACAGGATAAATATCCTTGATCCCGAGCGAATAAAAGTCGTGAATCAGGCTTTCTTTTGCCCCGGTGTCGCACTTATTAACGACCAGAGTTACCGGCTTACCCGTCTTCCGAAGCATTGCGGCGAGTTCGCGGTCCGGCGCAGTAAGTTCGCTTCGGCCATCCACAACCAGGATGACCTGGGACGCTTGCTCAAGCGCGACACGCGCCTGCGCCAGGATCTGGCTCGGTATGTAGTCGGCGTCGCTTACGACAATGCCCCCAGTGTCGATTACATCGAACCGCTTGCCTTCATGCGTGGCCCGGCCTTCAATACGATCCCGCGTAATGCCCGGCTCGTCACCCACGATAGAGCGGCGCTCGCCGGTGATCCGGTTGAACAGCGTGGACTTACCGACATTCGGCCGTCCCACGATAACGACAGACGGCATTTCGCTCGACATGACTACTTGCAATGATAGCTTCGCTCATATGCTGAACTGGTAAGAGATGGGGGGAATCACCGTCCAAAATCGGAGCGCGGTACGCCGTTTCTTTCGCCCCGACGGCTTACTTTCGACGAAACATCCGGCTTTTGAGCCCCGGCGCGGGCAACTTGACATGGCGCTCGAAGTGGAAGAGGCCCTGCTCGAAAAACGCAAGCTGATCGTGGAAGCCGGGACGGGAACCGGGAAGACGCTCGCTTATCTTGTGCCGGCGCTGCTGTCGGAGCGCCGGGTGGTTGTTTCCACCGGCACCAAGGCCCTTCAGGAGCAGCTCTTCTTTCGCGATATTCCATTCCTCGAACATGTTTTCGACCGACCCCTCCGGGTTTGTTATATGAAAGGCCGCAGCAATTACGCCTGCCGGCAGAAGATTTACGACGCGGAGAATTCGCCCGCGCTTTCAGGTCTGGAAGAGGTGGCGGACTTTCAGATCATCCGCGACTGGGAGCTGACTACGGAAGCAGGCGACCGGGCGGAAATTCGAACTCTCCCCGAGGACAGCACTGCCTGGGGCAAGATCGACGCGCGCTCCGAACTCTGCGCCGGAACGAAGTGCAAGCAATACGAACGCTGCTTTATCACCTTGATGCATCAGCGCGCCGCCGAAGCCGATATCATCATCGTCAACCACCATCTCTTCTTTGCCGACCTCGCCGTCCGGCGGGACGAAATGGGCAGCATTCTGCCCGACTACAACGCCGTAATCTTCGACGAAGCGCATGAGATCGAAGATGTCGCGGGCCAGTATTTCGGCTTCGCGGTCAGTAATTACCGGGTGCAGGAGTTGCGGCGCGATGTCGCGGCGCTGTCACGCGTGCGGAAGTTCGGATCGGAAGAACTCGACCGCATTCTGATCCGGCTGGAAGAAATCGCGCTTCACTTCTTCGGCTTGCTTCCCGGCGGCGAGGGACGATCGAGTTTCCTTTCGCGGGAAGAGTTTCTGGATCAGAACCGGGAAATCTACACCGACCTTCTCGCCGCATTCGATCTGCTTGCCAGCCACCTGAAGCTAATCTCTGACGCGCCGCAGGAAGTGATCCCTTTATTCCGCAGAGCGAATGAACTGCGCGCCGCTCTCGAGTTCCTGATCGAAGGCGAAAACGCGAGCTTTGTCCACTGGATCGAGCGGCGCGGGCGCGGAGTGTTTCTGCAAGCCACGCCGATCGATGTCGCCGAAGTCTTGCGGCAGCACCTTTGGGACAAGATCGATACGGCGGTCCTGACCTCGGCGACGCTCGCGGTCGCGGGCAAGTTCGATTACGTGCAGTCGAGACTGGGTCTCGAGAACGCCCGTACGCTGGTGGTTCAAAGCCATTTCGATTACGGATCGCAGGCTCTCCTCTATATACCGAACCACCTGCCGAACCCGTCGAGTCCGGCGTGGGTGAAAGCCGCGAGCGACGAGATCGTGAAGATTCTCGCCGCCAGCCGTGGGCGCGCGTTCGTGCTGTTTACGAGTTACCAGCAGATGCGGGTGGTGTTCGATCGCGTTTCGTTCCTGATCGAGTATCCCGTCCTGATGCAGGGAACCGGGCCCCGGATGGCGCTGCTCGACGAATTCCGCGAGACGCCGCACTGCGTTCTGTTCGCGACGTCCTCATTCTGGCAGGGCGTCGACGTTCCCGGCGAGCAATTGAGCTGCGTTATTATTGACAAGTTGCCGTTTTCGGTGCCGAACGACCCGGTGGTTGAGGCGCGAATCCGGAATGTCCGTGAGGCGGGGGGAAATCCTTTCTACGATTACCAGATTCCTCAGGCTGCGATTTCCCTGAAGCAGGGATTTGGACGGCTGATCCGGACACGGTCGGACCGGGGGGTTCTTTCGCTGCTCGATACCCGGATCACGCAACAACGCTACGGCCAGGTTTTCTTTGACAGTCTGCCGGACTACGCATTCTCGATGCAGTTCCGCGACGTGGAGAGATTTTTCGATGTTTGAGGTTCCAGATGTTTGAAGTTTCTATCGAACACACATTCGCGGCGGGCCATGCCTTGCGGCACTACAAAGGCAAGTGCGAGAACGTGCACGGGCATAATTACAAGGTTCAGGTGATCGTGCGCGGTGAAAAGCTGGACCATGCCGGCCTTCTGACCGACTTCGTCGATCTGAAGAAGCTACTGCGCGGCATCGCGGAGCCGCTCGATCACGTCTTCCTGAACGACATGGAGCCTTTTACTACGGTAAATCCCTCTGCTGAAAACATCGCGGTTTATATCTGCGAAAAGATGCAGCAGGGACTCAATCAGGCGAACCCGGTTGAAGTGGCGGAGGTGAAGGTTTGGGAAACAGAGATTCAGTCCGCCACTTATCGTCCGCCCTCTACTCTGTCCAGTAAGTAACGAGCAGTCCTTCTCCGGCTACATCGGCATCGACCGCGTAGTCCATGACCCGGATGGAATTTGCGCCATCCTGCGACTCGATGTAGAAGGTTTCGGAAAAGCCGCCCGAGGCATTCGGCCACAGAACGCGCGCCGTACCCGCAAGTGTTGTTTTTGTCATCGCGGGTTTGCCTACATAGGTCTTACCCGTCAGCCCGGGAATCACCTGAAAGAACAGTTTCGAAGCGGTGACCGAGGGATCGGTCGAAAGCGGCACTGGCGTGCCGGGTGTGGCCACAGTAACGCGGCCCATGCAGTTGATTGTCATCAAATCTCCTCGACTGCATAGTAGTCGCTCGAGCAAGAGATGCTGACACACCGCGGCGCGAAGTTATTGATTTAATGAGGAAATTATTTCTTCAGAAAGTGTGACTGAAATTCAGCGCCCGAAGAAATCGGCATTCTTCTTCGTGAAGTCGGTCCACTTTTCCGGCAGATCGTCCAGCGCAAAGATAGCCGAAACGGGGCAAACCGGAACGCAGGCTCCGCAATCAATACATTCCACCGGGTCGATGTAAAGCATCTCAGCGTCCGGAAATCGGGAATCTTCTTTTTTCGGATGTATGCAATCGACCGGACAGGCGTCAACACATGCCGTGTCCTTGGTTCCGATGCAGGGTTCCGCAATTACGTATGCCATATATATCTGGAATCTTCAAACGTACCATACAGGGCAGTGCGGCGAAACGGTCTCAGAACGGGGTCTTTGCGAGTACCCCAGTAACATTGCCGGGCTTGCGAATCCGCTGCCGGGCAAGCAAGATAGGTAACGATGCCCGCAGCGAAAGTTCGCAAAGCAGTTTTCCCAGCCGCCGGTCTTGGGACCCGCTTTCTCCCAGCCACAAAGGCGCAACCGAAGGAGATGTTACCGCTCGTCGACAAGCCCATTATTCAGTACGGAGTCGAAGAAGCTCTGCATTCCGGAATCAGGAACATCATTATCGTCACGGGCCGCGGAAAGTCCGCGATTGAGGACCACTTCGACGTCAGTTTCGAGCTGGAGAATCTGCTCGAATCGCGTCAGAAAAAGGACCTTCTTAAAATCGTCCGCCAGGTTTCGGACCTGATCGACGTTTCTTATATCCGTCAAAAAGAGGCGCTGGGCCTGGGACACGCGGTCCTGCGCGCACAGGATCTGGTCGGCCCCGAACCCTTCGCGGTCGTGCTCGCCGACGATGTGATCGATTCTGAGACGCCATGCATCCGCCAGTTGCTCGACATTTACGAGTTTTTCTCGGCTCCAGTGCTGGCGGTTATGGAAGTGCCGCGAGAGGCGATCTCCGCGTATGGCTGTATCGATGCCGAACCGGTATCGCACAACGGCAGCAAAGACCGCGTCTACAGAATTCGCGATCTGGTGGAGAAACCGAAACCGAACGAGGCCCCATCGAATCTCGCAATTATCGGACGTTATGTCTTGACTCCGGACATATTCGAATCGATTTCAAATGTGGAACCGGGGTCGGGCGGAGAGATTCAGCTCACCGACTCATTGCGGCTTCTGCTCCGCAGCCGTCCGATTTATGCATTCAAGTTCGAAGGCAAGCGATACGACGCGGGGGACAAGCTCGGCTTCCTGAAGGCTACGGTGGAACTGGCCCTGCAACGTCACGATCTGGGAGGTCCGTTTCGGCAGTATTTGAAGACGCTTACGCTGTAAGGTTCGTCGCGCAGTCGTGTTGGGCGGAATGCGCGGGCCGAAAAGGCATCCGTCCGGAGAGATGGTGAACGCCCCGCTTAACGGGAAATCGGGACTATCAAAGCGCTGAAACCGGCGCTTGGCGTCCGGCGTTTACTGGTTACGGATCTTCCTCCTGTCCAGCTTCCAGAAGCCCTTCCAGTTCAGGCAGGATGAGAAGATCTTTTGGACGGCCAGCTGCCCTTTTTGACTGAATCAGCGCCTGAAGATTCAGCGTCCGGATTCGACGCCCAAACGCTTCGACCTCGAGCGACGCCGCATGGACGTCACCGTAATCGCCGATGCCCGAAATTTTGGCCAAAAGGTCGATAATCCCCAGATCGGTGGTGAGCGTGAACACAGTTCCGTTCGACAGTGTTGTCGCGTCCCAAACGAAAGGCAGCCCGTCCGGAAAGCCGCGCGGGCGCGGATGGTAAGGCGCCAGGGCGCCGGCAAGCCTCGCCAGGTTCTCCCAATCGCGCGAGTAGCAGATATCCAGATCGTTGGTGATGTGCGCGCTGCCGTGAAAAATGGCAGCCCATCCCCCGATCACGACAAAGTCCACGCCAGCGTCACAAAGACGTTGAATGGCGAGATCAAAGTTCATGATCTGGATCGACGGGCCGCGCCTCGGACCGATTCGGCGCTTTGGGCCAGCGCATGCATCCGGCGGGTGCGCTCGGCCGGGCTGAGCTTGATTTGTTCGATCACCAATGTGAGATCGACACCAAATTGCTTTGCGGCTTCGATCCTGCCTCCCGGAATCGGATTCCGCAGACGCTCGATCGCCCGCGCAAGCCCCGAACCGGTCAACTGCCGCAATTCAATCACTTTGGTAGTTTACCGCCGGCGTTCCGGAAGAGTTTGACAGCCAGCGCAATGGATGAATTCTGTCCCCTACTTTTGACGTACTGCTGAAGCAGGATCACTGTACGTTAGTCGTTTACCGGAAAGCGGAACACCCGGCCGCGGCCAGCGGCCGAAGTCGAGCCAGAAGTCATTTCGTCTGATCCACATCCGCTCGCTGTGCGCATGAGCGGAACGCTCATGCACGGCGTTACACTTAAAGGGTTCCCACACCATGCGCTTTCGTCTGCTCCCGATCGCTGCTTCTATCTGCGCCGTGCTGGCGTGTCTGCAGCCCGGCGCCGCCCAACAGAAGGTCACGATCGTTCAGTACGTCCAGATTATGGCCGGCGCAGGGGATTTCGCATCAGCCGAAAAAGGACTCGAGCAGTATCGCGGCGCGTTGGGCATGACGCCCGAGTATCTCGACGCGCTATCCTGGATCGGGCGCGGCCGATTAGCGCACCACAACTTCGATGCGGCGGAAAAGAATGCCACAGAAGTGCGGAAGCTATGTCTCGACCAGTTGAAGTCCCGCAAGCTGGACGCCGAGCCGCATTTGCCTCTGGCCCTTGGGGCCGCGATTGAAGTCCAGGCGCAGTCGCTAGCTGCGCAAAACCGGCGAGACGAAGCCATCCTCTTCCTGAGGGATGAGCTTAAGAAGTGGCAAGGCACTTCGATCCGGGATCGCGTCCAGAAGAACGTTAATCTTCTGACGATGGAAGGCAAGCCGGCCCCGGTGCTGGATATTTCGCAGGGGATCGGCAGCCGCAAGCCCCAGTCGCTGGCGGCGCATCGCGGCCATCCGGTGCTGCTGTTTCTGTGGGCCCACTGGTGTTCGGATTGTAAGGCGGAAGTGGCGATCGTGCAGAAGTTGATGGCCAATTACGGACCGCGAGGTCTGGTCGTGGTGGCGCCCACGCAGCATTACGGCTATATCGCCGGCGGGAAGGACGCATCGCCCGCCGAGGAGACGAAGTACATCGGCGAGGTCTTCTCGAAGTACTATGCCGGACTCGGGCAAGTGGAAATTCCTCTCAGCGAATCGAACTTCGCGAAGTTCGGAGTCAGCACTACACCGACCATGGTTCTGATCGACGGTCAGGGAATCGTCCGCATGTACAATCCCGGCAACGCAACGTATGAAGCGCTGGCGGCGAAGATTGAACCCCTGCTGCCGTCTAAACCAACGCTGCCCAAAAACCCGGCCAAAAACAACGCACCCCGCGTTTGATTTCCGGCATCAAACAATCGGCGCTATCTCCATATCCCTCGGGTTCCGGGTTCGAAAAAACCCAAACATATACAATGAAGTCACAGGCGGACCCCGGGCTCTGAAGGTGCCTGCTCAAACAATGCTGACCTCGAAAGAAAAATCCGACACCAGACGTCTTCCGATGATGCCCATCCGGGACGTCGTCATCTTTCCGTACATGATGACGCCGTTCGTGGTGGGTCGCGAATCGAGCGTGCGCGCCCTTGAGGACGCGATGGCGGCCGACAAGAAGATCTTCCTCGCAACACAACACGACGCTTCGACCGACGAACCCAGCCCCAACGAGATCTTCAGCGTGGGCTGCATCGTCAACATCGTTCAGAGCCTGAAACTCCCGGACGGAAATATCAAAGTTCTGGTCGAAGGTGTGGAGCGGGCCAAGGTTGTTTCCGTGACGGATGACGAGGGGTTTTTCCGCGCGGTTGTACGCACCTTCAACTTCAAGATCGAAGCGGGAGCGCAACTGGAAGGGCTCACCAGCCGCGTCACTTCGCTCTTCGAACAGTACGTCAAGCTAAGCCAGAACCTGAACTACGAAACGATGGTGGCGGCGATCCGCGTAGACGATGCCGGCAAGCTGGCCGACACGGTGGGCGCGAATCTGCAACTGACCATCGAGGAAAAGCAGGAGTTGCTTGAAATCTTCGATCCGATCGACCGGCTGACACGCGTCGCCGAAATGCTCGATATCGAGATCGAGAAGCTCAACGTTGATCGCACCATCCAGGGCCGCGTAAAGCGCCAGATGGAAAAGGCGCAAAAAGAGTACTACCTCAACGAAAAAATCAAAGCCATCCAGAAGGAACTCGGTCGCGGCGAAAAGAGCGAAATCGACGAGTTGAAGAAGCGGATCGAGATGTCCGGCATGTCGAAGGATGGTCTCGAAAAGGCGCTCGCCGAGCTGAAGCGGCTGGAAAACATGCCGCCCATGTCGGCGGAGTCGACTGTTTCCCGTAACTATCTGGACTGGCTCCTCGCAGTGCCGTGGAAGAAGAAGTCCAAAGAAATCCGTGAACTGAAGTTTGCGGAAGAAGTACTGGAATCCGACCACTACGGCCTCGAAAAGATCAAAGAGCGCATCCTCGAATTCCTTGCGGTTCGGCGTATGGTCAAGAACCCGAAGGGTTCGATTCTGCTCTTCGTCGGGCCTCCGGGAGTCGGCAAAACGTCTCTTGGGATGTCCATCGCGAAAGCGACTGGCCGCAAGTTCGTGCGCATGTCGCTCGGCGGCGTGCGGGACGAAGCAGAGATTCGCGGCCATCGCCGCACTTACATCGGCGCCCTTCCCGGCCAGATCATCCAGATGATGAAAAAGGCCGGCACGCGGAATCCGGTTTTCATGCTGGACGAGATCGACAAGATGTCGACCGACTTCCGTGGCGATCCGTCTTCGGCGCTCCTCGAGGTCCTCGATCCGGAGCAGAACTACATGTTCGTCGATCATTACCTCGACGTGGAATACGATCTCTCACAGGTCTTTTTCATCGCGACGGCGAACGTGCTCCACACCATTCCGCCGGCCCTGCAGGACCGCATGGAAGTGATCCGCCTTTCAGGCTATACGGAGCTCGAGAAACTCGAGATTGCCAAGCGCTTCCTGGTCAGGAAACAGACCGAGGCCGCCGGGCTCACGACGGAGCAGATCGAGTTCAAGGACGACGGTCTTTCCGGAATGATTCAGTACTATACGCGCGAATCGGGCGTCCGCAACCTGGAACGCGAGATCGGCAATGTTGCGCGTAAGGTAGTTCGCAAGATCGTTGGGAACGGCGAGAAACAGAAGGTCGTGGTCAACGGCGACAAGATCACCGAACTCCTCGGACCGGCGAAGTTCCGCGATACCACTACGGACCGGCATAACGAGATCGGAGCGACAACCGGTCTCGCGTGGACCGAAGTCGGCGGTCAGATCCTCACCACTGAGTGCATTCTGATGGAAGGCAAGGGAAAGCTGACCGTAACCGGGAAGCTCGGCGACGTCATGCAGGAATCGGCTCAGGCGGCCTTCAGCTACATCCGTTCGCGCGCGCTGACGCTGGGTCTGACGCGGGATTTCTATCGGAATCTCGATGTCCACCTGCATATCCCGGAAGGTGCGATTCCGAAGGACGGCCCGTCTGCCGGCATCACGATCGCGACTACCATTTGCAGCGCGTTAACCAAGATTCCTGTCCGCGGCGACATGGCAATGACAGGCGAGATTACATTGCGCGGCAAGGTGCTGCCCATCGGCGGGCTTAAAGAGAAGTTGCTTGCGGCGCACCGTCACGGCATCAACGAAGTGATTATCCCGAAGG
Organism: Terriglobia bacterium; assembly: GCA_963718155.1. Taxonomy (GTDB): domain Bacteria; phylum Acidobacteriota; class Terriglobia; order Bryobacterales; family Bryobacteraceae; genus BOG-234. Next base: position 245,578 of record CAVQYP010000018.1, on the reverse strand, counting down.
ACAATCAGAAGGATCTTCCGGATATTCCCGAGTACATCCGCAATCTGATGAAACTCCATTTCGTCGATCACATGGACGAAGTGCTGCGCCTTGCGCTGGAGCGAGAACTGGTAGCGCTGCCTTTGGCGCCTGCCGGCGTCGAGCTCGCGCCGCCGCAGGAGATAGACCGCGCGCATTAAGTTGTGGAGTTGGGCCGCACTCTTCCGATCCGCGACCCAACTTCCAATCCATCAAGGTAGCGTTCCTGTCCACAGCGCGGCGCATCCGAACCGCGCCGCGCACTCCAAACCGCGCCGCGCGTCGCATTCCGATCCACAACGTACCCTTCCGCTCCGCGATGCTGTTTCCGAGCCGCGACCGGAAGGGAGCGTCACCACCGCCAGACCCTTACACTCCCTCCCCAACGAGCAGCGCCATCGGTTCGCCCTGCTCCTCGACAACATACCGAATAGCCCCTCGGACGTCTTCGTCCTTCCACAACCATCGCGTACTGCCATGCCGCGCCCATCGTCGTCGATTCGGTCCGTCAAAACCCCGACGGTTTAATTCTCTGCTGGCGTAAGCCTTGAGTTCGTTCATCACCTTCTCAGGCCGAACTTCGGCTTCGACGACCACATGTACATGAGTCGTTCTCACATGCACAGCCAGCAGACCCCAGACTTTATGCCCGCAGTGCGCGCAGATCGCTGCCAAAACTGCATCGCGACGGCCCGGATCAAGGTAATAAGGCGGCTGCGGCATTCTGCCGCGCTTGATCGCCGCCAATTGTGGATCGCCGTCCAGCACCCTGCTACCAGGCACATTATGATCTCGATCAACCGACCCGGATTCATCGCCATGAAGGTGCAAACCGTAGCACGAGAACGTTATCAAATACCTCAATAGTCGCTCCCTCGCGGTCGCGGCTCAGATCCGTGAATTCGGAAGAAGGGTGACAAACAAGTACCGCGATTAAATTACCAGAACGGCCCGGGAAGTAAACTAGCGAGAGTGGCTCCCGCCCAATGATTTCCGATTTGCTCTCAACCGGCCGCTGCTCAATGGAGGCCGAAGCACAAGCCATCGCCTGCGCTTCGAGCCGCCTCGACGATCAATTCCTCTGCGCCGTTCGGCTCATCCAGGAACACCACGGGAAAGTCATAGTCACAGGCCTCGGAAAATCCGGCTTCGTGGCGCAGAAACTCGCTGCCACTCTCTGCAGCACCGGCACGCCGGCGGTCTTCCTGCACCCCGTAGACGCGCTCCACGGCGACGTAGGTGTCTATGCGGCCGGAGATCCTACCATCCTCCTCTCAAAGAGCGGCACCACGCATGAACTTTTACGTCTGGTCCCGGTCCTCAAAGAACTGAACTCCCGGCTAATCGGAATCCTCGGCAATCGCTCCTCCCCGCTCGCGCGCGATATGGATATCCTGCTCGACGCGTCAGTTCGCGCGGAAGCCGACCCCTGGAACCTGGCCCCAACCGCCAGCACCGCCGTATCAACTGCGCTCGGCGATGCCCTGGCGCTAGCCATAATGCAAGCCCGCAAGCTCTCCCCGCACGACTTTGCGCAGCGCCACCCCGCCGGACAGCTCGGGCGCAATCTGCGAGTGACCGTGCGTCAGGTGATGCACGGCGGCGATCAGGTCGCGTGGACGGATGCGGCAAGCTCTATGAAATCGGTGATCATCGCAGATGAATCGCTGTCCACTGGGCGCCGCATGCGTGACCGGTAAAGACGGCCGCCTCGAAGGCCTGATCACGGATGGCGATCTGCGCCGCGCGCTCGAAATGAACGACGATATCCGCGCGGTTCGAGCGGGAGACCTCATGACCACCCGGCCCGTTACAGTCGATCCCGATGCCACCCTGCGCGAGGCCCTGCAGCTTATGGAAGACCGGCCATCACAGATCTCAGTGCTGCCCGTAGTCGAGGGCGACCGATGCCTGGGGCTCGTCCGGCTGCATGATCTCTACCAGACCGAGCTTTTGTAGATCAGTACGCGCCGCGTCCAGTGTGGGGCCAGGGCTTCCGCCCTGCCGCCGGCGCGGAGCTTTACGTCAGCACCGGTAGCGCCGGCGATCTTGTCGCCGGTGACCGCGTTTATGCGAACGTCTGAACCGGAGCAGAGCCGGGTATGAATTGGGATAACATTTCCATCCACGACGCCTGGTCGGGATCCATCTCGAACCGCGCCGCGAAAGAGGAAGTCGGAAGAAAGGTCGCCGAAAATATTCGGAACGGCCAGGTCATCGGCGTCGGCTCCGGTTCCACCGCTTATGTCACGATCGACGCGATCGCGCAGCGCGTGAAGAACGAAAGGCTGAACGTCTCAGTCGTTTGCACGTCCCAGGAAGTAACGCTCGCCTGTGCCGCGGCCGGTCTGACGGTCGGCTCTCTCCTGGATAAACGGCCCGACTGGGCCTTCGATGGCGCCGATGAAGTAGATCCCGAGCATAACCTGCTCAAAGGCCGTGGCGGCGCAATGTTCATGGAGAAGATCATGATCCATGCCTCCCCGCGGAATTTCATTCTGGTGGATCAGTCGAAGCTGGTACGGAAGTTAGGTGAAAAATTTCCGATTCCGGTGGAAGTCCTTCCCATTGCATTACGCATCGTTGAGCGCGAACTGAAAGCCATGGGCGCTGCTGAAATCAAGTTGCGCCTCGCCACCGGAAAAGACGGGCCGATTATTACCGAGAACGGTAACCTGATTTTTGACGTGCGCTTTCCGCAGATCCACAACGAGCTCGAGCGGAATATCAAGGCCGTGCCGGGAGTAATTGAATCTGGCTTGTTTATACGGCCCGCAATCGAACTCATCGTGGCCGGAACCTAAGCGAGACTGTTTTCAGAACCCTTTAGAAGTGCACAGCTTATCGCCTCCACATGCTAGATTTGGGATGGAGGATAAAAGTTGCCGAGTCCGTTCGCGGCTCTCTTGTTACAAACAAATGTTTGGGACCTGGTTAGCAATGGATCGCCGCTCACGGATGTTATTCTCGCCATCCTTCTGATTGCGTCCGTCTACTCCTGGACAGTTATTTTTTCCAAATTATCGTCGTTTGGATCGGTTCGCAGGAGCGATACCCGCTTCCTGCGAGCGTTTCGTAAAGCGACAGGTCTCGAAGCCGTGATGGTGGCGAGCGAGCAGTTTCGCCCGTCGCCGCTCGTCTCTGTGTTTGAGCACGGCTATGAGGAAGTGAGCCGCCAGGTGAAATCACGCGGCAGCCTCGCCAATCACGACTCGATCTCACGCAGTCTGCAGTTGGGCACGAACGAGCAGTTAGCGCGGCTCGAACAAAATCTGAGTTGGCTTGCAACCATTGCGTCGGTTTCGCCATTCATAGGTTTGTTGGGGACTGTGCTTGGGATCATTCGCGCGTTTGAGGGTCTCGGATCGGCTGGAAGCACCAGCCTCACTGCTGTAGGACCGGGCATCGCGGAAGCCCTGATCGCGACCGCCGCGGGACTGTTTGCCGCGATTCCGGCAGCGGTCTTTTATAATCACTTCGGCCATGCGCTCAAAGACATGGGGGCGCGCATGGACGACTTCTCTCTCGAATTCATGAACATGATCGAGCGGAGTTTCGGAGAGTAGATCGATGGCTATCAACGTCGGCGGCAATGGGTTTAATGGAGGGCGAAGATCGCGGGGCTCTCCCCCGCTGTCGGAAATCAACGTCACGCCGTTCGTCGATGTCGCGCTCGTTCTTCTGATCATTTTCATGATCACCGCCCACGTGATGGAATACGGGGTTGAGGTCAATGTTCCAAAGACGAAAGCGGTCGCGTCCAGCACGAAGGATCTTCCGGTCGTTCAGGTTACGAAAACCGGCGACCTGTACCTCAATAAAGACACGGTGAATATCAACCGTCTGGTGGACCAGGTGCACACAAAATTTCCGGGACAGCAGGCTGTCTACGTGAGGGCCGACAGTGAGGCCACGTGGGAAATTGTGGCAAACGTCATGAGTGTATTGGGGGCGGCGAAGCTTGATGTCCGGGCGGTGACGCAGCCGGATAATGGTACTGGGAAAAAGCGGTAGCATGCAGCGTGGTTAGTATGGAGCAGGGCTACTATCCGGCCAGTTCGCAGCAGTTGATGGGGAAAGATTTCATTGGGAAAGACTCGATCGGGAAAGCCTTCGCCGGTTCCCTGGTCACGCACGGCGTAGTCGTCGGACTTCTGGTGGCGTCTGGCTTGTGGAATCTCACGAACAGAAGCATCGGGTCCGCGACCACCAGCACGGGCTCGGTGGGAGTCACGATGGTGAAGACCATACCGATTCCGCGCCCCGAAGGCCCGGTCAATCCGCTGGCGAATGACACGAAGTCGATTGTTCCTCAGGCGCCTCCGGAAGCGCTGAAGCCTCAGAAGGAAGTTAAGGCCGAACCGGAAGACGCGATTGCAATCCCGGACAGAGTTGAAAAAAACAAAAAGGCGGCGCCGCAGCCGCGCGTCCAGACGCTGTTCCGGCCTCCGGACCCTTATAAACCCAATCAGATTTACTCCAACACTCCTCAGCAAGCCAACACGCCGATGTATGGAATGAAGGGGTCGAGTGGTATCGATGTCGGTCCGGATTCGATTCTCGGAACCCGGTTCGGCGCATATGGTGATCTCGTGCGCGACCGCGTTGCGCAGAACTGGAACCGAGCCAGCGTTCACGCATCCCCTTCACAGAAATGCGCGGTATCGTTTACCATCGCGCGAAATGGCGCCGTCAGCAATGTGCAGGTGGCGCAACCCAGCGGCAATTACCTGCTCGATTCGTCGGCCCTTCGAGCGATCCTCGATTCCAATCCGTTGCCTTCCCTGCCCCCGCAGCTGGGCCGCAACGATGTAACCGTGAAACTCTGGTTCCAGTTGACACAATGAAGCGCAAATCTGGTTTTCTCGCGTTGGTATTTCTGGCCGCGGCCACCGCCGCGGCGCTCTTCGGGCAGGATATAACCGCCTGGATCAACGGTGTCGGCGGCAAGCCCGCGCTCGCCGTGATCGACTTCCGCGGCACGGGTGCGGAGCCTTACATGGCGGCGTTCAACTCCACCCTCTTCGACGATCTCCAGAAGTCCGGACTCTTCGACATGAAGGCCAAAAGTCTCTTCCCGCTCAACAACCCGCAGCGCCCGGAAGATCTGCGATCCGGCGGCAACACCCAGGGCTTTGCGTTGTCCGACTGGGGGGGCGCGCCGGTCAATGCGTCCCATCTTGCTTTCGGATACACAGCGGTGCAGAATGGCTCGCTCGTCTTGTACGGATACCTGGATGACACTCGGCAGTCGAATCCGCAATCGGCGCAGCTGATGGCGCAGCGCTATGTGGGCTCGCTCGATGAAGCCGGCGCCACCCGCATGGCGCACGAATTCGCCAATGACATCATTCAGAAATTCGGCGGGACAGGCTCGTTGCTCGGGAGCCGGATTTATTACGTTTCCAAGCGAGGAGGCAGCGACGAAATCTGGGCGATGGACTGGGACGGCAACAACCCGAAACAGTTGACCCGGCTAAGAAGCCTTTCGATCGCGCCTTCGGTTTCGCCGGATGGATCGCGGCTGGCGTTTACTTCCTTCGCGAAAGGAACGCCCCGAATCATGATGATCGATACCCTGAGCGGGCGGAGCTTGTCGTTTTACAATCAGGAGGCTTCACTCAACCTGAATGTCACCTTCACGCCGGACGGAAAAAATATTTACTACTCTTCCACCGCCAGCGGCATCGCTCAGATTTATACAGCCACTGTCGACGGGCAGGGTTTCCGCCGCGTGTCTTTCCGCGACGCTCTTGAAGTAGAGCCCAAGGTCAACCCGAAGAATCCGAATCTCCTTCTGGTTGTGATGGGGCAGAGTCATCAGCAGATTTACCAGATGAACGCCGATGGATCGAACGTGCAAAGGGTGACCAATGGCGAAGGAGAAGCCTCGAATCCCTCCTGGAACCCGGATGGGCAGCACTTCGCCTTCTCCTGGACGCGAGGATATGCCACTGGAGCCTTTAACGTGTTCGTGATGGACTTCGGCACTCACGAATACGTGCAATTGACGCACGACGAAGGGAAGAACGAGAATCCCGTCTGGGCGCCCGATGGGCGCCATCTGGTTTTCGGTTCCACGCGGACCGGCAGAAAACAAATTTTTTCGATGCTGGCCAACGGCACGCAGGTCCAGCAACTGACCAAAGAAGGGGAAAACAGACAACCCACCTGGGGTGTCAAGTGACTATGAGAAATCTTCCGGAATCCTCGCTCCACTCGAATCGCGCACTGCTGGCCCTCGCGCTGGCGTCAATTGTTTTTGCATCGGCCTGTGGCAGCAAGAAACCGATTCCACCGCCGCCTCCTCCCGCCCCGTCCGCTAACGCCCCTGCCGCGCCTGCTGCGCCGCGTGAAGGGAGACCGGTGATTGCGTCATTTACCGTCGAGCCCACGACGGTCGCGCGCGGCCAGTCCGCCGTGTTGCGGTGGTCCGTAACCGCATCGAATAATGTCTCGATCGACCACGGTCTTGGTACCGTGCCCGCGATGGGAACGCTATCTGTGCAGCCGTTTGATACGACCACCTATACCCTGACCGCTTCCGGCTTCAATGGCGACACTTCCGCGACCACGACCATCACCGTGACCATACCGCCGCCGCCTCCTGCGAGCACGATCCCCACAGAGCCTTCCACGCGCAGAGGCACGCTGGAATCGCGCGTCCAGTCCGATCTTCAGGATGCGCTCTTCGACTACGATTCCAATAACATTCGGGAGGACGCGCGCGTCGCTCTCACGAACGACGCCACGGCGTTGAAGCGGATCTTCTCCGACTTCCCCTCAGCCATCGTTATCGTCGAAGGTCACTGCGACGAGCGGGGTTCCGCCGAATATAACCTCGCATTGGGAGACCGCAGGGCGAGCGCCGCGCGGGATTTCCTTCAGCAACTCGGCGTTCCCGCCGACCACCTGAAGACCATCAGCTACGGAAAAGAGCGGCCCGCCTGCACGGAGGCCGATGAGGCCTGCTACCAGACGAACCGGCGCGCGCACTTCGCAGCCAACCAGTAGACCGTCTGTCAGAGGCCTTCGCCAAACGGTAAAGTATGAGTATGATCCGTTCGACCTGTATTCTCGCTCTCTTCACCCTCGCGATTCCTGGCTCGACCTTCGCGGCGAGCAAGGAGCAGCAGGAAATGCAACGGGACATCGCGCAGCTTCAGGATCAGGTGCGGTTGCTGCAGAGCGGTTTCGATCAGAAGATGGCCACGCTCCAGACCCTGGTGGAGCAGGCCCTTGACGCGGGCAACAAAGCGAACACCAGCGTCAGCGTATTGAGCTCGAACGTCACTCAGACGCTGACGAGGGAACTGGGCGACACCCTGCGGCCGGTGGCCGGCCTCTCCTCGCGGGTGGATAATCTCAGCAACGACAGCTCCGAGATCAAGAATTCGCTTACCGATCTGAATACGCAAATGAACAGGCTGCAACAGCAGCTGACCGATATCAACAACGCCCTCAAGGTCATCCAGTCCCCCGCTGCTGCGCCGCCGCCCTCGAATACAAACGCCGATGCGGGACCCGGCTTCGGAACCGGCCCCGCGACGGTCGCGCCATCGGCTCAACAGCTGTACACCAATGCCGCGAACGATTTTGCGAGCGGAAAACCCGATCTTGCGGCGCAGGACTGGGCCGAGTTTCTGCGTTACTACCCGGACGACCCGTTTGCCTCCGAGGCGCAGTTTCAACTCGGTCAGATTCACCTGTCCCAGATGAAATACTCGCAGGCGGAGAAGGATTTCGACGCCGTGCTCGAGCGCTACCCGGAAAGCAAAGTGACGCCGAACGCTTACTTCCAGAAGGGCATGGCCCTGCAGGGACAGGGAAAAACGGATGCCGCGATCGCCCAGTGGAAGCTCGCGGTCCGGAAATACCCCAAATCGGAGGGCGGTAAGCAGGCGGCCCAGCAGTTGCGAGCCTTCGGGGTGAGCGCTGCTGCTCCGCCGCCTACTCCTCGCAAGAAGGAATAGGTGGAACACACCCGATTGTTTCCGGTGTGAGTCCGCGGGCTATCATTGCGCTCGTCCTGATTATTTTCACTGCGGGTCTCGGACTCTACGGAGTCGAGCGGAGTCTGTGGCTGGACGAGGCGTGGGTAGCCAACTCCGTTCTTGAGCCGACCCTGTCCGGGATGTTCTATTACCCGGACTGGCTTCAGACCACCCCCCCGCTTTTTCTGCTCCTGACCCGAGCTGTAACCCATATTCTCGGTATGTCCAACGCAGCCTTCCGCGTGGCGCCTCTCGGGCTCGCGCTCGCAGGTATTGCGTTTATGATGGCGGCGGCGCGGCGGCTCGTCTCGCTGCCCCTTGCGGCCCTTGCGGCGGGGTTGCTGGCCTCACATCCCGTCGCCATAGAGTACTCGCGGACGTGCAAGCAATACAGCGGAGAGATGGCAGCTTCCGCGGCAATCCTCTTCTTCGCCGCCCTTTACCTGCAACAGCCGGACCGCCGCCGGTTCTATGGTCTGACCGGCTCCTTCGTTGTCACCCTGCCATTGGCATGGTCAGCCGCATTCCTGCTGCCGGGCGTGGCCGTTGCGGTCTGCGCGCGTGGTGGAATCCGCCGGGCCGCCACTCTTGTTTCTGTGGGCGGCGGAGTCCTGGCCGTCCTTTACGTTGCCTTCATTCGCCCGAATCTCGCGCCCCAGTTGCGCGAGTTCTGGATCGCAAACGCGGAACCCGTGTCTCCGGGCCTGGCTGCCGCAATCGTCTTCTCCATTGCGGCTGGAGTATGGTCGGCATGGCGTCGTAACTGGATGTTGTTCGTCGCCACGGTGCCTTGCGTGCTGCTGGCCGCGGCCAATGCAATGCACGCGTACCCTGACACTTCGCGCACACGGCTGTTCGCGCTGCCGTGTTTCCTGCTCGGCGCAGCGATAGTGGCTCAACATCTGGTCCGCTGGCGGCATATAGGCACGGTTGCCTGGGTTGTCCTGATAGCAGCCGGTTCTCAGGCCGCATGGAAGCAGGTAAGCGAACATCGGAACCAGGCCGAGGAGGATTATGCGGGTGCCGTCCAATATCTCAGAGGACACGTCGCGCCGGCCGACCTGCTGCTGGTACACGCGTCTCTCATCGAAGGTTTCAAGCTGTATTGGCCCGATAGCCATGCCATGTTCGGCGATACCGGACGACCTTGCTGCGGCCGCGGACAGTTCACGCGCCTTTCGAGCAGACAGGCTGTAGTCGAGGACCTCGACCAAAAAATCCCAAAAGGATTTTCCGGCCGTTTATGGCTGGTCTACTCGACCAGAGATACCCACTGGAATTACGTGGGGCTCGACGAAGGCAAACTGTGGAGAAACCATGTCTGGGACAAAGGGTGCCCGCCCGGACCGTATCTGGCGTTCGCCAACCTGGCAATCAGCCCGATGGATTGCGTCAAGGCGAGATAATCGCTCAGAATCCCGCTAATTCCTGACATTACCGGGGCGAAGTCTATTGTGTTCGATCAGATCCCGCACTGCACGTCCGACCTGACGGAACTCGTCGAGGTCCGCCGGCTTGGCAATGTAACAATCAATGCCACATTCGTCCAGCCTCTCCCGATCACGTGGCGATGTCGAGGAGCTGAGAATTGCCACCCTGACATCCGCAAACCGCCGGCTGGCCCGCATCGCCTGGAGAACCTCAATGCCGTCGTTCCGGGGAAGATTGAGGTCAAGAATGGCCAGATCTGGCGCCGTGGCCCCGGCGTATTTTCCACGCTGCTGGGCGAGCATCAGGGCCTCCCCTCCATCTTCGATAACCGTTAATTCAAAATCGACGTTCGCTGCCTGAAGGGCCCACCGGAGGAGGGCGACATCGCCCGGATTGTCCTCAACCACGAGAATCCGTGTCTTCATTCCGCCCTCCCCGAGACCCGCGCCGGGAACCTCCCTGCTGTGAAGCCCTGGAACGCCGGGAAAAATTCCGCTGCTATTCCCGCCCAATTCCCGTACCATTATGTGCTAAAACGAGACGCAGATCGCCGTTAGTTTCAGGGAGTGAGATTCGACTGGCGTAGCCCGGTGACCAGTTCTCCGATCCGCGCGAGATGATGCTCGTCGTGTTCCGCAACGAAATACAAGTGGTCCGGGAGCCGCATCGGCGTTCGCAACCGAGGGTGAGGAATGGATCGCGCGAATAGCAGAACATCTATTTCGTCCACCGTGCGCAATAGTTTTTCTCTTTCCACCCGGAACGCTCGCAGGATCTCGTCCAGCAGGCGCCGCAACGTAATCGGCCACTCGCGCCAGCCACAACGGCTCGAGGTCAAGCGGGTGCCCCGCCTCGAGCTTGCCCGGAGCAGGGCGCAGGCGTGCGAGCATCTCGGGAAGCGTCTCCATCGGAAGAGAAAACTCGAATTTGCGTTCGAACCAGATTTGCGGGAAATTCATGGGTTAAACCAATTATCCCGAGGCCAATATCCCCGTCCCGGCGCGAGTTAACCATTGACAACCTTGTAAGCGAGGGCTCTGGAAGCTATTTTTGGTACCAGTAGTACCGTTTATTAGAAATAATTAATCGACGTTAATATTTCCTGATTCGACCGGTGACAAGGATATTGCTCGGGATGAGAAATATCCCGGCGTCCGGGACTATCGAGGCGACCGAAGCCACAAACGATCGATGAGATGACCCAGTGGGCGCGAAGGCCGCGGGTCTGGACCAGTTCCGAAGTGTGCCTATAGCCATGAACTCCAGCAATTTCACCGCACCATCCGCCGGGTTTAGCCACCCGCAAAAAGGCCGCCCCACCTTTCGCCTCGGATTGTCACCGGCCACGCTATTGGCCGTGATGATTGTGCCTTCGTTCCTGAATGCGCAAACCAATCAGATCGCGGTTCAGATTTATCCCGGGAAAGCGTCCATAACCATCGGAGCTACGGTAACGTTTACGGCGTATGTTTCCTACACGACCAACAAAGCCGTGAACTGGCTGGTGAATGGCGTCGTTGGTGGAAACAGTACGGTCGGAACGATAATCAATGGAGTTTACCAGGCGCCGGCGAGTCTTCCCAATCCGGTCATCGTATCGGTACAGGCGCAAAGCCAGGCAAACACGAGCGTCATATCGACGGCGTCGACCGTAACACTCTCCAATACAACACCCGTAATTTCCTCAGTTTCGCCAAATCCTGTTTCTTATGGAGTATTCACCATCACGGTGACCGGCACCGGTTTTATTCCGACCGCGCAGGTCATCTATGGGACAACGACGCTGCACACAACCTTCGTCTCATCCACGACGCTCAAGGCGACGGGTAACGCGGCTCCCGTCGTCGGGGCCGTGGTTCCTGTGACCGTCGTCAATCCCGGCGCGACCCCGCTCACGTCGGCGGCGGTTGGTGTGCCGCTTCAGCAAGGAAACGCTCTCGTTAGCTACGCCTCGGCATTCCACTTCCTGGAACAGGCCACCTTCGGACCGATCCCGGCGGACATCGCTCACCTGCAGCAGGTTGGGTTGCAGCAGTGGTTCACCGAGCAGTCGAACGCATCCATCTCCCCTTACACACCGAACGCACCGGGGTTTGGAACGCTGCAGAGCGACTTCTTTCGGAACGCGCTCTCCGGGGCTGATCAGCTGCGGCAGCGGGTAGCGTATGCGCTCTCCGAAATCTTTGTGATCTCCGGATACAAGGATTACCAGACCTCCGAGTTCGAACCCTATCTTCAGATTCTTCAGTCCGACGCGCTGGGCAATTTCTACGATCTGATGACCGATATCACGTTGAGCCCTTCCATGGGGCTGTACCTTGACTTAGCGAACAATGTCAAGGGCGTGAACGCTTCACTGCCGAATGAAAACTACGCCCGCGAACTGATGCAGCTGTTCTGCACGGGCCCGAATGTTCTCAATACCGACGGCACTCCGAAGCTGGACGGTTCGGGAAACACGATCCCGCTTTATACGGAGAGCACCATTCAGAACTTCGCGCGTGCCTTCACGGGCTGGACGTATCCCGTCATGCCAGGCTCACAGCCACAGGCGACGAATCCCCAATACTTCGTTGGTCCGATGGTCGCCTGGGAAGCCAACCACGATACGGGCGCCAAGACGCTGTTGAACGGGGCGCAACTGCCCGCGGGCCAGACAGCGGAGCAGGACACTCAGGCGGCGCTGCAGAACATTTTCAACCATCCGAACGTCGGCCCGTTTGTTTCCACGCTGCTCATTCAGCACCTCGTCAGTTCGAATCCCAGTCCTGCTTATGTCAAGCGCATCGCTCAGGTGTTCAATGACGATGGTACGGGCACTCGCGGAAATCTCGCGGCTGTGGTGAAAGCTATTCTGCTCGACACGGAAGCCAGGCATAGCGACGATCCGTCAACCTGGATACCCACGGGCGGCCATCTCAGGGAACCGGTATTGTTTATGACCTCGGTCCTGAGGAACCTCAACGTCACCGCAAGTGGATCGAACGGGCTCGTGGGCCCTTTGTCTCTGATGAGCCAGTCGCTGTTCTATCCCCAAAGCGTCGCCGGCTACTATCCCCCTTCTTATTCGCTCCCCGGGTCCACCACACTGCTCGGCCCCGAATTCAACATCATGAATTCTTCAAGCGGCCTCTATCGGGTGAACTGGGTTAACGGGATTTCCTGGGGCGGTGTAGCGGGTGGCGGCGTCAATCTGGATTTGTCTCCCTTCGTTGCGCTCGCCGCGGACCCCACGGGCGCCGCTCTGGTGCAGGCGGTGAACAACGCCTTCCTGGCCGGGCAGATGCCGCAGGCCATGCAAACCGCCGTGATGGGAGCGGTTACTTCCCTGCCTTACTCGGCCGCATCGCGAGTAGCCAGCGCGATCTATCTGGCCGCGAGTTCCGGACTCTATCAGGTTCAGCATTGAGGTTAAACTTGGCACCTACCAGACGCAATTTCATGAAGATCGGCTGCCGCTCCGTGGCTGCTTTGGGAGCCACCGGCGCTTTCGGCAGGTTCGGCGCTATGAACCTGATGGCCCAAAGCCCGGATTTCCGCGCTCTGGTGTGCATCTTTCTTTTCGGCGGCAATGATGGAAACAATACGCTCATTCCCACCGATTCGACACGATTTCAGCAATACTCTACGGTTCGCGGCCCGGTGGCGATCCCTGAGTCGCAGCTGCTGCCTGTAACGGCCGCAACCGGCAGCGCTCCGTATGGGTTGCATCCGGCCTTACCCGAGCTGCAGCAGCTATTCACCCAGAAGAAACTGGCTTTCGTGGCCAATGTCGGCATGCTGACGCAACCGCTGACAAAGAGCCAGTATCAGCAGAATCTGGCCGACATTCCCAACAACCTGTTCGATCACACTGTGCAACAAAATCAGTGGCAGACGACTGCCAGCGACTCCGCCGTAGCCGGCAGCGGCTGGGGCGGACGCATGGCGGATCAGATGCTTTCGCTTTATCCTTCATCGACCGGATTCCCGATAGCCTGTTCGGTTGCGGGAACCGCGGTCCTGCTGAACGGCAACAATCAGGCGGCGCAACTCTCCTCGTTGTCGAACCTCACGCTGAGCCAGCTGGGAAGCTCGAATTCCGCCACAACCAACGCGGCCTTTCAGCAGATCATGACCTTCAATTCAGGCCTCTCACTGGTGCAGGCAGCCAATGCGCAGACCAGCAGCGCTATCCAGATCGATAACCTGGTCAACAACGCGCTATTGGGGGCGCCGGCCCTGACAACTCCGTTTCCCAATACGCCTCTCGGAGCGCAGTTGCAGCAGGTCGCCCAGCTGTTGAGTGTGCGGACGCAGCTGGGGTCGCAGCGGCAAATCTTCTTCTGTTCCGCAGGCGGTTTCGATACCCACAGCGGTCAGCTCGTTAACCAGCAGAGTGCGCTGCAGCCGCTGAGCCAGGCGATGCTGGCCTTCTATACGGCGACGCAGGAGCTCGGGATCTCATCTCAGGTGACTACGTTCACCGAATCCGAGTTCGGCCGGACGCTTCAGCCCAGTTCGGGATATGGAAGCGACCACGCGTGGGGCAGCCACCATATGGTGATGGGGGATGCCGTCAAGGGTGGCGACATTTACGGAACCTTCCCGCAATTGGTTCTGGGCGGTCCTAATGATGCCAATACGCGCGGGATCTGGATCCCGACCACGGCGGTCGATCAGTACGGCGCCACCCTGGCGAAATGGTTTGGTCTGCCGTCCACCAAATTGAGTACGGTGTTCCCGAACCTGCCCAATTTTGCCACCAGCAATCTCGGGTTTGTTTAAGACGCGGCGCGGACACCTCCCGCGATGACGGTCTCGATGCCGGTTTCTGTCTCAACTCGCAAGAAGCCGTTTTCATCGAGGCCCGCGGTTACTCCGGAGAAGACCCGGCTGCCGGTATCGACGTTCACGCGCTTGCCGCGGACGTAGCTGGAGCGCGCGGTAAATTCGTCGAGGATCTGACGCTTTTCCTTTGCGGCATACGCGAGGCACTCGGCTACGATGCGTTCGAGGAGATCTGACTTTTCGTGATCGCGGCCGGTTTCCATTCTGAGCGAGGTCGCGATGTCCCTCAGTTCTTCCGGGAATTGGGTTTGATTTGCGTTTACTCCGATGCCCGCGATCAGGACTCCTTGTTCGGCTGTCTGGACCATTACTCCGGCCAGCTTCCGTCCGTTCAGCAGGACATCGTTGGGCCATCGGATATCGCACTTTGCGTCGATGGCCTTCGCGACCGCAAGGCCCAGCGCCATGGTCAGAACCGGAAGGACGTGGTCGAGGCGGAGAATAATGGAAATATAAAGACCTTGGCCGGGAGCGGAATGCCAGGAGTGACCGTGACGTCCGATTCCGGCCGTCTGCTCTTCAGCAACGACTACCGTCCCATGTGGCTCGCCGTTCGCGGCGAGTCTGGCGGCATCCTTCATGGTGGACTCTGTCGATCTGAGCCAGGTCGTCACAGCAGGGCTCGTTACAAAAGATCAAGCCGGAAGCTGATATCGACGGCTTTCGCGGAATGAGTGATCGCGCCGCTGGAGACGAAGTCCGCGCCGGTCTCGGCGTATGAGCGGACGCTGTCGAGGTCGATGCCTCCGGAGAGTTCGACGGTGGCGCGCCCGGCGACAATTCGAACCCATTCTTCCGCCTGCTGGGGAGAGAGGTTGTCGAGCAGCAGGTGGGTGGCTCCGCTTTCCAGCGCTTCGTTCAGCTCGCCCAAGGTGCGGACTTCGATTTCGATGGGCAGGCCGGACTGCTTCGCGTTCGCGATCGCGTGGCGGACGCCGCCGGCAGCCGAGATGTGGTTGTTCTTGATCAGGATCGCGTCATAGAGGCCCATCCGGTGGTTTGTTACTCCGCCCGCAGCCGCAGCCGCTTTTTCCAGATGGCGCATGCCGGGCGTGGTCTTGCGCGTGTCGAGCACCTTGCACTTCGTTCCTTCGACGACCGAGGCGTATTCGCGCGCCAGGGTTGCGACTCCGGAGAGGCGCTGGAGAAAATTCAAAGCCACGCGTTCGCATTCGAGCAGAGTGCGGGCGAGTCCTCGGACCGTTGCGATGCGATCACCTTCCTGAAGGTGGTCGCCGTCTTTGTGCAGGAGCGTTAATTCTTCGACCCCTCCTCTCGCTTCGTAAATTGCCGTGAGGACGGCTGCGCCCGCGAAGACCATCGGCTGGCGGGCGAGGAAATAACCGGCCGCGCGGCGGTCGGCTGGGATACAGACGCTGGAGGTTATGTCGCCGGTGCCGATGTCTTCTTCCAATGCAAGGTGAACAATATCAGCCATTCAGGCTGTCCTCGATTTTCTTCAGTTGGGTTTCGTATTCGATCAACTTGGCTCGGATGGAATCGACTACCTTCGCGGGTGCTTTGCAGAGGAAGACTTCGTCTCCGAGCTGCCTTCGTGAGTTGGCGATATTTTTGGCCAGCTGGTCGCGCTCCTTTTCCAGACGCTTTCTCTGCGCTTCGAGTTGGCCGTGGGGCACGTCGAGCGAGAGATCGAAGTCCGCAGTCGAGCGGACCGCGCCGGTTTTGGGCACTTCGCCTTTGGTGAACGTGACTCCTGAAAGTCGGCGCACGAGTTCTGCATCGATGCCGATCGAGATCAGGCCGGTGACGGGCAGTTTTGGGTCAAGGCCGAGGTCGGCTCGCAGATTGCGCGCGGCGCGTACGATGTCCTGGAGGAGCTCGATTTCTCCTTCGGCTGCAGGGTCGTCGAGTTGCGGATCGTATTGCGGATAGGGTTCGAGCGAGATCGATTTCTCATCGGGTTTACCGAGGCGATGCCAGAGTTCTTCCGTGATGAAGGGCATCAGCGGGTGGAGGAGAAGGAGCGTGTTCTCGAAGGTCGCGAGGATGTTCTGCCAGGCGCCGCTGATCTTCTTGAGCTCGATGTACCAGTCGCAGAAATCGTCGTAGATGAAGTGCCAGACGATTTGCGCCGCCTCGTGATACCGGAGCGCGCCGATGGCGGCATTCATTTCGCGGGCGCACTGATTCAGGCGCGATTCGATCCAGCGGTCTTCAAGCGGGATGGCTTCCGGTTTCGGCGGCCGCGACGGTGTCGGTTCACGTTGAGGAAGATGAAGCGGGCCGCGTTCCAGATCTTGTTGGCGAAGGACGCGGGCGGCTGTCGATGCGCTCGTCGGTGAACACGATGTCGGTGCCCGGTGCGGCGCCGTGCAGCAGCGCCATGCGGACGGCGTCGGTGCCGTACTTTTCGGTCACGACCAGCGGGTCGATCACGTTGCCCTTGGTCTTCGACATCTTCTGCCGCTCGGCGTCGCGCACCAGGCCGTGGATGTAGACCTGGCGGAAGGGCACGTCGCCCATGAATTCGATGCCGAGCATGATCATGCGCGCGACCCAGAAGAAGAGGATGTCGAAGCCGGTGATCAGCAGCGTGGTCGGGTAGAAGTGCTGCGAGGTCGGCGGTCTGGTCCGGCCAGCCGAGCGTGGAGAACGGCCAGAGGCCGGAGCTGAACCAGGTATCGAGCACGTCGGTATCCTGCCTGAGGGTTGCCGACCGCACGTCGCGCAGGATGGCGGGATCGTCGCGCGCGACGATGATTTCGCCGCAGTCGTCGCAATACCAGGCGGGAATGCGATGGCCCCACCAGAGCTGGCGCGAGATGCACCAGTCGCGGATGTTGTACATCCACTCGTAGTAGGTCTTGGCCCAGTTGGCGGGGATGAACTCGATGCGCCTGTTCGTCGACCGCGGCGATGGCCGTCTCGGCCAGCGGCTTCGTTTTCACGAACCACTGCTTGGAGACCAGCGGCTCGACGACCGTCTTGCAGCGGTGGCATTTGCCGAGGCTGAGCGTGTAATCCTCGATCTTGTCGAGAAGGCCGAGCTTTTCCAGATCGGCGACGACGCGCTTGCGGGCTTCGAAGCGATCGAGGCCCGGCGTAGGGGCCGCCGGCGGCGGTCATCTTCGCGTCCTCGTCGATCACCTGGATGCGCGGGCAGGTTGTGGCGCTTGCCGGCTTCGAAATCGTTGGGATCGTGCGCGGGCGTGACCT
The DNA here is from genome assembly GCA_963718155.1 of Terriglobia bacterium. Taxonomy (GTDB): domain Bacteria; phylum Acidobacteriota; class Terriglobia; order Bryobacterales; family Bryobacteraceae; genus BOG-234. The sequence continues at coordinate 228,128 of CAVQYP010000018.1, read as the reverse complement.
TCACGACGCCGGTGCCGAATTCGGGATCGGCCATGTCGTCGAGGATGATGGGGATCTCGCGATCCATCAGCGGCAGCTGGACGGTTTGGCGTCATGCAGGTCGAGGTAGCGCGCGTCGTCGGGCGTTGATGGCGACGGCGGTATCGCCCAGCATGGTCTCGGGGCGCGTGGTGGCGACGATCAGGAACCGATCCGGCGCGCCGTTCGCCTGCACGACGGGATAGCGGATGTGCCAGAGGTGGCCGGCGGTTTCCTCGTGCTCGACTTCGAGATCGGAGAGCGCGGTCTGGCAGCGCGGGCACCAGTTGACCATGTACTCGCCGCGATAGATGAGGCCTTTTTCGTAGAGGCGGACGAAGACTTCGCGCACGGCGCGCGAGAGGCCGGGATCGAGCGTGAAGCGTTCGCGCGACCAGTCGCAGGACGCGCCGAGCTGGATCATCTGCGCTTGATGGTGTCCGCCGTATTCTTCTTTCCATTGCCAGACGCGCGCTTCGAACTCTTCGCGGCCCAGGTCGCGGCGGTCGAGGCCTTCTTCGGCGAGCTGGCGCTCGACCACCATCTGGGTGGCGATGCCGGCGTGATCGGTGCCGGGCAGCCAGAGCGTGTTGTCGCCGAGCATGCGATGCCAGCGGACGGTGACGTCGATCTCGGTGTGCTCGAGCATGTGGCCCATGTGGAGCGAGCCGGTGACGTTGGGCGGCGGGATGACGAGCGAGAAGACGGGCCGGCCGGGCTGCCATTCGGCGCGGAAGATGCCGGTTTCCACCCACCATTGAGCCCAATGCGGCTCGAACCGCTGGGGCTCGTACACTTTATCTAATTGCATTTGGAATCTTCAGTCTATCGCGGGGGTGGGATGGCCTGGTTTGGGTGTAACCCGTGCTGGCGTTAAGCTCCGCGCCGGGCGGAAGGTTGGCGGCAGGCACGGAGGCCCGGCCCCACACTCCGGGATGCGCTCAGGCTGCCGTCACATTGACCACTTCGGGGCGAATTTTCCGGTAGTTTTCGAAGTCGTAGTGGTGTCTTTGGGCGGTGGCGATGTCTGTGAGATGGAACTGGCGGCGGGCTTCGGCTTCGATTTCGGCGGTCGAAAAAACGAACTGTCGGGTGATGGGTTCGGGGTCGGGCTGGATGTGATGGTTGCCGTGCTTCACTTTCATCTTCAGGAGATTGCGCTCGGCTACGGCTGCGTCGAGTTCGGCCTGACGTTGCGCTTTGCGCTCTGCCTGGAGGGCTTTGAGTTCGCGCAGGGATTTTTCGAGCGTGCGCTGGAGGCGCTGTTCGTAGAGGCTCAGGTTGAGGAAGGATTTGTTGTCGTCGCGGAAGACTCGCGCGGCGGTGAGGACGGCGTGGACCTGGACGTGTTCGGTTTCGATTTCGCCAGCTTCTTCGGAATGGCCGAGGGAGAGCATGGCGTCTTCGAGCGAGCGGGCCCGGTTCAGGCGCCATTGGGTGTCGCAGAAGGTTTGGGCGTACTGCTCTTCGAGCGGGGTCTCGGGGGCGAGGGTCTGGAACAGGCGCCGGCAGAAGGTGTGGTATTGGTCCATGTCTTCGTAGGGCATGACCACCGTACGGCCGGTCAGGCCGTGGCGCAGGGCGTTCAGAGCGCAACGCTGTTTGCCTTGTTCGGTGCGGGGTCCGGTGGACTGGTTGGGGTTCGGGGATGCTGATTTGGTCGCAGGGGACATTCAATATCTGTTCTCCTGGAGACTTCATAGCATGTGTTTTGGGGGATGGTGCGCGCGTTTTGAGTTAAATCATTGGATTTATTCGTCAAATATTGTGTCGTGGCCTGTCACCGATCCGGACAAACTGAGCGACCCGAGAGACAGGTAACAGAACGTTCCGGAGACATGGGTTACACTTTTTCGCCCGAAAGGGGGCGAAAAGGACACGCCCTGGAAGGAGAGTTCTGTTATGGACGAACGGGTGCGTTTTGTCATTCGGTTGAAGGACGGTGAGAGCATGGCTTCGCTCTGCCGGGAGTTCGGAATCTCTCGAAAGACCGGGTACAAGATCTTTGAGCGATACGAGCAGTGCGGTCTGGAGGGTCTCAGGGATCGGACACGGCGGCCTTTCCGTTATGCCAATCAGCTTCCCGAACAGGTGGAAGCCGCAATCGTAACGGCGAAACGCGAGAAGCCGCATTGGGGTGCAAGGAAGATTCGGGAACGGCTGCTGCGCAAACTGCCGCATGCCATCAAGGTTCCCGCCGCCATCCGTAACTGAATAATTCGTGCTGCTGAAGGTCCTCTCCGCGCATAAAAAGAGAAGACGCCCGTAACATTTATAACGTCACCTGTTTCGGGTCAGAATTTCATCACCCGGCTAAAGAATGAACTTCGCATCGAGAGACTGAGCCGATAGCTTCCCACCACGAGAAGACTGCCATTGGGACAGCCAAATAACCCTAAAGATAGGCGTTATTCTCCCAATTAGCGTGGTTTACTGATATTTTGACAGCCAAATAACCCTAAAGATAGGCGTAATTCTCCAAATTAGCGTGGTGTGCTGATTGAGCGGCGAAAATGCAAGGCGCGCCTTCGTGGTATCGCTCGATTTTGAATTGCAATTAACGAGAAAACGAACTGATGCGCACGCAACACCAACTCGACCACCGTTCGCCGGTGGCTCACCCCAGGCACGAAGCGCCACGGAAATTTGCGCCTGGGTTCCGCACGTCTACCGAGACTGCGATGCTGGCCCCGGCGCGCAATCGACCTCCGCGGCGGCATCGGGGAGGATTCCGTACCCATCTCCACCGGAACGGCTGACGCCATCGGAATGCAGAAAAAAATCAGTACAGTTCTTTGGCAATCCCAGATAAAAATAATGGCAGATTCCCTATGAATTCGCCCGCGGTACGACAAAGATCTCTGCGTTACTTCTTCTCGCCATAGCCAGGACACAGGGAGCGGCAGGGGGGAACGCTCTCGCGGGCGCAGGAGACGAATTTCCGCGCGGGTTTGCGTTCATTTGCCATGGAGTACGAGGTCGAGTATCACCAAAACAATATTGCCAAGCCCGCCTCCTGATTGGGAAGGTAGAAATTGTTGCTTTTAACTCTTGTTTGCATTTTCTAATGATATGCGGGGAAACAAGTGAGGCATGAAAGCCGGCGACGGTAGTCGGGCCGGCCTCGCATTGCAGTCCGCAGAGACTGCATCGGTCGCCTACGTCACAGCCGTACGCCGCTGCGCGTCCGGACGTCGCTGGCTGACCACAAATCAATAACGCGGCCCGCTCAGGCGTGGACCGTTTCGGGTCATCTTGACCGCGGTGCGACCATGTGGCTCCGCGAGCGGGAGGCAATATTCCGTCCCGTCCCAATTGCATACGAAATCAGCCGGAAAAGGCGCGCCGTTTCAGTTTTTAAGGAGAAATTATATATGAATCAGGCCACGCGTTCCGTGGGCCCGGAACGACACGCACATAAACGCTGCGACCAGAAACTACTCCTGGCTCTCCTCTTTGCTGGTCGCGCGTTCGCGATCCAGTTCCCGCCTGACGCTGGCATGATTGACGTGACTCTGGCCCCATACAATGCGCCGCATTACGCCGCCGCAGGTGGATCGTGCGCGGCGGGTGCGGTTGGCGCAGGGGATGCCACCGCCGCTATCCAGAGTGCGATCTGGGCCGCAGCCAACGTTAATTTGGCAGCGCGAATACTCTACCTTCCTAACGGCTGCTACAAAGTCAGCAATACGCTGTGGTGGCAGCAGTACAACGACGGAGAAACTCCCACCTCTGCCGGCGGCTCTGCTTTTATTCAGATGCACGGGCAGAGCCAGTCAGGCGCGGTGTTGTACGTACCTCCGAGTAGCTCCAACTTTCAATCAGCGAGCAACTGCGCTGCAGGAACCTATCAGGGATGGGTCAGCGGAACTACTGGTTGCCGGGCGGTGCTTTACACATGCCAGGGTTACAGCGTGACTCAAGTGGCGTACTGTCCGGGAAACAACGCCTACATGAATAATATTCACGATCTGTCCATCGAGATCGGCACCGGTAATCCGGGAGCGATAGGCATTTCGCTGATCGAAAATAACTCAGGCGGAATCAGAAACGTGACAATCAAGTCAGATGACTCCTCGCCGTTGTACGGATTGGAGATAGCGCGTCAACTTAATGGCCCTGGTATTGTGGAGAACTTGATGGTAACCGGGTTCAAATATGGCATCCTCGTGGGCACGGGCGGGCAAATAGCCCCGATCAACGGTATAACGTTTAACCACATTTTTCTTTCAGGTCAGAGTCTTGGCGGGATAGCAGCCTATAACCAACAACTATGGATGAGGGATTTGAACTATGTTGGCCCTAATCCCGCTTTACAGGCCAACAACTTCACCCGCATAACGCTGGTCACAGGCAGTTTGGCCGGCGGCGGTGGCGGTGTCAGCGCGATCCAGGCAAACGGTACCGGTGGCGTATTTTTCCTGCGTGGCATAACGTGCGGCGGGTTCGCAAGTTGCATGAATTACAACGGCTCAATAGTGGCCGGGAATTCCATCTCGGAGTATACGAGCAGCCCGGTAGTAACTCAGTTCCCCAGCAGCGTGGGGGCTAGCCTGAATCTTCCCGTAACAGGCACGCCTACCTACACAGATACGAACTTCGCGGCTGACTGGGCGAACGTGAAGAATTATGGAGCAACTGGCGGCTGCGGCCACGACGACACGGCGGGGATTCAGGCCGCAATGAACTCCGGCAAGCCGGTGGTCTATTTCCCGTTCGACTGTTACCGTGTGGATGGGAACCCGAACCCAGTCTCAATCCCGGCAACCGTGCGGCTAATCGAAGGCATGGGCAGTTGCATTGGCGCTCAAGGGAACAACTGTGTCAGCGGTGGAAACTTTTCGAATGAGAGAACGCCGTTCACCTCCAGTGCGAACGGCAACACGATATTCGAGGACTTCTATATCGATAAATACGACGTCGGCTGTATGAGCTATACCGGGGCCGGATCGTTCACGATGACCGACGTATTCAATCTGACGTGCTTCCAGGGCAACTCCCCAGGCAACATCTTCACTGACGACTCCGCGATAACGGGGATATCGGTCACGGGAGGCGGCCACTTTTTCTGCCTTCAGTGCAACGTCGAAACCCACGGGAATCACATCGAAGTCAATAATGAGACGGCATGGATTCTTGGTTTTAAAACTGAAGGCGACTCTATTAGCTCTGGTTGTACAAATACAACCTGTGGGATGCTATACGCGCACAACAACGCCGTGGCGGAGGTTCTTGGTGCATGGTTTTATGGCACACAGGGAGCCGCATTCCTGATGCAGAATAGCCAGGTATCCATCGCCAACCCAGCGGTCCCCAACTCATACAGTCCTTGCTTCTCAGAGTCGCATAACAGCGGCACGCCCGCTACGCTTCCTTGCAATAGTTCCTGGGACGGCAATGATGCAACATCACTGTACAGCGGAAACACCTACACTACCGGCATTCCAGTTGGCTCTCTGACAGGATCTGTTACCACCTCGAGCGCCGCGGTGAATCTCACCACGGAAGGCACCACCGACTGGATCCATTGGGGCGACACCGCAGTGAACCGCAAATCGGGTGTGACGCCACAACTGAGCAATTACACAGTAGTGGGAGCCTCACCGGTGATACACAGCAACGATCCCCGGCCGGAGAGCTGGACTGATGGCACGCCCACGGCCAGCGCTACGAATGACTTTAATGAGGTTTTCACCTATACGGTTGGCAACGGATTTTCCGTTACCGCTCCAGCCGATACTACGAGCCGGAAGCTCATACTGCATGTGGGAGGCTGGAACAGCGCGGGCAAACTGACGGCTCATCTCTCCGATGGATCCGCTGTGGATTATACGAACACGGCAACGGGCTCCGCGGGGCAGTATGACGGCAACTACACGCTGATTTACAACGCGGCAAGCGCGGGGCAAACTCTTACGGTGACCTGGATCATTGCCTCCGGAACCACTGGCCACTTGAGTCTGGACGCTGCCGCATTGACAACCAACGCTGCTGGCTCTCTGACAGGATCTGTTACCACCGCGAGCGCCGCGGTGAATCTCACCACGGAAGGCACGACCGACTGGATCCATTGGGGCGACACCGCGGTGAACCGCAAATCGGGTGTGACGCCACAACTGAGCACCTATACGATAATCGGGACGGCGCCGGCGATTCTATCGACCGATCTCCGACGTGTGAGCTGGACCGATGGAACGCCCACTCCCATTGCCTCCAGCGACACAAATGACGTGTTCGTCTACGGCATCGGCGACGGGTTCTCCTTTACCGCTCCAGCCGATACGACGACACGCAAGCTGGTGGTGCATGTCTCGGGCTGGAATGGCGCAGGTACGCTGACAGCGCATCTCTCGGACGAATCCGCTGCAGATTACACTGACACGGCGGCGGGCTCTGCCGGGCACTACGACGGCAACTATACGCTGACTTACACTGCGGGAAGCCCAGGACAGACTCTTACCGTGACATGGACGCTGACGTCGGGAACCACCGGCCACGTAGGCGTGCAAGCCGCGGCATTGCAATAGCGCCTGGCTTACACCGTCGGGAGGGGCTCCGCTAACACTTTTCTGGTTCAATCGCGCATACCGCGATATACCGGCTCTGATCGCCGGGGCTGCCATGGCCTCCCAAAAGTGGCCGAAAATGGCAGGAAATGTCCGGGTTTTGATAAGTGTGTTCGCGGAGCGAAAGACCCTAAGCTATTGATACTGGATCGTTTATGCTTGCGAGCAGGATCGAATCTACTCTTGAATGGCTTGCTTTGATGCAGCACCATGGTACCCCGATCCGGCTTCTTGATTGGACCAGGTCGCCTCATATTGCGGCCTTCTGCGCGGCGCAGTCCTCGAATGCGGCCAATCCATTCATCACTGCAAAACCAGAAAAGCAAGTTGAGCCATTCGTCATATGGGCTGTCGATGTTGACAGCGTGAATGCCGAGGCGGTCGCGATGAGGGGACTCGCCGGAGTAGCTACTTTCCAGCGCAAAATTCGATTCTCCGGGCTCGGACCGCTCCGTTACCGTCGCGGCTCAGAATGAAATCTCGTGCTATCAACAACGGCTACCGAGCCACGCGCGTAAGCAAGTGGCCGTGCGGTCGGATTTGGCATTTTTGCGCCGGAAAGTAGCTAACAATGATCTATCCTCGCCTGAAAATTTCAGAAAGGTATATTGGCACCCACCGCCCGATGATCTCTATCTGGTTGCGGCCGTTCAGCCGCACAGGATGAATGAACGGCTGACTGGGACGCGTAGAATGAAAGCACCATGCGGTATCTGGTGCGCGCCCGTGTCAAGCCAGGCGGCGAACGGGCTCTTCTCCAGGCGATTGAACGCGGAACCCTGGGCAAAGGTTCGGTAGCCGGAGGCGAGTACCTCCGAAATATGCAGGATGCGCGGCTGTGCGAGGATGGCACGGCCCGCTGGGTTGAGGTTTGCTATTGTCCAACTCCCCTCCAGGAAGAGCGGCCTTATTGGGAGCAGCACTTCGATCTGGTCAAGGTGCAGGACGCGCATGCCCGCAAGCAGTGCCGGGACCAGAACGGATCGGAGCCATGGGCCTGCGAGACCTGCGATTGCACCGAGGGTCTGGAGCGAAAGCTGGCGACTCTCGGTGAATCGTTCCTGAAGAAGCTCCGAGGCGACTAGCCCGACGGCACGTGCGAGCCAAGAAGCGCATGTGGAGCCTACAACGCCGCCCCCCGGCCTGATCACCAACGAGGGTGCGTAGCGCGCCGGGGACGAAACCCCGCTTTCCAGCCGGACTTCATGTGGACATCTGTGTGGACGCAACGCGTTTCGCGTTGGCTAATCCTTCACAAGTGTCTGAAAAGAATGGTGGGCGCGCAGGGACTCGAACCCCGGACCTCCTGCGTGTGAAGCAGGCGCTCTAACCAGCTGAGCTACGCGCCCTGAAAAGCGAGACGAATCTTAATTCTAGTACAGCCTCCTCAACGCCTTCGCTAAGCTGACCTTGATGGATAGCGGTGCGCGCCCACGCGCCTTATATGACGATCGGCTTGCGGAACGCAATCTGCATCTCAAGGACTTTACCGCCCGCCGGGACCGAATCGGATACTTCCGTCTGCTCGTCTTCGTGGTCGCCGCAGTCGTGCTCTGGTACGTGTTCCACGGGCTCTCTACATGGTCGCTCGCCGCACCCGTGACGATTTTCGTAATTCTCGTCTGGTGGCAATCACGCGTGGAGCGAAGCGCCGAATGCATTCGGCGAGCCATCTCTTTTTATGAACGCGGCATCGCGCGGCTCGAAAATCGTTGGCAGGGAACCGGAGAGACCGGCGACCATTTCGCTGATCCCCACCATCCCTACGCTTCCGATCTTGATCTCTTCGGACGCGCCAGCCTCTTCGAACTGCTCTCCACCGCACGCACGCGGGGTGGCGAGGCAAGGCTCGCCGCCTGGCTGAAATCGTCATCAAACGGACCAGCCGACATCGCCCAACTTCGAAACCGCCACGAAGCGATCAACGAACTGAAGCCGATGCTCGATCTCAGGGAACAAATCGCCGTTCTCGGCGCCGATTTCCGCACCGGCGTCAATCCCAATCAGCTTGTAACCTGGGCCGCGGAGCCCGCAAAACCCTTCCCGAAAGCGAAGCGAATCCTGGCGCTGGCGTTTTCCCTGGCTGCGATTTCCGCGCTGATCTGGTGGCTGGCTACGGATGCCGCAGACTTGCGGGCGCTCCTGACTCTGTTCGCGATCGGTGCAATCGAAGGATTATTCGCCTTCGGGATGCGCGCACAGGTACTCAACATCGTCTCCGCCGTGGACGAGCCCGCACATGACCTCGATCTCCTCTCAAAGGTGCTGGAAACGCTGGAGCGCCAGCAGTTTCACTCCGCGCCGCTCACGACCCTCCGCGCCGCAATCGACGCCCGATCCGGCGGCGCATCCGAGCAGATCGCGCGCCTGCGCCGTCTCACCGACATGCTCGACTCCCGCGACAACCCGCTGGTTCGCGCGCTCGGACCGCTGGTCCTGTGGACCACCCAGGTCGCCATGGCCGTCGAAGCCTGGCACGCCGAGCACGGTCCGCGGGTAGCGGCCTGGCTGAACGCGGTGAGCGAAATCGAAGCCCTGTCCTCACTCGCAAACTACGCATGGGAGCATCCGGAAGACCCGTTTCCCGCGTTCATCGAAGACGGCTGCCCTCCCCGTTTCGAAGGCGAGGAGATGCGGCATCCACTCCTGCCCGAAGACCAGTGCATTCCAAACAGCGTGCGCCTGGCCGACCCGCTGCAGCTCCTGATTGTCAGCGGCTCAAACATGTCAGGGAAGAGCACCTTGCTCCGAACCGTTGGAGTCAATGCGGTTCTTGCGCTTGCCGGCGCACCCGTACGCGCAAAACGCCTGACGCTTTCGCGCCTTTCCCCAGGCGCATCGATTCGCACGACCGATTCGCTCGAAGAAGGCCACTCCCGCTTCATGGCGGAAATTCTGCGCCTGAAGCAGGTGCTGGAACTGCCCCCGCCCGCGCTGTTCCTATTGGACGAACTGCTGGGCGGAACGAACTCCCACGACCGGGCTCTGGGTTCCGAGGGTCTGATCCGCGCGCTGTTAAACCGCGAGGCGATCGGCCTGGTCACCACACACGATCTTTCGCTCACCCGGGTCGCCGACGAACTCGCGCCGCAGGCTGCAAACGTGCACTTTGAAGACCGGCTGGAAGACGGCCGTCTGGTCTTCGATTACAAGATGCGCCCTGGCGTGGTCGAACGAAGCAACGCTCTCGATCTGATGCGAGCGGTTGGTTTGGATGTATGAGCGTTTGAATGTTTGAACTGGATACAGTAAAAGGTTGACCGGTTCGCTGCTCCTCCTGCCCATCTTCGCGACTCTCGTGGCGATCGCCTCCGCCGCCACCGGCGTTGCTTTGCTCGCTCACGCCGGTCGTACCCGCATGCTGATCCCCTTGAGCGGCGGTCTGCTCATCGGCGTGGCCGCTTTCGGCTTGATTCCGGAACTGGCGTCCGATCTGGGATGGACAAAAAGCCTGCTGCTCGTCGCCGTCGGTTACCTGCTGCTGAAGAGTCTCGACCGGTTTGCCTTTTCCGTCTGCCCCTCATGCGCTCACGATCACGCACATGACAACTGCGCCGAGCCGCTGCACGGTTTCGCCGCTCCCCTCCTGATGGCGACCGCATTCCATGCTTTCGTCGACGGCTGGGGTCTGATTGCAGTGCAGCAGGGAGTCCGCACCGCGGGTACTCGGACGGCCTTCGCCGCCGCGTTACTCCTGCACAAGATACCCGAGGGTCTGGCGCTCGGAACGATTACGCGCGCCTCGATGCACCGGGCGGGCAAGGCATTTGCATTGTGCGCCGCAGTCGAAACGGCGACGATCGTGGGAGGCGCCGTCGGCTACTGGCTCACGCCCGCCGACTGGGTCAGTTACCCGCTGGCAATCGCAGGCGGAACATTCCTGTTTCTCGGCGTGCACGCAGTGCATGGCGACTGGAAGCACCGCGGAGCGAGGACCGCCTTCATCCCCGCGCTGGCGGGAGCCGCGGGAGCCGCCATCCTGCAGCAAGGCTTACGCATAGCAGTAAGGTAAAAAGGTGGAGTTCCGAGCCGCGACCGGAAGGGAGCGACTGTCCTTGGCAAGGAGAAAAGTTGCCCACAGGTAGCATGCACCTGCATTCAAGTGGGGCAGGCGCCCCCGCCTGCGGACAGGCTCCCAGCCTGTCCTGCCGCCCAAGGCGGCTGAGTTGTACAGAATGATCTGACGCCCATGACACCAGCGCCCGACTCTCCATACTTAATCGACGCCTCAGGCTATCGAGGCGCCGCCGACCGTCTCTTCCTCCCCGAATCCGAAGCCGAAGTGGCGCAAATCCTGCGCGAGGCCTCAAGCTCAAAGACCCCGGTAACAATCGCCGGAGCCGGAACCGGAGTAACCGGCGGCCGCGTCCCACACAGCGGCTGGCTGCTCTGCCTCGAGCGCATGTCCAAAATCGAAATCAACAACGGACAAGCCGTCTGCGGACCAGGAGCGCTCCTGCGCGACCTGCAGCAAGCCGCCGCGCCCCGCCAGTTCTACGCGCCGGACCCGACCGAAAACAGCGCATCAATCGGCGGCTCCATCGCCACAAATGCCAGCGGATCGCGCAGCTGTCTTTTCGGCCCAACGCGCAGTCACGTCCGGGCCCTCAGAGTGGTTCTGGCAAGCGGCGAAACTCTTGCATTGCGGCGTGGAGAAAAACCACCTTTCCATCTCCCAATCCTGCCCGCACCCGCCACAACCAAAAACACCGCCGGTTATTATCTGCGGCCGGATATCGATTACATGGATCTCTTCATCGGTTCCGAAGGCACGCTGGGCGTGGTAACCGAAGCCGAACTGGCCTTGCTCCCCGCGCCGCGCGAACTATTCACCGGCGTAATCTTCTTCGAATCGGACGCCACCGCGCTGGAAGCGGTCGACCAGTGGAGACCGGCCGCGGGGCTGCGAATGCTGGAGTATCTGGACGCCGGATCGCTCGATCTGCTTCGCCCGCGCTTCCCCGAAATCCCGCCTGACGCTCGAGCGTGCGTTCTGGTCGAAGCGGATAACGACGAGTGGCTGGACGATTTCACAGCGCCAGAATCGTCATGCTTTGAATTGTCGTGGTTTGCCGCAGGCGCCGGCGACCGCGAACGTTTTCGCCAGTTTCGCCACGCGCTCCCGGAAGTCGTGAACGATCTGGTACGCCGCCGCAACCTGACGAAAATGGGTTCCGATTTCGCGGTGCCGATCGCGCGCAACCGCGACATGCTGCGGATCTATCGCGAAACGCTGGACCGCGAATTCCCGGGCCAGTACGTCATCTTCGGGCACATTGGAGACGCCCATCTGCATGTCAATGTGCTCCCTGCGAACGACGCGGAATGGCAACGGGCAAGTGAGCTCATGACGGAGCTCGCGCGAAGGGCCGTGGAGTTGGGCGGCACGGTTTCCGCCGAGCATGGTCTGGGAAAGCGCAAGCGGCATCTGCTCGCGATCCAGTACACGCCGGCGGAAATCGAGAAGATGAAAAGCGTAAAACGGCTGCTGGACCCGGAATGGCTGCTGGGCCGCGGCACACTTTTCGCAGAACGCTGAAGCCGCGGATGTCGGGCAGGACGTTGGCCTATAAGAGTAACTTAACAGAGTCCGGCTTTCCTGTGGTGGTCAATCTGGGATTCGCACCGATTTCAGACGGTCGGTACTTGAGGATCGCGACCTCACGGGAACAGGTCACTCGTACCTCGGGAGCTTTGGGTATCTGCGATTTCGATGGTACGCCGACGACGAGACCAATTAACGTCCCGGGACCGGCTGAGTCGACTCGCCAATGTAGCCACGAGTTAGAGATTCTGGATCCGGCTCCTGCGGTAACTCCTTGGGTGAGCGGCAGTCGCGGACTTCGTTTAGTAGCTCCGGTCGCCTGACACGCATCCCGATAGCGTAAACTGTGCTGGATAGCCGTGGCCAGATAGAAAGTAACGCAGGCAGTCGCCGTTGGATATGCGCTTCTCAATTCTTCACATCTCAGATCTTCATCGCGACCTCCGAGATGAGGTAGAGAATGGGCCGCTGCTCGATTCAATTCCTCTATTACGACATCGAATTGCGCAATCCGATTGAGCAGACTAGGGCGGGGGGCGGATCGTTTGCGAGCACCACACTCGTTACCAAGAAGCGAATATTCATTCCGGTTCCATCGGAGCTTGCCGAAGAGTTCAGAGTTTCTACAGGCTCACGTGAATTCGTCGTGCGGTTTGACCTCTTGAGCAGCGATATCGCTTTTGGGGACCAATGATCCGTCAGTTTTTGGCTGCTACACCGCGTGATAGGCTGCATCGAGAATCTGGTAGGCAAACAGAGCCCCAGCGATGATGTTGTCGATAAATACGCAAACCCTGCATTTCGCAAAAGAGATAGCCATTCAAGTCCCCTCGAAGTTACGGATGTAGACTTCGCCCTGCCGCCGAGCTTCCGCTCGGGGCGGACCGTTACGTAACGTGGCACCGGCGCTCTTTGTCACCAGTGACGTCATAATCGCGTTCCTTCGAAAAGCCCGGATTTCCGTCTCGCCGAATCAGCGATTTAGAACGTTTGAAGCTCCATATCAAAAATTCTCGATCGTCGTTGGTAGCTCTTTTCATCCTCCGTTGCGGCTTTAGGCCATGGTACATTCACAAATTCAAGAAAAATATTTTCGCGGCGATCTGATTGTTACTAAACGAATTACTAAATCCGCCCTGCAGCTGCGCGTACGCATGACGAAAAACGCATGCTACGTTTTTGATCAAGAACCAGTTCGTACCCATGATGTAACTGGTCGCTAAGCCGTACAGTGCTCGAGCCTCTGTCCGCGGTGATAGTCCAAAACAATGGGCGGCAGGCGCTCCCGTTATTGGTGCGGCCTCTGTTCCGGCGGAGAAACCAAACCGGCGTCGGTCTGAACGATATCAGGCATTGGGGCGCCCCAAAATTTAAAAAACAGGACGTTGCGCCGGCGGCAAGGGCAAACGACACCGCCGCCGGCATTCTTATGTGAACGATCAAATGGCTGCGAAGAACACCTTGAAATACAAGTGGAACAGGTTGCCGCCGCTACTCGGCCTCGTGGACCGCGCAATCGACGTGTGTCTCCGCGTCATCGAGAGACCCGACTTCAAATTCACCATGTCCGACCTCATACGTCTGGTGCGCCTGAGCCTCCAGCTGAAACCTCCAAACCGCGGAGCCAGGTCCGTGGAATGGTTTGACCAATTAAAGCCTGACAAACTCGTGCCTGGCCGGCCGATACCTGATTCCCCTGCGCCCGGATAACATACGCTCTACTGAGGCGGCGGCGCGACCGGCCAGTTTCCATCGAAGGCGGCCAGTTCGGCGCCATCGCGTCCTGCTCCGAGTAATACCCAAAACGTAATCGAAGACGCGTAAATCGAACGAATCGTTTTCCCTGGTCGATAAAGAACCACTCGCTCAAAAGCGCAAAGGGCGCTGATGCGCCCGTTTTGCGCGTTTAAAAAGAAGATTGCGCCGCATGGCCACACCCGGTTTGCGTTCAAACACCACCAGGCCCAGGACCACGCCCGCTTCTTCATCCACGATCGGATACCGGCGCGCGGTCACGGCGAAGATATTGGCCATAGCTCCGTTCGACGTGCAATTGCTCGAACCACCGCCCGGAAGGTCTCGCTGCGTCGTCAGCCTTCCGTTCTCGATGCGCACGCAACCGGGCTTCGCGATAATGATCGTCCCGTCGTGCGCGGAAAGCCCGTCGAAGTAACTGTTCGTGATCGCGATCAGATCCGCGCGTGAAACACGCTCGCCTTTCGGAATCACGCGTTCCGCCGGAGGATGCGCGATCAGATAGTCCACATCGTTGTATGCGGCATTCGCCTGCTGCCCGCCCGCCGGGCCAAGTCCCGGATCGCCCTTGCGCGAGACCATCCACTCGGCTTCGGTGATCCTGCGGTCGTCGACCTTTAATCGCACGGTCGCGATCGCGGGGCCGGCTTCTTCCTCGATCGTGCCGAAATAGCCGGCCTGCCCGCTCTCCGCATCCAGGTACCGTCGCTGCAGCTTTCCGAGCCCCTTCATGCTTTGCCACAGTCCCGTTCCCGGCCTCCGCACCATCGCGTTTTCCGTCTCGCGAAAGCCCACGGAAAGAGGCGCCGCCGAAGGATTGTGCGCGGTCATCGCATTCAGATACTGATCGAGCTGGGTTGATCGAGTATGCCATTGAGACAAGAGCGGTCGCAGGTGGCGCCCTGCGCGCCGGCCAGAGCGAGAAGACCGAAGAGAGTGAGCCGAAACATGGCGCTATTGTATAGCCGTCCGCAGCGTCTCAAGCTCTCTCTCGGTGTTATAGAAATGGGGTGAAACCCGCAGATTGCCGTACCGCGAAGCAACGATAATTCTCCGCTCCCTCAGCTTTGCCGCAATCCCCGACGCGTCCCGCCCCGGCCAGTGAGCCGCGACGATGTTCGTTTTTTCGTTCAGAATCGACGCGCCGGACTCCCGCAGGATATCCGCCGTCCGCCCGGCCAGTTCCAGCACGCGCCGCTCGATCGCTTCCGCACCAATTTCGAGCACCATTCGCACCGACTCGCCCGCGCCATAGATCGAAGGAAAGTTGAGCATTCCGCCCTCGTATCGCTCGGCTGCCTCGGGTAGTTGCGGTGCGCCTTGATGCAGCGCGTCCACAGACCGCCATCCCCGATCGCTGCGCCACCCGATAACCGACGGATGAAGAGACAGCCGCAATTCCGGCGAGACATAGAAAAACGTGGCGCCGTTCGGACACAGCAGCCACTTATACCCGTCAACCGCGAGCATGTCCGGCTTCACCGCCGCAACATCGAAGCGCAGCGCGCCCACACTCTGCGTGCCGTCGACATACAGCAGCGCGCCCGCCCTGTGCGCCAGCTCTGAGATAAAGGCGACGTCGGGTCGGTAGCCGGTCGAGTAATTCACGGTGCTCACCAGCACTGCACGAGTGCGTTCCGGCAGGCAGTTGATCTTATCCTTCTCGATCAGTTCCACGCCGCGCGCACCAAGCGAGGCAGCGAAATAACACTGATTGGGGAACTCATCCCGTAGAGTAACAATGCGATCTCCCGTGCGCCAGTCGATCCCGCCGAGAAACAACGACAGCGCCGACGCCGCGTTCATCGCGAACGCGATGTCGTCCCGCCCGCAGTGGATCAACTGAGCAATAAGCCCGCGAATGCCGTCGACATCCTCGAACCACGTCATGAAGTCGGTGCATGCGGTTTCATCGCGTCGCGCGAAGTGCCGATCGACGGCGGCGCGAGCCCGTGTCGGAACCTGTCCGTACGTTGCGGTATTCAGCCACGTCCAGTTCTCGAGCGCCGGAAATTCCGCGCGAATAGCGTCCCAGTTCATGTCTGGAGTTCCTTCACTACATCACCTGGCGCGACGTCTCGCGAGACGTTCCCCTTGCGCGACGTCAGTTCCACCAGCCCCTGCGCCAGCTTCTTCCCAATGGTGATTCGCCACGGCACGCCGATGAGTTCGGCATCCTTGAACTTGACCCCGGCACGTTCGTCGCGATCGTCGTAAAGCATGTCGATCCCGCGCTCGATGCCTTCGTCGTAGATTCGACGCGCCGCTTCGCGCTGCGCGGAATCACTGTTATTCACGGGCATCACGATGGCGTGGAACGGCGCGATCGACGCCGGCATGACCAAACCCGCCTCGTCGCGATTCTGCTCCGCGATGCAACTGAGGACGAGTTCGAGGTCACGTCCGACCTGAACGCCCTGAAGAAACTTCAACTCCCCGCCACAGGAAGCGCAACGATCCTCTTCATTCACCAGCCGCAGATCGGCGAATTCCGCCTGAAAATCGCGTTCCGGAGTGACATTACTGAGATGGTAATCGTTCCGATTCGCGCCCGCAATCATGTTGCGCCGCCCCTGAAGTGCGGCATCCGTAACGATCCGGACATTCGTGACACCAACCGGCCCAAGCGAACCAGGCTCGGCGCCGAACCACTGACCGATTTCGTCCGCGCGCGCCTGCCGCACATCCGACGCACCGCTGAACCGAGCGAATTTGACGGTGCTTAACTGATGATCGCCGCGCAGCAGCACAAGAACGGGCTCTCCGTCCGCCATCATCACAAGGCTCTTCATCTGCGAAGTCCGAGGCAGTCCGGTGAATTCTACCAGCGACGAAATCGTCTTGATTCCGGGGGTCTCGAATTTCTCCGGTGCCGCATCGCTGTCCGGATCGTCGATCTCAGGCACCGCGGCCCGCGACGTCGCGGTCTCGAAACCAGCGCGGTAATCGCATCCGCCACACGCCACGATCCTGCTGTCACCTTTTTCCGCGAGCACCATGAAGACGCCATCGACCGCAATCACGTTCAGCCCGCACTGCGCAAAAATCCTGCCCCACGACGGGAACGTTTCGGAGCTTACAATCTGCTGAATTTTCGCGATCGACCGCTGGCCGAGTAGGAGATACTCTTGCCCCCCGCCGTCGATGCGTCGCAAGTATCCCGCACGCTCCAGAATCGGACTTTTAGAGTTTTCGCGTAGAGTGGGAATGAACAGCTTGCTCCAGAACATGGTTCGCGGGAGAATTCAGTTTAACAATGACAAAAATCGCTATCCTGTTCCTCGCATTGTTGCTGTGCAGTTGCGCGGGTTCGAAGTCCGAGACAAAGGAATATCAGATGCGCGGTGTGGTCATGAGTGTCGACGCCAACGGCCACACGGCGACCATCAAACACGAATCAATCAAAGGCTTCATGGGCGCGATGACCATGGGGTATCCGGTCAAAGACCCCGCCGAGCTGTCGAAACTCTCCGCCGGAGAGCCGATCACCGCAACCGTCTATGTGAAGGGCGATGATTTCTGGATCGGCAATATCCAGAAGCAGTAGCATAGTGCGCCCGCTTTAATGGGCCAGCGAAGGACCGCCACGGCCCTTGACCTTCTTCATCAGCAGCACAACACACCCGCACATAAAACAGGCCAGAGCCAGGTATCGAAACACGTCGACGTATGAAAACGCCGCCGACTGTTGATCGAGCGTTCCCTGGATCAGCCCGTAAGCCCGCTGATCGGAAACCACCGGCCCCACATATTGCGCCATCGCCGCATGGGTCGCACTGAAAGCCTGCTGAAAGGCGGGATTCTCCGGAGCCAGATTTTGTACCAGTTCCGCCCGGTGGATCTGCGTATGCCGCGAGACAAGCGTGTTCACCATCGAGATTCCGATGCCGCCGCCCACGTTCCGCATGAGATTGAACAAACCGCTGGCGTTGCCGATCTGTTCGTTCTTGAGGGTCCCCATGGAAATCGTCGCAAGGGGTACGAAGACCATACCGGTTCCCGCGCCGCTGATGATGATCGGCCAGAGCAGGGAGGAAGGACCGATATCGAGCGTCAGGCGTGCCATCCAGATGCTCGTGAGTCCGAAGACAACGAACCCCGTGATAATAAGCCAGCGGTTATCCAGCCGACCCGACAAAACTCCGATGATCGGCATGATCGCGATCGCCCCGATTCCCCGCGGGCTCACGGCCCATCCCGCGGCGCTCGCGCTGTAACCGAGCAGGGTCTGGTAAAACAGCGGCAGCAGCGTCACCACTCCATAAATGACGCCGCCAAACAGAGCGATCAGCAGGCATCCGATGGCAAAGTTGCGATCCAGAAATACTTTCAGGTCGACGAGCGGTTTGCCGACCCTCAGTTCGCGAACCAGGAAGCCGATCAGCGTGGCGACCATGACGAGCGCTGTCCAGCGAATCCAGACTGCGCCGAACCAGTCCACTTCCTGACCTTTGTCCAGGATGATCTGCAGGCAAGCGAGGCCGATCGCCAGAAGACCAAGGCCGATGCCGTCGATTCTCCCTGGTTTGGCATCCTTGATGTAAGGCGGATCGGTTACAAATCGCATCAGCATGAAGATAGCGAGTACACCGATCGGGAATGTTGATGTAGAAAGCCCAGCGCCACGAGTACTGGTCGGTCAGCCACCCTCCCAGCGTGGGTCCCAGGACGGGCGCAACCACGACGCCGAGCGCAAAAACGGCCATCGCGGCCCCACGTTTTTCCGGCGGAAAGCTTTCGAGCAGTATCGCCTGGGAGAGCGGTTGCAATGCCCCGCCCCCGGCGCCCTGCACTGCGCGGGCGATCAGAATCATTCCCAGACTCGTCGCCGCGCCGCAGATAAAGGACGAAATCGTGAAGATCACAATGCAGGTGATGAGGAAGCGCTTGCGTCCGAATCGCAACGCAAACCAGCCGCTGGCCGGCAGGATGATGGCGTTCGCGACCAGGTAGCTGGTGAGAACCCACGTCGCCTCATCCGTGGTGGCGGAGAGACTGCCCGCGATATGCGGAAGCGCCACGCTGGCGATGGAGGTGTCGATCACCTCCATGAACGTGGCGAGCATCACCGAGATGGCGATGAGCCAGGGATTTACCGCGGCGGAGTCATCAGGCATGCGGACATATCGGTCTGCACTTCATTTTCCACCTCCGAGAAGGCTGCTTCATGGACGCCGGACCGGCGGAATCGATTCCGGATTTTCACCCGATTCGGTAATCAATGAGCCCCTGGTGACACGGAAGGAGAGTTATGGGAAAATCAAAACTGTCCCGACGCGGTGAGGTGCGAGAGCGGTTGAATCGGGCGGTCTCGAAAACCGTTGAACCTTCACGGGTTCCGTGGGTTCGAATCCCACCCTCACCGCCACAACATCTTCCCGTTTCAAATAGTGTTCAGCAATATGGGATTTGCACGCGTAAGGGACGTGTGTTCCTCCGCCCTTCCGTGCGTTTCGCCCGGGAATACTGAACCTGTTCCGTCATCATCTGAAGCGCTGCCAAGCCGTCGAGTACGATTGGTGCGGGTTTAAGACCCCAGCGGTTACGCTTCAAAGTACGCCCCGACGTTCAAGCGACGGGAACCATTTCACGCCAAGGTTGTCCCAGAGCTGCCATTTACACCGGCTGAAACGAAAACAATACTGGTACCGCGGACAATCTCGATACCGAGAACGATCGGGTTGGCGACATGCTTCTCACAACCGGACCTTTGCGGCGGAGTTGCTGAAACACGAAGGCCACCTGGAAGCACTAAGCTGCGTGGGTCCTGACCGACAGGCCTGGACGGTTACCCGTGAGTGAGTGTCCAGCCGGCCGCGGGCGGACTGGGTCGGATTTTTGAGCAGATGAAGGCGTTTCCTATCTCGATGTCATCGACAACCTATCGAATGGAAGAGGGCTCTGACCGAACGGGTTACTTGCGGCCAGGTTCCCGACAGACTACTCTACGATGACGGGGCGTAACTCGGCCGTAACTTACGCATGCAGATCGTGGTGCGTTTTATAAGTGTGCCCGGTATTCAGGATTGACTTAAGGAGATAATCTTTGTCTCGCTTTTATGTCGCAATCGCGCTTTTCGCTGCTTCTGCCCCGGCGCTAATCGGTGCCCCCGGGGCTGTAAGTATTAACTTCATGGGCAGCGCCACCAGCGCCATGAGCGCTTTCGACATCGCTGGTGTGGTTGCAAAATCCCGGTGGAATAACGCCACAGGCGCGACGAGCGCCTCCGCTCTCAGTCTCGTTGACGAAACCGGCGCCACTACCGGAGTTACCGCGACGTGGACCTCCGATAATACCTGGAGCACGCCGATCGCGGATGTGGCCGGTAACAACCGCATGATGCGGGGTTATCTTGATACCGGCAGCGGACATCCCAGTAGTGTCACCCTTTCCGGCGTCGCGGCCGGAACCTATTCCATCTATGTCTATGTCGATGGCGATAACGGTTCCGCTTCGCGCACGGCCACCTATCAGATAAGCGAAGCCGGCATTACCACCACCGGCATCAGCGCAACCGACGCCCCCAACACAAGTTTCGCGGCGCCTTCGTCCGGGCCGCAAATTCCAATCGCAACTATGTTCTGTTCAGCGGAGTCGGCATCACTTCCGGTTTCACTCTCACGGCTACGCCCGGCGCTGGTTTGCGCGCTCCGGTGAACGGACTCCAGATGGTTCCCAACTCCGTAGCGACACCCGACTTCACGATCTCGGCGTCTCCTTCCACGCAGACGGTGAGTCCGGGTGGGTCGACGGCCTATACCGTTGCCGTCGCTGCCGTCAACGGCTTCGCCAGCACGGTCACATTGAGCGCCACGGGTCGGCCCACAGGCGCCACCGCGACGTTCAGTCCGGCCACCGTGACCACCTCGGGTTCCTCCACCCTGACGATTAGGACTACCGGCAGCACACCAGCGGGCGGTTTCCCCCTCGCCATTACCGGCACCAGCGGGGCACTAGTCCACAGTTCCTCAGTGACCTTGACCGTAAACCCAGGCAGCAGTCCGGCCACCATCAACGTTGATTTTGTCGGGTCCAACACGACCGCCATGGGGAGTTCAGAATCGGCCGGCGTCATTGCCGGGACCAACTGGAACAGCGCGGCAGGGACGGCATCTTCTCCCGGCGACGTTAGCCGGAACAGGTTCGGAAGAATCAGAAGTGGCCTTTACGATTCCTCCCGAATAGAGTTCATCGAGTTTTTCGGAGAGTTCTATGTCTAAATATAAGAGAAGTTACCCATTTGTTGTTCCGGGTATCCCGGTTCTCCTGGCAACCGGCCTGTTAATGGTTAGCAGTGCATCCGCTGCCAATCTCCTGACTAATGGATCATTCGAATCGGGTCTATCGCCGTGGACTTTTACTTCGGGAAGCGGCGTCCAGGGCGTACAATACCAGGACAGTGGCACCCATAGCGACGGCAATTGGTCGGAGGCGATCCAGGCCTGGTCTCCGGTATCGTCGCCTCCCTGGGGGCTGACGCTTAGCCAGGGTGGGATCTCTCTTGCTGCAGGCCAGGTTGTAACCATTTCATTTGCTGCGATGGCCTCAAACAGCAACCCCCTTAGTGTAGGGATCCAGCAAACTTCCGGCCCGTGGACCTGGTACGGTTTCCAGGCCTACTCGCTGACCCCGAATTGGAATACTTACACGTTGAGTTTCACGATGCCGGCCAATGACCCCAACACCTCCCTGAACTTTGAGATGGGAAACATGGCAGGCAATGTCTGGATTGATAACGTTTCCGTGACAATCGGCGGGGCGGCGACACCCGACTTCACGATCTCGGCGTCTCCTTCCACGCAGACGGTGAGTCCGGGTGGGTCGACGGCCTATACCGTTGCCGTCGCTGCCGTCAACGGCTTCGCCAGCACGGTCAGATTGAGCACCACGGGTCTGCCCACAGGCGCCACCGCAACGTTCAGTCCGGCCACCGTGACCACCTCGGGTTCCTCCACCCTGACGATTAACACTACCGGCAGCACACCAGCGGGCGGTTTCCCCCTCGCCATTACCGGCACCAGCGGGGCACTAGTCCACAGTTCCTCAGTGACCTTGACCGTAAACCCAGGCAGCAGTCCGGCCACCATCAACGTTGATTTTGTCGGGTCCAACACGACCGCCATGGGGAGTTCAGAATCGGCCGGCGTCATTGCCGGGACCAACTGGAACAGCGCGGCAGGGGCTGCCAGCACTTCACCGGTTGCGCTGCGAAGCCAGACGGGAGCCGCCACGGGAGCCACTATCTCGTGGTCTGCCGATAACATCTGGAACACGCCGGTTGCAAATACCGCGGGCAATAACCGGATGATGCGGGGATATCTCGACAACAGCTTACTACATGCGACAACCGTCACCGTGGCAGGTCTGAGCCCCGGAACCTACAGCATCTACGTATATACGGACGGCGATAACTCCTCGATTTCACGCTCAGGCGCTTACGCCCTGAGCGGCCCTGGAATCGCGACCGCGACTATCAACGCAACCGATGCCGCCAACGCAAACTTCAGCGGGTCGTTCCTGCAAGCCAGTAACTCGGCGGGAAACTATGTCGTTTTCGCCGGTATTTCGATAACATCCGGTTTCACCTTGACCGCGACGCCGGGCTCTTCCGCAAACGGCATGCGCGCTCCGGTGAATGCCATGCAGATCGTTCCCAGCTCCGGAGCGGCTCCAGACTTTATAACCTCCGCCGCGCCCTCCTCGCAAACCGCGTTCGTTCCGGGATCAACATCATATACAACCACCATCACTCCGCTGAACGGCTTTGGCGGAACCGTAGCCCTCAGCGCCAGCGGGTTGCCCGCAGGCGCCACAGCTTCTTTCAGTCCGACCTCGGTTACCGGCTCCGGCACATCAATAATGGCCGTAACAGTGGCCTCGGGAACCGCGACCGGCACGTCGACCCTGACGATAACGGGGAAAAGCGGGGCGCTGACGCACACGGCCACAGTGTCGCTCGTAATCTCCAGCGGCCCGAACTTTACTTTGTCCGCCACACCTCCGTCACAGAGTGTGACCGCCGGCCACTCAACCACTTACACGGCCACCGTTGCGCCTCTCAATGGGTTTACCGGAACGGTAGCGCTGAACGCAAGCGGACTTCCAGCGAACGCCACAGCCTCTTTCAATCCGCCTACAATAAACACTTCCGGTTCCTCGACCCTTACAGTCGTCACCGCCTCGAATACGCCCGCCGGCACTTCCACACTGACGATAAAGGGAACCAGCGGAACGCTGACGCAAAGTGCTTCGGTGAGTCTGGTGGTTACCGCCGCAACCGGAGGGGGACCAGTCTCGGATGACTTCCATTCCTCGACGCTGAACACCAATTTATGGACTTTTGAGAATCCTCTCGGCGACGCAACCGCGACTGTCGACGGAACCCACCTGCTGATCTCGCTCCCGTCAGGCACAGCGCACGATGGCTGGAACGGCGGTCCGAACACGGAAGCGCGCGTGGTTCAGACGATTCAAAATACGGATTTCGATGTCACCGCAAAATTCGAGGGGCCCTTCACAACGGAGTGCCAGGATGAGGGAATTCTGGTGGAGCAGGACTCTTTAACTTACGCCCGTTTCGATGTCTTCTGGAGCGGCCCCAACCCGATTATTTTTGCCGCGCAGATTTCCAACGGCAATCCGACTCAGCGGGTGAGTTTTACGATGTCGAATTACACCGTCCCGATTTTCCTGCGAGTGCAGCGAACGGGCAATACCTTTACCTACAAGTACTCGACTGACGGGATAAACTGGACGCAGGCAGGCACCTTCGCGTTCACCTTGACGGCGGCGAAGCTGGGCGTTTATGCGGGCAATTCTACCTGCGGCTACAACCCGCCTCGCTTCACCTCAAAAGTCGATTACTTCTTTAATACACAGAGCCCGATTGTGCCGGAGGATGGCGTACCAGGCGCCAATCCGGAAATCAACGTCTGGTATGGCGACACGCAGAACTTCGGCCAGCACGGCACCCCGCAGCAATGGGTCAATATTCTGGGTACGGTTCTCGATCCTGCCGGAATCAGTTCCCTGACATACACCCTGAACGGTGGCGCGCTCCAAAACTTATGGATCGGCGAGAATGCCAGCCGTCTGATAAGCCCAGGTGACTTCAACGTGGAGATTGATCACGCGAGTCTGATCGCGGGGGCCAACAACGTTGTAATAACCGCGGTGGATAATCTGGGGAATCGGGCGACACATACGGTCGTGATTAACTACACAGCCGGGGTGTCGTGGCCGTCCACCTACAGCATAGACTGGCGCAGCGTCAGCAACATTCAGTCCGTCTCGCAGATCGTCGATGGCGTCTGGGCCCTGCAGCCGGATGGATCCGTCCGCACTCTGCAGCCCGGCTATGACCGGCTGATCGCGCTCGGCGATTGGAATAACTGGCTAAACTATACGGTTACGGCTGAAGTAACCATGCATAATGTCGATGATCCTTTTGTTGCTGAGCCGCCTGGCTTTCCCCCGGGATTCGGGTTCGGGATCATCCTGGGCTGGAAGGGGCACACCACCATTCAATATGGGGTGCCGCTGCCCGATCAGCCCCGCACAGGCCATCCTTTTCCGGGGCTTGCCTGGTACACCTGGAATCCAGCCCTCGGAAAGGCGGTGCTGGAGCTCTATGAGAACACCGCGAGCGTACCCGAGAGAGTAATGGCCACCGACCCGAGCGCGCTTCAGTTGTCCTTCGATGTTAAATATATCTTCAAGGTTCAGACTCAGCAGATAAGCGGCTCGCAGACGCAATACTCATTTAAAGCCTGGCCCGCCACCGGAACGGAACCATCCAGCTGGACCGTAACCTCCGTCGGCGATCTTTCCCAGGGCGGCATAGTGCTTGCGGCGTTTCGTTCGGATGTCAGTTTCGGCCAGATTACCGTAACGCCGCACTGAATTGCGCTCCTTTTTCGGATCGAACGTGCCCTGTTTCTGAGCCGCTGGTTCTCTTTGCCGTAACGTCCTGGAGACGATACAGACCGACGACACCACGGAAGGGAACGCCGCGGTAGCTGTGGTCGTATCATTCCGGGTAGGCCGGCAGGGATGGGAGCAGAAACGCCTTTATGTGACACCAACGGTTCGACAGAGGATCTCCGTGGGTTCCGCGGCACGTGTTACATGGAGCAGGGTAGACATAGCGCAGATCATCGATGGCAGACGCCCCCGGCATGAGGGCCATTGGATCGGCCAATCAGAAGCGCATGGGGGTAGGTAGAAAAGATCTTCGGAGGGGATGAAGACTGCAGGGGCTCGGGAAACCGAGCTTTTGTGGGCTTGACTTAACGGGCTGGATGGTCACCTTCGCGGCAGCTGCCAGCATCCGGCTACGCATCCCGATTGTCTCAGAGCGCGATCCACTCCTCGACAACATTTATCAACTCCGACCATCTCCGGCCAGTTGACTGCAATCTGGTTTGACTCGCCTGGGAACGGAGTCCGAAATGTCTCTTTTAATAGGTGACGGTGCTTGCGCTGTAGAGCGCAGTACCGATACCTCGTCCATAGAAATTATCATCATTCAGCGTTTTGGTCTGCCCACTGCGCTTCTCTGAATATACCGGGGAGTAGCCAGAGCCTGCGCTTGGGTTTGCGATGCTGACATTACTGTCCTCGATTAAAAATGCCGTACCGTAACGCCCGGAGTTTATCTTGAACCACGTGCCGAGGATTTCAACGACCGCGTTGTTGTGTGCCCAGAGAATGCCGCAGGTGGAGATGGTGCAACCCGACGAGCCACCAATTGCCGCGCCCTCCGTTTTCCACCCAAGCATCCATGCGGTCCCGCCGCTCACTTCAACATGCGTCCCGAGGGTCTCCGTATTGCACTGGCGACACCAGAAGTGCGCGTCCGGCCCGCCGATTATCTCGGCTCCGGTGATGGCTGTGTCTTCCCAATAAATATTGCACGACCCGCACTTACTCTGGAAGCGGGTCAAATCAAATACGTCGCGAATTGTAAGGGAGCCGGAACCCGTATACGTAATCGGGCCGACTGTTGTCTTCTCAATATGGAAGTCTTGAAAGATGATGTTGCCGTTCGCATGGGATGTAAACGGCGTACGTTCGTTGACGTAATTGCCTCCGGGGCCGGCGCAACTGCTATTGCCATGTGCCGCAATGCAACTCCCGAGTCCTTCTATCAGCCGTACTGTGGCGGGAATCACAACGGGGTGTGGATTACCATCGACTCGATAACACGCCCAGGGAAAATAGACTACTGGTTTACCCGAGTTCATGGCAGCCTGAATCGCCGCCGTATCGTCGGTTTTGCAATTGGCCGCCGCCCCGTACGACTTAACATTCGCCCAGTCGGTCGAGAAGTTAGGGTTCGTGTAGGTCGGGGCCTCGCTTATCGGCAAGTTTAAAGACGTCCTGACGCTGGAATACACACTCTGTACCGGTTGGCTTGCATACTCGGATATTGAGTTTCCTCCTGTTACTGTTCCGTTTGTACTCAGACAGGAACGAAAGCCGCTGCATGCGATTGCGCGTAGAAATACCACTCCTCCGCCGGCGTTGTTCTGAAATGCACTAACGGACCCGCTCCTACCAGTGAAGGAGGCGGTTACAAGTGTTATTCTACCTACGCCGAAATTTTCAATCGCCGGTCCGGCGCCCACGTATGTGATGTCCCGCGCGAACATCGGTTGATTGTAATTCAGCCAGCCAGCCGTTCTCTGGCCGCTCATGCTGATGTGTTCGAGGGTGTACGACTGCTCAGGGACGCCGTAAGAGTACGAACCGGAAATCACTCCATAACGAAACCCCGTTATGGTGATGTTCTGGGCGTACCCCGGGCCGTTTTGATAACGGCTTAGTTCCAGGCCGCAGAGAGGCGTCGAGTCATCAGATTTGATCGTTACGTTGCGAATCGCGCCTGTATTCGAAACCAGTAGATCCACACCAATCGCACCGGGATTATTTGCGCCGATTCTGATCGTAAGATCCTGAACGGTATTCTGGTAAGCGTCCTCGCCACTACAATATGAAGGCGGCGGGAAGTTAAAATTATATATCGAACATGTGTAAATTACGGCGTGACACCCGGTCGAGCCATTGACAAAGCCCTCATAAGTACCGGCAGCGCAGTTGGCCGTCGATTGGAAATTCGTGCTATTTGCCGGCACGAACAGTGTCACTCCAGCCCGGCTTTGGCCGATCACCTGCGTAAATGCCTTGCCGGTGGATGAGAATCCGGAAGTTGTCTGCCACCAAAGCGTATTGGTGATTGTGTAGCATCCATTGGGAATGTAGACGATCTGGCCCACGCCGGCGGCCCGGATTGCGGATTGTATCGCTGCGGTGGCGTCCGCGGCCATGCAGGCTCCGCTATCCCGAGGAGCATAGTACGGAGCTTTTGTCACGTCGATGACGCCGGCATCGGTGGGATACTGGGCAGCACTGGCAAAGGTCGCAATAGTCAGCGCAATGGGAAAATACTTGTTGAGTTTCATCTTCTACAGAGTGCTGAAAAGGGCATTAGTCGCTTCTGAGGGTAGCGCCAAAAACAAAGGACTTACGCGACGCCCTCAAGGTTTTACCTTGCCACAAGCGAGAGCGTCGCTCCCTTCCGGTCGCGGCTCAGAACAGGCTTCTATCCTCGATTGAAGCTGCCGAATGGCTCTGTTGGTGTTACCGGCAGGACCGGCCGGCTGAATTAGAGGATTTAGCGATGCGCACGCGTCAGCAAGCGTTTGCGAACAGCGCTTTTCAGCATCCTTTTAGACAGCAGACGGCCGCTCGAGCCCGCGCGCGACAGTCTCACTGGTTTTCGCTTCGAGCAATGCCAGTGCCATGACGCTGGCGACTGTGAGGATAAAACCGGGTTCCTCCAGCCAGCTGAAAACAAATCCGAGCAAGCCTGCCATGATCATTCCCGCTCTTGCGGCGGCGGCATTTGCCGTATGAATACGCGACAGGGCCGACCAGAGCACACCGCACAGCCAGAGATAGGTTGCCAGTCCAAGAGGACCCAGGTCGCCCAGGAGACCTACCCAACTCGATGACGTCGTAGCTATGGAGGAAAGGACCCAGGACTTCATCTCATTTTCTCTGAGCAATTGGACAGTAAGGGGCGATGTCTTCAGACCGAGACGAGCAACAGGCGAGTCCGGTTTGACCTGAGCGTCCTTGGTGAGCAGTGCTACACGGCTTATCGAGTTTCCCGGCCCGACACCGAGCAGCCAACCCGCAGGCGTATCCCGCATGGCCACCAGCACGTCTTTGGCTCCGGTGACCTTTTGGTCCATGCTGTTTTCGATCATTTGCGTGTTTGTGATCATCTGCAGCGGTGGATACACGAGGTAGGCGACGTACAGAAAGATCGAACCAAGCACAGCCGGCGCGATCAGGCGATGGATTTGAAGTCGACCTGAGAGGACGGTAATTACGAGCAGACCCGGGACGAAGCATACAATCGCCTGCTTGGCATCCGCAAGCACGGGAAACACAAAAAAGAGTCCTGCCGCGAGGATATACGGCAACTTTGATCTATTATCCGGAAACGCCACGTGCGCTACACAGACAAGCACGCCGATCAATGCCACGCCACCCGCCACATGCGCACCGGCGCCCTGACCGATAAAGGTGCCTTCAACCAAATCCGGGTTGCCGTGTGCGATGAACAGAGACTGCCAAATTCCGATTGCGAGTTGCAAGCCGGGTAGAACACAAAGGAAGATTTTCAGGGTTGATACGACCGCCGGAAGGGGGCGGGAGGCAAGGAATATAAAGAGTACCAGGAAGGGCTCAAAAAAGACCACGTACATCAGGATTGGTCGTTGTGGCTCGCCGCCATTAAGTACCCAGGAAGCCATTGTAATTAAAAAAAGCAGGAGAAGACCTGCTCCCACTCTTCTTGTAAGCGTGTCGGTTGTAACGCCGACCAGCGCCAGAACAAGCAATCCCCCAATCACGAGTGGAAAATGAGCAAAATCCAGGAATGATGGCAATCCCAGCCGCACGCCTACCCGGATGACGCACGCCCCTACAATCGCGGCGGTCGCCCAATAGGATGGCGGAACCTCCAGCAACGCAAGACCAATCGCCGCGGAACTTACGACCCAGCCAAGTGTCGGTCGTGCGGCGACGATCACGCCAAGACCTATGAGTGCAACAACGAGCAGGAAAGCCGGGGCCACATTGTCGCGGCGAAGTTCGAGTGATCTTACCATTTTAATGGGCTTTCGAGAAGGTACGCCGGATAGCGAATCTGTCGCATCCTTTCTGGACGTCCTTCGATTTGCAGGCCCGAGTAGCGGCCCATGCGCCCGGCTCGCGGCAGACAACCAGCCTGTCGGCAGCCATCGCGTCGAGGCAGGTTCCCTCTGAATCCTGACTACTCAAAGGAATGAGAGTGTCGAAACTCGCTGATTTTGTCATCGTTTTTTCGAGGGAGATCGATCCGGAAGGAATGCCGCTGTTTGGGTGATGCAAATAGTTCTTGAGGCAGAACATAAGGCCGTTGATGATAAAGTCCGGTCCGACACGCCAGTTTCGCTTTGCGGGAACCGGTGAAGTAGCGCGCCAAAGGCTTCCACGATAAAATTCGAATGCGCGTTTTTGAACAAAGCTACCGCAAGTTCGCCCCAAAATAGCAACTATGGCTCGAACAAAAAAAAGCAGTCACCCTTCGGTTCAAGATTCATCGACTTCAGCAACTCCGGCGCAGGCGGTTCTTTTCACCAGAATGGTTGGTTTTTCGGCATACAACAACTGATCTTTTGGACCGTCCCTACCCTTTGGATAGGTCGACTTCTCGCGGAGATAGATCGGAGGGGTGCCGACGGGATCGCAACTCATGCGATAGCGCGCGATCTGGACACATCCCGCCTCGCACACGATCAGCTCCAGAGACGCAGGCTTCATCCTCGCACTTCAGCCGTTCCAGCTCATCACCCGGGGGCTTCGACAATTACGTGCAAGAGTTTGAACACGCAGGCCGACGGCACCCCTGAGCGCGATGCGGCGGTAGTGATGATCGCGTCGCTCGCAGGCGAAAGTCGGGCACAGCGGCCCACGCACCCAAGAGCGACCATTACTTTCCCTGCGGAACCAGGTGCGGAACGTCCCGCTCGTTTTCCGCGCAGACGTATTCGAGGAGGTTTTCCCCTGGCATCAGAGGCATGAGTTCCGTCACGTTCCAGGGCTTGGTGTACATCACGGGATCCTCGATCGTGATATCCAGCTTCAGCTGCCCGTATATCGGGCGCGTATAGCGTTCCACGACGTGAAGCTGATCAGAGGTCGGATGTCCCGCCAGATCGAGCCATGTTTTGCCGTTGAAGCCGATCGTGTCGACCACAAGGGTGTCACCCTCCCACTTTCCGATGGAATCGCCGTACCATGACGGCCCGAGGTCCGCGGGATGTTTGGCGCGATCCATGAAAATCTGACGATAGCTGTGCATGCTGCCTTCAAAAAGAATGACGATGAGGTTGGGGGTCGGCATGATTCTTGAAGGATAGGGATCACGGCGCGGCACGCCGGTCGGCAGGCAGCGGGCTTCGGGGTCGTAAATGCCTTCGTTCGCCTGGCGTTCCTTGAACAGCTTCTCGGCCAGCGGGGTCATGGGCAGGGCGCCCACGTCGTAGTCTTTGGCGATGTCGGAAGTGTAGCCGGCGTAGCCCCACATCCCGGAGAGG
This sequence comes from Terriglobia bacterium, assembly GCA_963718155.1. GTDB lineage: Bacteria > Acidobacteriota > Terriglobia > Bryobacterales > Bryobacteraceae > BOG-234. The sequence goes on along the minus strand of CAVQYP010000018.1, from coordinate 197,591 downwards.
TCGACTTTGCCGTCGGCTGTTCGGGGCGTCGGACCGGGTGCGAATTTTCCGATGGAGCGTTTCGATCGCTTCTCCTTCGGAAGAGTGCTGTCGGCCGGGAACTGCGCCGCCGCTGGAACGGGCACGAACGGCAGGATTAAAGCCGCCATAGTCAAACCTGCGGCCAAAGGACCGACTGCGCGACACACCTGGAACACCCTGTGGAACAACAATTTCACGATTACCTCTCGACTTAGCATCATATAGGATTTTAATCGGTTTCAGGAGTCCGGGAATGCATGCAAATTGCGCTGCTGCGCGGCTATTATCGTAAGATCTGGCAGCAGCCCCGGGAGCTCATGTGAAGACCGTTTTGCCGGCGATATTTCTTGCCTTCGCCTCGACCGCACAGGCGCAGCCACAATCACCCCACTCCGACCTCGCAGGCACGTCCTGGCAACTCGCGAATATTCAGGGCGACACGCCGGTAAGTCTGGCGCCAGCCGATCAGCCGAAATATACCATTGTGTTTGGCGCCGATGGCCATCTGACAGCCCGGATGGACTGCAACCGGGGAACGGGAACCTGGAAATCCTCGGGAGCCAATCAGCTTCAGTTCGGCCCGCTCGCTCTGACGCGGGCGATGTGCCCGCCGGAGTCGCTGCAGGGTCGGCTGGCAAAGGATCTGGAGCTCGTCCGATCCTGGGGAATCGAGAATGGCCATCTTTTCTTGTCTCTGATGGCCGGCGGCCGCTACGAGTTCGCTCCCATGGGAGGATCGGCCGCGGCGCCCGCAGAGCCAAAGGTGATCGGCCCGGTTCATTACTCGTGCCCCCAAAAGGACGGCACGAGCGTGGCCTTGCAAGCGACGTTCTATAGCAGTCAACCCGGGATGGTGATGGTTCGACGAGCGAACCAGACCCGGCGGGCCTATCAGGTCCGGTCGGCCGACGGCGGTAAATATGAAGGGCCGGAGCTGATGTTCTGGGATGCGCATGGCGAGGCGCGGGTCACCTGGTCGGGCGTTAGCTTTACCTGCACACCGGAGAAGCCCTGATTGCCTGAACGAAAACACGAATCGCCGCGATTGCGGCACTCGCGCTGATCAACTTTGACTCGATCGAGCTGCAGACGGTCAAAGTCGCGGGTGGGCTTTACGTCCTCATGGGCGGGCCGGGCGCAGGGAATATCCTCGTGTCGGCCGGGAGCGATGGCATCTTCGTGATGGATTCCATGTATCCGCCGATGCACCAGAAGATCATGGACGCGCCGGCGAAAATCAGCTCTCAGCCCGATTCGCTATCTGGTCAAAACCCGCCTTCACCGCGATCACACCGGGGGTAACGAGTCAATGGCCAAAGTGGGCGCGCTGATCATCGCGCAGCGCAACACGTAAGCGGGTGGCGGAGTAGCGGAATTCAGCTATTCGCTGCATTTCAACGGCGGGGAAATCTATATCTTTCACCCCGCACCGGCGCACACGTGAGGGCGATTCGATCATCTATGTTCGCCACGGCTCAGTTGACGGTGTCTGGGGCCGGTTTGTCGGATTCAAAGAAATTCAGCGACAGATCCGGATGTTTACCGCGGTGCGCGAACGCGTGCCGAACGCGATCCGCGGCGGAGCAATCACGCCCGACCGATTCCTGACCCTCCGCTGCACTGACATTACTCGCAGGCGTCGGTGATGCAGATCGACTCGAGTGTGCGACCGACCGGCGGCGCCTGAAGACCGGCCTTGGTCATCAACTGGCGCAGAAGAAGCCCGGCTTCCGGATGCGGAATCGCCGACTGTACACCGACGCGAACCAGACCGTCGGCATAGTCTACCGGTTCCCATGTGTGGACCGCCAGTTTACCGCCGCGATTGTCGGTGTTGCCGTAGTCGCGGACATCAAGCTTTGCGCCGTGGTCCACGAGAACCTGGATGACATCGGTCCGCCCTTTATGGGCGGCGCCGTGAAGCGCGGTGCGCCCGGTGTCGGCCTGAATATTCGGGTCGAGGCCCAGGTCGAGCAGCATCTTCACGGCTTCAAGGGTGCTTTCAGGAGACCACTCGTAAGTGATTCCTTCCACCCAGCCGATTCCGGCGGCTACCTGAAGCGCCGTTACGTTCAACTTTGTGGCGATCTTCGGATCAGCCCCGTGCGCGAGCAGAAGCTTCATCAGGACGATGTCGCCCGATTGCGATGCGCGCAGAAAAGCCGTGGCGCCTTCCTCATCCAGCCACTGATTCGTGAAAACCGTGCGGGTTTCGGTGCTGTCTTTCATCCGGGCATTCACGTTGGCGCCTTTCTCGATCAGGAGTTTGATGTAGTCCAGATGATCCATGTCGGCTTTGCGAACTGGATAATCTCCGGATTCGATGTTCCGGTTATCGGTCGCCAGGTAGAGCGGCGTCCATGCGCCCTTGTTGGCGAGGTTTACATCGGCTCCATGATCGAGCAGCCAGGCTCCCAGCTTGTAATAGCGGTTCTGTGTGGCAACCAGCAGAGGACTCCAGCCATAGCCGGTCGTTTCGTTGATATCCGCACCCGCCGCGAGAAGGGTCTTCACCGAGTCGAGGTCGTTGGACTGAACTGCGTAAACCAGCGGCGTCAAACCGCCGCCGTCTTTTACTGCCTGTTGTCCCCGCCGACCGCCGCCGAACCCGAACGACGCGGCAGCGGCATCGTCGGTGAAGTCGCCATCGGCTGTCGCGCCTCCTGCTGCTCCGCCTGCCCGTCCACGACCGCCGCCCGCGCGTCCCGCGCCGGCAATACCGTTGGAATCACCGCGTAGTGCACTGAGGTCCGATAATTCGACCGATTTACCGGCAGCAAGAGCCGCTCCCTGCGCAGCGACCGCTTTTCTGGGATCATTCGATTTTCCGAGCGCCGGTCCCCTGCCCCGCTCCGCCGGATCCGATCGCTCTTTGATATTCGCTCCATGATCGATCAGAAACTGGATCGCGGGCGCATGGCCCTGCTCAGCAGCCCACATCAGAGCCGTGGTGCCACGCAGTTTCTCTCTGGCCTCCACGTTCGCCCCATGGTCCAGGAGCACCTTGATCGTATCGACGCTGCCGGTGCGCGAGGCTTCCATAAGCGGAGTTCTCCCGAAAGGAAGGGCTTCATTCGCGTCGGCCCCAGCCTTCAGCAAATCCGCTACGATCGCAGCATTTCCGTTCACGCTGGCGATCCACAATGGCGTGGAGCCGTCCCGATTCGCAGCCTTTGCATTCGCTCCCGCGGCGAGCAGCAGCTCCACCATCTCCTTATCGGAACGAAACACGGCCCAGTGGAGCGCCGTCGCTCCATCGGGCTGCGGCACATTCACGTCTGCGTGCTTATCGAGGAGCGCCCGCACGGCAATCGAATCCCCGCGCATCACCGCATCCGCGACATCCGATGTTGCAGCAGCCGGGCTCAGGGCTGGGATGCCTATGAGCAATGACAACATTACGACGCCAGTCCCGGCGCCCAGTGCAGCAAAGATCCGTTTCATCGGTGTTCCCTACAGTTTTTCCAGATGGCCGGTGCTGTCGCCGAAGCTTGTCTCGTGAATGTCGTACATGTCGAGCAGGCTGAGTAACAGATTGCCGGTTGGGACAGTCCGCGATGGATATGCCAGATGGCGGCCGCCTTTCAGCTTGCCGTTCAAGCCTCCCACCAGGACGTGCGGCACATCGTAGTGAACGTGCTGATTGGAATTTCCCATGTTGCTGCCGTACAGAACCAGAGAATGATCGAGCAGAGTACCGTCGCCATCCGGGGTCTTTGCAAGGTTGGCAACAAGGTGCGCCAGCATCTTTACGTGATACTGGTTGATCTTCGAAAGCTCGGCGATCTTCTTCGGATCTTCGCCGTGATGCGAGATGCCGTGGAAACCCTGAGTGGGCGCTTCGCTCTCGGGATAAGTGCGGCCCGTAAGGTCGCGGGCGAAGAGGAGCGTGCCTACGCGCGTAATATCCGCCTGGAAGGCCAGCGAGAGAAGGTCGAATTGCAGTTTGATGTGTTCGTCGAAAGTCTGCGGAACACCCACCGGAACGCTCATGTCTGACGGGGCTACCGTCGATGCCTTCATCGCGATCTGCAGACGCCGCTCGATTTCGCGTACGTTCTCGGAGTAGCCGTCCAGCACGTGACGGTCGGATGCGCTCGAATCATTGCGCAGCCGCGCCAGACTGCCTGTGAGCGAATCGAGAATACTGCCATCCCGCTTTCTGCGCGCTGCGCGTTGCGCCGGGCTGCCCCCGTCGCCGAACATCCGCTCGAATACTACCTGCGGATTCAGTTCCATCGGTAACGGATCGGTCGGACTCGACCATGAGATCGTGTTCGTGTACGTACAGCTGTAACCCTCGCCGCAGTTGCTCGAGTTCGCGCCGGGGTCTTCGACCGCCAGCTGCATCGAGGGCATCAGGTTGTCCTGACCGATCTTCTGCGCAATCAGCTGATCGATTGTGGTTCCGCAAAATACGTCCGCGCCGGCGGTCTTCTTCGGCTTGTCGGCGCACAGGAACGCCGCGGCAACCCAGTGATCGGCTCCCGTGGCTCCGGGAGGCGGTTCAGCCGAGCGGGAGTGCAAACCGCTCAGAATTACGGTGTGGTCGCGAAACGGCTCAAGCGGCTTCCAGTTAAAAGGAAGCGTCGCTTCGAGAGCACCCTCTTTCTCCGGAACCCAATAGCCCGGGGCCATACCATGGGGAACAAAGCATCCGACAAAGCGGGGCTTGGGGGCCGCGACGGTCTGGGCCAAAGCGGTCGACGCCGGGATCATCGCATCGAGAAGCGGCAGCGCAATCGCTGCGCCACTGCCTCGGAGAATCGTTCGTCGGGAGAGGTGCTTCTTCGTGATAAAGTTCATTACCGTTTTCTCCTCATTTCGTTATCGGGCGGCTCGCAGGCGATTGCCATCCGCGGTTCTTGTTTCAGCCGCTTTCATGTTGGTCTGGAATGGGGCGCTCTTGACGATCCCCATCATGATTGAGGTGAATTTGTACTGGTCGGCAGCCGACTGGCGCACGATCGTGCGCAACGTCGGCATGTCCTGATAGTCCACCCCGCGACCCAAGGCGTAAGTCATCATCTTTTCGGTGAAGACCCGCGCGAACTGGTCGGATCGGGCCACCAACGAGGCCCGCAAACTCGCGATTCCATCGATTTTGGTGCCATCAACCAGCTTGCCCGAGGCATCGATCAGGTTGTCCCCGTCGTGCGTCCGCCAGGTTCCGGTGGCATCGAAGTTCTCCATGGCCAAGCCGATAGGCTCGAAGATCTTGTGGCATGAGGCGCAAGAGGGATTTGTATGGTGCAGCTCCATCGTCTCGCGCATGGTCGGCACATGCGTATTACCGGTGTTATCAACCGGCTTGTCCTTGAGCACGGGAACGTTTGGCGGCGGGTCAGGCGGGCTGACGCCGAGGAACGTTTGCAGATACCACTTGCCCCGCGCAACAGGCGACGTCCGGGCGGCGTTCGAAGTTATGGTAAGCAGCGCCCCCTTGCCGAGCAGGCCCCGACGCATATCGAGATCGGCCGGCAAGTCGACCCGGCGGAATTGGGAGCCATAAATGTTCGGGATCCCATACTCTTTTGCAAGCCGCTCGTTGACGAATGTGTAATTCGCCGTCAAAAGGTCAATAATGCTGCGATCTTCCCGGGCGACGCTGCCGAAGAACAACTCGACTTCGCGCTTGTAGGCCGCACGCAGATTGTCGTCGAAATCGGGAAACATATTAACGACCGGTTCGCTGGTCTGCAACGATCGGACGCCAAGCCATTGCCCCGTAAAGTTGGTGACGAGCGCTTCGGACTTCGGGTCCGCGAGCATTCTCCGGACCTGTCTTTCAAGCACCACCGGGTCCTTCAGTTTGCCCTGCGCCGCAACGTCGATCAATTCGTCGTCCGGGACGCTGCTCCAGAGGAAGAATGACAGACGGGAAGCAAGCGCCAAGTCGTTGACTCGATAAGTCTTGCCCGGCGCCAGACCCGCGGGCTCCGCTTCCTGACGATATACAAATTCCGGATCGGCGAGTATCCGCTGCAGGCCGGCTTCGATACCGTCGTCGAAAGTTCCGTTATCCCTGCGGCCCGACCGGTAGAACTCCAATAATGTAGCAAGATCCGCATTCGTTGCGGGACGGCGGTACGCATGTTTCACAACACTCGACAGGATGGTACGCGCGCATGCCTCTTCGTCCTTCGCGGCTGTCGGGCGGCAGACGAAAATCTTCTTGCGGGCAGCGGTCTGGGGGGCGCCGGCCGCTCCGTAGGGCCCTTCGATCCAGACCTGGCCCACATGCGGATAAAACAGAAATCCCGGTATCGAACCGGGAGTATTCATGGTTCGCTGAAACGGAACATTCAATTCGCTACCCGGAATGTCATTGGTGGCCAGGAACGTAACGCCGATCGTATGGAGGCCAGCCCGGACCGGGATGCGCTGGGTAGACTTGCCATTGCCGGTCGTGTTCGAGATTTCCTTATCCCAATCGAACAACCTGACGCGCTCGCCGTCAACGGTCACTTCGAGCTGCTCGCCCTTCACGCCGCCAAGAACAGCTTGGAAGTAACCGGTAACGCCCTTGACTTTGAAGGTATACTCGCCATCGGCGGGAAACTGATATTTGATCAGGATGCCGCCGCGCGTTCCGAACGGCAAGCCCTCGACGTGATAATTCTGTGCGGTATCGGCTGGGACCTCGAAAACCGCCTGGGTTGGATTTGATACATCACCAATGGCGAGGCGACTGATCTTGCCGGCGGCCGACAGATAGGCTTCCATCAGCGCCGGGGAGAGCGTCAACGCTCCGGCGATGTTGTCGAAACCGTGAGTCGAATCGTCCGGCGGCAGAAACTTCGAAGCGTCCACCTGGAGACCGAGTACGTCGCGAACCGCATTCGTATATTCGATCCGGTTCAGACGATGCATGCCCGGAGGCGGCAAATAAGTGACTGCGCTCCGGTCGAGCTCGCTTTCCATCCAGTTGATGAGCCCGTTGCGCGTTGCGTCATCCGGTTGGGGCATTCCCGAGGGCGGCATCATTCCCGCTCGAAGCTTTCGCACGACCTTTTCGCCGATGTCGGCATGCTGGCCGAGGTGCGTCAAATCAAGCTGATCCAGCAGGAGGTTTGCCGTTTTGACCTTTGCGTTGTGACAGGTCACGCAGTACTTGTCCATGACGGCGCGTTCCGTCGCAGCGTCTCCCGCGGGCGCTTTCACCGCCGACGTGGCTGCGGGCTTCGCCGCCGGCGCGGAGTGATTGGACTGCCCGAATACGAGAACCGCCGGCAAGGCGATCGCGAAGGCACTTTCGATGATCGTTACGAGAAACTTCCTGCTCACAGATCCTCCGCCGGTAAACGATTCGTTTCGGTTGAGTTTATCATGCTTTTTTTGGCCCTTTGATTGCTCGCGGGCCGAATCAATCGGGTTGTGAATCAAGGTTTTTGAATACCGTCCAGAATCGCCTGGCAGACATATTCATGGAGGTCACGGTCTGTAGCCAGAGTAAAGACCCGCTCGAAACTGTACGGTTTCGTAAATGCCTTGGGGTCGTCAAGAGTAAGCTGGACCTTCATATGGCCCAGATCCGGGCGGGTATATCGCTCGACCAGATGCAGATCGCCGCTGTGAGGCTTACCGGTGTCGTCCAGCCAAGTCCTGTCGTTAAAGCCTATGGTGTCAACAACCAGGGTATCGCCTTCCCATTTGGCGATTGACTGTCCCGTGTAACTTTCGGGTTCGATATCAAGGTTGTGCTGACGCCCGTCCATAAAAAACCGCCGGTAACTATGGGTATTGCCTTCCCACAGCAAGGCTATGGCGTCAGGACGTTGCACGATCTTGTAAGGTAACGGGTTCAGGCGTACTGCGCCGTTGGGCAGGCAGATCTTTTCGGGATCATCCTTACCCTTATTCGCCTTTCGTTCATCGTAGATTTTCTTCGCCGCCTGTTGATACGAAGGATCCGAAGGTAACCGAAGGTTCGCGGGAGGCATCCAGACACCTGAAAAATCAACCTTGCCGGCTTCCGTTCGAGGGGTGGGGCCGGACGGCGGTGCGGGCGCCTTCTGCGCATGCACGGGCGGGACAGCAGCCAGCTTCCCGGTATCGAGATTCTCACTGCCGGGAGCCGCTTTGGAGATTGTGGCGTCGAGGTGGCCGGGATCCTGGTTATTCTCGTTGCAGACGTACTCCGTCATCTCGAAAGCAGGCTCGAGAGTAGTGGTCCGGTTAATCACCCAGGGACCCGTAAAGGTACCGGGGTCCTCGATCGTGACCTTCATTTCCATATTTCCGTAATCGATGCGATGGAACTCTTCCGTCAGGTGCATCGCCGGGGTGTGCGGGGTGCCCGCGAAGTCGAACCACGATTTCTCGAAAAAGCCGACGGTATCCACCACAAGCGTGTCGCCGTTCCAATGTGCGCGTGAATCGCCGTAGAAGGTTGGTTTCAGGTCTTTGGGATGGCTGCTGCCGTCCACAAAGAACTGCCGGTACATATGCGTGTTCCCTTCGAACAGCATCAATACCAGTTTCGGGGTCGCAAAAAGCGCCGTGTGATATGGCGCCGCGCGAGGGGGACCGCCTGGAAGGCAACGGGCTTCGTAATCCTCGGCCCCACCGTTTGCGCGATGTTGCGCCACGATCTTGGCTGCCCACGGCTGCATATTCGGAGCGTCATTGCCGCTTCCGCCGAATCCATTCCAGATTCCCGTCAAGTCTGGCTTGCCGTCAGACATCCGCGGCAACGGCCCCGCGGGACCTTTGGCTCGCGCGCCGCGTCCGCCTGCCCTGCCCCTCGCGGGCGCAGGGGCGTCCTGCGCGTTCGCCGGCAGGAAGACAAACACAGTCATTGCGGCCGCGATCAGGAATGGAAGACGTCTCTTCATGGGCGATCCTTTGCCTTGCTGTTCAATTGGCTTTGTTTTTCCATCAGCGGAATCGTCAGCAGCATGCTCGCTACTGCGTGGGTTCTTCGCCGCGAGAGGAGCCTGCCCCAACTTTGCGCCCGTCGCTCAGCACAACTGATCTTGCATTGGCGCTCTTCGAGCCGTCTTTCGCCAGGAAGCCTTCGACCGTAACCTGATCGCCCACCTTGAGGGAATCTCGTCTCCAGCCCTGCTTCAGCAGCACTGGAATTGCGCCGAGCTCGAAATTCCAGTTGGTCACCTGACCGGAGGCATCCTTCACGTCCACATAGAACCGGGCGTGAGGATTCATCCATTCCATCTTGGTGACGGTGCCGGAGATTTTGATGGATTTGTTGCCATCGTACTCCGCGGCAAATGAGTGGTGCGCAAAGGCCGGGATTCCGGTCATCAGGAACCCGCTGCAAGCAACTGCCAGAACAGCCAGACTTTTCATCATGTCGAAAACCTCTTTACTTTTGCCTGATATCAAAAACCGCGCCTAGTAGCTTATACCTTTCCGGGGCCAAACTCCAAGTCTCGCCTGACTGATATAGCAGAACGCTAACCGTGACCTTATCAGTGCCACGATTGGAGTTATGGCGTCCAGGAGTGACGTCCGGGTTACTTCCGCCGAATGATTAGCGGCGAAAAATCATGTCAAGATTTGTATGTTTCAGGCGACAGCAAGTGGTAATTGCTGCCGCCTCACTGATATTGCCCGACCATCAGAACTCGAACCGCGCAACAAGCTGGCCCGTTCGCTGTGGGTACAACACCGTCGAAGTGTTGATCGCACCGAAACCGGACACAATCTGCTCTCCCGGTTGATTACACGCCCCGTTAGTACCGGTCGGCAGCTTGCAGGTCGGCGCCGTCTGCGGGCTGATGCCGGTGCCATTAATCGCCGGGTTGTTGAGATAGGTGCGGTTGAAGATGTTCGTGAACTCCGCCCGGACATTCAAAGTCACCCTCTCGTGGATCCGGAACTGGCGTCCAAACGCGAAATTCTCAGTCGGCCGCCTTTGCCCGCGAAAATCGTTGTAATACGTTGAACCGCCATACTGCCCCGGCGCAGGGTTGGCCCACGCCGCGGGGTTCAACACAAACGTGTTGTTGGGATCGTAGCAATGGCAGTTGAGGTTCGTCAGATAGAGCGGCTGACCCGTGCGGATCTGAGTCTGACCAGTCTGGAAAGTCAGATTGCTGATCGTTCCGAGAGTAAGGTTGCTGGGATACCCGGTCCCATTCGCGGTCGGCACCGTCAGAGGGGTGGCACTTGAGTAGTAACCAAAGCCGTTGAGCGTCCAATCGCGCACGAACCAGGAGATCGCCTTCGGACCCCATTTGGGCAGCTGGTAAGTGAAGCCGACGCGCATGACCAATGGCTGATCCAGCGAAGAAATCGCCTTGGCGAGCGATCGGTTCTGCACGTCCGGCGTTCCGCCGAAAGTATCCATCGACTTCGACCAGGTAAAGGCCCAATTGAACTGCAGTCCGTGAGAAAAACGCTTGTCGGCGGTCAACTGAAGCGAGTTGTACCAGGAGTCACCTAACGGCGGGTTAACCAAAGCGATCGAGGTGTACTGCGGGTATGGCCTCAGCGATTGAGCGACCGATGCCGTCAGGGGAAAGTTCGGAAATGGGAGTTTGTTCTGGAAACGCCCGGCACCGGCGGACCCGATCGGCGCAAGAAGAGTGGCGAGATCAGCCGGATTATTCAGGTTGAGCCCATTCGCGGCCAATGTGGCGGTGCTGAGGTAGTTGTAATTGGTCAGCGCCGTCCCGACGTAAGTCGGCCACCAGATGCCGCGATTGCCGATATAGGATGCCTGAAACACTAGATTTCTGGCCAGCTCTCGCTGGACGCTGAGACTCCACTGATACTGCCGCGCGGGCCGGCCGGCGTTCGGGTCATAAAACTGCGGACCCGGTCCGGGAACTACTCCGCCGATCGGGTAAAAGCCGGGGCTGAAGTTGGGCCATGCAATCTGGGCCGGCGTAATCGGGACGCCGCCGATAGTCACGCCCTGACTTAGGGTCATGAGCGGGGCTCCGAGGGTGGACGAAGGCGGAAATCTGTTGGCGGCCGCGGCGTTTCCGCTGGCGGCTCCGAACACCTGAGCCACACCCGTACCGGTGTAAGCGATACCAAATCCACCTCGCATGACCGTTTTGGGGAGCACCTGCCATGCGAAACCAAATCGCGGTCCGAAAGCCCACGGATAGTTATGCGCGAAAGCGCAATGGCAAGTGGCTTGGTATATCGTGCCGCCCGGCTGTCCTCCCACCGAGGGATTCGCGACGTTGGGCGCCAGATTCGGAGAGCGGCCGTACTGCTCCGTGTAATAAGTGGAATAGTCGTAGCGAAGTCCGATATCGATGGTGAGTTTACGGGTCACTTTCCAGCTATCCTGGGCGTAGCCCGCCCACTGCTGTTTGCCAAAGCGCACTTCGGAGGGTGGATCCACCTCGGCCGTGTCCACCGCGCCCATCAGGAAACTGGCGTAAGGCAGCCCGACGTGGTTGCCACCGATGTTGGCGGTGCTCACGCCCGTCGCGGTGCTGACGAGGTAAGGCATCGCCGTTTGCGCGCTGCTGAAGCCGTAAGTGCCCTGAAGGTTGCTGACCGTAAAAGTGTAACTTCCCTGGAACTCCGCGCTGCCGCCGAATTTAAAAGTATGGTTGCCCTTCACCCAGGTCAGATTTGCAATAGAGTCGAAGATACTGTATTTGTTATCGGCGCGTCCCGGAGGGCCCGCGATGCTGGTTCCGCCGGCCGTAACGTCCGAAAGACCGGTCAAGAGGGGAAAGGTGGCGGGACGCTGGAAGGCCGCGCTGCATAAACCCAACTGGCCGCAGGCGTCATAATCCGGCGTCACCGACGGGCGCCCCAGGTAGTCCTGATCGTAACCTGCGCCCAGGTGCAACAACACCGTGGGCGTGATGGTGCGGTCATAGTTCAGGCGCTCCCGTGAAGAATAGATGCCCCCGCCGAATGTGCCCGAGATTGGTTGCGGCGCTCCGTCCTCACCGTAGCCCGACTGGGTGAAAGTCATCGTGCGGCTCCAGAAGAAAGACAGCTTGTCTTTAGACCCGAGGACCTGATCGATTTTGAGCGATGGAGCCTCGGTGTCTCTTGAAACCGGCTCGGTATTCTGAAAGTTATTTACCACGCCGGTCGCATTGCAGGGCGGCCCCGTTACGCAGAAAGGTAGCGGAATCAGGTTCTGGATCTTCAGGGCAACGGGATCCCAGAGGCTTGAGGGGATCATGTTTCCATTGAAGGGATTGGTTACCACCTGGCCGTTGGGCGCGATCGACCTCGTATTGGGATTGTAGATCTCATCGGCAAGAATCGGGCGTCCGAGCGGATCAGTGCCGAGATTCTTGTTGCCGGTCGCCGTAATCGCCGCGCTGAAATCGCCGTTCCGATATGCCGGAGTGGGCACCGTAAACGTGCTCGGCAGAAAATTCTGGTTCTGCAGGAACTGCTCCCAACTGAAAAAGAAGAAGGTCTTGTTCCGGCCGTCATACACCTTGGGAATGCGAACCGGACCTCCCAAAGTGAAGCCGTAGTCGTTGCGCCGCTGCGCGGGGCGGATGTGCTCTCCGTTGCCGTTATTGGTAAACGGCTGGCCGGCATTGAGAAATTCGTTTTGATAATACTCGTACGCGCTGCCGTGATACTGGTTCCCGCCCGACCTCATGGTGACGTTCATGACCGCGCTGCCGGCTTGTCCAAATTCCGCGGCATAGTTACTGGTCTGAACTGTCCATTCCTGAATCGAATCCATGCCAGGCTGATTCTGCTGATTCGCGCCCTGACCCAGAATGTTCGTTCCGTCCATGCCGTCGATCAGGACCTTCTCCGACCCCGCAACGCCCCCATTGATGCGCACGGTGGGCCCGGTAAATGGAGGACCAGGCTGATAATAGGCGCCCGGCAGCAGTGCAACGATGTTGAACGGGTTGCGAATACCCGAGGAACTGGAACCGACTGCCAGCAACGGCAGGGTGTCCATCGTTTTCGTGGCGATCGTGTTGCTCAATTCGCCGCTTTCTGTCTGGAGTTGGGGCGCCTCTCCCTGAACGGTAACCGATTCCGTAGAGTTGCCCAGTTCAAGCGTGACATCCACGCGGATGGTCTGTGCCGCTTGAATGACAAGGCCCGGGCGAATGAATTTCTTGAAACCCGGCACGGTAACCGTGAGCACGTAGCTTCCCGAGGGCAGTTGAGGAATGGTGTAATTGCCGGTTTCCGAGGCCGCAACCGGATACAGCGCTCCAGTCTCCACACTGCGGGCTTCGACGGATGCGTTCGGGACGACTGCGGAGGCCGGGTCGGTAACCGTCCCGGTAATCGTCCCGCGATCGCTCTGAGCAAACAGAATCGCGGAAGCGAGCAGAAAAGCAGGTAGAAAGGTCAGGCGCATTGGAGTCTCCTTAAGCGGGGCGCGGGTCGGCGGCTCGATGCGGACGGAGATGGTCGTTGCTCGCCGAACTCGCGACACCCCTCGCGAGCTCCGCGGTGAAAACCAGCGGCGGCTATCAGACAATCCCTCTCGGCACCCGAAGACGTTTTCCCTGGCTGTGAAGTTTATAAGGCCGTCCGCGCCATGTCAAGCCTTTCCCGAAAAGAGATATGTCAAAGGACGGCCGATTCAGGCCGAGGTCAGCCGGCGCGCGGGGTTCAGGCCGCGGCAGGGCTTTTATGACATGTGAACCTCCGTGCTGTGAGCGGTCGCCTCCCCCGCGATTCCAATGGAGCGGCGTCGTCAGATAATCCTCCCCGGAATAGACCGGGAAGAAGTTTCCCCGCCCATAGGCCTGATCGGATGCGGATTCTAAAGCGGCGAGGAGGCGATCGCGATCACGAGATGCCCGGAGAATCGTGCGGGTTACAACGCCTTTGCGCACGGTGTCGGGTTGCTCCTGTCCCTTGCGCGAACAACGAGAGCATCGGATGCGGCAAAATTGCCCCTGTGAACCCCTTCGTCCGGATGATCGGGGTCGAAGTATGACAGGATTGTTTTAGACGGCAGTCGTGTCGCGGCTCGTCTCTGTCCTGATCCTTTCGTGAGCTTATGAAACGAGAAATCGCTCCCCGCGTTCCGATAAGAACGCGGGGAGCGACAACTCTTGGTGCGAGTGGGGTTGTGACTGTAACTACAATCAATTTCCGGTTGCGAACACCTGCGCGTCGTCCACCCAGATATTGCTTGCTTTGCCACCGAGGAAGAACTCCAGGGAGGCGTCGCTCGCCGTGGTTGAAGCGGTAAAAGTTCGCGAGTCGCGGGCCCAGGTCGTTCCGACCGAAAACACGTTGATCAGACCATAGTAAGCGTAGCCTGGTGCGCCTCCCTGCGCTGCCACCTGGATGGTCTGAGCAACATCCGACTTTACCCAGAAGCTGACGATATACTGTCTGCCCGCAACCAGGGAGAAGGTTTTGCTGGAAAGCTTAATATGGTAGTTTTGCGTGCCCGCCGCAGCTACATTGACATGCGCCGAAGTAGTGCCGTCGGCGGCAGTCGTACTGTCCAGCGCTACCGTCGCCTTCGCTACTCCGTCAATGTCGACCACGAATGTCCACGGCGAAAGAGAGCCTGTCTCGAAGCCGCCATTGGTGACCAGATTCGGCATTACCGTGAAGGATTGCGTGACCGGGGTCGCCGCGGAAAAGTTGGCGTTCCCGGGCTGAGAGGCGGTGATGGAACAAGTCCCCGCGGCGAGAAGCGTCACGAGGTTGCCGGAAACCGAACAAATCGACGTGGTTCCCGAACTGAACGTCACGGGCAGGCCCGATGTCGCCGTGGCGCCGATGGGCATTGGCGTGGTGCCCGCCCCCTGCGTAGAGATGGTTCCAAAGCTGATGAGCTGAAAGGACCCTTGTATCACACTGAACGTCCGGGTGACCGGAATTGCAGCCGTATAGCTCGAATTCCCAGGCTGCGTCGCCGTAATGGAGCAATGTCCAAGGGCGAGCATCGTGACCGTTCTTCCCGAGATCGTGCATACGGATGGCGAGTTGGAAGCCAGCGCGACCGGCAGGGCCGAACTTGCGGTCGCTGTTATGGTAAACGGCGGAGCCCCCAGCGCCTCATTGCCTGGCGCGTTGAACGTAATACTTTGGGTGGGCGTCTTGCGCTGCAGCAGAATGCTGTCGAAGGGCCCCAGCATCACTTGAGACGCAGCCGATCCATCGTTGTAGAACATCCTCGTCGAACTGACATAAACGGCATCCGCGATCAGCGGAGCCGAACCGCCATTTTGCACCGTGACGTAGCATGCGCCGGTCAGATTCATATCGGTGGCGATCGTGAACCACTGGTCGCCTCCAGCAGCCTGGCTCTGATCCAGTGTCGTGGTCGCAACCACTTGTGCGCCGCACATCACCTTATAGATCGCCTGCCTGGTCCAACCGCTGGCCGGGGGCGCCGCCGGCAGCCAGACCTGCACGGTGTAATGCCCGTCCGAGGGCAGGTTCAGATTCCACCGGGCGCTCCCGGTCGCGCTGTCCAGTTCGTGCAGGGTGGTCTGCCAGGCGTGGTAATACGGTCCGCTGGCGGTCCGGCGGCCGCTGTCGAAAGTGTCCACAATCCATGACCCGGTGGGCGTAAAGGAGGAGCTCGCGTCATCCACAACGTACTGATATTTCGGTGCCTGGGTTCCGTTGAACCGCTGCATCCCGGAATCAAGTGAGATAGTCTGAGTGCTCGATGTTCCGTTCAACAGTACTACGCCATTGGTGAAGTCGCGGCGGTAGAGACGAGTGGGCGCGGTGAAAAGCTGCACGTTGTCGAGCCAGAGGTCGCCCATTTGGTTGCCCAGTTGAAATTCGAGTATGGCGTCGTTTGCCGTCGCCGACGCCACAAGGTAAACGGAGTACGGCGCCCAAGCCGTGCCGACGGTCAATGATGTCGGTGTTCCGTAGTAAGGATACGGAGACGTCGCACTCTGGACCGCGGTCTGAAACTTGAGCGGAACGCTTGCTCGTGCCCAGAACTGCACTTCATATTCCTGCCCGGCCGTCAATGAGAGATTAACTTCCTGAAATGCGATATGGTAGGGGGCGGTGCCCGCGGATGTAACGCTGATATGCGCCGCAGGTCCTCCGTTAACGCCGTTCGTCTGATCGAGTGCCACTGTAGCCGCGGCGGAGCCATCGCTCACCACGTTGAGAGACCAGGGTGACAAATTATTGTTAAAGCCGCCGTTGACGGTTTCGTTCGGTCCCGGGCCGGCTCCGATCAGCGTCGCCGGAGTGACCGGTGTGCCGAGATTGAAATTGTATTCGTCGTACCACCAGGCCACCGGTGATGTCGTGTCGCCGAAATCGAAAATGGAATACCCGTTGTTCATCAGCGTAATTCCCAGTCCGAAGCGCATGTTCGGATACCAGTTCTGGCCGAAGGCGATGGTGGACGGAAGCGCTGTCGAAAGCGGATTGTAGCCGTATCCGTACGCGATCTGATTCGGTGGCGAAGACTGCACCGCGGTGATAACAGGTATCGGAGCTTGCCCGAACCACTGGTTGTAGCTGTCAAACAAATTCCCGAACGGCTGCGTTCCCTCCCGAATATTCACCACATCAAAGACGAAGGCGTCTCCGTTTTCGATCGCGAGGGCGCGAGGGTCCGGCGGTAACTCGTTGGCATGTACGGAAATGAGCGCGTTTGGCGCCAGTTGCCGAAATTGCGACACGAGACTGTACATCCCCGCGCTCCATTTGGCATCAAGCGTTCCCGGAGGGTCGGGAGGCCCGGGGTAATTGTCATTGATCTGGATCGGATTTCCGCAGCAATCCTGCGTCATCCACGAAATGGACAATTCCACGTTATCGAAGAACATCCCGTCGTAAGTGAACCCGCCCTGGGTCAGCTGCGCAGCCGCATATTGAGCCATGAACTGCACCACGGCCGGGTTAGTCAGGTTCAGCAGAAAGTTACCGGGCGTCCCGGGCCAGTTCCGAATCCTGTTGCCGTTGACATCAAGCAGATAGTAACTGTCCGGGACGGCCGGCACGCCTCCCGTCGTTTCCATGGCATTAACCGTGTCGAGAATCTTGCTATTTGGATTGGATGCCCTTACGGCGTTGGCTTGAGCAGTCGTGAAGTTGGGAGCGAGGTACAACTGGACCTGCGCCGCCTCTGAAGGGCTCGCCTTGTAGATCCCCGATCCCCACCAGACACTTCCTATCTGAGGATAAGATTGACTTTGGCCGAAGGCGCCGCCGGGGCCGGTCAGGAACAACATCAGGGCAAAAACCAGCGGCCCCGCAAGTCTCCAGCGTGACCACGGCCGGAATCGGATTCCCGAATCGGACACCTTAGACTTATGAATTAGCCTGCTATCAGTGGGGCAGTAACTAATGAAGTTAGTAAGAGATGACGCAATATGCGCCGGAAGTTCGATCTCAGTACTGTCTTGCTTTCCGCTTTCACTCACAGTAAGTCTCCTTGACTCGCCCCTTGATTGAGCGGTGGGTTGCAGCCGGACAATGTCTGCTGCAGGTCGGTCCCTGGGGAAGTTGCATTTGCGCGGCCCGAAACCTCGCGACTCCCCTGATGTGGTCGGCCCGTTCACTTTTGCGGCCGGGGAAGCAGTGTTATGAGGAATTTATGGGTGATGGATTGAATCGTCTTTGAGGCGCGAAGGAGCAATCGAAGAGACCGCCCGCGGTCAGCACGTGATCAGAAATGAGACAGGGCTCTCACCCTGAAACGATCCCGGGATCGGAAACCCTGGAGGCCAATCCAATACGAGTATTCGTCAGTGAAAGCGCTCGGGAGCCGTCGGACTTCGATTAATTTGTGATTCTGAACAAAGCATCGAAAACCTTCGCGCAAACCGGCAAAAGGACAGTTAATGGGCGGCCGCGATTGTAATTAAGCGGCTTCGCCGATCTCCGGCGGAAATATTCCATGTCGTCGCGGCGTCTTAAGGAGATATAAATATCGGTCACGCGCTGTATCCGTCAAGTTGTCCACGTTGACCGGGACTGCACCGCACGCCATTTTTTTCCTGGGCGAACGGATTTTTCGAAAATGCGCCCCGCACACTCCGATACTCATGCGGCTAGTACTGGAACTCTCTCGATCATTTAATTCAGATTTGGTCGGCAATTCCCAGAAATTAGCCCTAATTCGAATTGACAAAGGATTTGGGGCATGCTGAACTATAGTGAAGCCATTTTCGGTACGGTACAGTTTAGTCCACTTGTGCAGGCTTTCCGTGTTGGAAACTCTGATTGGCACAGTTCCGGAACTCCTGGGTTGCGGCCTCCTCGCATTGAATTTCGGCCTGTGGGTTACTTATAGTTCGCGGGACAGCTCGCGCCGTTTGAAGATATCCCGGTGCGTCCGGGGCTTCAAATGAATCGGTCAGTTTCGTTTGTCTCCCGCGCCCTGGAACGCCGCGGGTTCTCACCGATTGACCGCACCTTCCACTGCGGATCACATCCGCCTGACAATTGGTTCTTTACAAGAGTTGGTTTATGTCCACGAGTCCTGCACCAGTCGTGCTGATCGACGATGATGAAGGCATTGGAGCGCTTCTCTCCACGGCCCTCGGATCCAGAGGAATTCAGCTCGTAATTGCCAGAAATGGCGGCGATGGCCTGGCGGCAGTTCAACGGGTGAACCCCGCCCTGGTTCTGCTCGATTTGAAACTTCCCGACGTAACTGATTTGAGTTTGCTCGAGAATATCCTTGCCAACAACCTCTCGACAGAGGTTGTGGTGATTACAGGCGACCACTCGATGGCGTCCACCGTGGGGACAGCGAGGCGCGGCGCCCTCGACTACATCACCAAACCATTCGACGTCAATGCGTTATCCCAACGCGTTGAGGACTGGCTCGATCGCGGCAAATCGGGCGCGGCCGGGTCGCGCGAACTGCGAGCAGCCCTCAACGCCGCCGCGGCTGTCGGGATCGTCGGACAAAGTGCGGCCCTCCAGGATGTGATCGGCAAGATAAGCCGCATAGGCCCCCACTTCCGCAACGCGTTGATTACGGGCCCGACGGGGTCCGGCAAAGAAGTGGTGGCAAGGCTGCTTCACCGGATGAGCGGCGCGTCGGGACCGTTCGCCGTTTTCAATTGCGCCGCGGTGCCAGAGACGCTGTTCGAAAGCGAATTATTCGGTCACGTAAAGGGCGCCTTTACGGGCGCGGTTCAGGATCGCGTCGGGATCGCCGAGTATGCCGCCGGTGGAACGCTGTTTATCGATGAGATCGGAGAACTTGCGCCGGCACTCCAGGCCGTCTTTCTTCGGCTGTTACAAAATCGCGAATTGAGGCGCGTCGGAAGCACTTCTGTGCGCAATCTGGACATTCGGATTATCGCGGCGACAAATCAGGACCTCCGAAAAATGGTCGAGTGCCAGAGCTTTCGCGAGGACTTATTCCACCGGCTTTCCACCGTCTCGTTTGAAGTGCCAGGGCTGGCGGAGCGGCGGGACGATATTGCGCCGCTTACTGAACATTTCCTCCGCATATTCTGTTCTCGTTATGGCAAACCATTAAAGGCCCTGACCGCCAGGGCTCACGGCGTCCTCTCTTCTTACTCGTGGCCGGGCAACATCCGAGAGCTGGAAAGCGTGATGGATTATTGCTGTCTCATGTGCATCTCTGACCGGATTGATGTGGGCGACCTTCCAATGTTCGTCCAGACCAGTTCGGCCAACGCGCTTTTGTCGCTCGAAGAGATGGAACAGAAACACCTTCAGCGCGCTTTGAAGCTGTCCCGCGGAAATCGGGATGAAGCGGCCGCGGCGCTGGGGATCGGACGAGCCACTGTCTACCGGATGCTCACGGACGCGAAGAAAACGCGAATGGAAGCTCGAAGTAATTCTGGGGAAGGACGCACTGTTCGACAAGGCAGCGATGAATCCTACCGCACTAGTGGACCCGCATAATCCCGCAATGTGTCCCCGATAGTTTGGGACGCTCGAATATGCCAATGGTGCTTTTGGCTCTGAGCAACCTCCGCCCTATGCCTGAATCTGGTCTTCCATTATCCAGGTGCGACTCAAAAGCACAAAGGGCGCTATCCCACGGCGCCAGGAACGGGAATGACCACCTGTCTCATCGGTGGCGCGGACGCGACCCATTTTGCGCGTGTTCCTCAAAAGCGCAAGGGCCGACGGACGCGGCGGCAAAAACTGGAGGAACCCACCCGTCCAGCCGCGCTTCGGCGGCCATAACTTGCGCGTGTTCCTCAAAAGCGCAAGGGCCGACGGACGCGGCAAGCGAAATGCCGGGCGCGGCTGAGTCGAATGCGTAACTCGCAGTTTCCCGGTCCAACAGAAACCGGCGAAGCCGAGGCGATTTTGGCCGGCCTTGCGAGCGTCTTTCTCCAGCGGCTTCCGTTATCTTCAGGATACGCGGCGACTCCCGATACGGCTCTCGGACTCGATTCCCGATATAAGATGCTGCTGGATCAGATTCCGGCGGCGGTCTTCATGGCGTATCTCGATGAGGGCATCAGCGAGGCGTATGTAAGTCCGCAAATTGAAGCCACCTTGGGATTTTCCAGGGAAGAATGGATTGAGCATCCCCTCCTTTGGTATCGCCAGATCCATCCGGACGACAAACATCGCTGGAGCGAGGAAACCGCGGCAATGATCCTGACGGGAAAGCCGCTGCGATCCTCATACCGGGTCATGACGCGCGAAGGCGGCGTGGTCTGGTTCCATTGCGAAGCCAGGCTGGTACGCAGGGAAGACGGTCGAGCGTGGTGTGTTCACGGAGTGGGTTTCGACATCACGAAGCTGAAACAGGTTCAGGACGCGCCGCGGGAAGAGCGCAACGTGATCTCGGCCATTTTCGATACCGTTGGCGCCCTCATTATTGTTATGGATCCTGACGGGCGGATCGTACGCTTCAACCGCGCGTGCGAGCGGATAACGGGCTGTTCCTCCGCAGACGCCAGGAATAAGTTCATCTGGGATCTGTTCCTGCCGGAGTCGGATGTCGATGAATTCAGACAGCTGTTCCTGGACGTCCGACACAACCTGTCTCGCGCAGAATACGAGAGCTGCTGGATCGCTCGCGATGGCAGCCGTAAAACAATCGCTCTGTCCGCAGCCGTCCTGCCGGGGTCCGAACGAACGCCTGATTACGTTATCGCCTCCGGACTCGACGTCACCGACCAGAGGCGGCAAGAGCGCTGTATCGCGCCATCAGGAACCGGAAGGAACACACATGTCGGAGGCGGCGCGGACGCGACCCGTTTTGCACATCCTCCTCAGAAGCGCACGGGCTCCGGGACGCGGCGCCAGGAGCAGGAATCCGCCCGTCCAGCCGCGCTTCGGCCGTCAGGACTTGCGCGTGTGCCTCAGAAGCGCAAAGGGCCCGATCCGGAGCCGCCAGGAAACGGAAGGAATACGCATTTCGGCGGCGGCGTGGACGCGACCCGCTTTGCGCGTGTTCCTCCTCAAAAGAAAACGGATGCGAAATTCCAGAGGCTGCTGGAAACGGCGCCCGACGCCATGGTCGTGGTCGATCAGACGGGCAGGATTGTGCTGGTTAACGCGCAGTTGGAAAAGCTGTTCGGATATCCACGGAAAGAGTTGATCGGCGCCGAGATCGAGAAACTCGTACCCGAACGTGTGCGCGGCAGGCATGCCGGTTACCGGTCCGCCTTCATGGCCCAGCCCCGGGTGCGCCGGATGGGCGCGGGTCACGACCTCTACGGACTACGTAAGGACGGACGCGAATTCCCGGTTGAAATCAGCCTCAGTCCGCTTGAGACCGAAGATGGCGTTCTCGTCTCGGGCGCCATTCGCGACATCAGCGAACGCAAACGCCTGGAGCAGAGTGTACTCGAAATCCGCGAATCGGAGCGCCGCAGAATTGGCCAGGACCTGCATGACGGGCTCGGACAACATTTGACGGGAATCGCCTTCATGGCCCGGGTTCTGCAGGACCGTCTGGCGGAAACATCGTTACCCGAAAGCGCTGAAGCGGCAAAGATCGTGGCGCTCGTCAACGAGTCGATCCGGATGACACGGGAACTGGCTCGTGGTTTGCTGCCCGTGGCGCCGAAAGGTCGTGGACTCGTGCCCGCTTTGAAACTCTGGGCGGCCGAAATCAGCGAGTTGTTTCAGGTCGAATGCCGCGTCGAGTGTCCCCGACCCGTGCTCCTTCATGGAGAGGCATTCGCGGAACACCTTTACCGTCTCGCGCAGGAGGCGGTGACCAACGCGATCCGTCATGGGCGAGCGCGAATCATCGTTATCGAGCTGGCGCTTGTTGAACAGGGAGGCGCGCTCACCATACAGGACGATGGCTGCGGATTCGACTTCGCTGCGACGAATCGCTCCGGGCTCGGCATGCGAACCATGAACGATCGCGCCAGAGTGATCGGCGGATCGCTGAATGTGCAGTCGTCGCCCAACGGGGGAACGATCGTTCGCTGTCTGTTTCCCATTCCAGATTCCGTACCGGAGGAACCAGCTGCCCATTGATCCCAGCCCCGCCCCCGCGGACGCGAGGAGCACGGTCTTCATCGTCGACGATCACCCGATCGTTCGTCAGGGTCTCGCCCTGCTCATCAACCGCGAGGCCGATCTGATGGTCACGGGCGATGCGGAAGAAGCTGACTCGGCGTTGCGGCGGATCGAAGCACTAAAACCTCAGATCGCAATCGTGGATATTTCTCTACGCGGCCCCGATGGTCTCGATCTGCTCAAGAATATTCGTGCGCGATTCCCGGATCTGCCGGTTCTGATTTTATCGATGCTGGATGAAGCACTGTATGCGGAACGGGCTTTACGCGCCGGCGCCAGCGGTTACATCATGAAGCAGGAAGCGACGGAGAAGGTCCTCATCGCCATCCGCCGGATATTGGACGGCCAGATTTACGTGAGTGAGAAGATGGCGAGCAAGATGTTGCAGCGTCTCGCTGGCGATGCGCCGCCCGAGGGTCAATCGCCTATTGCCGCTCTCACGGACCGCGAACTGCAGGTGTTCCGGCTGATCGGCAATGGGCTCGGCACGCGGCAAATCGCCGCGCAGCTTCGCATCAGCATAAAGACAGTGGAGTCTTACCAGGCGCACATCAAAGAAAAGCTCTGGCTCCGGAATGCGCGCGAGCTGGCCCAACGCGCGGCGCAATGGACGGCCGGCGAAAAGCCACCGGGAAATCCCCTGGCCTGATCATAGTAATTCCTGGCGTCACAAAACAGGGTTGTCCCGCTTGCCGAAGTTAACGTTTAACGATCCAATGAAAGCGGGCCAGGTACAATTGTGTCACGATTTTAATCTGAATCGGAAAATTGTAATTAAATACTCGCGATACACGGGCAAAAGCGGCAATATTATGCTTCAGGAAAATGTTCCTTCGCGCTGCGGGATTCTGAAACCAACGCCCCGGCCGGCCCGCACATTCTTTTTGATTGCGCTTGGCGCCGTTGCGGTGGATACTGGATTTCTGCAGGGTTCCTGGCGCATGCGAAAACCAAAATATGTTCCGGGACAGCATTCCCGCCCGACGGGCAGTTTATTTGACAATCCGTTCTTTTATGGCGAAAAATTGCAGCAATTTGTCGATTGTTGCGTCTCTCGGGAAAAAACCCGGCATTGTTATCCTGGTCGCCGCTTCGGCGTCCACAACCCGCGCGAGTTGCTTAAAAGGCGCAAACGGCATTGTCCGCGCCGCCAGGAAACGGAAGGAACGCATCTCGCCGGCGGCGCCGACGCGACCTGTTTTGTGAGTGTTCCTGAAAAGGGCCTGAGCCGGTGCAACCGGCCGGGTGGGGGTAATGCACATGGCAACGGCGTCTATTGCTGCGCGAAAACCGTTTAGAGTACTACTCATCGATGACGAAGAACAGATTGCGAAGCTCCTGAACCAGGGGCTGCAGTCTCCGGGCGTGGAATTTTTTTCGGCGGCCGACGCTTCAACCGGATATGAGAGGGCTTGCGCCCTGCGGCCGAATCTGATCCTTCTCGATCTCGGCCTTCCCGATGCCGACGGGATGGACGTCCTCGATCGTCTCCTCACGGAGAATCCGAATCAGGAGATCGTAGTATTCACGGGACAGTATTCGCATGAGAAGGCGGTCAGAGCAATTCGGCGCGGCGCCTCGGACTATCTGACAAAGCCTCTTCCGGTTGGCCAACTCGTCAAGCAGGTTCACAAAATGGCCCGCCTTGAAGAAAGAGTTACGTCGTCCTCTCAGCCGCGTGACCGGGGCGCCGCGTTCCGAGAGGGCGAGGAACTGATCGGGCGCTCTCCGGAACTTCTTGATATTCTGGTGAAAATCGACCGCATCGGGCCGAACTTCAGGACCGCTCTCATCTGTGGCGAAACCGGTACGGGCAAAGATCTCGCCGCTCGGGCACTGTATCGCAGCAGCAGGGCTTCCGGCCCGTTCGTCGTCTGTAACTGCGCTGCGATCGTGGAATCGCTTTTTGAAAGTGAACTGTTCGGATACCAGAAGGGCGCTTTTACGGGCGCTTTACAGGACAAGGTCGGTCTCGTCGAGCATGCGAGCGGAGGAGCGCTTTTTCTCGACGAGGTTGGAGAACTGCCCCTCACCACCCAAGCCAAGCTGCTGAGAGTGCTCCAGACGCGCGAGGTACAACGCGTGGGCTCGACGATGAGCCGCAAGGTCGACGTGCGCATTATTGCGGCCACGAATCGGGATCTCAGGCAAATGGTCGAGCAAAAGACATTCCGGGAGGATCTTTACTTTCGGCTCGCGCTGATTCAGCTCGAGATGCCGCGCCTCTCGCAGAGAATCGAAGACCTCCCGCTGCTGCAAAATCACTTTCTCCATGAGTTCGCCGCACTCTATCGAACTCCGTGCCAGCGCCTCAGCAGACGCGTACAGATGATACTCAGCAGGCACTCGTGGCCGGGCAACATCCGTGAACTCGAAAATGTTATCGCTTATTGCTGCATGATTTCTCAAGGCGACGTCATCGAAGCGGCCGATCTCCCCGATTACTTGAGAAATCCGAAGGTCTTCGCAGGCCTTGCGGAGGAGCCGGAGTTGCATGCGATCTCGATGCGCCGGATGCGTCTGGAATATGTGGCGCGCGTTCTGGAGCGCGTTGGCGGAAATCGATCACACGCGGCACGCATACTGAAGGTGGGCCGCGGAACGCTCCTCCGCTACATCAAAGACGCGGGAATTCAGTAGCTCCCCCTTTAAATGGATGGCGGGGCGGACACGTTCGTCCGCTGGCGACCCTCGATCGCCTTGCTCGCTTCAAAGGTGTTACTTCAACCGGGACAATTCGGCATAGAAATGGTCAAGCCGATCTCCCGTGAAGCTAAGCCGCCAGCCCAAGTCGTCGGTCTTAAGCTGCGCCATTAACTGGTCTCTCGGAACGCCCTTCCCGACGAGCAGCGCCGCGCGGGAAACCAGCGTCTCGACCCTGTACTTAAACGATTCCAGATCGGCTCTCGTGACCGGGGGCCCCGTGCCCGGCACCACCACGTCGAAGTCGAGCTTCAGAACTTCCGCGAGCACTGAACCCCAGCCTGCCAGACTCCCGCCCGCTGAATAATCGGGATCGGGAGCAGGAGCAAAGAGGTCTCCCACTGCGACCACTCTCAAGTTGGGAAAGTACACAACCGTATCGCCATTGGTATGAGCGTTTCCGAAATGCAGGACCTGGGCCTCGATTCCACCTAACCTTAAGGTAAGGTGTTGGTCATAAGTCCTGGTCGGCAATCCCGCTCTTCCGCCGGCCGTATTGTAGGCGGTCAGACTCTCTTTTACAGTTTCCTGCGCCAGGATCTGAGTGGCGTCCTCCAGGAACCTGGCATTGTTGCCCGTATGATTCTCGTGATAGTCGGTGTTAATCAGAACGCGGACAGGCTGGTCGGAGATCTTATGCGCCTGCTCCAGAAGCGCATCATAGTTGCCGGGAAGCTTGCCGTCCACGATGATCAGCCCGCTCGCGCTCAATCGCAGCAGCGAATTACAACCGCCGCCGGAAATCAGGTATAAACCGGTCTTGACCAGCTCCGCTTTGAGCGCGCTTCTGCTCGGCGGATCGTTCGTCCGGGTGTATTGCGCGGAGCCGGCAACCGCCGATACCGTCGACAAGAGGACGATTGCGGACGGCCTGCCTGCGCGCAAGATCTTCAGGAACATCTGGTCTCCAGACAAAATCGGAATGCCCTATATTTGCGGATCCGTGGCCTCGCGGATGCCACGGACCTTTGAAATGTTCGTCCGCCGCTACTTCGCGAAGGCGTAGAACTTGTTGTTGCCCGTGTAGCCCGGTATGCCGAGGTGCGTGTACCCCGAACCCCAGAATACATTCTCGCCGACGATGGTGGCGCCGGCATTGACGGATGAGCCCGCCGCATAACTCCAGAGCGTGCTGCCGTCGGTCGCATCCAGGGCAAGCATGGTCGGCGCCGTAGCCGAACCCGCCATGGAGGCCACGTAGACTACGCCCGAAGCCACAGCCAGGGGGCCAAGGTCGACCGCGCCATTGGGATCCTTTACCTGCCACAGGATCTTTCCCGTCGCGGGATCGAGAGCGGCCCAGGAACCGGCGCTGCCCAGACTCGAAGGCAGCCCGAAGGCGGCGTAAGGGATGCCGTAAAGGTTGGCGATCTCAACGTAGATACGCGTGCCATCGCTCGCCGATCCCCACTCCATGCCCCCCAGGGACGAGCCCGGGCCCACCTGCGTCTGCCACAACAGCGCGCCGGTATCCGGATCCAGCGCATAGTAAATGCCGCTCTTCTGTCCCGCGCCGATGATCGTCTTCGTCGTTGTGCCCGTCTGATAAGTGATTTCATTCGGAGCCGAACCGAAATCGTAGTCGGGACCAGCGCTGGCAGGACAGTTGGTGAACGTCACGAAACAGTCGACGTTCCAGAAGTCGCTGCCGTCGGCAACGCCCAGGGACTGCTGATTCCAGTTCTCCAGGCGGACGGCCCATTTCACGGCTCCGCTGTACATATCGAGCGCAAGAATCGAATCTGCATGGTTATCAGGCGACTCGCAGGATGCCCGGGTAGCGCCCGGCGCCGCAAGGCAGGAGACAAAAGCCGGGTCGGTCGGAACGCTGTAATTGTTCCCGGTCCCTACGAACACGGTTCCGCGGGCCGTGTCCACAACGGGATTGCCACCCCACACCGCGCCGCCGCTATAACCGGAGGGAACGGTAAACCTCTCCCATAACTTTGCGCCGGTGGTGGCATTCAATGCCACAACGCTGCCGCTTACCGAGCAGCAACGGTAGAAGGTGGACCCGGCGGCGGCGGCGAATTCCTCATTTGAAGTCATAGGCACGTACACATTGCCGCCAGCCACAACCGGCGAGCCCGTAATGACTGGAAATGCGTTGGATGTGGTCGGCTGAACCTTCCATATCAATGCGCCGGTCGAAGCGTTGATCGCCAGCAGCCATCCGGTCGGACCCGACGCGACATACTGCGTTCCGATGTATACCACCCCGTTCACGATGGTGGGGCTCGTGCGGGAAACCGTGCCCGCCGCCAGGCCGTAATCCGAAAGCTGATGGGACCATGTCACGTGACCGTTCTCGGATTCCACGGCCCAGAGCTTGCCGCCCCAATCGGGAAAATAGACCATCCCATTCACTACCGCCGCACGGGCAGACACGTCCCCGCTGGTGGTAAGGATCCATTTCGGTTTCAGCTTTGCAATTTCCTTCCCCGACATGCTGTCGCCCGGCGTGGTTGTGGCGGCGGTGTTGGCCACATTCTTTCCGAACATGGGCCAGTCGGACGGGCTTTGCGCCACGAGTAGCGGGGTAATCGCAAACGCTGCGAGCACGGCCCGGAGAAACTGTTGACACGCGCGAGCGCAGTTTTCCCCACAGGGTCTTGCATTTCTCATTTTTCGACGTTTCTCCTCGGTAATTGAAGTGGTTATGGAAGTCGCGCTATTGTCCGGGACGGCGTTTTTGGATGCTCCGGCAGGACTCCGGCAATGGCGAATACCACTCCAGGCCGAAGTGACGAGCGTAGCACAATGTGAGCCTTTTCACGTTTTCCGGGGTCGAAATTTCGATAAAAGTAGGTATTAGTACCTTTAACCCATACCCGTGTTTGGGACGGTCAGTACGGAATGACCCTCAATGATCTTCCGGTCGTCAAAGCCACGGTCGCCCAGACCCGAGCCTGGGATCGAGCGATCCCCCCCGCTTTGACGTCTTGGCGGTGACCAATCGCGCGCTTTAGCTCTGAAAGCGGAAGCGCCGTGACTTCCCTAACTCCCATTCCCTGGAACGGCCCGCTACACGGAAACCAAAATGGGGCGCGATACATTTGTATTAGTGACATCGACCGGGCGGCGGTGTCCCTTTGCAGTTATCGTTCGGCGCTGCTGTCGCTTTCTACGCGCCTTTCTCGTTACGCATCGCCGGATTTCCTGTTTTGCCATGACCGTATTCCGTCATACTTGGGTTCGTTTTTTCGGAACCCTCCTGGCCGCCGTCGCCTTTGCCCAGCAGCCGCCGTCCGCGGCCCTGGAAGTGACCGCGCACGACCTTCAGGGCCAGCCTGTTCCGCAGGCGGCCATAACTCTTGAAGTGCCGCCGGGCAGTCCGCCTCCCGGGGGAAAGTTCACGCCGCGAACGCAGAGCGCCAGTGACACGGGTATCGCCCGATTCGCCAATCTGGCGCCGGGCCGTTATCTGCTGAACGTCGTCGCGAAAGGCTTTGACCAACTCTCGACGAACGTCGAGGTGGAGGTAACCGACTCCGGTCCGGACATCATCGACGCGGTTCTCACCGCAATCGGATCCCGTACGGACAGCATTACCGTTCAGGGCGAAATCGCGACGCCGCTCGAAGAAGCAAACACCCCTGCCGTGCTCGATCGCGACCAGGTGAAAAATCTCCCGGACCGCCCCCGTACGGTGAACGATGCCCTTCCTCTCGCCCCCGGTATCGTCCGCCTGCCCACAGGCCAGCTGGTTCTCTCCGGAAGTGGCGAGCACCGCAGCACCCTGCTCGTAAATTCCGCGAACACCACGGACCCGGCGACCGGCCAGTTCGGCGCAAGCGTTCCCATCGACAGCGTGCGCACGATCAACGTCCTCAGCAGTCCGTTCCTCGCCGAATACGGCGGGTTCACCGCCGACGTTGTCTCAGTCGAAACCCGCAAGGCGGGTGACAAGTGGAACTTCGAGCTGAATGACCCGCTGCCGGAATACCGCTGGCGCAGCTGGCACATGGTCGGTTTGAAATCCGCAACGCCGCGCATCAATTTCGGTGGGCCGCTAATCAAAAACCGGCTCTACTTCCTGGAGTCGGCACAGTACGAGATGCGCTCGGTTCCCATCATCACCCTGTCATTTCCGGACAATCAGTCGCGCCATGAAGGATACAACTCTCTGACCGCGATCGACTACATCATCAACCCGTCGAATCTGCTCGATGCCACCTTTCACGTCGCGAACCAGCACATCCGCTACGCCAATCTCGACTACTTCAATCCGGAGCAGCTCACACCCAACACCAGCGATTCCAGCTATTCCGGTAATGTCGCTGAGCACTGGTCTTTCAAGGGCACCCTCCTCGACAGTGCCGTTTCGATGACCAGTTTTCGCGCAGCAGTATGGCCGCAGGGCGATCTCGACATGACGCTGACTCCGTCGATTAACCAGGGGAATTACTTCGCGCAACAGACGCGCACGTCTTCGCGAATCGAGTGGCGCGAGACCTGGTCTCTTTCCCGGCGAGCCCTGGGGACGCACAACCTGAAGTTCGGTTCCGTGCTGGGCGCGACCGCGGAACATGCGCTGATCGAGGAGCATCCCGTAAACATCGTCGACCCGGCGGGGGTGCTGATCGAGAGCATCAACTTCACAAGAGGACTACCGATCGCCCGTACTGACGCGGAGTCGGCCTTCTTCGCCCAGGACCAGTGGACGCTGAGCTCAAAACTGGCTCTGAACTTTGGTCTTCGCACCGAGCAGCAGGAAGTTACCGAAGCCTGGCGCGTCGGTCCACGTGCGGGCCTCGTTTTCAGTCCTTTTAAAAGCGGCCGCACTGTCTTGCGAGCCGGAACCGGCATCTTCTACGATCGGGTTCCTCTGAATGTCTACGGGTTCGGCTTTTATCCCGAACAGATCATCACAACCTGGAATCCCGACGGCACAATCGCGAGCGGCCCCTTCCAGTATTTCAATTTGACGGAGGCCGCAGCTCCCCGCCGCTCCCCTCTGATCTACCGCCCAAGTGGCGTGGCAGGCAACTTTTCACCGTACAGCATCAATTCGAATTTCCAGGTGGAACAGATTTTGACTTCGCGGCTGCGGTTTCGGGTGAACTACCTCTTGAGCCACTCCGAACAACTCATCGTGCTCGATCCCGAGGTCACCGACAACCTTCACGCTTTCGTTCTGAAAGGCGACGGCAGCGCGCGCCTCAAGCAGCTTGAAGTCACCGCCGCCGCCAGCGCATATAAAGAGGATCAGCTTTTTGTGTCTTACGTTCACAGCTACAGCGTCGGGAATCTGAATGAGTTTAGTACCTATCTGGCGGACTTTCCCCCTGCGGTAATCTTGCCCGATGCGCGCACGTTTCTGCCCGGTGACACGCCCAACCGGTTTCTCGCCTGGGGAACGTTCGCCTTCCCGTACAAAATCCGTGTGATGCCGAAGGTCGAGTACCGCACCGGCTTTCCCTGGTCGCCACTGAATGCTGCCCAGCAATACGTCGGCATTCCCAATCAGGTCCGTTTTCCGAGCGCTTTTTCCGTCGACGCTCGCATCAGCAAAGACTTCAAAGTGACCGATAAATACTCGGTCCGGTTCGCCGTCTCCGG
The DNA here is from genome assembly GCA_963718155.1 of Terriglobia bacterium. Classification (GTDB taxonomy): domain Bacteria; phylum Acidobacteriota; class Terriglobia; order Bryobacterales; family Bryobacteraceae; genus BOG-234. The sequence continues at coordinate 166,937 of CAVQYP010000018.1, read as the reverse complement.
CTCCAATCTCACGAACCACTTCAACCCGATCAGCGTTCACGGCAACATCGCCGATCCTGTTTACGGACTCTACTTCGGTGAGTACCGCCGTCGCTATACGGCCGATTTCGATGTACTGTTTTAGCCGCGGTAGGGCCTGCGATCTCGGCGTCGGCTATTTACTGCGCGCGACCGCCTTCCGATCCGCGATGGGCAGGGAGCGATTAATCCGCAGCGGCTCGTGTGAAAATAAGTACATTCGCTTTGCGCATTCAGGAAATTGATGCGGCCTCTGCCGCAATCGGGGAGAATACAAGTTGTGAAGAAGACTTTATTCCTCAGCCCTCCGTCGTTTGACGGCTTTGACGGAGGAGCCGGCGCGCGCTATCAGGCGAAACGCGAAATAACCTCGTACTGGTTCCCGACCTGGCTGGCGCAGCCCGCCGCCCTGGTTCCGGGCAGCAAGCTGATGGATGCGGCGCCGCATCACCAGACGATGGAAGACGTGCTCGCGATCGCGAACGACTACGAGCTGTTCGTTCTCCACACCAGCACGCCTTCGCTGCGAACGACGTTAAGTGCGCCGAAGCGATCAAAGCGAAGAACCCGCACGCGAAGATCGGCATGATCGGAGCCCATGTCGCGATTCTGCCGACGGAAACGCTCAAGGCGTCTCCGGCTATCGATTTCGTCTGCCGCAACGAATTCGACTACACCTGCCTCGACGTGGCCGAAGGGAAAGCCGTTCGCGGAAATCACAGGCCTGAGCTGGCGCGACTCCGAGGGCCGCATCCAGCCACAATCCCGAGCGCGAACTGATTCACGACTGGGACTGCGATGCCCAGCGTGCTTCCGGTCTATCACCGCGATCTGGAGATCGAAAAATACTTCATCGGTTATCTGCAGCACCCCTACGTTTCCTTCTATACGGGCCGCGGCTGCCCGGCGAAATGCACCTTCTGCCTGTGGCCGCAGACCATCGGCGGGCATGTCTACCGCACGAAATCTCCCGCCGCCGTCATCAGCGAAATGGAAGTGGGCAAGGAGCTTTTCGGCAACAGTGTGCGCGAGTGGATGTTCGACGACGACACATTCACCATCGACAAGCCCCGCGCCATCGAAATCGCGAAGGGCATGAAGAAGCTGAAGCTCACCTGGTCATGCAACGCGCGCGCGCATCTGGACTATGAAACGCTCAAGCAGTTGCGGGACAACGGGCTGCGGCTTCTGCTGGTGGGTTTCGAATCCGGCAATCAGCAGATCCTGAACCGGACGAAGAAAGGGCTGGTGCTCGATACCGCGCGGCAGTTCATGCGGAACTGCCGGAAGCTCGGAATCCGGGTCCACGGGACGTTCATGATCGGCTTGCCGATCGAGACGCAGGAAACGATCGAGGAGACCATCCGCTTCGCCGAGGAGATCGATCCATTCTCGATTCAGGTGTCGATCGCCGCGCCCTATCCGGGAACCGAGCTCTACAAGCAGGCGACCGCGAACGGCTGGATCGACGCGAGCGCCCTGCAGGTTTCGGGCAAGGGGATTCAGATCTCGACGCTGCGCTACGACCATCTTTCGTCGGACGAGATCGAGGACGCGGTCGAGCGCATGTACCGGCGCTTCTACTTCCGGCATCGGCCGATTCTGCGCTTCCTGCGCGAGATGGCGACCGACCGCCAGATGCTGGTGCGGCGGCTGCGCGAAGGCGGCGAGTTCTTCAGCTACCTTAAGGAACGGAAGCAGATCGCCCGCGCGCGCCAGGAGCAAATGCAGGAGCACGCCCAAGCCGGCGCCTGAGTCATACAGGCAGCCCGGCGCCTGAGTCATATAGGAAAGAGCGAACCCTGCGCATGCGGTTCGGGCAAGCTCTCCCGGACTGGCGGCCCCGGGTTGAATCCGTATTTCTCGCGGACCGCTGCGACTCTTTCACGAATCGCGTCGCGGTAAGGTCCGCGGATGTAAGCGTCGCTTTCGTAGCGCAGCTGATAACGGCGCAGCAGGTGCGGAAAGTGCTCCGCCACGAACGGAAAAAATACCTTCCGGGAGCAAGGCATCAGAAAGAGGACGCCGCCCCCGAAGTAAGTCGCGCCATGGTCGCGCGCCGCTTTCGCCAGCCGGTCCAGACGTTCTTCCTGATCGGTGATCAGAGGCATGATCGGGTTGGGAAATACGCCGGTGGGAATTCCCGCGTCCGCGAGCGCTTTGACGGCTTTCAGGCGCAGATCCGGACGGGGAGCGCGCGGCTCGAGCATCCGGGCGAGACTCGTGTCGAGCGTCGTGATCGTCATATTGACGCTGATCGAGTTCCGTTCGGCGATCTTTTTGAGAAGTGGGATGTCCCGGGCGACGAGATTGGATTTGGTGGTGATGGATAGCGCAAGCCCGGCTTCTCCGGCGAAGACCTCGAGAGCGGTCTGGGTGCGCCGGAATCGCCGTTCCGCTGGTTGGTAGGGGTCGGTGGCCGTGCCGATTGCAATACCCCGGCTTCCGTCGATCCTCTTCAGATCGCGACGCAGAATCAGGGCGACGTCAGACTTGGCGAAGATCTTGTCTTCGAACTCGACGCTGTCGCGCAGTTCCATGAACTCGTGGGTATAACGCGCGTAGCAGTAGCGGCAGCCGTACTCACACCCCCGGTACGGATTAAGGCTCCATTCGAACGGCATGCCGGGCCGCGTCCGGCACAGCAGGCTCTTCGATTCCAGCTCGAAATAACGAACTACCCGTTTGGTTTCGAGTACCTCGCTTTGCGCCGCGAGCTTCGCGATGCCGACCAACCGCGTCTCCGGCTCCGGAGACGCGGCGTCGGCAAACAGGGCGCCCGAAACGGGAGACAAAGCGACGCCACGAGGCATGCCTCATTGTTCGCCTTTTGTTCGCCTATGTCAAGAGCCGGTCAAGCTTCTCGATAGAACGTTAAAAAGCAGCCGATCATCACAAAACAGACCGGCCAGACGAATCGTAGCGACTCCGGCGCGCGCGGCAGGCGCAGTTGCAGCCAGCGCGCGCCGGCCGCCATAATCGCGAAGATCGCGATCGCCGTGTGGCTCTCCTCCGCGAGTAGTTCTTCCTTGATGTTGCCGAGCGCGTGAGTGTGGGTGAACAGGAGCGCTCCTCCCAACATGCAGATGGCCGGGAAGACCAGCGCGTGCCAGGGACGCGTCGAGCGCCCTGTGGCCACGCGCCATTCGAAGATCGCGAACGCGGCTACCAACGCCACGGCGAGGCGATGCTGCAGCACATCGGGCGCCTGAAAGCTTTGCCAGAATCCGCGGGGCCCAAGCGGCCAGTTTTCCGGATCGGCACGAATGAGAATGAAGAGCCCAAGCGCAAGAAATACGAGAGGCCAGTGCCGTGCCCACGCACCTCCCGGCATGAGAGCGATCAGGCCGAGCAGACCCATCGTGAGCACGCACAGCCCCGCCCAGTTGTGGTTGTATTCGCTCCACGCGATATCGCCCGGAGAACTGGGCCGGTACACGCCGCTGCCCGGCGTGTAAGTGACGGGCGTTCCGAAGCGGCGCGCTTCATCCGCGTCGAGCGGGGTTGGAGGAGTCAGCGATTCGAGAGGCGGCGTTCGCAGATGCGGCCATTGTGGCGTGAAGCGCGTTACGATCTCTCCGAAAGTGGCCCGTCCGTCGGTAAGGTCCACCGCAGGCGGCTGTGAGCCCATCGACGATGCGACCAGAATGACGGTTATGCCAATAGCCGTTTCCACCTCAACCAGCCGCCGGACAAGCAGCGCGGCGGACCGGGCGTCAATTTTTGCTCTGAGGCGTTTGAAGTTGATCGCGCCCAGCAAAAGCAAGAGACCCAGGAGAACGACTTTCGCCGTCAACATAGCGCCATAGGCGGTCCCGTAAATGGCATCAACCGTACCCACCAGAGCTTTACCCTGAACGACCCCCGCGACGATCAGAACGCCGACGCTGATCATCGCTACCGGGGAGAAGCGCCGGGCAATCTGCACTTTGAATGGCTCGGTTCCGCGGCCGAGAGCAACCAGCAGGTAGGGCAGCTCGCCGATCCATGCCGCGGTCGCGAGATGATGCAGCCCGGCGCAGAAGAGCAGCAGGCCTCTGTCTTCAATTCGCGCGAAGGCATGGCTGGTGAAGATCGCCCCCAGAATCAATGCAAACGCAATTGGGAGCAGCCACGGCGCGCGGGCTTTCCGGGCGAGGATCGCGATGCCCAAAGCGCTCGCCGCGATCAGCAGATACGACTGGAAAAACGACGTATGAGCGGCATCCGCCCAGTGGAAGCCTTCCGTCGTAGCTTGCAGAACCAGAGCCGTCAGCAGCGCCGATCCGATGGCGACCGCGGTAAGCGCCCCGGCGAACCCTCTCAGAAGAGCGCGGCAGCGGGCGACCACCAGAGGCTCGGAGGGCGCGAACGGGCCCAGCAACAGCAGGAAGAAAACTCCGCCAACCGTGATCGCTTCAAGGATGAGCGTCAAACCTCGCAGGACGACGGCGACAAATCCGTAGAGGTCGATAATTTGTGTCACGGTACGGCTTAGTGAACTGTGAACGGAACCTCGCCGCGGGTGATGTGCCCGTCGACTGCGAGGACTTGCCACTGGAGTCGATATTCTCCGGCCTTCACGTCTTTTGCCTGTCCGACGAGGAGGTCGGGATCGGCCTTCTTGTCGATCTCAAGGTTCTGATTGCCCGAAATCCCCGCGAGCGTGAGGCGCGAGTGCGCGGCGTCAATCCGGGAGTTGAACTTCAGTCGGATCGCCACATTCCCTCCGGACACAACGGCATGGGCAGCAGGTACGGACTCCTTAAGGATTGCATGCGCGCTCGCGGGAATAGCCGCGGCAAGGAGCGCGACGGCGAAGGCAACGGTACGGAGTCGTCCGCGGACGTGGTTCAATTCGGTAACACAAGAGAGCATTCCGAAATTTTAACAACCGGAGTTGTATCAGGCGGACGGCAGGACTTCCAGATCGCCCTCGGCGCAACCGGTTACACGTTCCCAGCGGATTGTCCGGTCGAAGGTGACGAAACGGCCGTGGCAGGCGAGAGTCAGCCGCAGCAGATAGAGGTCGGTCAGGTTTTTCGCTGTCCCGGACCTGCTCCACAGTCAGCCCGGTGAGCGGATACCCGGGATTGCTGAGGCTCCGAAGATAGCCGTTCTCGGTAATGGGGCAAGTCGACCAGCCGTGTTTCCTGTTGCGCGCAAACCAGAAATGAGCCTGCGCGTGAAATTCGTGCGCGCGATCGATAAGCGCGGGCGGCCCGTGTTTGGAGCCGCGCTACTCGTCTGCTTCATGGAGCCGCTTCACCAGATCCACGGTTACTGCTGGACCATTGGCTCCACGCGGCAAAACAGGAATGCCATTGTGGTATTCCAGCCTGAAATTCCCGGGATGCAGCGATTCACGCAAAAGACTCGAAACCACTTTCCCGGATGTGGTGTTCCGTTGCTGCGCGATCTGCTTTACGGTGAGAAGCAGCTCGTCGTCAATGTCCAGAGTGGTTCTCATATTTTCAGCGTACGGCATCTGATGCGTGATGTGGAGCTACTTTCGGTAAATCACGCCGCCCTTCATGACGAAGGAAACTTTTGCGAGGACGCTGATATCCGACAACGGGTCGCCAGGCACGGCAATCACATCGGCGAGATAGCCGGCCTTCAACGCTCCGAGCTGGCCTTGCCATCCGAGCAACTTCGCGCCATTCAGCGTCCCCGCCTGCAGAGCCTGAATCGGCTTCATTCCGTACTTCACCATCAATTCGAATTCGCGCGCCTGCGTGCCGTGCGGGAACGGCCCCACGTCCGAACCCATCGCAAACGACACGCCGGCGGCGAGTTGTTTGCGGAACTCCCGCGCGTGGTATTCGAGCAGACCCCGCTCGAAGGCCGTCTCGGCAGGCGAGGCGGCGTGATCGGCGAAGTATTCACTGATCGTGAAGGTGGGAACGGCAAAGATCTGCTTTTCGCGCATCAGGCGCATAGTCTCGTCGCTCAATTCATAAGCGTGATCGATGGAGGCGACGCCCGCGCGCGCGGCATAGAGCGTTCCCGGCTCGCCCGTCGCATGCACGGCCACGCGCTTGCCCACCCGCGCCGCCTCGGTGACTGCGGCAGTCAGTTCAGCTTCGGTGTACTGGAATGGCGTGGAAAGTTTGCCGTCTTTCAGTGAGTCTTTCCCTGTTTCGTAAATCTTGATGAAATCGGCGCCTTCCTTGAATTGCCCGCGAATTACCGCGACCAGTTCGGAGGCGTTGTTGGCCTGCGTGGCGTTCGGGAGCACGTGCTGCGCGGGGTTAAAACCGATGGCGTCTTCGTGCCCGCCGAGGATGTCGACGGCGTTGCCGCTGACGCGCATACGCGGACCGGGGATGAGGCCCCGATCGATGGCGTTCCGAACGGCGGTATCGGCCGACCCCGCGCCTTCCGTACCCATATCGCGCTCCGCGGTGAATCCGGCCATCAGATCGTCGCGAGCCGCGACGACGGCCATGATCGTGCGTTGCGGGACCGATTCCTGGACGGTCTGCAGGTCCTCGGCGCCGGGGTGCAGGAAGAGGTGGGTATGGGCGTCGATCAGAGCGGGCAGAAGGGTTCTATCGCCAAGATCGATGACTTCGGCGCCTGGCGGATGAGTCACCTGGGAACCGACTTCCACGATGCGATCTCCGCGGACGAGGATTTCGGCCGGACTGATCATGCGTCCGGTCTCGATATCCAGCAACCGGGCGGCGTGGATGACCGTCGACGTCTGCGCTGAAGCAGCGGTAAGGGTGAGCAGAAACAGGATAGCGGTTCTCATATGCCGGCGCCGGGTCGACGGAGATTGCGTAAGTCCGATTTTAACGTTGGATTATGCTCTACCCTGGTCAAGTGGCTTCTCGCATTAGTCTGCGGCTCAATGAGCGGACTCGCCGTCGCGTCGAGCGAATCGCACGACTAAGGAAGGTTCCGGCCTCACACATCCTCCGAGAAGCGACCGAAGGATGGGTCGAGCGCGAGGAAGCGAGTCTGTCTCCCTATGAGTCCATTAAAGATTTGATTGGCACTGCGCGTGGGGTCGATGTCGCGCTTGCAAAGAACACCGGGGCGCGATTCACCGAACTCCTGAAGGCCCGCCGTCCGGTTCAGTGATGTTGTCGGCGTATTCACGATCTCACCGGAGCCAACACCGACCTGTACGGCCTGGCTCAAATCCATTCGACAACCTCCTGGCACAGTGTGGACGGCGGTGACCGAAGCGATGTATCTGCTGGCGGAAGCGGCTGTAAGTGATCGGGGGGAGTGGAGTGTCGGTGAGTTCTTCCGCGCCTTGTTCAGCGCAGGAACTCCATGGAAGTCGCCTCGCCGGGTTCCACTTTCGCCGTTGCTGTTGGGGCAGCCGGTTTGGCCGACGGCGCCGCTGCGGGTTTATATGAGACCGTTACGCGGCGGGGCTTCTGGTTCCCGCATGTCAACGTCGCACCGTCTTTGATTTCGAACTGCTGCGGATCCGGAACCGCGAGAACGGTCGTTTTGCCCGCATCGTCTTTCACGCTCAACCGGAACTGCTTGCCGACGCAATCGACTCGCACCAGCGAGCCCGTGATCTTCGGTGACGTCGAATCGTCAAACCACTCCACCGTCTTTGCCGATGCGTCGCGGGCCGAAGGAGCCTGGATGTTGGCGCGCGCTTCCACCGCAGCAATCTCCTGGCGCGCCTTCGCTTTCAGATCATTGATCTCGCGCGCCTTCGCCTCTGCGTCTTTGCGCCGCTCCTCGTCTTCCGCCGCCAGACGCTGCTGCTCGATCTTGCCCCTGGCTGCCAGATACTGCTCGCGCAGCTCGGCGCCGGGAGCGGCTTGCGCTGCGGCAACCCACGCCCGTCCGGCTTCGGCGTACTGCTTCTGATCAAGGCAGAGCTGAGCATACTGCGCCCACCAGTCGTAGTTGCGCGGGGCGAGATTCACGGCTTGCTTCCACTCGGCCGCACGCCGCGCCGGGTCGGTCAGCTTTTGTCCGAAGACCCAATGCGCCTGCGCATACTTCGGATCGATGGTGAGCGCCTCTTTCAGGATCTCGATCGCCTGATCCTGATTCTTCAGCCGTTCCGCATAGGCGGTGAGGGCAACGAAATTACGCGTGCCGGCTTTACGCGCAGCTTCCATGTAAGTCCGCGCTCTAAGGGGATCGTCCGCTCGCATTGCGAGGACCGCAAGGCCTTCATTCGCTTCCGCAATGTGTTTGCCGGCCTGAAGCAGCTTCTCGTAAAGATCCCGCGACGCGGGAGTGAGAAGGTCCGCGCGCATCAGCTCCCCTTCGTCGGAAGTCAGCACAGTAGTATTGAAGTCGCGATCCGGATTGAGGGCGCGGTTGGGCGCGGCGGCGGTATTGAATACGCCCGCCGCGAAATACCGATCGATCTCGGCCTGGAACTGTGGGCCGTCTTCGCCGAAGGCGTTGCGGCTGGCGCTGCTCTCACCCATTCCCGAGGCGATATTGTGCAGGTAAATGCTGGCCCTGCGGGCATCGTCCGGCTGGGTGATGATGCGATGCAGCAGCGCCCATTCCCGCGTTCGCTCGGCCTCAGGCGGAGGCGCGCCCCACGTGACTCGCACGGCCTCCGATTGCACTGTGCTGAAGAAGGTCTCGAGCGCCTTTTCGATCGGCGCGGGCATCAGAGAAAAGTTGTTCCCGAGGAGCGTCTTTGTCAATTGGCGAAGCAGGCTTTGGGGAAGTTGACCTTCAGACGTGGTGCAGGCCATCAGGCGGTCGCGGCCGTTAATGATGCCCGGCGGACATTGGGCGGCCATGTCCTGAGCGCTCTTGAAAACAATGATGCGAAGGGCCGGGTCGAGCCGGAGGTCCGGTTGGCCCATCGCCGTTCCGAGAGCGAAACTGAACTGCTCGAACTGGCTCAACGCTTGCGTGGCGGACTTGCGGCCGCCGTCGCTGATCGCTTCGAACGACCCAAGACGGGCCTTGATCCATGGCTGTTCGGCAGCGAAGGTCGTGTTGCAGGAGAGGGCGGCGGCCGCCGCGAGAGCCCATAACAGCGGACTTTTACGGAAATGGACACGAAGACCGGCGACAAGATCGCCGGTGCTAGCAATGCTGACGTAACGCATGGATGCCTGCTGCCTTCTTCCAATTATCGAACGATTGCGACGGCGTGGTGGATAATCAAGTTGAGTTAATCCAGACAAATGGTCGAAGACCTCATACGGCGGGCGCGGCGGCGGTTCATCCTTAACGAGACCCTCGGGCAACTGGCGTTCGCGGCGGCGGTCATTGCCGGGGGATTCGCGCTGCTGCTGATCGTCGGCACGCGCTACATGGAGTGGTGGACACTCGCTCTGATTGCCGCGATCGGCGTGGGTATCGCCGTTCACCGGGTGTGGCGGCGTACGCCCGACCCCTACACAACCGCGGTGCGGCTGGATCAGAATGCGGGTCTCCGCGATGCGCTCTCGACGGCTCTCTATTTCTCTGGCCGTACGGCGCACTCGCCCGAATTTCAGACGGCCCAGCGTGAGCAGGCGGACGCCGCGGCGGGTACGGTACAGCTGGAGCAGGCCGCACCGTTCGTGTTTCCGCGCTCCGTTTATGCAATGGCGGCGCTGTGTCTTGTCGCGTCGGCTCTGATCGGACTGCGCTACGGCCTGAGCCACGGGCTTGATCTGCATGCCCCCATTACCCAGTTCCTTCTGGAGGATCAGGCGATTCACGAGGCCAAAAACAAGGCGGTCCCCTTCCCGAAGTCCCAGAAACCGTGGATGGAGGAGGCGCAATCGCTTCTCTCGAAGATGGCGGGCGCGCAGACTCCCGAGACGCCCACACCGGGCGATCCGGATGCCTTGGATAAGGCGATTGAGCAGGCCCTGCAAAGTCCTCGCGATCCCGACGGGAAAGGTGAAAAGGGCGCGGGAACGGGCAAGGCCGGAGAGTCGAAAAACGGGGCGGCCTCCGATCAGCAGAAGACCGGCGATCCCATCGACAATTCCGATCAGGCAAATTCGGACCAGAACGGTTCCCAGTCACCGGACTCAAAGGGAGAACAGGGATCAAAACAGAATTCCGGAAAGAACGCCAGTGCGGGCAGCAAGCAGGGCCTTCTTTCGCGTTTGAAGGATGCCGTTTCGAACATTTTCTCCAAGTCTGATCAGGATCAGAACGCGGCGCAGCAGGACAATCAGGAATCGGCTAAGAACGATTCGCCGCAGGGCTCGAAGCAGCAGCAAAGCAAGGGCGATCAGCAGAAGGGAAACAGCCAGTCCGACGCGCAGGCCGGGCAGCCGGATGCCAACGGCCAGAACGGCCAGCAATCGCAGGGAAAGATGAGCTCGACCGGGGACAAGCAGCCGGGACAAGGCGGCAGCGGGATCGGGAGCCAGGACGGTTCGAAGGAGATCCGGGAAGCGGCGCAGCTCAAGGCGATGGGCAAGATCAGCGAGATCATCGGTCAGCGCGCAGCTACGGTGTCGGGCGAGACTACGGTTGAGGTTCAGTCGGGCAATCAGAAACTGCACACGGACTACTCGAATACGAAAGCGGCGCACGGGGAGACCGACGGCGACGTTACGCGCGATGAGATTCCCGTTGGCGTACAGTCTTACGTACAGCAGTATTTCGCCGAAGTCAGGAAGTCCGAAGGCGCCGGGAAACAGAAGAAGGGTAGCAAGGGCGGTGAGAGTACTGTGCAGTAAGGCCGCCGGGTTTGGACGGCCCTGCTGCGGTGTTGGAAACTGGCGCTACTTTCCGGGGATCGGTACGGAGTAGGCTTTGAACGGCCCGGGATCCTGATCTTTAAACTTAGGATCGTTCATGTACTTCAGTTTGCCCTCCAGCACCCATGCCGTTTTTCCCACCTGAGTGACCGCGGTCGGCCCGTTGAAGCCCGCTTTGAGCACTTCAATCTTTGCATTATTGCCGTCGATCGTCACCCGGTCGACCTGCCCCGCGCCCTCAACCAGCAGGAACTGATTGCGCGCCAGAGCGCGCATGCCGTCCGGGCTCGACAAGGGCTGAGAAGGCTGTATCGGCGCAATGGCGCCCGCTGCTCCGTCCTTGCCAACGGGGATGCGAAAGAGATGGCCGGTCGTAACAGTGTTTACGTAAACGGTGTCAGGATCGCCAAACGCGATGCCGTCGATCCCGGCGAGCTGCTTGTCATCTACCCAGACGTCGAGCGCGGTCGCGCCCTTCTTCAATCTCAGGATGCGTGCGGCGATCGTATCCGTGGCGTAGGTCGTGCCGTCAGGTCCGACTGCGATGTCGTTGCAGAGCGCATTATCGCCGGGGAAATTGTAACTGCCTTTCGGCGCCCCGGTCTTCAGGTCGAAAGCTTTGAGCGCGGTGGGCGGACCCTGCGCGGCCTTAGACGAGCAGACCCAGAGAGTCCCGGCCTTCTCATCGGCGAATACTCCGAGTATTCTCTGCAATCCATTCGTTCCGGGCTTGATCCAGGGCTCGGCGGTAGCCGCGCCTTTTGCGGCGCGGAACACCTGGCTCTCGGTGACGCTGCCCATGATGAGCGATCCATCGGACGTCGATGTGATGCTCTCGGGGAACGGCTTATTGCCGTGAACCGTTACTTCGGTCGGTCCCGCGGCAATAAGGCTTACGCCAGTCGCCGTAAGGCTTGCGGCAGTCGCTCCCAGAACCAGCCAATATCTATAATTCATAGTTTTTTTACTTTCCTCCGCGATAGATCACGCGCCAGATCTTACCTTTCTGACTGTCGCTAATATACAGGGAACCATCCTGCGCCTGCGCGACCCCGTCGGCGCGAGCCACCGCCATGGCCGGACTCATCAGCGGGTCGGCGCCCGCGAAACCATTGGCGAAAATCTCAAACTTGCCTGACGGCTTATCGCCCTTGAAGGGTTGGAAGGTGACGTTGTAGCCATCCATCGGCATTGGCGCCCGATTCCACGATCCGTGGAAAGCAATAAACGCACCGCCTTTGTATTTCGCGGGGAACTGCGAACCGGTATAGAACATGACGTCGACCGGGGCCCAGTGCGCGGGAAAAGCGACAACCGGCAAATCGAACTTCTCGCAGCGACCGGTGGTTTTTCCGTCTCCGCCATATTCCGGATTCAACAGTAACTTCTTCACGCCGTAGTCATAGAAGCAGTAAGGCCAGGAAGCAGTAAGGCCAGCCGAAGTTCTTGCCCTGCGTCGCGATACATGGGTTCGGCGGGCCGCTCGGCATTTTCCTTCGCAGTAAACATGTCGCCCCACAAGGTGTCGAGCTGGTCGCGGCTGTTCATCACGACATACAGAGCATTATCGTGCCAGGCAATAGCGGGCATCTGCCGCATACCGGTGGCGAAGCGCGTTCCATCGGATTGTGTCTGGCCCAGCTTGTTCTCGTCGAACTTCCAGATACCGCCGGCCGTGTCGAGGAGCGAGCACGGATCTTCGCCCTTCACCATCTTTTGCCGGTCCGGCATTTGGCAGGCGTTCGAAGGCGCACCGATGTTGACGTAGAGCGATCCCTTGCCGTCGAACGCAATCCCTTTATCGGCGTGGGCGCGGCCGGCGGTGAGGCCAGGGACGACGACTTCCGGCTCACCGGCCGGCTTCAGTTCACCCGGCGTCATCTTATAGCGAACCACCTCGGAAGTTTTCGCGACATAGAAATAGCCGTTGTGCAGCGCTACGCCGGTGCTGCTGCCCTCGCCGATGATCTCTTCACATCAAAGTGACCATCACCCTTCGAGTCGTGAAGAGCTGCGACGCCGCCCATACCCATAAGCGCGACATAGAGGTCTCCGTTGGGCGCCACAGCCATGTGCCGCGCCGCACCAGGATCGTTGGCTACGACAAGAGCGCAGAAGTCCGGTGGGAGTTTCAGGCCGCCGTGTCGGCGTCGCATGCAGGAAGGTTTTCGGCGTGCGCGCAAGTCAATGAAAGGGGCGATACTGCAATGAGGGCCGCACTAAGGAACGCGGAAAGACGGAAGAATTTCGCTGGTGCCACGCCGCAATTTTACTACCCCGCCGGCGGATCGCGGTCAGTCCGCCGGGTAGGGGTCGGGAGTTATGTTTTTGTAACCCGCATGTTAACGCATCGAAATATTCAACTGAGAACATGAGTTATCAGGGGTGGAGTCTCATTTTCATGAATCGATTATTTACAGCCCGTCTATTTGTCTCTTTTACAGCTTCTTTCTTATTGGCGACATCGCTGTTTGGCCAGTTCGAAACCGCCGAAGTCCTCGGCTCGATCAACGATCCGAGCGGTAAGGGAGTGCCGAACGCTTCCGTCACGCTTACAAACCAGGGCACGGGGATCGAGGCCAAAGCAACAACGGGCGCGAACGGCGAGTACGATTTCTCCAACGTGAAGATCGGGAGATACACGGTCAGCGCCGAAGCGCCAGGCTTCTCGAAGGTCCAGGCGCAGGATATCGATGTCGCCGTGGGGGCGCGCCAGAGGGTTAATCTCGCGTTGCAGGTCGGCGCGGTTTCCCAGTCGGTTAATGTAACGGGAGCGGCAGCGGCTCTCGATACCGATTCGAGCGAGCACGGCCAGGTGGTCAACACGCAGCAGGTCGTCGGACTGCCTCTCAACGGTCGCAGCTATTCCGATCTGGCCCTGCTCTCGACCAACGTGACAAGGTCGCCCATGGGGGCGGCGTTTTCGCCGAGCGCCACTCCGCGCGATTCGGCATTCAACATCAACGGAATGCGGAGCACTTACAACAATTTTCTGCTGGACGGTCTGGATAACAATGCCTATTCGCCGAGCAATCAGGGTTACTCAAGCCAGTTAGTGCAGCCCTCGCCGGACGCCATTGCCGAGTTCAAGGTGATCACCAGCGGGTTCAGCGCCGAATACGGACGTGTGGGAGGCGGAGTCATCAACGCAGCCCTGCGCTCCGGTACAAATCAGTTTCACGGCACCGCGTACGACTTCCTGCGCAACACGGCCCTCAACGCGACCGGCTTCCTCTTCAGCCCGACGGTGTTCCAGAAGCCGACGCTCCAGCGGAACCAGTTCGGCGCCACCATCGGCGGTCCGATTATCAGGAACAAGCTTTTCTTCTTCGGCGACTATGAAGGTCAGCGACAGTTGCAGCGATATCTCAACTTCGATTCCATCCCGGACATAAACGACCGCAGCGGGCTGCTGATCAACCCGGCAAACAATCAGGGCGTGACGGCATTCAATCCGCTGACGAATACCCTATATCCCGCGGGAACCGCGATTCCGATATCGCAGATCAATCCCTTCGCCGCGACGGTTCTGAGCCAACTTCCCGCGCCGACCGGCGCCCTGCGCTCGAATAACCTCGAAGATCTTCTGCTGATTCGGGATTATTCCGACAAATACGACGCGAAACTCGATTACCAGATGAACAGCAAGATGAGCGCGTTCGTCCGGTTCAGCCAGCGCAAAGACCTGCAGTATTACCAACCCGATATATCAGGCCCGTCGGGCGGGGGAGGCAACGGCTATATCCACGCGATCTCTCAGCAAGCTGCCGCGGGATACACGTGGGCACTCAACCCTACGTCACTCCTCGAGGCGCGCTTCGCGTTCGATCACATTATCGCCGGGAAAAGCCCGCCCTACCTCGGCGGCGCGAGCATGCAGGACCTCTACGGCATTCCCGGCCTTCCGACCAGTTCGAACCTGACCGGCGGTCTCAACACGCAGACGGTCAGCGGCTTCAACGGATTCGGCCGCCAGGCGACGAATCCTCAGTTCCAGAACCCGACCTCCTTTAATCCCGAAAGTGAATTACACATGGATCAAGGGGCGGCAATCTTTGAAAGCGGGTTATGAATTCGTCGCGATCAGAACTGAAGTGCTGGACGTTAATCCGTTGTACGGCTCCGACACCTACTCGGGCCAGTTCAGCAAACCGACCTGCGCGCTGCTGGGCCTGGCCTCAGGCTGCACCGTTCCGGGCGATTCCACCAGCTTCAATCTTGCGGATTTCATCTTTGGGCTGCCCAACAGCATCGGGCTCGGAAACAACGTCGTCACCAACCAGCGTCAGCACGTCAATTCGGTTTACGTCCAGGACGATTACCGCGTCACGCCGAAGCTTACTCTGAACCTCGGGCTCAGGTGGGATTTCGCCACGCCGCTCTGGGAGCGCGACAACAACTGGACAAACTACAATCCGGCCACCAACTCGCTCATTCCAGCCACCAGCGGCAGCCTGTACAACCGCGCCCTTGTCCATCCGAATCACAAGGATTTCGGCCCGCGCATCGGCTTCGCCTGGAACGTCGGACCCGAAAACGGTAGTTCGCGCCGGTTACGGGATTAGTTATTCGTTCTTTAACCGGGTCGGCAGCGCGCTCGAAAACATTAACTCGCCGCAGATTAACTTTGGGACGTTGTCACAGTCGATTCCAAACGGAGGTCCCGTCCCCGCCGGTTTCCTGACAACCCAGAACAGCTTTACCACCGGCATCGCCAATCCTGCGAACTTCAACCCAATCACGTCGAACGTCGATTATGTCGACCCGCACTCGCCGTGGCCGATGATCCAGAACTGGCTGTTCTCAGTCCAGCGCCAGCTGAC
Source organism: Terriglobia bacterium (assembly GCA_963718155.1). Lineage (GTDB taxonomy): Bacteria > Acidobacteriota > Terriglobia > Bryobacterales > Bryobacteraceae > BOG-234. Next base: position 151,453 of record CAVQYP010000018.1, on the reverse strand, counting down.
ATCCGGCACAGTGCTGGAACTGGCGTACAACGGCAATATCGCCACGCATCTGCCCATCATCGCCGATTACAATCAGGCGAATCCGAATGCGCCCGGTGGCACCCTGGGAATGCAGGCTCGGGTTCCCATTCCCCAGTTCGGGCCGATCACCTGGGTGGACCCCGCGGGCACCAACAATTACAACGGCTTCTCAGCGCGTTTTGAGCAGCAGATGCGCGGCGGCCTCTACCTGCTCAATTCGTTTACCTGGTCAAAGGCGCTCGGCGATTCCGAACAGGCACTGGAGGTTTATCCCGGATATACCGTGGCGAATCCGCAGAACATTCATTCCCTGTCGTCGGAGTATGGTCCTTCCAGCTTCGATCTGGCGGTTATCAACACCACCAGCATGGTGTATCAGGTCCCGTTCGGAAAGGGCCGGAAGTTCGCATCGAACCTGAATCCGGTTGCCGAGGCGATTCTCGGCGGTTGGGAAGTGAACGCCATCAACACGGCGCATACGGGGACGGCGATCAATGTGAACTACACGCCCTCCGCGGCCAACGATGTTTCGGGATCGATTGCGGATTACCGCGGTCTGGCGGTTCTTCGCCCTAACGTATCGGGCACTGGAATCAGCCAGGATACTAACGACATGGTGAACCACTATTTCGCGGGATATACGTTCACCACTCCGCCGGCGAACAATCCTTTTGGGAACTTGAGCCGGAATGCCTTCCGCGCACCTGGGTTCTGGCAGCTCGATACCGGGGTCAACAAGAACTTCGTCATTCACGAAAGCATCCGGCTGCAGTTCCGGAGCGAGTTCTTCAATCTGTTGAACAAGACTAACTTTCTCGCCGCCTACTGCTACGACAACCAGTTCGGCGTTCGGGACCATCCGGAGCACATACGCACCGCGGCAGATCCAGTTTGCGCTGAAGCTGATTTTCTGATAACGAACAGACGCGACCGGAAGGGAGCGATGCTACTCGATTCTCTGAAATCGTTTTGCCGAGCCGTCCTCATCGTAGAGAATTAACCCGGGACTGCGTCCCTGGCGAACCGGATCGAACATGACTTCAGAGTCTTGACCGAGGAAGAAGAAGTCGAGGCCACCCTTTGGGAGGATCTCCATCTTCGTGTAGCCCTTGTTCAGGTTCGCTTCGTCCTGCATGAACAGCCGCGTCCCTTCCTGCCTTACGGCCCAGGTCTCGCCCGTGCCCTTATAAACGCCCGCATATGCGTCCAGAAGCTTCGGGTCTATGGAAATCGCCGTAAGCCGTTCAACATCCTTTCGCCTCCGCGAAAGTTCGAGTTGCTTCGGGTCGAGTATGGGATACCGCGTATTCAGCAGGTGTCGTCCGATATCCCCGACTTCATAGTGAGAGGCATTCGAGAGCACCACGACTCCGACTCGCGATTTGGGATCAAAGCCGAGAAACGATGTGTACCCAAAAGATCCTCCCCCGTGAACCACGAACTCCATCCCCATGGGCTCACAGCCTGACCGGCCGCAACGATTCGGAGTTTGTATGTGCCAGGCAAGAGCGACTTCGGTACCCAGTTCGCCGGTAGGTTGCCGAGTCTCAAGCATCGCGGCCATCGCGCCGGCAAGAGGCGTTTTCGTATAGCCCAGGCAAGCTGCGAGAAACTTCAGTAAATCGTTTGCTGTGGACCGGAGGCCACCGGCGCCTGCAAGCACTCCGTAGTCCCAGGCAGATGTAGGCGCCATTCGATAGTAGGCGTGACCGATCGCGAGCTTCTTGTTCATTTCCGGAGTCAGCGAAATCCGCGTGTCGGCCATGCGCAATGGAGCAGTAATGCGCGCTTCAAGCAACTGCTGAAAATCCATTCCGGCCCGAAGGGAGAGAGCATGTCCGAGCAGCCCAAATCCGACGTTGGAATAGAAGTATTGCGTGCCGGGGTCGCTCTCAAGGTGATAGGCAGCGAGCATCGAATACAGTTGGTCCACTGTGTAGTTGCCAATGGGATCCTGTTCATAAAGGGGCGCGTTCAGCGGAAGCTGCGGCAGACCGGAGTGGTGGGTGACGAGATCGAGCAACGTGATCTGACGCCCGCCTCGCTCGGGAACCCCTACGTCGCGCGGCAGGTATTTCGCCACGGGATCGGTCAGCGCGACCTCTCCCCGTGCAACCATATCTGTCAACAATAGCCCCGTGAACACTTTCGTGATCGAGTCGATCTCAAAGACCGTATCGCCGTTGAGCGGTCTGGGATCGCCCTGATTCAGATGTCCGTACGCGACGGTCCGCCGCCCCCGCGGTTCGATGGTGCCGACGACAATCCCAACACTTTGGTGGTACTTATCGATCCGATCGGAAAGGATCTTGCGAATCTCGGAATCCCGGGGAATGGCCGATGGCGCCTGCGGCTGGCTCACGGCAAGCCGTCCGGTCGTCAACATCGCCACAAGGAGACCTAAGGTTCTCGAATCCATTCGACGCATGGATGTTCCACGGAAAAGGAGTTTCCAAACCCGGTTGATTATAGCGGAAAGGCGCTGGTCAGAGTCGGCGGACCTTTCACTCGATGGCGCCAAAACTGACCTCACTCCAGTGCAGATCGGAAAGTCCTTTTCTTCGTACCTGCACCAACCTTTATCAAAAATTATGGTATTTTCACAGGATCCGTGCTTTAATCTACGTGCTCGGAGGATAAATACCTATGACACCAATCTCGATTTCTGAAGATAAGATCCCGCTGCTACATGGTGCTGACGGAAAGTTCACCGCGGATGTTAACGTTGTGTCGCCTGCGAACCCTCTGCCCGAGTCGGCGACGGCAATTGCGGCCGTCTCCTTCAGCGCCGACGGCAAAGCTTCGATCGGTAACGACGTCAAGCTGGGGATCTCGGCCTCGACCTCGGTGACCCTGGCTGCGCTGTTTAAAGATCAGACCGGCGCCGATCCTGATTTAGTGAAGACCTTCGGACTCGATAAAGTGCTCGATGACAGCAACCTCATCATTGCGCTCGATTTGGGCGGGAAGGCCGATCTCTCCGCAAGCGGGTCGTTTAACTACAACATCCTGAGCGCTACCGCGACTCTGGAGGCGGGCGCCGATGCGCGTCTGATCAATACGCGTGTTTACGACAATCGAGGCGAAGCCGCCGGCGACATCCTCGCCGACTTCGTGAGGAACCTGAGCACACCGGGCGGAGTTGTCAAGCCGCCGCGACCAGGACAGGTGGTTTACCTGGAGTTCGGCGGGTACCTCAACCTGGGCGCCACACTCGCGGCAGGTTATGAGGCAAAGGGCACACACGATTTCCGGCAGATTTCCTCGCTCACGTTGTCGGAGTCATATGATCTGAGCGTAACGGGAAACTTCAGCATTGCCGCGAAACTCGCCGGCAGGTTTTCCGTAATTGTTCAATCCGCCGCCGATCTGCATCCCGGCGATCCCGGCTGGGCCCGTGTGACTGTCAACCGGCAGAGATCGAGGGATCTTCAGATTTCAGCCGGTGTTTCCGCATCGGCCGAGATCGATACCCAGGGCCTTCCCGCAACCGGCAAGGAATTCCTTGGCTCCCTGCTCGGATTGAGGGCGAAGAACTGGATCAACCAGGCCGGCAGTATTCTGAGCCAGGCTGCCGCGATCCACACCGCAGCCGACCTCACGGCCAAAATCGATGGCCTGGCGCAGCTTTATCTCTCGCGATTCATTAATAAGGCGGTGGGAAGTCTGGCCCAGCCTGAGGTTCAGGACCTGCTCGGAAAACTGAAGAACGTGGTTGGCAGCTACAACAAAGTCGAGGACAGCGCGGTGGCGCTGTTTGACCGCTATTTTGACGAGATCGATACGAAGCTCAAGCCGGCGCTGACCGCGATCGAAGCTTTCGGTTCACTCGACCAGTTCCAGGGCGAGATCGATCCTGTGCTTTGGAACGTCCTGCAACAAATAACCGGCGGCAACATTCTGGATACGATTCTCGACAAGGTCACCGGGCTGAAGACTGTTCAGGACGCCGCGGCCAAAACGCTTAGCCTGATCGAGGACGCAGCCAACAAGGACATTCGGGATTTCATCGCGATCTCAAAGAAGGAGTTCGACCTCGACAACATCGTTAACGAGCTGGCCAGATTCGATTCGCTGGACAAGTTCAAGGCTCAGGCTTCGGATGTGGCCAACCATGTGGCCGAACGCATTATTGGAATCGCGGTGGCAAAGTTCAGCAAGGCGGATTTCAATAATCTGGTCAAGTTCGTCCAGGCAGTGGAGAAAGGCGAGCAGGGCTTCTTCGACAAGCTGGACCAGTTGCTCCAGGAAGCCGCCAGCCAGAAGTTCACGGCCGACGTCAGTCTCGCTTATGAAAACTCCACCGAATCCGATGCGCTGATTGATGTCGATATCCGGCTGCAGAACGCCGATGGGACCGACAATGGGAACGGTCTCGCTTTCATGAGGTCGGCCGGGCTGGCCGATTTCAGCAAGATCCTTCAGAACTACGACCCCAGCGTCGTCCAATTGCGGGAAGGCAAGCTGACCCACAACCTCTCGTCAAGCCAGGGCATCAGGATCAATATCACGGGCTGGCACCTCGACTTCCATTACCAGAGTTCCTGGCAGGCGGTGGTGCATACAGAACAGCAGATCAGGCCCACCTCGAACGGGATGCTGAATGTTTTCACGACCGTCGACTTGTCAGCAACTCACGACACGACCCGAAAGACGTCAAAGGCGGAGCAGGAGATGCATTCCAACTTTGTTCTTCGCTTTATCGCAGACACTACTGTTAAGTCGATGACGCCGGACGACCGGAAATATGTGCTCGAGGTAATCACTGCAAGCACTGCGAGTTATTCGCAAAGGCTGGTTGACAGCAACACCACGCCGGACAAGCTGAAACGCATGCTCGGCTTTGCCGCCGAACTCGGCCTGGACAAAAAAGGCGCCAACATGGATGCGTTGAATCCGATCCTGAAGCTGAACGCCGCGAACAGCTTCGGCGCCATGGAGGCAGATTACGATGTTCGCTTCTCCGAGCTGGGATTGCGAAATCTCTTCGCCGCCCCGGGGCCTCTCGACGTGTCTGCTATCCGAACCATCCTGCGCCAGATCGTCATGTCCAGTTACCTCGGTGATCCCGGGGTAGAACCGGTCGCATGGCTTTTCTGCAGCGATCAGGTTCGTGCCCTTGCACTCGGAAATCCGAACTTCGTCACGGCTGATTCGGTACTTGGCGAAGCAGGCAGGATTGATTTCGAGATTCCTTTTTCCGGCCTTGTGCCCGATCTGGAGTTCCACAATTCGACGGTGCGTGCTTTGGCGGTGACATTGTTTGAAGTTGAGGACTCGCTCATCGACGCCCTCTCGCAAGTCCACGCCGCCGTCCAGTCGGGACATTTCACTCTGGATGCCCTGCAGAAGGCCTCCAACGCCCTTGCCAAATCGCTGAATAGTTTCGATTCGGTAGCGCGCCTCGGCGATGACTCGGCGCATCCCGTTTTTGCAGTTTTCGATCGGTTGATTCAATTGGCGACGCCAGCCCGCCAGGCCCGCAGTTCCGCGTTGTCACTGACCCTGGGGCCACCCAGTCAACCGGACCAGCAAAGAGTAATGTTGTTCCAATTGGTATCCGAACCAGTGCCGCTGGCTGCGCCCGCCGCGAGTTGAAGTAAAGGGACGCCGGATAAAGCCCGATTAAGACGACTGATAAGGGAGGCGAAGCCGGAACCTGGCTCCGGACGATGCCGTCTCTTCTGCCCACAGGTCTCCGCCATGGTCGAGCACCGTTTGCCGCGCCAGCGCCAGACCTAGCCCCAGACCGTTCTTTCCTTCCGAGACGAAAGGCTGGAACAGCCGCTTGCGGACCGACAGTGGAATGCCCGGGCCGGTATCGTCCACGTGGACCACGACGGATTCTCCATTGCGTTCCGCGCGAATTTCGACGCATCCGCCACTGGGCATCGCATGAACGGCGTTGGCGATCAGATTGAGGAAGACGCGTTCCATGCGCGCGCGTTCCAGCGGCAGTTCAATCGCGGGATCCACGGCCACATCGAGCCGGACGCCCTGCTGGTCCGCGGAACCGGCCTGCGTGTCGGCCGCGGCCGCGATCACTTCGCTCAAACGGCAGAGTTCCGCCGCCTGCGTGCGTCCGCGCGAAACGTCCACCAGTTCCTGCAGAAGATCGTTGATCGCCCTCGAAGACCGGTAAACATTCGTGGCGATGCGGTGAAGCTGCGCTTCGTTGAGGTGTCCGTCCATCATCATTTCGGCGCCGCCGTAGATGGACGCGAGCGGATTTCTCAGGTCGTGCACGATCGAACTGGAGAGCCTGCCGATCGTGGAAATACGCTCCTGGCGGATCAGTTCCTCGCGGGCTTCGCGAATCGAGGCGCACATCGCGTTGAACGTGCGGGCGAGCCGGCCCAGCTCGTCGTTGCTGCCCTCGGGAACGCGCGTAGCGTATTCCTGCCGGGCAATCATGGCGGCCGCTTCGTCGAGCTGTCGGATCGGTTTCAGAATGCGATGCGCGAGCAGGCCGCTTACCGCGAGACCGGCGATGATCGCCGCCGCCCAGACCAGAATTAATTTGCTCAGCAGCGAATCAAGGTCGCGGCGTATCGTGTCGAAGCTATGCACCGTCAGGAGATCTCCTACCGGGGCGCCCTCGACGTTCCGCAACGTGCTTCCGAGAACCGCGAATTCGCCCTTTCCCAGAACGAGATGCTGAAGGTTCGGCCCGCGCCGGTATTGCCGCGCGATCTCGGCGCTGTCACCCGGCGGCAATGTAGAGGCCACCGGTGCCCCGTTTGCGATCAACACGAAGTCGCCGCCGGCGGTCTGGCGCTTCAGATCTCGCACAACTGTTTCATCGATCGGGAAACCCGCCACCAGGACATTCAGAAGCCCCTGCCCATTCAGTGTCTGCACGTAAACGGGCGTAACGACCAGTTCGTACAGACGCCCGTTTTCGAGCGCGAAGCCGTCGGTTTGCGCCGGGAAACGCGGCGTCGCCGATTGAACCAGATCGATGCGATTGCCCGGGACTTCATCGCCGCCGAGCGAAGCAATCACCTCGCCTTTGGGGTCAGTTACGAGAAACAGCGCATCCGATTGCGAGACCCTCGACCATACTTCAGAGGCCGTGTCCTTGATGGTCGCCCGATCGTTTGTCTGAAAGGCCGCGCGCACGTCCGACATGCCGCTCATTACCAGGCTGACGGATCGCAGCGTCGCGGCGCGTGACTTCCAGAGAGATTCGTAAGCCCGGAAGCTGCTCTGAAGTTCGCTTTGCAGATTGCGCACCAGGACCGAGCGCGTCTGATCCTGAGCGAACCAGCCCGCGAACGCGAGCAACAGAGTGATCGCGATCGAGGTGGAAAGAAGGATCTTCCAGAATAACGATAACTGCCGCGGGCGCGAAGGGGTCACGATTCAATTCCTCGCCGGATAAAAAACCTGATCGTCGGAAGAGGGCGGATAGTCGTGGCCGTACTTATTCTTGTGGGGCGAGACGAGATAACCCGCTTCCGAGACCGTGATTGATGGAATTCGCAAACCTTGCTCCGGGACAACAATTCGCCGAGAGAGTCCCGCAAGTTCCTTTTCCGTCGCGCGCTCGTGAAAGACGCGGAATTCGTATTCGCCCGGCGGCAGGGTCATCTCGAAGGAGCCGTTTTTCGCAGTCCTTACGAAATATGGCGTGGTGAGCGCGAGAATAACGGCGCTCATGGTGGGATGTATGTTGCAAAACACCCGAACTACGCCCGGTCTGGTGATGCGCACCGACCGCGAGGTTCCGGGAGGATAAAGCCCGATATCGAAGATCTCGCCGCTATAACTGGAAAAGGCGTTGTGAAAGATGGGATCCGCGTTGGGGAAGTCGACCGTCGTTCCCACCATGACCGGGAGAATGTGCGGCGTGAACGTCTTGCCTTTCTGCAGCATGGTCGCATGGGCGGGAGTCAGAGACGGAGCGGAGCCGTTCAGCGGCTGAGCGGAGACTACAACGCCGGAGAAATCCATTCGCTTTTTCACGGCATCTATCTGCGAATCGCGAAGCATCACGGTACCGGAGAGAGTCGCGCCGCAGGCAGCCGAAGCCGCAAAACTAAAACATATAAGCGAGCGCAAGATCATAGTGGTTATTCAATCGAAGCAGAGAACCCAGATACTCCGTTCGTGTCTGCGAAGCCTCGAGCGCGGCCATCACGTTGGGCGCAAGCTTGTACATCAGATTACCGGCATAGACAAAGTTGCGCTGAATGCCGTTGGGCGGAAGGTCGGAAGCGCGATTGTATTGTTCACCCGCATAGATGTGGAATGAGAGCTTCGGCGCCGGGAAAAAAGCAAACTGCCCCCATTCCCCATGGCTGTGAACCGGAATGACCTCATCCGACGGCAGTATGTTGAAGCCCGGCAATGCCCCCAGCCCGGCAACGTTCTGACCATTGAACGCTTCACCCGAGAATTCGAAAATGGGAGACGGCCGGTAGAACCAGTCGAGCGAGGCGATCCTCGATGGCACCGAGTCGCCGGCGACGTGTGTCGAGCTGAAGCTGAATCCGGGCGCAATTTCGAATCGCCTGCGATCGTTTCCGTGAAAGAACTCGAACCTGCCCTGATATGCGGGACGTGAGCGTTCGAGAGTGCCCGAGTATTGCGGGGGCAGGGTCGAGCTGTAATTTTCGGTGGTCTCGTAAACGCCGCCCTGCGCCTTGAACCCTGTGTTCTCTCCCAGTGAAAACCGCTGCTCGATTCGAACCTGCGGATTCCAGTCCCACAGATTACCCGCGGCGGTCAGCGGCGAGATGCCCACCTGGGCGAAAGAGGTGGGGTCCTGAGGCGAGATGAGGGGCTTATCCTGGGCCACAGTGAAGGTCGTATTTTTCCAGGCGAAATCGAGGTTGGCGGTTCGAATGTGCAGCAGATTATTATTCGGAGCGGAAGTGCCGGCGAAGAAATCCATGTAAAGGGAGCCGCTTGCTTTGCCGCCGCCGGGAAGGCTGGGTCCATTGAATCTGAGGCCGAGGATGGTCTGGCGGACGGTGGCTCCGTCGCTCACCGGCCCGGAGTTCAGCGTGGCCGTAGCGGGATACTGAGCCGTTCCGCTGTTGCGGCCGTTCTCGAAGGCATTGAACAACAGCATTCCCGTAAGAGAGACCGGAAACCTCTGCGATGCGGAGACCTTGGTTTGTTCCAGATCGGCGGTACGGTTCTCCTGCACTGCCAAGCCGCTCGGCAACCGGAGCTTGTGGCGCAGAACCGGAGGGCGCCTGTTGCGAACTATCGGAAGCCGCCGTTGGGTTTCTGGCCGCCGTCAGTTCATTTCGCAATTCGTGGATTTCGTCCAGCAGCTGGTGGTTTTCGTCCTCCAGTTTGTCCAGGCGTTCCATGATTTTCTGCATATCGGGGGGATTCTGCGAGGCCGCCGGACGCGGCATCGCGAGCGCCAGAAAACTCAGGCACAGCGATTTCGTCAGCATAGGAGTTGCTCCAGTTTCTTACGCACGGCAGAGGGCGAGTATGGTTTCGGAAAGAAGGCGTCCGCGCCGTCGGCGAGCGCGCGTTCGGAAAGCCGCGGATCGCTGTCCCCGCTGATCAGCAGAATGGGTAAACGAGCGAATCGCGGTTCGGCGCGAAGCTGGCGGATCAAATCCAGCCCGTCGCCGACTCCGCCGTTTCGGGCGGAACTCAGATCCAGATTGAGATCCGTAATAACCGCGGCTACCTGACTACCGGGTTCGTTGAGAATGGCAATCGCGGCGTGCGGGCTGTGAATGCTGCGCACTTCAACGCCGGGAATCAATTCAAGCGCAATTTGCAGCGTCTCCGCGCAAGTCTCGCTGTCTTCGACGATCAGAACCTGTTTGGACATGTCAGGGCAGGAACCGGTAGCCCACTTTATGCAGAGTCAGGAAATGCCTCGGGCAATTGGGGTCCGCCTCGAGCTTCTGGCGCAGTCGCACCACATGCGCGTCCACGGTCCGAGTGTTGGGAAACGATTCGTACCCCCAGACCGAATTGAGAATCATGTCGCGTGAAAGGGGACGATCGGGATTCTGAAGAAAGAACGTCAGCAGGTTGTACTCCGCCGGGGTGAACTTCACCTCCTGGCCGCGGCGCGTCACGATGCGGCGCTCGATATCGACTTTTGTGTCCGCGAAAGAGATAACCCGCTCCTGTTCGCCTGGCGTGCGGCGCAGAACGGCGCGAATGCGCGCGAGGAGTTCGCGTGTGCCGAACGGCTTCACGACGTAATCGTCCGCGCCAATTTCGAGAAGGAGAACCTTGTCGATCTCCTCTCCCACCGCGCTCAAGACAATAATCGGCGTTTGAATCCCGGACGTCCGCAGGCGCTTGCAGATTTCGACACCGCTCAGATCGGGCAGGCGGAGGTCGGCGAGGATGAGCGCGGGCTTGCCGAGAATGGCCTGGTCGAGCCCGCTTTTGCCGTCGGCCGCGAGGATCGCCCGGAAGCCTTCCCGTTCGAGCAGCACGCCGATCGTGTCCCGAAGATTTTCGTCATCGTCAATAACAAGTATGGTTTGCATCGGCATGGCGATTTTAACTTAATTAGACGCGCGGGATCTCGACCCCTGAATAGCCGGGCGCCGAATTTACAAACCTTTTACAAGAGTAATACGACGCCGCAGAATGCCGAGTATTCTAAACAACTCTTTGACATATCCATGACACCTGTGTGATCTCCATCTGTTGAGATCGAATCAGGGACCTGCATGAAATGGATCTTTCTTCTGTGTTTGCCTCTTTTGTTGCAAGGACAGACAGCGCCACCGGCCCAGAACCGCTTTGTCGGCAACGAGGCTTGCAAGACGTGCCATCCGGACGTGTGGCTGAACTTCTATAAAAACCCCCATGGGACGCAACAATGCGAGGGATGCCACGGGCCGGCCGGCGAACATGTCGACGCGCATGGCGGGAAGGCGACCATCAAAGCCTTCTCCGTACTCAGCCCCGCGCGGACACTCGAATCTTGCCTCGGCTGCCATGCGAAAGATGTCCCGCGCGCCAACATTCGGCGGTCGCCGCACACCCTTGCCGATGTGGCTTGCACCGGTTGTCATTCCATTCACAAGCCCGCAACCCCCAGAGCTCTTCTCGCGAAGACACAGACCGAGCTCTGCTACTCGTGCCACCCGTCGGAGCGCGCAAAGTTCGAGATGCCCTCAAAGCATCGCGTGAATGAAGGCGTGGTGCAGTGCAGCGATTGCCACAATCCGCATGGATCGTCGCCCGCGACGTCGCGCATGGGCAGCAGTTCGGCGGCGCTGCGGCCCGCATTCGATAACGAAGAGCCCTGTCTGAAGTGCCATGTGGATAAGCGCGGGCCTTTCGTCTACGAACACCCGAGCGTTCGCGTCGAAGGGTGCGAAGCGTGCCATGTGCCGCACGGTTCGACCAACGCCAAATTGCTGACCCGGCCGGTCGTGTTCACTCTCTGCCTCGAATGCCACAATGGCGCCGGAACATTTGGCCGCGAGAATCAGGGCGTGTTTCAGACGCCGGCCTCGCATAATCTTCTTGACCCGAAATACCAGCACTGCACGTTATGCCATGTGCGCATTCATGGATCAAACGCCGATCCCACATTTCTGCGATGAGACTCCGGGCTGAATATTCCATTCGATGGCTGACGCGCGCGGCTCGGTTCCGGGCTGCGAGGTTGAGTGCGGTGGCGCAGGCGATCTTGTCGCCGGCAATCTTGCGAACCGCGTCACTGGCCGCGGTAAAGTGCCTTTTTCGGCAGCCTGCCAGGTTTGCGCTGTTGCTGATTCCCGCTTTGGCCCTCGCGCAGGACACCGTGGCGCCGACCACGGGAGAGCGCACGCTCCCGCCGCGCGGGGAGAACTCGGGAAATTACAACGTGGTGCAGTCCTGGGAGTTTGGCTACCGCTTCGCCACGGTGGGCGGCAACGAAGGGAAGTACCGCAGCGACGTCAACTACGGTAATGGCGTGCGGCTGCTCAGCAGTTCCCTCACGATGAATTCGCGGGACGGGCACGGAAACTATTTTGACGATCTTTCGCTGACAACCCAGGGTCTCGGCAACGACCCCTATCAGGCTGTGACGTTCCGGATCGGGAAGAACCGGTTATACAGGTACGAGGCGCTCTGGCGTTCGAACGACTACTTCAACCCCGGACTGACGGTCGCCGAGGGCCAGCATCTGGAAGACACGACTTACCAGTGGCAGGACCACGACCTGACAATTTTTCCGGAAAACGCGTTTCGGCTCCGTGCGGGCTACAGCCGCACCGTCCAGAACGGGCCGGCGCTGACGACGACACAGGAGTTCGATTCGGAGGGCGGCGTATTCCCGCTCTTTCGCGATACGCGGGAAGAGTTCAACGAATACCGGGTGGGCGCGGATGTCGTGCTGAAGAGTTTTCACTTGTCCGTTCTTCGGCGTTGGGAGTTCTTCAAAGACGATACGACGGATAATCTGACAATCAGCGAGCAGAACAACGCGACCACCCTGAACGGATTTACAAGATCGCAGCCTTATCGCGGCAACACGCCCGGATGGCTGGTGAATCTTGGCGGCGAGTATAAGTGGGTAGTGGTAAACGGACGTTTTACTTATGCCGGCGGCCGTGGCGAATTTGTCCACAACGAGAACGCGCTCGGAGTCGACCATTTCGGGAACGCGCAGAACATCCAGACGATCGTAACCGGGAACGGCGACAGGCCTGTCATTTCAGGAGATTTCAATTTTACGCTCTTCCCGTCGTCGCGGCTGAGCTTGACCAACAACACGTCGGTCTCGAACACGCGGATGATCGGGAATAACTCATACGAGCAGTTCGACAACGCCACCTCGACTGCGCAGATGCTCAACTTTCAGTTTCTCGGCGTTCTGCTGATCACGAACTCTACGGACCTGCGATACCGCTTCTCGCCGAAGCTCGATGCTTTCGTGGGATTCAGATATTCGGACCGGCAGATCCGTTCAGTTGAGAACGAGGCCGTTTCGGGTAATCCGTTTCAAGGCATTTCCGCGGAACAATCCAATCAGGTGAAGGCCGGCGTTGCCGGGGTGAGCTGGACGCCGATCGCAAATCTGAGAGTGCATCTGGAAACGGAGATCGGGCGCAACACAAATCCCTTTACGCCCATCAGTCTGCGGAACTACCACGTGATCAGATCGCGAGTCGAGTACCGGAAAAGAATTTATTCCCTGGGTGGGGGATACCAGGAGAGTTACAACAATAATTCCATTCTGATCACAGCGTACAGCTCGCATTCCCGTACTTATACTGCGAACGGGTCATGGGCTGCGAAGCGGTGGTTATCGGTGGATGCATCGTACTCGAAGCTGCATCTGGACACCGCTGGAGGCATCGCCTACTTCGCGGGCAGTCCCACTGTGACGAACGGGGCGTCAATTTACATCAGCAATATCCATGCGGCGAATCTCGGTCTGCGTTTTCCCGTGACTTCGCATGCGGACCTGTATGTCGGCTACAACATCACCAAAGATACCGGCGACGGCCGGCCATCGTCGGTTCTGCCGACAGCGACTCAACAGACAAACCCCGCGGGGCAGCTCTTCTACAGCGTCCAGACATTTCCTCTGACTTATCAGACACCGCTGGTCCGTCTCTCCGTCAAGGTGACGTCCAAAATCCGGTACAACATCGGCTATCAGTATTACGGGTATCACGAAGAGTTCGGGCTGTTTTCCTTCGATCAGAACTACCGGGCGCATACAGGCTATACAAGTCTGTTGTGGTCGTTTTAAGCGCTCGGAATTCGAACCTCTTTCGTGAGATAATCGTGGGAATTACGCGGAATTAAAATGATGCGGCATGCCCCTTTTTTAGCGCTCTTCTTCATTCTGGCCGGCGCGCTCCCGGTCGGCGCCCAGGATGCGGCGCGCCAGATCGTTCCTGGCGGGTCCGATCCGGGCTCGAGTTCCAACCTTCCGATACAGCGGGTCGGTCCCGATGACCTTCTCGGCCTGCAGGTATATGACGCGCCGGAGTTCACCCGCACGGTTCGCATTGGGGCGGATGGCACGATTCGGCTGCCGATGATGAAGTCTCCCCTTCGTGTGCAGGGCCTCCTGCCGGGCGAGATCGAAGCGCTTTTGACCGACGCTCTCGAACGGGAAAAGTTGTACGTCGATCCTTATGTGACGGTGAATATCGTCGAGTATCACAGCCGCCCGATCAGTGTCACCGGCGCGGTGAGAACGCCGACGATCTTCCAGGCGGTCGGCAATGTGACGCTTCTCGACGCGCTGGCGCGTGCCGGCGGTCTGCTGCCCGATGTTGCGGGTAACGAGATCGTAGTCACTCGTGCGGAAGGCGATTCGGGTCCGGCCTTCGTGCAGCGCATTTCCGCGAAGGCGTTGATGGCGGGCGCCAATGCGGCGTTAAACCTCAAATTGACGGGCGGCGAGGAGATCCGGGTGCCCGATGTGGGCAAGATTGTGGTCACCGGCAACGTGATGAAGCCGGGCGTGTATCCGGTGCTGGATCCGATTCAAACCAATACCGTCAAGAGCGCGATCGGGCAGGCGCAGGGGCTGGCTCAGTATTGGGGCACCACGGGCTACATTTATCGCACCGATGACAAAGGCGTTACCCACGAAATCATCATTCCGTTGCGCCAGATCATGGGTCGAAAATCGCCGGATATTACGCTGCAGGCGCGCGACGTTCTGTATATTCCGGACAGCTCGGGCCGGCGGATCACTCAGGAAACCGTCACGGCTCTGATGGGAATGGGCAACGCCGCTGCGGCAGCCCTGATTTACACCAGCCGCTGAGCCGCGTGAACCGGGCACTCTTTCTCGACCGCGACGGAACCATCATCGAAGATTCCGGCTACATGGGCGACCCCGCGCTCGTTCGGCTGATTCCGGGCGCGGCGGAAGCGCTGGCCGTTCTGGCCCGGGAAAACTGGAAACTCATCATTGTCAGCAACCAGTCAGGAGTCGGCCGCGGTCGTGATCGGCCTGCAGCAGATGGAAGCCGTTCACAACCGTTTCCTGGAGCTGATGCAGTCCCACAGCGTTCCGATCACCGATTCGCTCTTCTGCACACACGCACCAAAGGACGCATGCGAGTGCCGAAAACCCTCGGCGTTGCTGCTGGAGCGTGCTGCCCATACGCATTCGGTGGACCTGAGCGCATCCTGGATAATCGGCGATCGCGAGGCGGACATTCTCTGCGGCCGGAACGCAGGGTGCTGTACGATATGGCTCCGCAATGATGTATTTCGAGTCCCGCGGGATCTTCCCGATTTCATTGCGAACGACTGGAACGAAATCTACGTGAAACTCTCCGCTAAAGGGGAGAAGATAATGATGCCGTGAGTAAGTGGGAAACGCATGCAAGATACCACCGGAATCGTTTATTGGATGGTATCGACTTTAACGCTGGGCTGTTCAAGAAATCCTGATGTTGCCCGTTGTCGCGCCAATAACGGAAATCGCCTCGGGGTATCTTTAATTGTGCCATTTCAACAGGGAAACTGGTATAAAATGTTACGATTAAGAAAACCGGCGTAAATTGCTTCTGACCGCAGATCCGTCCATGCCGAATCGGGCAAAGTTCTACGTCGCGATCGTTCTCTCGGCCGGGACATTTGCGCTTGTTCTGCAATTAATGCGGTTTGAAGCGCCGGATCCGCTTCTTTTTGGAATTTACTTCCTCCTGACGGTTTTGGCATCAGCTATACGACTGAGACTGCCGACCGTACTTACCACGCTTTCAGTCAATTTTCTGTCGATTCTTGTCGGCCTCGTACTGTTCAATCGTCCTGAAGCCATCCTCCTTGCTCTCGCGGGCACGGTTGTGCAAAGTCTCTGGCGGCCGCATACCAGGCCCGAACCCGTCCATGTGGTGTTCACGGCGTGTTCCGCAGGTTTGGCGGTCATGGCGGCGCATACCGTATTTCACGGGTCGCTTACCAAAATCATGGGCCCGCAGAATCCGCTGCTTCTGGGACTCACAGCCACCGTATACGTAGCGGTTAACAGCGGGCTTATAGCCAGCCTCCTTGCGCTGATGACGCGTAAGCCGTTTTGTCCAACCTGGTATCGCACCTATTTCTGGGTTCTTCCCTACTACTTTGCGGCTGGTTCGACGGCATGGCTGATCGTGGTCCTCGGCCGCCAGATCACATGGGAAGCGGCGCTGGTGCTGCTTCCGCTCGTTTATTTTGTCTACCGGTCTCACAGGATGTCTCTGGACCGCCTTGAGGCCGACAAGGAACACGTCGAAGAGATCGCCGGCTTGAACTTGCGGACCATCGAGGCGCTCGCGCTCGCAATTGAAGCCAAGGACACTACTACCGCCGCACACCTGCAGAGAGTGCGCGTTTATGCGACGGAGATCGGCAAGGAGATGGGCATCAGCCAGAAAGAACTCGATGCTCTGCAGGCTGCCTCGCTGCTTCACGATATCGGCAAACTGGCCGTTCCCGAACACATCATTTCCAAACCGGGCCGCCTGACTCCCGAGGAATTCGAAAAGATGAAGATCCATCCGCTGGTGGGCGCGGAGATTCTGGAGGAGGTCAAATTCCCGTACCCCGTCGTCCCGATCGTGCGGGCCCATCACGAAAAGTGGGATGGCTCGGGCTATCCATTCGGCCTGGCGGGCGCTGAGATTCCGATCGGCGCGCGTATTCTCGCTGTGGTGGATTGCCTCGATGCGCTCTCTTCGGACCGGCAGTACAGACGGGCGCTGCCCCTCGATCAGGCAATCGAGATCGTGGTTTCCGAATCCGGCAAGAGTTTTGATCCCATGGTCGTGGATATCATGCGCCGGCGCTACATCGAACTGGAGCGGATGGCGCTTAAGGCCGGAATGGAAAAGGAAAAGATCAAGCTCTCGATGGATGTTAAGGTCGCTCGCGGGCGAGCGCCGGCCACCGGCTTTGCCGAATCGGCCGAGGAACTCACGGGCACCGCGATGGAGTCCGCAATGGATCCACTGTCATCCATCGCGGCGGCCACTCAGGAAGCCCAGATGCTTTACGAGCTGACACAGGACCTGGGCAATTCGCTAAGCCTTCAGGAAGCGCTCGCTTTCGTCGGCGTGCGGATGAAGCGGCTGATTCCTTACGAGACGATCGCGGTTTACATCCGCCGCGATGAGAAGCTGATTCCGGAATACGTGAGCGGCGAGAACCTGCGCTTGTTTACCTCGCTCGAAATTCCCCTGGGCCAGGGGCTCTCCGGCTGGGTGGCGGAAAATAACAAGCCGCTGCTGAACGGGAATCCTTCGGTCGAAGCCGGCTATCTGAACGATCCGTCGAAATACAGCACTTTGCGTTCAGCGCTCGCGGTGCCGCTTAACGGAATCAACGGCATGCTCGGTGTGATGGCACTGTACCGCGCGGAGCGCGATGCGTTCAGCAAGGAAAACCTGCGCATTCTGGTCGCGATAAGCCCCAAAGTTGCGCTCGCGGTGGAGAACGCGCTGACTCACCGGCTGCTTGAGACCTCGATCACAACCGATTATCTGACGAACCTTCCCAATGCGCGCTCGCTGTTCCTGTCTCTCGATAACGAAGTGGCGCGGGCGCAGAGAACGGGATCGTCGCTTGCAGTGGTGGTCTGCGATCTGGACGGTTTCAAGCAGGTGAACGATCGGTTCGGGCACGTCACGGGAAACAAAGTGCTGCGGCTGATCGCGAACGGGCTGCGTGAGCAATGCGACCCTCTGGATTACGTAGCGCGCATGGGTGGCGACGAATTCGTCATGCTGATACCCGGAGGCAGCGGGGAGGCATTGGACGCCAAGATCGAGCGCATGCGGAGTGTGGCGCGACTGGCCGGTGATTCGACACCCGAACCCAGCACTCTGTCGATGAGCCTGGGCGTGGCAATTTTCCCCGGCGACGGCAGAGACGCCGAAGACCTTCTCGCCGAGGCCGACCGCCGCATGTACAAGAGCAAACGCTTGCGGAAGAGGGCGACGCCCGTTGCAGTCGAGCCCTCGCGCGTGCCCGCCGCGATGCTGTAAGCACCGGCAGATCTCTTTCGTCATTTTCTTTCTGCGTCCGTTTACTCAGTCCAGTACCCTTGCGTTTTCATGGGGGGGGTTCATGTTCATGGGGGGTTGCGGCGGCATCAGAGATTCTGCTATAAACCACGTACCGGGTGACCTCAGGGTCACTTCATATGACAAAGAAGAAGCCATCTGCAATGGGAACGAAAAGCAACGGCGCTTCACAGTCCGAGCCGGCGCACAAGGCGGTCAGCGTCGAACCACCGAGCGCGTATGAAGTGCAATTGAAAGCTTACGAGCAAGGCATTCAGTTCTTTTCGCAACGCAAACTGCATGAAGCGTGCGCGCGTTTCAAGGAGGCGTCAAAGGGGCCGGCTCCGCATATCGCGGATAAGGCGAGGTCTTATGAGCGCGTCTGCGAGCAAAGGACCGCGACCGCGGAGACGCCGATCACCACGGCCGAGGATCACTTCAACTGCGGCGTGGAACGGCTTAACGCCCGTGATGTCGAACGGGCCCGACAGCATTTCGATAGCGCTCTGACGCTTCAACCCGATGCCGACCACGTGCTTTATACAATGGCCCTTTGCTGCGGTCTCGCTGGGGATGGGGACGGCGCGTATGAGAATCTGAAACGTGCTATCGAGCTGGAGCCGAGAAACCGAATACTGGCGCGCCAGGACCCGGAATTCCTCGCTCTCTTCTCCCAGGTTCCGGCGCTCCGCACCCTGCTCGCAACCGAGCATTCCGAAGGGTTCTGAAGAAGACGCGCACGTTCTGGCAGACGAACCGCGGCTGGACGGGCGGGTTTCTCCCTTCTCTGGCATCCCATGCGGCGGCCACTTCGCTTCAAGAGAAATTCTGAACGGCGGCATGGCCTTCGCGCTTGCTGACGCGCGCGGCTCGGTAACTTCCTCGGATTCGAGGTACGCGGCCGTCCGATCATGACCGGCCCCTTGAGAGTGGTCTCGATCGGCGGAGGTCACGGTCTTTCGGCGCTGCTCGAAGGCCTCAGGAAGTACACCCATCCGCAACTCGGCCCGAGGGGCCGCGATGAGGCGCTCGTCGATATCACAGCGATCGTAACGGTGACCGACGATGGCGGCAGTTCAGGGCGGCTTCGCCGCGAATTCGACGTGCTTCCTCCTGGCGATATCCGCAATTGCATGGTGGCTCTCTCCGAGGACGGCGCCCTGCTTTCCAGGCTCTTTCAATATCGCTTCAAGGCCGGACGCGGCCTCAAGGGCCATAGCTTCGGAAATCTGTTTCTGACCGCGCTTACGGATATCACGGGCGATTTCCCCGATGCGGTGCGCAGTTCGGCGGAAGTTTTAAAAATCGCCGGCCGCATCTTTCCTTCCACGGCCGCAAATATTTCGCTTGAAGCCGTGCTCGATAACGGCGATGTCGTGAGCGGAGAAACCCGCATCAGCCGAAGCCGAAGCCGCATCTGCGAGATTCGCCTGCGGCCAAGCCGCGCGCGTCCGCTTAAGGAAACGCTCGATGCGATTGCCCGCGCCGATCTGATTACTTTGGGACCGGGGTCACTGTTCACGAGCGTGATTCCGAATCTGCTGGTTACGGGGATTCCGACGGCCATCCGGCGATCGGCGGCTTTGAAAGCGTATTTCGTGAACATGATGTGGCAACCTGGCGAGACGACAAACTTCTCGGCTTCAGACCATCTGCAGGCGTTGCACGATCATGCGGGAGGCAAGCTGGTGGATTGCGTGGTGGTGAACGTGTCGCCTGTCCCGCGCGGCACGCGCCGGCGCTATGCGGAACAGAACGCGGCGCCGGTGGAATGCGACATTCCCGAACTCGAGAGCATGGGAGTCGAAGTGCTGACAGCGGACCTGCTGCAGAGCGGACCCAAGGTGCGGCACGACCCGGACGCGGTGGCGCGCCTTGCCGTGGACCTCGCGTTGAGGGGTCGCGAGAAGCGAATGGCTGGATTGCGACACTGAATAAAAGATGTTCAACGATACAAAGCGGGACACCGCAGTGGTAATTCTCGCCGCGGGGCAGGGCACCCGAATGAAATCCCGTATGGCTAAGGTGCTGCATCGGGCCGGGGGCAAGCCGCTGGTGCGGCAGGCGATCGACACGGCCATGGAGATTGCCCCGCCCGAACGCATCTTCGTCGTTGTGGGCTATCAGGCCGATCGCGTTCGCGCCGAGGTGCAGGCGGCCGGCGCGCGCGCGATTCATCAGACCGAACAACTGGGCACCGGCCATGCGGTGATGTGCGGCGAGGCGGAATTGGCCGGCTCCGGCGGACGCGTGATCGTGTTTGTCGGGGATTGCCCTTTGATTCGCGCCGCTACCCTGGCGGAACTGGCGGAGATGCAGGGGTCGAGCGGGTCCGCGGCTACAGTGATCACGACGGAGCTTGACGACCCAACCGGATACGGACGCATTATCCGCGACGCTGGTGGTGGGGTTGATGCCATCGTGGAGCAGAAGGCGGCAACGCCCGAACAGCTTGCCGTGCGCGAGATTAACTCGGGCATCTTCTGCTTCGATTCCGCGGCGCTCTGGAAGCATATACACGAGATCCGGCCGGACAACCCGGCGCGCGAATACTATCTGACCGACATGGTTTCGATCTTGAAACGGGCAGGAAAGCAGGTCACGGCGCTGAAAGTTCCGGAGGCGAGCGAGCTTCTTGGCGTGAACAATCGGATCGAGCTGGCAGCGGCGGATCGCATTCTGCGGGAGCGCAAGCTGCGGCAGCTCATGCTGGATGGCGTCACGATCGAGCAGCCGGAGACCGTTACCGTGGACTCCGCATGTGAAGGTCGGGATGGACACCGTAATCGGGGCATTCTCTCAGATTACGGGCGACACTGTGATTGGAGAAAACTGCCGCGTTGGAGCGTCGACGATTATCGACAACTCCGTGCTGGGCGATGGCGTCGAGGTGTTTCCGTTCTCGATCGTCGCTTCGTCGAAAGTCGAGGCGCGAGCGCAGGTGGGACCTTACGCCCGTTTGCGACCTGGGGGCGCATCTCGAAGAAGGCGCGCATGTGGGGAACTTCGTCGAGTTGAAGAATACGCGGCTGGGTGCGGGGTCGAAATCGATGCATCTCGCTTATCTTGGGGACTCAACCATCGGGAAGAAAGTCAATATCGGCGCCGGTACAATCACCTGCAATTACGACGGGCGCAACAAGCATCCGACGGTGATCGGAGATGGAGTCTTCGTGGGCAGCAATTCGACTTTGATCGCTCCGGTGGAGATCGAGGAAAGCGCTTACATAGGGGCAGGAAGCGTGATCAATCACAAGGTGCCCGCGAAGGCGCTGGCAATCGGCCGTTCGCGGCAGGTGAATAAAGAAGGCTGGCGCGGGCGGAAGTGAGGGGCGAGAGGAGCCAGGAGTCAGAAGTCAGAATAGCCCCGGCGCGCCCGGCAGTATCGGAATCGCTTGCTAACGCGCGCGGCTCAGTAGAGGACTGTTAGAGCCGGTTAATCAGACTGGCGACGTAGCCGGCTCCGAAACCGTTGTCGATATTCACCACGGTCACATTGCTCGCGCAACTGTTCAACATTCCGAGAAGCGCCGCGAGCCCGTTGAAGCTTGCGCCATAACCGACGCTGGTGGGAACGGCGATCACCGGGACCGCCACGATGCCGCCGACGACGCTCGGCAGCGCGCCTTCCATGCCTGCGCAGACGATCACGACGCGGGCTTCGCCCAGACGCTCGCTATTGGCGATCAGCCGGTGAATACCGGCCACTCCGACGTCGTGAATCGCATCGACCTCATTGCCCATCGCTTCGGCGGTGACCTGCGCTTCTTCGGCGACCGGAATGTCGCTCGTTCCGGCGCATACGACGGCGATCTTTCCCTTGCCGTGAACCGTGCGATCGCGCCAGAAACGAATGGCGCCCGAGAGCGGAAAGTATTCGCCGCCGGGCAGTTCGTGTAATACGCGCTCGGCCATCGCGGGGGTGGTCCGGGTGATCAGAACGTTTCCGCCGCCGCGTTCCAGAAGGTCGATCCGCAATTGCCACGACATGATCGGCGGTCTTGCCCAGTCCGAAGACGACTTCGGGCATGCCGTGGCGAAGGGCGCGATGATGGTCGACTTTGGCGAAGCCGAGGTCTTCGAACGGCAGGTGCTTGAGCCGGTGCATTGCGGCGTCCACATCCGCTGCACCTGCTGCGCACATCCTCGAGCAAACCGCGAAGGAGATCTTCCGTCATCCGATAAAATGGTAGCTTCCTGAAACTTATGGCTTCGCGATGTTCCTGAAACGCCTTCGGCTGACGCTCGACATGATCAAGTTCGAGCACTCGGTTTTTGCGCTGCCGTTTGCGCTGACGGGAGCGCTGCTGGCGTTTCGCGAAAGCGGATTTCATGTGCCGGGCGCGTGGTGGAAAGTCCTCTGGATTGTGGTCGCGATGGTAGGGGCGCGTTCGGCGGCGATGGCGTTCAACCGTCTGGTGGACGCCGAGATCGACGCGCGGAATCCGCGCACGAAGATCCGGCATATTCCGGCGGGCCTGCTTTCCCGCGCTTTCTGCTGGGGATTCACCGTGGCCGCGAGCGCGATCTTCTTCTTAGCCGCCTGGGAACTGAACACGCTTTGTTTCCGGCTTGCGCCGATCGCGCTCGCGATCGTGTTTGGTTATTCGTTCACCAAGCGCTTCACGCAGTTCTCGCATCTGGTTCTCGGATTTGCGCTCGGGATTGCGCCGGCGGCCGCGTGGATCGCGGTGCGGGGCTCGCTCGATCCGCGGATTCTGTGGCTCACCGCCGCCGTGATGTTCTGGACAGCGGGCTTCGACATCATCTATTCCTGCCAGGATTTCGAATTCGACAGCGCGCTTCAGCTTTACAGCGTTCCGCGCTTCTTCGGGATCCGCAGAGCACTGCTGATTGCCCGCGTGCTGCACGTCCTGATGATCGTTTCGCTGCGGGATGCTGGTGTGGCAGCTGCACCTGGGAGCGCTGAGCGTGGCGGGCATCGCGGCGGTTGCCTGCCTTCTGATTTACGAGCACGGAATCGTGAAAGCGGACGATCTGTCGCGCGTGAACGCGGCGTTCTTCACCATGAACGGCTGGGTCAGCGTGTTATTCTTCGTTTTCTGGGCAGCCGATATCCTGCTGATTCATCAACATATATGAACGTCACTTTTGAAGACAGGCGGCTGGAACCGATTCGCGAGAAGGTGGAAGCGGGAGAACGGCTGTCCTATGAGGACGGCATTTCGCTCTACCGTTCGAGCGATCTGCTGGCTCTCGGTTACATGGCCAACATGGTGCGCGAGCGGATGCACGGCGACGTGACTTACTTCAACGTCAACCGGCACATCAATCCGACCGATGTCTGCGTGGCCAGTTGCCGGCTGTGCGCTTTCGGCAAGCAGAAGCGCGATCCGACTTCGTACACGATGTCGCTCGAGCAGGTGTGGGAGACGGCCGGGAAGGGTTGGAGCGAGGCGATCACCGAATTCCACATTGTGGGCGGATTGCATCCGGAGTTGAATCTCGACTGGTTCTGCCAGATGCTGCGCGGCCTGAAGGAGCGCTATCCGCAGATTCACCTGAAGGCCTTCACGATGGTGGAGATCGGTTACTTTGCGCGGCGCGAAAAGATATCGGTTCGCGAAGTTCTGGTGCGGCTACGCGACGCCGGTATGGATTCGATGCCGGGCGGCGGCGCCGAGGTCTTCAGCGAGCGCGTGCGGCGCATCATTTGCGATCACAAGCTGACCGGGCGACGAGTGGCTCGAAACCGCGCGGACCGCGCATGAGCTTGGGCTGCACTCGAACTGCACGATGCTCTACGGGCATATCGAGAACGAAGAGGATCGCGTGGATCATCTGGTGCGGCTGCGCGCGCTTCAGGACGAGACGCACGGCTTCGTGACGTTTATTCCGCTGGCGTTTCATCCCGATAACACGGCGCTCTCGCATATCCCGAAAACGACCGGTTTCGACGATTTGAAGAACATCGCGGTCGCGCGCCTGATGCTGGACAACATTCCGCACATCAAGGCGTACTGGATCATGATGACGCCGAAGATGGCGCAGATCGCGCTGCGGTTCGGCGTCGAACGATATTGACGGCACGGTGGTCGAGGAGAAGATTTACCACGAAGCCGGCGCGACCACGTCGCAGTCGATGCGGCGCGGAGAGCTGCTTGCGGCTGATCAAGCTGGCGGGGCGCACACCGGTGGAGCGCGATACGCTTTACCGGCCGGTCCAGCGAACGGAAAACGCCTTTACCGTTCTCGTTTGATCTTCTCTTATCCGTTTAACCTGCCTTCTTCTTTCTTATCAAATAAAGTGGGGCGCCCCAATGCCTGATATCGTTCAGACGAACGTCCTTTTGGTTTCCCGGACGAGACCGGGGCCGCACCAATAACGGGAGCGCCTGCCGCCCATTGTTTCGACGTTACGCCACACGGAGCCTCGAGGAATCGCGTGGTTTAGTGCCCCCGTACGCCATGGGTGCGACGAGGTTCTTTCGATTTGCAAGTTAGCATGCGTTTTTGCCGACGCGTGCACATGGCCGAAGAGAAGGCGCGGAACTTCTTTGTTTTCAGAGCGCGGATGGCAAAGATTTATTTTCAAAATTTGTGACCGATAACGGAGTGCATGCAATTTTGATAATCTTATGACCGGATGGCATATCGGTTTGGTTTTGCTCTTGTCGCTCTGAGTTCTCTGGCGGCGGTCTCCGCGTCGGGCCAGATTCAGCGAACCCCTGACGGCAAGCCCGATCTGAGCGGGATCTGGCAGGCTTTGAATTCCGCCAACTGGAACCTTGAAACGCACGCCGCCGCCCCCGGGCCTTTCCCGGCTCTGGGCGCGGAAGGGGCCGTCGCTCCTGGCCAGGGTATCGTCGAAGGCGGCGAGATCCCCTATCTTCCCGCGGCCGCGAAACAGCACAAGGCGAACTTCGAGAAGCGGTGGACCGACGATCCCGAGCTCCGTTGCTTCATGCCCGGGGTTCCGCGCGCAAACTACATGCCCTATCCGTTCCAGATTCTGCAGGGCAAAGATACGATCATGATGACCTACGAGTATGCGGGTGCCGTTCGCACGATCCGCATGGACAATCCGGGCAAAGCGCCGGCGGACAGCTGGATGGGTTGGTCGGTCGGGCATTGGGACGGCGATACGCTGGTGGTGGATGTGACGAGCTTTAACGACCAGACCTGGTTCGACCGGGCGGGCGACTTCCACAGCGATGCCCTGCATGTGGTTGAGCGCTATACACCGCGAAGCGCCGACACCATGCTCTACGAGGCGACGCTCGAGGATCCGAAGACCTTTTCACGCCCCTGGAAGATCTCGATGCCACTGTACCGGCATATTGAGAAGGACGCACACCTGATGGAGTTCCAGTGCATTCCGTTCTCGGAAGACCTTCTCTACGGGCGCTTGCGCAAGCAGGCAGCCAACTCTAACCCCGACAAAGGAAATTCGCGATGAAGCAGCGAGTCTACGTTTCCCTGACTATTCTGACCGGAATCGCCGCGGCGGTGCTTCTGGCGGCGCTCCCCGCGATCGGGCAGAACCCCGTCCCACGGACAGCGGATGGACATCCCGATCTCAGCGGGGTCTGGACCAACGCAACGATCACGCCGCTTGAGCGTCCCAAGGATCTTGCCGGTAAGGAGTTCTTCACCGAGCAGGAGGCGATCGCGTATCAGAAGAATTCGCGTGAACGGCGCAATAAAGACATCCGCGAGCGCGGCACGATCACCGACGTCGCCAACGCTTACAACGATTTCTGGTGGGACTCCGGCACCGAGGTGGTGAAGACTCGGCGCACATCCCTGATCGTCGACCCGCCAGACGGGAAGCTGCCCCCGCTGACGCCGCAAAGACAAGCCGAACTACAAGCGGCTCTGGACGCAAAACGGCAGCGCTGCCAGCACAATCCCGGCTGCGAGCCCGAAAACGGCAACGCCCTGGCTCCTGCGGACGGACCCGAGGATCGCCCTCTGATGGAGCGCTGTCTCTCCTTCAACAACGCCGTGCCGATGCTGCCCACCGCCTATAACAACGACTATGAGATCGTCCAGACTCCCAAGGCTGTAGCGATCGATGTCGAGATGGTCCATCAGGTACGGCACATCCCCCTCGACGGCAGCCCGCACCTTCCAGCGAATGTGCGCACGTGGCTGGGCGATTCGCGCGGTCATTGGGAAGGCGACACTCTGGTAATCGACACCACGAACTTCAACGATCAGATTACTTATCGCGGCTCCGACAGGAACCTCCACATGATCGAACGCCTCACGCGCACCGATCCCGACACGCTGATGTACCGCTTCACGATGGATGACCCTACGGCCTTCACGAAGCCGTGGACCGCGGAATTGCCCATGGTCAAGTCCAAGGGTCTCTTGTATGAATACGCGTGCCACGAGGGCAACATGGGTATGACCAATATCCTGTCGTCAGCGCGCTCGGATGAGAAAAAGGCGGAATCCGCCAGCAAGCATTGATATACAGGCAGAGAAGAGGAGCACTCATAGAATGCGAACAGCAATCGCTGTTGTGGTTTCTTGTATCGGGATGTTGCTGGCGTCAGCGCCCGCTTCCGCGCATCATGCGTTCGCGGCCGAATTCGATTCCGCCAAGCCCGTGAAACTACGGGGAACGGTCACGAAAATGGAGTGGATTAATCCGCATTCGTGGATTCACATCGACGTGAAAAACGCCGATGGAACGGTGACCGGCTGGATGATCGAGTGCGGCAGCCCGAACACCCTCTTCCGACGTGGAGTGACGAAGGATTCGCTGCCCGCGGGGACGGAAGTGGTCGTCGACGGCTATCTTGCAAAGGACGGCAGCAATCGGGCCAACGGCAGAGACGTTACTCTGACGGACGGGAAGAAGTTGTTCCTCGGCTCATCGAACCCGGACGCTGAAAAGTAAATTACGGCAGGAAGACCGACCTCTGAATCCAGAGGATGTTATCCCAGCTCAGCAGTTTTTCCGTTCCATCCAGCAGTTTCGAGAAGCTGCCTCCGCCCGCTTTGAAGGAAAACTTCTTCACCCGGTCGGGCGGATTGGTCGTCGCGTTCCGCAGAATATCGAGAACCTGCTCCTGCCGCGAAATCTGAAAAAAACCTGGATTTTTGGCCGAATAAAACCGCGTGTCGGCAGGCATGCCTCTGTTACCGACCCCCGGTTCGAACTTGATATGCAGCTCCATGTGTTCACCGCCCGCGGCCGCAAATACCCAATCCTGTGATTCGAGGACAGCGCCGCCAGCGGATGAGACGGATCGCTGCATGACGTGGGTAGTTGCCGGAAGATAATTGCCGAAGGGCCCGGGCGCATCGGCGGGATCCTCGGTCAGACCTCCTACTACCAGTTGCACGCGGGCGCCTGAGGGGTCGGTTACCGGGGCGACGAGGTACACCAGACGGTTCGATCCTTTACCCACGGGTTTTCCGTCAGGACCGTTGATGGTGATCCGATCGATGAATACTGCCCGGATATTAGCGTCCTTCGCCGCTCCCTGGGTCGCGATGTTGGGTTTCCAGCCCGGCGGCAAGAGAGCCTGAAGGGCTGCGTCCGGGACGTGGAGATCCAGCTGAAAGCGGGTCTCCATGCTGGATTCAAGGGGCTTGGATTCAATTGGGCTGGATCCAGGCGGCCTGGATTCGGAGGGCGTTTGCGCCTCCGAGCGGGCCAGGAGCAGGCTCAAAACGCCAACTGCATAAATGATTCGTGTCATCTCACCTTTTCAGCCTCAAGCTCGAGAGCATATTGCGCAAGCCACTGCAGCTTATCGATAACCTCACGCAGCAGGGCCTGGGCGTTTTCGCCGTTCATCTCCGTCATAGTATAGACGGCGCGAAAATCGGGCTGCAGCCCTCTGATGCGCATGACCTGAACGGAACCAGGCAGGAAGTTCTGTTCGAGAATTCCCGGCATGAGGCTGGCCTCGTGCCACAACTCGGCAAGTTGCGGATGATAGATCGTACGAAAGCGCCAGACTATCTCCCTCGATCGGTCGGGGTTGGATAGTTCGGCCCTCAGTTCATGGATGAGGTTGGCTGCCCTGACGGCGACCCTTACCGGCCGCTTCATGGTCTGCGCCATCCGCAAAAAAGACGGCCGGCGCAAGAAACAGGGGCAGGACGATATTCCGCTAATTGTCCTGTGGCGAGATGTCCCTGGCGGGCCTCTCCTGGACAAACGTACCAGGAATTCCGGCAAATCCAGCCGGTTAAGCATCAGGCCCTCAAGTGTCCCTCGTTCCCCGGTTCGCGGGGAGCGAATTGCATCAGAACGTCCGGGCCCTGTTTCATAATTTTCTCCTGAAGGAAATATACCGCTTCCCAATAAGTACCATTCGTCGCATTGTCAAAACTTCCGCCCGGACAATTTTCGGTCTCCAGAAAAACTCCGGCTCCGCCGATATATCTCTCAGAACGGCTTGCGGCCCCGGCGGATGATCTCACTGAAAAAACATATTGGCGATTGGAACAGTCTGGCTCTCGACAATCCCGAGCTGGCAGCTTTTCGTTCCCTTCTGGTGACTGCCGGAAAAGCCAGTCACCTCGCCGTGCCGGACCTTGGCGACCATCTCGATCGAAAACTTTCCGAACTGGCCGATTCCCTCTCATTTGAGACACCGCCCGATCTGATAGAGAACGTAAATCAGATCGCTCAGGCGGAAATCGGTCACTGGGCGGAGGAGGCTGTTCAGCGCCGCGAGGCCTGTGAGCGCGATCACAGGGAAATGATCGACGTAATGGCGAAAGCGGTAGACTCAGTCACCGAAAGGGATGAACGTTATGCGCGCGAGGTGGGGAACCTGGCCGAACGTTTGCGCGCCATCGCCCGAGTCAACGATATGGCGGCGATTCGGCGCTCGATCGTCGAAGGTGTGAACGCGCTGACCGCCTGCGTAGAGCGCATTTCGCAGGACGGGAGGATGTCGCTGCTCAGGCTGAGTGAGCAGGTGGAGGACTACCGGTCGCGGCTGGATCATTCGGAGCGGCTTTCCGCACTGGATGTGGTCACCGGAATCTCGAACCGCCGGGTCTTCGAAGAACGGCTGAGTGAGAAAGTCCGTGCTTCCAGCCGGTTCTGTCTGATTCTGATCGATCTGGATGGTTTCAAACGGGTGAACGATCGATTTGGCCACCTCGCAGGGGACGAAGTGCTGAAACATGTCGCCGCCAAGCTGCGCCTGCAATTCCCGTCGGCGGATATGGTGGCTCGCTGGGGAGGAGACGAGTTCGCGGTGATTATACCGAGCCGCAAGAGCGACGTTGAGGCGAGGATCAACCGCCTTCGTCGCTCCGGGCTGGGCGAATGCAGCCTTGACCCGTCCGACCCCACCGCTTCGGTGCTGGTTGAAGCATCCGTGGGGGTCGTGGAGTGGGACGGGCAGGAGAGCGGCGCCGAGTTGCTCGCGCGCGCCGACCACTCGATGTATCACTCAAAGGGATCGACGAAGATGGTGCGAGTCTCGGGCTGAGCTTTCGGCGCTTTCGGGTACTTCCTGTGAGCGCGGCCGCCCCCGCCAGAATGTCTGGTCCAGCCAGCGCCGTTCTCCGGCGTAAAATTGACTGCGCTGCCTGGCGTATTCGTCAAACTCGCTTCGCACAAGGGAGGCGTATTCCGACATCGGCGTATCGTTTCCCCGCAGCTTTGCATCGAGCGCTTTGGCCGCAGTCACACCCTGACGCAGCGCCTTGAAAATTCCGCGTCCCGAGAGCGGATCGAAGGAAGAAGCGCTGTCGCCCACGGCCATCCAGTTCGCACCGAAGATCTCTGTGCGGCATGACGAAGAAACGCGAACGACCTGGCTCTGTACGACGCTTCCGTGTTCGAGGCGCCTGCGGGTTAACGGAGCATCGGCGAGTTGTTCGCGGGGAGAAATTCCCACATTCGTATACTCATCGGGATCGGCGAAGAACATCGCGATGGTTTCCTCACGCAGCCGCACGGTGTACCACCATCCGGATGGCGTCGACTCGATGCAGGTCCGCATGTCGCGCCATGCCGTTGAAAAAACGGCGCCCGCATGATGCACGTGCAGCACGATGGCGATCAGGGCGTCGTCGTGCTCGCGGGAGTAGCCGCTTTCCATTCGTAGCCCGTTTCTCCCAGAGGCGTCGACCACGAAATCCGCTTTCACTCCCAAGGGCAGAGCGCGCGGGGCGGCGCGATTTTCCAGAAACAGCTTCGCGCCCGCATCCGCGGCTCTCTGGCAGAGCATCTCGTCGAAGCGATTGCGGTCGATGTGCCATCCGCATCCGTGGGGATTTCGCAGAAAATCCTGTTCCTCCGGAATCGGAGATCCCCAGGCGGAGATGATTCCGGGCGCCTCGATCGGCGAAAGCGACTGGAACGCATCCCACAGGCCCAGTTCCCGGAGCACCGGGTTGACTTCCGGCGGAAGCGTTTCTCCATAACGAGGGGCTTTGAAGTCCGTCGCTTCGAACAGTGCCACGCGCCAGCCGCGCAGGGCGAGACAGAGCGAGACGACGGACCCTGCGGGGCCGCCGCCGAGCACTGCCACGTCAACAATCATGCGTGAATCCTCGGAATACGTTAAAAATTTCCAATATTTTGGGTAGAATAGATCGACATTTATGCAGGAAGCGTCCGTGAACCTCGATTCGATTGTAGAAGCTCGTATCCATCCGGCCATCGGCATCGCGCGCATCGGCAACAGCGACGAGTATTTCATCGGTCCCGAAGTGCCTTATCCGACGCCTCCGCGCCCGAGGCGGTTATCGCGATGCGTCGGGACGGCTTAAGCGCCAGGCCGCGCATGTTTCGCATCTACGGATATGACGCGCACGGGCAAGGTGGTGGCTGAACTCACGTCCGCCAATGCGGAAATCGAATGGACCGTCCACGTAGCGAACAAGAAAGGCGCGTGGTACGACTTCGACGCGGCTCTCGATCTTCCCGAAGCCGCAACGACTTGAAGTCGGCGCGACGTAACGCCTTTGTCAGGGAGACGGACCGGGATAAGCTCGTGATCGATCCTGGTCCTCGCATCCATTTCGGGGCAAACCAGCGCTCCGCGCCGTTCGACACGGGGAATTTCTGGGCCAGAAGGTCTATCTCGGCGAACTCAGAACGGATGCCGCAGGCACGACTGGATATTCCTCGGCGGCAAGGGGCGTTCCGGTTCCCCTTTGCCTGGATTTCACGCTGGTCACCTTTGCCAACAATCCGGGCTGGCACGACGACACGTCGGATGGGCCGGTTATGGCGAAGGTTGAACGTCGGCGGGGTTGCGATCCCGGTCGATCCTGCGTGGGTAGTCACCGCGCCGCCGAATTACTCGCCTGATCTGGTAACACCGCAGACCATGTACGACGTAATAACGGATGCTCTAGCGGGCTCGCTGCTCAACGTCCCCGCCGAAGCCATCGTTCGCCAAAGATATTTTTCCGCTGCTCCGCCAGTTCAACGATGCGCAGTGGGTCAATTTCGGATTCGCGGTGCAGTTTGGATGGCAGGCGCCCAACGAATTTCTGCGGCCGGAAATCCTGGCGAAGCTGGCGGCGGCGCCCGCGAGCTCCACCGATGACCCGTTACGGCGAACTCCGCCGCCAGATCTTCTACAGCTTTCCGCAATCCGGGCTCGACCACGTTTGAGCCGCTCGCATGGCCACCGATCTATGGCGACGCGTTCGGCAGCTACGACGCTCCGCCGGTCGCGCGCGATGGATTCTCCATCACCAATCACCCTCTACGACTATCTGCAGCAGTGGATGCGAGGGGGACTTCATCGCCGACTACGATCCGAACGCGAAGGCGCCCGCACGGATCGACGATGTGCCGCTGGTGGAGCAGCCAGCCACACTTGATCGGGCTGCGCTGCACTTCTGCATGGGCGGACCGTTCCATCCCGGCTGCGAAATGACGTGGCCGATGCGGCATTCGTCGATGTATCGGAGCCCTTACCGGCTGCGGCAAAATCCCCGACGCGACTGACGAATCCGATTACGGCGAATTCCTGACGCAGGCCACGATCAACTGCTTCCGACGGACCGCTCTCCGTCAGCGGCCCCGGCGACATCACGAAATGGATGGCGGTGCCCTGGCAGACGCGACACCGCGAGTTGCCGCGCCGGTTATCCGGGCACCGAGTTCCCGTCCGACCCGTTCATTCCGACGTTCTGGCCATCGCGCGTGCCGAATAACGTGCATGACCGACGCAGAGTACGACATAATCACCAACCCGGGCACATCCCCGGAAGCAAGGATGGCGGCGTTCAACCGACGGCCGTTCTGGCTGCGCAGCCTGCATTTCTCGACACCTTATATCGAGCAAATCACGAAGATGGTGCACCCACTTCGGCGACCTTGGGTTGATTCTCAAGCGCGAAGAGAACAGCGACCCCGATTTCCCGCCGGTTATGTATGTTGAGACTCTTCCGCCACAGGCGATGCGACTCGCCGCCGCGGCGCCGCCCGAAAAGGCAGCGGAGCCGGCGGTCAGCATCGAGTTCTCGCGCGCACGTTTCGGTGGTCTGCGCAGGCGATAAAGCGTTCCTTTTTTGAGAATTCGGTCTGGAACCTGCTCTGGATTCCGTCATGAAGCGGACAGAATTGCAGGGCGCGGCCGTTTTTATTCCCGAAACCAGGACACTCCCGGTGCTCACGCAAGCCGTGCAGGAATGCCGCGGCTGCGACCTTTATCTGCATGCGACGCAGGCGGTCTTCGGCGAAGGGAAGCCGCGGTCTTCCGCCATATTGATCGGCGAACAGCCCGGCGACGAAGAGGACCGCAAAGGTCATCCGTTCGTGGGTCCGGCGGGACGTCTGCTGGACCGCGCACTGGAAGAGGCGGAGATCGACCGCACTACCGTATACGTGACCAACGCGGTGAAGCACTTCAAATTCGAGGAACGCGGCAAACGGCGTTTGCACAAGAAGCCGAGCGGGCCGGAGATCCGCGCCTGCAGACCGTGGCTCGAAGCCGAGATCCTGTTGATCCGCCCGCAGGTGATTGTTTGCCTCGGAGCGACGGCCGCGCAGACGGTTTTCGGGGCGCAATATCGGGTCACACAGGAACGGGGGAAGTTCATCGCGCATCCGTGGGCGCCGCAAGCGACATCGACGGTTCACCCGTCAGCGATCCTGCGGGCTCCCGACGAAGAGCAGCGTCATCTCGAATTCGAGAGGTTCGTCGCGGACCTGAAAAAGGTCCGGGCTGCCCTCATGAAGGAAACGCGCTGAGGGCACTCGATCTTCAGATCGGCCAAAAATACAAATGAGCATTGCGTGGGCTTCAACGGTGTGCCATCTCAGAAAGTCGGCTGACTGCTCCGGGGGGCAGCGGCTGCGAATTCCCGGAGCGCGTCCGATGAAACCCGAAGCACAACTTTCTCGACCTTTGGTTCCGGCCTTGCGTGTCGGCGGCGAAGAGGGATGAAGTGTAGCCACGTGATTCGGGGGAAGCGATGAAACGTGCTTCGGGGGAAGAATTTGCTGATTGCCCCATCCGGAGACCGCTTCATAATGATGAGGCGATCTGCCAGATGGGGCAGAAGGAAAGTGAAACGTCAGCTATCGTTCAGCAGATCGCGCCTGCTAATCCCTGCATCCAGCCAGCAGACCCTCTCATGAGGGTTGCCACTCTTCCGGCACGATCTCAAGCTGAGCAAGACGCCGACATTCCAGATCACCAGACCGCGATAATCAAAGAGCGGCGGCGCCCGCTTCGGCGACGGAGTGATCCTGGTCACCCGACCCGCCACTGACTCCAATCGCGCCGACTACCTTGCCATCTTTCTTGAGCGGAATGCCGCCGGCGAAGATCATGACTTTTCCGTTGTTCGATGCATGGATTCCAAAGAACTGATTCCCTGACTGGCTGTGTTCCGCGAGGTCCTTGGTCGCGATGTCGAATGCCCGCGAGGTCCACGCCTTTTTAATCGAGATGTCGATACTGCCCATCCAGGCGTTATCCATCCGGACATGGGCGATCAGGTTCCCGCCGGCGTCCGCGACGGCGATGTTCATGGGTTGGCCGATTTCCGCCGCTTTTTTCTCGCCAGCGGCGATGATTCGTTTAGCGTCTGCAAGTGTCAACAATGTTTCAACCCTCCTTGGGGGTGATTACGGTACGGAAACCAATGTACTAACAAAGAGTTCGTCCCGACCGTTGCGAGTTTGTGGGCAGTCCGGATCACGGCCGTCCTGATGACCAATACGCGCCCGGGATGGTTAGGTGGATCCGAGTTGGATGCAAGAGATCGACGCCTGGTTTCAACCAGAATTTCGCCTCCGGATTATCAATTTCGCAAGTGCTCCCGACTAACGTAATTGCCTCTCGCGAGTCGAATCAAATAGGGGCGATTAGATCCAACGGCCGAATGAGCCCGGCGGATCGGCGCGCGCCCGACAAGTCAGGAGATAAAAGTGAACGTATTCCGATTCTTCAAGGAATCGCCCCGAAAAGGGCTTATCGCTGTGTGTGCACTGGCTTTGGGAGGAGGTCTCTTCGCGGCCGGCGCGGGCTTCTCGTCCTCTCATATCAGCCTCAAACTCGCGGATTCGAACGAAGGTCCCAGCCGAGTCACGATGGCGCCCGCCGCCAAAGTGGCCATGCCGTCCGTCGTGAAGATTTCCATGTCGAAAATAGTGAAGGAGCCGGCTGCGTTTGACGGCAACGGGCAGGGACCCAACGATCCGCTGTTCCAGCAGTTCTTCGGCAACGGTGGCGGCTTCGGCGGTGGCAATGGCCGCTTCCAGACTCCCACCCCGCGTTCGCATCGCGAAGGCGGATTGGGCTCTGGCGTCATCATCACCCCGGACGGCTACATCCTCACCAATAACCATGTCGTCGACGGAGCGAATCAGCTTACCGTGACGCTGCCCGACAGGCGCGAATTCAAGGGTAGAGTCATTGGCACCGACGCCAAGACCGACATCGCGCTCGTGAAAATCGATGCGACCGGTCTCCCCGCCATCACCGTCGGCAACTCAAGCAAACTGCAGGTTGGCGACGCGGTTCTCGCCATCGGCAACCCCTATGGCGTCGGCCAGACGGTAACGATGGGTATCGTCAGCGCGACGCGACGCACCGGTCTCGGCATCGAAGACTATGAAGACTTCATCCAGACGGACGCGCCGATCAATCCCGGCAACTCGGGCGGCGCGCTCGTGAACGACCGCGGCGAACTGGTCGGTATCAACACCGCCATTCTCGCCGAAGGATCGGGCGGTAACCAGGGAATCGGTTTCGCGGTGCCCATCAACCTCGCCCGAACCGTTATGGACGAAATTGCGAACCATGGACATGTGACCCGTTCTTATCTGGGAGTCACGATCCAGGAAGTTACGCCCGCGATCGCCAAGGCCATCGGACTGAACGGTCCGGAAGGCGCGCTGGTGAGCAGCGTTTCTCCCGACAGCCCCGCGGCGAAAGCCGGTTTGCAGACGGGCGACGTGATCCTCGCGATGAATGGCGAGTCGATCGGAGAGAGCAATCAGCTTCGGATGCAGGTCTCGATGATGACTCCGGACCAGAGCGTGAAGCTCAAGGTCTTCCGCAACGGCGATACCCGCGAAGTGACGGTGCAACTTGCCCCCTTACCTGGCGAAAAAGTCGAACGCGCCGGGCTGCAGAAGGATCACTCCGCCGAAGCCCTTCAGGGCGTCTCGGTTGAGGATCTGGACGCGCAGACCGCCCGTCAGCTCGGATTGCCCGCCAGCACCAAAGGCGCGGTGGTGACCAACGTTGATCCCTCCAGCCCGGCTGCAAGCGCCGGTCTTCGCGAAGGTGACGTTATCGAACAGGCGAACCGGCAGCCGGTCGCCAATTCAGACGAGCTGGCCCAGGCGCTGAAGAAATCGAATGGCGAATCTCTTCTCCTGGTGAACCGGGGCGGCAACAAAGTCTTCCTTGCGGTCTAAAAATCGCTCGCTGCTGCTTCGGTAAAAAGGGCGCGGACTTCGGTCCGCGCCCTTTTTGCTTTATCGGAAAGCTCCAGCCAGGATCTCCGGATGGGACCATGCGAGCTTCAGCGTCCATGCGGCCACGAAATTCGATTGCAGCGCCTGACCGAATTGATCCGGCGTCAATAATTTCAGCAGCTCGGTCTTTTCGTCCCATTTGGCGTCGTCGAATTTTGAGATCTTTTTGTTGATCTCATATCCGATACGCAGGTTCTTTCCGAATGCCGCCTTCCATTCCTTCTGATATTGACCGAGGAACTCTCGTGAGAAGTCGCCGGCCCTGACTGCCCGCGCGGCTACCTTCCCTGCCATACGCCCCGCTTTAATCGCCCAACGGATTCCTTCCCCGACTAGCGCGGGCGCCTGACCCGCGGCGTCCCCCACGGCCATGATGCCGTTTCCGACAAACGGATCGCCCAGCCCTTCAGAAGGAATCAGACCGAAATGGTATTCGACAGGCTGCGCGTTCCTGAAGTTCACTCCGAATCGATCCGCCCCTTCTACCAGCCGGTCGAGATAAGCATCCGGGTGCGCGTCGGAGTCGGCATGAATGATTCCGACGCCCACCCGCACGCGGTTCTTCCCCCAGGGAAAGATCCACGCATAACCCGCGGGCGCAACCTGGCTCCCCACAATCAGCAGAGCCTCGTCCTGATTGCAATGCGGAGCGTACAGATCGTATTCCGACCCGACACCGAAACGCTTGTAACCCGGATGGGTGCGGGACTGTTTCAACATGGAGGCGTGATAGCCAGTCGCGTCGACCAGTATCTTTGAGCGAATTTCGAAATCGGGGCGTGTCGCGCTCTTCGCCCGCACACCGGTCACACGTTGTTTTTCGAGCAGCGGCTCGATAGCGGTAGTCGCGACACGGATCCTGGCGCCAGCGGCGATGGCCCGCTCGGCCAGAAATTGAAATACGCCCCGCACATCGATCACGCAGAGCACGGGCTCGTCGTAATCGAAGCGGACGCCGTTATTCGGGCTGATAAACCTGCAGGTTCGAATGGGATGGTACAGATGCTCCGGAATTCCCAGGGCGCGGAGCTCCTCGATAAAACTCCCACCGGTGGTTCGGGTGGGAGATCCAATCTCTTTGGACTGCTCCACTACAAGTACCGAACATCCGGAGCGGGCGGCGGTCTCCGCGAAGGCTAATCCGCCTGGGCCGCCGCCAGCCACCACGATGTCGAATTCGGTCATCTGATTCCGGCGAACTCAGTACAACTCTTTGCGAACAATCTCCGCGCCGTCAACCAGCGAACGCATCTTGCCGAAGGCCACGTCCCGGGGCAGGTACTTCATCCCGCAATCCGTCGCGATGACCAGACGCTCAGGAGCGATAAATGGAAGCGCTCGGCGGATCCGCGCCGCAACCGTCTCCGCCGTTTCCACCTCGTGCGTCGAGAGATCGATCACGCCGAGAATGATGTCTTTCTTCGGAATATCGGCCAGTATCGAACAATCGAGCTTCGATTGCGCGGTTTCGATCGAAATCTGCTTGACTGCGGAATCGTTCAGCTCCGTCAGGAATGCATAGGCCGGCGGGCGACCTGGCACCAGCGCCGCATAGCCGAAGCAGATGTGGAGCGCTGTGGTCCCCTGAATGCCCTCGAGCGCCCGGTTCAAAGCCTTTACGGCGTACTGCCGCGCTTTGTCCGGATACGCCTGCATATAGGGCTCGTCGATCTGGACGACATCCGCACCCGCAGCGAACAGGTCCTTCATCTCTTCGTTTACCGCCGTCGCCAGATCGAGCGCGAGGTCTTCATCGGATTTATAAAAATCGTTCTGCGTTAACTGGGTCATCGTAAAGGGACCCGGCACCGTGATCTTGATCTTTCGATCCGTATTGGCGCGCAGAAATTCAACATCGCGAACCTGCACCGGACGCATGCGGCGTACTGCATGCGTGACGCGCGGCACCAGAATCGACTGACCGCTGCGGCTCAGGATCGAACCGGGATTATCCAGATCCATCCCGTCCAGCGCCGTGGCGAAACGGTTGGAGTAGCTTTCGCGGCGCGCTTCCCCATCGGTCAGGATATCGAGTCCCGCGCGCTCCTGATCGCGCACGGCGAGCAGTGTGGCATCGTCCTGCGCCAGTTCGAGCCAGTTCTCGTCCACGCGCCACAACTCGCCCGCGCGCACCCGGGGCGGCATCCGCTTGCTGAGCATTTCGCGATTGATCAGCCACTCGGGCTGGGGATAAGATCCGACCAGCGAGGTCGGCAGCGTTGTCATAATTTTTTCCCGTTAGAATGGTTTCAGCGACGCCGCTCCCGGCGAACGCCTTGCGCTTTTGATGATCGCATCCGCGATTTGATAGGGGCGGTCGAGGTTTGTGATGGCCATCGATCCAGCTTCGCCGGCGCTTTCCAGCCGCAGGTCTCCGATGTCCAGAATTCGCTGCCCGAACGTCTGCTTCACCGTGACGTCCTGAATCTTGGCTGTATCGACGGTGCGCTGCATACGGGACAGGAATCCGTTTTCGAGGATCAGATGGTCATCAAGCAGCCGCAGCGAGACCAAACGCCGCTGAAGGTGCATCTTGAGCGGAGGAAGGAAGGCAAGCAACGGAATAGCCATCAGCCAGACCGGCTGGTTTTCCCCATATTCGTAGTACAGCCAGAGCCCGGCAATGAGCAGCAGGACTGCCATTCCGTATGCAAGCCGGACCGTTTTCATGCTCTGACGAATGATGGCACCTGTAATCAAAGTGTCCCCGAAGGGCTATTTTACAGGGCTATTCGAGTCAACGACGCCTTTGCTCGTGTTCATCAATGACATCGAGCGGCCGTCCGCGAAGTGATCCATGAGCCGCGGCTGAAGATTGCGCGCAGACACAAGCAGAGAAATGGCGCGACGATTCGGGATATTTTATTTGACTTGCTTTTCTACGATGCCTACAATGTAGACATTGTGGCGGATCTCCTTGGAGCTTTCGAGCAAGCCGTCTTACTCACAATCTGGAGTCTGGCAGAGGAAGCATACGGACGAGGAATTCTTAAACGCGTACAGTCAGCTCTCAATCGAGAAGTCGCCGCGGGAGCAGTGTACGCGACGTTGGATCGGCTGGAACAGCGGGGCTTGACCGCCTCGCGTCTGGAAGCGGGGACGGCGGTTCGCGCCGGCCGGGCACGGCGTTATTATCGTCTCACGGCCGCTGGAATCAAGGCAGTGAACGAATCCAGGGCGGCTTTGGAGAATGTATGGCGAGTCGCAAAATGGCCGCTGGAGTCGAAGGCATGACTCAGCAAGCGCCGCCTCGTTGGCTCGAACGCACCCTGCTGTATTGCCTGCATGGGCAGGACCGGGAAACGATTTCCGGCGATCTGTTAGAGGAGTACCGGGAAGAACAGGTGTCGCGGCGCGGCGCGATGCGGGCGAATGTCTGGTATCTGCGCCAGTCGATCACCTTCTTGTCCGTTCGGAGTTTTGGAGGACCGCCAATGAAAGCGGCTTTGACCTGGACGTCCGTGTTTACTGCCGCTGCCGGTGTTTGGCTCGGCCTGATGGAAAACATTCTGAAGCATGCCGGGTACGGAGGACGAACGACGATTGCGGCGTGTATCGCGATCCAGGGGCTGGCTACGCTGCTTCTGCTGCTGCTTGACGGCCGTTTGTTGTTTCGCACCCTCGTGCTGGCCGGCGCCATTGCGATAGCGATATTGGGAGCCGCAGCCATCAAACGCATTCTTGACGCACCACATTTTGAGGGATTCGTCCTTATCATCGGCTTCGCCCTGATTGTGCAGTGTCTGTTGACGCTCGCGGTCGTGCTGCCGCGGTCGCTCAGGCGATAGCCGCCGGATCCATCCCAATCGTGCCCTTCAGCTTCGCCAGCCCGGTATCGCTCCGTGTCCGGCTCAACTGCTCCCGCGCCTCCACCAGGCGGTTATGCAGCATCAGTTCCGGCGCGGGTAACCCGCTGGACAGAAACTTCTCAAGCGCTTCCTCGTGACGCTTCCACAACGTAGTATCGTGCGCCTGCTGGGCATGAAGCCGCTCCCGATACCACTGGCTCGCCAGCAGCGACTCGCGGGTAAACAACTCGCGGATCTCCGGATCGCTCGCGCACTTCCCCTCATACTGGCCGTGCGCCATGATGTGCAGCAGCGCCCGGACCGGCGGGCATGCATCGTCAATGCTTCCATCCGCGAAGTACTCGAGAGCCACCACACGCTGGGCATCCACCATCGCATTCACACCGTCAGCGAACTCCGCCAGATCCTGCTTCTCCGGCCGCAGCATCTCTTCCGGAAACACCGAACCCGGCAATTCGAAGATGCGTCCCAGAAAGTGATCGACGAACGCCGCCGTGATCCGATAGCCCAACCGGCTCGAAAGCACCCGCGCGCCCTGGAAATTGAAATCTTCCACCTTTTCCAGATACCCGTTCGCAATCAGGAACTGCGGCTCGCGTTCGAAGACCCGCATCCGGCACCACAACTCGGGAACCAGCATGCTGCTGTCGTGATCCATCCGGTATTTCGGCCCGATGTGTCCTGCGGCCGTGGTGAAGCCGGCAGTTCTCAGTCAGGATCGCCGACACCAGCGCATTGTTCACGTCGATCACCGGCGCCAGCGCGTTGAACGGCCCCTTGGTGAGCGCGCCCTCACTGCCGAAGCCCGTGGTCGCTGGCGATTTGCCCGTCAGGCTGCAGATGAGATCCATGAACAACTCAGGCAATTCCTGATAATGGATCGGATTGTAGACGGCCAGCGGAGGAATGCCCGCCTTGCGATCCGCCGGGTTGTTGCGCCGCCCGGAGAGCACCGCATTGACAGGAAAATACACCGGGCACTCCGGAGGAATCTCGCGCGCGAGGCGCGTCCCGACTTCCGCGAGATAAGTATTGCGCGGGTTCGTCAAATCGGCCCGCTGCTGCAGGTACCTCGGGTTCTTCGACGGGCTGCCGTTCACCAGACGCGGGTGCGCCGACGACACCACGAAGGAAGGGCTGGAACCAGTGAGAAAATCCAGCAGCACGCGCTTCATGGGCGCCGTGTACTTGTCGAACTCCACCACTTCGTCCACGATGTTTCGCGCGGAGTCCCGGGTGAGCGGCTCGAAGTTCGAAATAAATATGGTCGATCCCGCGATATCCGCTTCTGCTTCTTTATCGAAGCCGCGATAAATGGCGTCGTCCGGGCGCTGGAAGAGTTGCGTTTCGCAATTGGCGACCAGCTTCACGCTTCCCGCGTGATACTCCGGATCGAGATGCGTAAGACTTTCGCGCGGCAGCACGACCGACGCGGTGATATCGTCCTCGAACTGCACTTTATCGGCGGGGCTGAAGTCAGGTCTCAGTTTGAAGATGCGCCACGATCCGTCAACCGGGTCGTATCCCATGCGGAGATAATTTCCGAGCAGCTTCTGATTCTGGAACTTAAGCTCGTTCCCCGGCAGGCCATTGATGCGGTCGACGCTGAAGTGGTCGCGCCAGTCGTCACCCCATTCCGGCTGGTAGTAACGCTTCACCGTGATCAATAGCTGCCGCACCGTCTGCGGCACCGTCGCAAGCCACTGGTTGTGTTCGTCCGTGTACTCGGGCGAAGGCGTCATGAGCTTGATCACGGAGCCGAGAGAGCGTTCGGTGCTGAGAATCGGACGCTTCGCGCGACTCCCGGGCTGCGATTCGCGATAGATCGTCGAAAAATCCTTCGCAATAATCTCCGCGACTTGTTCCATATCGCGCTGAAAATCGCTGACGAAAATCGGGCCTTTGAGAATGATGCCGCCGATCGATTTCGAGATCTCCGACTTTCCGCCGCCCGAAACCGTGCACGGCTTGTGGCAAAGGATTCCGTCCGCGCGCGACGCGATCAGCCGCCACATGGTGCCTTCGAGCTGCTTCTCGAGACGGATCTTGGTGCCCCAGGGCAGCACATACACCTCATCTGCGCGCAGCGTAAGCTGATGCCATTCGCCGCCGGATAGCTGCCACTTGACGGCGCCGTCGCGCAACGCGGAACTCCGCATTTTCCGGCACGTACTTGATCGACGGAAACTGGCGATCGACGGCGTAGCGTTCGGGTTTGACGTCAACGCGCGACCCCAGCCAGCGCATCGCCTGATCGAAAGTAACTTTCTTCGTAAGAACGGTGCGGCCGGCGAAGAACTGCTGCCCGAGCACGTACGCCGGAAAGGCGAGAGCGCCGCCGGCGTGTTCCTCCTCGCACATGCCGTACAGATTCGCCGCGTAACTGATCTGCGTCTTGACTTCTTTCTTGCAATAGCCGTAATAGTTGTCGGCGAGGATCGTCACCATTACGCCGCGATGGTCGCGGCAGGCCAGTTTGAAAGCGACTCCGTCGTTATAGATCTCGTCCTCGGAGCGCCAGCACATGCCGTCGCGGCGCTGGCGCTCGGTGGCCTCGCTCATAATGCGGCAGGCCAACCTCTTTCTTCTTCACTCCCTCGAGGTGCGGCGCCACGATCACGCAGCCGGTGTGGCCGGTCCAGTGCATCACGTCGAGCGCCGCAGTCGTTTTCGGGAAGATCCGGGTCACCCGCGTTGCCGAAAATTCGTTTCGACGAAATCCAGATTGCTGACCAGGCTGGCGGGCGCGAAAAAGCGCATTTCCATTGACTTCGCCGGTTCGGAACCCGTAGCGGGACAGACCATCGGGCGCAGCAGCAGCGAGACAAACAATCGAACCTTTTGTTCCTGATTCGCGCTGAAAGGCAGTTCCAGCACCTCGCGCGGTGGCGTGAGAGCGCGCGCCAGCAGCGATGCGAACGCGACCTTCGGAACTGCGATCTTATCGTCGGGAATCGGCATCCCGCCCTCGACGATGTGGAAAATGCCCTTCGTCGTTCGGCGGTCGCTGCGCGGGTTGTGCAGGATGCCTTGCCGGATCCGGTAGGACTTCACATAGGGCGAAGCAAGGAGATCGGACTCGGGGGGCAGTGAGACAACACGCGCCATGCCGGGACGATCGAGAACCAGAGTCTGAGAGGGCAACCGCGGGACTCTGCCGTTCAGAGCTGTGCCCTTCAGGTAAGAATCGAGGAACGCCTGGATGCGCGCGTCGACGGGACAGAGACGTTCGCCGAGCAGCTGACTCTTCTGGTAGTAGTTCCGGAGCAGCGGACCCGCGATTTCGCTGAACTCGGAGTCCGCCGTCTGGCTTACGGGCTGACCGAGCGCCGCCAGCTTCAGATTGATGTACCGGACCAGTTCCGTATCACGGCCGTCCGAAATGGCCTCGCGTGTCCCGATCTCCACAGAGCCTCCTGTGCTTGCCCACAGCCGGCGAAGGACGTGCTTCGACAGATCCGGACCGGACGGGGATCACGGACAGAGACGGCGTGCCGCAGCGATTTTGCGCACATCGACAGCTTAGCAGTCAGCGGGGACGCGTCTAGTGAGCTACAGAGATCGAATCCACCGTGATCGTGTTCTTCTTCGCTTCACCCGTTACGGCAACAACGAACGACGATTTTTTGCCCGCGGCGCGGACGAGTTCGATGGCTTTGGTATTCCCGCCGGAATCGAGCGTGAAAATCGAGCCGTCCTGTTCGACCAGAGCGAAGGCTTTCGTCTTTACGTTCGGGGCGCAATAGCGAAGCTCGGAATTCTGATCCCGGTCGACGGCGGTGAGAGTATCCGTTGGATTGACGTTGCGTTCTCTGTTCTCGTAGCATCGCGCATCAACCAGGAATCCCGACCAGCTGGCAGCAAGACTCAGCAAGGACGATAAACACAAAAGGGCGGTGGCGCACAACGCAAGTTTCATCTCACTGACTATTATCTGATCGAATTACAATCGGAACATCCGCTTATGACTCCCGCCCAGACTTTCAACGAACAGCAGCGTGCGCGTTGGAACGGAATCGACGGCGAATTCTGGACGCGCGAGCAGGACCGTCTCGATCGCATGCTCGCTCCCGTTACGGGACCGCTGCTGGCATTCGCCGCGCCGGCAGCCGGAACAACCGTAATCGAGGTCGGCTGCGGCTGCGGAACTCTGGCCATCGAACTTGCTCGCGTAGTGGGCCCTTCCGGTCGTCTGGTCGTGGTCGATGTTTCCGAACCGATGCTCGCAGTCGCCAGAGAGCGTCTTGGGGCATTCTCGAATACCAGTTGCCTCCTGGGTGACGCCGCGGAACTGTCTTTTCAGGGGTTGAACGCCGATCTGATTACTTCGCGTTTTGGAGTGATGTTCTTCGGCGATCCTGTGGCCGCATTCGCGAACCTCGCCATCGGCCTGGCTCCGGGTGGTCGCCTTCGCTTCGCATGCTGGCGTCCCATTGAGGAAAACCCCTGGCTCCGGGTTCCGCTGCAAGCGGTCTATGAGCATGTGCCGCGGTTGCCCCCGCCTGGTCCGGAAGAGCCCGGACCGTTTGCGTTCGGCGACACGAATCGCGTAACACGAATCCTGACGACGGCGGGGTTCACCACGCCTGCTTTCACCCCGCTGGACATTACGATCGAGATGGCGCCCGGCGGCACGCTCGACGACGCTGCGCTGCAGGCAACCGGGACAGGTCCGGCCAGAAGGGCGCTTGAGGGCCAACCGGATAAGGTTCGCAACGCAGCACTCGAGTCGATCCGGCGCGCCTTCGCATCGTACAATTCGGATACTGGAGTAAAGTTGCCCGGAGCGGTTTGGCTCGTTGGGGCAGAACGTGTCCGCTGAAGGTCCCGGAACTATCGATGAGACGGAGTTACTAATTGTGCGGCATAGCCGGCTTTACGCACGCAAACCGTGCCGAGACCGGTAGAATTCAGAAAGCGGTTGCGACTCTAAGCCATCGCGGTCCGAACCAGCAGGGCGTCTTTGAGTCGGAAGCAGTTTCGCTGGGCGCCGCGCGTCTGAAGATCATCGACATCGATGGCGGCGACCAGCCCATCGTCTGCGAAGAACGCCGCACGGTTATCGTCTTCAACGGCGAGATCTACAATCACCTCGAACTGCGCCGGGAACTGGAGCAACGCGGTCATCGCTTCCGCTCGCACACCGATACCGAGACCGTTCTCC
Source organism: Terriglobia bacterium (assembly GCA_963718155.1). GTDB lineage: Bacteria > Acidobacteriota > Terriglobia > Bryobacterales > Bryobacteraceae > BOG-234. The sequence goes on along the minus strand of CAVQYP010000018.1, from coordinate 106,597 downwards.
ACGCGTTTATCGAATGGGACACGGAATGCTTCTCGCGCCTGCGCGGGATGTTCGCGGTGGCGCTCTGGAGCGAGTCCGAACGTCGCCTGGTGCTGGCTCGCGACCGCATGGGGATCAAGCCGCTCTACATCGCGCGTCGCGGCGACGATCTGTACTTCGGCTCCGAACTGAAGGCCATCCTGGTTCATCCCGAGATCGAGCGCTGAGTTGAGCCTCGATGGTCTTGATTGCTATCTTTCGCTGAACTATGTGCCGGCGCCCTGGACGCTGGTGGAGGGCATCGAGAAGCTGCTTCCGGGCCAGTGGCTGGAGTGGCGCCGCGGGGCTGGTCAACATCGAGCGGTACTGGCATCTGCCGCGGGGCAATACAGCAACTCGGACCCACAGGAAGCGGCCGAAGCGGAGTTGGACCGCCTGTTGAAGCAGTCGGTGCGGGAACACCTGCAATCGGACGTGCCATTGGGCGTCTGGCTCAGCGGCGGACTCGATTCGTCCAGCCTTGTGCATTACGCCGCGCAGGAATCCGCGCTCGCCTCTGAAGACGTTTTCCATCACGTTTCACGGACGAAGCTTCGACGAAGCGAGCTACGTACGCGAAGTAGCCGAGCAGCTACGGAACCGAGCACACCGAATTCGATCTGAACCCCGGGCAGGATCTGCCGCAGGCGATTCATGAGCTCGCGTATTACTGCGATGAGCCGAATGCGGATTCCGGCGCGCTGCCGGTGTGGTTTCTGTCGCGCATGACCCGCGAGACGGCGACGGTGGCGCTGAGCGGAGAAGGCGCGGACGAATTGTTCGGCGGATACCTGACGCATCGCGCCAGCCTGCTCGCGGGCAGGGTTCGGCGATTACCGCGGCCCTTGCTGGAGTCCCTGCTCGCGGCTGTCCCGGCGCTGGCCGGTATCCAATGAGAAGATCGGGTTCGAATACAAGCTGAAGCGCTTTCTGGAAGGCTGCCTGATGCCGGCGGCGCGAGCCCATGTCTACTGGGGCGGAACGTTCGGCGACGAAGAGAAGCGTTCTCTGGTGCAGCAGGCATTGCCGCCCGCGCTCGATTGCGTCGTGGAAGACCTGGAATCGGTCCTCAAGGCGAATCCGGCGGAATCTCCAGTTACCTCTGGTTCGATCAGAAATACTTTCTGCCGGATAATATTCTGACCAAAGTGGATCACACGAGCATGGCGCATTCGGTCGAAGTGCGGCCGCCGTTTCTGGATCATCGCATCGTGGAATTCGCGAACTCGCTTCCCGCCGGCATGAAGATTCAGGGCTCCACGCAAAAGGTGATTCTGCGGCACCTGATGCACGGCAAACTACCTGCCGCGATACTCAACAGAAAGAAAATCGGCTTTGACATTCCCGCTCATGACTGGTTCCGCGGCCCGCTCAGGCCCTTGCTTGAAGAAGCGGTGGCATTCGCGTCCGCCGAACATGGAGACTTCTTTCAGATACCGGAAATCGAGGCTTGTATGCAAGCCCATATCGAACGGCGCGCCAACCTGGGCTATCACCTTTGGGGACTGATGACACTGTTCTTCTGGATGAAAAAATGGCGAATTCAGACCAGGGCGACGGCCAGGACGCCGCGCCGGTCAATGGAAAACGTTTTCACTTCTACCTTATCGTTCTGCTCATTGCCGCCGCGGTCTACGCGGGCTGCATGATTTCGCCTCCTTCGCTGATGGACGATGTGGACGCGGTGCAGGCGCAGATCGCGCGCAACATGCTGACGTCCGGCGATTGGGTGACCGCCCGGCTGGACGGCGTTCCGTATCTTGAAAAAGCGCCGCTCATCTACTGGATGATCGCCGAGTCCTATAAAGTCTTCGGCGCAACCGACTGGGCCGCCCGCATTCCCGATCGTGCTCGCTGCCATTGTCCTGGCGTGGCTGACCACGGCGTTTGGAATGTGGGCCTTCGGAAGCCGCGCGGGATTCTACGCGGGTCTGTGCATCTCGACGTGTTTCGGCCTTTTTCTCTTCACCCGCATTCTGATTCCCGACGTGATGCTCACCGCGAGCATCGCGCTTACTCTTGTGGGCCTTCCTGCGCGTCATCGACGAGACGGAGAAACACCCGCGATGGTGGGCGTTCGTCATGGCGGCAAGCCTGGGAATCAGCCTCTTGTTCAAGAGCCTGATCGGCGTCGTGTTTCCGGTCGGCGCGGTCCTGGTTTATCTCGCGGTGACGAGGCAGCTGTTCAGCGCAAAGGTCTGGAAAGCTCTTCATCCGTTCAGCGGACTTCTTATTGTCCTGCTGATCGCCGCGCCCTGGCACATTATCGCCACGCTGCGGAATCCGCCGTATTTCGACTTCACGATGCGCAGCGCGCCGGGCGAATATCACGGCTTTCTCTGGTTTTACTTCATGAACGAGCAACTGCTCCGCTTCCTGAACATGCGCTATCCGCGCGACTACGACACGGTGCCGCGCCTCTACTTCTGGCGCTTCCATCTGCTGTGGCTGTTTCCCTGGAGCGTCTACTTTCCGGCTGTTGCGAAACTGAACTTCAAGCCGGTGGACCGCGCCGGCAAAGCCCGCCTGCTGGCTCTCTGCTGGACCGGCTTCATCCTGGTCTTCTTCACCTTCTCGACCACGCAGGAATACTATTCGATGCCGTGCTATCCGGCGCTCGCGCTGCTGCTCGGATCGGCGATGGCGGCGGGAGGCAACTGGATCCGCTACGGGACGCGCGTCCTCTGCGGAATTTTCATCAGCCGCCGCAGCGGCGGTGCTTACGCTTTTCGCCTTGTCGTGGAATTTCCCTACGCCCGGCGATATTTCAGCCGCGCTCAGTTCGAATCCCGGAGCCTACAAGCTTTCGCTCGGCCACATGGAAGACCTGACGATCGCGTCGTTTGCCTATCTGCGCCTGCCGCTGCTCCTCGCCGCCGCGGCGTTTCTCCTGGGAGCAGTCGGGACCTTTCGAGCCAAAGGCCAGCGGGCGTTTCTGTCCACAGCTCTGATGGCGATCCTGTTCTTTCAGGCCGCGCGTATCGCGATGGCGGCGTTCGATCCGTATCTCTCTTCGCGGCCGCTCGCGGAGGCGTTGCTTCATGCGCCCCCGGGCAAGCTGATCGTCGACCACCACTACTACACCTTCTCGTCGGTCTTCTTTTATACAAACGCTGAAAATAAGAGCCGCGTCCTTCTGCTGAACGGCCGGTTCAACAATCTTGTGTACGGGTCTTATGCGCCGGGCGCACCGGATGTCTTTGTCGACGACGCACGAGTGGAAAACATTGTGGCTGGGACCGGATCGCTACTATCTCGTGATCACCGAAGAAATCTGCCGAGCGTCTGAAGGCTCTCGTGAAACCTGAACGGCTGACGATTGTTTCCCAAAGCGGAGGCAAGCTGCTTCTTACGAACCATCCGGTAGTCAAGGTGATGATGCCGCACGCCAGAGCCATTTTCCTCGCAATTGCGGCAATACCGTTTATTTACTACGTCATCGTCATCTATAGCGCGTGGCGCTATTTCCGGCAGCCGCGCCAGCCGGCCGGATCCCGCTTTCCTGCCGCCAGTCAGCATCCTGAAACCGATTCGGGGACTCGATCCGGACGCCTACGAGAACCTCGCCAGTTTTTGCCGCCTGGATTATCCGGAATACGAAATCGTTTTGTGCATCGATCCCGATGACCAGGTGATTCAGTCGGTTCTCGCCAGGCTGACCCGCGATTTCCCGGACCGCAGCATCCGCGTCCTTTACGGCTCGGGGCGTATCGCCGTCAACGACAAAGTCGCCAAGCTTGCGCGGCTGGTGAACGAAGCCTCCCACGAAGTGGTGGTGATCAGCGATAGCGACGTTCGCGTGCGTCCGGATTATCTCCGCCAGGTCACGGCGCCTCTGCGCGATCCGAAAGTCGGCGCGGTTACGTGCCTCTACGTGCCCATTGAAACGAACACCGCGACCGACCATCTGCAGTGCGTCGGCATGATGTCCGATTTCTACGCGGGCGTTCTGGTCGACTGGCAGCTCGAAGGGATGAAGTTCGCGCTCGGGCCGACCATCGCGACAACGCGCACGCGGCTGAACGGATTCGGCGGCTATCCGGTTCTCGAGAATCGCCCCGCGGACGACCTTCTGGTGGGCCGCCTGATCGCCGAGCAGGGTTACGAAGTGGTGCTGCTTCGCTACGCGATCGACACCGTCTGCGACTACGGATCGCTGCGCGATCTGATCCACAAGCGGCTGCGGTGGATCGTCGTGATGCGCCACATGCGTCCGTGGGGACATCTCGGCCTGCTGCTGACGCTCGGGTTGCCCTGGTCGCTCCGCCGCCATCGCGGTGCATCCTTCGGCTGCCGGTCGCCGTCGTCTATCTTGGCGGCTATCTGTTGCTTGCGGATGGCGATGACGTGGATCATCGGAATTCACGGCTTGCGCCAGCGGCTCCTCTGGAAGCAAATGCCGCTGATTCCCGTTTGGGATGCCCTGGCGTTCGCCCTCTGGCTGTTCAGCTTCGGGCGCAACAGCATCCGGTGGCGCGGCGCCGATTACTACATCCGCAACGGCCAGCTGGTTCCCGCGTTACCGAGCGGCTCCTTATCGGGCAACCAGCAGTACGCCGGCCATCACGGCCAGCGTGCCCATAGCTCTTCGCAGACCGATACGCTCCTGTAGGACAAACTTCGCCAGCAGCGTCTCGAGCACAAAGCTGGCCGACGATACCGGAACCGCGAAACTCAGCGGCTCTGATTGCACCAGCGCCATAAAAGCAAAGAACGACACCGCATTGCCCGCAATCCCGAGAATCAGCAAGCGACGTCTGGCGATCGTCTGAAGCAATCGCGCCATGCCGCGCGCGCTCACTGATTGCTCGCCGGCCTGCTTCATCTCGTGACTCTGCAGCAGATCGCTGACGACCGTGGCGCCGACCATCGCGGCTACCAGGATCCACCTCATGATGTCGTTCTCATGATGTGGTGTTACGGGAAGTCGACCCGACCAGCGCCGCCCCGAGAAAGATCAGTAGTGTTCCCAGCCATCGCTGAGACGTGACCGTCTCGTGGAGAAAGACCTTTCCGATCAGCACCGCAATCACATATCCGATTGCGGTAACGGGAAGGACAAAACTCAGGTCGGCCAGGCTGAACAGCGCCATCCTCGTAAGCAGGGAAAGGATCAGCGCCACAATGCCGAGAGCGACGAATGGATTGAGCATCGCGTGGAGATAAAGAGAGGGATCAATCGACATCCGCTCGGGCACCTGCTTCATTCCGACGGCCATGGAAGAATTGCCGCCGGCTTTCAGCGCCAGGAATACGAGAAGGATAGCCCAGGTTTTGACGGTTGCCGAAACCTTACTCAAAGTCGAGCTCAACCTGGTCGACGTAACACCAGCCCCAATCCTCACCGGGTTCGATCGACTTCATGATCGGATGCGTCGTCGCGTGGAAGTGTTTCGTCGCGTGCTTGTTTTTTGAGGAATCACAGCAGCCGACATGCCCGCAATTCATGCAGAGCCGCAGGTGAACCCATGTGTCGCCCATTTTCAGACACTCTTCGCAACCGCGCGTATGCGGCTTTACCTGCTTGATCTGGCTTAGATGAGTACAGCTCATGACCTTTTCATTGTATTTGGAGTCAAAACGTCAATCCGGTCCGGAACACATTGACCGCGTAGAAATAAAGCTCCGCGTCCAGCGCCCGCTTGATGTTTTCCGCCTTACGGAAACCGTGCTGCTCGCCCGAGAACAGTAGGTAACCCACTGGCGTACCCTTCTTCCGCAATGCCTCCACCATCATCTCGGTCTGGTTCGGCAGCACCACCATATCCTCATCGCCCTGGAAGAAAATCACCGGCACGGAAAGCTTATCGACATGTGCAAGCGGCGACCGCTCCCGGTACACATCCGCTTTCTCCGGATAAGGTCCGACCAGGGAATCGAGATAACGCGCTTCGAACTTATGCGTGTCCTCCGCAAGCACCGCAAGATCGCTCACCCCGTAATGGCTCGCCCCGCCGCGAAAGAAACTGCGGAAGGTGAGCGCAGCCAGAACCGTGTACCCCCCGGCGCTGCCGCCGGTGATCACGCACCGGTCCCCATCGACCAGGTTGTGTTCCGCCAGAAACCGCGCGCCATTCACGCAATCGTCCACATCGACGATGCCCCATCGCGAATTCAGCCGCTCGCGATATTCGCGGCCATAGCCCGTGCTGCCGCCGTAATTCACGTCGAGCACTGCGATGCCTCTGCTGGTCCAGAATTGAATTCTCAGGTCAAGCGTACTGCTGGCCGCGGCCGTAGGGCCGCCATGACACTTCACCAGCAACGGAGGCCGCTCGCCCTCGGGCGCCTCGTAATCGGGATTGTGCGCCGGATAGTAAAGTCCGAAGGCGGTCTTCTCGTGGTCGATCGGAAATTCGATGCCCTGCGCCTCGCTGAAATATTTCGCCAGCTCCGGATCGTCCGCCACGCTGGTCGACGTCTTCAGAACCTCGGTCTCTCGCGAATACAAGTCCAGCAGCACGATGCTCGCGGGTTTCACGGCCGAACCGCCCCGAAACACCACCCGGCTCCCGCGCGCGCGCATCGACGAGAAATCGGTAAAGGGAACGTCCAGCGCTTTAAATCCACCCCCGGCGCCATCCGCCTGCGTCAGATCGATGGAGGCCAGATGTCCGATCCCGTTCGAAACGTACGAACAAATCACGTCGTTTCCGGCGAACGCATACGTCGACATCCCGAAGACCCACTGCGGCTGCCCGAACTCCGCCTCCCTTGGCGCCAGCGCCTCCGCCGGCGACCGCGATTTCTGCCGGTACAGGTTCCACCATCCCGAGCGGTCGGAAACGAAGAAGAGCGCCGCCCCATCGGAAGCCCATGCGGGCTGAAAGATCGACTCGTCGGGACCTCCCGCGATCAAAAGCGGTTCTCCGCCGGGCATGCCATCCGTGCCGAGCTGCACCACATAAAGACTGGTTCCCGTCCATGGCATATTGGGATGATCCCAGGCGAGAAACGCCAGCCACCGGCCGTCAGGGGAGAGTTGCGGCGAAGAATAAAAGTCGTGCCCGGACGCCACTACATTGCCGCCGTTGTCGATGGAACCGTGGTCGATGTCGATCCACACCAGCGCGTTGTCGGGCGCTGCCGTTCCGGCGCTGTGATCCTCCCGTACTCCGATCCAACGCCGGCGCTTCAGATCGACCAGGCCATCGGCAAACCGCCACGGACCCTCGGGCGTAAGCGGATAAGGCCAGTGCCCCCCGTGTTCCATCCGGTAGAGCCGGCCGTCGGTGTAGTGCGAGAAAAAGAGGGTTCCCCCGGCCACGGTCCAGGCCCCGCCGCCATACTCATGCACGCTCGTGCGCACGTTGAACGGATCCGGATTGCAATCCTCGCCCGTACTGCTTCCTTTGACGTAACGCACGACCACGCATCGGCCGCCCTCGTGCGGCCGGGACTCCAGCCAGTAAATGTCATCCCCGTCCAGCCGTACTTCCGACAGGCCGATCGATTGCGCCACAATGAGATCCGATGTAATGGGCGATTTCCATGACGCGTAGGGTGCGATTTTCATGTCGATGTTTCGATCCGTTATTATCCCGCACGCAGTTACACTTGAGGTGTGTTTGCCCGCACTCTGCTGCTGACCGCTTTCGCCTGCATTCCGTCGTTCGCGCAAACTGTTCCGCAGTTGCTCTCCACGGTTTCCGGCACGACCCAATATGGCGAGACCGCGGTCTCTCCCGACGGTCATTACGTCGCGTGGACGGTGAATCTTCGTAACAAGGACAACACGGCAACGCGCAATTCGGAGATTTTCCTGCTCGATCTCGCGAAACCCGGCGCCGCGGCGCAGAAGTTTTCTTCATCGGATGTGCCGCATCAGATGAAGAGCCTCGCCTGGTCGCCCGATAGCCGGCAGCTCGCTTTCCTTTCTGACGTCGAGAAGCCGGGACAACTCCAACTCTACATAGGTGCGATCGATAGTCCCGGCAAGCCGGCGCATAAGCTCACGACCCTGACTGGCTTTCTCGACAGCGTCAGCTGGGCGCCCGACGGCAAGACAATCGGGCTTCTCTTCACCGAAAATGCGCCTCGGGCTGCCGGGCCGCTCGAACCTTCGACCAAAGAATCCGGGGTGGTCGAAGAGCACATTTACGAACAGCGCCTGACGCTGGTTGATCCCCATTCCGGCAAAGCAAAGCCAATCTCTCCCGATGACCTTTACGTTTATGAATATGACTGGGCGCCCGACAGCAGCCGTCTGGCGTTCTCCGCTGCCACCGGCAACGGCGATAACAACTGGTGGGTCGCGCAGCTCTACACAATCCCGGTTGCGTCGGGGGATATTAAGCAGGTCTTCAAGGCGCCGTTTCAGATCGCCCGGCCCCGTTGGTCTCCCGACGGGAAGCAGATCGCCCTCATCGGCGGGCTGATGAGCGATGAGGGCTCGACCGGCGGTGACATCTACATGGTTCCCGCAGCCGGGGACAGCCCGGCGCATGACCTGACGCCGCAACGCAAAAGCTCGCCCAACGATATCCGCTGGCTCCCTTCCGGGAAGATTCTGTTCGCCGAAACCGTCAACGGGGGTACAGCAGTTTCCACGATCGACCCGACCAGTCGCGTCGCTGAGACGCTCTGGACCGGCGAAGAATCCCTTAAAGCGGGCGACGGTGTGATTTCCGTATCGAGCGACGGAAGTACACTGGCCTCCATCCGCAGTTCCTGGACGCTTGCGCCCGAAGTATGGGCCGGTTCTCTGAATCAATGGACACAGAGAACGCATGCCAACGATGCCCTGAAACCGCTGTGGGGCCGCAGCGAAAATGTGCACTGGCGCAGCGACGACTTCGACGTGCAGGGCTGGCTGCTTTATCCCGTGAATTACGATCCGGCGAAGAAGTACCCGCTGGTGGTTTCCGTGCATGGCGGACCCGCCGCCGCCAAGAAGCCCGCATGGCCGGGATCGTGGGACATGACATTGCTTTCGAGCCAGGGTTACTTCGTGCTTTTTCCAAATCCGCGCGGCAGCTTCGGGGCCGGCGAAGAGTTTACGCGAGACAACGTCCAGGACTTCGGTCAGGGAGACTTGCGGGATATTCTGCTCGGCCTCGATACCGTTATCAAGACGCTGCCCGTCGATCCTGAGCGGCTTGGAATTGCGGGATGGAGCTACGGCGGCTACATGACCATGTGGGCGGTGACCCAAACGCATCGTTTTCGCGCCGCGGTCGCCGGCGCGGGCATCTCGAACTGGCAAAGCTACTACGGCGAAAACCTTATCGATCAGTGGATGATTCCCTACTTTGGAACGACGGTTTATAACAACCCGTCGGTCTACGCGCGCAGTTCGCCGATTAACTTTATCCGTAACGTCCAGACCCCTACGCTGATTGCGGTAGGCGACAGTGACGCCGAATGCCCCGCACCGCAATCCTATGAGTTCTGGCATGCGCTGAAGACGCTTGGGGTGAAAACGCAGCTGGTGGTGTATCCCGGCGAGGGCCACGCGATCCGCAAACCGGCGGACATAAAGGATCTTCTGGAACGCACGATCGCCTGGTTTAACCAGAACCTTGCGAGCAAATAAGGAAGTCAGGAGTCAGGAGTCAGGAGTCAGGAGTCAGGAGTCAGGTCGAGTCAGAAGTCAGAAGTCAGAAGTCAGAATGGTTGCCGACTGCCCAACTGATATCGCCATCTTTCATCAGACTTGACCTGGCAACCAGACGATCAGGCCGCTATAAACAAGGTCTTGAAGGCGTAGTCGGTGAGCTTGACGGGCTCGGCGAGGGTCCTGTTGTTCTGGTCGACCATAGTGATGGCCTGACCCGACGTGAGCGACTGATGGCCACTCGTCGTGTAGGCGCTGATTTCGTCGAAATAGACGACGCCGAAACGGGCGAGCGGGGGAAACGGCTGGTTGAGCGGCCAGCTGCGAGTGACGCCCGCGTTGACCGCGACGGCAGGCGGGAACCCGGTGGGTACCGTGAAGTTGATCGTCTGTGCTGTGGTCTCGTTGGTCAGGAAGTACGACGCTGTGCCGGCCTGGTTGGTCTGAAGGCAGAGGGAGGCGCTGATCACATCGCCCGGGCGTACCGGTAAATTGATGTTCCCAACGCTTTGTGCCCAGATCTGACTGGTTACGTTCTGTGCAGTGTCGACGGTCATCTCGACGTGGAGATCCAGGAAGCCGAGACCGACGAAGGTGTGGAAGTAGTCGACACCGAGTGGGCTGGCGGTGAATTGCAGGTCGGGGACCGTAAATGTAACGAACAGGGCCGTGAATGGCGCGGCCGCGGAGCTGAGGAGCTGATAGCCGCAAGACTCGATGGGGTCCGGACCCAGTCCGTGGGGCGTGACCGCCTTCCTGGCCGCTGTGGTGGTATCGGGCTGCGGCTCGATATGGTCGAAGTACCGGTAGCGGGATGCCAGCCGATCCCAGAGCGCGGCCATCCCAGGCTGCGTCCGGGCGTCAGGCCGCAAGGGTAACCCGTGCTTCATCAGGTCCTTCTCGGTGGCCGCGAACGGGTCGAAATCCTTTGGTGGGGTTGGGTAGATGTGCACCTTTTTCCCGTCAGGAGTTTGTTTTCCAGCCATGAAATGTTCCTTTCCGCTGCAGGTCGCCTGCACAACACCATGTGCGCTCACCAACCCGAGTGTTACCAGTGCTGGCGTAGAAAAATCGACCATGGTCAGCGTGGGATCAGCCGTTGCCGACTCATGGTGTGGTCTTCACCGGATGGCGGCGAGCAAGCGCTGAAACCACAGTATGTTGTGATATACAAATAACACTGCGGCCTGGAGGCACGCGATGGCCTTAACGGTGGGACATCTGTGCGACCACAGGCCGGTGCGATGAGCCCGGTCGACTGACCCGAAGGAGACGGTTATGAAGAGAGTGATTTATCCGGCCTTGTTGCTGGCTACCGCAGCGATTCTATTGGCCGCGCGCCCGGAACCGGAAGGCTTCGTGGGCACCTGGAAGAGCGATCCCGGCACCCCCACCATGACCCGTGAACTGGCACTCGAGGGAAAAGTGGTCGTGATGACCGAGCATATACCCGGCCGCAACGGTGCGCCTGAAACGATCATGATTCGCAAGTACCCCACCGACGGCAGTACCGTGTCGATGGATAAAGGTTTTTGGGCCGGCTCCACAGCGATCGGAACTATGGACGGGAAGGTCCTGACTGTGGATACCACCCAGGCGAATGGCACGAAATGGCACGATGTCTGGACCATTTCGGAAGACGGCAAGCACTATACCGATGAAATGTCGAGCACGCCTGCCCCGGGCGCCGCGCAAAACGGACGAAAGGGCGGCGGCGGGGTCAATAAGTTCAGCTACACCAAAGAGTAGTAAAACCCGGAGTAGAAAAATTCGGAGTGGCGAGTTCGGCCCGAGATTCCGGGTCGATCACCACCCGAGTTGTGCCCCGCTGGCGCTGGTGCGCTGCCCAATTCCTTGATTGAACGTAATCTGACCATTCGCATTGCGGTCAAAGAGTAATTTGGCGGCGTGGTGAGAATTTCGCCGCCCGCGGCCGGAGGTTGGTCAGCCGTTGCTCGGCAGCATCGGCCTGCCTTCATGCGCTACAAGCAGATCGTGCATATCGTTCGCATGCTCCTCTTCGTTGGTCAGGATGCCTTCCATCATCACGCGCGTGGTTGGATCCTTATCGGCAAAAAAGCGGATCAGTTCGCGATAATGCTCGCAGGCGATGCGCTCGGCGACCAGATTTTCCTTGATCATCTCGACCAGATTGCCCGCCTTCGGAATATTGTGATGCCGATCGGGTGGCAAGACCCTCCGGATTGAAGTTCGGTGTGCCGCCAAGCTGATTGATGCGCTCGGCGACCATTTTCATGTGCCCAGTCTCCTCTTTGGCGTGCTGGTTGAACTCGTCTTTCACGCCCTCGCTCGAGATACCCGTGGCGGCGATCGCGTTCATCGTGTAGCGCAGCACGCACACGATCTCCGTCGCGAGAACGCTCTGCAGGATATCGATCGTCTGCTTGACATCACCCAGGTAAGCGGGCGTTACGGCGCCTTTATCAAGACTGGCGCGCGCGCGGGATCGCAGTTCCTTGACGTCGGTAAGGAAAGGCTGGTCGGTTTTTGTATCGTTTTTCATATCTCGCCCCATTTTACGTGGCCGCGGGGCAGTGCACGAGAAGTCGCTGTGCGTTAGAGAACGTGCGGATCGGCAGTTTGTGAAAATTGGCGTCCCCAGAGGGATTCGAACCCTCGTTACCGCCGTGAAAGGGCGATGTCCTGGGCCTCTAGACGATGGGGACCAGAGGAAGGCAACGAATATTCCAATTTACCACGCCCCTACTCAGCGGCACTTTGTCCGCCATGCTTTGTCCAATATGCGCTGCGACGCATTAAAATGAAGTTTCCATGTCCGAACCAAACGAGAACTTTTACCGCATCCAGAAGCTGCCGCCCTACGTCTTCGCCGTCATCAACGAGATGAAGGCAAAGGCGCGGGCCGCACAGCTGGACGTGGTCGATCTCGGCATGGGCAATCCGGACGGCGCCACGCCGCCGCGTCGTCGTCGACAAGCTGATCGAAGCGGCGCGCAATCCCCGCAATCACCGCTACTCCGTGTCGCGCGGCATTCCAGCATCTGCGCGAGGAAATCGTCAAGCGCTACAAGCGCCAGCACAACGTCGATCTCGATCCCGAACACGGAAGCCATCGTCACCATCGGCGCCAAGGACGCGCTCGCGCACCTGATGTTCGCCATCATCGGACCCGGCGACGTCGTGGTGTCGCCGAACCCCGCCTACCCGATTCATCAATACGGCGTCATCATGGCCGAAGGCCACGCGTGCATGCTGCCGATGCCGGACGCCGAGACCTTCCTGGGACGGCTGGAGGAGCTCTACCGCGAGTCGCCGAAACCGCCCAAGATGCTGCTGATCTCGTTTCCGCACAATCCGACCACGACGTGCGTGGACCTGGAGTTCATGACCAGAAATCGTGCGATCTGGCGCGGCACACGGCACCCTGATCGTCCACGATTTCGCCTATGCCGATCTGGGCTTCGACGGCTACAAGCCGCCCAGCATCCTCGAAGTTGCCGGGCGCGAAGGACATCGCGGTCGAGATCTTCTCCATGTCGAAGAGCTACAACATGGCGGGCTGGCGCGTTGGATTCTGTCTGGGCAACGCGAAGATGATCGCCGCTCTGGCGCGCATCAAGAGCTATCTGGATTACGGCGTGTTTCAGCCGATTCAGATCGCCTCCATCATCGCGCTGCGCGAGTGCGACGACGAGACCGAGAAGATCTGCGAAATCTACCAGAAGCGCCGCGACGTGCTGGTCGACGGACTCTGCCGGGCCGGCTGGCCGGTCGAGTCGCCGCGCGGCACCATGTTCCTGTGGGCGCCGATGCCGGAGCGCTACCAGGCTCTCGGGCTCGCTCGAATTTTCGAAGCTGCTCATGGAAAAGGCGCTGGTAGCGGTCTCGCCGGGCATCGGCTTCGGGCCGATGGGCGAAGGCTTCGTGCGCTTCGCCCTGATCGAAAACGAGCACCGGACGCGGCAAGCCACCCGCTCCATCGGCCAATTTTTCCGGCGAGAGTAGCCCACGCTCAAAACCAGCCGCCAAAATCGACTGCCAGCGCGATTTGGTATGCTGGCATGTTAGGAATCTTCCACCGGTCCGCGAGCTTACGCACCGGTTTATTCTCCCGGAGTTTCTCAAATGTCAGGTCATTCCAAGTGGGCGACGATCAAACACAAAAAGGCCGCCCTCGATGCCAAGCGTGGTAAAACGTTCACCCGACTCATCAAAGAAATCCAGATTGCAGCGCGTTCGGGTGGCGACCCGGACGGCAACCCTCGCCTGCGCACCGCCATCCTTGCCGCCAAGAACGTTTCCATGCCTTCGGACAACATCAAGAAGGCGATCATGCGCGGCACGGGCGAACTCGAAGGCGGCCAGATCGATGAAGTCATGTTCGAAGGTTACGGCCCCGGCGGAGCCGCGGTTCTCGTTCTAGTCGCAACAGACAATCGCAACCGGACCGTGAGCGAAATCCGGCATATGTTTTCCAAGAATGGCGGGAACCTGGGCGAACAGGGCAGCGTCGCATGGATGTTTGATCGCAAGAGCCAGATCGTCATCGATAAGGAAAACGCGACCGAAGACCAGCTGATGAATCTGATTCTCGAGGCCGACGCGGAAGATCTGAAAGACAGCGGCGATTCGTGGGAAGTGATCTCCGATCCTTCGATGCACGAAAAAGTTCTCGAAGCGATTCAGAACGCGAAGATCGAAACGGTTTCGGCGGAAGTGGCGATGGTTCCGCGGAATCTGATGAAGCTCGAAGGCAAATCGGCACAGGGCATGATGAAGCTGAGCGATGCGCTCGAAGAGCACGATGACGTACAGAACGTCTACTCCAACTTCGACGTAAGCGAAGAAGAAGTCGAAGCGCTGGCATAAATCAGAGAGCAAAGGCGGACGCCCGGCCAATGCGGGTATTGGGAATCGATTGCGGAACCGAGCGGACCGGCTATGGCATCATCGACAGCGATGGCCGCGCGCATTCGATGGTCGCCGCCGGCTGCATCCGCTCCTCGACGCGTGACCCGCTTGAGCATCGGCTGCGCAACATTGCGTGCTCGCTGCGCACTCTGATCGCGGAATACCGGCCAGACTCCGCCGCCGTCGAAGAAGTTTTTTTCTCTGTGAACGCCCGGAGTGCGCTGAAGCTTTCGCACGTGCGTGGCGTGGCGCTGCTTCTGATCGCCGAAGCGTCGGTTGCGCTGGCCGAATATTCTCCCCTCGAGGTCAAGATGAGCGTAGTCGGCTACGGACGCGCCGAAAAATCGCAGGTGCAGCAGATGGTCGCTTCCCTGCTGCGTCTGGCGCGGCCCCCGGCCTCGGAAGACGCGAGCGACGCCCTTGCGATCGCTATCTGTCACGCGACTCACGCTCCATTCCTCGCGCTGGAGGCCCGGGCGTGAGGGGTCTGACCGTCTTTCTCCTGGCTGCCGGAACGGTTTTCGCCGCCCCAACGGCTCCGACAGCTCGCCGCGGCTGATCTACTCGAAATCGTTCCCCGGCAGCAATCCCGCCTGGGAGGAGATCACCGTCGACAACAGCGGGGCAGGCCTGTATAAGGACGATCCCAAGGACGAAAATCCTTTGAAATTTCAGCTTACGGACGCCGAAAAGAGCGAGATGTTCGGCCTCTCCGATAAGCTGGATCATTTCTCCCATCGCCTCGAATCGGGTTTGAAAGTGGCGAACATGGGAATGAAGACCCTTCGCTATGAGGCTGGCGCGCAAAGTCTGGCGAGGTCAAATTCAATTACACCGAAGATCTGGACGCTAAAGCGCTGACGGATTGGTTTGAGAAAATCGCGGACTCCGAGCGTGGTCTCATTGCGCTTGAAACGGCGGTGCGGTTCGACAAACTTGGTGTACAGGACGCGATCCTCCGTATCGAGGTGATTCGGGATCAAAAGCGGCTCGTATCGCCGCAGCAGTTTTTGCCAATGCTTGATCGCGTGGCCAAGAACGAGAGTTTCCTCGACATCGCCCGCAAAAGGGCTGCAGCCCTTGCGGATAGTATCCGGGCGCAGCCGAAATGAAGCGCGCGCTGGCACTTTCGCTTGTCAGTTTGTTCGCCGCATCGCTGGTAGCGCAAACCACGCCGGCGCCCGGCCTCACAGCGGAGGGCGCAGAAGAGCACGATCTTGCGCAAGCTGTCGGGGAGGCCGGTGGCAGCGCGATCGACCTGATCCGCGGCCTCGAGCAATTCCTGAAAAAGTATCCGGCGACGAATCGACGGCCCGAGATCGAAAAGGCGCTGGCAAAAGCCGCGATCGATTCAGACGACAACGCCCGGATCGTCCTCTATGGCGAAAAGGTCATTCAGGCCACACCGGCAGGCTCCCCGGCGGAGGATACTCAACTGCTCGACCGGGTGATCCGCGCCCTGGTCGAGTCGCACGATCCCGCACAGAACAAGCAAGCCATCGCATTTGCGCAGCGTTACAAGACGGACATTACCGCCCTGCGCGGGCAACCGCCTCCGGCAGGACACTCGCCTGCGCAATGGCCCGACGAGCTGGATGTTGCCGAGGCGCGGGCTCTGGCGCTCGAAGCGAGAGCCACGGGCAATCTCGGCGATTTAGCCGGCGCTGCGGAAATCGCTCTGAAATCCTGGGGCGCCTGTCCCACTGCCGATGGCGCGCGCGAGGTGGCCTTCTGGATGACCCGGCTGGATCGTACCGCCGAAGCGATCGAGTTTTACGCGAATGCCTTCACGCTGGAAGATCCCCGAACCACATCAAAAGACCGGGCCAGCGACCGCGCGTTCATGGGCAGATTGTATGCAAAACTGAACGAGCCGCGGAAGGGTCTGGGCGACATCATCCTCGAAGCGTATGACCGGAACGCCGCTCTGATGAGCGCGAGGATGGCGAAGCTCAGGACACGCGATCCGAACGTGGACGCGAAGACGTTTGAAGATTTTGTTCTGCCGGCAGTCGGAGACGGTGCGCCGGCGCTTCCGGTGTCTTCGCTGAAGGGCAAGACGGTCGTGATGGACTTCTGGGCGACGTGGTGCGCACCGTGCCGTGCACAGAAACCGATGATCGAAAATGTGATGAAGCACTACGCGGGGGCGAAGGACGTTGTCTTTATCGCGGTGGATGCAGACGAGGACCAGTCTCTGGTCCGCCCGTTCGTCAAGGAACAGGGATGGAAGGACGCAGGCTATTTCGAAGCCGGCCTCGCTCGCAATTTGACGATCAGCGAGATTCCCACCGTTCTGGTAGTCGATCCGGCCGGGCAGATATCCAGCCGCCTGATTGGCCTCGTTCCGGATAAATTCGAGGAGATGCTGACCGCGCGGATCGAGGAAGCGCGAAGTGAGCAACCGGTAAAGTAGCGTATACCCGTCCCATGTTGATTAACCGCCTGGTTCTCAAGAAGGTCTTGTCCTTCAATGACAGCACGGTCGAACTCCGTCGGTTGAATGTTCTGATCGGCCCGAACGCCGTCGGGAAGAGCAATCTCATCGAAGTAATTGGTTTGTTGCAATCCACGCCGACGAGTTTTCCGACCGCTATTCTTCGCGGCGGAGGCGTGCGGCAGTGGATCTGGCTCGGCGATCCGGTTGTTTCGCCCATCGCGAATATCGAATGTGAATTGAATTTGACGGGTGGTCGACATCCTGGAACTGTGGGGTATGGCTTGAGATTTTCAGAGGACGCTGCAGGCCTGGTGATCCTCGGCGAACACGTTTCCAAAGCCGATCGCGGACTCCAACCGAACGGGTTGTATCTGAATCGAGATCACAGCACGGTCAGTTTCGGCCCGGAAGCTTCGAAACTGATGTCAAACGGCTCGAAGATGTCGGTTTCGCCAAGCGAGTCCGTTCTCGCACAATTCAAGAATCCGGCCGATCCGACCCCTGTTACGGAAATTGGGAATCAACTCGGGAAAATCAGAATTTTTCGGGAATTCAGAACCGGGCCGCAATCGGCCGCTCGCCACGGAATTGCCACGAACGCGCAGAAGGATGCGCTCATGGATGGGAGCGATAACCTTGCACTAGTTCTCCACGAGTTGGATTTTCTTGGCGTGCATGAGCGAATCAGAGCCTACTTGCGTCGATTCTGTGAGCGTTTCGAGGATGTCAAGGTCCGGGTCGGCGAGGGAGTCGCCCGCACATTCCTTCGTGAGGCCGGGCTTGTGGAAATGCTGTCCGCGATTCGGATGTCGGACGGAACCCTGAAGTTTCTCTCGCTCCTCGCCGCGTTGTTTCATCCATCACCGCCGCCTCTGATCTGCATAGAGGAACCAGAAGTGGGTCTCCATCCGGATGCATTGGAACTAGTGGCGGAAGCGCTTCTGGAAGCGTCGCAGGCTACACAGGTTGTGGTGACTACGCACTCGGACGCCCTGGTGGATGCCTTCGGTGACACGCCCGACAGCGTATTAGTCTGCGAACGCGATTTCGATAACGGAACTCAGATGAAAAGGCTCTCGAAGGCGACCCTAAAGGAGTGGCTTGAACGCTACACACTCGGTGAGTTGTGGCGCAAAGGCGAGATCGGCGGAGGCCGCTGGTAGCTGGTGGTCCGCGAGATTCGCATTTATTATGAAGGCGACAAATCCCTCAGACAAGGATTCGATCAGTTCCTGGACCCTTTACGAAAAGAGGTGAGGAGCCGACCTTGGGAATTTCGAGTCATATCGGGCGGTTCGGGTTCCAATCTTGTGAAGACTTCGCCCGAGCGCTCAGATCACATCCGGACACATGGAACATTCTCCTGATCGACAGCGAAGGACCAGACACAGGTGATTTGCCCGAAGCGCTCTGCCGGAAGCACGGCTGGGATGTTGCTCATGCGGACTCGATCTTCTGGATGGTAGAGATGATGGAGTCCTGGTTTCATGCCGACAGGGAATCGTTGAAAAACTACTACGGTTCGAAGTTCCGGGAAAACGCTCTCACACGGAATCCGGACGTTGAAACGATTTCGAAAGCGGACTTGAAGAACGGGCTCAGCGCTGCAACGAAGGATACAGGCAAGGGTAATTATTTTGATCACAAAGCGCAGCACAGCCGCGAGTTGCTCGCCCGAATCGATCCCGTCAAGGTTCAACAGGCGGCGCCGAACTGTAAGAGATTATTCATCGCTGTGCGGTTCCGAGTGAACCGTAGGTATCCGATCAAATAAATAGCGGCGCAAAGGACTTTTTTCCGTTGCGCCGCGCCGATCAAGGGCAGTCTGAGGCGTGTGAGGAAGTTATTCTTCCTCTTCTTCGTCCTCTTCCAGGTCGTCCTCGTCGAGATCTTCGTCATCCAGATCTTCGTCGAGCTCGTCTTCTTCGTCATCCTCATCGAGATCCTCGTCGTCATCGAGGATCTCCGTTTCCTCGTCCTCATCATCCTCGTCTTCGTCTTCATCGTCGTCGAGTTCGTCATCGTCGACTAATTCGTCGAAGCTCAAATCGTCAGGATTTCGCTTGGGCGGATTTAACGACCAACCCCGCGCGGTGGTGAAGTTTTCCAGGTGCGCCATATCTCCTCTGCCTCAATTACCAGTGCCGAACCAGCAAGTCCGTGGCCGCTCAAGGCCGCCGCCGAACTTGTTCCGTCGCTGCCCCTTCGATTGCAGTGTACACGGTCCCACTCGCCGCGCAACTGAAAATCGAGAAGCTTCGCGGAACCACTGGGTTACACTGAAATTTCAATACAAATGAAGCAGCGAATCCGTTCCACCACGGTGCTCTGTGTGCGCCGGGAGGGCAAAGTCGTCATGGCGGGCGACGGCCAGGTAACACTCGGCGCCGAAGTGCTGAAATCCACAGCACGCAAACTACGAAGACTCTATAACGAAAAAATTGTCGCCGGCTTTGCCGGGTCCACCGCGGACGCCTTTTCGCTCTTCGCCCGCTTCGAAGCTAAGCTGGAGCAGTTCAACGGCAATTTGCCCCGCGCCGTCGTCGAACTGGCTAAAGACTGGCGTACCGATAAGGTGTTGCGGCACCTTGAAGCGCTTCTGCTCGTCGCAGACGTCAAGAACACATTCATCCTCAGCGGCAACGGCGATGTGATCGAACCCGACGAAGATGTCGCGGCCATCGGATCCGGCGGCCCCTTCGCGCTCTCCGCGGCCACGGCCCTGATGCGTCACACTAAGCTTTCCGCGAAGCAGATTGCTGAAGAATCAATGAGGATAGCGGGCAAAACGTGCATCTATACCAACGACAATGTGACGTACGAGGAGTTGGCGTGAAATGGTGATCTATTTGCCCAGCCAGTCGGTTGAAGAAGGGCCCGCACTGGACGAACTGACCCCTCGCGAAATCGTTCGGGAACTCGACAAGTACGTCATCGGCCAACCCGCCGCCAAGCGAGCCGTTGCCATCGCATTGCGCAATCGCCTGCGGCGGCAGAAGCTCCCGCCCGAAATGGCGGACGACGTGATGCCGAAGAACATCCTCATGATCGGCCCCACAGGCGTCGGCAAGACCGAACTCGCGCGCCGCCTGGCCAAGCTGGCGAACTCGCCATTCATGAAGGTGGAGGCGAGCAAATTCACCGAAGTGGGTTATGTAGGCCGCGACGTCGAATCGATGATCCGCGACCTTGTCGATATCGCGATCGACATGATCCGCGAAGAGAAGCTGGACGAGATCGGCGACCGCGCGGAGGCCGCGGCCGAAAACCGCTTGCTCGATCTTCTGGTTCCCCCCGCTCCGGAAAGTGCCGACGACAATGCCAAAACGCGCGAGAAACTCCGCGAGCGGCTGCGCGAAGGCAAACTCGACGAGCGTATGGTCGAAGTCGATGTCAAGGATCGCGCTCCCACATTCGAGATCGCAAGCAACGTCAATCTCGAAGAGATGGGCATCAACATCAAAGACATGCTTCCGGCCATGTTCGGCTCGCGCGGCTCGAAGAAGCGAAACATGCGCGTCGCCGACGCCATGGATTATCTGGTCCAGGAAGAAGAGCAGAAGCTCATCGATATGGACCAGGTGACACGCATCGCGCTCGATCGCGTGGAATCGAACGGCATCATCTTTCTCGATGAAATCGACAAGATCGCGGGACGCGAAGGTGGCCACGGTCCCGACGTCAGCCGCGAAGGCGTGCAGCGCGATATTCTGCCGATTGTCGAGGGAACCACCGTTAATACGCGGCACGGTTTCGTACGCACGGATCACATCCTGTTCATCGCCGCCGGAGCTTTTCACGTTTCGAAGCCCAGCGATCTGATTCCTGAGCTGCAGGGCCGCTTTCCGATTCGCGTCGAACTGAAATCCCTTACTGTCGAGGATTTCGTTCGCATTCTGAAAGAGCCGAAGAACGCGCTGGCGAAGCAGTATGTCGCGTTGCTCGACACCGAAGGCATCAAGCTGAATCTGACCGACGACGCGCTTGAAGAGATCGCGCGCTTTGCGGCCCAGGTGAACGAATCGTCCGAAAACATCGGCGCTCGCCGGCTGCACACCATCATGGAAAAGCTGCTCGAAGAGATCTCCTTCGAAGGGCCGGATCTGCGCAAAAAGAACGTCAAAGTCGACGCGGCGTACGTACGCAAGCAGCTTGCCGATATCGTGAAAGACCAGGATCTGAGCCGGTATATTCTTTGATGCCCCGGCCGCAAGGCACGCGCTGGCCGCTCAGAACAGCTACCGAGCCGCGACCCAGCATCCCCTTTAGGGGTGCTGGTACGGGAGGGAGCGACGCCTGGCCAGTAACTGAGCCCGCCGCATCCGACAGACTTACCGAGCCGCGCGCGTCAGCAAGCGGTACGGGGACGCCCCCAGGCACTGAGTGCGCCCAATCCGACCGACTTACCGAGCCGCGACCGGGAGGGAGCGACCACGGAACGCACCCAGGAACTGCGCCCGCTGAATCCGACGCAGTTACCGTACCGCTCGCGTCAGCGAGCGGTACTCGGAAGACGTTCTCCTGTACCCTGCTGGCCCTCGTCTTCACGGGATGCGCACTAACGGGATGCGGATATATCGGAGACACCCAGCCTCCCGCCCTGAACCGTCCCGAACTCGTGCGGGACCTCGCGGCGGTTGAACGCGGATCGAACATCGTTATTCAATTCACGATCCCGAAGGTCACCACGGAAGGCTTGACCATCAAGAACGAGAAAGACAGGGACATCGAACTTCGCGTGGGGCCTCCTCCGGATCCCTTCAACCTGCAAACCTGGGAGCGCACCTCAGACCGTATACCGGTTGCTCAGAACAAGCCGGTGGCCCATGTTGAAGTTCCCGCGTCGAAATATTACAACAAGACAGTCGATATTGCGGTAAACGTCCAGGGCCCTGGCGGCCGAACAATGGGCTGGTCGATGTTCGTCATCCTGCCTGTGGTTCCCGCTCTCCCCACACCGGAAAATCTCACACCATCGGACACTCCCGACGCGATTCATCTCGAATGGCGCGCGATGGCGCCGGAGTTTCGCATCTTCCGCAAACTGCCCGCGGATGTGAACTGGATGCAGATCGCAACTTCGACCACCCCGTCTTACACCGACGGGATGATCGACTACGGCAAGACTTATCAATACATGCTTCAATCCGTACGGAAGATTGACAGCACTTATGCCGAAAGCGAGCTTTCGGATGTGAAGACTTTCACACCCACAGACAAATTCCCGCCAGCCGTACCGGCGGGAGTGTCAGCAGTCCCGGGCACACGCAGCATTGAACTTGTATGGAATCGCAGCACAGAGAAGGACTTTGCGGGTTACCGGATCTACCGTGACGGTAAGCAGATCGCCGACGGCGTAACAGCTCCGTCCTACAGTGACCGCGACGTCCAACCGCGAATGAAATACTCCTATCAGATCAGCGCTGTCGACACGGCGGGCAATGAAAGCGCGAAATCAGCGGCGGTCGACGCGATAATTCCGTAAGTTTAATCACTCTGGCTATACTGAGTGTGGATGAGGTTTTCCTCAATATTATGAGTCTGTTCCCCCTTTCGGGCACTCTAAGGTAACTATTCCATGCCCGATTTCCTGGCGGGCTCTCCCTCCATTCCGGCAATACTCGCGGTCGCGCTGGTGGCGCTTATCGCCGTCCTCCTGATGCTGCGTCGGAAGAAGTCGACCGACGCCTGAAGAAATCGAGCGCCGCCGCCGGCTCGCCATTCAGGCAGGCGGAAAGATGGGAGACGGCGAGATCATCGACATCAACGGCAACTCGCTCATCTATTCCTATAGCGTCGCGGGCGTGAATTACACCGCGGCGCAGGACGCGACGGAACTGCGAGCAATGCTGCCGCCGGACCCGATGTCGCTTCTCGGCCCCATATCGCTCAAATTCGACCCGCGTAATCCCGCGAATTCGATCGTCCTTTGCGAACAGTGGAGCGGTCTGCGGACGCGTGACGCGCACTCGCTAAAACCGGGCGCGTAAGCGGATCTTCCCTGCCCGATGCAGCCCGACCCAGGAGGGTGCCGTTGCTTCCATCAAGCGCAGTAACGAGCCAGGGTCACGTCATATGCGTGATTGCGTCCTTGTGACCCGTTAAGTTCCTGCACTACCCGTGACGGGAATGCTGATCGTGAACCGCAGAAACACAACCGTTCCCCAGCAGGTTCAGAGTCGCCCTAAATAGCCGCCAGAAGTAGACCAGACGAGGACCCAAACGGGCCTCGCCAACCTCATATAGGAATTTGCCCCGAATGCGTTCCGCAAAATACGTGGCTTTGGATTCCGCCGTCAAAAGCTGATCATACTGATGACGGGGAAAATCAAGGTAGGCTTCTGTAGCTGGTTCAACGTTAGTCCCGCTTATTGGACGCGTGAGTCTCGGACCCCACCACTCAAGCCGCCTGTGCCGTCTGCCTGCACGGTCCCGTCATCAACGATGGAGAAGCGTCAGCGAACTAAACCGTCCGTGAACTCTAGCTGCGGTCTTCGCCGCGATGATTATCGACGAAGTGCTGATCAATTGCCTTACGGCCTGCGAAACCCTCGTTTACGCCATGCCAGTGGTCGATGTCATCTTCGTCCATACGCCAGCAGAGATAGACCTCTTCACCGCGAAATAAGGTCGGGAAATCGACCAGACCGACGTCGAGGTCTTTGATCACGACGCCCAGCTCCTCCATCCGCTCCATACACGTCTTGAGCGTCTCGGCGTTCGACTCGTACTGAGCCTTCCACGCCTCCGCTGCCACAGTGTCGACGTTGATGCCGCCCATGATCAGAATGCGCTGGGCGAGGTTCTGAATCACCTTTTCGGCTTCGCCGTAGCGTGCCTTCGCCTGTACCGCCTCGCGGATGCTGCGTCCGACCACTGGCAGTGCGGCGCGAGCTTCCTCGAGCGTAAAGTAGCGCGGCATTCGGTCAGGCCGTTACCGGCTCTTCGATTTGTACGGGCGTATAGTGAGACTCGACATACCGGTTCAAAATGCCGATAAATTCCGCCACAATCGCGTCGCCCCGCAGCGTTGTGGAGAGTTTCCCGTCCACATAGACCGGCGCGACCGGCTCTTCGAAGGTACCCGGCAGCGAGATGCCGAGATTGGCATGTTTCGATTCGCCCGGACCGTTGACGATACAGCCCATCACCGCGACCTTCATCTCTTCGACACCCTCATACTGCTCCTTCCAGATCGCCATCCGCTCGCGGAGATAGGTTTGAATCTGGTCGGCCATATCCTGGAAGAACGTGCTCGTCGTGCGTCCGCATCCCGGGCACGCCGTTACCTGCGGGGCGAAGCTGCGAATGCCCAGCGACTGCAGAATCTGCTGGCTGACGAAGACTTCCTCAGTGCGATCGCCATCGGGCAGCGGCGTCAAAGAAGCTCGAATCGTATCGCCGATACCTTCCTGCAAGCAGCACCGACAGCGCGGCCGTAGTGGCGACAACGCCCTTCGATCCCAGACCCGCTTCCGTCAAACCGAGATGCAGCGCATAATCGCTTTGCGCCGCCATCGCCCGATAAGCGTCGATCAGGTCCTGCACGCCGCTGACCTTGGCGCTGAGGATGATGCGTTCGCGCGGCAGACCGTAACGCTCCGCGGCCTCGGCCGAGAGAAGAGCGCTCGCGACGATGGCGTCCAGCGTCACCTGTCGAGCGTCCTTCGGTTCGGGAAGGCGATTGTTCTCATCCATCATTCGGGTGAGCAGCGCGCCGTCGAGCGAGCCCCAGTTCACGCCGATGCGCACCGGCTTGCCGTATTCGATGGCCGCCTCGATCATCGTGCGGAAATTGTCGTCGTGCTTCTTGCCGATGTTGACGTTGCCCGGATTGATCCGGTACTTCGCCAGCGCGCGGGCGCAGGCCGGGATACTTCTTCAGCAGGAGATGGCCGTTGTAGTGGAAGTCGCCGATGATCGGCACGCGCACGCCGAACATGTTCAGCGTGTCGACAATCTTCGGGACGGCAGCCGCGGCCGCGTCGGTATTCACGGTTACGCGCACGAGTTCCGAGCCGGCGCGCGCCAGCGCCATGACCTGATTGACCGTCGATGTGACGTCGGCCGTATCCGTGTTGGTCATGGACTGGACCACAATCGGATTCGTCCCGCCCACCTTCACGCCGCCCACGTTAACCGCTACCGACCTGCGGCGCGTGATCTGTGCCATCCAGCCTCCTGAGAGAAAGTAGTTGAAAACGCCTATTTTAGCAGTGACCTGAGCAATAGCCATCCTGCGAAGGGAGGCAACGCCACCAGCCAGCAGACCGGTGCAAAGCCGAACCGGTCGACCAGAACGCCGATCAAAGGCGAGATCGCCGTCTGCATCAAGCCATAGGCGAACCCCAGGGCCGCGATGGCCGAACCGGCTCGTTCGCCTCCCCAGATATCGAGCGGCACGGTGTAGATATTGACGCTGCCCGCCACAATCATGAAGTAACTGGCAGAGACAGGGAATCAACGCCCACAACGGCGTGGGGCAGAACGGCGCCAGTACCGAGACAAGGCATCCGAAGGCGCTGATCAGGGTCGCGAACACCCGAGCTTCAACCGCTGGCGTGCCGCGTGTAATGAACTGCCGCGAAAGCCACCCACCCGCGAATCCGCCGAGCGTCGAAGCCACGGGAGGAAACCACGCGTAACTGTTCGCCTGGGCCGTAGTCAGCCTGTAGGACTGAACCAGGTACAGGGTTGTCCAATTGGTCCAGAACGTGTAGCCGATCATCCAGAGAACATTCGCCCCAGCCAGCGCGATCAGCCGCCGGTCTTTCAGAAGGTCAAAAAAGGGCGCGTGCTCTTGCGGCGCGACCTCCCGGTACGGCCGGACCCGGGAGCGAACCAGCATCCAGAGCGGAATCCAGCCGAAACCGAGCGCCGCGCAGACGAAGAAGGGACTTCTCCAGCCCGTGAATGCCGCCACCAGCAGCGGGGCCGCCACTCCCGCGATCCCAATCCCGATTTGCGTCATCGCCGCGCCTAGAGCCCGGTCCTTCGGTTCCAGGTAGATCGCGTTCAGCTTGCCCGCCGCCGGCACGCCCGCCGATTCCCAGATCCCCAGGAATACCCGCGCGCCAACGAGCTCACCGAAACTCCGCGTCCATCCGCACAGGGCCGCGCTCAGGGACCATAACGCAACCGCGCAAATAATCCCAGTCTCCAGGCCCAGGCGGTCAAGAAACCATCCGACCGCGGGCGCTGCGATCGCATAAGGAAGGGCGAACGCCGATAGCAGCCAGCCGAAATCGGCGTTATTCAGATGAAATTCCGCTTTAATGCGCGGGGCCGCGGCGGAAAGCGTGATCCGATCGAGATAATTCCAGGCGGAAGCCAGCGCGAAGAATGAGACCGCGCCCCAACGCGCGGAGAAGATGAACTGGCACTCACGGTCGAAACCAGAGTGTAGCGCGCGGGCAAGTAGTGGGGAGTTTTGAAAACCCCTACTGCTGCAACCCTCAAGCGGAGGATAACGAGCCGAACATTTCAACTCAGGCCCCCGAAAGCCCTTGTCTCGGAACGTCATCCCCGTGGCTCAACGTGTTGCAGCAGAGGGCAGGTTGACATCACTTCAGCGATTCGGCCCTTAGCATAGCAAACCTGGCCCCACAAAATCCCTTGGGCAAACTATTGATTCTATTCGCCAACTCATAATGTGAGATATCATCCGTAAGTCCCGGCGGAACACCGGTGTGTCGCAGTGACACAGGCTTGCGGATTTGTAGGCCAGGTTCACCGCGGCAACGCTCGTGCCGAGATACGGCGAGGTCTTAACTTATGATTAAAACCGTTACACTCTCCGCTATCCTCGCTGCAGGACTTCTCGGAGGATGCTCCAGCACACCGAAAGTCGCCCGCCGTTGCCAGCAGCGTTCGTAAATCCCTGGATCAGGCAGGCATCAAGGACGTTTCTGTATCGGAAGATCGTGATAAAGGCATCGTGACGCTCGGCGGACACGTCGCCACGGACGCCGCAAAGGCACAAGCTGCTCAGATTGCCCAATCCGTTGCCGGCAACGAAGTGGTCGCCAACGAGGTAGCCGTTCTGCCTGCAAGCGACTCAGGACCGACGAAAACGTTCGATAAAGATATCGATAAAGGCATCGACAATAACCTTGATGCAGCACTTATTTCGAACGGATATAAGTCGGGAATCAGCCACTCGGTTAAGAACAGCGTCGTAACCCTGAAGGGCACCGTCGACACCGAGGCGCAGCGCAGCCAACTGCAGCAGATCGCCGGTACCGTTCCGAATACGCAGCAGGTCGTGAACGAAATCGAGACCCGCCACCAGAAGGCTACTTCCAATAATTAATGAGGGCAACCAGTGCCCATATCGGAAGCGCGATACCGGCCGCCACGATTAACATTGTTGCTATCACGAAGACCCAATCCAGCCGCCTCTGGCGGCGGGATTGGGTCATGTGGGTTCTCAAGAGTTCGTAATTCCGGCGGTTGGCTTTAAAGATTACATCGAACAGGTCGCCAACCAATGGGGCGGCCCCCAGAATTCCCTCAATGCCTACATTGAGCACCATCCTGGTGATCGTGACCCGCGGAATGCCGATTTGAATGGCACGCCAAACGATATAAACGGACACCAGTGCGTCGATCAGATCGCCGATTCCCGGCACGAGCCCGATAATGCCGGAGAACCCGAACCGAAAGCCTCCCGGCAGCGCGAACGCATAGTCCATCCACCGGGCGACCGCCTCGACATCGGCGACTCGCGGATCGATCAGCTCTCCTTTTACTTCGTGAACATCTTCCGAAAACGGGGCGGAAATAGCTTTCTGCATAACGGCTTGCGAGCATAGATGCACGCGCCGGGCCACCAGCCGCTAAATCCATGGTAGAATTGGATTTAAGCACAAAAACATGGCAGATCAAGGTAATCCTCCGCAGGGTCCGCCCGCGCCTCCGCAAATACCGCTTCCGACAGGGGGTGGGGGCGACAATAACGACCGCAATATCAACATCAATATCGAAGACGAGATGAAGAGCTCGTACATGGATTACGCGATGAGCGTAATCGTGGGCCGCGCTCTTGCCGGACATCCGCGACGGGCTGAAACCGGTTCATCGCCGCATTCTGTTCGGTATGAGCGAGATGGGTCTGGCGCCGAACCGCCCGACCCGCAAATGCGCGAAGATCGTCGGCGAAGTTCTCGGCAAGTTCCATCCGCATGGCGACGCTTCGGTTTACGACTCGCTGGTCCGCATGGCCCAGCCTTTCTCGATGCGCTATCCGCTGGTGGACGGGCAGGGCAACTTCGGTTCGGTCGACGGCGATCCTCCCGCGGCGATGCGGTACACCGAAGCCCGGCTTTCGCGCATTGCCACCGGGCTGCTGGAGGATATCGACAAAGAAACGGTCGATTTCCGCCCGAACTACGACGAGAGCGAATTCGAGCCGGAAGTTCTTCCGACGCGTGTTCCGAACCTTCTGGTCAACGGCTCCTCGGGGATCGCGGTCGGTATGGCGACGAACATCCCGCCGCACAATCTCACGGAGATCATCGAAGCCACTATCCTGCTGATCCGCCATCCGGAAACCCCGCTTGAAAAGATCATGGAGATCGTGCTAGGGTCCGGACTTCCCGACCGGCGGCTTCATCCTCGGGCGCCAGGGAATTCTGGACGCGTTCCGCACCGGCCGCGGCAGTCTGAAGATCCGCGCCAAGGCAGCGATTGAACCGATGGGCAAGGGCGATCGCGAACAGATCGTCGTGACCGAGATTCCTTATCAGGTCAACAAGTCGCGGCTGATCGAGAACGCCGCCGCGCTGGTGAACGAGAAGAAGATCGAAGGCATTTCGGAGATCCGCGACGAGAGCGACCGCGACGGCATGCGCATCGTCTTCGAACTGAAGCGCGGCGAACAGGCCGACGTCATCCTCAACAATCTGTACAAGAACACGCAGCTTCAGATCAGCTTCGGCATCATCAATCTCTCGATCGTCAACGGGCAGCCGCGCGAGCTGGGCCTGCTCTCGACCATCAAGTACTTCATCGAGCATCGCGTCGATGTGGTGCGCCGCCGGACCGATTACGAACTCCGCAAGGCCCGCGAGCGCGAGCACATCCTGCTCGGATTCCGCCTCGCGCTGGAAAACATCGACGAAGTGATCCGGCTGATTCGGGCAGCCAAGTCGCCGAAGGAAGCACGCGAATCGCTGGTGGCCGCCTCGACGCAGTTCAAGTTCGACTCGGTATATCTGAAGGCGGCAGGCGCCACGGAGCCGCTCACCCAGCTCTCCGAAAAGCAGGCTCAGGCCATCATCGAACTGCAGTTGCAGCGCCTGACCGGCATGGAGCAGGAGAAGATCGCCAACGAACTGGCGGACATCCAGCGCCGGATCGGCGAGTATCTGGAGATCCTCGGCTCCGAGAAGGTCCTGCGCGACCTGATCATCAAGGAACTTAGAGAAGTTCAGAAGGACCACGGCGACGAGCGCCGGACGCAGATCATCGACGATCCCGGCGACATCCGCCTCGAGGATCTGGTCGCCGTCGAGGACATGGCCGTCACCGTGACTCACGGTGGTTACCTGAAGCGGACGGCCGTCGATACCTACCGGCGGCAGACCCGCGGCGGCAAGGGCCGAATCGGCATGGGCACGCGGACCGAGGATTTCGTCGAATACTTCCTCGTCGCGTCGACCCACAACTATCTGCTGGTCTTCACCAACAAGGGCCGCGTCTACTGGCTCAAGATCTATGAGATCCCCGATGCCACGACTGTCGGCAAGGGCAAGCACATCTCGAACCTGATCAACCTGCAGCCGGACGAGACGGTCAAGGCGTTTCTGCCCGTGCACAAGTTCGAAGCCGATCAGTTCATCGTGATGGTGACGAAGTTCGGCGTGATCAAGAAGTCCGAGCTGACGGAGTTCAATAATCCCCTGCAGCGCGGGATCATCGCGATCGGCGTCGACGAAGGCGACGAGTTGATCGCCGCCCGCCTGAGTTCCGGTAAAGACTACATCTTCCTCGGATCTCATGAGGGCCAGGCAATCCGGTTCGCGGAAGACAAGGTTCGTCCGATGGGCCGCCCCGCGCGCGGCGTTCGCGGGATGGATCTCGCCGAGGGCGATTTCATCGTGGGCGCGGAGGTGATCGGCGAAGAAGGCCTGATCCTTTCGATTTCCGAGAACGGCTACGGCAAGCGGACGAAGCTCACGCGACTACCGTCTGACCAACCGCGGCGTCAAGGGCGTCATCAACATGAAGACCACCGACAAGACCGGCAAGGTGGTCGCGATCCTTTCCGTGAAGGAAGATTCCGAGTCTGATGATCGTCACGCGAGACGGCAAGATGATCCGCATCGATTCGAGCGAGATCCGTCAGGCCGGGCGCTCGACGCAGGGCGTGCGTCTGGTGCGGATGGAAGAGAACGATCAGGTCGCAGCGGCTTGCCTGATTCCCGAAGCCGAAGAGAAGACCAACGGCGACGAGCAGGGGAATCTGACGCTTCAATAGCTATTTCTGACTCAGGCCCCCATCTACGGCGACCAGCTGACCTGTAATAAATCGCGTGCTTTGCAGGAAGAAGAGGACCGCTTCGGCCACCTCTTCTCCTGTGCCCGCGCGACCCGCCGGTGTGGCGGCAATGAAGCGTTGCACTCGCTCGTCCGCGTCTCCGAACGGGATCACTCCGGGCGCCACGCTGTTTACCGAGATTTTCGGCGCCCAGGCTTTCGACAGAGCGCGCGTCAGCATCACGACGCCCGCTTTTGATGAGCAGTAGTGCGCGTGTTCCGACCAGGGCTTCAAGGCTCCGAGCGAACTGATGTTCACGATGTGGCCCCCTTCAGCCGCAAGCATGATCCGGGCCGCCGCCTGGCAGCAGAAGAATACCGATTTCAGGTTCACCGAATGGATGAAATCCCAGTCGGCTTCCTCGATTTTCAGCGGATCGAAGCGGGTGAAGCGCGCGGCGTTATTGACCAGTCCGTCGAGCCGTCCGAAGCGTTCCCCAACCTCGCGGAACAAGGCGCGGATCTCCGCGACGCTCTCCATGTTGGCGCGAAAAATGGGTGCGTCTCCGCATTCTTCGGCGGTCGCACGCGCTTCGTGCTCAGAGTGGTTGTAGTGAATTGCCACTCGCGCACCCCCCGCGGCCAGCCGCAGGGCGATGGAACGGCCGATCCGCTTCGCCGCTCCGGTTACCAAAATTACCTTGCCTTTTACGGTTTCAGGCATCTCCCGTTGGAATAATCCCCGCGTTTTCCACCATCAGCATGACGGTTCGCTCCGGCGCGCGTGTCCGGTGTACGACACCTTTCGGAACTACGAGACCCTGAAACGGCCCGAGTTCCACGATTCGATCTTCGAGATCGATGAACAGCTTGCCCTCGACGACGTAAAAGAACTCGTCGTCGACATCGTGTTTGTGCCAGTGATACTCGCCCTGGACAACTCCGACCCGAACGACCGAGTCGTTTACTTTGCAAAGAGTCTGGTTATACCAGGGGTGCTCGGACGCATCGGCCAGTGCCTTGACGTCGATCAATTCGAGCGGCTCGTGAAGGATGTTCAGACGGGTGTCGTAGGGAAAAGCAGAATGGGACAAGAACTCACCTCCTGGCTCCAGCATACTCACGAGATAACCTCTGGCTCGGCGTGGATTTCGTCCTCCTCCTCGGTGGTGACGGGTTGACGGGCCGGTTCTGGAAGTCGTCCGGTCCAGTTGGCCCATGTCCAGAAGATCGCCGTGCTGGAACTGATCGCTCCGGCCCAGGCTCCGATCGTGCGCGGGCTCCAGGAGATGGTCGCTGCTCCCGTAGCCATCATGGAGAGCATCATGGTGGACCATTGCATGGACTCGAGCGTGGCGAAGACGCGCCCGCGGTAACGGTCCTCGACATGATGCAGGAGCTGTGAAAAATTCAGCACGGAACTGACTGCGATGGCGGCGCGCGAGAGCAGAATGAATACGCAGGCCAGCGCGATGGTTGGCATCTGGCTGAACAGCACGTAAGCTCCGCCGTGGATGAGGTACGCGATCGCGATGGTGCGCTTGTACTGCGTGAACGTGATGCGCTTACCCATCCAGTACGCGATTGCGCCACCGATGAGCAGGCCGACGCCGGCGAATCCCCAGATGATTCCGATGCCCAGCGGTCCCGCGTTGAAGACCTTCTCGCCGAAGAGGCTGAACAGGATCTGGGCCGCGCCGCCTCCGCTCGCCCATCCGACGCTGAGCATCGCTATGCCGAATACCAGCGGCGTCGCGCGCAGATAGGAGATACCTTCGCGATATTGCGTCAGCCCGCTCTCCCTGTGCTTCCGCTCGGCTTCTCTCCCGACGGGCACCGGCTTGAATCCTCCGGAGCGTCTCAACTGCGAGATGCAGACTGCGGAGATAACGAACGAGAGAGCGTTGAAGCCGAACGCAGTTTCGAACCCATTTTGCGCGCCGACCGCGCCGAGAAATGCTCCGATTGTCAGGCTGGCCCACGACGTGGTCTGGGTCATCGTGTTCGCGGTGTGGAGTTCGTCCGGAGTCGCGATGCTCGGGAGAATCGAGTTGCGGCCCGCGGTGAAGAACGGCGACGCGAACATCAGAGCGGCGCTCAACAGGTACAGGAGCAGCGGGCTTTTCTGATGAATGCAGAGGACGAAGCCGAGGGCGATTACGGCGCGCGTCACGTCACTTGCGATCATCACTCGCTTGCGGTCAAGGCGGTCGAGGAGCACACCCGCGATAGGGCCCGCGCCGAGCATGGGCACGGCGCGCGCGAGAAAAACGCCCGTGACCACGAGACCGGGGTTTGCGTGCTGCATCGCGAGGCTCATGACCGCGATGTTGTTGAAGTGGTCGCCCACCTCGCTCACGACCTGGCCGAACCAGGTGAACCGGTAGTTGCGGTTCGAGCGCAGCAGAGTGGTGAAGGAACTCATGAAGCGGCTTCAGGGCATTGTCTCATCCGGGGTTGCGATGCGGTCATGCGGCGCGCGCCACGCGGGTGAAGGGCTGCGCCGGGTGGCTTTCGGCGGACGAAGCCAGTTGGCGGGCTACTCTAAGATTCCCCACCGCGCACAACGGGCCCTTCGGCCTGTGCGCCCTTCGGCGACTATCCCAGTCGATGGCGAAGTTGATTTCGGCGGCCGAAAATTCGAAGCCATTTGCCTTCGGGTTGAAGGGCAGGCCGTTCATCAGGCTGTGCTGGGCGAGGAGTTTGGCCTCTTCCATCTGACGCTCGCGCTCGGCTTTATCCTGGGCGAGGCGGGCCTGTTCCTCTTCGCGGCGCTCGGCCTGGAGTTCGCGCAGCTGCTTCAGGTTCCGCTGCAGGTTTCGGTTGATGCGCTGATCGTAGAGGCTCAGAAGCTGGAAGTTGCGCGCCTGATCGAGAAAGGTCTCGGCGTCTTTAAGGGCGCACTGGAGTTCACGGCGCTCATGGGCTCCATTTTCATACCGACGGCCGAGCGCGAAGATGTTGGTCTCGATGGCGGTCAGGCGATTGAGGCGCCAGCTGTCTTCGGCGATGGAGTTGGCCAACTGCTCTTCCATGGGATTTTCGGGGCGGAGGCACTCGATGAGGCGATTGCAGAAGAAGTCATGCGCCTCGCGGTCCTCGGACGGGAGGACGGTGATCTGGCCGGTCAGGCCGTGACGGAGATTGTTCCGGCTGGAGCGTTCTTTGCCTTCAGCGGTTTTCGGGCCCGTGGAGCGGCGGGCGTTTCGGCGGTTCGCTTCGAGTTGCTTTTCGGAGATCATGTTTTGCCGATTTACAGGTACCATGAGGAGGTCAAATTGGCGGGTGAATCGGCGCGATGGAACAGCAGAAATCAAGGGTTAAGGGTTTACGCACCTTGAGCTTAGAGATATTTCGAAAATATTTTTCAAATTTGTGACCGGTTCCCTCAGATCAAGGGAAACGCTGCCTCAAGATCCCGACCACCGTAGAGAATGCGCAGAATCGTCACCGTCTCGGCACCGATCTGGAACGCGATCACGGCACGGCGTTCAAAGCCGAGAATACGTACACCGGACCGCAGATCGTCGCGTCGAATGCCACGGTCGGGAAACATCGCGAGCTTCTGGCAACATTCCTCAATTCGATCAATGTGCCAATCGCGCGTTCGGGGCCGTCGCGCTGAGCGATGTAGTCGCACAAATCGATCAAATCGCCGAGGGTCTCAGGGCGGAATTCAATCCTGTGGCTCACGCCGTTTCTTCAGCCGATCGGCATGCCGTGCGCGGATGGTGGCAAATACCTGCTCGGCGGGAATGGCGCGGCTGGGTTCAGATCGCAAACGTCGACAACTTCCGCTGATTGCGACAGGTGTCATGATGGCGTTTGCGCTAACATTTTGGCATGATTCGCACTCAAGTGCAGCTGACTAACTACTTTCCAGCGCAAAATTCGATTCTCCGGGCTCGGACCGCTCCGTTACCGTCGCGGCTCAGAATGAAATCTCGTGCTATCAACAACGGCTACCGAGCCACGCGCGTAAGCAAGTGGCCGTGCGGTCGGATTTGGCATTTTTGCGCCGGAAAGTAACTAACGCGCAACTTGAAGCTCTTGGCAGGCATCCGCTGCAACCGGGAGATCAGTTGCTGATTTGATCCGGCAGGGGGTGAAGCAATATCTGACCAGCCGCAACGAACTGGGACGGGAAGAAAGGATGAAGAGAGCAATCAGCGCAGCTGGAAGGTTTTCTTCGGGCCGGAACGACGTCAGTGGCAATCATGACCGGCATTTGGCCGAGGCGTTCGAGCAATGATTATCTTTCTCGACACATCCGGCTTGTATGCAGTATTCGATCGAGACGACATAATCACGCGAAAGCCCGGACGGCGTGGGAGGAGTGGCTACGCGAAGGGGCCTCGCTGCTGACGAATAACTATGTTTTGATCGAGACCGCAGCATTGCTGCAACACCGAATCGGACTGGCGGCCGTCCGAGCCCTCCACGAAGAAGTTATGCCATTGTTCCAGGTGGATTGGGTTTCCGAAGGGCGGCATCAGGCTGGAATGGAAGCAGTGTTTGCGGCGGGACGAAAAAAGTTAAGCCTGGTGGACTGTGTGAGCCTTCAAACGATACGGAATCGGGGTGTTCGCACCGCCTTCAGCTTCGATGCCCACTTCCGGGAGCAGGGTTTCGCGACCAAACCGGGTTCAGTGACGCACTGACCAGCGCTCTCGATCAGCTTGCGACAGCCGACTCCTCCGGACGATTGCGAAGGCAACACGGACTCTACAGCATAGATCGCATTTCCTCAATCAACTATCTTTGATCTTAGCGAGACCGCGCATACGGTCGCGCAATCGAGGAAGGAGATTTTCATGCGTGTTTTTGTCACCGGCGCCACAGGATTTATCGGTTCCGCTCTGGTTCGGGAGTTAATCGATGCCGGCCATCAGGTGCTCGGGCTGGCTCGCTCCGATGACGGGGCACGCGCGCTCGTCAATGCGGGCGCCCAGGCCCATCGAGGTGATCTGAAAGACCTCGAAAGCCTGCGTCGCGGCGCCGCTATGTCGGATGGCGTGATTCACACAGCATTTAACCACGACTTTTCGAAGTTCGCTACGAGCTGCGAGATGGACCGGTGCGCGATTGAAGCTCTGGGCTCGGTGCTCGCGGGCTCTGACCATTTGCTGGTCGTCACGTCTGGCACCGGGCTGGTTGCGCCGGGCCGCGTGGCGACGGAAGACGACTTGCCTGCCGGGGGCCGCGAGTCGTTCCCTCGGATTTCCGAACAAACAGCGGATTCGCTTGCTGAGCTTGGGGTACGCGCGTCGGTGGTGCGCTTGCCGCAGGTTCACGACCGGGTCAAGCAGGGCCTCGTCACGTACGCGATCGCAACTGCTCGCGAAAAAGGCGTTTCGGCGTATGTCGGCGAGGGCCTCAATCGCTGGCCGGCGGTGCACGTGCTTGACGCCGTCCGTCTCTACAGACTCGCGCTTGAGAAGGGCGTACCGGGAGCGCGGTATCACGCGGTAGCCGAGGAAGGCGTGCCAGTGCGAGAGATCGCGGAAGCGATCGGCCGAGGTCTGAAGGTGCCGGTCGTATCTAAATCGCCGGACGAGGCGGCTGGACACTTTGGCTTTCTTGGGATGTTCGCGGGTCTCGATTGTCCGGCTTCCAGCACGCTGACCCGGGAACGGCTGGAATGGCAGCCAGCGGAGCAACCGGGTATGCTTGAGGATCTCGCACATGCGGCTGCTTTCGAATCCTGAACGAACGGCGCGGGAGCGTTCGATTCGATGTGCCGATTGCAATCTGAATGCCGTCTTGTCAAGTTTCTTGTCGAGAGTCCAGAAGCGGCAAGCGGAAACCGACGACGATACAAGTAAAATGCCTATGTTTCCTTTCAAGTCCGCGTCCCGAAGGCGGCGGAGTCAATCAGATGCATCACATCTGCATCGAAGGTGCGATGGGTCCGGGAAAGTACGTTGGTCGGGGAGTAGCTCGACTCGTTCCTGAGCGTGCCACACAGGGCGCCGCCATAGACAAAGCGGTGCACCTGAAATGAGCGACCCAGACCAAAGTGTCTACGAGCACCATCAGGCGGAGCGGCGCCTGGGGATGTCGCTGAGTTTTGGCTGGGTTCTGCCCAGGGCGGCGAGGCGTTTGCCGGCCTCGCGCGAAATGAGAGCCTCGAGGCCTGCACGGACAAGCGAGGCCGTTTCTTTAATGCCAGTGGCTTTCCTTGCTCGATCCAGCAAGGTATCGTCGATGACGATGGTAGTCCGCATATGCATTAGGATGCATCATTCATGCATACAAAGAAATGGCTACTGAAGCGCTTCTTCGCGCGCCGTCACGTGCTTCATGAAATCGAAATCGATCGCGTAGCCGAAGCCCGGCTCGTCCCGGATAGCTATCGTTCCCGTCGGCGTGGTTTCGACCGCGGGCGAGATGATGTCGCGCGTCCAGTAGCGCTTGCTGGCCGAGACGTCGCCGGGCAGGACGAAGTTGGGCAGCGTCGACAGCGCGATGTTGTGCGCGCGGCCGATGCCCGCCTCCAGCATGCCGCCGCACCAGACGGGAATGCCGGCGGCCTGCGCCACGTCGTGAACGCGCTTCGCTTCGGTGAATCCGCCCACGCGGCCCAGCTTGATATTGATGATGCCGCAGGCGCTGCATGCTGGATCGCCTGCTCGGCGTGATGCGCGGAGCGGATGCACTCGTCGAGGCAGATGGGCGTTTGCAGCTGTCGGCCTGCAAGCTCGGCGTGATCGATGATGTCGTCGTGCGCCAGCGGCTGCTCGATCATCATCAGGTAGAAATCGTCGAGCTGCTTCAGACGCGCCGCGTCGGCCAGCGTGTAGGCGGAATTGGCGTCGGCCATCAGCTTGATCGCGGGGAAGCGCTCGCGCACCTCGCCGCACCACGTCGACGTCCCAGCCCGGCTTGATCTTCATTTTGATGCGCTGGTAGCCGGCGGCGAGTTCGCGTCTCGATCTTGTCGATGCAGCTGCGTCAACCGAGTCCTGAATACCGATCGAGACGCCGCAGGGAATTTCGCGGCGCGCGCCGCCGCCGATCTGCTTTCCAGAGCGGATTCCCGTTGCGCCGGGCCTCCAGGTCCCATACCGCCGCCTCCACACCACCGCGCGCCATCTGGTGGCCGCGGATGTGCGCGGTCAGGCGGCGTCACTTCGGCCGCGTTCTCGAGGTCGCGGCCGAGCACGCGCGGCGCGACGTAATCGCGCAGCGATGAGCCAGGCCGATTCGGTCCACTCCTCGTTGTAGAAGGGATTCTCGCCGGCGGTGATCTCGCCCCAGCCGGAGAGGCCCTCGGCGATCACCTCGACCAGGACGATGTCGCGTTCGTAGGTGCGGCCGAAACTGGTCTCGAAGAAGTGCACCAGCGGCATTCGGATCTGCCGCAGTACGATCCGGTCGATCTTCATGGAAGCGCCCCCAGACAGGTACGAGCCGAGCCTTCCGATCGCTCGAATCCGACACCGCCAGCCCCTGTCCAAAGACGTAGAATCTTCGCCGAATCGCTGTCTGCGATCTCGCGCGCCTGCTGATCGCGCGCGCCGCATTGGCGATCTCATCGGGTACGTCGATCGTCGCTTCGGAAGCGGCGTATCCGCTTGCCAGCCGATCGCCTTGCGCGACTGCCGATCCACTCGGCCACGCAGCGATCGGTCGGCATGCCGCCATGCAGACGGCTGGTCGAGATGCCGTACTGATTGCGCACGTAGCGCCGGACGATCGCGCCGAGCCGCTCGATATTGAAGTATGCGTTCTTCAGTTCGAGCGGATCGAAGGTCCATTCGATCAGGTCGATGCCGCGCGCGAGGGCGTCGTCGCGCTGGCGCAGCTTCAACTGGCGGCCGAGACCGCGCATTGCGATACTCCGGCAGCACGCCCGAGCATATGGCTGTGCAGGTAGACCTTGCCATCAGGTTTCACTCCGGGGATCGCAGACGCAAAACGCGACCATGCTGCCGTCGTCGATAAGCCCCGAGCGCCTGACCGCCGATCTTCGTCGCAACCACGAACATGCGGAACGGGAGCAGGTCGACGTCATCGAAGCCCCAGATTGTTTTCTGCAGAGCGACGGCGTCGCGAAGCTGCTCGTGAGTGGCAAGTTCCTCGATGTCGGCCGGACTCACCGCTTCGCCTCCTGCCAGAGAGCCTCCATTTCGTCGATCGGACGTGCCGGGCACTTCCCTGCCGCTGTGCGGCCAGACGGCGCTCCACATGCGCAAAGCGCTGGCGGAACTTGGCATTGGTGCGGCGCAGGGCCTGCTCCGGATCGACCTTTACGAAGCGTGCGAGATTGACGAGAACAAAGAGCAGATCGCCCAGTTCATCTTCGATCTGATCCTGCGAACCGCGCTCGCAGGCCTCGGCGAATTCCAGCCGCTCTTCATCCAGCTTGGCCAGCACTTCGCCTGCACTGCTCCAGTCGAAGCCGGCGCGCGGCGGCGCGGGAGGTGATCTGCTGCGCTTCGACCAGAGCCGGGAGGGCGCGCGGAACTGTGGCGAGCAGGCCCTGCGGGGCTTGCATCCCAGCATTTTCCGCCTTTGTTTTTCGTTCCTCGGCTTTGATCTCGTCCCAGCGCTTTTTCACGTCGTCGCCGGTTTGCGCGGTCTCGTCCGCCGAAGACGTGCGGATGGCGCCGGATCAGCTTCTGGTTGATGGCATCGAGCGAATCGTCGATGCCGAAGAGCTTCTCTTCGGACGCCATTTGCGCGAAGAAGACGGCCTGCAGCAGGAGATCGCCCAGTTCGGTCGCCAGTTCCTGCCAGTCGCGGCGCGTCGATGGCATCGAGCACTTCGTAAGTTTCTTCGAGCAGGATAGGGTTTGATGGAATCGAAGGTCTGCTCGCGGTCCCAGGGACAACCGCCCGGCGCCGCGCAGCCGGGCCATGATTTCAACGAGATGTTGAAATTTAGCGCCGGCGGAGTTGAGGCTTTCTTCCTGCAAGTAAGCCTAATGTAGCATTCGGCTGGAAAATGTTAGCCGGCGGCTTCGATCGCCTCTTTGATTGCAACTGTCAGTTCCGCTTCGGTCAGTCCGGTGCTGATAAAGAGCTCCTGGCGCGCGCCGTTGCATAATCCGATAGCCTTCCAGCCGTTCTGCGTAGGGACGGTGATATGGACTTTCACAATGCCTTTGGCGTCGCGGACCTGGCGAATTACTCCGGGAATGATCGACCGGATTTCTTCGCGGAGGACCAGTTTTTCCAGCACAGGGCGCAGATTATCGAGGATGCTGTGCTCGATCTTGAGCTTACCTTTAGCCGTTCGCAGCCTGAAGGACATCGGGAATTTACCGGTTCGTATACTACTTTAAGTGACCCACAAGATTACTCTTATACCCGGCGATGGCATTGGGCCGGAGGTAGCGGACGCAACTGCGCGCGCGGTTGAGGCGACGGGAGTTTCCGTCGAATGGGAGCGCGTGGATGCGGGCCTGGCCGCGGAAAAAGCCACCGGGCAATACCTGCCGGAGACGGTTTTTGAGTCTCTGGCAAGAACGAATGTCGGGTTGAAGGGGCCTGTGGGGACGCCGATCGCAAGCGGCCACCCCAGCGTCAACGTGGCGCTCCGCAAACGGCTGAATTTGTTCGTGAATTTCCGGCCCGTGCGGATGCTCCCAGGCCTTAAGACCCGTTTTTCGGATCTGCCGATCGATCTGGTGATCTTCCGCGAGAACACGGAAGACCTGTACGCGGGCATCGAGCACGAGGTGGCATCGGGCGTCATGGAGAGCCTCAAGGTGATCACCCGGACGGCATCGGAAAAGATTGCGAGGGCGGCTTTCGAGTTCGCGCAGCGCGAAGGGAGACAAAAGGTCGCGGCCATTCACAAAGCCAACATCATGAAGTTGACCGATGGGCTGTTCCTGCGATGCTGCCGGGAAGTGGCGGCGAATTATCCGGAGATCGAGTACGGCGAACTGATCGTGGACAATGCCTGCATGCAACTCGTGATCCGGCCGGAGACGTTTGACGTGCTGGTGCTTCCGAACCTTTACGGCGACATTGTTTCGGATCTGACTGCCGGGCTGGTCGGCGGCCTGGGAATTGTGCCGGGAGCGAATTTAGGTACGAGTTGCGCGGTGTTCGAAGCGGTCCACGGATCCGCTCCGGACATCGCCGGACGAGGTCTGGCTAATCCCACGGCGTTAATGCAATCGGCCCGGCTGATGCTCGCGCACCTGGGCGAGCGCGATGCGGCCGCGCGTCTGCAGAAGGCCATCGAGGCCGTCTATCGCGAAGGCACCCACATGACCCGCGATGTGGGTGGCACCGCGGGAACGGATGAGTTTACGAACGCGGTCATCGCGAATCTGTAATCAGCGTTCGGCGATTAACGCTCGGCGGGTTGCGCTACCCTCTGCGTGGCCTTCGCATCGGCGAGGGCGTTCGAACGGATGGCGTCGCCGCTGGGAAGAGTTGAAGCGTCCCATCCACCACCCATGGCTCGTACCAGATCGATTGCAGCGGTCATGCGACGCTGCAGGATCGCCACGGCCTGCTGCTGGTCGCCCAACGCGATGGTCTGCGTCGTGATGACGTTCAGGTAAGAATCCGTGCCTGCTTTATAGCGGTCATTTTCAAGTTGTAGCGATTGCTGTGCCGCCGCGACGGCCTGCGCCTGCTGCTGCGCTTCCTCGGCGAGATAATGGAGCGCGGCAAGGTCGTCCTCGACTTCCTGGAACGCCGACAAAACGCTCTGCCGGTAAGCGGCTACGGTGGAATCATATTGGGCCGTTGCGGCTTGCACTTCCGCTCCGCGCCGCCCAAAGTCAAACAACGTCTGCGAAATGGTCGGTCCCATTGAAAACGTGCGCGCAGCCCAGGTGAACAGGTTCTGCAGGTTCGGACTGAGAAAACCGACGCTGGCCTGAAGATTCAGGGTCGGATAGTAGGCAGTTTGCGCGATACCAATCGTGGCATTTGCCGCCGCCACCAAACGCTCGTTTGCCGCGATGTCCGGGCGCCTCTCCAGGAGGACGGAAGGAACGGCAGTCGGTATGGGTGGAGGCGGACCGTTGATCTTGATTACCGGAATCTCCACCATGGACGGAGCCTGTCCGGTCAGCACCGCGATCGCGTGTTCGTCCTGCGACCGTGCGATTCGCAAATCGGTACTCTGAGCCTGCGCGCCCAGCAACTGGGTCTGCGCCAGCGTGACGTCGCTTTTCGAAGCAACGCCGCCATTGAAACGGTTGATCGTCAACTGGAGATTCTTCTGGTAAGCCTCGATCGTGTCGTGTAGAACCGCCTGCTGCATGTCGGAACCGGCGATCAGAAAATAGTCGGTTGCGAGCAGGGCCTGAGCGATGAGCCGCGCGTTCTCCAGGTCCGCCGCGCTGACCTGAGCATTGGCGACCGCGTTCTGAACGGAAAGACGCACCCGTCCCCAGAGATCCGGTTCCCAGCTCGCGGAGAGAGGCAAAGAAAAGTTGGAGCTGGTTCCCCCAAAGCCCCGCGAGCTTACCCCGCCAGTCCGGCTCGCAGTCAGAGTCGGAGTCGACCCGATCGTGGGGTAGTAATTCGCGTGATTGGCGACCACAATAGCGCGCGCCTGGCGGAAATTTGCCTCCGCCTCTTTCACGTTCTGATTATTAATGTTGATTAGTTCCTCGAGCCGGTTGAGCTCGGGGTCGCCAAAAATCTCCCACCACTTGCCCTTCATCACGGCGTCGTTCGGGGTGGCCATTTTCCACTCGTCGTTGCCCGCGATTTCCTTGTAAGCAACAGGCGTCTGGGCCACCACGGGGGCCTGATACTTGGGTCCGATGGTGCAGCCGGTGCACA
Source organism: Terriglobia bacterium (assembly GCA_963718155.1). Taxonomy (GTDB): domain Bacteria; phylum Acidobacteriota; class Terriglobia; order Bryobacterales; family Bryobacteraceae; genus BOG-234. The sequence continues at coordinate 64,448 of CAVQYP010000018.1, read as the reverse complement.
GCACCGACGAAAGGGCGGCGATCTTCCAGTAACGAATCCTCAATCGCCACTCTCCATATGCATTGTGGACGGGGTGCCGCCGGGAATGAGAATGCCGGGATAGTTGCGTGGAACCTTCCGGCTGAAACGGGTACGGAGACGATCAAGATATAGATAGATCACTGGTGTGGTGAATAACGTCAACATCTGGCTTACGATCAGGCCGCCAACGATGGCGATACCAAGCGGTTCGCGCAGTTCCGAACCAACGCCAAAACCAAGAGCCATGGGCATGCCGCCCAGCAACGCACAGGCGGTTGTCATCACGATGGGTCGAAAACGCAGCAGGCAAGCCTGAAAGATCGCGTCGCGCGAGTTCATGCCTTCGTTCCGCTCCGCCGCAAGCGCGAAATCGATCATCATGATGGCATTCTTCTTGACGATGCCGATCAGCAGGATGATGCCGATGATCGCAATGATTGAAAGTTCGGTTCTGAAGAGGACCAGCGCGATGAGCGCGCCGAGGCCAGCGGAAGGAAGAGTCGAAATGATAGTCAGCGGGTGGATCAGACTCTCGTACAAAATTCCGAGCACAATGTAGACCGCGAGAATCGCGGTCAGGATGAGTATCGGCTGGCTCGATAAGGAATCCTGAAACGCCTGAGCCGTACCGGCGAATTTTCCGGTGATACTTGCGGGCATCCCGATTTCGATCTCCGCTTTGTTGATGGCGATAACGGCATCGCTGAGCGGGACGTTGAGGGCAAGATTGAAAGATATCGTCGACGCGGGGAACTGACCCTGGTGCGGTAACGAAAGAGGCGTGATTCCCTGATTGAAGTGCGCAAACGTGGACAGGGGAACCGAAACACCTTTCGGGGTCTGAACATAGATCTTGTTCAGGAAATCAGGGTTCTCCCACCACTGCTGTTGCAGCGCAAGAACCACGTGATACTGGTTGATCGACTTGTACATCGTCGAGACCTGGCGCTGGCCAAAGGCATCATAAAGGGCGCTGTCCACCGCCTGCGCAGTCAGGCCGAGGCGTGACGCGGTGTCGCGGTCAATCACGACATTGGACGATAGGCCTGAGTTCTGCTGATCGGAGCTGACATCGGTGATTTCAGGAATGGTGGAAAGCTTCGCCAGGACGCGCGGCCCCCAGAGAGCCAGCTGATCGAGATCCTGAGTCTGCAAGGTGTACTGATACTGCGCGTTGCCCTGCCGTCCGCCAATCCTGAGATCCTGCTGAGACTGCAGGAACAGATTGGCGCCGGGCATGCCCGATGTCTTCTGGCGGATGCGCGCGACCACCTGATCCGGCGTAACGGTCCGCTTGTCTTTCAGCTGGACGAAAATCTGCGCGGAATTTCCGCCCGCGCCGCCGCCGCTGGTCCCGGCGACGAAGCCAACGGTGTCGACATCCGGATCGGACCGAACGACGGACTCGAAGAACTTCGCCTTTTCCACCAGCGCCTGATAGGAGATGTGCTGCTGCCCCTGGATGAACCCGAAGAGACGGCCGGTATCCTGCTGCGGGAAAAATCCTTTCGGAATTTTGACGTAGAGATAACCGCTTACCGCGATCGAGATCGCCATCACGACGAGCATGGGAGACGGAAACCGCAACACCGCATCGAGCGCCGCCGCATAGGTGGAGATGACCCACTGGAAAATGTTTTCGGTCCAGTTATAGAACCGCCCGTGAGTATGTTTGACCTTGAGCAGGCGGGAACACATCATGGGCGTGGTCGTCAGCGACACCGCGAGAGAAACAGCGATGGCCACGGACAGAACCACGGCGAATTCCCGGAACAGCCGGCCGATAATGCCGGGCATCATGAGAATCGGGATAAAGACGGCGATCAGAGAAATGCTCATCGAGAGCACGGTGAAGCCGATCTCGCCGGCTCCCCGCAAAGCGGCCTGCATCGGAGGCACGCCGTTCTCGATATGGCGCGTAATATTTTCGATGACAACGATGGCGTCGTCGACCACAAATCCGGTCGCGATCGTCAGGCCCATCAGCGAGAGATTGTCGAGATTGTACCCGAGCATGTACATCACGCCGAACGTGGCCACCAGCGAAACCGGAACGGAGATGCTCGGGATGAACGTTGCCCATCCATTGCGGAGGAAAACGAACACCACGAAGATCACCAGGCCGATCGACATCAGCATGTTCCACTGGGCGTCCTGCACTGAACCGCGAATGGTGGTTGTGCGGTCGTTCAGGATCGTGAAATCGACGGTCGGCGGCAACGTTGCTTTGAACTGCGGCAGAATTGCCTTGATCCGGCTGACGGTGTCGATGATATTGGCATTCGGCTGCCGGCTGATCTGAATCAGCACGGCGGGTATGCCGTTTGCGAGACCCAGGTTGCGAACGTCTTCCACCGAGTCGACCACACGCCCGAGGTCCGACAAGCGCACGGGAGCGCCATTCCGGAATACGACCACCAGATTCCGGTAATCGCTGGCCTGCAACAACTGGTCGGTGACCAGGAGCGGCATGGTCGTTTGGGAGTTGTTGAGAGAACCTTTGGCGCTGTTGGCGTTTGCGCCGCCCAGGAAGCTGCTGATCTGATCCAGGCCAACGTTGTACTTGGAGATGGGCTGAGGATTTACCTCGACGCGCACGGCCGGGAGCGAGCTGCCGGCCACGCTGACCTGCCCGACACCCGGGATCTGCGCCAGTTTCTGGGCAAACACCGAAGAGGCAGTGTCATAGAGCTGAGGCCGCGGCACTATCTTCGAGGTAAGCGCCAGAATCATAATCGGCTGGTCCGCCGGATTGATCTTGCGGTAACGCGGCTTGCTCGGAAGGTTCGAGGGCAGATAGCCGGCAGCGGCATTGATGGCTGCCTGAACGTCGCGGCCGGCGGCGTTGATATCACGGCTCAGATCGAACTGAAGCGTAACCTGCGCGGACCCCACCGAGCTGCGGGAAGTCATCTCGGTGACGCCCGCGATGCGTGTGAACTGCTTTTCGAGCGGGGTCGCGATCGACGCGGCCATTACCTCAGGACTGCCTCCGGGAAGGCTGGCCTGGACGTTGATGGTTGGAAAATCAACCTGCGGCAAGGCCGAGACCGGCAACTGCGTGTAGCCAATCCCGCCGGCAAGAGTAAGAGCAATCGTCAGCAGCGTGGTCGCAACCGGGCGCTGAATGAAAGGGGACGAGATGCTCATGAAATCCTGCCGTACCGCGCTCTGGCGCAGACCGGGGTCCGCGCCATAACGCCAGACTTTCTCATATCGTTTCGGGCAGACCGAGTTGCTCGGGCTCGCGTTTATTACTGAAGTGCGCCAGCCACGCTGCGATGCGTCCGAACCACAGGTAGATTACCGGAGTAGTGAACAGCGTCAGTACCTGGCTTACGAGCAAGCCGCCAATGATGCTGATGCCCAGGGGTTTTCGCAGCTCGGAACCGACGCCGCTGCCGAACGCAAGAGGAACGGCGCCGAGCAGAGCGGCCATGGTGGTCATCATGATGGGGCGGAAGCGCAGCAGACAGGCCTGGTAGATTGCCTCCTGCGGCGACTTGCCTTCTTTGCGCTCGGCCTCGAGCGCAAAGTCGATCATCATGATGGCGTTTTTCTTCACGATGCCGATCAGCAGGATGATGCCGATCAGCGCGATGATGTCCAGATCTTCGTGGAACAGAATGAGGGCCGCAATGGCGCCGACTCCGGCCGACGGCAGGGTGGAAAGAATCGTGATCGGGTGGATGTAGCTTTCGTACAGCACGCCCAGAACGATATAGACCGTAACGATAGCGGCGAGGATCAGGATCGATTCGTTGGCCAGTGAGTTTTCAAAGGCTCGCGCGGTTCCCTGGAAGGTCGGCTCGATGCTGGCGGGCATGCCGAGTTCAGTCGTGGCTTTGCGGATATTGGCGACCGCCGCGCCGAGCGACGCGCCGGGAGCCAGATTAAACGAAAGCGTGACCACCGGGAACTGGCCCTGATGATTGATCGTGATCGGAGTCGCAACGCGCGAAATGCTGGTGAAGGAGTGCAGGGGCGCCTGCGAGATGGGCGCGGCTCCGGTGAGAGCGGTGTTGGTTCCGGCAAGCGCGATGGTGGATGCCAGGTTCTGGGACGCGGAACCGATCTGAACGTAAATGTCTCGCAGCGCAGCCTGATTCTGCTGCCATTGCGGCGCGGCTTCGAGTACCACGTGATACTGGTTCGACTGGGTATAGATCGTCGAGACCTGCCGCTGTCCGAAGGCGTCGTAGAGGGCATCGTCGACGTTCTGCGGGGTGATTCCCAGACGGCCGGCGGTATCGCGATCGATGTGGATCAGCAGACCCAGGCCGTTGTTTTGCTGATCGCTGGCAACGTCGCGCAATTCCGGCAACTGCTTGAGCTTGTCGACGAGGCGCGGAATCCAGAGATCCAGTGTCGCCTTGTCGGGCGCATCGAGGGCGTATTGATATTGGGTGCGGCTGATCCGGTCTTCCACGGTCAGATCCTGCACCGGCTGCATATACAAGGTAATCCCCGAAACCTGGGCGAGACTTTGCTGAAGCCGCCGAATTACTTCGAGCGAATTGCTGCGCTGCTCGAGGGGCTTGAGGGTGATCTGAATACGGCCGCTGTTCATCGTCGTATTCTGGCCGTCGATGCCGATAAACGAGGTCAGATTCTCAACCGCGGGATCCTGACGAATGACGCGGGCCAGTTCCTGCTGTTTGAGACCCATAGCCTCGAACGAGATGGTTTCCGGGGCCTGTGAAATGCCGAGGATTACGCCGGTGTCCTGCACCGGGAAGAAGCCTTTGGGAACGATGATGTAGAGCCAGGTAGTAAGCGCGAGCGTTCCCGCCGCAACCAACAAAGTGAGCGGCTGATGGCGCAACACGACGCGCACCATTCTCCCGTACCCCTCAATAGTCTTTACGAAGACCCATTCCGACCAGTGATAGAAACGCCCCTGCTCATGCTCGGGCTTGTGCTTTAGAATTCTGGCGGCCATCATCGGCGTCAGGGTCAAAGAGACGAACGCCGAGAAAATGATCGTCACAGCGAGGGTTACCGCGAACTCGCGGAATAGCCGGCCGACAATATCCGCCATAAACAGCAGCGGAATCAACACGGCGATCAGCGAAACGGTCAGCGATACGATGGTGAACCCGATCTCCTCGGAACCCTTGAGGGCGGCCTCCATCGGCGTAAAGCCCATCTCGAGATAACGCGAGATGTTTTCGATCATGACGATCGCGTCGTCAACCACGAAACCGGTGGAGATCGTCAGGGCCATCAGGGACAGGTTGTCGAGACTGTAGCCCAGCATGTACATCACGGCAAACGTACCGATAAGCGAGAGGGGCACCGCAATGCCCGGAATGATCGTCGCCGAAAGGCTGCGCAGGAACAGGAAGATCACCATCACGACGAGCGCAATGGTCAGCATCAACTCGAACTCCACGTCCGAGACGGAAGCGCGGATTGTCGTCGTCCGGTCCGTGATCACGTCGACGTTGACGCCTTGGGGCAGGGACGCGCGAATCTGCGGCAGGAGCGCCTGTACAGTGTCGACAACGCCGATGATGTTGGTGCCGGGCTGTCTTTGAATATTCAGAACGATAGCCGGGGTATCGTTCACCCATGCTTTCTGGCGATTATTTTCCGCGCCATCGACGATCGTGGCCACGTCCGATAGCCGCACCGGAGCGCCGTTACGGTAGGCGATGATAATCGGGGCGTAAGCGGCTCCGGACTGGAGTTGGTCGTTATCGTTGATCGTCCACGCTTGCGATGCGCCGTCGAAGTTGCCTTTGGCCTGGTTGACATTGGCGCTCGATAGAGCGGTTCGGAGGGTATCGAGACTCAGCCCGTAGGAAGCGAGCGCGACCGGATTGGCCTGAACCCGAACGGCCGGACGCTGCCCGCCGCTGATGCTGACCAGACCGACGCCCTTGAGCTGCGAAATTCGCTGCGCCATGCGCGTTTCCGCCAATTCCTCCACTTTCGGAAGAGGCAGGTTCTTCGAGGTAATCGCGAGCGTCAGAATGGGCGCGTCGGCCGGGTTCGTTTTGCTGTAGATCGGAGGCGTCGGCAGATTGGCGGGAAGAAATGTTCCCGCCGCGTTAATTGCAGCCTGTACTTCCTGCTCGGCGACGTCAATACTCAGATCCAGCGAAAACTGCAGAGTAATGAGCGAACTGCCGAAGGAACTGATCGACGTCATCTGCGTCAATCCGGGAACCTGGCCGAACTGTTTCTCCAGAGGAGCAGTGACGGCGGAAGTCATCACCTCCGGGCCCGCGCCCGGATAGAAGGTCTGCACCTGCATGGTCGGGTAATCGACCTGAGGGAGCGCTGAAACCGGGAGTTGCCGGAAGGCGACAAAGCCGACCAGAACTACGCCGGCCATCATCAGCGAAGTTGCGACCGGCCGCAGAATAAAAATGCGGGACGGGCTCACTTCTGGGATCCTGCGCCTTTCTGATCTCCCTTTTTGCCGTTTTTGCGGCCGCCGCGACCCTGCCGGGCCAGGCTGTTGTTGATCGCTTCGGTTTCACCCGGCTTGCGAATACGAACTTGAGTGCCCTCGTCGAGGCGATCCGTTCCGTCGATCACCACCTGTTCGCCCTCTGCGACGCCGCTGCGAATCTCGGCGGTATCCTGCCCGACGGTTCCCACTTGAACCGTTTTCAGATGGACGTGAGAGGTTTCGGGATCAACCGTGTACACAAAGGTACCCTGCTGACCATTCTGAATCGCCACCGCCGGCACGACGAGCCTCTGCTTCAGCGTATCCACGAGGAGCCGGATATTGACAAACTGATTGGGGAAAAGCGCGCTGTCGGTGTTCGGGAAGACCGCCTTCAACTTCGAGGTGCCTGTGGAGCTGTCGATCTGGTTATCCACCGTCTGGAAAAGTCCCGAAGCCAGCTTCATGGAGTTGTCGCGATTGTAGGCGTCGACGGGCAGGCGAGCGCCGGCGCGCATTTTCTGCAGCACTTGAGGCAGGCTGTCCTCCGGGATAGTGAATTGAACCTGAATCGGCTGGAGCTGAGTGATAACGACCATGCCGGTCTGGTCGCTCGAATGAATAATGTTACCGGGATCAACGAGGCGCAGGCCTACTCTTCCGGTGATCGGGGCGGTGACTTTTGAATACGTCAAATTCAGCCTGGCGCTGTCGATATTCGCCTGATCCTGCTTGATATTGCCCTCATATTGCGCGACGAGAGCCCTCTGGGTGTCCAGTTGCTGTTTCGGTATCGCGTCCTCTTCGAGAAGCGTCTGGTAACGGGCGAGATCCAGCTTTGCATTGTCCAGGAGAGCCTGATCGTGCGCCTGGGTTCCCTGCGCCTGTTCGAGCGCCACCTGATAAGGACGGGGGTCGATCTCCATCAGAACCTGACCCTCTTTGACGAGATCGCCTTCGTTGAAGTTCACCTTCATCAACTGGCCGTCGACGCGGGATTTGACAGTGACGGTGTAGAAAGCTGCCACGTTGCCGAGACCGCTCAGATAAACGGGCACATCTGCGCGGGCCACCTTTGCCGTCACGACAGGCACCGGGCCGAGATTGTTGCCGCCGCCCCGGCCCTTCTTGCCGCCGCCGTTGCGGCCACCGCCATTCTGCTGCTGCGGGATAGCTCCGGGCTGGCCTGCGCGCCAGACTGCGTAGCCGGTGACGCCGGCAATGATCAAAAAGAAAAGGATCCAGATAATTCCACGCCGCTTCGGCTTTCCGCTCGGTTTGCCGCCATCGGGCTTCTGGCCCGGAGGGACGGTAATCCGATGAATCTCTGGAAGATCCTTTAAATCTGTAGGTGTAGTATTCGTGGTCATTCGAACCGCGTCTGATCTTTCAGCAATACAAATTGACTGCTTCGGCTATGCTCAGGTAACGCTGTCACCGGAGCGTTGCAAAAATTTACGAACGCCGGGCAGCAAAACTCGCCAATGACGAGGGAGCTCATACAACGGAACTCGATCCTGCCATTATACTTCGGCGGAACAACCACGAATTGGACAACCCCACGACCCCAAGAGAAAGACGTGCGTAGTTTTCTGATGTTAGGTTCAGTTCGTTTGGAAATTTTATCTGTGCGCCAGAGCTTTTCCCTCCCAAATATCGAAAACCTTATTCTTTCTGAAATTTGGATCTCTTGACTCGCATAAGAGGTATGAAATGTTCAATGTCGATGCCGATGTCAGTCGTCACCCGAAGCATACACGACGAATTCGCGGTTCCGACACACGAGTCCAGCTAAGTCTTGTTTTTTCAACGAAAAATTTACCGGCTCGGCTGTGACCGTTCCCAACAGATGTTTGACGACGGCGGCTCGCCGGGATTTCTCTCAGGTATTTCCCGGCCGCCGAAGATCTGAACAGGTTGAGGGCGACAGTCCGGCGACGGAGGAGGAAGACCGGAGCAAGGAAAAACCCCGGGAGGCCCTGTCACCGGTGACCGGATCGCTCCCCATTTCCTTGCCGGTTTCAGGTTCGAGCGCCGCGATTCCGTCCACGGACTACCAGGAAACTACGACATTCGCCACGGTCAGCGTGGCTTCGGAGTTTGCTACCCCACACCCGTTCCCGTCTTGTCGTGTCAAAGTGGGACTGCAGCTTTTTATGGCGGATAGGGCGAGCGGCCAGATCATCAGTGTAAACCGCTCTGTGTTTCGCGTATCCGTCATCGCGGCATAAACGCTCTTAAAAGACGGCGGCAGCCGTCCTGGGCATTTACGCGTATCGCGTTGCGGCGAGCGCTCTTTACGAGCCTAATTATCTGTGGTCCTCCGCCGCCCGCAGAATGAACTCAATGGAAGATCAAATCGTCCCCGATCTTCTGCGCTCCTCTGGTTACCGCGGCGCAAAGCATCGCTTTGCGCCAATTGTCGCGCGTCCTCAAAGGCGATTCACTTAAGCCGCTATCTGCATGCGACCCTGCGCGCGGAATCCTGGAATCGCGGCTCGCAGCACGTCCTGCACGTGTTCAGCAAGGATGAACTCCATTTCGTCCCGTGCATCAACCGGCAGATCCCTCAGGTCCTTCTCATTCTGTTTCGGAATGATGACGCGGCGGATGCCCAGGCGGCGAGCCGCCAGCATTTTCTCTTTAATTCCGCCAACCGGCAGGACCAGACCCGACAGCGTAACCTCCCCTGTCATAGCCGTGTCGCTGCGCACCGGCAACCCGGTATAAAGCGAAGTCAGCGCCGCAGTCATCGTGACACCCGCCGACGGACCGTCTTTGGGAATCGCACCGGCCGGCACATGAACGTGCACACCGTATCGGCGGAACATCGACTCATCGATCGAGAACTCCCTGGCGTGAGACCAGATATAGCTTTGCGCTGTCCTTGCAGATTCTTTCATGACATCGCCCAACTGACCCGTGAGTGAGAGGTCTTTCCCATCCTTCAGCATTGCCGCCTCGATGTAGAGAACATCCCCACCGGCTTCCGTCCAGGCGAGTCCGGTAGCGACCCCGGCGGGAACGTCTTTGCGGGCCTGTTCGTGCGAGAAGCGCTCGGGACCCAGGAGATCCGGCAGCTCTTCCTTGCGAATTTCCACTGCGCCGGGATTGCCCTCAGCTACTTTCAAAGCAGCCTTGCGCATCACGCGACCAATGGCACGTTCCAGCTGGCGCACTCCAGCCTCGCGGGTGTAGCGCGAAATCACGACACGCAGCGCGTCATCGCTCAAAACGCAGACGTCGCCTGACAGGCCCGCTTCCTTCAGCTGCTTCGGAACCTGATAACGGCGGGCAATTTCCAGCTTTTCTTCTTCGCTGTACCCTGCAAGCCGCGCCACTTCCATGCGATCCAGCAAAGGCTGCGGAACAGTGTCCAGCGTGTTCGCTGTCATCACAAAGAAGACTTTGGAAATGTCGAACGGCAGGTCGAGGTAGTTGTCCCGAAACGCCTTGTTCTGTTCAGGATCCAAAATCTCCAGCAGCGCCGCCGCGGGATCGCCGCGGAAATCCCGGCCCAGCTTATCGACCTCATCGAGCATCAGCACGGGGTTGTTCACGCCGGCGCGACGGATACTTTGAATAATCCGGCCGGCCATCGCGCCGATGTAAGTGCGGCGATGTCCCCGCAATTCCGCTTCGTCATGCATCCCGCCCAGGCTAAGGCGCTCGAATTTCCGGCCCATGGCGCGGGCGATCGATTGTCCCAGCGATGTTTTGCCGACACCGGGAGGGCCCACGAAGCACAATATCGGGGCCTTGGCTCCGGGGTTCAGTTTCAGTACCCCGAGATGCTCGAGAATCCGTTCTTTGACATCTTTCAATCCGTAGTGATCCTCCGCGAGGATCTGTCGCGCGCCCGCAATATCGACAGGCGTCTCACTGGCCCTGATCCAGGGGAGTTCGAGAATCAGTTCGAGCCACGTACGCCCTACGTTGTAATCGGGCGCCTGCGTGGAAAGGCGATCGAGGCGCGACAATTCCCGCTCGGCTTCCTTACGAACGTCTTCGGGCAATTCGGCCGCTGCAAGGCGCTCCCGGAGGAGTTCGACCTCGGACTCGCCCTCTTTACCGCCGAGCTCCTGCTGAATCGCGCGCAGTTGCTGCCGGAGCACGTATTCACGCTGCTCCTTGCCGATCTCGTTCTGCGCCGTGGTCGCGATCTTACCTCGAATTTCGAGGATCTGCAGCTCGTGGGACAGGTGCGAATGGATCAGGTGGAGCGCTTCGGCGCGGGATTCGGCCGCGAGAAGCGTATGTTCCAGATTCACATCCATGCTGAGTACGCTGGCCAGCATCCAGGTCATTTGCAGTGGGTCGTCGTGGCCCGTAATCGCCCGCGCGAACTCCGCCGGTAGTTCCACATTGGCGTGCTTCAACACACGTGTGGCGAGGTCGGCTACTTCCCGGTGCAGGGCTTCGATTTCGGGGTTGGCCGTGTCTGCCTCCTGATCCGGAATCGGAACAGGGCGGAAACCAGCGGAAAGGAATTCTTCTCCAGTGATGGACTCCAGAGCAACCCGCTCCACACCCAGCACCAAAAGCTCGAACTTGTCTCCATGGCGGCTCGACCGCTTGATAACCGCTTTCGTTCCAACAGGAAACAGATCAGCCGGAGCGGGTGTTTCGACGGAAGAATCCCGCTGCGTAACAACCAGAATCTCTTTTGCCTCCGTGGCCAGTGCCGCCTGAATCGCTGCGCACGACTTTGCGCGCCCAACCGACAACGGCATCAACAGGTTGGGAAACAATACGGTGTTTTTTATGGGTACAAGCGGCAGGATCTCAGCCCGGGGAGTCATTAAGTCACCTCTTGACAGAAAAGATGAGTGTGATTGGCTAAAGGATTCAGAGCGTTTGGTTTTCGGCTCCGCAAATCGACAACAAAGGGTCTCTCTGCCGGTTCGTGCCTGACCTTCGGCTCGACCCGCCGTCAGCAATCCGACGCTCTGGCCAAAACGGCCGAACGATGCTTCAAGTCACAAAATTCTTTGGACCCACCGTAAGTGAAATCATTCGATAGTTGCCATTTCAAAGCACAAGCTGGATTGAAGGAAGGTTAGCCGAGTTTCAGTTGATTATTCGGTTAATTAACAGGGCGGAGGTAATACCATGCCGATTCCGCAGAGTTCTACCCCGATCATGCTTCAAAGGTACGGCTTCACACAGACAAAGAACCAGCCGCGATTGTCTTCGAGTTTCGCTAACCTCGTGTTCATCAGAGGTATTCGTGCTACAGTCGCCTGTCGTTTTTTTTCTTCTGCTTTCGGCTTCGCCGATCTTCGCTCAAAGCCAGGCAACAGCGGCCTCAGACTCGGCTACGGAAGACAACGAACCGATCGCCCTGATAACCGCCAATAGCGCCGGCAACCAGAGTTTTCAATGGAAACAGGCAATCGCCGAGGCATTTTTAGCCACCGCAATTCCGCACATTGTACGCGTTACGAGTGAAGCCGACACGGAGTCTGAGGTCGGCGGCCCATTCTGGAAAAACTACTTCCACTCCCTCGAGAATTTCCACGGGTACAACGACGGCGACGCATTCTACACGACCTATTTTCTGCATCCCATGGAGGGATCGCTCGCCGGATACATCGAGCAGCAGAACGACCCCGCTTACCGCAATGTCCAGTTCGGAATGTCGCAGGACTACTGGGTCAGCCGCATGCGGGCCCTGGCGTTCGCCGCCGCGTTCAGCGTGCAATGGACTGCCGGACCGATCAGCGAAGGGTCCATTGGCAACGTACAACACTATGCGCCGCCGGGACTCGACGACCTCTTCGTCACGCCCCTTCTTGGAATGGTATGGATGATCGGCGAAGACGCGATGGACCGGTACATCCTGCGGTGGATCGAGGCACGGTCGCATAACTACGTGATAATCGCCCTCGCGCGCAGCACGATGACGCCGACCCGCGCGTACGCCAACGTTCTCCGATTCAAAAAACCGTGGTTCCGGGACAACCGCCCGCTGCTCCTGCATCCCGCGGCGCAGACAGCCGGGACGCCGGAACTCCTCCTTTCTCCTCCTTCCTCCTCCTCGGCAAGCGCGAACGGCCGGCCGGTTTCCCCGGACCCTCGCTTCAATCCCACACTCTGGCCGAAGTCTGTGGCGTTCGAGCTTGAAGCGGATGCGGTCTACGAACGATTCCGGGGCGCCGCGGGGAGTAACTGCGTGGGAGGCGAAGGCCGCGGAGCAATCAAAATCTCGCAGAGCTCAGCGGTCGTTATGAATGCCGGCGGATGCGAGCTGCTGGGTTTCAGCGCTCCGAACGTCAGCGGCGACACCCTCTGGTACATGGCCGGATCGCGCTACGCACATGCGGTGAGCTCCGATGCGCGGTTACAGTCGTACGTGGAGGGGCTTGCGGGGGGAATGAAGATCGTCCACGACCACATCAACGAGGAGTTGAAGACCCAACTCACCATCGAAGCCCAGAAGAAGAATGGGCCTCCGCCGCCGACTCCGGACTACACGACCGAGTACGACACCAACGCCCTGAGCCTCAAGATGGGTATGGGGCTGACGTACAACCTCAGCCCCGCCGCCGTGATTCGGCTGTGCGCGATCGATTATCAGCATTCGTGGAATCGCCGCCTCGAGGGTCTCGATTATCAGAACGGTATTCAGGTCAGCGTTGGGATGAGCTTTCGGCTCGGTGACTGGAGTCGGTAGTCAGCGGGCGAAACATTGCTTGCAGGAGACCGTGTGTCAAATGGAGGCCTTCGCCGCGCCACGATGCCTGAAGAATAGCGCTTTCCGGCGATGGCCTTTCAGGGAAGCACTTTCTGAATCGACCTGGCAACATTTGCCGCGGATTTCGTGCCGTCTATCTTATGTATGTCCGCTTGCGGGAAATAAAGCCCGGCAAAGTCAAACTCGCGATGATAGTCCTTCAGCCGTTGCTCGACGTCGTCGCGATTTTCCTGCGCGAGCCTTTTTCGCACAACGTCGTCAGGCACGTCAAGCTGGATAACCACCGGCTTTGGCAAATTGAGTTTCTGTTTCAGGTCGACAAGATAATCGGCCTGCTCCTTCGACGCGGGATATCCGTCCAGAATCACTCCCTTCGATAGATCCAGGGAGCGAAGTTTCTCATACACCAACTGGTTCAATGCCGGGTCCGCATGCGGTTCCATGCCACGGATCGCGGGTTGCCGAAACTTTTGGAAGGCCTCGTGGTTCTGGTCAATCAGATCGTCGGCCGATACGAGGGCGAAGCCGCGGTCCTTCTGCAGAATTCGGGTCTGGGTGGTTTTGCCTGCTCCCGGAGGTCCGATAAATATGATCAGCGGACCGGCCGCCTGAGCGTGGGCGATCAAGGCCAGGTAGAGAATGAATGATCCGATGATGCTGCGTCTGCCAGCCACCGGCTTATCTGAACTTGCGGCCTTGTCTTCCATGTCTTCTTTCAGACGCCTTCCTAAAGACAGCCCTGAACGAGATGCACCGGACGGATCTTCGACGCACGTGGGCTGACTTTGATTTAAATTTTCCTCAGACGAGCCGATTCTCCGTTGCGGTTTCGGGCGTCCTGCTGCGACTCGGCATTCACCAGCTCATCCGAGGAGCCGCGTGTGAGAATCTCACGAACTTTGCTGCTCAATTGCGTCGGGGTGAATGGCTTCTCGATGAAGTCCGTTTCGGGATCCAGCACGCCATGATGCGCGATCCTGTCGGCCATGTACCCCGACATGTACAACACCTTGATCCCCGGCCGGCGGCGTTTCAGCCGCGAACTCATTTCCGGTCCACTGACACCCGGCATCACGACATCAGCCAGGACCAGATCAATATTGCAGAGCTCCCGTTCGCTGACGTGGAGCGCTTCAAGTGCGCTATCCGCCGTAATGACGGTATAGCCGCAATTCGTCAAAACGGTAGCCGCGTAGTTACGCACTTCCGGCTCATCCTCGACCACCAGCACGTTCCCCTTGTCACCAGGGGCATGGGCGGTTTGAAGCATCGTGGATGCGCTCGTTACGACACCCGGCGTCTCCGGCAGCCAGACCGTGAAAGTGGTTCCCTCGCCCGGCTGGCTGCGAACCTCGATCAAACCGCCGCTTTGTGCGATGATGCCCTGCACGATCGACAGACCGAGGCCGGTTCCCTTGCCGAACGCCTTAGTAGTAAAGAAGGGCTCGAAGACCCGTCGCTGCGTTTCTTCATCCATGCCCAGTCCGCTGTCTGTCACCATGAGCAGGATGTAGCGGCCCGGCGGAAGCTCTTCCGCGGATTGGAAGAGTGTCCTGTTCCGTTCCACGCAAGCCGTCCGGATCACCAATTCGCCACCAAACGGCATCGCGTCCCGGGCGTTCAATACCAGATTCATGATGACGCTTTCCAGCTGGAGCGGATCGGCATGAACCGCAGCAACCTCCGGCTGCAAAGCCAATCGCACGTCGATGTTTTCTCCGGCCAGGCGCGCGAGCAGCGGGTGCAGCGCGAAAAGTGTTCCGTTCAGATCGAGCCCGATGGGACGCAGGACCTGCTTCCTTCCATATGCCAGCAATTGGCGGGTCAACTCCGCGGCGCTCTCCCCCGCCCTGAAAATCCTTTCGAGAGTGTCCCGGCGCAGGCCGCCTGCGCCTGATTCGCCAAGCAGCAACTCCGTATAGCCATTAATGACGGTAAGGAGATTATTGAAATCGTGAGCGAGTCCGCCGGCCAGACGGCCCACCATCTCCATCTGGTGCGCCTGAGCCAGGTTTGCCGCCTTCTGCGCTTCCTTACGTTCCGCTTCCACCCGCTCCGTGATGTCGACCACCCCACCGATGATCTTGAGCAGCGAGCCGTCCGGCGAACGGAGGATCGCTCCTTTAGCGAGGAGCCACCGGACGCTGCCGTCGTGCCGCAAAATTCGGTGCTCCACGTCGTGATAGACGCCCGTGCGCAGCGCGTCCGTGATTGACTGCTGGACCGCCGCCCGGTCTTCGGGATGAAGGAAGGTCAGGTACGCGGCGTAAGTAACCGGTCCCCCTCCCGGATCACGGCCGAAGATGAGGCACGTTTGATCGTCCCAGATTACTCGATCACTGGTGCTGTCCCAGCTCCAGAGTCCCATGCCCGATGCCTCGAGGGCCATCCGCAAACTCTCGTCGTCCCGCCATCGGGAAACCGAAGTGTCGTCAGTTGTCATCCTGATTGGCAGTACGGTACCGCACATTCACGTTGAAGCGCAACTTAATGTACAGGCTGGCAGGTTGAAAGATCGGCATGCCGGTAGCGGCGATCTGGTCACCGGTGTCCGTCCGCCGCTCTGGTTTGAATGAGCTCGAATGGTGATATCGTCGGAGCGAAAGGAATCTTTGATGGCTACCGCAGTACCCTCCTCGACTGAGAATCTCCCGACTGAGAACCGCGTCGCCCTGTCGGCGACCGGATTACTGATCAACGGCCAATGGGTCGAGAGCGTTTCCGGAAAACGCTTCAAGACCTTCAATCCCGCCACCGGCGACCCGATCTGCGACGTCGCCGAAGCCGACGCGGCGGACGTCAACCTGGCCGTCAAGGCCGCGCGCGCCGCGTTCGACCCAAAGTCCCCGTGGCGACGCATGTCGGCCGCCGAGCGCGGACGCCTGCTGAACCGCCTTGCCGACCTCATGGAAAAGCATGCGGATGAACTGGCGAAGCTTGAAGCGCTCGATAACGGCAAGCCTTATTCGGTCGCGAAAGCCGCTGACCTGCCACTTTCCATCGCCTGCTATCGCTACTACGCCGGCTGGGCCGATAAAGTCCAGGGCAAGACGATTCCCGTAGCGGCGATTATTTCTGCTACACCCGGCACGAGCCGGTGGGCGTGGTCGGTCAGATCATTCCCTGGAATTTCCCGCTGCTGATGCAGGCCTGGAAGCTCGGCGCCGGCGCTGGCGACCGGCAACACGGTCGTCATGAAACCCGCCGAGCAGACGCCGCTCACGGCGCTTGCGCGTCGGCGAACTGATCGTCGAAGCGGGATTCCCGGAGGGCGTAGTCAACATGCTGCCGGGCTACGGTCCGACCGCCGGCGCCGCGATCGCGCGCCACATGGACGTCGATAAGGTGGCGTTCACCGGATCCACCGAAGTCGGCCACCTCATCATGGAGGCCGCCGCGCAGACGAACCTGAAGCGCGTCACCCTCGAACTCGGCGGCAAGAGTCCGAACATCGTCTTCGCCGACGCCGACATGGATGCCGCGATCGAAGGCGCGCATTTCGCGCTGTTCTTCAATCAGGGCCAGTGCTGCTGCGCCGGTTCGCGCCTGTTTGTCGAAGAAAAGGCCTACGACGAATTCGTCGAGCGCAGCGCGGCGCGCGCGAAGGCCCGCACGGTTGGCGATCCGTTCGATCCGAAGACGGAGCAGGGCCCGCAGGTCGACGACGTTCAGTTCGACAAGGTGATGTCGTACATCGAGTCCGGCAAGAAGGAGGGCGCGCGGCTGGTCGCGGGCGGAAATCGCGCGGGCGATCGCGGTTATTTCGTCGAACCGACCGTTTTCGCCGACGTGCAGGACGACATGAAGATCGCGGAGGAAGAGATCTTCGGACCCGTGATGAGCATCATCAAGTTCAAGGATATCGACGAAGTGGTCGAGCGCGCCAACAGGACGATGTACGGTCTTGCCGCGGGCGTATGGACGCGCGATATCAGCAAGGCTCTGGCCATCGCCAACAGCGTGCGCGCCGGCACGGTGTGGGTCAACTGCTACGACGTGTTCGACGCCGCGGCGCCGTTTGGCGGCTTCAAGCAATCCGGTATCGGCCGCGAGCTGGGCGAATACGGCTTGCAGCAGTACACGGAAGTAAAGACCGTTACCGTCAAACTCTGAGGGCGTTTCGGACGGCGGAACTCGGCAACGATTTCCGCCGCTCCGTCTCGAATCGCCGTGAAATCCCAGTGAACTCGGAACTCGTACAGGCGGATGCGTCAGTCCGACGGCGCACAAAACCTGGCGGGCCGCTACTCGACCGCGGTTGGCTCTGCGGGGAGGACTCGGAAAAACATCCCGACCCACAGATGCGCCAGAGCATTCACGCTCCGATGACCAGCGCCGGGACTGCAGGTGCCTCATGTAGGGCGTCGCGTAGAGTTCAGGTTCCAGCAAAAGTGGCTGCCGGTTTTATCTGCCGTTTCAATTTTCCTCACAACCGCCGTCCTAAGTGCGAATGACAAATAATTAACCGCCAAACGTGATTTTCTCGTTTGGTCTCGGTTCCATTTTGATAAGTGACTGTTAGACGTCACGTTTCGCGGAAGCGGCCCAGGCCAGCGTCGAAGCCAAACACATTTCCCGGGCACTCGGATTTCTTTCGGAGCGGCATTGAGCCCCCTATTATTATCGATCCAATCAGCGTCACTAAGCGGTATTCGGATAACGGCGTGACGACCGCGGTAATGGCCAACAGAATCAAAGACTTTCTTATCGCAATTGAAGGCAAATCCCACGCCGCCCTGAAACAGGACGTCTTTTCTATATGGACGGACCAGAATTCGAAACCGGACATTGAAATCCCACGAAATTCAATGTGAAAACCCTGGTTGAGATTTTGCCGTCCCTTATTCCGCTTATCCCACAGTCACGTCGCGTCAGCGGAGAGGTTACGCTTTCGGCGAGTTCGACGGACCTGGACGCGCCAGGGGTCTCGCCACCGATCAGGAGATCCCCCATCAGCAGAATTGGCGTCTCCCAGGCACTCTGCCCAACCCAAATCTGATTTAGACGAGAATGTCCGATAAATAACGTTTTGCCAGGAGATACTCTCCCCGCTTTCCCCCAGGGATACCGAGATTCGGCGGAACCGACGATCAAAATAGGAGACTTAGCGCCGCAAGTCAGCTTCCGTGTCTGGCGAGTTAGACATGGCATATTTGCCTCGGCTCCCCTTTCAGTATGTCTTATACTTTATACATGCAAAAGAAATAGAACCCAACACATACCTTTGCCATCGATGATTACTTAGCGCCCACCTGCGTGGGACGGCATCTTCTACCCGCGACGTTTGGTGGAATGGGATTCGGAAGAGTCGAAAGTCGCTTACGATTTCTTCTGAATAGAGTTTTCAGAGCGTTCTATGCTTATATATTCAAAAAATTGTGCATTTCTTTTTCGAGGTGTCCCTTTTATCCTGGCAACCGGCCTGTTAATGGCCAGCAATACGTCTCCTGTCAACCTCGTGACTAACGGATCATTCGAAACAGGTCTGTACTCCTGGACTTTTACTTTGGCAAACGGCGTTCAGGGCACACAGTATCAGGACGGTCACACTCACAGTAACGGCAATTGGTCGGAGGCGGTCCAGGCCTGGTCGCCGGCATCGTCGGCTCCTTCGGGCGCGATACTTAGCCAGAACCAGATTGCTCTTTCTGCAGGCCAGGTCGTAACCGTTTCCTTCGATGGGATGGCATCGACTACTAACCCCCTGACGGTAGGGATCCAGCAAACTTCTGGTACGCGGTTGTGGTACGGCCTCAAGACCTTCTCACTTGTCCCATCCTGGCATACTTACACGTTTACTTTCACGATGCCCGCCAATGACTCTGACACCGCCCTGAACTTTGAGATGGGAAACATGGCCGGAACCGTCTGGATCGATAACGCTGCGGTGACAGTCGACGGGCCGCCTCCCGGCGCCGCACCGTCCATTGCTCTGGGAGATGTTCCCAGCTACGTCTACGGAAATCCGCTCTACGATCCCAATCTCACCGCGCTCACGCAGGACGGGAACGAAATAAACAGAAAGTTCTCATTCATGATCGGTTTCACCGAATGGGCCAACAATGGCTCGCCGCTCCCTTTTACTGGCATGCAGCCAACCCTGGATGCTCTTAAAAATGCAGGATATGGGATTGTTCTCACCTGGTGTGCGGAGGACGCACAGGGCCCCTACCTTGATCCGCGCTATAATTATGCCTCCATTCTCAGTGGGCAATATGACGCTTATATCAGCCAATGGGCCTTGAGCGCCGCTGCCTGGGGCAAAGTATTTTACCTGCGTCTTTTCCATGAGATGAACGGGAACTGGTATCCCTGGGGAATTCATATAAACGGCAACACCCCGGCCCTCGCAATCCAAGCCTGGCAACATGTATACAACATCTTCCGAAAGGCAGGAGCAACAAACGTGAAATTTCTGTGGGAACCGACTTTCCATACTGCTACCTACCTTCCTGACCCGCTGGCCAGCTTTTATCCGGGAGATGCTTATGTAGACTGGCTGGGGGTGGATGGATACAATTGGGGTCAATACGGACTGGAAACGTTTTGGGTCCCGTTCACCTCACCCAATGAGCTTTTTCAGTACACTTATAACGAAATGATCTCCACAGTTTCGAGCACCAAGCCAGCGATGTTGGTGGAAACTGCCAGCGCTGCCGGCCTCCTCTCGAAGGACAAGGCCTCCTGGATCACGCAACTGCAAAATGACGCGCCATTGTTCCCGAATCTGAAGGCGGTTGGTTATTACGACGGTTACGGGACTGATGGAACCGATGGCCGCCCGGAGCCCTTAAGCTTCTGGCGGTTCGACGGAGATTCGTACAGCCTGGCCGCCTTCGCGGCACTTGCGGCCGACATCAGATGGCAAAGCGCCCTGCCGCAGTAGTGCACCAGGGGTGCGATTCTCTTCAAATCATATAGGCGCAAGCACCCGCCCGAAGAATCCCGTTACCGGAATGTGGCACCGAAGTTTCCGATCAGCCTGATAAGTATACAACGCTGGGTTTCGAGCAAACCACCATGGTGCGACGAACGCCAGCGCCTCGGCTCGAGGCTCTGGGGCGACACAAAGAGGCTCTCGTCAGTCTTGTCAAAAGTGAAACGCCACCGTCCCCGTGAAGGCCCGCGGGGTCACATAGTGCGTACCGCTGAAGGTCGACAGGAAATTGTAGAGCACATTCGCGTTCGTGAGATTGATGATCTCCAGACGCGCGCTCCACTTGTAACGATCGCCGTGGAACAGATTATCGTGCCCGATCGCGAGATCGAACAGATTGCGGGAAGCGACGCGCGGCGGATTGTGGTCGTCATCCTCAGTGCCGGGTGCGGGGATCTGGAGCTTTGTCGATCCGTATTGCGCTGCTGGACAAAGGCCCGTTGGGCTGATGGGCGTCGTCGGTGTTGCGTAGGTGCTGCCGCAGAACAATCCAGCCTGGAATTGCTGATCGGGAGTTAGAGGCGCGACGTCTACAATGGCATCGTCGCCATTGGGACCGTTAGTGCAATTACCGCCGGCGCAGGGCACTGTGCCCGCGACCAGACCGCTGTCGTAGCGCCAGTTGAAACCAACCCACGGACCCCGTTTTCCGAACTGGTACTGTAGATGCGTGGTCTGATTAAACGCTTCGTCGTGATCAATGCGAAAGACGCCGCCCGCGCCGAAGCTCGTAGGAGTGGTGCCGATTCCGCTGACCTGGGGTCCGAAGAAACGAGCGGCCACGTGGGAGAACACGATAAAGGCGCTGAAGCCGTGATAATTCGGCACGCTGGCTCGCACCGCCAGACCGGGAATCTTGGCCTTGGCCCACTCGATAGGATACGTGATCGGAGTATTGGCGAACACGCTGAAGTCATAGGCGTTGTTGGTGTATTTCCAGACGTATTCTCCACTGATCACCAGATAGCGGCCGAAGGCTTGCTGAAGACCGGCGTGGTACTCATTGCGCGTCCCCGGGGTCAGCGGCGAGGTCAGGCAGGGATAACCCTGGATCGCAGCCATGATGTCGTTGACCACCGGGTTGTTGCAACCGAGACTGGACAGTACCAGGTTCTCGTTGAATGGACTCTCCAGCGTGCGGGCGTAGGAGAACGACAGCACCGTGTTGGTCTTTCTGATCGTGTATGAAGCACCAAGACGAGGCTCCGCCTGGCCTGCTTTGGTGATGCCGTAGTAGTAATCGCCGCGTAGCCCCAACCGGAAAGTCCAGTTCCTGATCCGGATCAGATCTTCAATATAGGGCGACAACTGGCGGATATTCGCATGCCCGTTGAACGTATAACGGGAGGACGTGGAACCGGGGCAGCCATTTGACGCCGGCAACCCGGCCGTTCGCGTCAGGTCGTAGCAGGCGAGCAACGGATCGTAGCCGGGATTGGGCTGCAACGCCCCGCCGCAAGCGGATGGATCGGTCAGCAGGGGATTGGTATTCGGACTTCCGTCGGCGTTCAGGCATACGGCATTAAAGGTCGGATCGACAATGCCGAACGAGTCGCTTTCGGTGAGAATTTTGTCGTACCACTGGATGCCTGCCCTGATGTCATGGATACCGTGGTGCCAGGAAATGCTGGCCTGTCCGCCGAGATCGGTCAGGCGCCGACTTTGACCGACAGTGGTGGTTTGAAGATTGGGAACAAAATCAGCGAACGGATTATCGCTGGGGTAGTAATTGAACTGATCCTGCCGCGCCCAGGCCCCCACCGTGAGCACCGTGTTGGGATTGATAACTCGAGTCCAGGTGGGCGCTATATTCCACGTCCTGATCTTCGCCCGCTGGTCTGTAGAACCGACGGGCAAACCATTCGGCCCGATGCCATTGTTGTCGACCACCAGCCCGTTCCAGGCGGTAGCATTCTGCATGTCGTATGAATTGGGGCTCTGAAACCAGCGACCGCGTAAACTGGAAGTTGAGGCTGATCGTGTCGTTTTGCGAAGGTTTCAGGTCGAAACGGTCGAAGTAATTCTGCTGATTGCCGCTGTCGTGGATGGTCGCGAATTCCGGGCCGTCCAGAAAGCGTTGCGTGCCCAGGCCATCCGCCGCGATAAAGTTGCCCCAGCGGTTTCCGCCATACGAAAGATCAAAGCCGCCGCTGTAAGTGCCGAAACTGCCGAATGACGTATCGACCTCTCCGTGCGGCGCGTTCTGGCCGAGACCGGAGCGGGTGGTGGCGACAATTACCAGGCTGGTTTTATCGCCGTACTCCGCCGGCGGCGCGCCCTCGATTACCTCCAGAGACTGGACGGCGTCTACTGGAAGCTGGTTCGAGAAGACTTTGCTCTGCTGATCCGTGATCGGCTGGCCATCAATCGAGAAGGAGTTTGAGGCGTGATCGCCCAGACCGTGAAACAGGCCGTTGGAATCGGCGGCAACGCCCGGCGTAGCGAGCGTGACCAGCGAGCTCAGTGACGAAGACTGGCTTTCGAGCGGAAGCTTGTCGAAGAGCTTACGATCGATATCGGTGTGGATTTCAGGATCTGTTTCGACCAGATCTGCGCCGGCTTCCACGGTGACGCTGGTCGTTGCGGCGCCGACCGCCAGACTGAATTTTACGTCCAGCGGAACGGGAGAGCGCAGATCGACATCCTGTTGACCTGTCTGAAATCCGCTCGCGGTTGCAGTGGTGTGGTAGTTGTTGAACGGGACATTATTGAAGACGAAATTCCCCTGATTATCCGTTTTTACTGTCTGATCGTAATGTGAGACCGGATTCTGAATTTCGATTGTTGCGCCGATGATGGCCGCCCCGGAGGGATCGACAACCATCCCGCGGAGACTTCCCGAAGTCGCCTGCGCGTCCAGCAGAGGGGTGAATGTGAAAAGTACGGCGAGACAAGCGAGGATTCGCATAATGATTCCAGCTTCTGCCGCGTTTTCCCGGTTCCTCAGGGTATTCCTGTGAGCGGCCGGATTTGCCTGCAGACGGCCGTCATGCGGCGGTGAGCGGACCTCATAGCTTTCATACCAGCTCGCGAATCATTGCGGCTGTCGCATTTCCACTGTTTGAAGACGCTGGTCACCAGGTGTGGGGCCAGCGCTTCGGCGCTGCAGCCGGCATTCCGGCCGGCGCGGAACTTTACGTCAGCCGGTAGCGGCGGCGATCTTGTCACCAGTGCTCACACCGATGGACGCATATGAGCCGTCTTCCGATGGCGCAAGCGCTTGTCTGAACGAATGGAAACCGGGAGCGAAGTGGTTTGAAGCCTGAAAACTCAACGACGGCTACCAGCTTAATAACTGGCGAACGGTATGGGCCTGCCGCTTGCTCACGACGAGCTCCTGACCATTTGCGAGCGTCAATAACCAGCGCTGGCTGGTCAGGCTGCTCATCTTTCGCACATGATCGATATTCACGAGGGCATTGCGGTGAATGCGCCGGAAATTCGTGTTTCGCAGTTTGTTCTGTATCACCTTGAGAGATTGCGTCGCCACGTAGCGCTTTTTCGCGGTGATGATCCACACCAGATCGCCATCGGCCTCGAAAGCGAAGACCTCTTCGGCATTCAGCAGCAGATATTCGTCGCCGCTCTTTGCCACAATCCTTCGTACGACGCGACCAGATGGGGCTTCGGCAATCTCTTTGGCGGCCGCCAGTTGTTGGGCGACTTCAGCGGGCCGTCCCTGAAGCTTCAGAGCTCGTTCCACGGCCTGCTCCAGCCGCTCGTGCCCGATCGGCTTCAGCAGATAATCGATCGCGCCCGCTTCGAAAGCCTGGATCGCGTACTGATCCCAGGCCGTGACGATCACGATCATCGGTATGCGCTCGGCCGGCTGCAGCTTTCGAATGACGTCCAGGCCCCCCAGACCGGGCATTTGCAGATCCAGAAAGACCAGATCCGGCGAGGTCTTCCGAATCTTCGCCAGCGCTTCATCTCCGTCCGCCGCTTCGTCGATCAACGCAACATCATCGATCTGCTCCAGTTCCTCGCGCAACACTCTACGCGCAATCGGCTCATCGTCGACGATCAACGTTCTCAGAGCCATAGTTGATAAAACATGACACGTCGGACAGTCTCGTTCCACAAGCGCCCGGTGACCGGCTGCAAAGTTCATATAGACGGGCTCAAGTTAACGATGAACGGACGGCCACCGGCATCGCTTTGCATGGCAATGAGAAGCGCACCACGGTCATCTGATTGGCGCTGGATACCTGCAGGGCGCCATCGCCTCCGAAGCACAGCGCGAGCCGGCGCCGGACATTCGCCAGGCCGACACCTTCCCGCTTCTCACCGGCCCGCTTCTCACCAGCGGCGATCTCCCGGAATGTCCCCGAGTTGGAGACCTCGATTATCACCGTTTCCCCTTCTTTCCAGATTCGCACTCGTACGAAGCCCGCGCCGCGCAAAGGCGCCACGCCGTGCTTGACGGCATTCTCCACCAGCGGCTGAATAGATAAGGCTGGCACCTCTATGTCGAGGACATCGTCGTCCGCATCGATCTCCACAGAGAGTTTTGGCCCGAGGCGCAATTCTTCGATTTCAAGGTACGCTCGCACGATCTCAAGTTCTTCCGCCAGCCGGATCAGCCCACGGTTCTCTTTGAACGAGTAGCGGAATAGTCCCGCAAGATTGAGAACGAACCGTCTTGCCAGCGTGTTTTCTCGAGCAATGGTGCCGTACAGTGTGTTGAGGGAATTAAAAAGGAAATGGGGGTTGATTTGAGCCTGCAGGGCCCGCAGTTCCGCCTCTAAAACGAGAGCCTGGAGTTCGGCATTGCGCATCCGTTCCACCTGCTCGCATACGATGCTCCCCAGTCGCTCGAGCACTTCGATGTCCTCGCTCAGATATCTTCTTCCGCCGCCTCTCGGCCCCAGTGCGAGCAGCTTCATGTCGCCGCGCGAGAATTTCAGCGGGGCCAGGGCGCGAACCCACGGCTTCAAACTCCACGCTGCCGGATCAAGGACGGCGCCTGCCATTTCCGGTACGCCGTGCTCGGGCGCCTCGATGAGTTCCACGAAGCGAGCCGAAAGAAATTCTGCGATCGTCTGTGCTGCCTCCGCGAGGTACTCGGACTCATGCAGTTGCGTTCTTGCGATCTGCCGCAAACGCGAGATTGCCTTTTCGGAATTCGCGCGCAGAAAGACGACGC
Source organism: Terriglobia bacterium (assembly GCA_963718155.1). Lineage (GTDB taxonomy): Bacteria > Acidobacteriota > Terriglobia > Bryobacterales > Bryobacteraceae > BOG-234. The sequence continues at coordinate 39,244 of CAVQYP010000018.1, read as the reverse complement.
GCGTCAGAAACCGTTGGCTTCTATTGCGAACGTAAGCGAAGAGACTGAGCGCCAGACAGGCCCCCGCGAACGCCATCCCTGCGTAGAACGGATCGCGTCGGGCATGCGCGAGCAGGGCCAGCCGTGCTTCGGCCTGCAGGGCCGCCCAGACGGCGAGGGCCGCGAGGCTGGCGCTCACCAGAAATCGAATGAACGCGTCAAGCAGCAGGAAGCGGTAATCCTGCAAGAGGACGAACAGCGCCAACGGAATTCCCGCGTGGTGCAGCGCGGCTTCGCCGGACCACGCTTTGACATCGTGCGCTGATTCAAAATGCACGAATGAGATCGCAAAGAGGAACAGAACCATTGCGCCGGCGAGGCGTGGGCCGCTTCCGTCTCTCGGGCCGCTGAGTGTCTCTTTCGCAACGCATATCGTGGTGAGGACGCCGAAACCGATTGTGACGAGCAGAATCGCCGCGTAGTGGAATCGTGGCGCGCCGGTCAACAAGTCACCGATATGCAAAGCGACAGCGGAAAAGCTCACGGCATAGCCGGTAAGCCAAAGCCTGGGGTGCCTCGATCGCAGCGAAATGTGCAGGAGCACTGCGGGGAGAAGGCTCAGTACGGAGAAACTTCCCGCGACGATCACATCGGCGATCGGGTCGCCACTCGGACTTGTCGCCATCCCGATCAGGGAGCCGAGATTCCACAGCAGAGCCAGGCCCGCGGCGACACTCGGCAGCAGGCTGCGTTCGCCGGTTGCCCGCCGCCAATCGAGCAATAACAGGTACAAAAGAATTCCGAATACGATCGCCCCCGCACAATGACCGATGGTATTGACAAGAACCGGGGCATGAATACTAAGCCGATCGGGCATCCTTCCCTTACAATAGCCGAGTTAGCAAACCAGACCCTCGTGGAAGGCAATAGAGCGAGGGGCCGGAAAGCCAAAGCTTATCGTCAGGTCTCCCGGTGTGTAGCGCCGGCGATCTTTGTCGCCGGTGTTCCCACGGCAACGGCGTTCATACCGCGTCTTTGATGGATCTGTAAAGCGGCTCTCTTCAAAACCCTGCTAGCTTAAGGTCCATGACCAGACAAACCGAGCCAACCGGCCGACCGCTCTCCGCGAAGGGGCCAGGCGCCGGACTGGTCCCAGCCATGCTCGATGCGGCAAGCAGAGATCAAGTCATCGTCCACCCTGTTCGCCGTAACATTTCCGTTCTTGAAGGTTCCGGGGGAAATATCGCCGTCTTGACCGGAAAGGACGGCAAGCTTCTGGTCGACGCCGGCTTTGCCGTCTCGCAACCCCGGGTTTCGAGTGCGTTGACCTCGATAGATGGCGAACCGATAAAGCACCTGATCAACACTCATTGGCATACGGACCACACGGATGGTAACGCGTGGCTGCACGCTGCCGGTGCCGAAATCACCGCGCACGAAAACACACGCAAACGCCTGTCAGTGGCCACCCGTGTAGAAGGCTGGGAGTGGGACTTTCCCGCCGCCCCCGCGGGCGCGCTGCCCACAAATGTATTCGCTGCAGAGCACGAAATACGCTGGAACAACACGCAAATCACCATGAAGTATTACGGGCCGGCCCATACCGACAGCGATATCCGAGTTGTCTTCACGGATGCCGATGTTGTCCACATTGGTGACATCTGGTGGAACGGTGTTTATCCCTTTATCGACTATTCGACAGGCGGCAGCATCGATGGACAAATCCGTGCCGCCGAGGAAACTCTCGCAGTATTCACCAGTGAGAAGACGATCATCATTCCGGGTCACGGGCCGACAGGGAACAGATCGGGCCTCGAAGAGTTTCGCGACATGCTGGTGGCGATTCGGGAAAAGGTAGCCAGCCTCAAAAGCAAGGCAGGTCCCTGGACGAGATTATCGCCGCCAAACCAACAGCCGACTTCGACGCGAAATGGGGACAGTTCCTGATTACTCCCGCGCACTTCACATTTCTCGTCTACCAGGGGGTTTGAAGCAGAAGACACCTTTTGAGCAAGGGCGACGCGATTCTCAGTGTCGCCCTTGGATATTGCGTTTGCGTACAACGCGGCAGCCTAATCCATGACTGCTGCGGAACATATCCCTATGCGGCAGGGTGATCTCCAGTCTTGAACCCGGTCCCCTTAATTCATCGCAGCGCCCTCCCACACGAAATATTTCCCTCCACTCTCTTGATTTTGCCTTTCGAATCTCGCTAATATCTACTTACTCGATCAATTTAGTAGTTTACAACGCCTCGGCACAAAGACTGGCCAGACGGCACAGTCGCAGGAGTAGTGTCCGCGACGTCAAAATCCGAGCCTTTTGAGGGGAAATGTTTTCGAACACAATTCGAGATTTGCTTCGCGGGTCATCGCCGGTGTTTGGTCTGGCACTGGCTCTGGCCTTGAGCGGTACTCCAAACGCCACAGCTCAGCAGGCCGACAACGCGATTGTCGTGGGCACAGTGTACGATCCAACGCACGCCGCGATCGCCGGCGCTACCGTGACGCTGACCCATGTCTCCACGAACGCCGTCACCGAGGTCCATACCGACACGCGCGGAGAATACCGCACGCCGTCGTTGAAGATCGGCGAATACACCGTTGACTTTCAGGCCGAAGGATTCAAGCAATCGAAACAGAGCGGCATCGTGCTGGAAATCGGGGATGTTCGCAAAGTAGACGGTGTGCTCGAAGTCGGGCAGACCAGCGAGTCGGTGAGTGTGGATGCCGAAGCGCCGCTGCTTCAGACCTCGGACTCGACTGTCGGAACCGTCATCAACAACAGGCAGATCGAAGACCTGCCCCTCAACGGCCGCGACTATTTACAGCTCGCCAATCTCTCCGCGGGCACCATTCCCACGTCGCAGGGCGTTGAGATCGGGGGGCAGTCCGGCACCCAGGTCGCATTTCTGCTCGATGGGCAGGACAACAATAACCAGCAGATCACGACGGGTCATTCAGGGCAGAAAGAAGTCGTGAAGCCGTCGGTGGACGCGATTCAGGAATTCAAAGTTGTCACCAACGGATATTCCGCCGAATACGGGCGCTCTTCCTCCGGCGTGATCAGCGTAGCCATCAAATCCGGAACCAACGAACTTCACGGCAGCGCCTTCGAATTCCTGCGCAACGATGTGCTCGATGCGAAAAACTTGTTCGCCACGTATAAGCCACCGTACAAACGCAATCAGTTCGGAGCCTCCGCGGGCGGCCCTGTGATTCGCAACAAGACCTTCGTGTTCGGCGATTTCGAAGCCGCCTATATCCGTCAGTCCACCACCACCCTCAGCACTCTTCCCACCACAGCCCAGAGAGGCGGTCTGTTTTCCACCACCATCACCGATCCGACAACCGGAAGTCCCTTTCCCGGAAATCAGATTCCGGCGAACCGGCTCGATCCCGTCGCTCAAAAGGTGCTTTCACTCGTACCGCTTCCGCAGACCGCCGCTGCGACCAGCAATTACAACTACCAGAGCCCTTCGAATCAGGACAGCCACCGCTGGGATCTTCGCGTCGACCAGGTCATCGGCGCGAGACAGAATCTCTTCTTTCGCTACAGCAACCAGCTATCCGACTACGGAGTTTCATCGTCACTGCCGCCCGTGAACGGCGAATACTACAACGGCAGTGGCGCGAACAATACGCTCAGCCGGAGCTTCGTGCTCGGGTACAACACGGTCTGGTCGAATTCGATCGTCAGTTCCATTCGGGCAGGCTGGAACGATCTCTCGTGGACGAACACGTTCCCCACCCAGTCGCTGACCGGAGTCGGTATACCCGGTGTTCTTGCGTCAAACCCTGGATTCTCGCAAATGGTCATCACGGGTTATCCGAGCCTTGGCGTGACTAACGTTCCCAACTCCGACGCGTCTCAGAACCGGCAGCTTTCGGGGGATGTGACATGGTCCAAAGGCTCGCAGAGTCTGAAATTCGGCGTTCAGGAATACTGGCTCCAGACGAACTTCCTCAGTTCCCAGCGCAGCAGCGGAATCTTCAACTTCAACGGCCAGTACACAAAGAACGCCCTGGCAGATTTTCTGCTGGGGGCAGCCTACACCGAGAGCCTTTCGAATTACTCGTATCTCGCACTGCGCACGCCCTGGACGAACCTCTTCGTGCAGGACGACTGGAGGGTCACGCCTTCGCTGACCCTGAACATCGGGCTGCGCTACGAACTGAATCCTCCCCCGGTGCAGAAGAACAACACGATCTCCAACTTCGATATGGACACCAATCCGAGCCACCCGGTCCTTGTGCCGGCCGGATCGGAGGGCGACAGTATCGCCGACCGGGCGCTCCAGAATGTCAATTACAAACAGTGGGCGCCGCGCCTCGGAGTGGCTTACAGCCTGAACTCGAAGACAGTCATTCGGGCAGGCGCCGGTATTTTCTACTCGAACCTGATCACGGAGGGCGGAATGCAGTCCATGGAGATCAATCCGCCCAACAACGTGCGAGTGAGTTTCACGACCAACAAGAACCTGCCGCCGACCCTTTTGCTGCAAAACGGATTCGCTTCCGATGCGCTGAGCCTCTCCAATGCCTCAAACGTGGAACTCGTTTCCTACGACCGCAAGGGAGTGACGCCGGCGGACTATCAGTGGAACCTGAACATCCAGCGCCAGCTTCCCGGCGGCATTCTCCTCGAGGTCGGCTACTACGGCAACAAGCTCGACCACATGTGGCGCCAGATCGACGGTAACCCCGCTCCGCCTGAGCCGGGCAATATCAACTCGAACCGGCGTTTCACCAGCACCGTCGTTCCGCAGACGGGCGACGCGATCACGCTTGCCGATGTTGTGCGCATTCAGAAAGACGGCTGGAGCGCTTATAACGCCTTCCAGGCCAAGGTGGAGAAGCGCTATACCAACGGACTCACCTTCATTGCTTCGTATGCCTGGTCGAAGACGATCGCGTTAGGCGATACCGCGGGAGTGCAGAATCAGCTGGACTGGATGGCCGATAAGGCCGTCTCCAGCCTGGACATGAGACAGCATTTCGTCGGAAGCGCCGTTTATCAACTCCCCTTCGGTCGCGGCCGCGCCTTCGGCGGGTCGTGGAAGGGCGTTACCCAAGCCGTTCTCGGAGGCTGGAGCTTCGCCCCGATCCTGACGGTAAGCACGGGCATGCCGCTGAACGTGACGGTCAACGGCAGCCCCTCGAATACCGGAGCGACCAGCAGCGTCGACCGGCCCAATGTAGTGGGCAACTGGCGGCTTGCCAATCCGACTGTGGCTGAGTGGTTCAACACCTGCGGCCTTTGTACCGAACGCGCTATATACCTATGGCAACGCCGGCCGCAACATCCTTCGCGCACCGGGACTGGTCAATCTCGATCTGGCTCTCCACAAATCGTTCCGTGTCACAGAGAGGGTCTCGGCGCAGTTTCGCTTCGAAGCTTTCAACGCCACGAATACTCCCGCGCTGGGCGCGCCCAATACGGTTCTCGGGAACCCTTTGTTCGGGCAGATCACGTCGGCTGGAGCTGCCAGAGATCTTCAACTGGCAGTGAAGGTCGCCTTCTAAACAGAAGAATTAAATCCAACACGCAGAAAGAGAAAACAACATCATGAAAACACTGATCTCCATCACGCTGGTCATGGCGGGTCTCACATTCGCCTTCGGTCAGACCGAAAAGAGCGGGGGCGGACCCAAATCTCAGGCACACGTGCTCACGAATGCGGAGTTCGACGGCTTGCTGGCCCATCCCGATCAACTCCTCATTATTGACGTTCGAAGGCCGGATGAGCTTACGGCCAATGGCGGATTTCCCGTATATCTGAGCATTCAGGCGAATCAACTGGCGCAGAGCACTGCGTGGATTCCGAAGGACCGGACGATTGTTACCGTATCCAATCACGCCGCGCGTGGCGGCGTCGCGGCCGACACCCTGACTAAAGCGGGTTTCAAGGTGGCAGGAACCATCGGCGCCCAGACCTACGAACAGGCAGGCGGAAAGCTGACGCAAAATTGTGGCGCCTGCGCCGAAGGCCGCCCAGCAGTAGGCCGCGCAGGGACTGAACAGCTTATGAAATCGCGTGTTCTTTGCGTTCTGATGCTGGCCTTCGCGCTCGCCGGCGTGGCCATGGCCCACCACTCCTTCGCCGCCGAATACGACAGCAACCAACCGATTACTCTGAACGGAACTCTGACCAAAATCGAGTGGACGAATCCGCATGGGTGGGTCTACATCGACGTAAAGGGCGAAGACGGAAAAGTGACCAACTGGGGGGTGGAGTTCGGCTCGCCGAACGCGCTGTTGCGGCGCGGAGTACGCCGAACCGATTTTCCGCTCGGTATTTCGCTGGTGGTCAAGGGCTATCGCGCCAAAAGCGGCTCGCCGGTCATCAACGGCAGCAGCGTCAAACTTCCCGACGGCCGCGATTTGTACACCGGTTCGTCGAACCCGAACGCTCCGGGAGCGGAGAAGTAATGATGAAGCGCAACAGCCGCCGTTTCCTCGCGGTCGCCGGAATCGCGCTTGCAGTGGGAAGCGCCGCGGCTCTGGCGCAGACGCCACCCCGGGCGCGCCCCGCTACAAACATCCCGCGCACCGCGGACGGGAAGCCCGACTTCTCCGGGATCTGGCAATCGCTGAGCGGCGCCGACTACGGCCTCGAGCCGCATCTGGCGACCAAGGACGGCCCCCCGGGCGCCGGAGTGGTCGAAGGAAACACCATCCCTTACACGAAGGCAGCTCTCGAGCAACGCGCAAAGAACTTAGCGCAGCGCAACCGCCGACCCGCGGCTGAAGTGCTTCACGCTCGGAACCCCGCGCGGCATCTACTACAACGAGCCTTTTCAGATCTTGCAGCGCCCGCGCGACCTTACTTTGCTTGTTCGAGTTCGGCCATCCCGTTCGCACCATCAATACGAACGGTACAGAACACCCGGACGGCCACATCGACTTCTGGCTGGGAGACTCCCGCGGCCATTGGGAGGGCGACACGCTCGTGGTCGATGTGACCGACTTCAACGGCGAAACCTGGCTCGATCGCGTCGGAGACTTCAACAGCGACGAACTGCACCTTGTCGAACACTGGAGCTTCGTGAATCGCGACACCATCCGCTACCAGGCCACGTTCAATGACCCTAAGGTTTACACGCGTCCCTGGACGCTCGAAGTGCTGCTTTATCGGCGTCTCGAGACGAACGTTCAGATCATCGAGAACTACTGCTCGACGCTCGACTACGACAAATATTATCCGTACCCGGCTGTTTCCGGATTAACCGGGAAATGAACAGGTGAACATGAGAACTCGCTTACAACTTCTCCTACTCGGCGGCCTGGCAATCGCGCCCGTCGCCGCTTTCGCCCAGGGTGCGCGCTCGTTCCGGGAAGCATCGTTTGTTCCGACCCCGAGCGGCGCATGGACCGGGCCCGTCTCGCCGACGGCCAGCCGGACGTCTCTGGCCACTGGTCCAACACGATCGGCAATCACAACAATCTCACCGACCCACAGGGTCCACTGGGCGCGGACGACGAGGCTCCTCCACGGGAAGGCGGTCAGCAAAACGCGCGCCGGCCAAAACCGCGCGCCGAACGCGCACCCAGCCGCGTGAGCGATCCGCCCGATGGAGCAGGTCCCGCTTCAACCCTGGGCCCGCGCCAAACAGAAGGAGTTTCTGGCGCACCTCAACAACCCCGTAAAGCCCGAGTATGTCGAGCCGTTCGCGCGCTGCGCGCCGGGAGGGCCGACAAAGTCATTCATGTGGCACGGCTATGAAATTCGGCAGTATCCCGGATACGTTCTGTTCCTGTTCGACTCCGGAAACCGGGTTATCTATCTTGATGGCAGGTCGCACCTGCCCGGAAACATCAAGCTCTGGAATGGCGATTCCCGCGGGCACTGGGAAGGCAACACGCTGGTGGTCGATACAACCAATAACAACTCGAAGGCGCGCTTAGGCCGCAGCGGGGAGTTCGTCAGCGAAAATGCCACCATCCAGGAGCGCTTCGTCTTCGACCCTGCCGGGGAAAGGTTTACTTACAACGCCACCTATACCGATCCGACGGTGCTCACGCGGCCGTTCACCATCACCATTCCCAACCGCCGCGTGACCGATAAGACTCCGGCTGACGACTGGAATAACCTGACGTTCCCGGCCAAACACGCCGGTAACGAACCCATCATCGAAGCTTACGAGAGGATTTGCGTCGAAGGAAACGGCGATCACGGGCAGGTAGTCGCCGGCGAGAATTCGGAAGTCAAAACCCCGTAAGCGCTTGGAATCTACATTTTCAGAGCCGCGCGCGTGAGCAAGCGTTCTTCCCCGCCCTGTTAAACGTTCTCATTCGCCGCGTTTTGACCCGAAGACCGCGTCGATTCCAGTCTGTGCGAAACGTTCGTCTTCAGACGATGCCGAACCGCCAACTCCGATGGCTCCGATTACTTTTCCGTCCTTGATTATCGGAAGTCCGCCCTGGTTCACAACCAGCTCGGAGGAGGCCGCGGCTGTATTGACAGTTGCCTGGACCGGCTTGCCGGCAGCGATAGCGTCCTGAACCTGTTTGGTCGGGAGACCGAAAAGCAACGCGGCGCGAGCCTTCCCTTGAGAACTGGTCATGCCTCGCGTGGAAGCGCCGTCGATGCGTTCGGAAAGTACGAGATCTCCATTGGAGTCGACCACCGAAATACCCACTTTCGCGTTCGCCTTCAAGGCCTCCTGTTCGGCCGCGGCTACCATCTTTTTGGCCGTTGCGAGATCGATCGTCTGCGGTCTGGAAGGCTGTTGACCGCCTGCTGGCCGAGGGCTTGTCTGGCCGAGCAATGCGATTCCGGATGCGAACAGCAGGTATGCGCCGGTCCTTAAGAGTGCTGTTTTCATGATTGTCCAATCCCAATATATCTACCTTGAGGCTCGGTGGACAGGTCACTGGAATGCGGCTTCATGTTATTTTATAGAGAGTCGCGGCAAAGTCTGACGCGATCGTAATCCTCAATTCCTCCCCGTCCCGAGCAAGCCCGTGTTGAGCAAGCTTTGTCGCTTGACGTCTGCTTTTTCGAAGCCCTTTTCTACTCATGTCCGTACGGTGCGACAAATCGTTTGCCTCGCAACTTTTGTCAGTAGAATTGCGGCAAAAATCACAGAGAAGCTCATTGGGACGCGGGTGCGATGCCGGCATCTGATTCGACCGCCGCCGTAAAGGTGTGCGCGACTCATTGTCCCTACTGCTCGCTCCAGTGCGGCATGAATCTCGAGTCCGAGTTCGACGGTTCGCTCACGGTAACAAAGCGGAATTTTCCGAGTAATCGCGGGGGATTGTGCCAAAAAGGATGGACGTCCACCGACCTGCTGAGTCATCCCGAACGATTGCGGACTCCCCTCGTTCGCGACGATCGGTCAAAGCCCCTTCGTCCCGCCAGTTGGGATGAAGCGCTTGACCGGATCGTCTCGGCTTTGAACCGTACGCAACGGCTTTACGGAAAAGATGGAGTCGGCGTCTTCGGCGGTGGCGGCCTCACCAACGAGAAGGCCTACCTGCTCGGCAAATTTGCGCGGGTGGCGCTGAGGACCTCGCAGATCGACTACAACGGGCGCTTTTGTATGTCGTCCGCGGCCGCAGCGTCCATCAAGGCATTCGGTATTGATCGCGGCCTTCCGTTTCCGCTGGCGGATATCGCTAATGCCGAAACGATTCTTCTGGTCGGCAGCAACATCGCGGAAACCATGCCGCCGGTGATGCAGTATTTCGAGGAGCAGAAGAAGCGCGGAGGATCGTTGATCGTGATCGATCCTCGTATGACGCCAACCGCCGCTGCCGCGACGCTGCATCTGCAGATCACTCCGGGCACCGATGCGACGCTGGCGAACGGCTTGCTGAACATCGCGATAAAGGCGGGCTACACGGACGATGCTCTTCATCGCGGAGCGCACGCGAGATTTCGACGTCGCGCGCAGAGCGGCTCTTTCCTTCTGGCCGGAGCGCGTGGAGCGAATCACGGGAATCGATGAGACCCGGCTCCGCCGCGCCGCCGATTTGCTGGGGCACGCGAAAACAGCGATCATCCTCACGGCGCGAGGACCCGAGCAGCAAAGCCAGGGCGTAAATAACGTTCTCGCGTTTATCAATCTCGCGCTGGCGCTGGGCAAAGCCGGCAAACCTTACTGCGGCTACGGTTGTCTCACCGGACAGGGCAACGGTCAGGGCGGCCGCGAACACGGCCAGAAGGCCGATCAGTTGCCCGGTTACCGAAAGCTCGATAACCCGGAACATCGAAGCTTCATCGCCGGAGTCTGGGGCGTAGCGGAAAGCGACTTGCCGCTCCCCGGCGTCTCCGCTTATGAGATGCTCGACACCCTCGGATGCGCGGGCGGCGTGCGTTCCCTCATGGTCTTCGGATCGAATGTGGCGGTCTCCGCGCCGCGCGCGGGCCATGTTGAAAAGCGCCTCGACGCTCTCGATTTTCTGATGGTGTCGGATTTCTTCCTGTCGGAAACAGCCGAGCGGGCCGACGTCGTTCTCCCTTCGGCGCAGTGGGCCGAAGAGGAAGGAACGATGACCAATGTCGAGGGACGAGTCATTCTGAGGGAACGGGCAACGGAACCGCCGCCGGGAGTCCGGACCGATCTCGAGATTCTCTCCGGGCTGGCGGAAAGGCTGGGCTACGGGCCATTTTTCCCTTCGCGGGCGAGCGAAGCTTTCGAAGAACTTCGGCGCGCCTCGGCGGGCGGCGCGGCCGATTATTCGGGCATCACCTGGGATCGGATCCGGCGCTCGGACGGCGTCTTCTGGCCGTGCCCGGCAGAAGATCATCCAGGCACGCCGCGACTCTTTCTCGAACGCTTCGCCACGAACGACGGCAAGGCCCGCTTCCATCCGATTCCTTTCAAACATTCGATGGAAGAGCCCGATGAGGAATTTCCGCTCTATCTCACAACGGGCCGCGTGATGGCGCAGTATCAGTCGGGAACGCAGACGCGCCGCGTGGAAGCGCTCGTAAGCGCAGCGCCCGAGGCCTTTGTGCAGATTCATCCTTCCATGGCGCAAACCTACGGAATCGCCGAAGGCGACAGGGTGAGCCTCACCACCCGCCGGGGCACGGCCGAGATGAAGGCGCGGCTTACCAACTCCATTCGCATGGATACCGTGTTTGTTCCGTTTCATTTCGGCGGCTCGGGACGCGCCAACCTGCTGACCAATCCCGCGCTCGATCCGATTTCGAGAATGCCCGAATTCAAAGTGTGCGCAGTACGTATCGAGAAAGGAAATGAGTGCCAGATCTAGATGATGGAAAAGCCGGCTTTCATACAGGGATTGTTTTATTGCGATGGTAAGGGCCTTGGACATCCCCGGAGTTTTACTCCGGCCGTAACTTATAACGTGCCCGCGGACAAGCGCGCGCAGATGATCTATTTCAGGGCCGGTAACTCAGCCGACGAAATGATCTATCTGGTGTTCATTGCGGGAGCCCGGACCATGCGCTATTTCCCGGTGGGAGCGAAAGGCGCCATTCACGTGCCGCTTGCCGTGATCGAGGACATTGCGCCGGGCACAAAGGTAGAGATTCTGGTGGCTGCGCCCGAGGGCCTGAAGGCAGCGGTGCTGCTGGATGTCGGATTCATGGAGATCGACTGATATGGGGAATCACCGCGAGAAGAAACGGCTGGTTGTTATCGGCAACGGAATGGCGGGCGCGCGCACGGTCGAGGAGATCCTCGAACGCGGCGGCGGCGACCAGTTCGATATCACCATGTTCGGCGAGGAGCCAACCGGGAACTATAACCGCATTCTGCTGTCGAACGTGCTGAACGGGTCCTATAAGGAAGACGAGATCTTTCTGAACCCGCTTTCCTGGTACGAGGAGAACAACATTCGCCTGCATGCGGGAAAACGCGCGTCGGGCCTGCTGCGGCGGGCGAAACTCGTTTACGGAGAAGATGGCGAGCCGGAGCCTTACGACAAACTGATCATCGCGACGGGCAGCCGGGCATTCATTCCGACGATGGAAGGAACCACGATGCCGGACGGCAGCCTCAAGCCCGGCGTATTCGTGTTCCGGACCCTGGACGACTGCCGCAAGATCGCCGAATGGGCGCAGGGCAAGAAGACCGCGGCTGTTATCGGTGGCGGATTGCTCGGCCTTGAAGCCGCTCGGGGACTGCAGAACTTCGGTCTTGAGGTCAGCGTGGTTCATCTGGCCGGACACCTGATGCCCCAGCAGCTCGACCCGGCCGCGGGGGAAATCCTGAAGACCAGCATGGAAGCGCTCGGCGTGAAGGTTCTGTTGAAGAAGACTACGACGGCGATTCTCGGAGCGGACCGGGTGCTCGGTCTGCGGTTCGCCGACGGCGGAACTCTGGAATGCGACATGGTGATCATTTCCGCCGGTATCAAGGCGAACTGGGAGATCGCGGCCGGCTGTGGATTGACCGTAGAACGCGGAATCGTGGTTGACGATCAGATGCGCTGCCCGGACGATCCCGACATCTATGCGGTCGGCGAGTGCGCAGAGCATCGCGGCCATATGTATGGATTGGTAGCGCCGTTGTGGGAACAGGCGAAGGTGCTGGCCGATCACATCACGGGGAAGAACCCGCGCGCGGCTTATCACGGCTCGAAGGTCGCGACCAAGCTGAAGGTAATGGGCGTTGAAGTGGCTTCGATGGGGATCGTCGAGCCGCAGGCGCCCGAAGACGAGGTCGTTCAGTTCTCCGAGCCGAAGCGTGGAACCTACAAGAAGCTGATTATTCGGGACGGCAGGCTGGTCGGCGGCATTCTGCTGGGCGATATCAGCAAGGCCGCTTATCTGATCCAGACTTTCGATCGAAACACTCCGCTGCCCGAGGAGCGGCTTCATCTGCTGTTCGATATCGGCGCTCCGGCGAAGCAGGTGACCTTCGCGGAGATGAGTGCGAACACCCAGGTCTGCAACTGCAACGGCGTGAGCAAGGGCGCAATTGTGGCCTGCGTGAATTCGGGCAAACGCAATGCGAAGGCCGTAATGGATGCGACGCGCGCCGGGATGGGGTGCGGGTCGTGCAAGACCATGGTGGCGGAAATTGTGGAGTGGGCGTGCGGCGGCGAAGTCGAAGAAGATCCGTCCGTGCACTACTACGTCCCGGGCGTGCCGCTTACCAAGCCTGAGTTGATTCGCGCGATTCATGGAACGGAATCTGAAATCGGTTTCGGCGGTGTTCGATTACCTTGCCGGCGGTAAAGAGGACGCCGCAAGCAAACCGGGTCTCGCATCGCTGCTCAAGACTCTCTGGAAGAGCGAGTACGAGGACGAGAAAGACGCGCGGTTCGTCAACGAGCGCCTGCACGCCAATATTCAAAGGGACGGCACATTCTCGGTAGTTCCGCAGATACCGGGCGGTATCACCAGTCCGGCGCAGTTGCGCCAGATCGCTTTCGTTGCCGAAAAGTATCACGTGCCGCTGGTCAAGCTTACGGGCGGGCAGCGGATCGATCTGCTGGGTATTCGAAAGGACGACCTGCCGAAGGTCTGGCACGATCTGGACATGCCGTCGGGATACGCCTACGGCAAGAGCTATCGGACGTGCAAGAGCTGCGTCGGTTCGGACTTCTGCCGGTTCGGTCTGGGCGACAGTATCTCGCTCGCCGTCAAAATCGAGAACGAATTCCAGGGCTTCGACAGCCCGCACAAGATGAAACTTGCCACGGCCGGTTGCCCGCGCAACTGCTCGGAGGCAATGGTGAAGGACGTGGGAGCGGTCGCGGTGGAAGGCGGCAAATGGGAGATCTACATCGGCGGCGCCGCCGGGTCGTCCGTGCGTAAAGGCGATATCCTCTGCGCGGCCGACAGCCACGAGGACGTTCTGAAATACATGGGGCGTTTTATCCAGTACTACCGGGAGAACGCGAAGTATCTCGAACGGACGCATGGGTTCGTTACCCGAGTCGGCATCGACAAGATCCGCGCCGTTGTGGTCGAAGACAGCGAAGGCATCGGCGAGCGGCTCGACCGTGAGATCGCCGAATCGAAAGCCGCATACAAAGACCCCTGGAAGGAAGCATGGCTTTCCGAAAACCAGAATCAGTTCGCTTCGATATTGCCGGTACTCTCATGACGCAGAACATGACCGAAATAACATTGGGCTCTGTCGGCGACATTCCGCCGGGCGAAGGGCGTGTGTACTCCGTGAACGGCGAGAACATCGCCGTGTTCCACACGCGCGGTGGCGGCGTCTACGCCGTGCAGGCCCAATGCCCGCATCGCGGCGGACCGCTGGCCGACGGTCTGGTCGGCGGGACCACGTTGATTTGCCCGCTGCATTCCTGGAAATTCGATTTGACGACGGGCGCGGCGCTGTTCGGTGACTGCGGTTTAAAAACCTTTTCCGTCTATGTGGATTCCGCGAATCAGATTGTTCTGAGGCCTTAATGAACATTCGCCACAAAGCGACCTCCATCCGGCTGCTCGATTTCACGAGCGTCCCCATGCGGGCCTTCCATATGGCGTGGCTCGCGTTCTTTCTGTGTTTCTTCGGCTGGTTCGGGATTGCGCCTTTGATGCCGATCATCCGGACCGAGTTGCATCTGACGAAAGAGCAGGTCGGCAATTCGGCGATTGCGGCAGTCGCGATCACTATCCTTGTGCGGGTCCTGATGGGATGGCTCTGCGATCGCATCGGGCCACGCCGGGCTTACACATGGCTGCTCGTTTTGGGATCGCTGCCGGTGATGGGAATCGGCCTCGCGCATGACTACAGGTCTTTCCTGTTCTTCCGGCTGGCGATCGGCGCGATCGGGGCTTCGCTTCGTGATTACGCAGTTCCACACGTCGGTGATGTTCGCTCCGAACGTGGTGGGGACCGCAAATGCCACCACGGCCGGGTGGGGGAATCTCGGCGGCGGTGTAACGCAGTTCGCCATGCCGCTGCTCGGTGGGCGTTTTCATGAGCTGGGGCGCGGGCGCGTGGTGGAGCTGGCGGCTGGCCATGCTGGTGGCCGGGGTTCGCGCTGCTGCTGACGGGCATCGCTTATTACTTCCTGACCGAGGACGCAGGATCGAGCCGCGAGAGGTCGTCCGGCGCCTTTTGGGAAGCGTGCAGGGATCCGCGAGTCTGGTCTCTGGCGCTGCTTTACGCCGCTTCGTTTGGCATCGAGCTGACGGTGGATAATTTTGCAGCTCTTTATTACACCGATACGTTTCATCTCTCGCTCCAGATGGCGGGTCTGGTGGCCAGCTTGTTCGGGATGATGAATCTGTTCGCGCGCGCCCTGGGCGGTATCGTCAGCGACCGCTGCAACCGCCGGTGGGGTCTGCGAGGCCGGACCATGCTTCTGGCCTGCACCGTCGGCGCGGAGGGGCTGACGATGATGCTGTTTTCCCGAATGCATGTGCTGCCGCTCGCGATCGGGAGCATGATGTTCACGGGTCTGTTCGTAAAGATGTCGAACGGGGCCAATTATTCGGTCGTTCCTTTCGTCAACAAGCGAGCCCTCGGCGCGGTGGCGGGAATCGTCGGCGCGGGCGGCAATGCCGGGGCTGTTCTGGCCGGTTTTCTTTTCAAGACTTCGAGCCTGACGTATTCGCGAGCGTTCCTGATTCTGGGTGTCGCGATTACGTTGTGCGCACCGCTTGCATTCGGGCTGCGCTTTTCGGAGGCTGATGAGATCGAAAAGCGGCAAGCGGCATGAGGGTTTCCGTTGTTATCGGCCTGATCGTCGCGGCGCAGCTTGGCGCGCAGACCCGTTCCGATTTCACCGCTACACTGCGTTCGCGCCTCTATGTTTGGGACTGGTTTCAACCGGCACGGGAACCTACCAGAATCAGTACGAATATTCGGGAAACCTTCTGCGGCTTGATTTCGCGCAGAAACGGGGACCGCTCGATTGGGACGTGGAAATCGCCGTGCCGTTTCTGCTGGGTCTTCCGAGGAATGCGACCGCGACCGCGCCGCAGGGCGCGCTCGGCCTCGGTTCGAATTACTTCACGGCCAACGACAACCATTCGAATACCGCGATGGCATTCCCGAAGCAGCTCTATGCTCGTTATCGCTTCGGAGAGAAGGAATCGCAAAGCGTGCAGGCGGGCCGATTCGAGTTCAACGATGCCTCGGAACTTACGCCGAAGAATGCGACTCTGGCGACTCTGAAGCGCGACCGTGTCAGCCAGCGGCTGATCGGCACGTTTGGATTTTCGGACGTGGGCCGCAGCTTTGATGGCTTCGTTATTCGTGGAATCGACCTTCCACAGACTTCACCGTCGTAGGGGCGACACCTACAAGGGGAGTGTTTCAGACCGATGGCTGGGGATGGAATCGGGTTGCCTTCGGCTATGCGGCGTTCACGAAGGACTGGGGGCACGGGAATCACGCCGCCGACACGCGCTTCTTTGTCATCGAGTACAACGATTTTCGCCACATTGTGAAGACTGACAACCGTGCCGCGGCTGTTCGCAGCGGGGACAAGGAAAACATCCAGATCCAGACCTGGGGCGGCCACAGCATTCACGCTCTGACGACTCAGCGCCGGCACGCTGGACGGGCTGGTCTGGGGCGTGGCGCAGACGGGCCGCTGGGGAACACAGCTGCAGCGAGCGTATGCTCTCGATTTCGAAGGCGGTTTTCAACCGGCGATTCTTCCTTCTTTCTCAATTCGCTGAAGCCGTGGATTCGCGGCGGTTACACGATCGGGTCGGGCGACGGGAATCCGAACGACAACACGCATGGAACGTTCTTCCAGATTCTGCCGACGCCGCGGCCTTATGCGAGATTTCCGTTCTTCAACATGATGAACACGGAAGATGCGTTCGGCGCGCTGATCACGCGGCCGCATCCGAAGGTGACGATATCGAGCGAGTATCACTCCCTGCGGCTTACGAATCCGAACGACCTCTGGTATTCGGGCGGCGGCGTGTTTCAGCCGTGGACGTTCGGGTATACGGGCCGCGCCGTTTCGGGCAGGCCGTCGCTCGGGAATCTGTACGACACGAGCGTCGAATACCGGGTGAATCGGCACATGACGTTCACTGCGTATCTCGGCTACACCCAGGGGCTGGCGGTGATGAAACAGATCTACCCCGAGGGCAAGGATGGGCGCTTCGGATATCTTGAAGCTCTGTTCCGTATGTAGAGCCTCTATTTCGATATACTTCATGCGAGCGAGATTTTCGTATGAACAACGTGTCAGCACTGTCGTTCGTCCTTTCAGCCGTTGCCCTCCCCCTGCTTGCGCAGACGCATGATCCTTTGGAGCCGAAACCCGGGTCGGCGACTACGGTGGTGTCGAGCGCGATCCCGCGTACGGCGGACGGGAAACCCGATCTCAGCGGTGTCTGGGACCATCCTTACGTTCCGGACATGGCCAAGACGACGAAGAATGGTCCGCTGATGTCGCAGGAAGGTCCAGGGAAGCTTCCCTTTACTCCCGCGGCGCAGGCGGCGTTCGACAAGTACGATCCGAACACGGATGGCGATTATACCGGCGCTTGTTTGCCTTTCGGGTATCTGCGTTCGTTCAATGCGCCGTATCCGATTGAAATTTTTCAGACCCCGAAGCAGGTTGCGTTCCTGTTTGAGCAGAGCACCTGGTTTCATATCGCTTACCTCAATCGGGACCATCCGAAGGATGTCAACCCGACATGGTTTGGCGATTCGGTCGCCAAATGGGATGGCGATACTCTGGTGATCGACACGGTTGGCTTTAACGGCAAGACCCGGCTGGATACCCTTGGACATCCTCACTCCGACGCCATGCACGTCACACAGAAGTTGACCCGGCTCGACGGCCAGCGGCTCAAGATGGAGATCACCGTGGACGATCCGAAGACTTTCACCGAGCCCTGGAAAAACACCCGCGTTTTTGCGCTGATGAAGCCGGGTTCCGAGTTGATGGAATACTCCTGCGAAGAGAACAACCGGGATTTGTCGCAGGGGCATATCAAGCGGCCCGTCGGGGAGTGACGCTCCCTTCCGGTCGCGGCTCGGTAAGTTTTCGCGATCGGTACGGGTTTTCGTGATCGGTACGGGTTTCCGCGATCGGTACGGGTTTTCGCGATCGGTACGGGTTTTCGCGATCGGTACGGGTTTTCGCGATCGGTACGGGTTTTCGTGATCGGTACGGGTTTTCGTGATCGGTACGGGTTTTCGCGATCGGTACGGTTGTCGCGAGTCGGTGCGGTTGTCGCGAGTTGTCGCGGGTCGGTACGGTTTGTCGCGGGTCGGTAGAGTACCTCATCTGTACCAGAGGATCTCGTTGGCTTCCAGCGGCTCGGAGGCGTTTGGGTGCCAGGGCACTATGCGGGGGGTGAAATCGCCTGCCGGCCTGGTCGCGGGAACCTCTGCCGTGTAGCAGTACGCGTTCCTTGAGCCTGGCAGAAGATCGCCTCGCGTCATCTCTTCCCGGACCGGATCGGCTCCATCTGCAACGAGTTCTACCCGGATGGCGCAGGCGTCCAGTTCATCGAGCCAGGCCGGCACGTGGAAGGCGTGACGGTTTGGGTTGGAATCGACCTTCAGTTCTCCGAAGCGCAGGCGGGGCCAGTGATCCGCGATCTTTTGCCTCCATTGCAGAATTTCGATCCCCAGTTTGCCTTTGTTTTCCAGGCGCGCCTGGACGCGGCCTGCGGCCGGCAGATAGAAGTCCTCGGTGTACTGGCGCACCGCCCGGTTGGCTGAGAATTGCGACGTCAGCGTCGCCATGCTCTCGTGCATCTTCGCCACCCAGGCGATCGGAATGCCGTGCTCATTGCGGTTGTAGAACTGCGGGATGATGTCGTTTTCGAGCAGTTCGTAGAGCTTGTTCGCTTCCGCGGCGTCCCATGCCGGGTCTTCGCCGTGCTCGAGTCCGTCGCCCAGCGCCCAACCGACGTCCGAGGTCCAGGCTTCCGCCCACCAGCCATCCAGTTCGGAAAGATTCAGGCCTCCGTTGACCAGAACCTTCATTCCGCTGGTGCCGCTTGCTTCCCATGGGCGGCGCGGGGTGTTCAGCCAGAGGTCGACTCCCTGGACCAGCTGCTCGGTCATCCGCATGTCGTAGTCGCTGAGAAAAACCGCGTTCGAGCGGGCCGGGGTCTGCCGGATAAATTCGATCCACTGGCGGATCATGTCCTGTCCGGCGCCGTCCTGCGGATGCGCTTTGCCGGCGATGATCAGTTGCACGGGACGCTGGCGGTTCGTCAGGATTCGGAGCAGGCGATCGCGATCGTGAAGCAGCAGATTTGGCCGCTTGTATGTGGCAAATCGGCGCGCGAAGCCGAGGGTCAGGGTCTCGGGATCGAAGATGTTTTCGACAGTGCGGGTCTCCTGATCGGACGCGCCATGCCCGGCGGTCTGACGCACGATGCTCTGGCGGACATAATCGACCAGCCCCTTGCGTGCGTTGGTTCGCATCTTCCACAGGGTGAGTTCGTCGACGCGGCGGATGCCTTCATCGACCTCTTTCAGATCGCCTCGCCAGCGGGACTTTCCGCAGGCGGCGGTCCACACGTCGTCGGCTTCGGCGGAGTCCCATGTGGGAACGTGAACGCCGTTGGTGACGTAGCCGACAGGAACCTCGCGTGTGGGCCAGCGGGGGAAGAGTCCCTGGAAGATGTGGCGGCTCACGCGGCCATGCAACTCGCTGACGCCGTTTACGGCGCCGGAACCGTGGACCGCGAGGTATGCCATGTTGAAGGGCTCGTTGAGATCGCCGGGGTTCATGCGGCCGAGCGCCATCAGATCTCCGAAGGAGATTCCCAGTTCATTTTCCGCGTACCTCTTCATGTGCGCTTCCATGAGCTGCGGCGTGAACCGGTCAAATCCCGCTTCGACGGGCGTGTGGGTGGTGAAGAGATTGCCCGCGCGCGTGACGCTGAGGCCCATCGCGAAGGGCTGTTTCTGTTCTTCCACCCAGGTGCGCGCGCGTTCCAGAACCGCGAAGGCGGCATGGCCTTCGTTGAGATGGCAGACCTGCGGGTCGATGCCGAGCTTGCGCAGCAGACGCCAGCCCGCGATTCCCAGGACCTGTTCCTGCTGCAGGCGCGTTTCGGAACCTCCGCCATAGAGTTCGCCGGTGATGCCGCGGTGCTCGGGGAGGTTCACGGGATCGTTCGTATCGAGAAGGTAGAGTTTCGCGCCGCCTACCTGAGCCTGCCAGGCGCGAACGCGCAGGGGATAACCGGGGAGGTCGAGCGTGATCCACAGCCACTCTCCGTTGGCTTCACGCACGGGCGTGATGGGGAGCTGGCTTGTGTCGTTGAACGGATAGAGCGCCTCCTGGCGGCCCTGCGCGTCGATGTGCTGGCGGAAGTAGCCGCGTTGATAGAGGAGTCCGACGGCGACGACGGGAACGCCGAGGTCGCTTGCCGATTTCAACTGATCGCCGGCGACATTGCCGAGGCCACCCGAGTAGATGGGCAGGGCGTCGCTCAACATAAATTCCATGCTGAAGTAGGCGACCGCTTTGAGAGGCGAGTTGGGGTGGGCCTTTTGGAACCATAACTGGTTTCCGGCGAGGGCGCGCTTTTCTTCGATGAGCTTGTTGAGTCTGGTCTCGAATTTCGGGTCGCCGGCGACGGCCTGGAGGCGGTCGCGCGACATGGTCTGGAGAACGACCCATGCGTTGCGGGTGAGCGCCCAGCGGTCGGGATCGAGTTGCGCCCAGAGGTCGTCCGCGGCGTGGTTCCAGGACCAGCGGAGGTCGAGCGCGAGTTCGTTCAGGGCATCGGAAAGCTGTTTGGTGTCCATGTTCTCTCTATTTTCGGGCATGGATCTTTCATTGTGGTGAATGCACGCAGTTCAGGCGTCGCCGGTTTCTAACCTGTCTTCGGGGCGCCGGAAACGACGGAATCGTCGCATTGTGAGCGTCAGGCTGCCCATTTGGGAGCGTATCGGCGGTAGTTTTCGAAGTCGTAGTGGTGTCTTTGTGCGGTTGCGATGTCGGCGAGACGGAACTGGCGGCGCGCTTCGGCTTCGATTTCGGCGGTCGAAAAAACGAACTGTCGGGTGATCGGTTCGGTTTCGGTCTGGAGGTGATGGTTGCCGTGTTTCACTTTCATCTTCAGGAGATTGCGCTCGGCTACGGCTGCGTCGAGTTCGGCCTGCCGTTGGGCTTTGCGTTCGGCCTGGAGGGCTTTGAGGTCGCGCAGGGATTTTTCGAGCGTGCGCTGGAGGCGCTGTTCGTAGAGGCTCAGGTTGAGGAAGGATTTGTTGTCGTCGCGGAAGACTCGCGCAGCGGTTAGGACGGCGTGGATCTGGACGTGTTCGGTCTCGATTTCGCCGGCTTCTTCGGAATGGCCGAGGGCGAGCATGGCGTCTTCGAGGGAACGGGCTCGGTTCAGGCGCCACTGGGTGTCGCAGAAGGTCTGGGCGTATTGCTCTTCGAGCGGGGTCTCGGGGGCGAGGGTCTGGAAGAGGCGTCTGCAGAAGATGTGGTATTGGTCCATGTCTTCGTAGGGCATGACGATGGTGCGGCCGGTCAGGCCGTGGCGCAGGGCGTTCAGAGCGGAACGCGTTTTGCCTTCTTCGGTGCGGGGTCCGGTGGACTGGTTTTGGTTTGGGGATGCTGCTTCGGTTGCCGGGGACATGGGTCTTTTGTTTTCTCCTCGGTTATTCATTAGCATGCTTTTTTGGGGACGGTGCGCTCGGCGGGAGCTATGTGATTGGATTTATTCGTTAAATATCGGCACCTGGTTTGTGACCGATAAAGTTCTCACCGGCGGGCGGCCAGGGTCTGGCCGTGGGGGCGGGCAGCGCCACAGCCGGGTGGTGATGAGAACTTAAATGGTCAGCACGGCATTGGGATAACTGAGGCACGCGCGCTACTGATTCCCTCGACCAAAGGTTCCGACGTGCAGCCGGATGAAATCGCCGAAGCGACTACTGAACGCAACCTGATCCCAACCCTTGCGGGAGGCGACCAACTGGTGTGGCAGTTCTTTGTAACTTTCTCGCGTTTTGAGTGTGCCCTGAAAAGGGCGGGTTTCGTCAGGGAAGGCCGACATCGCAGTGCAGGGCCAGACTGGGACAAGTTCGCTGACAGCCTTCACGGCAGGCTTGTCGCTTCACAGAACGCCGATTTCCTGAAGGCCAAGACGTTTCTGCTGACAGCTCCGCTTGCGACGGCAGAAGGTTGACGCCGCCGAAGCCATGGGCTGGAAATGGGTGCCGAACGATCCGCAAGGGAGAGAGTCTGACGAACGCTATCTACTGCGCCTGGTGCGCGATGTTCGAAACAACCTATTCCACGGAGGTAAGTATCCAACGCCCGTTGGGCCTATCAGCGGCGAAGAGTTGCGCAACTCAACACTTCTGAATGCCTGCCTCACGATACTCCATCAGTGCCTGTCGCTCGATGCTGATATAAATCATTGCTTCGAAGATGCATCGTGACGGACATTTGAAACATGATTACGGTGCGCCCGGCGCTTCTTCGGGCGCTATTGCCCTCGTCACCGTGAGCTCATTGAAACGCTGATTAAGTTCGGCCATGTTCTCGGCGCTGTAGTATCCTGGCTCGCCCGGTATCTTAGAAAGTTGCTCGAGTCCCCAGCGGAACTTGGTAATGCGCGGCTTTCCGGCCAGCAGGTCTCGATGCGGCTTATGCAGTTCGTAAGACAGGATGTCGGCCGCCTGCAGCGGCGTATACCCCCTAATCACGGTTCCGTCTGGTTTTTCGTTGTCCTTCTTCGGTTTAAACAGCGGCAGCGAAATGTTATCGCCGAGAAACCTCTCGATCATCTTTCCTTTGCCCTCGTCGCCCTCCTCGAAGACATAGGCTGTCGCCGGTTTGAAGTTTTCCTTTTCCTGCCAGATCCGAAGGTCGGCGGCGCAACTCCGCGCCGCGAGGACATAGGCGTTCAAAGCGTATTCTTTTTTGTTTTCCTCCGACAGAGTCGAAAACGTCCGCATCTCGATGGCGGATGCGAATTGCCTGTAGACGTGCCCCTTGATGATGTCGACCAGGTCCGCGAGCAGCTTCTGGCGGCGTTGTTCGTCTTCTTTCCAGCCGACAGCAAACTGTTTCCTGAAGTTGGCGAAATCAACCATGTGGAAGTAATCGAGGCCGTCCGCGCGGAGCCGCGCCCGCCATTCCACATCAAACGAGCGCCAATCCTCCTGCGAGGATACGAAACCAGCGACAACTACGACTTCAGAGGCTTCCTTGCCCGAGGCATCGAATGCTGCCACCAGCTTTGCCGGAACGGTGTTGAACTTTTCCTTCGGCATGCTACGCGAAAAACCGATCGAATTGAGGAAGAATTTCCATCGTCACGATTCGGTGAAATTCCGACAACTTGTCAATGTCGAGCACGAGACGCTCGTGAACGTCGCCGAACGTTATTACCGGCTTCGGGTT
The DNA here is from genome assembly GCA_963718155.1 of Terriglobia bacterium. Taxonomy (GTDB): domain Bacteria; phylum Acidobacteriota; class Terriglobia; order Bryobacterales; family Bryobacteraceae; genus BOG-234. The sequence goes on along the minus strand of CAVQYP010000018.1, from coordinate 16,015 downwards.
GAGCCACATCTCCGCCTTGGACAGATGGAGCGGAAGCAAGACCTCTCCCCAGCCACTCTGCGGCTCAAAAGTAACACCGTCGGATGCCTTGAGGCCGGGGAAATGGCAGTCGAGCGCATTCTCGTGAAATGGAATCCTCCTATGTTTGTCGATAATGTCGAGCATGTGTACCTGCCAAAGCGGGTTGTTTCTGAAGGCTTCGTCCGGTCCCTCATGATACGGCTGAAGGGATTTGATGAGTTCCGCGGCCTCAGGGTCCATTCCTTTCGTCTGCTGCACGAACTGCTTATCATCCTGCTTTTCTTGCATCGGCCACTGGATTCGGCGGCTGTCGGGAATGGCATCAGTTGCGAAGACGATAAGCGAGTAGGCGGCGTGGTCGAGCGAGCTTCTCAGGGCATGGGCGAACTCCCCAGCGAGAATCGCCAGTTTATCCGCCGGATCTTTCAGAAAAATGCGGATAACGTGCCTGCCGCGCCCGGCGTCATCGATACGCGTGACGGCGTAAGGCTTTGAGGCGTAATATCGTTCCAACTCCATCCGGAATTCATCGAGATGTTCAAGCGCACGCGCTGTCTTCAGGCGGGCATGCTGTAGACTCTGCATTTTTCACTAGCCGGGGCGATGTCTTCGTCCATCGCAGAGGACTTTGCCCGCAGCAGACCGCCCTTCCCTCATTCGATCGCTTCCATGCCCTTCGGCTCGTCGTCTGTTGACGCAAAAGGGAGCATCGGAGGTACATGGTTGACATAGAACCTGATATGCACCTCTTCCGGTTTGGCCGGTGTTCCTTCTGGAAGCAATTCCATAAGGTTGGTGGCAGCCCGGATGCTTATCTGACTGCCGTCAGAAAATTCCAACGTGAGGGCTTCTTCGCTCTCGGAGTATCCTGGCTTAGCCATTAGTTCGCCGGCATGCACGCGAGTGATCTGTTTGCCTTCCATCTTGAAAGCTGGGAAAATCCCGTAATTCGGTTCAGGGGGGCGAACGGGGGGCGAAGGGGGTCGAAGACGGGGAGCATTTCCATTGCCGACGCTCTTTTTTCGCAGCGCGCGATATTGACATCCAGCCTTTTGGCAAGGTCATCCCTCAGGATTTCACAGGCTTCGACCAACGCCCTCATGTCTTTCCCGAACTCCTCGAAAGCGGGAAATTTTTGGGGCGCCGGCCGCGCTTTATGGTCCGCCAACCGACGCTGAGCGGACACCTGATCCAGCGACTTCCGGATGGCCATGCGTGTTGCATCCGAAGGAAAGAGCATCTCGAGGGCATTAACGGTATTCTTGTCGCCCGCTCTCACCACGATGCCCAGTTTGTGACCGAGCTTTGCGATCGCCTCCTTGTTCAGGCCGTCGATGACCAGCTTGTAAACCTCGGAATGGGCATCCTGGTACCTGTGATTGTTTTCAGCCGACGGAAAACAGAGCATCCGAAGGCTCGAGCAATTGAACAGCGGCTCGTTCACGACGCATCGCACGACGGCATTGACTTGCGCAACCACTCTGTCAAGCGACGCAATAGGGCCGTCCTCTATGTCCCAATTTCCCATAATGTATCGGTCGCGCCATTTTCGGAAGCGTTCATCAACAACAGGCGTCAAGAGGTCGCCGTTTAGGATTTCGAAGCCTGTCCAGAGCTGTTGCTCGTCAGCAGTCGCGCCAGCCAGATCTGGGGCATAGGCAGCGACGGCCCATTCGCCATTTGTACAGGCACGAAACCCAAACGATACGTTGAGGTTGCCGCCGGACTCGCGATAATAATCGTCGGAGACGGAGACTTCGCCCTCGAATTCGTCGGTTCGAATCCTGTATTTGTCGGATCGGGCGTGGAACATGGCCAACACCTCTGGTCGGTAATACCTCATCATGGGATGTCTTTTATTATCGGTCTCACGGTGAGGCGAATTGCTTTCCGAACTCGGCCTAAAGGTCCAGCGTCGCGCTTTCTGCCGCAATCGTTACGCCACCGACCAGCAGGTCGAGTTGGAGTCGCACCTCGAAATCGCGACCGAGGAAAACATCGCGCGGGAAATGTCTCGTGAAGCGGCTCAATGCGCCGCCCACCTCATCCTTGGGAAACACGACCTGTGCACCTCGCGGCCTATAATCGAGCGAGGGCATCACCGATGGATGAAGTCCTGACGATCGGCGAAATTGAGGAAAAATTCGAGTCCGAGTGGGTCCTGATCGAGGACCCATCGACCGACGAGTCCCTCGAAGTTCGCGGTGGAACAGTGCGCTGTCATGGCAAGGACCGCGACGAGGTATACCGCCGGGCCGTCCAAATTCGACCCAGGAGATTCGCGATCGTATATACGGGGCAGTATGCCGGGGATACGGCAATCGCGCTTTGACCTTTTCATTCGATCCCCAGAGCGGTTTGATTATTGTGCGGGCCGACCAAGCGGAAGGGGAATCCTGCAGCTGGCCCTCGGCACAGGAGCCACAACTACGCTGATCAAGTCTACTTCAGCCGTTTGTGCGCTTCGCGCCAAACAAAGGTCGCCATGCTGGTAGCACTCGGTTACGATGCGGCACTTTCAGCGGATCGGGTCCAGGTTACCACCAGGAGTGGAGTAGAGTACGCGCCTCAGGTCGAATTGCAGCGACTAACGGCTCTCAGGCAGGAGCGCTATGTCTTCGGATGCTCAGCCACACGCTACTGCCGACCAGTGCAGTCGATGGGTTGTTGTTGGGGTTGGACTTTTTTCCATGGCTTACGGCTGTCCACAGATTTTCGCGCGGGGCAACTGCGCCTTGATTAACCGCCGGGCCGCCGCCAAGTATTGCCAGCGGCATTTACACAGGGACGGACACAACCACTGCCCGCCGAGGGCCGTGATCTCCGCATAAAATGAGCTTATGGGCACGGCGGTCAACAACATCTCGCTTCCCGAACCACTGCTGGCTGAAATCCGGAGCGCGGCCGAGGCGCAGCACCGGACGGCCGACGAACTGGCGGCGGACGCCATTCGCCAATACCTCGAAAAGCAAAGCTGGCTCCAATTCGTGCAGCAAAATGAGCGCCGGGCGAAGGAGTTGGGCATCACGGAGGAAGACATCCCCCGCCTTGTTGCTGAGGTGCGCCAGGAGAATAAACAGCGCAGCCGCAGGTGACCAGGGTCACCGCAGACAGCAATATCGTCATCTCTGCACTCACCTATCCCGGAGGAAAGCCCTCGCAGTTGCTCGATCTCGCGAGGGAGGGCGAGATAATCCTGGCGGTATCCGAGGCGATTTTGGATGAGATCGCGGACGTGCTGGCACGCAAATTCAAATTCACGCCGGAGCGTCTGGCGGTCTCCCGCAAATTCATCACTGAAGTCGCGCAAACGGTTCATCCCTCTACACGCCTTGAGGTTATAAGGGAAGACCCGGACGACGACCGCATCCTCGAATGCGCCGTCGCGGCCGGGTCGGACTATATTGTTTCAGGCGATAACGATCTGCTGCGTCTGGGCAAGTACGACGGAATTCGCATTGTGAAGGTGGCGGATTTCGTCGATCGGATGCTGCGGCAGGGCCGGGCAGGCCAGGGGTGATCCCCTGAGTGCCACACTCCGGCAACATGGCACGGTATTCCGACGCGATACCGACAAACCGTCAAACGTGGCTGGCGAAGCGAAGGCGTTTCCGCGTGCGAGTCCGCCATAAGGAGTAAAATCGAAGTGCGTGGGACTCGACGATTACAAATTGCTCCTGTACCGCAATGAACCTGAAGGCTGGGTTGCGGAGATTCCTGCGATCGAGGGCTGCTATGCGCTCATGTCCACGCGGGAAGAGGCCCTGGCCGAGTTAGGGCAGGTCTTCGACATGATTGCGGCTGAGTATCGCGAAAAGGGCGTCCCCTTGCCGATTGATACCACCGAAATCGTGCATGCCTAGCGCTCGCGCGGACGATTTTCAACGAGTTGCCGTACGCCTCGGATTTCAGCGCCGGCGTCAGACCGGCAGTCACGAACGCTGGATTCACCAGGATGGTCGCGCGGTCACTATACCAATCCATGGGGGACGGGAGATTGGGCCGCCGCTTTATCAAAGAATTCTCCGCCAACTCGGGATCAACCGGGAGGAATTTCAGGAACTTCTTTAGCTGGCCAGCTATAGCCAGCTAACCCTCCCCGCCCGCCACGATTGCTCACCGGGACTACAGAATGGGTTTCGTCGCCGTCCGACAGCGTGGCAGTCATCAACTTATCCGGCGCGGCGCTCGGGAGTGTCTTTCGACAGTCGGAACTTGCGAAATCGCTTTTTGAGACTGGATAGACGAGAAACGCTGCTTATCGCTACCCTGAAGACTCGATTCGGGTTGGTTCAGAACACCGGCGACAAGATCGCCGGCGTTACCGGCTGACGTAAAGTTCGCGCCGGCCTGGAACGCCGGCGGCAGGGCAGAAGCCCTGCCCCACACACGGATTACGCGGTGTCTTCATTCGATTTGGCGTCCCGGAGCGCTATGGTCGCTCCCCCCAGTTGCGGCTCAGATAGTGTGTGCGTCGAATCGTAGGGGCTGAGATCGCCGCCGAAACTTCCCGGGAGAGAAGGAACTAACTACTTTCCGGCGCAAAAATGCCAAATCCGACCGCACGGCCACTTGCTTACGCGCGTGGCTCGGTAGCCGTTGTTGATAGCACGAGATTTCATTCTGAGCCGCGACGGTAACGGAGCGGTCCGAGCCCGGAGAATCGAATTTTGCGCTGGAAAGTAACTATATGCCACAAAAAGGTGATGAAGCATCGACATTTTCCGACGTCCTCGGCGTAAATGTCAATTCGTCTTTCCCGGTTCTTCCGGACCGCCGTGACAAAAATTCCGACTGAAAAAACGGATTAAAACTCTCTTTTCCCTCCAAGTCCACCTCCGTCAGCACTTAGCTGGAATATGAAATAACTGTGAATAAAGCGGGCTGAATTATACGCGAGGTTTTTGCAGACTACAGGCCGGAAACTCTTGCCCGATGGCGAATCCGCTGCGAGCGGCCCCTCAATTTGTTTTCAACAACTCCCGCTCTTTTTCTCATTTCTGGCCAGGTTCTTGCAGCCGCTTCGCACCGATGGCAATGCCATCCACTGGAGTAAATTGAATGACACAGAGTATTTTGAGAAACGTATCAACTGTGTCGCTGGCACTGGGGCTCGCGGCAGGCTTGTCACAAATCGCCCCAGTCATGCTGGCGCAGTCGCCGGCTCGGCAGTCTAAACCGCAGCAAGACTCCGAGAAGAGTCAAACCTTTGTGGGGAAAATCACTCGTGTCCAAATTAGCGCGGGAATGGAGAGGTGAAGCCTCTGGTAGCTTGAGTTCAGTTCCGGCAAGAACAAGCCCAGGCGAACCAGGAGACTTCACCATGAAACGAGTATGCAGCATCTTCAGTCAGGTTTTGCAGTTGATCCCGCGGGACAGGTTTGAAGCGGCGGTCGGAAGCATCACGCTGAGCGGCACGCGCGGGGCTTTACCAGTTGGGGGCAGTTCGTGGCCATGCTGTTCTGTCAACTGGCGCAGGCGAAATCGCTTCGGGAGATCACCGAAGGGCTGCAGGCCAGTGAAGGAAAACTGAAGCATTTGGGTTTGCCCGAAGCGCCGGCACGCTCCACGCTGGCCTACGCCAACAGCCATCGGCCCTGGCAGTTGTTCGAAACCGTGTTCCACGAGTTGCTCGGAGATTGCCGCAAGCGGCTGGGCACGGGTAAAGCGGGTGCGAGTCTGGGTTTGCCCGGGAAGTTGCTGAGTCTGGATGCGACGGTGATCGATCTCTGCGCCGCAGTGTTCGACTGGGCTAAGTTCCGGACCACCAAAGGAGCGGTGAAACTGCATCTGCTGCTGGACCATGATGGCTATCTGCCGTGCTATGCGGTGGTGACCGAAGGCAAAGTGCACGAGATTCAGGTAGCGCGAAAACTGAAACTACAGAGCGGCACGATGCTGGTATTCGATCGGGGTTACACCGACTATGAATGGTTCCGGCGACTGACCGAAGAGGAGGTGCACTTCGTGACGCGCCTGAAGGACAACGCGGCGTATCTGGTCGTGGAACGCCGTAGCGCGGAGGAGAAAGGCATTCTGGCGGATGAAATCATCGCGATGGAAAAACAGGCGCAGGCCGACACCGAGACCGCTCCGTTTCTGCGGCGCGTGCGCTACTGGGATGAGACCGCGCAACGGGAACTCGTCTTTCTGACCAATCATCTGGAGTTGCCGGCTGCCACCATCGCCGCCATATACAAGGAGCGCTGGCAGATAGAACTGCTCTTCAAGGCGCTGAAACAGAATCTGCGCATCAAGACGTTCGTGGGCACGAACGAGGCCAATGCGCTGAAGACGCAAATCTGGACAGCACTGATCGCCTTGCTGGCGGTGAAGTTTCTTCAACTACAGGCAAAATTCCCCTGGAGCCTCTCTCGGCTCATCGCCTTATTGAGACAGCAACTGTTCGTGTACCGCGATCTGTGGCGCTGGATCGAGTCACCCTTCGAATCACCCCTGCCACTTACCGAGGAAGATTCACCACAACTGCCGTTCGCGTGGGCACGATGATTCTGGAGAGCAGCCAACCTGGTCCGCCGTTTTGCGCCAGCGCACCCGTATCCCGTTTCAGATCAATCCGCCGGCCTGAAAAATGCCGCTAATTTGGACACCAGTGGGGAAAATAGTGAAAGCCCAGAATGGGAAATACGCAGTTTTAATAGACGAACAAACAGGAAAGGGCGCCTATCTTGACGATCAGGAGAAAGCGAAACAATTTGAAGGTAAAAACGTAAAGATCACCGGAACCCTGATCGCCTCATCGAACATGATCCACGTCACCGATATCGAGCCCGCGTAGTACCGCAGCCCGCGGGTGACAGAAGGGCCCGGAGCAAGCGCTTCGGGCTCACCCTCCATGAATGACACCGGAGACATGCCATTCGTCGTTACCCGCGATCCCGCTATCATGTCCGCTGAGCCGACTTTTCGTGGCGCAGCGGCGCACCCGTTCTGATGCGAAGTTCGTCCGATTGCATCGACCGGGACGCGCGCTCGCGCTTTATCGAGAGATTTCCCATCGTCACTGGTGATTATTAGTCCGCGCGTGCCTGCAAGTCCATTGCACGCGAACCAGATGTGAGCGGATTTCGGGCCTTCATCGCCATTCTCGAACCCAGCTTCCAACCAGGATCCTCAGACAGGGCACTATGGAAATAGCTCCGGGCCTGCTACCTGCGACAGCCCTGGACGCCTCGCGTGAGACCGGGGAATTGAACTGCCCCGCTTTGTGCCCTCCGAATCATAGGGGGGCGCTTTGCCATGAGCCCTCGGGCGGCGCGAATGCCACCAGAACCTGAGGAGGTTCGGATACGTCGTGAAAGGGTGCGGTACTCCGGCCGGAAGACAGAGTACCGAGCCGCTCGTTACCGCCCTGGTTCGCACTGGCGATCTCAATCGCGCCGCGGGGTGAGGCAGAGCCGAAGCACTGCCCCACATGATTTCCTGGTGACGGTCACGCCCCCACGACTTGACATGGCGCACCAGCCCGCATATAGTCAACGAACCGCATTTCGTTACGAGAATAATCCAAAGGCTTCTTTGAAATTACGATGAAAATTTGCGCTTTATTCATAATGATATCTATTGCCGGTGGAATGGCCTTTGGCCAGACCGCGGCGGGTACGCTGACCGGGCTTGTGAGTGATCCGACCGGGGCGGTGATCGCCGGTGTTCCGGTGTCGGCCACGAACGTCGCCACCGGCGCGAAGATTACAGGCGCCACTTCGCAGACAGGGAACTATACGATTCCCCAGATACCTGTCGGCACTTATACTGTGACGCTGGAGCAGGCCGGGTTTAAAACGTTTCGCCACGCCGGATTGGTCATCGACGCGGCACAGACGGTCCGGCTGGATGTTGTGATGGAACTGGGCGCGTCTACCGAATCCGTGACGATCACAACTGAAGCGGCGCTGCTCCAGACAGACACGGGAGCCACCGTCCACGACATCCTGACCAAACAGATTCAGGATCTGCCGGTTTTGCCGCTCGGGACTTTTGTTCGCGACCCACTGGCGCTGGCTTACACTCTCCCCGGGAGCGTCAACGTGAACGGCTCCGGTTTCGCGCCTCGCATCAATGGCTTGCCGCAGGCGAGCAATCAATACCGGGTGGACGGAGAAATCGTAACCAATGCCGGCGCGCCGACGATTACGACGCGCAACAACGTCAGTCCCGATGCCATTCAGGAAGTTGCCATACAGTCGGGTAATTTCAATGCCGAGTTCGGATCGGTTTCCGGCGCTGTTTTCAACCAGGTGGTCAAGTCCGGCACGAATCAATTCCACGGCACGGCCTATGACTACCTGACCAATGATTTCCTGAACGCGGCCGACGCCGCGAGCCACGTGAAAACGCGGACGCGCGGAAACGATTTCGGCGGAAACGTCGGAGGCCCGGTCTGGATTCCCAAGATCTACAACGGGAAGAACAGGACGTTCTTCTTCGCCAATTTCGAAGAGTACCTCCAGTATCAGCTGCACACGTCCGATTTCACGCCGCCTACGGTTCCGACGGCAGCTTACCGGTCGGGCGACTTCAGCAGCCTGCTTGCTACGTCGAACGGCAGTCCGGTCTACCTTCAGATCAACGGCCACACTTATCACGATCCCCTCGGTAACCCGATCCAACTGGGAACCATCTTCGACCCGAGCACGACGCGAACTGTTGTCTGCAACACTGCGCTCTCTCAGGATTGCGGCGGAAATGGGGCAGTCGTAACGGTGCGTTCGCCATTTAAGAACAACATCATTCCATCGAGCGAGATCGACAGGGTCTCGGCGGCCATTCTCAACCAGTATGTGCCGCTTCCGCAGGGTCCCAATGCCGCCGCGGGAATCCTGACGAGCAACTACCTCAACCCGTTCCGGGGATACCGCAAGACCTGGTCGCCCACGCTGAAGATCGATCAGAACCTGGGATCGAAAGGGCGAATGTCGTTTACTTATTCCGACAATCATACGGAGTCGCCTGTCCAGGCGCTGGGACTTGGCGAAGGATTTCCGGAACCGATCACGGCCAATGCCGGCACGTTCGAGAGTTCGCCGACGTTCCGGCTGAATACCGATTTCACGCTGCGGCCCACGATGATTTTGCACGTCGGGATCGGTTTTCAGGAATACAACTTCTGCGCCTGCACGGTGACCACGGATTACAACGCGGCGACCGAGATCGGATTGACGGGCGCTACTTTGAACCAGACATTTCCGCGAATGAACTCGACTGCGGTGACGACTCCGCAGATTGGAGGTATGAGCAACCTTGGGCCTACGGGGAATTCACACGCTCCCGAACGGCACCCGACGAGTTCGGCCAGTCTTACGTGGGTTCGCGGAAACCACACCTTTAAGTTCGGCGGAGATTACAGGAAGGACTACCTGGTCACGCAGAACACGACGAACACGGCGGGAAACTTCAGCTTCGGGACCGGGTCGGCGGGCGTCCAGACCGGCAACGGCGTGACCTGGCAGCCTTCGCTGGATGGTCTCACCGGCTTTACGGGTAATACCAACGTCGGCTTTCCTTTCGCGAATTTTCTGCTGGGGGACGTGACCAGCCTGACATTGAGCCAGCCGGTGGATTATCGCAGGACCAAAATACAGAGCGGCGTGTACGTGCAGGATACCTGGCGCGCCCGGCGCGACCTGACGATTGACTTCGGCGTTCGGTGGGATTACGGCACGTATGCGAAGGAGGACTACGGTCGAGCCGTGGACTTCAGCCCGACTACGCCCAACCCGAACGCGGATGGGCGACCCGGCGCTTACATCTACGAGGCGACCTGCAAATGCAGCTTTGCACATAATTACCCCGACGCCTTCGCTCCCCGGCTCGGACTCGCGTATACGGTGAACAGTAAGACGGTGATCCGCGGCGGTTTCGGTCTGGCCTACGGCTACACTCCCATTACCGCTGGCCCGATTATCAATAGCGTCGTCACGCCGACTTTGCAGAATGGTTTCGCCGACTTCCAGCTGCAGGACGGTATTCCGTCGCGGTATCAGCCGGTGTGGCCGAATTACAATCCCGGCTATGGGTTTGTGCCGAACACGGTAAATGCACTTCAGCCCGGAGTTACCTTGATCGATCCGAATGCCGGGCGCCCGGATCGCACATGGCAGTGGAACCTTTCCGTCCAGCGTGAAATCAGACACGACCTGGTGGTGGAAGCCTCTTATATCGGCAACCGCGGTGTCTGGCAGTCTGCGGGGGGTTCGGCTACGACGCCGGGCTTCCAGGATTTGAATGCCGTTTCCGTTGCGACCCTGAGTCACTATGGGTTCACGGTCGGCAATCTCGACGACGCGACTCTTCTGAATACGCAGTGGAGCCGGCTCAGCGCCGCGCAGCTTGCGACTCTCAATGCTCGCGGGGTCACCCCGCCTTACCCGTCGTTTCCGACAACGGGACAGTTCGCCGCGACGGTGTTGCAGGGACTTAAGCCCTTTCCTCAATTCAGCAGCGTGATTTCGCCAGTGGCTCCACAGGGGAAATCATGGTATGACTCGCTGCAGTTGCAGGCGACCAAGCGCCTCTCGCATGGTTTGCTGGCGAATGTGAACTATACATGGTCCAAGAACATGCAGTTTATCGGCTCGCCGGATGTCTTTAATACCAGCGTGGGCAAGGATCTGGTACCGGCCAATCCGCCGCAGATTTTGCGCATGACTTTCGATTATGAGACGCCGCGGCCGAGGGGAATTCCGGTACTTGGTAACAAGTACGTAAGGGAGATCATTGGCGGATGGGCAGTGGCGGGGGCGCTCTACTATCAGACCGGCGCGTATATGGGCCGTCCGCTTAGCGGGTCGAATAATGCGATCAGCCGGTGGCTGGGCCGCGGCCCGGGGACCGCACAGTTGAAGAAGAACGCGGATGGAAGCTTTATGAATCCATGGTCGGTTGACTGGACCGACCTGGGCGGCGTTCATCATACCGATCCGCTGGATATTAATTGCCACTGTTTCGATCCGGCAAAGACGGTTGTGTTGAACCCGAATGCGTGGCAGACCATTCCGGACGCTACGTGGACGGCGGATACCAGTACGTATGCATTCTTTCGGGCTCCGCGGCGGCCGACCGAGTCGGCGAACATTGCCAGGAATTTCCGGATTAAAGAGAGATACGCGTTTCAGATCCGGCTGGAGTTCCTGAACATTTTCAATCGTGCGTTCCTTCCGCCCCCGCAGATTACGACTTATAGTCCACTGAACGCCAGTTCGACTTTACAGAAGGCGTCGAACGGGAACTATATTGCCGGCTTTGGGACGTTTGGGAACCTGAGTAACTCCGGGGCTCTGTCCGGGTATCCGCTGGGTCTTGGCGGCGGCCAACGGACTGGTCAGCTCATTGCTCGTTTCACGTTTTGATTGGCGCGCGTGGCGGGGACCTTCGGCGACCTGACGCTTCCTCCCGGTCGCGGCTCGGAACGAAGTTGGGGCAGTATCAACTCGTGGCTGTTGAGTCGAGATCAGACTCTGGGGGGGTATTTCGCCAGCTTTCTTTGCAGCGAGCGGCGGTGCAGCCCTAGCAGTTTTGCGGCCTGCGAAACGTTGCCGTCACAATCGGCCAGTACGCGCTGAATGTGCTCCCATTCGACGCGCGCCAGACTGGGTACGGAATGCGCGTCGTGGGCTGCGGGAGAATCGTCCGCGCTTTCGTTGATTTTGTGAAAGGCGCTCAGGATCTGATCGGCGTCGGCGGGTTTGCCGAGATAGTGATTCGCTCCCAGGCGCGTGGCGGTGATCGCGGTCGCGATACTGCCGTATCCGGTCAGCATAACGATGCAGGTGGTTTCGTCGAGCGCGCGGAGTCCCTGGACGATTTCCAGTCCGCTCATGCCGGGCAGCCGGAGATCCACGACCGCCAGATCGGGGCTGGATTGCGAGGCGAGTTCCAGTGCGCTTGCGCCGTCGGCCGCACCGATCGCTTCCCAGCCGCGCGCGGCGAAGGCGCGGCAGAGGCGATTGCGAAAGATGTCGTCATCGTCAACAACCAGCACCGCTTTACTTTCAAGAGGCATGCGATCTTCAAGAGGCATGCACGGGCTCGGTTGAGAACGGCAGTTCGAGAGTTGCGGAGGTGCCCACCTGGCTGTCGGATTCGAATCGCAGACGGCCGCCGAGTTGTTCCGCGAGCGTTCGCACCAGGAACGTGCCGAGTCCCATTCCTCTGCCCGGTTCCTTGGTCGTAAAGAACGGCTCGCCAATTCGCCGGAGGGTGTTCGGAGACATGCCCTTCCCTCGATCGCTGACCACAAATTGAAAATACTCGCCGGCGGGCCGGGCGAGAACGCGCACCGGCGAATCGGGGGAGCTGGCTTCGAGGGCGTTGCGGGTGAGGGCGATTAAAGCCTGGGCCACCGCACGCCGCGGAACGGTGAGTATCGCGGGGCGGCCGGAGTCCGAAAGCCGGACTTCCAGACGTTCTGGCTGTTGAATCTCGCGGGACAGATCGGACAGCAGTTCCGCCGCTTCGACGGGTTCGACGGCCTGCGCGGCGGGTTGCGCGCCCTGGACGCTCATGCGCCAGAGGATCTCGCGGCAACGGTCGACTTCGGTCCGGATGAGCCGGCTGTCGTCCGCGACGGCCTCGTTCCGCACGGTGTTGGTGGCGAATAACTCGAGTTCGCGCGCGACCACGGCGATGGTTGCGAGCGGTGTGTTCAGCTCGTGGGCCGCGCCGGCGGCGAGGGTCGCGAGGGAGGCGAGGCGGTCTCGTTTCGCGAGTTCGTCCTGCATCAGGAGCAGGGAATTTTCGTGCTGCCGGAGCAGCTCGGAAATCTTGCCGGAGAAGAGCGCCACCAGAACGGCTGCGACGCCAAAGCCGATCCACATTCCGATCAGGTGAAGATTTGTTCCGCCTTCCGGATGGTGCATTTCGAGCACGGGAATCGGGCGATAGATACGGAAGAGAAGGCCGAAGCATAGGGTCGAGAGGCCGCCCAGCGCCCACGTCCACGGCTTGGTGAGGATGATCGCCGACAGGGTGATGTGGACGAGATAGAGCAGACTGAAGGGATTGGTCGGCCCGCCGCTGAGCATCAGGAGGAAGGTCAGGCAGAGGGTGTCGAGTACGAAGGCCCACGCAACCAGGGTGGAGGTCGCAATGCGCCGCGAGATGCCGGGTTGGGCCACGCGCGCCGCGAGGAGCAGATTGCTGGCGGCGACCAGGGCGGGGGCTATGGCGATTGCAAGCAGCGGTATCTCGATGCGCAACGCATATCGCACGAACAACGCGGTCGCGATCTGGCCGATAGCCATGCCATACCGCAGGCGCACGATCCAGGGAAGCGCGATTTGCGGGGCCGCTTCGGGAACTGGATGACTTACGCTCAAAACAAAACTTCCGTTACCAGGTTACTATCTCTGAAAAGAGCCTGTGGGTCATGAAGGTTGAGATTGTAAGACGGCACGACGGCGCGGGCGTGCTGCGCTGCACACGCGTGGACGGCTCGGTAACGTGGCAAAAACAGGACAAGCATGGGGACCACTTCGCTCTGCACGATCTGACGCACTTCGCCGTCGAGACAACGCTCGGTTACCAGCGCGGTTTCTTTGGGCTCATCGCGGAGGGTTGGGACATTGAGGATACTACCGGCAAGGGAAAACGAGGACCTCTTCCCGGCGAAACTACCGAAGTGGAACGTATCGTGGGGCTGTTCGACATGGAACGCCTGAGCGGCGCTATCTGGACGGCTGAAGAGATGAACGGCGTCTCTCTCGCGGCGCGGCGTCTCGCTGTTGAGGAGGTTCTGGCCGTGCGTAAGCTCCGCGGCGAATTGTTTCGCCAGTGGTCGGCGATACCCCTCGGCGGCACATTGGAGTTGGTGTATCAAAAGTGAAACTTGTACCGGACTTCGCCGTAAAGCAAGCGTGGATTGACGTAGTGCGTCCCGCCGAACGTGTTGCTGGTATCGAGAAGATAGCGGCTGTTGGCGATGTTGACGGCGTTGGCGGAAATCGTCAGGTTTTCGCCGAAGGTTTTGCCGATGGAAAGGTCGAAGGTGGAATGCGGCGGCAGGTGGGCGGGACCGTCTCCGTTCAGAAAACCGGAACCGAACTGGTACGCGGGCGTCGCCCATGCGTGTCCTGGTAAGACCAGCGAGAGGACTGAGGAGACGGTGTTTCGCTGATCGTGATCGAGCAGGAAATTGCCCGGCGGTGCGTCCTCGAGCAGGCCGCCGGTGATGGGTCCGATTCCCTGCGCGATCTGATTGGAGTACGCGACGCGCCACTGCAATCGATGGAAAAGCTGGGGCGAGCGTATCGAGACTTCCGTGCCGCTGATGATGGCGCCGAGATCGGTCAGCGGGATGAAGATGCCTGAGTTGCCGATCACATCGTGATCCAGAAAGTTGCGCGCGCTGGTGTGGAAGTTGTCGACATCGATCGACCAGCCGCGCAGGGGGATGCTCAACCCGATATCGTGCTGGATGTCGCGCTCGCCTTGCAATGGGATGAATCCATAACCCTGATCAACGGCGAACTCAAGCGACGGGCCGGCAAGACTGTCGAGTGGGGGCGGCTGATAGTAATACGCGTAGTATCCGTGAATCGACCAGTTCAGATGCGGGATGCGGATGCCTCCGCCGACGCGCGGGTTGGCGGCGTTCTCGTTAACCAGGCCCGAATAATGCGTCAAGCGGATACCAAAGTCGAACGTGAGCCACGAGGTCGCCTTGTATTGATCTTCCAGAAACAGCGCATCCGAATTCGCCCATTGCGTCTGTTGCTGATTCAGTACATTTCCGCCGGGATTGTTCGTGAGTCCGAAGAATGTGTTGTCGTGCTGGCCCCATACTTCGAGACCGGCTGACACGTTGTTCCGCTTTGCGGAAACCTGCACAACCGAACGCACCCCGACATAGTTGGAGCGGTTGTTGTTGTCGAGAATGAACGGAGTATCCTGCGGTCCTCCGATGTATTGCGCCTGGTTATAGTGGTAATAGGGCGAGACCGTGAGTGTAAGGTTGTCGGCGAAGCGGTGCATCCAATGGAAGCCCAGCAGGTAATCCTTTTCGAGATCGAGATCGCGGATTCCAGCAGCCTGATCCTCGGGCGTGTTGGGGATCTGGTAGTGATTTCCGCGCAGCGAGACGATCCAGCGGAGCTGATCGTTTGCGTTGGGATTGTAGAGCAGAGAGGCAAATCCCCCCACGGCGCTGGTCTGGTCGTGGATGACCTGCGGAACCGGCGGGCTGAGACCCAGGTCCGAGCGGCTTCCGTCGACGCTCGCGTAGTACGCAAACCGCTGGGTGTGGCTGCCGATGTTGAGCTGATTGTCGGTTGAGTAGAAATTTCCGGCGGAGAGAATCAGATTGGCTTCGTTATTTCGCTCGAAGCCTGAAGGGGTGACGACATTGAAGAATCCATAGGTGCGGTCTCCGTATTCGCTGGAGTATCCGCCGCGCTCGATCTCAAGCTCTTCCACGTTCTTGGGATTGATGAGGGGCGCTACGTTGGCCGCGATGTTGGTATTCACCACGGGAATGCCGTCGAAGAACCAGTTGACCTGATGGCCGCCGCGCATGTGGAGCATGTCGTGAACCATGTAGGCACCGGGCGTGAAATTGGTAATCATGGCCAGGCTGTTGGCCTGGTCGGCGCCCGCGGTCTGCTGGATTTCCTGCGGGGAAACGAGGGTCCGAACGGTCGAGGTCTCGGGGTTCAGCCGGCTGGTTGCGTCGGAGACCTGGACGCTTGATTGGACAGCGGCGAGTTCGAGTTGGAAGTGGAGTACGGGCGACTTGTCGGTAACGACGGTTACCGGCTGCTCCAGCGTCTGGAAACCCGGTGCGGAAATTGTTATGGAATACGCGCCTTCCGGGAGGGCTTCGATTTGAAATTCTCCGTTGGCGTCTGACTGCAGGGTCCTGGCGACTGTTCCACCCGCTGGATTTACGAGAACCTGCGCATTCGGGAGGGGCCGGTGCTGCGGATCGTGAATGATCCCCCGAAGACTGCCGGTTGCGGCGCTCAGGGCGGAAACGAAC
>CAVQYP010000017.1:0-47771 GCA_963718155.1 Terriglobia bacterium | reverse complement strand
CGTCTACGAACCAGAATTGCTTCGTCCGGCCTGCCTTCTGCTGGCTCTGATCTGCACGGCTCAGTCCAGCTTCGTGCCGGTCAACGACACGATGTTGCAGAATCCGGACCCGGCCGACTGGCTGATGTGGCGGCGAACGCTCAACAGCTGGCTACAGTCCCCCAATCAGATCAATCGCGCGAACGCCGCGCAACTGAAAATGGTCTGGACCCGCGGCATGGGGCCCCGGGTGCAGGAAGCGACTCCCCTCGTTCACAACGGTATCCTCTTCCTGCCAAATCCCAGCGATCTCGTGCAGGCCATCAACGGCGCCACGGGCGACCTGATCTGGGAATACAAGCGGAAGCTACCCGCCGACGTAACGAAATTCCTCTGGGCGCCAGCATCAACCGGAATCTCGCGATCTACGGCAATCTGATTATTCCAGCATCAGCGTTGACGATTTCGTTTACGCCCTGGACGAGCGCACAGGAAAGCTGGCCTGGAGAACCGGATCGTCGATTATCGCGAGGATTCGGTGGAGGAGACCTCGGGACCGATCATTGCAAACGGCAAGATCATCTCGGGGCGCGGCTGTGAATTCAAGGCGACGCCCAACGGCTGCGTCATCACGGCGCACGATGCAAAGACTGGCAAGGAAATCGGCGCACCCGCACCATTCCGAGGGCGGGCGAACCCGGAGACGAGACCTGGGGCGGCGTTCCGGAAGCGAATCGTCGCCATGTGGGCACATGGATGGTGCCTAGCTTCGATCCCGAATTAAACATGATCTACATCGGAACGTCGGTGACTTCTCCGGCGCCCAAGTTCATGCTCGTGGTAACGACAAGACATATCTCTACCACAACTGCACGCTGGCGCTGAACGCCGATACCGGAAAGATTGTCTGGTACTACCAGCACATCGTCGATCACTGGGATTTCGATCATCCCTTCGAACGCCTGCTGATCCATACGGCGGTAACCCCCGATGCGAGCCAGGTGAGCTGGATGAATCCGCGACTGAAACCGGGTGAGCGGCGCAAGGTGGTGACGGTAAATTCCGGGGAAAGACCGGTATCGTCTACACGCTGGACCGTCAGACCGGTGAGTTCTTATGGGCTACACCGACCGTGCGCCAGAACGTAGTGACTAAGATCGATGGATCGACGGGGAAGGTGACGGTGAACCCGGAGACGGTGTTCGACAAAGTCGGCGACACGCGTTTCGTGTGTCCCACCGCAAATGGCGGCAAAGACTTCCCCGCGGCGAACAGCCCGCTGACCAACACCATGTACTTCCCGCTGCAGAATACCTGCGCGAACGTCACGGCGCTGGACGACAAACCATTCACGACGTCGCCCTGCGTTTCGGGAAGAATGAGATCACGCCCGTAAGGACGGATAAGATCGGGACGGTAGGTGAGATCCAACGTAGAGACGGGGAAGATCACATGGAAGCATGAACGGCGCGGACGATGTTGCTGCTGGCGACCGGCGGCGGACTCATCTTCGGCGGCGATACCGTCGGACATTTCATGGCGTTCGATCAGGACAACGGGAAGGTTCTTTGGGAGATCAATCTGGGATCTCCGTGACAGGTTATCCCATTATGATTCGGTGAACGGGAACAAATATGTTGCGGTAGTATGGTAATTCGCTGGTTAGTTCCGGGCTGAATACGCTGGCGCCGGAATTGCATCCGAGCAATGCCAGCAATATCTTTGCTTTCGCTCTGCCTTGAGCTGGTCATTGGGGTGATTCCGAGTACGCGATTCGGAACACAGGTTCGAGCCGCGCGCGTCAGCAAGCGGAGTTCGAGAGTTGGACCCTCGGATTTGACAAGTCCCTAATTCAGTTAACGGTGATCCAAACGCCGCCGGAGTAACTTGTCGGCTTCTTCGTAGCCGGGTGGGTAATTCGATTCCGGCCGTCGACGCACCGGCATCGAGCAGCGCGCGGATCGAGTCCGGCGAGCGGCGTTCAGTCCAGTATGAGTCAACGCAAGCTTTAACCGCGAGTTGGAGCGCGGTGCGGCCGTCGCAATCCGCGGCATTCACGGGAGCGCCGCGTGCGATCAGTTCCCTGACGACCTCGGGGACAGGCGCGCCACGCGGCCACATGCAGCGCCATGCTGTCTTTCGCGATACCGAAATATCCATCGCCTTCGCGGAGCGCGGTTACACTAACGCCCACATCAAGCAGATTGCGGACGCCCGCGGCATTTCCCACGCCCTGGAAAATTCGGCAAGCAGCGTTCCGCCCTGCTCCAGCATTTCTGCCCTCAGTCGAGGTTCCATCGCGGTGAGCGAGCGGATGGCTTCCTGGTGATCGCGCGCGCAGGCGGCAATCAGGACTTCGACTCCCGTGAGCATGATCCCGTTCCCGCGCCGCTCAAAGAAGGTCAAGCGGCGGCGGCCCGGCCGCGGCGGGCGGCAATGGCGACGTCCGGGCGGATCTGCCCTCCCGATTCGGCAGCGCGGGGTCGGCGCCGTAATCCAACAGGAGCGATATCGCGTCAATGCTGTTATCCCGGCGGACCGCCTGGTGCAGCGCGCCCTGCCCCAACCGGTTAACCAGTTTGGATCGGCGCCGTGCTGGAGCGCCACGCGAAGACCCTCGAGATCGTGCCAGTCGCACTTGCGCAGCAGGACCGTGCTCAAGCTCAGCGCATTGAACTTGCCGCTATCGAGCAGGATCTTCAGAACCGTGTTGTCGCGAGTTTCTTGATCACGTGATACGGCGTCTCTTCATCGTTGGGATCCGCGCCGCGCTCCAGCAGCAAACGTGTCAATTCCGCGTGCTGCGCAATGCCGGCCGCGCCGTAGATAGCCGCTTCGACGACAGGCCGGGGATTCGGATGGTCGATCATTTCGACCCAGCCGGTGTTGGCGCTTGCGCCGGCATCGAAGCAGAGGCGCGGGCAGTTCGCACGAAGGCGTCGGCGCGCGCGCGGTCGAGCCTGAGATATCGCGAGAAGCAGAGATACGTGAGCGCGTCCCAGCCGCGCGGGCCACCCTTTACGGTAGCGCCGGCCGGATCGCGAGCGAGGAAAGCTCGGACGGCGGCTTCGTCGGCGAGAATGGCGGCATTGTAGATGCTGTTCGCCGCAACGCCCGGGGTATTCGGCGAGAATCGCCCTCGGCCTCCTCGATCATTCCCGGACGATGGCCGTGACGAGGGACGCAGGCAGCTTCGATGAATGCATCGGCCTGGTCGGTGCGCATATGCGTCTGAGTTTAACCATAAGGGCTTTATCGCGGGTAGCGCGACGGTCGAATCTGTGATAGCCTGACGCCCGTGCGAATAAGCGACAAGTTTAAAGACATCACCGGCGCCGCTGCTTGTGCCATCCTCCTGATCACGGGGGCGGCCACCCAGGCGCGCGCACAGGCGTTCGCCGACCTGAAAGTGCGCTCGTGGACTACTCAAAGGCGGACCTTGAGCCGCGCAAGGCTTGTGAAACGCTGGGGAAATTCAAATCCGCGGAGATCGCGCAAATTGCCGCAGTGAGCGTGCCGGCGGCTGGTATGACGCCCGGCGCACTGTCGCGTGACGGGTCTGCTTTCGCCCGAAATCGCGTTTGAGGTTAGTCTGCCGGCGAAGTGGAACGGTCGCTTTTACATGATCGGGGAACGGCGGCCTCGCAGGCGAAGCTATGGACGATCCCGGTCGCGTGGCCCAGCGCAACGCCGCATTGCAGGTCGGGTTCGCCTTCGCGCAGACGGATACAGGCCACGACGCGCGAAAAGAGCCGAGCGGCTCCTTCGTGCTGAGCAATCCCGAAAAAGCCACAGACTATGCCTGGCGCGCGGTGCATCTCACCGCCGTCACGACCAGGCACATCACGAAGGATTACTACGGCAAACCCATTTCCCGCGCCTATTGGAATTCCTGTTCCAACGGCGGGCGGCAGGGGCTGCTCGAAGCGCAGCGTTTCCCTCAGGACTTCGATGGGATCATCGCCAATTCACCCTGGGTGGACCAGAACAGGCTTCACGGTCGGGGCGATGTGGAATCAGAAGGCGCTGAGTGCGGCGCATGTCACCCCAGCCAAGCTGGCGATGGTGGGTGAGAAGGTGATGGCAAAGTGCGATGCTGTCGACGGGTTAAACAACGACGTTGACGACCCTCGGAAGTGCGATTTCTATCTGACGCGCGACATTCCGGTTTGCGCTGCGGGGACGGACGGGGGAGAACTGCCTCACGGCCTTCGAGGCAGAAGCAATGGCGAAGGTTTACGGCGGTCCCGTGAGTAACGGGAAACCCTTCTTTCCGGGTTACATGGTGGGAAGCGAAGCCGTTGTGACAGGAGGGTTTGGCGGCGGAGGCTCCGCGAGCGGCTGGATGAACGTGATCGCCGCAGCCCAACCGGACCGCGAAACCGGCGGACTTCAACCTGGCCGAGGGTATTATGCGGGCAATCTCGCTGGCGTCTCCCAGGCCGACTACGATTACCTGAAGTTCGACGATGACCGCGATGTGCACCTTTTGGACGACTGGGGCAACAGGCGGACGCCACCAATCCCGACCTGTCGAAATTCAGGAAGCGCGGCGGTAAGCTGATCGTGACCTATGGTTGGGCGGATACCATCCTCCAGCCGATGATGGGCGTCAACTATTACGAGCAGGCGCTGGCAAAGAATGGTTGGACACCCCCGAGTTTTTCCGACTCTTTATGGCGCCCGGCATGGGCCATTGCGGCGGCGGTATCGGTCCTGTATCGCCACGACTCGGTAACAGCAATAGTGAATTGGGTGGAGAAGGGCAAGGCCCCGGACTTGATGATCGCGAGCCGTGTGGCGGACAATCGTGTCGTGCGCACGCGCCCGCTTTGCGCGTACCCGCAGGTGGCGCGTTATTCGGGAACGGGCAGTATCGACGACGCGGCGAACTTCCGTTGCGTTGCGCCTTGAGGTTGCTGACTCATTCATCGCGGACAATGGAAATCTGGCTCTCCTATGGTGATGCTGCGATTTCTGCGATCGCGTTTACTTCGATCTTCGTGCTCGTTGACCCGATCGCGGCTGTCCCGACCTTCCTCGCGATGACGGATGCATCATGCGCGCGGAACGGCGCCACATGGCCGTTCGCGCTTCGTGGACCTGCTTTGTGATTCTCGTCACTTTCTCGCTTGCCGGAACTCTGATCTTCCAATTGTTCGGAACTCACGCTGGCGGCCTTCAAGATCGCCGGAGGATTGCTCCTCGAGATTTGGGGTTCGAGATGCTGCGCGCAAAACGATCGGCCACCAAGGAGACTCCCGACGAAGCTTCGGAAGGTTCGGAAAAAGAGGATGTCGGCATCATTCCCCTCGGTTTGCCGATGCTGGCCGGCCCTGGTGCCATTTCCACCGTCATGGTGCTTATGACCCAGAATCCGGACTGGCCTCACGAGCTGGCGATCCTCGGCGCCATCGGCGTCACCTCGGCGATCGCCTTTGCGGTGCTGGCATCCGCTGACCGGGTGAGTTCCCTGCTCCATGAGACCGGCATTTGCATTCTCACTCGAATGATGGGACTTTTGCTCATCGCCATCGCCGTCCAGTTCGTGCTCAACGGCCTACGCGACGTCGGCATCGCGCGATTCTGAGTTAAGACCAACACAAATGGCACTCCGCGTGCCTGATTCAATGTGGAAAAGAAGAGTTCAGAAACATAGCTCTACTTCCGAGGGTGGAAAATGAGCAAAAATTTGTTTGGACGGCATTAATCTTGTCGCGGCAGTCGTGTTCGTCGCGGGCCTTACTGTCGCATGCAATAAAACTCAGGAAACGGCGGCGGATAACAGCCCGGCGAGCTGCCCCAGTTGGTTCCGGCTCCGCCAAGCTGATCCCGCAGGGGACAATCTGGCTCCGGCGCAGTATGCTTCAGCGCCCGCTGCACCTCAGCAAGCCGCACCGCAACAGCCGGCGTCCCAGGAGCACGCGGCCTATGACACCGCACAACAGGATACAGATTACAGCCAGAACTATGCGCCTCCTCCGCCTCCACCTTATGTGACGTCCGCGGACCAGACCGATTACTCCGATGCAGTTTCTTACGAACAACCAGTCGAAGCGTCCGAGCCGCCTCCGCCGCTGCCTGAATACAGCCAGCCTCCATGCCCCGGCGACAACTACTACTGGACGCCCGGTTATTGGGGTTACGGGTCTTCGTCCTATTACTGGGTGCCAGGCGCATGGGTACTCGCGCCTTGGGTAGGCGCCCTCTGGGACTCCGCCGTATTGGGGTTACGATAGCGGCCACTATCGGTGGCACACGGGATACTGGGAATCTTATGTAGGTTTCTACGGAGGTATCGACGACGGAAGTACGGTTACACCGGACGCGGCTATTACGGCGGCTACTGGAACCATGGCAGCTTCGTTTATAACCGCGCCGTAACCAACGTGAATCCCACCGTAGTCCATAACGTCTACAACTATCCGGTACATACCACAAACGTCCGTATCAGTTACAACGGAGGCCACGGAGCAATTTCCGGTGCGACCAACTCCGCAGGAAGCGGCAGCACTGCGCGCGCCGAACAGCGCCGGTTCCGGCGCAAATCCAACATGCTCGTGAGGCTTCTACCAATCGCGCGCAATTTGCGGTTGCCGGCCAGGTAGCCCCGGCGGCCCTTGTCGCTCCGCGGCCGCTCGCAACGCAATACAAAACTCCCGCGCCTCGCCCGCCGGCCGCCGCGCTCAGAGCCGCCGCTCGACCTGCGCCCGTAACGACACGCCCGCAAGTGCAACGGAACGAGCGGCCCGGTGAGCAACCAGGCCGTCCGCCGGTACCCGAAAATCGGCCTGTGCCTCAGCCAGCGCAGCGACCCGCAGAGGTCGTGCAGCGGTCGGTACATACCCAACCGAATATTCCAGCGCCTGCGCCTCCGCAGGCTCGACCGGAGCCGGCGGCCCGTCCCGTTCCGCAACCCGCGGCGCGTCCCGAACTGCAAGAGCGACCTGTCCGCAACAAGCTGCCCGACCGGAATTCCAGCAAAGGCCTGCGCCGCAGCCGGTCGCGCGTCCGAATAGGCCCAACGCCCTCCTGAGGCTCGGCCTGAAGTCCAGCAGCCGCGACCAGCTCCACAACCCGTGGTGCGCCCGCAGGAGGCTCCGCGTCCCGCGCCTCAGCCCCGTCCTGCAAGCCCTCCAGCAGCCGCGACCCGCTCCGCAACCCGCAGCGCGCCCGCAGGAGGCCCCGCGACCTGCGCCTGAGCCGCAGCGCGTCCCCAGGAAGCCCCGCGTCCCGCGCCTCAACCTCGTCCTGAAGTCCAGCAACCCCGTCCGGCTCCTCAGCCGGCCGCGCGCCCGCAGGAAGCTCCGCGTCCCGCACCACAAGCGCGGCCCGAGGGTCGCCCTGCGCCAAGGCGGACGACCACAAACCGCAATCTGCCGCCGAGTTACGCCAGCGCCTGACGAATGTAATCCAGGCACTTCCGAACTTCTTGTACGGGAGTGCCTTCGCCTTTGTACTCGTATTCGACGAACGCCGGCATCGGATATCGTTTCTCTTCAGCAGAAGCAAGACCGGTTTAATCGGCGTATCACCCTCGCCCCAGGGCATATTAGGACCGTCATTCTTCTTCCGGTCCTTGAGATGTAAGTGGGTGATGTGGTCGTGATGCGAATCGATATAAGCAACCGGGTCGTATCCAGCGGCGAAGAAATGCCCTATATCGAGATTGATTCTGGCGAACTTCCATAGCTCCAACGCCTTGTCGAAACTCTCCGGGGTCGCGAACTCATTCGCATCTCTGGTGTTCGAATGACCATGGAACGCAAGCAAGGTGCGATGTTTTTCCGCGAAGGTAATCAGGCGCGGCGCCATGCTGACCCGCGTCGATGACGCGATAATGTCGGTCCCAAGCCCTTTGGCCTGCTCGAACGTTTTGTCGATTTCCGCATCAGTGAAATCGTCGCTGTAATTCATCGTGTAAGAGTGGATCGTGACGCCTGCGTCATTGAACTTCTTCCGTACCGCGGCGAAGTGTTCCATCGGCGTTGAGAGTCGCCACTGGCGCAGCGACTCCCGCGCGTCACCCCCGGACCAGGCGGCGGCTCGATGCCGGGCGAAAAGAGTTCAATCTCGCCCACGCCGTCAGTCTTGAGCGCCTCGATGATGACGTCGACACTGTCAGTAGCCCCATGCGGCAAAGCGCGGTAGCTGTAAGTCTGAGCCCCAATCGTCACGCCATTTATTACGGCGTTAATTCGAGCCCGAACGCTCTCGCCAGCGGCAAACCGGCCAGCGCCAACTTTCCCAGGTCGCGTCTGGAATACATATTCGATCTCCACTTACTGTAGTACGGTAAAGGCGAACAGCGAATCCCCCGCCCCACCACCAGATACTGCTGTCCATCCAACATGTAAGTCTCCGGGCCGTTCATACATTCGCGCCCATCCGGCACTCGCCACAGAATTTTCCCGTTCGCGGGATCGTAAGCAATCAGGTTCTGCGAACCATCCCCGGTGAACAGAAGTCTTCCCCGCCGTCGTAAGCACGCCGGCATTGCCGCCGCCACCCGGATAATGATGGCTCCAGACTGTCTTGCCGGTCTTGTAATCGATCGCGCGGAGGGTACCTCCGTAGCCGCCGGCATTACGTTCGGCGGCGGCATAACCCTCGGGGTGTCGTCGGTATCCGTCAGATAAAACTCGCTGAAGGTTTCGTTCGTGTGGACATAAAAAAGACCGGTCTCGGGATCGAAGCTCGGCGGAGGCCAGTTCGTCGCTCCGCTCGAGTTCGGCGAGACCAGCACTCCGTCGATCGTCGATTCCTTGGCCGGATCGGGAATGGGCTGCCCGTTCGGTTTGATTCCCTTCGACCAGTTCATGGTTTCGATCATCTTCGCCGTAACCAGATGCTGACCGTTGGTTCTGTCGAGGAGGAAGAAGTAGCCATTGCGGCTGCCCTGCGCGAGGAGCTTGCGAGGGCGGCCGTCAAATACGCCGTCGAACAAGACCGGCGTCTGCGCCGCATCCCAATCGTGCGTGTCGTGCGGCGACACCTGGTAATACCAGGCGATCTTGCCGGTATCGATGTGCAGCGCCACGATCGAGCAGGTCCAGAGGTTATCGCCCTTACGCCCGTGTCCTGTTTCCACGGGCTGCGGGTTGCCCGTTCCGATGTAATAAAGCTTCAAATCGGGATCGTAAGTGCCCGGTATCCAGGTCATGCCGCCGCCGTGGCGCATCGAGTTCTCGTCGGGCCAGGTTTCGGAGCCGGGATCGCCTTTCTTCAGCGGCTCCGACCACCACTTCCACTGCAGCGCGCCAGTCTCCGGATCCACGGCTTCCAGGAAGCCCGGCACGTCGAGCGAATCGCCGCCGGTGCCGACCATTACGTGGTTGCCAACAATGATCGGCGCGGGCGTGGAGAAGTACTCCTGCTTCACATCGGCAATCTGGACATGCCAGCGCTCCTTACCGGTGCGCGCGTCGAGTGAAACCAGATAGTTGTCGGGCGTCTCGAAGAACACCCAGTTCTCGAAGATCCCGACGCCACGATTCCCGATATGAATGCCGCCGGTCGTCTTCCAGAAGTAATGCCAGATTTCGTGGCCGGTGCGCGCGTCGACAGCCCAGGCGTTGTCCGGCGTGGCGAAATACAGAATGCCGTTCAGCATGAGCGGCGTCGCCTTGATTTGCAGACCGCCGAAACCCGTTTCTCGCCCGGCGACCGGCGGAACTTCCGGACCGAGGCCTCCGACGATCGCTCCCGGGGTCTGTCCGCCGGCCGGATGATTCACCCATGCCAGCGTGAGCGCCTTGACGTTGAGCTGATTAATTTGCCTGAGCGGACTGAAGCGCTGGCCGGAGTAATCGCCATTGTAAGTGGGCCACGCATCGACAGGCGGTTTCACCTGCCCGGCGAGTAACATCGGGAG
Organism: Terriglobia bacterium; assembly: GCA_963718155.1. Lineage (GTDB taxonomy): Bacteria > Acidobacteriota > Terriglobia > Bryobacterales > Bryobacteraceae > BOG-234. The sequence goes on along the minus strand of CAVQYP010000017.1, from coordinate 37,918 downwards.
CGCCAGCGCGATAAGACTCTTCTTCATTTCAGTGTCACCAGCCAGGCCGTCAGGTTGTGAATATCGGTATCCGTATACTTCGAGAGCAAGTCGTAATGCGCCTGCAGCGGGTCTTTCAACTCCACCTTCGGAACCGCTCCCTTGCGCGTGAACGAATGATAGTCGCCGTTGGCATCGATCAGCGCCACGTTGAAATCGTCGATGCGCTGAAGAGTTCCCTGCACCGAACGGCCCGACTGCAAAGTCACCGTTACGGCGGTCTTTGGTTGAGCCCCTCTTCCGCCGGCCGGCATCAGGAAGCGGCCCTGCAGCGCGATCGGCTCGTACTTCGAGCCGACGCCTTTCAGATCACCGGCGGGCGAGTGACACGTGGCGCACTTTCCCGCCCCGTTGAAATAGGCTTCGCCCGCTTTGGGATCGCCGGTAACGATATTGAGGACCTTGTAAGTACCGCGCTCCGCCGCGGCGCGAATGCCCTCGTGCAGAAAGGCTGCGATCTCGGCGATCTGGGACTGGCTCATGGTGAACTTCGGCATGCCGCCGGGGCGGCCGTTGAGGATCACCGGTCCGATGAGATTGCCGTTCTCGTCATCCAGAACAATTTCCGCGCGCAGAAGGTCTGGACCACCCTCGCCGCCTCGGGCATTCGCGCCGTGGCAGAAGCCGCATTGAGAAGAGAACGTGGTCTTGCCGCGTTCGAGCGTGGCTGCATCGTAGGCTTTGTAGTCCATTCCCGCGCCGCCGCCGGGGCGCCGCGGCGTTGCGCTCGCCTGAGCCGCGAGTTGCGCGGCGGTTATAAGGAAAAGCGCAAGAAATCGTTTCGCATGAAGCATATCCGGTTCTCCGGCCGAAGTCATTTTGTCATATTGCGCAGAGGCTCGCTGTGATAACTTGACAGGACGCACATGTGGCCTCAAAGCTACACACCACTCTCAAATAATCTCGCTCTTTCGGCGCTCGTAGCCGCATTGCCGATTTTCACTCTCTTTGTTTCTGCTCGCGGTGGTACGCAAACCTGCGTGGATCTCTTCGCTCGCGGGAGTCGGCGCGGCGGCCGTTGTAGCGCTCTTTGCCTACAAGATGCCCCTCACCATGGTGGTGAGCTCAGCGTTGTACGGCGCGGCTTACGGCGTGCTGCCGATCGGATGGATTGTCTTCACCGCGATCCTTTTGTACCGCCTCACGCGTCGACACGGGCAAATTCGAAATCATTAAAGACTCAGTGGCGAGCCTCACCGGCGATCAGCGCGTTCAGGCGCTGCTGATCGCATTCGCGTTCGGCGCGTTTCTCGAAGGCGCGGCCGGCTTCGGCACACCGGTCGCGGTTGCGGCCGCCATGCTTGCGGGACTGGGCTTCCAGCCGTTCTTCGCCGCCGGGATCTGCCTGCTGGCCAACACGTCGCCAGTCGCGTTCGGTTCCATCGGTATACCGCTGGTGATGCTGCAGGCCGTTACGGGATTGCCGATGATGTCGATTTCGGCCAATGTCGGCCGCATCTGCGCGCCGCTTGCGCTGATCGTTCCCGCGTACCTGATGCTGGTGATGGGCGGCGTCAAGGCTCTGCGCGCCGTATGGCCCGCGGCCCTGGTTGCCGGAGTGACATTTGCCGGCACGGAGTTTTTCGTTTCCAATTACATCGGCCCCTACCTTGCCGCTCTTCTCGGCGCGATCGTTTCTCTCGTCGCGTTAGTTGTCCTGCTCAAATTCTGGAAGCCCGCGAAAGCCGTCGCGGCCACGCCGCATCGGCATACGCACGGCAACGTCCTGATGGCCTGGCTTCCTTACGGAATGCTTGTCATCTTCGTGCTGCTCTGGGGCGTCGACAGCGTCAAAGCCCTGCTGGACAAGGCCACGGTGGTGTTTGACTGGCCCGGATTGCACAACCTGGTGCAGCGCATTCCGCCCGTGGTTGCGAAACCCTCGCCTTATGCCGCGCGGTATACGTTGAACCTCCTCTCTGCTTCGGGGAGCGCGTGCTTGTTTTCGGTGCTCGCCTCGGCTATCGCACTGCGCGTTTCGCCGGCCGTCCTTATGAAATGCGTGCGGGATACGGCGAAGCAACTCGCGCTTCCCACGGTTACGATTGCCAGTGTTGTCGCGCTGGCGTATCTGATGAACTATTCCGGCGCCACAACGACGCTGGGGCTGGTCATCGCCGGTACCGGGTCCATGTTCCCGTTCTTCAGCCCGCTGCTTGGATGGCTGGGTGTATTTCTTACCGGCAGCGACACGTCGGCGAATGCCCTGTTCGGCCCGCTGCAGGTGGTTACGGCGACCCGTCTGGGTCTGAACCCGGTGCTGATGGCCGCGGCGAATTCAGGCGGCGGCGTCGTGGGAAAGATGATCAGCCTGCAGAGCATCGCGGTCGCGGCGGCGGCGACGGGAATGCATCGATCTGAAGAGGGAAAGCTATTCCGGTTCACGCTTCGCCACAGCATTTTCCTCGCCGTGGTGATCGGGTTTATGACGATGTTCTATGCTTACGTCGTGCCCAGTTGGGTGCGGTGAAAACGCCTGACCGGCGACAAGATCGCCGGTCCTACCTTGCGCTTAGGCCCTGGGTCAGTTCGATGTAGGTGCCGTTCGGGTCCGTTATGAAGGCGATCTTCAGGCCGATCTGCTTTGTCATGTCGCGAAGCGGCATGTTGATCGTCACTCCGTCGGCGGCGAGCTTCTTCAGCAACGCATCCAGATCCTTCACTTCGAAGCCGATGTGATCGAGAGAGCGGCCTTTGGTCGGCTCCTGCGGCATCTGGGCTTTGATGAAGTCCACTTCTCCGCCCGGGAACATCGCGGCGGGCAGATTGCGGCGGGTTCCGCTGGCGGCTCCGAACTCCTTCATGTACCAGGCGCGGGCGGCTTCTCCATCAACCACCGATTCGTGTATGTGATGGAATGCGACCGGCGTTGCCTGATCCTTGTTCTCGATCACCTCGACAGTTACGCCTTCAGGAAAGGTCACGAGTGCCTGGGCGTTGGGCGTGACCTCCCGCGCCATGAGATTCTCAGCGGTCCATTTGGCTTTGGTTGCCGCGTAATCCTTCACCGAGAGGCCGATGTGATTGACCACCGATCCGTTCGTGCCGCCGGCCGGTGGCATGGGCGCCTTGGTGATGATGATGAAGATGCCCGGCAGCTTCAGCGGATCGAAGGCCGCGCCATTGCCCGTCGACTGGGCCCCGAAGACATCGACCCAGGCCTTTTTCTGCGCGTCGGCATCGGACACCACCAGGTGAATGTGCCCAAGCGAAACCCCGGCCTCATTCGGAGGCGCGGTTTGCGCGAAGAGACCGGCCGCTGTGGCCGCGAGACATAGCAGAGTACGCATCGGCTTAACCTATCACACCTATTTGTCCGGGTAATGCGAAAACGAAGATCGCGTTGGACCCGCGGGGAGCCTTGATTTCCGGGGTCTCGGCGAGCAGGCTGCCGTCAAGAAGTCCGTCGCCGGTCATGATCGCGATGTACTGCTTGCCTTTCACCGCGTAGGAAATGGTGCTGACGGAAACGTGGCCGCCCACGATTCCCTCCCAAAGCTGCTTGCCGGTATAGGCGTCGAATGCGCGGAAACGGCGGTTCATATCGCCGTGGAAAACGAGGTCGCCGGCGGTGGCCAGCACCGCGCCGTCGCTCGGAGTGCGGCCTTCGTCGAAGCGAAGGATCTCGCCGGTCGAGAGGTTGATCTTCGCGATGCCCGTCAGCTTGTTCGGATCCGAGCCGGGCTGCGGAACAGGGATACGCTTCTCCGGACCGGCGTCCGATTTCGAAGTCATATCGAGGCAGTTATCGATATAGGGGACATAGAGCGAGTTCGTATTCGGGCTGTATGCCGTCGGCCAGAAACTGCGCGTGTTGTAGAAGCAAATCGTGTGGCGCTCACCCAGCTTCTGGTTGACCAGATCCTAGTTGATCGTTACCTGACCGGTCTTGGGGTCGATTTTGGAAATCAGGAACTTGCGGATCGTCGTACGGAAACGGGTTGGCCCACAGGAACTGGCCGTTGCCGCGGTCGAGCGCGAAGATACCGCCGCCCTCACCGACCATCACCGCCATGTCGCGCTCTTCGCCGCGTTTGATGTCGGGGTTGATCCATTTCACATACTTCGGATCGGGATTGAAGCGCTCGCGGACGAGGGTGCGTTCGTGCGTGTAGTCCTGATCCCAGTCGTCGCCGGGCAGGTGCTGGTAATACCAGTTGAGTTTGCCGGTCGCGGGGTCGATGCGAAAGAGTCGAGTTACTGTAGAGGTCCGCGGGAGTGCTGCGCGAAGTACCGTCGGGGTTGCCCGCATGCCGCTGCATACGCGTGTTCGGTGTGGGGTTTGCGACGCCCCAGTAGAGCTGCTTGCGGACGGGATCGTAAGTGCCGGGCAGTCCCCAGGTGGATACCAGGTTCGTTTCCTCGAAAGGCGTTTTGCCCCAGGAATCGGCGCCGGGCTCGCCGGGTGCCGGCACGGTATAGAACTTCCAGACGTCTTTGCCGGTAACAGCGTCCTGCGCGGCGATGAAGCAGGTATCGCGAGTCTTGCCGCAGGCGCGTCCGGAGATGACTTTGCCGTCGATGACGAGAGGTCCGGAGGTGTTGCCGCCGGTTCCGGTTGACGTCTCCCAGCGTTTTTCGCCGGTACGAGCGTCAAGCCCCACCATGAACCCGTCGGGCGCGGCGTAAAGCACGATGTCCTCATAAATAGCGATGGTCTTTGTGCGCGCCGAACTGGCGACGTTAGCAGGAACCTTGCGCTTGTACTCCCAGAGGAGGTCGCCGGTGGCGCCGTCGAGGGCCTGCACGATCGCGCCAGGCTCGACGACGTACATCACGCCGTTGTGCACGATCGGAATGGTTTCGGTGGTGCCCGGACCCATGCCGCGCGTCCATGCCATGCGAAGCTGGCCGACGTTCGAGCGATTGATCTGCTTGAGCGGGCTGAAGCGCTGGGCGTCCCAGGTGCGGCTGTACATGAGCCAGTCGTCGGGGCTCGGGTGCAGGAGCATCTCCGGTGTGACCGGGACGAAGTTCTGGACTTGCGCGAGAGCCGGCGCAGCCAGCGCGAAAATTCCGGTAATGGTGGCAGCTGTGGCGAACGATGCGATTTTGATCATCACCTATCCGCAACTGTTATATCTCAAAGCCTGGCATTTTGGTTCAGGCGGCGAGTTCGAGGCCGGGATCGAGGTGATTTTCGGGTTTCGGAGCCTGGTGGAGGTGCGAATAATCGGAGATTTGGACGGGCTTTTCGGCGGTTGAAAAAACGAACTGGTCGCGGGGCGGAACTGGCTTTGATCGGCTCCTTCACCGCGGCTGCAGTCTGAGTCTTCGGCAGCGGCCCGGGCTTTGCGTTCGGCCTGAAGGGTCTGGAGTTGCTTCAGCGATTTTTCGAGCGTGCGCTGCAGGCGCTGTTCATAGAGGCTGATGTTGACGAACGACTGCGAGTCGTCGCGAAAGACGCGGGCGGCGGTCAGGGCGGCGTGGACCTGAGGATGTTCGGTGTCGATGTTCCCGGCCTCTTCGAAGTGGCCGAGGGAGAGCATTGCGTCTTCGATGGAACGCATGCGGTTCAGACGCCACTGGGTGTCGCAGAAGGTCTGCGCGTATTGCCGCTCCACCGGCGTTTCGGGAGCGAGATCCGTGAGGAGTTCTTCGCAGAAACGATGGTAGGCTTCCATGTCCTCGTAGGGCATGACGACCGTGCGGCCCGTAAGCCCGTGGCGCAGGGCATTTATGGATGAGCGCTTCTTGCCTTCTTCGGTGCGGGGGCCGGTGGATTTCGATTTCCGCTGGGGGTTCGGGCTGTGACATCGTTGCAGGGGACATGTATTGTTGTTCTCCGGCTACACCTATAGCAGACGAAATCGGCCCTGGTGACGGGCTCTGGGGCTAACAGATTGATTTGATTCAGAAGAAATTCCGAAAAATCCTGAACTGGTTCGGACGCAGCTCCTCAATAAAGAGGACAATCAAAGCATGTCAGCTCGAAATGGAGACAAGGCCCGGTACGGCAGATTGCGAAAAAAGAAGATTGCGCGTCGCGTTCGCATGAAGGCGATGCAGAAGTCTTTGTTGCAAACACCGTTACAGACAGCCCGCCTGATCGCGCGATTCCCTGAACCCGAGATTTCCTGACCGAGGTTGCCGGGTCCTGCAGGGGCCCCGGCGAAATTCCGGGCCAGGATGATGTGGCGCGAATATCATGAACGCACCAAACACAGCCTGGAATCGTTAAGGCGGTCGCGGCACGTTCTCGATTGGGCGAACATGCCGGACCCGTTCCGTCACTACGAAGGTGTGCCGGTGCTCGATCTGCCGGCGGATCCCCCTGCCCCTGTTACTCCGGCGTTCGACGTTCTCAACGGGGATCCCGGCTGCACGGCTGCGACTGACGGCCCGTCGTTCCTTTCACAGCTTTTGTTCTATTCCGCAGCGATCAGCGCGTCGAAGCGTGTTCCGTCGACCGGAGACCGGTATGCCCTGCGCGTGAATCCGTCATCGGGGAATCTGCACCCCACCGAATTCCACTTCCTCACGCGGGGCCTCAAGGAGTGGCCCGACGGCTTGTATCATTACAGGCCCTCCGCTCATATGGCCGAGCAGCGCGCACTGGGCGATCTCGAGATGAAGCTGGCCGGAAGCTCTGCGCCGCTCGTATTTGTCCTGACCAGCATCGCCTGGCGCGAGGCGTGGAAGTATCAGGACCGGGCATATCGATATTGCCTGCACGACATCGGGCATGCCTGGCAGGCACTCGCCCTGGCGGCCCGGGCGTTGGGTTGCGACACCTTCGCGACTGGTCGTTTCCCGGACGATGAAGTCGCGCGATTCTGCCGCCTCTATGACGACGAGTGGCCCATGTTGATCGTCGAAGTGCGCGGTCAGTCGATTCCCACGCGCGAACCGGAATCGGGCGAAGCCGTATGGTTCGGCGGTAATGCCAACCAGCTTTCGAGAGAAACAATCGCGTACCCGTTGATTGACGCGATGCACGGCGCCACGAAAACGGGCCTCAGCATTGCGATCGACGAGGCGAATTCCCCGGGCTCCGGTGAGATCAAATTGCCTCCTCCGGCTTTAGCGAGAATTCCGTTCGGCGAAGTCGTGCGCGGCCGTCGGTCGGCGCTCGACTTCCAGGGCGGAACGCAATCCCTCTCGATGACAGAGCTCTCGGCCATCCTGGCAGCGGCGACTCGGAGGCTCGCTGGCGATTTCGCCTGTCAGCGTTTCATCCGCCTTTATTTGTACATCCATCGCGTCGACGGATTGCAGCCGGGCGTCTACCGGCACTGGCCCGAGCGCGCAGAGCTCCAGCTTGTCCGGAGCGGCGACCAGCGCGTTGCGGCCGCGGGCCTGAGCCTCGGGCAGAACCTCGCGGGAAACGCGTGTGTGGCGTTCTCCATGATCGGCGATCTGGATCGCGCTACCCGCGCTCATGGAGATCGCGGATACCGCTATGTGCATTTCGAAGCCGGCGCCATTGGCCACCGCCTGTATCTTGGCGCCGAGGCGGTGGGGCTGAGGGCGACCGGAATCGGCGCATTCTACGATGACGAAGTGCACCGTTATCTTGGACTCTCGCCCGCGCAGGGGCAGGTGGTTTATCACTTCGCGATCGGTTATCCGGTTCCCGACCCGCGGATCGAGGGCTGAGGTCCTCATGGTCGGCATTCTGGTGCACGGCGACAATCATTTCATTGTCAGCGGTCCCCGGCCCAGCCTGAAAGTTGCACGCGAACTGGCTGAGCACTGGTCGATTATTCAGATCGGCGGGACTACGCCGCCTGCGCTCGAACGCGTGGCGAATTATTACCCGGGCGTTCCGGGAAAACCTGGCTTGGGCAGTGGTCGTGCCGGGACTGGGCGAGATGTCCGCGGCGGTGACGCAGTTGCTGGAAGAGTTGTCGGCTCGGGGAATTGTTATCCGCTACTGCGGGTCTGGGATCTGACGGGGAGGATCGCCGGCGACCGAAAGATCGGACCGGCGCTACCGGCACTGACGCGTCAGCTAAGGTTCGAGGGTTCGCAATACCAGGCAGGTAATATCGTCGTGTTGCCGCGTCAAACCGACGAACGAATCCACTGATGACATCAGTTGTCTGACCACTTCTTTGGCGGTTCCCGTGGCCCCGGAAAGAACTCCCAACATACGGTGCTCGCCGTATTCCTCCTCCCGGTCGTTTTCCGCCTCCACCACCCCATCGGTGAAGATCAGCAGCAGGTCCTGCGGAGCCAGAGTAGTGTTGCCGCATTCGTAACGCGCGCCGGGCGTGATCCCCAACGGAATGCCTCCGGTCTCCAGTCGTTCCATGGCCCGCGAGACATGGCGCAGCACCGGCCAGTTATGACCGGCGTTGACATAAGTCAATTGCCTGGTTGCGGGATCGAGCTCCGCGACAAAAGCCGTGGTGAATCGGTGGCCTCCCAGATTCTGCGCGCAGGCATACTCGTTGAGACGCCCGACCAATTCGAGCAGCGAACCCGGGAGAGCGGCCAGAGTCCGAAGACTTGCCTGCAGCGTGGCCATCAGGAGAGCCGCGGGAATGCTCTTGCCCGCAACGTCAGCCACCACAAGCAGCAGGCGCGCGCTCCGATCGCCTGTGGCTGGGCGAAAGAATGCATCATAGTAATCTCCCGCGACCGTGTTGGCCGCGCGCGTAGCGAACGCTACGTCCACACCGGGAGCGGCCGGGGCCTCGGAGGGCATCAACCATCCCTGAATCTCACGTGCGATTTCAAGATCGCGCTTCATGGTCACGCGGTCGGACAGCTCCAATGCCAGCAGAACGGTCAGCCCGATGCCCCCAAAAACCGCCAGGTTATCCAGCCGGAATTCGGTGTCGCCGCTGCGCACACTGAAGCCGGGAAAGACGAGAAGCGCCAGCGAGATCAGGAACAGCACGCGGCGTCCGGGAGACAGTTTCATCATCATCGCCCAGAACAGAGCTCGGCACCCCCGCCAGAAAGTTTTCCAGCGGGATTCGCCCTCCACCCGGCTCCAGTCGACATCCGCAGCGTAGAGCTTGTAGCTGGCGCGAGCATCGGCGTTGAATTCCGCCCAGAGCTGCTGTATCTCGATGCCGTCGGTCACACGCTGCCAGAACGTTTTCAGGCGACCTGCCATAAGCGTGGGTCAAGTATAGCTGAGGCTGGCGGATTCACGCATTTGTTCGATGTCATTGTTTGATGTCGTTGTTCGATGTCAGCGCCACAGCCGGTGCGGCAGCAGATACGTGAACCCGACAAACTCCTCCCAACGCGTCGAAGTACTCGTGAAACCGTGATCGAACCCTCCATCGATCACGAGATTCCGGCGGATGGGATACGACAGCGACCACAAAGCGCCCACAGCGTTCGACGCGAAAAACGGCTGCGTAAAATGCCAGATTTCGGCGGATATCGTGAACTTCTTCAGCGGGTGCGAAACAGAGAGCGTCTGCCCATACTGCGCCCGCCGTACGCCGGCGTCGGTTTGCTCCGAGACGATGAAGTTCGTATCGAAATGAAACCCCGCCATATCGTTGCTGAACAGGATCGTTCCGCTCTCGCGGAAAGTTCCTATATCAAGCTCGGGAGCCGGGCTCTCATACAGCCGCCGGATATAGCTCACGGCGATTGTGGGAAGTGCGCCATCCCCGGCAAGCACGACCGCCTGCGCGCCCGCAAACACCTCACCCGGATGAATCTGCTTGTCGAGACCGTCACTGTTACTGCTGTGCACAAAGGGTTCGGTCAGGAGCAACAATTCGAGCCGGGGAAGCACTGTCAACTTCGTAACCTGATTGATGCCGATCCGGGTCCCGAATTCCGGAGAGGTTGTCGCCCCGAGTATGCCCGTTTCGAACTGTAAATATCCGACCGGAGTCAAGGTTGCCGGCGTAGAGACAGTCGGCCGCGCGGGATTGGCTGCGGTAACATCCGCATCGGGCTGCGACGTTGACGGGACACTCTGCGCATGACATAGCCAGGGCAATGCTGCAAGCAAAAGGACTTTGGCAAAAGCTTTCACGGAGGAAGGCGCAGGAATCCGGGCGCACGATAAAGGCAGTCAGCCTGGCAGCACTTTACGGATTCGGGCCGCACGGCGAGCGGATCGTGGAACGAAATTCGGCCCTGACAGCTATGTTATAACCGATGCGGCGGTATACAGGGATGGCGAAGACTCGAGTATGTTTGGGCGCGGGATTTGCCGCCGCTTGCGGTTTGACAATGATCGCGCAACAGAGCGGCGCGTCGTACACAGCCGAGCAGGCTCAGGCCGGGCGCGCCGCGTACCAGATCAACTGCGCCGTGTGCCACGCGCCGGATCTTTCCGGACGCGAAGGGCCGCAACTGGCCGGCACGAACTTCATGACTCAGTGGGGCGACAAGACCGCGGGCGATCTGATCGGCTTTATGCGCTCGACGATGCCTCCCGGTGCGGCCGGATCGTTGCCGGACCAGACCTACGTCAATCTCGCGGCGTTCATTCTCGACGCCAACAGCGCGCGGCCGGGCGATCGAGCGCTGACGATGCAAGCGGCGGTTCAGATCCGCAGCGTCGCTTCCGGGCAGCGTGCGGCGTATCTGCAGCCCGGCGCGGCGCGCGCCGGTGACGCAACAAGCCGCGCAGAACGCCCCGGTTCCCGCGACGCCTCGTGGAATCACAGTTGCCGGCGAAGTCGAAAACTTTGTTCCGGTCACCGACGCCATGCTGCGCAATCCCGATCCCGGCGACTGGCTGATGATTCGCCGCGACTACAAGGCCACCTACTACAGCCCGCTGAACCAGATCACCGCGCAGAACGTCAGACGACCTGCGCCTGGTGTGGAGCTGGGCCATGCAGGAGGGCGCGAGCAACGGCAACCAGCCCGCGCCGATCGTCCACAACGGCGTGCTGTACGTGAACAACGCCGGCATGGTGCTGCAGGCCCTGGACGCGAAGACCGGCGATTTGATCTGGGAGAACCGCTACGGCACCAATCCGACCGCGCCCGCCATGCGCGGCATCGCGATCTACGACGACAAGATTTTCGTCGCGACCGGCGACGCGCATCTTGATGGCCTTCGACGCGCGCAACGGCAAGGTGGTCTGGGACACCACCATCGGCGATCGCTCCAAAGGCGAGTACGCCGACACCAGCGGCCCGCTCGTCGTGAAAGGCCGACTGATTCAAGGCCTGGGCCGCGATTCCTGCGCGACCTATCGGGAAGAGAAATGCTTCATCAGCGCGTACGACGCGAAGACCGGCAAAGAAGCGTGGCGCTTTCGAACGGTTGCGCTCGAAGGCGAACCCGGCGGCGACACCTGGGGCGGGCTCGCGAACACCTTCCGGGCGGGCGTCGAGACGTGGATCACCGGCAGCTACGATCCGGATTTGAACCTGACCTACTGGGGCACGGCGCAAGCCAAACCGTGGATGCGCGTGAGCCGCGGCTCCGGCAACGGCGCGACGCTTTATGCCAACTCCACCGTGGCGCTCAATGCCGACACCGGGAAGCTGGCCTGGTATCACAGCTATGCGCCGGGCGAGACGCTGGACCTCGACGAAGTCTTCGAGCGCGTGCTGGTGGACGATCAGGGCCAGAACTACGTCTTCAGCGCGGGCAAGGCGGGCATTCTATGGAAGCTGGACCGCAAGACCGGAAAATATCTGGGTCACAAGGAAATGGTGTTCCAGAACGTATACGATTCGATCGACCCGAAAACGGGTGAGCCGCACTATCGCAACGATATCGTCGAGCAGCGCGTCGGCGAGTGGGTGTCGGCGTGTCCGTCGACCGAGGGCGGCAAGAACTGGCCGTCGATGACGTACTATCCGCCCGGCAACCGGCTGATCATTCCGCTGAGCCAGAGCTGTCTGGACATGAACGGGCAGGCGATCGAAAAAGTCGCGGGCGGCGGCAGCGGCAACGGCGCTCTGCGGCGCTTCTTTGAGATGCCGGGGACGAACGGCCACATGCGGCAAGCTGGCGGCGTACGATGTGCGGACCATGCGCGAGATCTGGAAGTACGAACAGCGCGCGCCGTTCCTCACCGGCGTGGTCTCGACGGCCGGAGGCGTGGCGTTTGTGGGCGATCTCGACCGCATGTTCCGCGCCTTCGATCGGCAACGGGAAAAATTCTGTGGGAGACCCGGCTGCCCGCCGCGGTGCAGGGCTTTCCCGCTGACGTTCACTGCGGGCGGCAAGCAGTATCTCGCGGTAACGACGAGCAATGGCGGAGGCAGTCCGCGCGCTGTGCCGGGCGTGGTGGCGCCGGAACTGCATTATCCCGCGACGGGCAATGCGTTGTACGTATTCGCGCTCCCCGATCGAAAGTAGGACCTGGCTATTACCTCGACCGCGAGATTAGTTGCGATCGGCCAACGCTTGCTCACGCGCGCGGCTCGGAATGTTCGTTCGGGGAGATAGATAATTGAGCCGCGGCCGGAAGGGAGCGACTACTGCGGAAAAGGCACACTGCTACACGGTCGAGGTATTAACGGGGTATTTCCGGCCGAATTTTCCTATTACCCGTTCACCGCTGCTGTACGTGAAGCGGACTTACCGAGCCAATCTTCGAAACGCGTCTTGCCGATCCGCGCGTCAGCGCCGGGAAGCAGTGCGGTCTCGCTCACCGCGATTCCGTAGTAGCGCGCGTGCGGATCTGTGATTACTTCGCGCGGATCCTTGCGGGCCGCCAGATCCCGCCGGATGAGTTCATCGAGCCGAAATTGTTCCGGCCCTCCGACTTCAATCGTGCCACGTATCGGCGACCCCACCGCTACTCTTGCTACTGCGCCGGCGACATCGTCGGCCGCCATAGGCTGAATAAGCACAGCGGGCAGGCGTATCTTGTTACCGTCGGTGGAAAGGTCCGCAATACTCTTGACGAATTCGAAGAACTGCGTCGCGCGAACGATCGAATAAGGAATCGAACCTTGTTTTATCAGGTTCTCCTGAGCAAGCTTCGCGCGGAAGAACCCGCTTTCAACCAGACGTTCCGTTCCTGCCACTGACAAGGCAACGTGATGTCCCACGCCCGTCGCCGCTTCGGACGCGAGCAGGTTGCGGGTTGAAGTCTCGAAAAACTCGAGCACTGCCGCGTCCTCCCAGGAAGGCGAGTTCGTTACATCGACGACCACGGATGCGCCTTTCATGGCCTCCGCGAGTCCCTCGCCTGTAATCGAGTTGACGCCGGAGTTGGGAGACGCCGCGATTGCTTCGTGCCCCTGTTTCCCAAGCTGATTGACAAGCTTTGACCCGATCAGGCCGCTGCCGCCGATGACTACAATTTTCATGATGATCTCCTTTCGACCAGGGCATTTCAAATCTTCCGGTCTCACTTACCAAGACCGAACACGCTGCCGCGTTGTGACACGGTGTTTGAAGAATCGTCTGTTTCGTTGTATCCCGTAAGTCCCGGGTGTGGAGTGTTGGATGCGTGCGGCGAAATTGCCGTCAGTTTGCCGGCTCGCATCATCCACAGGATCCTGGACCACGCTGCGATCGGCAGCCTGCCGCCTCAGCCAGGCGTCCTGGACGACATCTTCCGCCTCGGCGGCGCTTCCGAGTATCCGGCACGCAATCCCAAAGAGCCGAGGACGCACCTTGAAAAATGCCGAAAGCGCGCCGTCGTGAGCTGCGGCATCCACCCGTCGATTCTACCGTGGAGTCGGCAGTCCGTTACTGGATTTCAGCAGTTCGGTCGATCCTTGTTACCTTGAAGGCATCCAGTATGTGCAGGAATATCAAGACCCTATTCAACTTCGATCCGCCCGTCACGGAAGAAGAGGTTCAGGCCGCCTCCCTTCAGTTTGTGAGGAAGATCTGTGGTTTCACCAAACCGTCAAAGACAAACGAAGCCGTTTTCCTGGCGGCGGTCGAGGAAGTCGCAGGCATTTCCCTTCGTCTCCTTCACTCGCTTGAAACAACGGCGGCGCCGAAAAATCGAGAAGAAGAAGCCGCAAAAGCAAAAGCTCGCTCCGCTATGAGATTTGGGGATTGAGCCCTCCGGAATCAGTCCAGACGCCGATCATTAAGGAATGTAAACCCCTGTACCCGTCGGCCCCGGGGCGGTGCGTCATTAGATCATAGATGCTCGGGGTTCACGGTCACAGTCTTTACAAAAACTTTTTTCGTTGATTCCAGATCTTTTATGCGACTCCCGAGCAACCAAGAGCATTTTTCCATGCAATAGTTAGTCGCAAAAAGACACTGTATATCCGGACAAATTCATGGCATCCAGTCATCCCCTCGAATCTATTCTTCCGAACACGCCTCCGGCGCAGGATGCGCCCGCTAAAGCGCGTACTCACCCAGCCAAACCGCTGGAAACAGGAGCTTTAATGCCAAACTGGCTACGTTTGGCAGAACGTCGCGATGCGGACATCACGACGGATCACGATTGATTCCACGGTCCAGCCCCTGATACACTAACGCTTTATGTCAGTGCCCTCCGTCGCACGGCGCCATCATCATCACCATCGGGCGATCATTGCGCAGCGGGTTCTGGCTTAATCGAATTTGTAAAGTCAAACGAAAGGACGCCCGCCGCGACAACCGGCGGGCGTTTTTATTGAGCCCTGTCCGGTTGCGCCCCGGGCCTCGGTCAGCAAAAGCGCCACCTATGAGTCTCGATTACAGTAAACTCGACGGCCTCGTTCCCGCCGTCATTCAGGATGCGGCATCTCATCGCGTCCTTATGGTCGGCTTCATGAACGAAGAAGCCTTCCGCAAGACGCGCGACACCGGCTTTGTCACTTTTTACAGCCGATCGCGCAACAAACTCTGGATGAAAGGCGAAAGCTCCGGCCACCGCCTTGTTGTTAAGGAAATCGCCACCGATTGCGATGACGATACGCTTCTGATCCAGGTGGAATCGCTTGGACCAGGCGTTTGTCACGCCGGTTACGAAAGCTGCTTTTACCGGAAACTCGATTCCGGGAAACCAGGCGAGGAGTGGGTGGAAAGCGAGCCGCGGACTTACGATCCCGCTGAAGTGTACGGGGTCAGTAAATGACCTTGAAACTCGGAATTCCCAAGGGCAGCCTCGAAAACGCCACCATTGATCTGTTCCGCCGCGCCGGCTTCAACATCACGAGTAGTTCGCGCTCATATTTCCCGTCCGTGGATGATCCCGAGATCGAGTGCATGCTCATCCGCGCCCAGGAGATGGCGCGCTATGTCGAAGACGGCATTCTCGATGCCGGACTGACGGGTCTCGATTGGGTGGAAGAGGTGGGCGCCAGCGTGGTGGCCGTCGCGGATCTGGTTTACGCGAAGCAGAGCTTCGGCAAGGTGCGGTGGGTGCTGGCCGTTCCGGAATCGAGCGGCTTCCAGAGTGTTAAAGATCTGGAAGGCAAGATCATCGCGACCGAGCTGGTCGCCACGACGAAGCGTTATCTGGCGCGCAATGGCGTCTCGGCAAAAGTCGAGTTCAGCTGGGGCGCGACGGAAGTGAAGCCGCCGGTTCTGGCCGATGCCATTGTCGAAGTTACCGAAACGGGTTCGTCTTTGCGGGCCAATAAGCTGCGGATCATCGAGACCGTGCTCGAATCAAACACGCAGCTGATTGCCAACCGGGAAGCGTGGGACCGGACCTGGACCCGCCGAAAGCTGGAAGATCTGAAGCTCCTGCTCGACGGCGCGATCGCCGCGCTGGGCAAGGTCGGGTTGATGCTGAACGTCCACCGGGACAATCTCGAAACGGTATTGAACGTGTTACCGGCGCTGAAGCGGCCCACCGTCTCGCATCTGAGCGATGGAGAGTGGCTGGCTGTCAATACGATCCTCGATGAATCGACGGTGCGCACGATTATTCCACGCCTCAAGAAGGCGGGCGGCGAGGGCATCGTCGAATACCCGCTGAACAAGATTGTGATGTGATTTGCGATGATCCGAATTCTCGAATCGAAAGACATGGGCCGCGTGCTGGCCCGGCGCAAGACACGCCTCACCGACGCCGAGGAGGTCGTGCGCCCGATCCTCGAAACCGTACGCACACGCGGCGACAAGGGACTGCTCGAACTGGCGCGTCAGTTCGATAACTTCGAAGGTAAGTCGGTGCGAGTGCCTGCCGCGGAACTCGCCGCCTCGGCCAAACGGGTTCGAGATGATTTCAAGAATGCCGTCGAAGTCTCGGCTCGCAATGTTCGCCGTTACGCCGAAAAGCAGGTTCCCGCGGAATTCATCTCTCCCTTTGGCAAAGGCTTCAAGGTGGGGCAGATCGTGCGCCCACTCGATACGGTCGGCTGTTATATCCCGGCGGGCCGCTATCCCCTGCCCTCTTCTCTGATCATGACGGCTGTTCCGGCCCAGGCCGCCGGCGTGAAAAACATCTGCGTCGCGTGTCCGAAACCGGTTGACGAAGTCTATGCCACGGCGCATTTTCTCGGCATCGATCAGGTGTTTCGCATGGGTGGCGCGCAGGCTATCGCCGCTTTCGCATATGGCACCAGGACTGTTCCGCGCGCGGACCGCATCGTCGGGCCCGGCAACATTTATGTGACCGCCGCCAAGAAGCTGCTTGCGGGAGAGGTCGGCATCGATTTCGTGGCCGGTCCCACCGAGATCCTGATTATTGCGGCCCAGGCGGAGCCCGATTTTGTAGCCGCCGATATGCTCGCCCAGGCGGAGCATGACACCGATGCCAGTGCCTTCTTCCTGACCACTTCGAAGCGCCTCGCCGGCGCGGTGGCACAGGAGATTGAACACCAACTGGCGAGCCTTTCCACGGCGGCGGTTGCGCGAAAAGCGATCGACAAAAACAGCGCCATTGTCATGGTGCGTTCGCTCAACGAAGCCATAGAGCTGTCGAATGCTTTCGCCCCGGAGCACCTGAGTCTTCATCACGAAGAGTTATTGCCGAAGGTTCGCCACGCGGGGAGTGTCTTTATCGGCCCTTACAGCCCGGAAGCTGCCGGAGACTATGCGACCGGCCCGAACCATGTGCTGCCCACGAATGGCGCGGCGCGGCTGCGCGGCGGCTTATCCGCCGCAGATTACGTGAAAGTCATCTCGGTCCAGCAGCTCGACGTTACGGCGCTCGAAAACCTGGCCCCGGCGATCACCACGCTTGCTCGCGCCGAGGGTCTGGAAGCGCATGCACGATCTATAGAGGTGAGGATTGAAAGCGGTGCGGCTTGAATAAACCCTTGCCTCGCAAAGCGGTGCTCGAGATGGCGCCTTATTCGCCGCCCAGCAGCGGGCGCGCAGGCAAGTTACGCCTCGATTTCAACGAAAATACGGTTGGTTGTTCGCCGCGCGTCATTGAGTTCCTCAAGACCCGCCTGTGCGAGCAGCAGCTCAGCATTTATCCGGAATATACGCGCGTCAGGCCGGCACTGGCGGCGTTCTTCAAGGTGCCGCCGGACGAGTTGCTTCTGACGAATGGAACAGACGAAGCCATTCAGGTCCTGGTCAACACTTATCTGGATGACGGGGATGAAGTGATCATCGCGCGGCCATCTTATGCAATGTACCGGTTCTATGCCGAAGTGGCGGGCGCGAAGATTCGGGAGATCGACTATGTTCCGGGCACGCTCGCATTCCCGCTGGCTGAGTTAATTGATGCGGTAACTCCCGCTACCCGCGCGATCCTGATCTCGAATCCGAATAACCCGACCGGCACCGCTATCGGCGTTCCGGAGATCAAACAGATTCTGGAACGCGCGCCTCAAGCGGCCGTTCTCATAGACGAGGCGTACTACGAATTCTGCGGGATCACCGCTCTCCCTCTGATCGCGAAGTATGCGAACCTCTTCGTGAGCCGCACCTTCTCCAAGGTGTACGGGATGGCGGCGATGCGTATCGGCTGCCTGTTTTCGCAAACCGAAAACGTTCGGTATCTGCACAAGGCCCAGTCCCCGTATAGCGTCAACATGCTCGCGGCATTGGCTGCCGAAGCGGCGATTCAGGATACTGCATACGTAGCAAATTACGTCGCCGAAGCGCTGGCGGCACGGGAATTGCTGCAGAAGGGACTGGACCAGCTCGGGATCGCACACGCGCCAAGTGCGGCTAACTTCATCCTCGGATATTTCGGCGAGCGCGCCATCGAAGTGCGCGATGCCCTGCGAGACAAGGCGATTCTGGTACGCGACCGCAGCTACGAGATTCCCGGGGGTGTGCGCATCACAGCAGGTACCCGCGAACAGGCGCAGGCCGTTCTCGACGAACTGGAGAAGATCTGGTGAGCACAACACCCGAAAAGGACCTGATCGTATTCGACATGGATGGCGTGCTGGTGGACGTGAACGAGTCATACCGCGCCACCATCCAGGCGACGGTCAAACACTTCTCCGGATACGAGATCTCCCACGAGGAAATCCAGGACTGGAAGAATCGCGGCGGATGGAATGACGACTGGCTGCTCTCCACGCGCCTGATTCAGGAACATGGCGCCGATATTCCTTACAAAGAAGTTGTCGATTACTTCCAGAAGATCTTTCAGGGCGAGAACTCCGACGGCCTGATCACCCGCGAAGAATGGCTCGCCCACGATGGACTGTTCGACAGGTTGGAGGAGCGCCATTACCTGGCCGTTTTCACCGGCCGTCTGCGCTGGGAGGCGAACGTGACGCTCGATCGTTTCCTGCCGAACCGGTTTAATCCTGTCATTGGCGCCGATGACGTGACACATTCCAAGCCTGATCCGGAAGGCCTGCATAAGATCTGTGCGTCGCTCGCGCACGGGAAATGCTGGTACGTAGGGGATACCGTGGATGACGCCCGCGCATCGCGAGCGGCACGCATTCCCTTCATCGGGATCGCCGCAAAATCGAACCCACGCTATGACGACCTCGTTCGGTTGCTTCGCGCGGAAGGCGCAGTTGCCGTGCTCGACGACATCAATTCACTGGAGGTGGTGATTGGCGAGAACAGCTGAAATACAACGCGATACGAAGGAAACGCAGATCGGCGGCACGCTGCGTATCGAAGGTCACGGGAAGTACGAGGTCTCGACCGGCGTTCGTTTTTTCGACCACATGCTTGAGCTGTTTACGAAGCATGGGGGGTTTGATCTGAAGCTCGCGGCCAAAGGTGATCTTGACGTTGACCAGCACCATACCGTTGAAGACGTCGGCATCGTGATCGGACAGCTCTTTTCCAAAGCGCTCGGCGATCGCAAAGGCATTAACCGCGCGGGATATTTCGTGCTTCCCATGGACGAGACGCTCGCGGTAGTCGCGGTCGATCTCGGCGGGCGCCCGGCGCTTGTTTATAAAGACAAGGTCAAAGTGCGGCTTGTGGGCGACCTCCAGTCGGAACTTATGGAGGATTTTCTCGGCGGCTTCGTCCATCACGCGGGAGCCAACCTGCACGCGAAGGTTCTCTATGGCCGCTCGAACCACCACAAACTCGAGGCAATTTTCAAATGTTGGGCGCGCGCGATGCGTTACGCCTGCTCCACCGACGAGCGTCTTAAGGATCAGCTGCCCTCGACCAAGGGCCTCTTATGATCGCGATCTTCGATTACGGCGCGGGCAACCTTCGGTCGGTGCAAAATACTCTCGACGAAATCGGCGCGACTTACGAACTGGTTCGGGACGCAGCCGGTCTGGATCGTGCCTCGAAGATCGTGTTGCCCGGAGTCGGGCACTTCGGCCAGATGTTGCGGGCGCTCGATGAAATGGATGTCCGCAACACCTTTGTCTCCCGGATCCGGGCAGGTGTGCCGTTCCTCGGGATCTGCCTCGGACTGCAGGGCCTGTTCGAAAGCAGTGAGGAAGCGCCGGGTCAGGCAGGTCTCGGCATCTTTCCCGGAAAGGTGAATCGCTTCGATGGCTCAGCGCGCGTGCCTCACATGGGCTGGAACGAACTCGATGCGGTGAAGCCGTCGCGATTGCTCAGCGGCTTACCGGAGCGACCGTACGTCTATTTCGCTCACAGTTACTACGCGCCGGTCGTCGAGCAAACCGCCGCCACCTGCACTTACACTTTGCCCTACACGGCGGTTCTCGAGTCCGGGAATGTATTTGGCGTGCAGTGCCACCCGGAGAAATCCGGGCCGCACGGACTGGCAATCGTGCGTAATTTCGTGAACCTCGAATGTTAGCGAAGAGAATTATCCCGTGTCTCGACGTGACCGCGGGCCGCGTCGTGAAGGGCGTTAACTTCGTAAATTTGCGAGACGCGGGCGATCCGGTGGAGCTTGCCGACCGCTATAACCAGCAGGGCGCCGACGAATTGGTCTTCCTCGACATCACGGCATCAAGCGATGCGCGGGCGATCATGGCGGACGTGGTGTCTCGAACGGCCCGCAAAGTCTTTATCCCGCTGGCGGTGGGCGGCGGAATCCGGTCCGTCGCGGACGCACGCCAGATCCTCATGTCGGGAGCTGATAAAGTTTCCGTAAACACGGCTGCCGTGCGGCGCCCCGAACTGATTACCGAGCTCAGCCGTGAATTCGGAGCGCAGGCCGTGATCCTGGCGATCGACGCGCGGCGGTACGGTTCTGAGGGATGGCACGTCTATACGAGAGGAGGCCGTGACGACGAAGGGATCGATGCGATCGAGTGGGCGGCGCGTGGCGAAGAACTTGGCGCCGGCGAGATCCTGCTCACTTCCATGGATACCGACGGCGTGCAAACCGGATTCGACTGCAAGCTGACCCGGGCGGTTTCCCGTGCAACCCATATTCCCGTGATTGCATCCGGCGGGGCGGGCACGCCCGACCATTTCGTCAGGGTGCTGACAGAAGGCGAAGCCGATGCGGCCCTCGCGGCATCGGTATTTCATTACGGCACTTACACGGTGGACGATTTGAAAGAGTGTCTGGACCGTGCAGGCATCCCGGTGAGGAAAACTTATTGATCGTTCCGTGTATTGATTTGATGGATGGCAAAGTGGTCCAGCTTGTGCAGGGCCGCGAGAAGGCTCTCGAAGCCGACAGCCCCGAAGAAATGCTGCGCCGCTTCTCCGCATTCCCGCAGATCCAGGTCATCGATCTCGATGCGGCAATGGGGCGCGGCGCCAATCACGATCTGGTCGAAATGTTGGCCACAAAGGCGGTGATTCGCGCCGGCGGAGGTGTGCGAACGATCGATCGCGCGCGCGCGCTACTAGATCAGGGCGCGTTCCGGGTGATCGTCGGCACGTCGACGTTTGGTCCCCACGGACCCGACCACGTCTTTCTTCAGGAGCTCAGGGACGCTGTCGGACAGGAACGGATCGTGCTCGCGCTCGATTCGAAAGGCGGACGCATCGTCGTGAAGGGCTGGCGGGAGGCGACCAATTTTACTGCCGAGGAGGTTGTCCAACAGTTGGAGCCCTGGTGCTCCGGCTTCCTGTGCACTTATGTGGATAAAGAAGGCATGATGGAAGGCACCGATCTCGACTGGTTCCGCCGTCTGCGCGCGGCAACGGACCACGAGATCACAGCGGCGGGCGGAATCACGACGATGGACGACATCCAGGCGCTGGACGACATGGGAATCCACGCGGCCGTCGGAATGGCAATCTACACCGGCCGGCTGGATCTGACCGCATTGTCTCGGGCGTAGGCGAACAACCGGCGTTCGACGCTTCAGCTGCCGACGCTGGCCAGGTCCGCAACGTTCTGTGGCGGGTTCCAGTAAAGCATCCGCTTGCAGCTTTCACAAACCATAACCGAATCCCCGCGCTTGAGCTCCTGCAGGAACTGCGGCCGCAGAAGGATGTTGCACTTCGAGCAGCGTCCCTTGACGGCCTCTGCGATCGCCACGCCCGCGCGCCCCTTGCGTATTCGCTCGTATTCGGAAGCAATCCGGGGATCCATCTCCGCCAGAATCTTCTTGCGGTTCTGCATCAGGGTTTCGATCTCTTTGCGATCCTTTGACGTGCGCTCCTGGGCTTTCGCTTTTTGCTCGTCGACTTGCTTCTTTTCGATCGCAAATGCCGCCTCGGCGGCCTTTACGGCTTTGTCCAGCGGATCGGACTCACTCATCAATTCCAGAATGCGGTCCTCGTGGCGGCGAATTTCCTGCTGGCAGAAATCGATTTCGTGCTGAAAGGCGCGATATTGGTCGTTATTTTTCGCCTCCATCATCTGCGTTTTCAGCTTCGAAATCTTTTGATCGTTCGACTGGATCTCTCCTTCGAGACTTTTGCGGTCTTTCTGATTAGCCACAAGCGCGGCGCGGTCGTGTTCCAGCCGGCGCTGATGCGACTCCATTTTCTTTTCGATTTCGGCAATATGCCGGGGCAATGCAGCGATGCCCTTTGTCAACTCGGCAGCGCGGTCATCCAGAATCTGCAACTGGATGGCGCGGGCGATGTCTGGAAGCATGTTCGATGAAATTTTACCAAAGCCTTATCAAACGGCATCGGGCCGCGCTCGCAATTTCCGGAAAATCGCGTCGCGCGCCTCCCGAAGTTCCGGAGCCTGGAGGGTGGCTGCGGCCGCATAAAATACCGCCGCTCCGGCGGGTACACCCACCAGAACATCCGCAATCCGGGCCGCGCCCGGGGCACGCAGAAACGCATGGGACGCAGCGACCACCTCGTGACAGACCACGCCCATTACCGCCGAGGCAGCCAGAATTTTCATAAGATCCGCCAGCATCCTGCGCGGTTCGAGACCGCCGATGCGAGCATGAATCAGGAAGAGCAACATGAGAGCGCTGAAGGTCGAGACCACCGAAGTCGAAAGCGCCAGCCCCGCATGACCGAATCCGACGATCCGCACCATTGTGAATGCGGCGAGCCCGTTTACCAGCACCGCCACCAAGCTGACGATCATCGGAGTTCTTGAATCTCCCAGCGCGTAGAAGGCGGGAGCCAGCAGCTTTATCACGGAATAGCCGGCTAGGCCCACCGCGTAACATGAAAGCGCGCGAGCCGTCTGGTGGGTATCGAACGCGAGAAATCTTCCATGTTGATACACGATGCCGATCATGCTCTCGCCCAGCGTCGCAAGTCCGACCGCGGCGGGAATGGTCAGGAGCAGGATCATGGCAATCGAACGTGAAAGCGTTTCGCGGAACTCCGCGAAATCCCGATGAGCGGCGCTGCGCGAAAGGTGGGGAAGCGCCGCTGCCGCCACGGAGATTCCGAACACCCCCATCGGCAGCGCGAAAAACCGGTAGGCGTAAGCAAGCCAGCTGACCGGTCCGTTCATCACATGGCCCGAGGCATCGCGCAGACCCGCGGCGAAGTTGGTGTTCACCAGAACGTTGATCTGGCCGGCGGCACTGCCGATCAGGGCCGGCCCCATCAGTCCGAAGATATGCCGCACTCCCTCGTGGCGCGTGTTCCAGCGCGGCCGCCATGCGAAGCCGAGACGCCACACGGAGGGTAATTGAAACCAGAGCTGCGCGGCGCCTCCGACGATTACGCCGAACGCCATTGCATGCACCGGGTCAATTCCAAGCCGCGGCCCCAGCACGTAACCGAGCGCAAGCCCGAATGCGACCGAGCAAATGTTGTAAACAGCCGGTGCGATCGAGGGGACGGCGTACCGGTGGCAGGCAAAGAGGATACCCTGGGCCTGCGCTGCCAGAGCCACCAGCAGAAGGAAGGGAAACATCGTCCGCAGCAGTGAGACCGACAGCTCCCATTTTCCGGGAGTAGCGTGATATCCCGGCGCGAACAGGTCTACGAGCACCGGGCTGAATATCATGCCCAGCGCGCAGACTACGCCCACGATTACCATCACCAGGGTTGCCGTAATATCCGACAACTCGCGCGCTTCTTCGTGAGACTTTGTGGCGAGATATCGCGTAAAGGTCGGCACGAACGCGGATGAAAGCGCTCCCTCGCCAAACAACTCGCGCGCGAGGGTCGGGATCCGGTAACCGAGAACATAGGCGTCGAATGTCACGCCCGCTCCGAAGAGCGAGCTCAGAACGCTCTCCCGCATCAGACCGGTGATACGGCTTGCGACAACCGCCGCGGAGATGATCCCGGCAGATTTGAGCAGGCTAGGGCTCCGGTGGGCCCCTTCGTCGCGAACGCCGTCGGCGATCACGTTTCGATCCGGCGCAGTTCGACGTCTTCGTGAACTTCCCGCGTTTGTTCGATCGTCGCAAAGTTCACGCCCGGCAGCTTTGCCGAAGCGCTGCCGGCGGCGACGCCCCAACGCAACGCCTCGGGAAAACTGTCTCCGTTGGCGAGAGACCAGATCAGCGCGGCGGCAAGCGCATCGCCCGCGCCAATGGGGGAAATCGCGTCGATCCGGGGAGGCGTCGCTTCCCACATCTCGGCGCCGGACGCCCCGATCGCCCCGCGGCTTCCCAGCGACAAAACCACCGACTCAGCGCCCATCGACTGAATCTTCCGCGCTGCCGCAAGCGAATGAGAGCGCGTCAGGAGCACGGTATGGAGCAGGCGTTCGGCTTCCTGTTGATTCGGCGTGACGATCGCCGGCCCCGCCTCCACTCCCTCGGAGAGCGCTTCACCGTCGGTATCGAGAAGGGTTCGCACACCCTTTTTGGCGGCGCGCGCCACAAGCTGCGCATAGAAATCCGACGGAACACCCGGCGGAAGGCTTCCGCACAGCATAAGCCACGATGCGCGCGCCAGCTGCGCCTCGACGGTGCCTTCCATACTGGCCAGTTCTCCGCGGTCGAGCCTCGGACCAAGCTCATTCAGCTTGACCGTCAGGCCATGACGGTCCGTAATCGTGAGATTGAGCCGGATGTCGTTGCGGATGGGGACCGTTGTGACCGGAAACCCGCAATGCTGCAAGTAGTTCTCGAAGCGCGCGCCGCGATCTCCGCCCGCCGGAACGATGGCCAATGTCTCGCCGCCAAAGGAATGGATCACGCGGGCCGCATTAATGCCCCGGCCTCCCGGGGAGTCTTTACTCGAAAGAATATAAGCCCGGTCATCAAAAGCAAGCCGGTCCACGGCCATCGTACGATCGATGGCCGGGTTCATGGTCAGGGTAACGATCAATTGTTTATGGTGGCATACCGATTTACCAAAAGAGGTATTGCCTGGTCTTATGTGCTTTAAATTACTTCTTTGGTAAGAATGTTAGATTCAGTACAGACTTGCAAATCTGTGTGCTGATGGTACTGATTGGCGTAAGCGCGCTCAGGCTGTCCGCCGGAAGCATTGATGTCGTTTTTAGCGACAACCGTTTCGGCACAATCGATGACACTACAGGAAGCTTTTATCTGGACTCTGTGACGGGCCGCTCATACATCGGAAATACCGACCTGGCCACGAACCCAAGGGCATTCGGCGGATCATCTGCCGGTCTCTTCGAAGTCGATTACAGCTCGAATCTCTACTCGATCAACTCCGCAACGGGACAGGTGACCCTGGTTGGCGGTACGGGGCTCGCCCCAAACAGCGGTTTGCGCGACACCAGCCTGTCCTTTGACCGGACGTCCCCGCTCTACACCGGGGGCTTCGGTCAGAGCGATGAGTTGTACCTCCTCAATGCCGTAACCGGCATCGCGACCGATCTGGGTAGTACAGGCCTTACCGGGATCGCCGGCTCCCCGTTCGTCGGTGGAACGCTCGAACTTTACCAGTATGGTCAACCGGTCAACCGCGTGTCCGCAGCGCCCGACCGGTCCGTAAACTTCACGCGGCTCGCACAACTGGGCGCTCAGCTTATCGGCGGCGGAGTTGCGGCGGACTATACCTCGGATTCGATCTCGAGGGTAAATCCTTTGACGGCCCGCACTCCGGAACCGGCGACGCAGGCCTTAATCGGAGCAGGATTGACCGCGCTAGGAATGCTGCGGTGGGGCCGACGGCGGACGGCACAGAAGTCGCGACAGATCGCAGAGCGGTAGATTAAAGCTTGGTGCTTGCGTTGCTTCTCGCAGCGGCCGCTGCCCCGGTACCTGCGGCGGCTGTACCCGTGTTTACGAAAGATGTCGCGCCAATTTTCTACAAACACTGCGCGGCTTGTCACCACGAGGGCGAAGTTGCGCCTTTCTCTCTGATCACATACGAAGACGCGAAGAAACGCGCCCGCCTCATCGGCGAGGTTACACGCTCGCGCCTGATGCCGCCCTGGAAGCCCGTTCCGGGTTACAACGATTTCGCCGGCGACAGGCGCTTGAGCGATCGGGATCTTCAGATCATCCAGCGCTGGGTGGCAACGGGGGCTCGCGAGGGTGACCCCGCGAAGCTTCCGCCGGCTCCGCAGTTTCCCAATGGCTGGCAGCTGGGTAAACCCGACCTGATCGTCCAGCCGGGCCAGCCTTTCGACGTTCCGGCGGAAGGACTTGACGTTTACGAATGTTTCATCGTCCCGATGAATTTGCCGAAGGACCGGTTTATCCGCGCGGTCGAATTCCGTCCCTCGAATCGTCGGGTGATCCACCATTCCCTGATGTTTACGGACACCCGCCAGAGCTCGCGCGAGTCAAGATATCCCTGCTTCGGAACGATGGGGTTTTTTCCGACTCTCGGGATCGGCGGCTGGTCTCCCGGGATGGCTCCGGTAATGATGCCGGACGGAGCCGCGGCGCCGCTCCAGGCAGGCTCGAAGCTCGCGGTTCAGGTCCACTATCACCCGGATGGCAAGCCGGAGCGGGACCAATGGAGCGTGGGAATCTATTTCACCGATCGGCCGCCGGTGCGGCGCGTGGTCGACGTCGGACTATCGTCGAACCGAATCGATATTCCCGCGGGCGATCCGCACTATGTGGTCCGCGCGCACTTCACGACGCCCATCGCGGTAGACGCCGTAGGGATAATCCCTCACGCGCACTTGCTATGCCGGGAGATGCGCGGCTGGGCCATCCTGCCGGACGGCCGCAAACAGTGGCTTCTGAACCTGCGCGATTGGGATTTCAACTGGCAGGACCAGTTCCAATACGCTCATCCGATCCGCATTCCGGCCGACTCGGAACTATTCATGGAGTTCGTTTACGATAACTCGGCCGCGAATCCGCGCAATCCGAATTCGCCTCCCAAGCGCGTCACAGTGGGTCCGGGAACCAATGATGAAATGGCCGGTCTGCACGTGCAGGCGATTCCAGTGCATATGGAAGAGCTGCCGGAACTGGGCCAGGCACTCTGGGGCGCGGTCATGCGGTCGGTAGGCGGAAGCTTTTATCGTTTGCCGAAGTAGCGGGCCGTAACTTAAACTGCGACCAACAGCAGTTTCGGGATCGATTCGCGCTATATCGTCTGGATCGCTCGTAATGACAACCGATCTCGTCCTTCGAGCGCAAACCACGACGTGGGCGTCGACGATATCGGCCGTTGCCGTTTCACCCAGCAACAGCCCGACAGCGGTTGCGTCCGCGCCATCGAGGGCAACCACATCTGTGTCGGCCTGACGGATCAGCCGGGATAGGCGTGCTTGTCTCGCAGGGTTGCGAATCGCCTGAGCGAGCGCGGAAGCTGGAACGACGATTCGGGTGCCCAATTCGGTTGCTCGCGCCAGCAGAACGATCACCTGCCGACTGTTTCGATCCAGCGCAATCAAGCCGCCCGCATCGAAGGTGATGCCGCTCATGCGGCCTTGTTCTTACCCGTGGTATCCCGTGTGGGTTCCGGCGGACGAATTAGAGCGTCCGCCCAATCGCGCTCCTCTTTCGTCACGGGACCTCCGCGTCTGTTGCAGTGCGTCATCCAACATGGTGCGCCATCCCGCCGCGTCGAAGAGGCCCACCGTTACCGCATGCTTGACGAAAGCAGACAAGCTCGCCGCCTTCCCGGCAGCGACCAATTCGCGGATCAAACGAATCTGATCGTCCGGAAGCGTAATGGTGACTTTGGTGGTCGCCATACCAAAAACCATACCACGGAACGGACTCCGCGTATGACCGGAACTCGACCTCGTGACGGGCTCTGTCGCTAACGCGCGGAGCTCAATACCGGCTTCCATTCGCCGGCCGACTTCTTCGCTCGCGATACCGCGTCCGGGCTAAGATTAGCCGCCAGCGCCTGCGCACGCCGCTCCGCATTCTTCTCGTTCTGACGTGGCTGCGAGTGTGGACCAGAAGTATGCCTGCTCCGCGTTTGCCGTCACGCCCTGTCCTCGGGCATACATTTCGCTGACTTTTGCCTGCGCGCCGGCAAAACCCTGATCAGCGGCTTTCTTGTACCACTCAAACGCCACCGCGTCGTCCCGCTTCGTCCCCTTGCCCTTCTCGACCAATTGCGCGAGGTTGTACTGCGCAGGGGCATAACCGTTTGATGCGGAAAGCGTGTAATAGTGCACCGCCATCTTGTAATCCTGCTGGACACCGAAGCCATCCTCATAAAGCGATGCGATTCCCGCTTCGCCCGCCACATCTCCCTGGTCGGCGGAGCGTTGATACCATTTGGCCGCATCAACGAAGTCCTGCTGCACACCCCAGCCTTGCGCCGATCTTACCCCAAGCCGGAATTGCGCCTGCGGATTGCCCTGAGCCGCCGCCAACTGGAAAAGCTCCCACGCCTGGCCGATGTCTTTTTCCACTCCCAAACCCCGGGCATACATGATTCCCAGGTTGAACTGCGCGTCGGCCTCACCCCGGTCGACGCCGGCTTTGAATTCGCGAAACGCAGTCGAGTAATCGTGGTTCTTGAGGGCCGCTACCCCGGCCGCCGTATCCGCGAAAGCGAACCCGGATACGCTGAAAAACAACATTGCCGCCTACGGTGCGCGAAGCCGATAAGTTCCTTAGATTCAGCATGTGCCTCCCCCTTGAGGACAGCTCCTACGCCCGTACGATACGCCTGGGGGAAACCGAATGCAAGCCTTTTGTAAAAAAATGTAAGAGGAACTTACGATGCGGACACTTAACTGAGCGCGCGCGTCAGCAGCCCTAACGCTACTTCGCGTTCTTTCCGGCGTTGCCAAAGACCGTCTTCGCCATATTGTTGACGATCTTGGCCTCGTTTCGCGCCGACTCGTAATACGCCGTCTTGAGTAGCTGATCCTTGCGGCTGAGCAGCGTCTCACGAATCGACTGCTGTACCCGCGGATCGCTCAAATCGCGCTGCCCCGCCGGCTCTTTCGAAATCATCTTCAGGATCTGAAAGCCCGACGGAGTGCGAATCACGGGCGACATCTGACCGGGCTGCAGCGAGAGCACCAGCTTTTTCAGCTCGGGGTTCACCTTGTCGAGCGCCGATTCCCCCATAAAACCCAGATCACCGCCGTTCGGCGTAGTGGTCGGATCTTCCGAATAATTCTGCGCCAGCATAGCGAAGTCCTCACCCTGCTTCAGCCGCGCTTCGATCGCCTGCATCTTGCGCCCGGCTTCTTCCTCGTTCTTCGCCTTGTCGTTCTTCAGATTGTGAACGTTCGGATCCGCCTGCGCAGTCACCACGATCTGCGCCATATGCACGCGCGGTTCCGGAAGATTGAAACTGCCGCGATTGGCATTGTAAAAGCTCGCCACCTCGGCGTCGGTGATGTCAATTCTCGATGTGATGTCTTTGTTGAACAGCTTCTTGACGCTTTCATCGCGCCGGACCTGCGCCTTCAACTCTTCGAGCGTCAGTCCCCAATCCTTCAGCTGCTTGTCGAATTCTTCTTTCGTATACGGCGCCTTCAACTCGTTCAGTCGCGCCTCGACATCGGCATCGGTGGCCACCAGACCAGCCTTTTCCGCTCTCTGAAGCATCAGTTCGTTATCGATCAGAGACCTCAGAATTTCCAGCCGGCGCAGCTGAACCTGGTCTTCATTCTCGCCTTCCACGCGCCCTGGAAACTGCGTTTTATAGGCTTTGTCGACTTCGGAATAGTAGATCGGCCTTCCGTTCACCGTGGCCGCAACGTCTGGCGACGTCGCGCTCCTGCAGCCGATGAGCGTCAGCCAGCCGCATAACAACGCGGCTACGGCCGCACCTCGGGGGTTTATCATTCAATCAAACAATTATTATAATGACGTCGATCGACCGTCACCAACTGGCCGCGATCAGTATCGTCGGCAGTTTCCTCGACGTCCTCGGGGCTTTGTATCTTGCTTATGACATCCTGGGCGGAACACGCGGCCCGCTTCGTACTCTCACCCGCGGCGTTACCTACGGGGTGATTTTCGGAACCGGGTTCGGCCTGCCGCTGGGCCTTCCCTTCGGACTTGCTTGCGGGGCCGCCGGTGGCCTGACACTGGCGCTGGAACTGACTCGCGCCGCGCAAACCAGGCCGCACTACCCACTGCATTACGAGTGCCTGTTCTGCGCGATCCGCGGCATTGGCTTCGGCGTGGGGGCTTCGTACATCTACGGCATCGAATTCGGAGTGGTTTTCGGATGTCTCAGCACGTTCGGGCAGATTCTCGCCTACTGCCGCGGGGTTCGTCCCTCGCTCGACTACCAGCCGGGCAGGTTTCCGCGTATGACCCGGCGTCAGATCGAAGCGGCTCTGATACGCACTGTGGGATATTCGGCCGCCGGATACATAGCCGCCGCGGTGGCGCATCGCCGCATGTACGCAGTCATGTTCGGCCTGCGTGCCGGCCTCACGATCGGCATCGTAACGGCGCTCGTCAATGCCTTAATGCCGTTTGTCGAGTGGATTACCGAGACCATGCCCGACCGCCGGTTCGGCGTCTTTGGCATCGTTTTAATCCTCTGCGGCTTCGGGTTGCAGTCTGTGCAGTATTGGATGGCGCTGCTGGATGTGGCGGTCCGCTAAGCTCACAGTTGGCGCAATAAAACAGATGGATCACACACGCTCTCAACAACTCTTCGAACGCGCGCAACTTTCCATTCCCGGCGGCGTAAACTCCCCGGTTCGCGCTTACCGCAGCGTCGGCGGTACGCCTCCGTTCATTGAACGCGGGGAAGGCGCCCACATTTTCGACGCCGACGGCAACGAATACATCGACTACGTCGGTTCCTGGGGACCGCTCATCCTGGGCCATCGTCACCCCGTCGTTCTCGACGCGCTCAACCACGCGATCTCACGCGGCACCAGTTTCGGCGCTCCCACCGAACAGGAGATCGAACTCGCCGAGACGGTCCGCGAAATGTTCCCGTCAATCGAGATGGTCCGGCTGGTGAATTCCGGCACCGAAGCCACGATGAGCGCCTTGCGCGTGGCGCGTGGTTTCACCAACCGCGACCTGACGATCAAGTTTGACGGCTGCTATCACGGGCATGTCGATTCGCTCCTCGTGAAAGCGGGCTCCGGGGTGGCGACTCTCGGGCTGCCCGATTCCCCGGGCGTGCCGAAGGGTTTCAGCGACACCACCCTGACGGTTCCCTTCAATGACATCGATGCCGTCGAAGAGACCTTTCGGGCGCATCGGGATAAAATCGCCGCGGTAATCGTCGAACCGGTTTGCGGAAACATGGGTTGCATCCCGCCCAACGGCGGCTTCCTCGAATCCCTCAAGCGCATCACGATCGACAACGAGGCGCTGCTCATCTTCGATGAAGTTATGACGGGGTTCCGCGTCGCCCCGGGAGGCGCCCAGCAACTTTACAACATCCAACCGGATCTCACCACCCTGGGGAAGGTAATCGGGGGTGGACTTCCGATCGCGGCATACGGCGGCCGCCGCGACATCATGACATTTGTAGCGCCGAGCGGCCCCATCTACCAGGCCGGCACCCTTTCCGGGAATCCGCTGGCTGTGAGCGCGGGACTGGCCGCGATCCGCCACCTTCAGACACATCCGGAAATCTACGAACAGCTGAACCGTTCAACCGGCGCGCTCGCCGCTTGCGCACCGGCAAGCATCAGCGTCAACCGTATTGGCTCCATGATGACGTGGTTTTTCACCGACCAGCCCGTAACGGATGCAGCGACTGCGAAGTCAAGCGATATCAAGGCTTTTGGCAGGTTTTTTCACGCAATGCTTGAGCGTGGAATTTATCTGCCGCCATCACAGTACGAGGCATTATTTGTCTCGGCAGCGCACACGGAGGCTGATATCTCGCGCACCATTGATGCTGCTCGCGAGAGTTTTGAAATCGCATTGTCATAATTTCGTGCCAACGTAGGCTTTCCATGCATGAAACGATCATCGAAGCACGGAAGCTCGAAAAGTTCTACGGAGAACCCGGCGAAAACGTCATCCAGGTCATCGCTCCCACCGATATCTCGGTACACGCCGATGAAATTCTGGCAGTGCTCGGGCCTTCAGGATCCGGGAAATCCACGCTGCTCCGCATGATCACAGGGCTGTCCAAACCCTCGGCGGGCGAAGTTCTTTGGCACGGAAGACCGGTCGCGAATCAATCCCCGAATGTTTCGATTGTTTTTCAAAGTTTCGCCCTGTTCCCATGGCTGACCGTCCTCGAAAACGTTGAGGCCCCGTTAAGAGCCCGAGCTGTAGGCGAGATCGCACGCCGCAAACGCAGTTTGAAAATTCTCGAGACGGTCGGGCTCGATGGCTTCGAAGGCGCATACCCGAAGGAACTCTCCGGCGGAATGAAGCAGCGCGTGGGATTCGCCCGCGCACTGGTGGTCGAGCCGGAAGTCCTCTTTATGGATGAGCCCTTTTCCGCTCTCGACGTCCTGACTGCGGAAAATCTCCGCAGCGAATTACTGGACCTGTGGGCCAACAAATCCATCCCCACCCGCGCCGTCTATATCGTTACGCACAACATTGAAGAGGCCGTCCTTCTGGCGGACCGGATCATTGTCCTGGGAAAGAATCCCGGCCGCATCAGGACCGATTTTCAGGTCGGCTTAGCCCAACCCCGCGATCGCAAAGCGCCGGCTTTTTTACAGATTGTCGACTACGTTTACAAGGTCCTCACGCAGCCCGACACGGCGCCGAAATACGCGCCCGAAGCCGAGGCGAGCGTTGCGAATTCGAATGGGCGCACACCGCGCGCCAAATATCCGATGCTTCCCCATGCCCGGCCCGGCGGCATCAGCGGCATGATGGAAATCCTCTACGATCGCGACGGTCACGACGACATCTATCATCTGGCCGACGACCTCTCTTTCGAAATCGACGACGTCTTGCCTATCGTCGAAGCCGCTTCCATGCTCGGCTTCGTAAATGTTGCCGAAGGCGACGTCGAACTGACACCGGAAGGGCGCCTCTATGTGGACGCCGATATCGCCGAACGCAAAGAGATCTTCGCCCGTGCGGCGCTCGACCGCGTGACGCTGGTCCGCCAGATCAGGCGGACGCTTGAATCGAAGTCGAACCATACTCTGCCCGATGAATTCTTCCACGACACTCTGGACGAACATTTCAGCGAAGACGAAACGATCCAGCAGCTGGACACAGCCATTAACTGGGGCCGTTACGCCGGTCTGTTCGATTATGATTCCGCGACCCACAAGTTCTACATCCCCGAGGAGGAGGAAGAAGTCACCGAGAATGCCGAAAGCGAGGCCCCGAAAGGCGAGGTAATGAAGCATTGACTCCCAGCGGCGAGCGGCCGGTGCAGCAGATGATTCTCGATCGCACCTGGCCTGTGGTTCTCGACATATTGATTTTCGGGGGGATTCTCGCCATTTTCTACGGCATCCTGACAATAGCCCACTACTGGCTGGGACAGGCGGTGGCCGTGACCGAGATCTCACGATCGCCCTGGAGTCTGCCGCGCTACGCCTTCTACTCCCTGGCGCGAATGGGTCTCGCTTACTTTCTCAGTCTGCTGTTTGCCATCACCTATGGATACACGGCCGCATACAACCTCAAATTGCAGCCGTTCATGGTCGCGATTCTCGACATCCTGCAATCGATTCCCGTGTTGAGCTTTTTGCCCGGCGTGATGCTGGCGATGGTCGCACTGTTTCCGAGCAAACAAATGGGCGTCGAACTCGGGTCCGTCATTCTGATCTTCACCGGCCAGGTCTGGAACCTCGCCTTCAGTTTTTACTCTTCGCTGAAATCGATTCCCCGTGAATTGCGAGAGGCCTCGTCGATTTACCGCTTCGGAAAATGGCAGCGCTTCTTTCAGCTCGAACTGCCATACGGGACCATCGGGCTGATCTGGAACTCGATCGTCTCGGTCGCAGGCGGGTGGTTCTTCCTCATGGCCTGCGAAATGTTCCATCTGGGAAAGCGCGATTTCCGGCTCCCCGGCCTTGGCTCATATCTTCAGACGGCCGCTGACAATGGTGACACCACGTCGATGCTCTGGGGCCTTGCCGCCATGATCGGAGTGATTCTCCTGATCGACCAGCTCATCTGGCGGCCGACGATTGCATGGTCGACCAAATTCAAGTTCGAACAGGTCGAGAGCACTCAGGTTCCCACATCTCCACTGCTGCATGCACTTCGTAATTCTCACGCGCTGGAGGTTATCCGCGAGAAAGCCATCGAGCCCTTAGGCGAGAAAATCGACCTCTACTTCGCCCGCCATAAGCCGGCGCCTCGAGAGTCCGCGCCTCCAGCGGGCTGGTTAAAGCCGCTGGGCATGCTCCTGGCTGTGGCGGCGGTCGCCGCCGCGGGATTCGGAGTTGTGCGTGTTGTGGCTTCGCTCAGAGGACTTACCGGATCTGATATTCGCGCGGTACTCGCGGGCGCGGGCGCGACGATCCTCCGCGTCAACGTATCCCTCCTGATCGCCTCTGCGTGGACCATTCCGGCGGGCGTCGCCATCGGCTCTCATCCTCGCCTCGCGCGCATCCTGCAGCCGGTGACGCAGGTAGCGGCATCCGTTCCCGCCACAGCGCTGTTTCCCGTTCTGCTGCTGGCCATCGTGCAATTGGGAGGCGGCTTGGGCGTGGGTTCGATCGTCCTGATGCTGCTCGGCACGCAATGGTACATCCTGTTTAATGTGATCGCAGGCGCCAGCGCGATTCCTTCGGACTTAAAGGAAGTCGCGGAACTGTTCCATTTCAGCCGCGCCGAGCGCTGGCGGATTGTCATCCTTCCCGGCATCTTTCCTTACCTGATAACCGGCCTCGTCACCGCTTCGGGAGGCGCGTGGAACGCCAGCATTGTCGCCGAATACTTTCACTTCAAGGATCGCGTCCTGTCCACCGTCGGCCTCGGCGCTCAGATCAGCGCCGCAACCGACGCCGGGCGATTCGACGAACTGCTTCTGGCGACTATGGTGATGGCGGCGCTGGTAGTCTGTACAAACCGTCTGGTATGGCGGCCGTTGTACCGTCTGGCCGAAACAAAATACCAACTCCAGACGTAGTATCATGTCGGCAAATTGTTTTACCATCCCGCAACACTTCTACCGCACCGCAACACTTCTACCGCATCGCAACACTTCTATCGAGCCGCGACCGGAAGGGAGCGTTCTTCCTACGCGATTGCAACCACCATGTCTAACTTAATCCGTTGCTCCGTTCTACTGTTTTGCTTTCTGACGCCTTTAAACGTTTTCGCCGCCGACCCGCCAGGCTGCGACAACGCCACAACGACCGCCGCCATGCAGGCCTGCGAAAGCACCCGCTACACCCAGGCGAATCAAAAGCTTAATGAGGTCTACGCCCGGCTAATGAAAACCCTGGACACATCCAAACGCGAAAAGCTGCGGGTTGCGGAACTGGCATGGATTCAGTTTCGCGACAAAAACGCCGCATTTATGGCAAGTGCGGCGGAAGGGGGTACGCTCGCCCCGCTGATCCAGCTCACGACTTCAACTGCAATGACGGAAGCGCGCGCGGCGGAACTGGCGAAATTCGGACAGCCGTAATTTTTCTGCCGTAATTTTTCTGCCGTATTTTTCTTGCGCAGGAGCACGGGTCAGCTTATACTCCCTGAAGAGATTTATGGCCAATTTCGCACTTTTCCTCCCAATGGTTCTGCAATTCGAGGGTGGATTTTCCGACGACCCCGTGGATCCCGGCGGAGCGACCAACAAAGGTATCACTCTCAAGACGTTCACAGGCTGTGCCGAAAAGCTGCTCGACGTGAGTCCAACTCTCGAAAATCTCAGGAATTTGACCGACGATCAGGCCGGAATACTTTACCGCACCCTGTATTGGAAGCCGGTGGGCGGCGATGAGACGCAGCTTCAGGATCTGGCAAATATCGTCTGCGATTTTTATGTCAATGCCGGCGTCAATGCCACGAAGCTCCTTCAGAGAGTCCTGAACGATCTCGGCGCCTCACTTACGGTCGATGGTGGAATCGGGCCGGCTTCTCTGGCAGCTCTCGCGAGTCTTGATCAGACCGAGGTCTACCGGCGTTATAAGTCGGGCCGTATTACCTACTACCAGAATCTTGCCAAGTCTCAACCTGCCCTGAACAAATTTCTCAAGGGATGGCTGAATCGCGTAAATTCATTTCCCGATCTGTAACTTATCTGACTTCAGTCCGAAACAATTACCGAGCCGCGCGCGTCAGCGAGCGGTTTACTCCACTGCCCTGTAATAGTTGTTGACAGTCCGTTGGGAACTCTTTTCCGGGATGGTTCTTTCTCACTGATCAGATTCCGGCTGTGCTAGCCTTACCTGGAGCCATCTCATGCGATTAAAGAAGATCTTAACCGTTGTTGCGGCAACTCTACTCGGCGCGGTGCTTTTGCCGGCCCAGAATCAGGTTTCCGTGAACGTTAACGGGACGATGGACATCTATCGCGCCGGCGGATACAACGATGCGAGCGACGGCATCGCGCCCGTGGTCTTCAGCTTTCCCCCGCGAGTCTGGCGGACCATGAGTGTGCCGGCCGTCGGCGGGGCGTGGTCCTGCCTGCGCGGCTATCCGGATTACGGCGCCGATGGTGAGAGCTCGGGCTACTGCGTAACTTCCGCGGGCCCTCTGAACTTCGACTCGGTCGGACCGTTTTCCGGCTATCATCTGACGGATTTTGTCGGCGGCCTGGCGGGCGTCTTTCTCGAAGACGAATTACCAGCGTCTGCCCCTCGGGATCTGCGGTTCTACGTGAACGACAACTCCGACGGCGGTATTCAGACCGACTTCGAGTCTCTGGCTCCCAGGATAGGCAAGTATTCTTCATCGGCGATGGCTTGACCGGCACAGGCATCGGCGAAGCTCAAAAGATCGTGATCCCGCCCACTGCCACTCATCTTTACCTGGGCTACGCGGGCAATTGCGCGGCGCCCAACAACAACGTGCCCGGCTGTTACTCCGGCAACGTGGGATCGCTCAATGTGAACGTACGGCTGCAGAGTTTTGCGCCGGACTGGGTCGAGCCATCGTTATCCTCTGCACCCTTGGCCCGTATTGGTCCATCCATGGCTTACGATCCGGCCACAAAGTCTACCCTCCTTTTCGGCGGTAGTGGCGCATTTGTACCGGGCCCGGTTTACGGTGACACCTGGATCTGGCGCAACGGCTGGACCCAACTTTCTCCAGCCACCTCGCCGCCGCCTCGGCAGTCTGCCGGTGCGGCTTACGATCCGACTACCAAAACGGTGGTGCTCTTCGGAGGGTGGGATAACAGCAAGAATGGAGTTGCTCTTGGAGATACCTGGACCTGGGACGGGGTTACCTGGACCCGGCAATTCCCGCCGGTATCTCCGCCGGCACGGTACTCCAGGGAATCGATGGTCTACGACCCGGCTACTCAAACTGTCCTGCTGTTTGGCGGGTATGGATCTGACACCGGCGGTTATGGAGGCGCGCCATTCGGCGATACGTGGGAATGGAATGGCAGGACGAAGACCTGGAGACAGAGATCCGCTGTCAAGCCCGTCCCCGAGGTGGGCGACGCTCGCATACGATCCAATCACCAGATCCGTCGTTCTCTTTGGTGGTGAGAATGCGGCAGGGGACTGCTGCCGGGTCTATTACAACGAAACGTGGACGTGGAACGGCATTACCTGGACGAAGCTGTCTCCGGCGAACAGCCCCACCCCGCGAACGGAACAGTCGATGGCGTATGACGCCAGGCTGGGCCAGATCGTCGTATTCGGTGGGACCTCTGGTCCTCCCACCGCTCTGAAAGAAACATGGGCGTGGGATGGAAAGACCTGGAAACAGCTCATCCTGGCCAACCAGCCCGGCACGCGATATGTTTCCAATATGGTTTTTGATCCGTCGGCCGGCGGCCTGGTGCTGTTTGGTGGTGAACTTAGCGGCGACATCGTCACGAACCAGACGTGGCTCCTAATTCCCTTCCCGGTTCTTTGAGCTCCGTAGCAGGCGAGCTGCCGCTTAGCGCCACGGTGCGGCGTCATTTTCCAAGAAAGGTTCTCTACGAGCCGGCAGTTCAGCTCTGCTTCAGCGCAGGCGCGCACGGGCG
>CAVQYP010000016.1:0-52910 GCA_963718155.1 Terriglobia bacterium | reverse complement strand
CTTGAGCACTATTGTACCAACATCTCCAGTTCGTTGACGATGACAGCACGACCTGCAACTGGACTTTGTGCATATACATTCAACGATACGGATCAACTGTGTGTCCGAGTTGATCGGCTACCAGTTTGGGATCGGCCTTCAATTGCCGCATAAGCGTTGCGTGGGTTCGGCGCATGACCTGAAAATTACACCATCCGAGGCCCACTGCCTGCAACTTCGGCAGCATGGACCGACGCCAAATGTTGTCCTTCGACAATGGCGTCATCCGCTCCGAAGGAAAGACCCAGGCATCATCGCGGGTTTCAACCGCCATCGATGCGCCACGCCTCGATCTCGCCTAAGCAACCCGCCGACAGGGCCGCCTGCCGGGTTGAATTGTCCGTCTTCGGGGTGTCGATCTTGCCGACGATAAACCCGCTGCCGGATATCCGCATGCGTTGCCGTGAGCCTTCCCCACGTCAGCGCGAAGATTTCGCCGGGACGCATCCCGGCCAGTATCGCGAGCTTTCGCGATCAAGCCGCTCCCGTTGATCGAGAGCGCCAAAACATATCTGGACCTCCTTCATCGTCATTGCTCGGTGAACGGGTTTCTTTGCATCCTTGGGCGTGAACAGCAGCAGAGCCGGATTGCGTTATACTGCCCCTCAGCAACCGCCATGTCGAAAATCTGCTTCAAATCCCATCGCAGATGATCGACGACCGAGAACGACAGACCGGCACGTTGCGCTTTCGGTCGAGCAAGTCCTGCAAGTTCGTCGCGCCGGAAGTCTGTCTAGCTCCCGATCTCCGAAGCTTTGCCACAAGATGAACCGATCACCCGGTTGCATGTTGTTCTCGCCGTGTCGAGTCCTTCCATTTCCGGGTGTAGATACGGGAAGTAAACATTCTCGACGAACTCGCCGAAACATCGCACCCGTCGTCTCGCGCTTAGCACGCTTGGCGATGACAATCTTCGCGACAGCCTCCCGCGCTTCGCGTCTTCGTCATGTTCTTGACCAACCCGACGTCGACTTTGCTTTCTTCGCCGCCTTCATAGCCAAAGGCCCATCCAGCGACCACGTTGTTTTCGGACACCTCCTATAGAGTGCCGTGTCGCATATTCTCCTATGCGTCCTTGCGGCCTGCTCTGGCGATGGTTTTAGATTATCATTTGCGCCTTCGTTTCGCTCGATCCACGTGAGCAAGCGCCTCCCGCCGCACCAGTTTCCGACGCCCGAGGCGACACTGCGGGAATGGGAGGGCAATCGTGAACGCGGCCCGCGATCACGTTCGAGACATGGGCCTTGGAGCAATGGAGGAGCGCCGCGACCTCAGCAAGTGTGAGCAGACCGAAATCCTGCAACGATTTTGGCGGCTCATGGGCATAAATGGTATCGGGGGGCATACAGATTACCGGACCAAATTAATTTCAGGTAGGGACAGTCGTTTTTCTCAGAGCTGACCGGTCGAGTTTTTGTGTCCGAGGGATTCCATCACAGTGAAGCGGAGACCACACAGACCGACTATTCGCGGGCGCCACACATTCTCAGCCAATTGACATCGTCAGCAACGGCCTCCGAATCAAAGGCGAATTCGAAAACGAGGGCATCCACGTCCGTTGCAGTAATTTGAGAACTTTCCCCCTTGGGCGTTTCAGCCCGGATAGGCTCCGCGCTGCGTGAGTTCAGTTTCGCTTCCAATAGACTGGAAGCCCGTGTCGACGCCAGGAAACACAGCGCCCAGCTCGCGATGCGCAATCGTCTCCTTCTCACACATGAGCACGAGTCATAGATGCTTCTCTTCGCTGATCACACTCGAAAGCTTTGGCTCTCCTTGACCAGCCGGTGAAATTCCGGTTTTCGATCTCGAATCCGCGCTTCGCCAGTCAGTCGACTCGTCCGCGGCCCGGGTTGATTCACATGTTCCCCGATTAGGAGGAAGACTCCCTCTTGTACCGCTCATAACTGAGTGGGCACGTAGTTTTTCGATCTGAGCTGATGCGTCCACATTGCGAGAGCGTTCCTGGAATCGGCGATCAACGCGTTCGAGCCTTTGCAGGGCATCGAGCAACTGCATGCCGGCTTCATAGCTTGCTTCCGTGCGCTGCACGAAC
Source organism: Terriglobia bacterium (assembly GCA_963718155.1). Taxonomy (GTDB): domain Bacteria; phylum Acidobacteriota; class Terriglobia; order Bryobacterales; family Bryobacteraceae; genus BOG-234. The sequence continues at coordinate 50,818 of CAVQYP010000016.1, read as the reverse complement.
AGCTCAGAGTGTTTGATGGCGAATCGGATCCGATCAATTGCAATCCGCGAATGGTAAGCCATTTCGAACTCAGTGGCTGAGGGATGGGAATTCCTTTCATCTTCGGTGTTTCTAAGAATTTTACGTGCTTTTTTTGTACTCATAAGTCTAATCCTGCATCAATAGACATCGCGACATATGGCGCCTCTTGGCGCTCATCGGGCGTTTCACACCTTACTTTGTCGACCCTTCTGCTGTTTCGTTGCGGCCCGCGGGCTGCACTGGGCTGTAGGGCTCTTCGAAGAGAATGTCCCGATTGACCCTGACGTTGAACTTGTAGCCCGCCGGAATCTTGATCGTCGGCTGAACGTTGAGATTCTTCCGCGCGATCTGTGTGCCGAGTTGGCTCACCTCTCGACCGGCGGCGCTCTTCAGTTTCCTGAGTCGGACTCGGGTAGACGAGGACGCTCTGCTGCCGGCTTTGTGTCACAGCGAGCGCCGCATCGAACATGCTCGTCAGGACCGCGACGCCGAGCAACTGCTTGTAGTGGTGATCCACCTTGTCGCGAAGACCGGCATTGCCCTGGGCGTCCAGACCCTCCATCCCGTTCAGATCGATGGCCGATCCGTCGGGAAAGATCACGCGTTGCCACGCGACCTGCACTCCGTTCTGCCCGTAGCCGACGCGCGAGTTATACGAGCCAACAAGCCGGGCTCCCTGCGGTATCAGCAGGTATTGGCCGGTCGCCGTATCGTACACGTTCGACATCACGAGCGCTTTCAATTCGCCCGGCAGGTCCGAGTTCAACCCCTGTTCCAGCGCTGCCGGAATTTCCCATCCGGCCTTGATCTCAAAGCGGGAAAGCGGCGGTGTGCGCGTGTACTTCAGGTAGTCGTCAGCGACGTTCCCCGTCCGCGCCTTCTCCAGAAACGACTCCTTTTGCGCCTGAAGATTCTGACCGTCATATTCGCTGTTCCCGTTCGCGCCGGCTGAGGGCGCGAGCCGCTGCCAGCGGGGTTCCCCGAGGTTAGAGCGCGCGCAATGGCTGCCAGTTGTGGCGCGCCGTTGTCGCCGACAGGAATCCCCGGTGCGCAATGTCGGATGTCGCCGGGCGGTTCGCTGTGGAGGACTCCACTCGAATCCCCGTGGGCGCCAGCCGAGCCTGCTGTTCCAACATGTATGCGACCGACAAAGCCCGCTCTTCCGGAGTCGGCTTCGCGAGCTGACCGGCGGTTGAGTGACCGGCGGGCGCGCGGCTTGTGGCGCCTGCGCGCGACGGACGACGATTCGCTCCTTCGGCAGATCGGAGTCCGGTCGTTGCAATTGATTCGGATCGTCCGGCGCGGCGGGCAGAGACTCCGGGCTTCGCGTTTGCTGCGACACGCCGCGGAATTAGCCGGGCTCAGAGCCTGTTCCACTTCGTCCGGTCGCGCAGGCTCCACCTTCTTGTAGGGGCTTCCCTCCGCCGCTACGGCCTGTTGTTGTTGACGTCTCAATCCGCCGTACGTGAACACTCCCAGCACTGCCAACCCGGCCAGCACGATCAAACCGGCGGCTCTTCTTGCTGATTCGTGGCGATTTCTCCGGTTCGGGCCGCAGGTCGATACCGCTGGGCGAAACCGTTTCGCGAACAGGGCTCAGGTATCGACTTTTCATTCCCCTTTTCATCGGGAGGTTTATTCTCGGTGGTCACGGCTGATCTCCACTTTCTGCGCTTTCTTGCCGGAACCCAGTACGAGTTGCGCATGCTCGAACAGGCGATCGACGATGTAGGTTTGGTCCTTCATCCGATAGTTCACGACTTCACCCTTGCCGTCCGCTCCCACGACCACCAGGACCGGAGCCTCGCGGTTTGCGATGTTCGCCGACATCTGGATGTAGGTCTTCGACCCGTCATCGAACACGCGCTGCGGGCGAATGTTTTCGTCGCCGCCCTTGATCTGATAGTCGAAATGCAGATGCTCGAACGGCCACCGGAAGTCCTGGTTGGGTCTTGCCTGAATCGCGGGCCGCCGCCAGTTCCTCCTGCTTCTGTTCGGCGAAATGATCCTTCCATTTCTTGCCGCCGTCGTCGTCGTTGTACACAAACGCCACTCGCGAAACGTAATCGTCCGCCTTGGAAACGAGCCGAACGTAGTAGGCGCGGCGATCAGTCGTGATTAACAGATTCGTATCGAGCCCCGGCATCTGCGGCTTCAGCACGAGCATGGCGGTGCTCTCGTCGCCTTTGCCATACGTGGCAGGCGCCACGTTCCATCGGACCGAATCGCCAATCTGCGGTTCGCCGACCAGTTTCTCTCCGGGCTGTAGTTCGATCAGACAAACACGCAACGGTGCGCACACGACGGTCGGCAGCCCGGCTCCGAAGGCGAACAGGACCCGACCGTCCGGCCCTGGCGCGGCTCCGTTTTGTTGTGCTCGCCAGGCAGCGCTGAACTCAACCGCTTGCTGCGCGGTTGTCGGAAAGTGTGACGTCCGTTGCGGGGCGGTAATCCTTGGGTACGGTCGACTCGCCGTGCGGGAGTGGCGCTGTCGCACCCGATTCGGCCGGCTTCTCCATTGACTGCGCCAACGCGCGCACGTTCGCGCCGAAATCAAATTGATCGACAAAGCTACCTGGATTGGGTGCGGCACTGGTCGGGGCAGCCGGTGTCCGTTTCACCTGTACCGCGGAACTTGCCGGTGGGCTCTGAGGATCAACCGGACTGGATTGACCGAACAGTGCCCTTACCGTAAACAGTGAAATAAGAAATGGTACTCGCGACATAACTGTTATTCCTTTCGATCGAAAACTACAAGACCTTGGTCCAGGCTGCATCCGTCACGTAAATCCCAAGTGGGTTGACACGCATCAACAGTTCCTCTGTCGGGGGATTGAGTGCGATGTGAAGGAGCCTTTCCAGTGATCGGTGGAGAGGATTCCGCCGTTCAGATCGTGGGTGGTCTCGATCCACTCGATCTCATATGTTCGGTTGCTATTGGGCAGAACGGATTTCACGTCGATACTGACGGTTTGCGTCTGCCCCCGCTTCTGCGGCGGGTCGGCGCGATAGAACGCGGTGACGAACGCCTGCGCTTCGCTACCCATTGCCAGGTGCGCATAAACGCTGGTCAATCGCCTTTCGCTGCGCGAAGGGATCGGTGGTGACGAGCCGCAGGTCTTCAATCCACGTGAACAGGACAGCCTTCTTGAGCTTTTCGTCTGTAGTCGTAGTCACCTCCGCCGGGCCAGCCGCTACTGTTCTTCCGAGTGAATCAATTGCGACGACGAAGGGAACCACCTTGGTTCGGGCCGACAATACGACGATTCCCGCTACCGCGACGACGGTCGCAATCGCGCTCAACATGGCGATGAATCGCCAGTTTTTCGCTCGCGTGATGAGATCCCCATAGCGCTCGTCCCATTCACGACGGGCGGCAACATATGGGTTGAACGGCGACGAATCTGCCGTACTGGCTTTGGTCTTCAGGGCGAGTCTCATGTCTTCCTTCCTATTCGTGGTGATCAATATCCATTCGCGGCGGAGTCGAATGCGGCGCGTGATCCGGAGGGAGCACCGAGTTCAGACGCCGTCCCAAGATTCCGCATCCGCGCAGACATCGAACCGAACGTGTCCTGAGCTTTTCCCGCTGCGTCAGCAGCTTGGCCAATTGCGCCGCTTGGCGGCGATGTTTTGCGCGACGCCTGGGCGACGTCCGCTGCCGACGACACTGAACTAACCGGCGGGTCGGGCTGCCGGACGTAGCCTGATCCCGCAGGCTCTCCGGCACCACCTGTGGATGGCGGCGGCACTGAACCGCCTCCCGAGTCCCGTCGGACCCGAAGCCTCCAGCGCCGGCATTCGCTGCTGCTGCGACACCGCCATACGTCCGGGCACCGCCTGCGAGCACGCCCGCGCCGCCCGACGCTGCTGCCGCGACGGCGGCAGTGCCAACTACAAGGGAACTACCCGCTGCGATGAGATCTCCACCCGATAACGCCGGAGAGCCGCCCAGCACTGCGGAGAACAGCTTCGGGATCTGCCAGCACAGCATCATGTACATCAGCGCCGCTGCCATCACGTCCAGCGCCACCATTTCGGGAGTTGCCGATGTCGAGGCTCCTTGTGCCTCTGCGACCCACGCATTGCCGAGGTTTGTTCCGACGGAGATCAGCAGGTAAATGACGAGGATCTTGACGCCATTCGAGACAGCCAAACCGATGTACCGTTCGGCGTAGGGCGCTGTCCATCGGGAGCCACCAAAGCCAAGGAAGATGAATCCCGCTGCGACGACGATGTAACTCTCCACCATGGCGACCATGAACTGGATCGTGATCATTGCGAAGAAATCACCACGATGATGGCCGCGAATACCAGAGACAGGATAACTGCGGGCTGCGTCAGGAAGCCGGCAACGCTAAAGCCGTTCGAAAGCGCGCCCGCTACGGCGAGACCCTGCCCGAAGACGTTGCTGGGCGAGATGCTCACGACGCCGGAAGAATTCTGGCCGATCTGAGTGAAGCTATCGATGATGAACGGTATCCACGTCGGGCCGTTGATCAGCAACATGTAGAAGCCGCCGATCCACATGATCTTCCGCACCAGCGCAGCGGTCCACGACTGAAGATCCGCCTTCTCCAGAACCATGACCGCAGCGCTCCAGGCGAACTCGATCAGCGCAAGCGCGCCGAAAAGCGCGTTCGCGTACCCGGCGATGTTCGCTACCCAATTCCCCCGCGCAGCCTGGAACGCATTCAGGATCTGGCTCGGGTTCGTCGAGACGAACGGCGGAGCCTGCCCGAAGCTGACCGACGCCGACGGCGATGAGAAGCACTCCAACTCGCGCGATTCTGAAGCGCGTTCCTTAGCATTTCATCCTCTTCTCAACGCAACGTCGTCCTTAATGCCAGCCCGGCAGAAACGTCAGACCATCGCCGGTAGCGCCGCCGAACTGAAAGAACTGCTGGGCCGCGGCTTCGCCGTTCGCCTGTTGTTGGATCACTGCGGCCTGAAATGCCTGTTTGCTCTGAAGATCGGCCAGCATCAGTTCGCGCAGCTTCATGAGCTGCTGAACTTCCTGCTCTGAGATCTGGCCGAGAACCTGCAGCGCCTCCACTGCGCCATCCGAGGTTTGAGCCATTGTTCTAAGCGAGGTCAGCACGGCCTGCTCGTTCTGCAACTGCTGGCCCTGCATGCCGGCCGCCTGCAACGTGCCGAGAGTCGTATCGAGCGAAGTCTGCGACCAGGTCTGGTAGTTCTGGTAGTAGTTGTTCGGCGTGAATCCGGCGAACCCTTTGAACCGGTTTGTAAACTGCGCATCCAGATTCGCCATCGAATAGGCCAGCGAGAAGCCACCCTGAACGACTCCGGCCAGGGCATTGATGTCCGCCTGTATCGGCCCGAAGATCTGGTTCGGAAGGCGCACAAGATTTCGGATCGAGTTCTGCAACTGCTGGATCTCGTTGGCAAGCTGGGTGGCCGCCGTCAGGTTGACGCTGAGCAACTGGCCATAATTCAGCAGTTGCGTGAACTCGGTTGCGAACGGTATCGGCACAGCCGCGTGGACCGAAGGCGGCGTGCTTCCGAACTCCGCCATCGCAAACAAACCCGCGATCACTATGATGCTTTTGCGCATTTTGAATCTCCTTCAAATTCCGCCGCGAGGCGACGGAGGTAATCCGCCCAACTACCGAGACCTCGGAAGCGAAGCCACTCCGACCTCCATCCATCTCCGAATTGCTTCCTTATTTGCTCCATCAGCAGCCGCTCCTCGCGGCCATTGACGCCCACGAACGACAACGCGACCTTTCCCACGCCCATGTCCACCAGGCGACGGCCCAGCGGCGAAACCACGTAATAGTGCTGCTTCGGGATACTGGTTTGCAGAATGTCGAGTTCCCGCTGGTTCAGGCCGACGAGCTCATAGAATGCTCTGGAGTTCGGGCTCTTCGATTCGGCATTCGGCAGCAGAATCTTGGTCGGACAGGCTTCGAGGATGGCGTCTGAGATCCCGGAACTCAGGATGTCGCTCAATTGCTGGGTTGCCATGACCACGACGCCGTTCTGCTTTCGCATCGTCTTCAGCCAGTCCCGCATGCGCTCGCGGAACAGATCGTGCTTCAGGTAGCTCCACGCTTCGTCGAGCAGCACCAGCGTTGGCGAACCATCCAGACGCTTTTCGATTTGCCGGAACAGATACAGCAGGACCGGCAAGACTGCCTTTTCGTCAAGCTGAAGAAGATGCTCCGTCTCAAAGGTCAGGAACCTGCCGTTACCGAGTGCGTCGGCTTCCGCGTCCAGGAGCTGGCCCAAAGGCCCTCCCAACGTGTAGTGCTGGAGCGCAGCCTGAACAGCTTCGTCCTGAACGTTGGTCCTCAACTCGGTCAGCGAGCGAGTCGGAGAAATGCGCAGACTCTCAACGCCTTCCGCGATCCGGTTTCTTTGCGACGGACTGATCACCTGGCCGTTAAGCCTGCAAAGAGCCTCGATCCAACCCACGGCCCAAATGCGATCCGAATCTGAATCGATGTGCGCGAAGCGGGCAGAACGCCAGATCCGTTCCGGGACCAGCCAGATCGTAGAACTCGCCGCCGACCGCTTGCGTGAGAACGTGGAGCGAATAGCCCCGGTCGAACGCAAAGACCTGCGCTCCGGGGTAGCGGAACCACTGCGCCGCAAGCAGGCCGAGAAGGGTGGATTTACCGGCACCGGAAGGCCCGCAGATCATCGTGTGGCCGAGATCGCCGACATGCAAATTGAATCGAAATGGCGTGGAACCGCTGGTGGCGGCGTACAAGAGAGGCGGACTCTTCCTGCGGCATCAGCGCCGAAGGATTCTCGCGCTGCCCCGCCCAGACCGCCGTGATCGGCAGCAGGTCGGCGACATTCAGCGTGTGCAGCAGATTCCGGCGAACGTTTCTGTAACCGTCACCCGGAAGGCTTCCCCGCCATGCCTCGACGGCGTTGACCGTTTCGATACGGCAGGAGAACCCGATATGCTGCAGCGTCTTCATGACCGTGCGGGTGGTTTGATTCAGGCGTTCAACGTCCTCGTCCATGCAGATGATGTTCGAGCTGTACCAGGCGAAATGCACATCGCCGGAACTGGCGACGCTCATCGCCTGTTCGGCGTCGCCGGCCATTTCGGCGGCGTAGAGGTTTACGGCGCCGCTCTCGGTTTTGAGAACCTGATCCCGCCAGCCGCGGATTTTCGACCGCCACTTCTTCCTCGTCTTGTCGAGGATGGCTTCGGCCTCTCTGCGCGTCCAGCATGACCGCGCGGGTGTTCCAGCGGTATTCGACCGACAGAGAATCCAACTCGCGGAGCAAACCCGGCGAACTGCTGCGCGGGAATCCGTCGATCGCGAGGACGCGGATATGCTTCTGCCCGATACGGGGTTCGATACCGCCGCAGAAATCCTCACAGGCGAGAACATCGTTCAGGAACACGGGAATCTGCGGCACCGCAAACGGGTGATCGTTGCCGGAGATGCATCGTCTCACGTACCGCAGCAAGTGGTCGTGAACATGCAGACCGCCAAGATCATCCTCTGTCTTGACGCGAGCCAGGCGTTCCGTCTTGAAGAGCGTTCCGAACACGTTCTCGAACCGTTCGAGCTGGGAACGGAAGCGTTCCAGCATCTGTGCGGCGGTGTAAGCGCTGCCGGACTTGCGGCCCTCGAACATGAAGCCCTGAACTTTCTGCTCCATCTCGACAGGCGGCAGGTAAGTGAGGGTCAGGAAGTATTCGCTCTCGTAATGCGCTTCTTCCGCCATGAATTGCTGCCGCCGCTCATCATCGATAACCTGCGTTACCGGATCGGGAAACGCGCCGGTCCTGGGGTAACCCGGAGCTTCGCGTCGAATCGCGTCGCATTGCAGCATCCAGCCGCTGCCGAGCTTCAAAACGGAATTCAGGCGAGCGCTCAGTGCATCCATTTCAGATGGAGGGCTCGACATCATGTCCGGCCCGCGATACGTCCAGCCAGCCAGCAACGAACCGTCCTGCTGGAGGAGAATGCCGTCGTCTATCAGAGCGTGGTGCATCAGCAGATCGGCGAGACCGACCGGCTTCCGGCGATGTTCGATATAGCTGCACGATTCCTCGTCTCCTTTCTTCGGCGATTACTGTTGCACTTCCACTGCTTCACTTCCACTTCATGGGCGGCTGAACACTGGCGGAGTAGATTCCGCTCTTCGCCGGATACCAGTCTTCGTACCGGATGTGCCTTAGATAAACCTGCCGGAGCAGTGGATCGGCTTTGCCCATTCGCTGCAAAACCGCCACTGCCCCGACCCAGAACAACGCCGCCAAAACCACTCCCCACCACGTCGCCAGACTTAATCCCATACCGAAAGCGATCATGATCGCGAGGAGCACCATTTCACGGTCCGCTCCGAGGAGGGTATTGGGCCGATTGGCCGACTGGTGAATCGGAATTTCGCGTGTTCTTGTGGCGTCGTCCATACCGTGACAAACCTCAGTTAAACCAGCGCCGCAGCCACGCCGAATGCAGAACTCAGCATGGGCGCGGCGAAAACGAGAACCGCAATAACCAGGCCGATCATGCACGCTTTGCGTCCGACCTCGCCAAGATCCCCGCCCCACAGCATGGTGCCGCCCGCGATTGCGATACCGATCAACCCGATCGCATAGGCCACGGGTCCCGTCAGTGACGTGGCGATCGCTGTCATCGGCGCTTCCCAGGGCAGCCCGCCGCCCGCGGGAGCCGCGGACGCGTGAATCGCGAGCGTGAGAACCGCCGCCGTGAACATCAGAACTCGGGAGAGATTTCTCCGAGTCCAATCAAAACGTCTGAATTTCATTCCGTTCTCCTTTTCTGTCTGATCAATTGCGATGAACTACACGTACTCGAGCTGATACCGGCCGTCCCGGTAACCAGTCACGAGCGCCACTTCTCTGACCTTCCGGCCCGCCGAGAGGCTGGCCTCTTCATCAATGAAGACCACCAGATCGACGGCCTCCGCAATCAACTGCTGCTGAGGAGCGCTGGTCGCTTCCGCGACCAGGCTTTCCAGTCGAATCAATCCGCTGAGAGCGTCGTTGGCATGGACTGTCGCCGCACCGCCAGGATGCCCCGTATTCCAGGCCTTCAACATCGTGTGCGCTTCAGCGCCGCGCACTTCGCCCACCACGATTCGACTCGGCTTCAGGCGCATGCAGGCGCGCAGGCAATCGAGCATCGTTACGCTTCCCACCGCGCGCAGGTCCACGTAGTTCGCGACGGAACACTGAAGTTCGGTAGTGTCCTCTATCGAGATCACGCGATCATGCGGCGAAATGTCTGCGATCCCGTCGAGGATCGCATTAGTAAAAGTCGTCTTCCCCGAACCCGTGGAACCCGCCGTGAGAATGTTCTTTTTCGCAGCGATAGCGGCGCGGATGACATCGGCATGCGATAGCCCGGCCAGCTGATCGGCGAAGTTCTCCCTCCGTCGCAAGCGATTCAAGGGATCGGCTTTGCCGGTGAGAATCCCGGACTGGCAATATTGATCGAGCGTGAAGATTCGCCTGGGCCGGCGGCGAATTGCGAAAACAGGATGCCGTACAACCGGCGGAATCAGTCCTTCGAATCGGCTCCCGTCAAGGGGCAGTTCAGTCTCCAGCACCGGCCTTTCGTAGTTCAGAACCATAGACCTCATCGAGGCGATGGTGTTCATCGCGCACACGGCCTGGCTGCCGGACATCTGCCCGACACGCGTAAAGCCGGAACCCATTTGCTTGACCCAAAGCGTGGAATCTGGGTTGAGCACGATGTCCTCAACTGCGTCGTCATCGAGCAGGCCGAGAATAGTGTCACCGAGTTCCCTCCTGAGTTTTACTCCGAGGCGCTGGCTTTGCTCGTTCTGTCCGATCGCTAATTCCGGCATCTCAGACTGTGGTCCTTTTTCGAACTAATCAATTGCCGATCGCTGCGACCCGAACGGGACATCTCGCCTTTCACAGGCCTTATACATATAAGGGCTCAGAACGGGATTTTTGGACAAAACATTTTTGGGAGTGCACTATGGCGGTGATTGCAATTCCGTTTGACTACGATCCGCAGAGAGATGGCGAGTCGGTGATTCCGATCTATCTGAACGACACTGACGACAACGGTGAAACGATCTGCTTCGGATGGATCGAAGCCGTTATTCCCATTCAGGAGAAGCTGAGAGCCCTGTCGAGGAGAGTTCTGGGGGACGTTTGGCGAGTGTCGGAGGTAACCGACCTCGCAATCCATCAGCTATGGCGCCAATACAGGGAGGACCTCGGTTGTCACCCAAGCTTTCGAGTCTACAGGACCGCAAAGCGAACGGCGCATATTCTTGAAGATCCGGGCGGACGCGAGCATCTCGCCCTGAATATATCGCTCGATGCGCTCGAAGGATACCGGAGGGACGCCCTGATCGCGGATACGGTCGATACCGAACGCGGATACCAAACGAATCTGGATATTCAGTGGTTTGAAAAGAAGGTCCGGGAAATGGGAAGGAAAAGCGAACTGGAGGTATACAGAATGCTCAGGGCTGGCTACCATTGGCATGAAATCGGTCAGCGTGTCGGCGAACGCCCCGAACACGCTCCACCGCCGGTTCCGGCGGCTGGTTCGGAGGATCGCCGACATTATGTAACGCCGTGGCACGCGCTAAAATTATTGGTCGATGAACGAGTCGCCCGAAGAAAAGTATTGCCGCCTGCAAGGTGACATTCAACGCGGGATACTTCGGGGCTATCCTGAATCCGGAGCGGCGGGGATGTCCCAGATGATGCGGTGGTGCGCAACCTGGCTGCGAATCCCGACAGCATTACGAAGGAGGATGAGATGGACGAACAGGGCGTGTGGTATCACATCACGCACTGCTCACCCTGCTACGCGAGATTTCTGGAATTGCGCAGCTCTGGAGGCGACTATTGACGCGCTGGAGTGCTCTGCAGGGATTAGGTATCTCCTGGTGCGATGACTTCGGCCCGACGAATGGTATGCCAAACACACCGTTTTTGCGCAGAATGACGGCGGCCTGGGTTTGACCCGTCAGTTCGGCGTGGATTTCTCGGCGCGATCGATCACCAGATATTGGACGGGACCTTTCGCGGACTGCAAGCGCAGTCCTAGATTATCGTTCTGCTAGTATCTATACTATACAAACATTTTCGTGCAAGAATGGTTTATGCCATTCACGACGAAGCGGAAGACGCTGAATCTTACAGCGGATGAGAAGCAGCGACTGGAAAGTTTGAGGCGTTCTCGGAGCGGAGAAAAGCGCGAGACGTTGCACGCAGGAATAGTTCTGGATCTGGCCAGCGGCATGAGCGACGGGGCTGTAGCCCGCAGCAATAACGTTAATCGCCACACGGTTGCGCTGTGCGCTCGCAAGTTTCTTCAGTTCGGGCTGGAGGCGGCGCTGGGAGAGCTGCCAAGACCAGGAAAGAGTCGGCGTATTCCGGATGATGCCATTACATGGGTTCTGCACGTGGCTTGTCAGAAGCCGAAGGAACTTGGTTACGCGCACGAGCTGTGGACCTATTCGTTGCTGCAGGAGTATGTAAGGAAGCATTGCAAGGCGGCTAATCACCCGAGTTTGACAGAGTTGAGCCGGTCCCGACTGCACCGGATTCTAACGCAGGGTGAAATTCGTCCACACAAGATCCGCTATTACGTAGAACGCCGGGACCCGGAGTTCGAGCCAAAGATGGCTGAAGTGCTGCATGTCTACAAGGAAGTAGAGATCGTCAATGCGGGATTGCTGGAAGGCGCAATAAGAGAGCCTTCCGTCGTCACGATCTCCTATGACGAGAAGCCCGGTATTCAGGCGCTGGCCACCACAACTCCGGATCGGCCGCCTGCCCCGAATCAATTCGCGAGCCACCTTCGCGACTATGAGTACAAACGTCTCGGCACTGTCTCGCTGTTGGCCGGCCTTGATCTTCACACGGGCCGGGTTACCGAAATTGTCAGGGACCGGCACGCCAGCGCAGACTTCATCGTGCTGCTGGGAAAACTGGACGAGATATACCCGACTCAAACCCGCATTCGCCTGCTGCTCGACAATCACTCCGCGCATATTTCCAAAGAGACGCAGGGCTGGCTTAGTCTTCACCCCAACCGATTCGAATTCGTCTTCACGCCAAAACATGGCTCGTGGCTCAATATCGTTGAAACCATGTTCAGCAAGATGGCGCGAAGCATGTTGCGCGGTATCCGCGTCGCCACTAAACAGGAACTCATCGACCGCATCCACCTCTATTTCGACCGAATCAACGCAGATCCAGTGATCTATCGCTGGAAGTTCAAAATGGACGAAATCGACATTGTCTAGATTTCAACAGAACGATCATCTAGCTGTTCCTGCAACGCCGTGAAGAGCGTCGGTGCCTCAGGGTCCGAGATCGATCCGGCAATAGCGCCGTCATCGCGCTCGCCCGGCGCAGGCACCTAAGTCAGCTCGAAATCGTAGCGGCCAGTGAGGCCCGTTTTGTCGATGACCACACGGCCGAGGCGTCCTGAGAGCATTCTGGCGAGTATTCCTGTATCGGCCGACTGTCCGCCCATCTGGCCTCTTCCATTGTGCAGGCGCGGACTGCCGGGAGAGGCAGATGCCTTCAGCTTGCTGCCGCTTTTGGCCGGCAACAGCTCATAGACGAACTCTTCGCGAGTCTCGCGATGCACGACGAGTTTGAACCGATCGGAGAGCAGGGACTGGAGCATCTGCTGAAACTCCGACAGCGGCGGCTTTGTCGCGCCGCCGGTTCTTGCGTCAATGACCCAAGCGCCGGAATTCATCCAAGACGGTCCGCCGACGATGTCGTGGTCTTCCACATCGTATGCGAATCCGATGAGCGCTTTGAGGGTTGCGCTGGCGAGGAAATGGTCGCCGTCAGGCTGGATCGAGGCTCGCAGGTCAGTGGTGTCGGCGGGCTTTACCGAAGCTACTTCAAATTTCCGCTTGTTTTCGTTCTGTGCCGGCACCGCCGATTGCGGCGCGGCAACCATTCGGAGCGGGGACAAAGTCAGCACGATCGCCACGGCGGCAGCGCAGGCAACCGCCGCCAGCAACGCGCTTGCGCGGCCGCGCGCCCTCCTGACGTCGAGCACCGAACCGACACGCGCCGATAAATCGGACCTGTTCGCCATCGCCAATGCCGGTGATTTTTGAGCCGCTGACAATCGCCGGGCCAGCCCGACCAGTTGATCGGCATAGGCCGTGGCCTCCGATCGCGCCAGCACGGCGTCATCGCAGGAGCGCTCCGCTTCGAGCGCGAATTGCCGCCACGCGACCCACACCAAAGGGTGGAACCAGTACACCGCACATGCAATCCGAGCCAGCAATGGCTTGCCCAATCGAAGCGGCGCACATGCTCGAGTTCATGCACGATAGCCCTGTTCAGGTCCTCTGTTTCCCAAGCCTGCGTGTCGGGAGGGAGCACGATCGCCGGACGCACGAAGCCGCAGGTCACCGGTGCGGGCAACGATTCGTGCAGCAAGACTTCCACACGCCGCTGAATGCCGGCATCCAGCGCTAGCTGGTTCACGATCGACTGACCATCGCGCCAGGGCAGGCCGAACTGGCGCAACGCCCGGACCTGCTGGAGGCCGAAGATCATTCGAAGCAGGAAAAACGTCGTTCCCGCGATCCATACAGCGAACAGTACGGCAGACGGCGAAGGACCTCGCCAGCGTTGGGTGGTAGACGCGGCGGCAACGCCTCCGTCCATCGCCGCGGTGGGTTGAGTCGCATCCATAGACGCGGGGAAAAGAGACGGCGGCGTCCACTCCTGAGTGGAGGCCGGGAGTGAGATGCGGATCGGCTCGATCAGGATCGAGGCGATAGGCAACGCCAGCAGCGCAGCTAACGACGCAGCCAGCACCGCATGGCGAACCGCTGCGGGGCTTCTACGGGTCAGCCACGCGCCCAGAAGGCCCAGTGTTGCGATGAGGGTCGCCTTGCCGAGAATTGATGCGACAAGCGAACTACTCAACAGAAGCATTGCGCTATCAATGATTTGGGTCATGACTGTTTCTTACTTTCATTGCGGACGCGGTCAATCTCAGCTTTCAGTGCGTCGAATTCGTCGTCGCTTAAGCGTGACTCACTGATCAGAGCCGTCAACATCTCTTGCCGTGAGCCGCCGAAGAAGGTCTCCAGGTATCGTTGTAGCGCCGTGCGCTTTGCGACCGTCGGCGAGGTTGTGGCCGAGTAGATGTAGCGGAGACCTTGCCGCTGGTGTTTCACAAAGCCTTTCTTCTCAAGCCTCGCGAGCATAACGCGAACTGATGAATCGCTGGGCGGGTTGACCAGACGGGCGCGGATTTCCTCCGCCGAAGCGCGGTTCCCCAGCGCAAAGATCGCGTCCACCAGCTCTCGTTCCCTGGCTCCTAGATGATCGTTCTGTTGAAATCTAGACAATGTCGATTTCGTCCATTTTGAACTTCCAGCGATAGATCACTGGATCTGCGTTGATTCGGTCGAAATAGAGGTGGATGCGGTCGATGAGTTCCTGTTTAGTGGCGACGCGGATACCGCGCAACATGCTTCGCGCCATCTTGCTGAACATGGTTTCAACGATATTGAGCCACGAGCCATGTTTTGGCGTGAAGACGAATTCGAATCGGTTGGGGTGAAGACTAAGCCAGCCCTGCGTCTCTTTGGAAATATGCGCGGAGTGATTGTCGAGCAGCAGGCGAATGCGGGTTTGAGTCGGGTATATCTCGTCCAGTTTTCCCAGCAGCACGATGAAGTCTGCGCTGGCGTGCCGGTCCCTGACAATTTCGGTAACCCGGCCCGTGTGAAGATCAAGGCCGGCCAACAGCGAGACAGTGCCGAGACGTTTGTACTCATAGTCGCGAAGGTGGCTCGCGAATTGATTCGGGGCAGGCGGCCGATCCGGAGTTGTGGTGGCCAGCGCCTGAATACCGGGCTTCTCGTCATAGGAGATCGTGACGACGGAAGGCTCTCTTATTGCGCCTTCCAGCAATCCCGCATTGACGATCTCTACTTCCTTGTAGACATGCAGCACTTCAGCCATCTTTGGCTCGAACTCCGGGTCCCGGCGTTCTACGTAATAGCGGATCTTGTGTGGACGAATTTCACCCTGCGTTAGAATCCGGTGCAGTCGGGACCGGCTCAACTCTGTCAAACTCGGGTGATTAGCCGCCTTGCAATGCTTCCTTACATACTCCTGCAGCAACGAATAGGTCCACAGCTCGTGCGCGTAACCAAGTTCCTTCGGCTTCTGACAAGCCACGTGCAGAACCCATGTAATGGCATCATCCGGAATACGCCGACTCTTTCCTGGTCTTGGCAGCTCTCCCAGCGCCGCCTCCAGCCCGAACTGAAGAAACTTGCGAGCGCACAGCGCAACCGTGTGGCGATTAACGTTATTGCTGCGGGCTACAGCCCCGTCGCTCATGCCGCTGGCCAGATCCAGAACTATTCCTGCGTGCAACGTCTCGCGCTTTTCTCCGCTCCGAGAACGCCTCAAACTTTCCAGTCGCTGCTTCTCATCCGCTGTAAGATTCAGCGTCTTCCGCTTCGTCGTGAATGGCATAAACCATTCTTGCACGAAAATGTTTGTATAGTATAGATACTAGCAGAACGATAATCTAGTCGTTCGGGAACCGTCGTCAGGGTTTCTCATCGGCCCTCTCGGTAAAATGCGACTACAGTCACAATCTACCGCGACTACAGTCGCATGTCAAGCACGAAAACCAACAGCCCCGTCAATATTGGAATAGGCGGAGGCGTTTGGGCCAAACATCAAACGCACGGGTCGGCTGCTATGTCCGGCAAAAAAAGCGATCATCCTGACGGGTTTAGAGAAAGATCAACCACCTTTTGTAGTGGCCTGGCACGGCACAAAATCAGCGGACATGGGGCAAGCGGACTTGGCGCAGTGATTCGCGTGCGGCTCACTGCGCGGGAGCTGGGCAGCAAAAAGTGACAAATCGGACAGTCGATGCGTCAGTGAAAAAACGGTTACACGAAAATTCAGGCTGGCATTGCTAAGTTGATGATTCTTCGAGTCCCAAGGGGATTAATCCGCGCCGCTCGCACTTTTCGAGCCAGCTTCCTTCGCAACGGTGACCCTTCAGGCGAATATTAATCCACTGTGCGCGCGTCGCATCCATCGTAATCATGATGGCGAGCCGTGCATCAAAATGTTTTGGGACTTTTCGCGGCGCGTAACTCTTATTCGAATGGAAGCGCGGTTGCTGGTGTTTCGTAATTATCTGCACCTGTGAGCTGTCCGGCAATTGGCACCGGCAGGACGACGAGCCGTAAAAACGAGAACTGGATGTTCCGCCCTGACTCAAGCCGGATTCCTCCCTTCTGGATTCGACCCAAGGACGATCACGATCAGTCCGTCGATCCGCGGGTTCATGAACTGGCCAAACGAATGTGGCCCTGGGCGTTCCGCCACGTCGAGAGGGAGTTGCACGACGGCCCGAGCGCAGCCGAGACTCTTGAAGAAGTTGTGATCGCGGTCTCGGCCCGGCTTCGCGCCGCGCCAGAGGTCGGGCGCAATCTGAATGGCTACTTGATTACGGCGTTTCATCACAGTGTTCGATCACGACGGCTTCGAGACCATCGTCTCGCTCTCGAAGGACTCGCGCGTGAGCTTGAGACAAATCACCGGTTGAGAGGCCCAGATTCGGTCGCGGAACTGGAATGGCGACTCACGCTCGAACTTTTCCTGCCTTTTCTGCCGCACGAAATCGCGCACACGCTTCATCTGCGTATGCTTGGATTCTCATGGAAGGAAGTCAGCGACTTTCTACGCATCTCGGTGAAACAAGCCAAATCGCGGTATTACTACGGTCTTCAGAAGCGCATATGAGGACCTGATCAAGACTCATCTTCGGCGACGCGTATCGGAGGAAGGCGACTGATGGCCAACCGTCCAACACAGCCGAAATTCGATCGCCGGGATGAAATAGACCTGCTGGCAGCAGCCAAGGAAGCACTTCCGTCAGATTTCCCGAATCCCGAGCGGATTAACTGCCCCGAGGCGAGCACGCTCGAAGCGGTCGGCGGCACGTCGCCTATCCGTTCCCGAAATTGACGATTTGATTGACCACATCGCAACGTGCTCTCCGTGTTTCACCGCCTACAACGAGTATCGGAACGCGTATTGCTCCCGCCGCAATAGACGGCGCTACGGAGCGCTCGCGCTGTTTCTGGCGGTCGTGATCGTGGCTGGTATTTTGGCCGCAAGACTTTCTGGCCGACACAGCGTTCCCCCGAGCAGATAACGGAGGTCGCGCCGCTGACTGCGGTTCTGGACTTCCATGACAGGACATCGGAGAGATCTGCTCAGACTCCGTCACAGGGACCAGAAGACGCACCGCATTTGCGGCGAACCTTACTGAATCTTCAGATACGGCTTCCGCTCGGCTCGGAAGATGGCCAGTACTCATTACAGTTCCGCAATAGCGCGGGCGAGATCAAAGCCCAAACGACCGGAACGGCCAAATTCGACGGAACCACTGAAACGCTATCCGCCCGGATCGATCTGCGAACAGTCGAGCCCGGTCGATACACGCTGGCGATTCGCAAGGGCACCTCGTCGTGGCGTCAGTATTCAGTATTCGTGGACTAAACCGGAGGAATAATGTGCGCGCTTCATTTCCCATAACTCTTTTTCTGATTCTGACGTCCCCTCTGCCGAGATTGGCCGCGCAGTCCCAACCAGCGGCCGCCGAGAAGACTGCAGCATGCACTGCGACTGGCGGATCTCTACAATTGGGCCGATGCCGGCCCAGACTTCGCCGAGGCTGAGAGGATGTTCCTTGCTGCCGGAGACCAGAGGAACGCGCTCTATGCGAGGCTCGGCGCTCATCAGATCGAACAGCGAGCAGCACCCTCTGCCTGAAACATCGGCGCAATTAGCCAAAGATCTCGAATCCAATCCGATACTCCAGAAGGACAAGGAGTTGCGCATGTTCTGCCTGATCGTGAAAGGCGACATCGACGGGGAGTTCGATTCGCGCGCGATGCGCGAGGACTGGCAGCAGGTCGCAGCACTGGCCCGCGATCTCGGAAATGCGAAATGGCAGTATCGAGCTCTCGCCCAATTGGGAATCGCGGCTTTCTATGATGGCGATCTTGAAACAGCCCGCAAGAACGTTGGCGGCGCTCTGGCGGAGGCCGCGAAGAACGGCGATGCGGGCGCTCAAATCAGATATATGACGGCCCTGGGAATCGGTCTGGTTGAATCCAAGCTCTACGACCAGGCGCTTCCGTACTTCGACAACGCCTCAAAAATCGCCGCAGCTACGCCGGACGCTGGATTTCCATTCAACACGAACGAGCAACGAGTGACAGCCCTGATCGGGCTGCGCCAGTTGGATGCTGCCCAGCATCTCGACGACGACATCATGGCGCGAGCGGAACAGAGAAAAGCGCTTCCTGCATCAGTCGGTCGCGCTCAATCTGGCGGGCAGGAATCGCGAGAGCACGCGGCGACCGGACACTGGCACCGTACGATTGCTTGAAAAGTCGATTGCGCTGTCGCAGGTCCATGGTTTTACCCGGGAGCTTGCGGATGCCCAGTCGCAATTGGCCGAGATATTTCGGGATAGCGGAGACCTGGCAAAAGCGGAGCACTTTGCCACGCTTGCGGCCGCTTCGACGCAGGCGAGCGGCGATACGTGGTCCGTGCCCGAGCGCTTGAAGACCGTCGCGGAGGTTGAAGTACGCCAGGGCAGGTATGCGGACGCCGATGATGCCTATGATCGGGCATCGGTCTTCGTAGACTCCCTCGTTGGCAACTATTCCAGCGTCCTTGCAAAAACGGCCGTTATCAACGCATCGAGCGAGATCTACACGGAACACTTCTCGCTGGTGGCGAAACACTTGCACCAACTACCCAAAGCCTATTCGATTGTGGAGCAGGTCCGCGGGCGTGTTCTGGCCGATCTGCTGATGTCGGGATCAGCCCGGCCCGGTGAGGCCGCGAACACAGAGACGGACTATCGCCCGGCTTCAGGATTAAGTTGATGGCTCCGACTCCGCCTCGCGACGTACAACGAATCCGCGATCAGATTTTTATGGCCGAGCAAGCCCGATGGGTAACGCCGGACATCAGCATTCTGAAGGCACGCTCCCGCGAGACCATCGGCATCGCGCGCGTGCAGCAGAGTCTCAGTCCGTCGATGGTCATCCTCGAGTACGTAATCGCAGATCCGCAATCGTATTGCCTCGTCATTACGCATTCCAACGCGAGGATCGTCGAGTTGCCAGCCAGGCAGCGGATCGACGTGTTGGCGGCGGCGTATCTGAAAGCGGTCAAGGCGAAGCAAGCCGCCGATGTTGAGGGTCGACGGCTCTACGACGCGCTTCTCCAGCCCATATCGGAGGCGAAGCAAAAAGAGAATCTCGTGGTGGTACCGGACGGTCGTCTGGATCTCGTGCCATTCGATGCACTCGTTGACAGCGGGTGGTAAGTACGTCGTCGAGTCTCACAGCGTCACGTATGCGCCGTCCGCGACGGGATTCTTTCTTGCTCAACGACGCAGGAACGAAGGTCCCGCGTTTTTTCGCATACCCTTCTCGGCGGTCGGCGGAGTTCCTTATTCTGGCGGAGAACTGAAACAGGTTGCGCTCACGAGAGGATACGACGCCGACAACCTTAACGATCTGCCCTGCGTCCAGCGATGAGGTGCAGGCTGCGGAATCGGCCGTTCGTGGACCATCAAACACGATCTTGCTAGGCCCGGATGCGACCGAGTCTGCCTTCAAACGGGCCGATCTTGCGAGCTATCGATACATTCATCTGGCGGTGCACGGATTCGCGAGCAACGTGGACCCGGACCGTTCGGCCCTGTGTGCTGCGGCAGCGATCCGGCGCACGGCGAAGACGGGTTTCTGCAGGCGTCTGAGATCGTTCAAATGCGACTCAATGCCGACATGGTAGTCCTGTCTGCGTGCGATTCAGCACTCGGTCCGGTCGAGGGCGAGGAAGGCATCGCCGCACTATCCCGGGCGTTTCTCCTGGCGGGCGCCAGATCGGTCGTGTCGACACTGTGGTCAATCGACGACACGTTCTCATCGTTTCTGATGAAGCAGTTTTATGGACACCTCGCCGCGAACATGCCGCCGGCTCTCGGCGCTCGCTGCGGCAAAGCGCGACATGGTGAGCAAATTCGGCCGGTCAGCGCTGCCGTACTATTGGGCCGCATTCATTGTCGAAGGAGCCGCGGACCGCGTTGCTCCAGAGGCAGGCAAGAAATGAAAGGAACCGCAATGTCATTGAGCGAACGTGAACGAACGGAGATTCTTGGGGCAATCAGAAAGCAGGTCCTCAAGCATCACTTCAACGTCGGAGGAGTGAACTACGACGATTGGTTCAGGCTCATGGAGGAACGGACGCCGCTACTTCTCGCCGGAGACACAGAAGCTTTCGAAACGGGTGTGCAGCAGCTTCTCCTGGAGCTCGGCGGAAGCCATACCGTTTTCTATCATGAGAGCGCGAACAGATTTCTGCCGCAGCACACGATTAACGCAAGTCTTCGGCAGTTCGAGCATTCCGGCGAGAGCTCGATGGTTCTTCCTTGATGTATATGATGGCGGACCGGCCCACACCGCCGGCATTCGTCCTGGCGATGTCTTAATCGCGGTAGACGGCATTGCTTGCCAACCGCCGGAGATGCCCCGATTCCTGCTCGGGCAAACATATCGATTGACAATATCCACTCCGGAAGGAAACAGCCGCCGTGATGTTGAGGTCACGATACCATCCAAGAAAGGCACGAAGGAGCGGCCACCGATTGTCGAGCCGAAGAGCCTGGCGCACTCGATGATCCAGCCCGATGTTGGGCTCCTCAAGATCGCGTACTTTTCGGGATCGCTCGGGATGAGGTTTACCCGCGCTCTGGATGCCGCAATCAAGGAACTCAAGGATCGTGGAGCTGATCGCCTGATCGTTGACCTGCGCGGAAATATCGGCGGCAGCCTCGGCTTCGCGAGGCTGGCGAGCTACATGTGTCCCGGAAAGATCCCGATTGGAAACAGTTTGACGCCGAAGCGACTGCGCAGCGGGTACGACCGCGAAGCTCTTCCGCGGTACCGATGCCGGCAAACAAGATCGAAGCGCTTCTGACGCTGGGAGCGCTTCGGTTTTCGGGACAAGTCCGTAGTTCTCATGACGCAAGGTTTGGGGCCGCAGCCGTTTCATCGGCGAATCGTCATTCTTGTGAACGAATGGACCAACAGCGCCGCGGAGATGGTGACCAGTTTCGCCGCCGAACACGATCTGGCGACGATTGTGGGCACGAAGACCGCCGGCAACGTTCTCGGGGCTGCCAACTTCAAGGTCGGCAGCGGCTATTGGGTGCGGCTTCCGATCTTTGGCTGGTATACCTCCAGTGGCGAATCGCTCGATGGCAAGGGCGTCACGCCGCACATCCGCGTCGATGTTGACCCCTACGAGTTGAGCGCGGGCGTCGATCAACAAATGGACAAATCACTTGAGGTTGTCTATGCGATAAAGCGCGATGAACGTGGGGTTGCGCAGCCAAATCTCTCGCGGTCCCGCGGATAATGTGATCTGCGCTAACAGCTCTCTATGTAAGTGCGTTTGCTTCTGCGGAACGTTGGGCAAGATCTGCTAAGACTACGCTCAGGCTAAGGGGGGCGTGACTGTCGCCGAAGATCGGCTCTTGCTTGATCAGGCGCACAGTGCGCCGCTGATGAATGCACTGCACGAGTGGCTGCAAGTACAGCTGGCGGTACCAATTTGTTAGGCCTTTGTGTCCCTGGCATCGTAGTAAAAATGATCTGCGGCAGCGCGGTTGCGCCCCGAAAAAATCGCGGCCACCAAACGTGGATTCCGGGCAAGATACCAATCACCGAAGCGGTCGAACTTGCGACATGATGTCCAGATATGGTTGCGGCGTGCTGTGCCGTAGCGCCGCCCCGGTTTTCTTGCCAAGGGCCTTCAGTCTAAGCGCGAACTCCAGATCCTCAGCGCTGACAAGGGACTCGTCAAAACCGCGGACGATATCAAAGTCGCGTTTACGAAACCAAAACAGTCCCGCCGAGACGCCCCGAAACGCAACAAACGGCGCTACGACCAGCAGGGAGCAAACGATGCCCAATGAGATTCGCTCCGGATAAATCCAGGTGCCGCCGCCGACGTATCGCCCGTAGCGAAGCTTCCCGACAACGTCGCGAATCAGCCCTGGAGTCATCCAACTATCCGCGTCGATGGTAATGATGATTTCCCCGGAAGCTCTTGCTACTCCCCGATTCCGAATGCGGGCGAGACATCGCGAATCATCGGCAAGCGTCTCACAGCCATACCTGCGAGCTATGGATTCAGTCTGATCCGAACAACGATTGCACACGACGATGATCTCGACGCTTTCACCGAAAACATCGCTCGCGTTGCGCACAGAGTCGAGGCAACGAGGCAGGAAGTGTTCTTCGTTGTGCGCGGCAATGACGATAGAAACATTCATCGGTGAATCGACCTAACTGCAACCACAAAGTCTCACATAATTGCGCCGACAGGTGGCCGAGGGGATCGCTGCCGACGGCCCATGGTGCGGGGCCGGCTTCGCAATAGGTAAAATTGTGGGCACGTTCTTGGCCAAGCGATCGGTCCAGCGAAGGTACCGGGGGCGTAACGAAAATCAACCCCGGAGGGAGACCGAGATAGGCGCAGGACTAACATACTGCCATATCAATTCTCAGAGGGCCTTTCCACATGATCAATCACGAGGAACTCGGCTGAACTCTTGGCGTTGCGCATTTGCAGGCCAAGTTTCTCCACCGCTACAGCGATTGCCCCACCGTCGCCAGCGGCGAACGGCGATGATGGGTCAGGCGCTGCACCGGCGTATCCGATGTCGCCTGGGAGCAAGTCAAGATGCACGTCGAAGGTGCCCGTGATGCCGGTCTTATCGACGATATCGCGATCTACGTAGGCGGATAGCTGCCGGCAGAGGTCAGCCATGGTTATACCCGGAACTTCGAAACCGTCTCTGGCGCTCTTGCGAACAACTCCACAGATGACGGGAGGCCGCTCTCCTGGACTAGGGTTGGGCGGGGGATTATTTCGGTCGTATGCCATACAAGCGCCTTCCTTCGCCAGCTGAAGCTTCGGTCCATGGGTGCCCAGGGTCAATTCGAAAACGTGGGTTTCTTTTGCCTCCTTGTGGAGTTTCAGCTTGAATCGATCTTCGAGTAATGCTTGCATCATAGGCCCCTTCATCATTTCCGTATTGACAGGCTGCTCCACTTTGGCATCGATGCTGTAACGATCGGAATCGAGCCACGATGGCTCCCCTGAGATCGGCATCTGAAACGAACTGGGAGACACGGGAGAGTTTCGTTGGCCTGTCGGGAATACGAGGTAGGCCAAGCGAATGAGGTTGGCGGTTGTTACGCAAGCCAAATGCAGCCTGCCGGGAGTTGGATCGCCTCCGCTGGGAGGCTGGCTGTCTTGGCAGCGCTTGACTGAGGCAACCTCGAACTTCTCGATTGCGCTTGACCCCGTTTGCGCTTCCAGAACTCCCCCACACCAGACGGTAATGACTATTCCCGCGATAGTTCTCTTCACCGATTGTGTCCTCCTCTGCCAAATGGATGACGCCCATGGCGGCTATCGCGTGCAGATCGGATCGAGACGGGTTCCAACAAATATCAGTCGACAGGGGGCGGCCTCCCAGACTGCGATTCGCACTTTTGCAGCGTTGGTGCTACTGCCAGCACGCCATCGACTAACACAAGACTCGATGATTTGCTGGAAGAAAGAACGCCAGAGAATTAACCAGTAGCGGAGCCAAATTGTTTGTCCAAAAGTCCGTTCTCTTGGCCGTTATATGTAGAGGCGAGTGCGATGGTTCAAACGAGCGAAGTTGTTAGAAAGCAAATCGAGGCCATGAAGTCGGACGTTTTCGAGCTTGGTCTATTCAGGGCGGCCAGTCGGCGGACGAGCGTGACGCTGAGATGCTCCCGCGCGCGTGGGACTCGGAAACGCTGCTCCGGTCCATTGCCTGGCTGCGCCTCGAAAACATGCGTGGCCGCAACATCTATATCCGGCCGCAGGGTGAACACCACCTGAGTCTGGTCGACGACCTCTCGAAATCGGCCATCGACCGCATGAAGGCCGAGGGTTTCCAGCCCGCCGCGATCGTCGAAACGTCTCCCCGGAATTTTCAGGCGTGGCTCAATCATGGTGAACGCCTGCCCAGGGAGGTCGGCACGGCGGTTGCCCGCGCCCTGGCGAATCGATTCGAGGGTGACACGAAAGCGGCGGACTGGCGCCATTTCGGACGGCTCGCCGGTTTCACCAACCAGAAAGAGAAGCATCGCCAGCCGAACGGGCTGTTTCCCTTCGTCCGCCTGATCGAATCGACTGGTGTGGTTTATCCAGAGGCCGGGAAGTTTGTTGCGGGTGTTCGCGAACAATGCGAACGTGAACAGCTTGCGCGGACGAAGCGCGACTCCGCCCTCGTGTCGGTGCCGATGCACCAGGGGAGCCGAAAAGTCCATTGAGACTTTCCGGCAGAATCCCGCGTATGGTGGCGATGGTACCCGAGTCGATCTGGCGTATGCTCTGTACGCGCTCTCTCGCGGTGTCAGCGCGGAGGAAGTCGGCGCGGCGATTCGGAGCCGTGATTTATCGCACAAGGGCACCGAACGGCGGCAGGACGAATACGTCGAGCGCACGGTTCGGAAGGCCCTGGCCTTACAGCAATCTCAATCTCGGGAGCGTTAAGTTCGCCATGCGAGGTCCGCTGTTCACTCTCTTGCGCAGCACCTCGGCGGTGTTCGGCGGAATCGGATTTGGCTTCGGCATCGCGGGATACGGGCTCTTGATGGCATGCGCCGGCGACGCCGGAACACGTGGCAGCCCGCCAATCAGGCAGTAAAACAGGAAGAGCATCCCGACCACATAGAAGAGGGCAAAGCGACGGAAGGTTCCGGGACCCCGGAGCCAGGCAATCAGGAACATGAGGCGAGTCATAGAACTTCAATTCCTTGTCTTCTATTCTATCGGATAACGGGGAAATAATTTCCCAGCAAATAACCGATTGCCATGAACACCAGGCCCCCACCCATGCCCCCAAGCGCGCCGATTACGCCCCAGCGTCGCATCGCTGTGTCCGAATGAGCCCGATGGATTCTGTCGATCATTTCACAACACCGGGCGTTCGCAATATTGAGATCCTTCGCGATTTCAGCCTTGCACGCTGAAATCAAGGTCCGCATCTCCTCAGCCAACGTCTGGCCGGCATGAATCTCCACCGCGCGCGCTGAGATCTCGAATGCCTTAATTACAACCTGCACGCGTTCGAACAGCTTTTCGGTCGCTTCATCCAGCATGAACCGGTTTATTGTGCTGACGGCAAAGACGGGGTCATCGGGGTCAATCAGAATATGGTTTCGAGTCGCGATCTCGCTGATCAACTTTTGAATGTCAGTCGCCATAGACCTGCCTCCCCTGCAGCAGATTCAACTCATCCAGCTGTTCGAAAATCCATCGCTGAATCATTCGAAGCCGACGCTCGCTCATCAGCGTGAATCCGTTAGCGACGGATATCTCGCCGAACGTCAGCTTTCGTTCGACCATCTCATCCATGTCTCGGTCGAACGCACCGGAGCTGAAGCGTGGGAGAAGAACGGCCTCAACCACTTTGTCCTGGTTCTTGAGGAATGCGGCCATCTGGACGAAGTTCTTTCCGTCGTATTCAACAGGGCCGAAGTATTCATTGATCCAGACGACAATGCTGCGGGATTTGCAGACCTGAGCCAGCGAGTCGAAGCCATTCAGCGTATCTGCAAGGGCCTGACCGCCAGTAATCACGGTGTGTATCAAGAGTCTTCTATTTGCTTTGCGGAGCACCGAGTCGACGGCATTGTCGAACATGTAGTGCAGTAGCGGTATGAAGGTCGACGGGCCGTTATCCACAATGAACGAATCTTCGCTGGCGAGGATGGTCTCTATGAGGGAATCGAAGCGCCGCAAGTCGATCTGATATCTCGTCGGTGACCTGGAAAGGTTGGGCACCCAGCGCGTTATACTGCGAAAACGTTCGACACACTGGGTCCGTGTCTACGCAGATCGCGTGCACACCGCGGTCTTTGTAAAACTGCGCCAGAAGACTCGCGATCAGACTCTTGCCCACTCCCCCCTTTCCTTGCAGTAAGAGGTTCACTACAGGCGTACTCTGCATGGTTTGTGATTTGTCGTTGATCAACCGTTTGGGCATAGTGGGTATCCTCACGCAAATGGCGTCTGCTCCAATTGCCGGAACAGATCCGCACGAACCCGGTAGAGACGGGATTTTTCCACAACGTAAAAGTTCGAGGTCCTGATGGCTTCGTCAAAGGTCAGCTTCCTTTCGCGCATCTGGCGGATGTTTTCGCCAAACGTGTCGGGGGATCTGCGGGGAATTCCGACCGACGTCAGCACCTTCTCGCGATTGTCCAGATAGACCTGCATCTGATCGAACGTCTTGCCGTCACTGGCGACCGGACCGAAGTATTCGTTGATCCAGACGACCAGACTGTTTTCCGTCGCCGTCTCGGCGAGAGTGCTGAATCCGAGCAGCGTGTCGTTGAGCATTTCGCCACCACTGATCGGAATGTGGATGTAGACTCTCCGACCAGCCTGTCGGAGGACTGTGATGACATCCGATTCGACGATGTACGTCCAAAAAGGCAGAAATGCGGTGGCCCCGCTGTCCACAACAAAGACAGATTCTTCTTTCAGAAACCGCTCGGTCAGCAAGTCGTAGCGGGATCGCATGACGACTCCGTCCTGATTGACCAGGTCCAGTTTTTCGGCACCAAGCGCCTTGTACTGCCCCAGTGATCGGTTGACCGGATCGCCGTCGATGCAGCATACGGGCTGGCCGCGCCCGATCAGGAACTCGGCGAGCCAGCTGGCCACGACGCTTTTGCCAATGCCGCCCTTGCCCTGCAGGATCAGGTGAATGGTGGGAGGTGTGATGGTACCGGCTGCGTCTTCGTTAGTATTGCTATTCGTCATAGTGTTGTCCTTTCAAACAAGCTTTCTGCCGCTTGGATCGCCGTCGTTGTGGATCCGGCGAATATCCAGTGCGGGTGTCGATACAGCCCGCATGGCCTGAGCGAGCGGGTCTTCCGGCGGTAAAGGTGAACGATTTGTGTGTGGGGAACTTGCCACCAGCGGGCGCGTCGGCTTCAGTGCCAGAACCGGCTCGCGCCTCGTTTCAGCGCGAACGAAATCAAGCGGCGGCGCTTCAACGCGGCGACCTGCGTGTTCCTGGCGGCGAAGGCGGCTGATGTACGAAGTCAAACTGGTCACGCCAACCGTGATTCCAGCCTCTTCCTCCAGCCACGCACAGATTTTCTTCGTACTGTGCCCTCCATGGAGTGCGGCTTCTACCTCGGGCCAGAGCGCGCGGATCTGGGCCGCCTTGGTGGTGGGCTTTTCCCCGCGATGCGCAGCGAGGCGGGTGCGGACGAGGCCGATCCAGTTCTCCACGATTTGGGACTTGCGCGCTTTAGCCAACAGAGCCTCCACATATAACGGGCCAGAAACCGTTTTTTGGACAGAAAATCTAAATTATTTTTTGGAATCCGTACTGGGAGTCCCTACATTTTCGACTGGGCAACCAGGGGGTATCCATCCTCGAATAGCTCCGTCACCAACGATCAGCTTCAGATGGACGAAGGGAGGGTCCTCTCGCGAAATTATTGCAAACAATACCCTTGCGGCGGTCTGCGACAGATTGCGACATTTGCGAAGAAACACGATGTTCTGCGACAACCCAGACAAGCCAACCCATGCAAAAAGGCCAAAAAACACCGGGAAAGGAACATAAAGGGTTGTTTAGCAGCGGTGTTATTTTTCTGGTCTATGCGCCGCATCTTCATGCTTTAGAGTGTTGCGCAAATCGACTTTCTGCGTTTAGCATGTGTTTAGCGCCTGGAGAGGCGCTTGTCGATGAAGAAAAAGACCACCAAAATGCGGGGAATGCGGCTGAGCGAGGCCACCTACAAGGCCGTTGTGCAGGCGGCGAAGGCCCGCGACTACGCGAGTCCGAGCGCGTTCATGCGGGCGGCTGTCGAAAAAGAGTTGCGCGGCGCCGACGCAACACTCGATGAATCCGAACAGCGCATCAGCGCGTCTCTGGAGAAGTATTCGAAGCAGGTCCGGCGGGTCAGTACGGGACAGCAGGCTCTGTTCGCCTATGTTGATGCGTTAGCCAAAGTGATTCTCAGCACGCTGCCCGATACCGACGAGGATACGAGGAAAGCCGCAGTCGCGCGAGGAAAACTCCGCTACTCCCGGTTCCTGAAGAGTGTTGGAGCAAATATGGTGGGCGACGCCCAGGCGGCGCTCGCTGGAACTGGTGAATCGTGCCCCGGAAGAATGACGACGACAATCCGGAGTTTCGGCTCCGGCCGGGGAAGCCTCCGATCCCGAGAGAGCGGCGGTCATCTCCCGCCTTGTCCGTTGCCTTCCGGACGGTCATGAAATACGCGCCGAAGTTCGCGGGCTGGGCGGCGTCAGCAAGCGGCACGGTCGAGACCGGCTCATTTTCAGCACTGTTCGGTCCGGGTGACCTATTCCAGCAATCGGGTCACCGGGCATTGGCGCGCGCATGGCCGATACATCGCGCAGGGAGAGTGCTTCGCTCGAACCGGAGAAGTCCGGGTTCTGCGCGGAAGCGATTGGCGTCGATATTGCCTCTCAGACTTCGCGAGTGGCAGGAGGGCGTCCGATCCACGGATGTGGAAGCTGATAATCTCGCCGGAATTCGGCGAGCGTCTCGACTTGCAGCGACTGACGCGGGACGTGATGAGCCGCATGGCATCCGATCTCCACACATCGCTCGAATGGGTGGCCGTGGCGCACTTCAACACAGAACATCCGCACGTCCACGTTGCGCTCAGAGGCGTCGATGCCAAGCGGCGAGGCATTCAAGCTGGATCGGGACTACGTCAGAAATGGTCTTCGATCCGTGGCGCAACATTTCGCCACCGTACAACTTGGCTACCGGACAGAGCAGGACGCTACTCTCGCGCTCCGCCGGCAAGTCCCACTGCAGCGCTTCACACCGCTGGACCGGTTGATCGTGGCGCGAACTCAGCCGTTGGACGGAATCTCCGGCGACCTCCGGGTCACGGCTGACCCTACGCGTCCTGGCCTTGGGCGGTTCGCGGCAGTCCGCGAGCAATCGCTGGCGTCCCGATTGATGACTCTCCAAACGATGGGGCTCGCCCGACCGGACGGACCGCACCAGTGGCAGGTTCGGCGCGATCTGGAGACCGCTTTGAAGGCGATGAAGCGCGCGGCCGATAATCAGAAAACGCTCGCCGCCCACGGCGCTCTTCTATCCGATCCGCGCCTGCAACTCAGCGCACCGAACTGGCGCGATATCAACTCGCTGGAGGGCCGCGTGCTTTCGCACGGAGAAGAGGAAGATGGCAGGCGTTACCTCATGCTCGAAGGAACCGACGGGCGAGTTTACTATCTCCGCTACACCCCCGAGCTGGACGAGGCCCGCAGCCGCGGCGATCTCACCACGAATTCGTTCGTGGTGATCAACAAGACCGTGGATGAGGATCGCCGCCGTCGAATCGTTGTCGCGAATCTCGGGAACGCCGAAATGCTCTTTGAGAATCGAGATCATTTCCGGTCTCTGGCCAAGCGGCTGATTGAGCACGGTGTGAATCTTTCCGATGATGAGCGTTGGGGCGGCTGGCTCGGGAGGTATTACGAAAAGCTCCGCGAGGCGGTATACGACCTCGGCGACTCGAAGGCCAGATCTCGAAACCGCAGCCTGAGTCTGGAACGGTAAGGCCCCCGCAGCGCCGTGGCGTGAAGTTTGGCCGGAAGGTGAAGCTCACGCCGGAGTAAGTCGCCCGAGAATATTGATCAGTTTTCAGTGGGGACTCGTTCGGCGTGATCGACGATCAGAATCTCAAGTGGTTCTTTGGCCGATTCCAGCTTGAGGCCCAATTGCTGTTCGAGGGCTCTGAAGAGATCGGCAGCGCCTGGCTCCGCAGTGGTGTCTGGTGCTTGCGCGCTAAGCGAACTGAAGGTCGCCGCGCAGAAGTAGCGCGTCTCGCCCAGACCGGTCTTATCGAGCACCGTCCTGCCGGCATCCGGCGTTATACGGCCAGCGAGCTGAGCCATCGTCATTGGTCCGATGATCATGGATGTTGCACCGTTCCGTGGCGGTGTCGGCGGGACGTGCGCGGGGTCAAAGGGCGTGACCTTGAGGCCACCTTTTGCCACAACCAGGTCGTATACCGGCATTTCTTTGGTTTCGCGATGGGCCGCGAGTTGAAAGCGCTCCTTAAGCAGCGTCTGGAGCATGGGCATCAGTTCGCTCTCGGGACACCGGGCGGGGATTTCGCATCAGATCAAACCGATCCGAATCCATCCAGTCGGGGCCATTGATCTGCAAGGCGCTGAGTCCATAGGCGCTTCGCAATATCATCCTCAGCGTGGCATTGTGTGCGGTCATTCTGCCGTTGGTGAGCTGGGGATAGCTCGACCGACCTTCGCCCGAGCGATTCACCTTTACCGTTGCGACGTCGAACGCGGGAGGCTTCCCACGTTCCTGACGTGCATACGACAGCGATAACGAGAACAGATCCAGCGATTCGCATTGCAATCCCGCCTCCTTTACCTATGACGCCCATCGGGCGAAATCCTGCACGGCAAAATCCCCCTGTCGGGTACCGTGGCATGGACCAGTGGTCCTGCACCACGCCTGGGCAAGCCTGCAAGGGGAATGCCTTCAGACGTCGAGACCGTTGCGAAGCCATTTCAGCCCTTGCCTTCGAATCCGATTGCGCCCCGACAAATATTTTGTCCAAAAAACCGTTCCTGAGCCGTTATCTGTAGCACCCGAGTCGGTGCGGACGAAAGGAGCGTATGCAGATTCACACAATTTTGGACAACGCTGAAGCAGTTTTGGCCGAGATCGGCGGCGAAGTTCTCGCCGGCTCCGGCTTCGAAAACGAAGATCCTGACACCGATTTCGCCGCCGATGTCGTCACCCCCATCGCGGCAAACCAGAGGGAGGACTGAACCATGGCCAGCCCTCAACCCGCAGGCAATCAGATCCCGGAACGCCGCGACTATCGCAAGGAGGTCACCGAATCCATCATCCAAATGTTGCAGCAGGGTGTGGCCCCGTGGCAGAAACCCTGGGATGCGGCGACGGTCGGCAACCTGGCCGTCCCTTTCAACCCCACTTCGAACAATCCATATCGGGGCGGCAATGCCATCTACCTGATGGCGTCGGCGATCCGCAAAGGATATGACGACCCCCGCTGGATGACCTACAAACAGGCAGCCGCCAACGACTGGCAAATTCGGGGCGGAGAAAAAGGAACACAGATCGAATTCTGGGAGAAACGCGCCGAAGACAAAGATGGCAAGACGCTCGCCGCCGGTGACGGCTCGGACCGCGAGGAGACCGGGCGGCAGAGCGAATCCCGATTTATCCATCGCGTCTACACCGTATTCAACGCCAAACAGATTGATCGAATTCCCCCGCTGGAGCCGAAAGCTCATTCCGAATTCGCTGCCGTCGAAACCGGCGAGCAAATCCTTCGGAACTCGGGCGCGCAGATTACACACGATCAAGCTGACCGCGCTTTCTATTCGCGTTCCACCGACTCCATTCACCTTCCCCTACGGGAGTCGTTCCACGACGCGCCGGGTTATTACGGCACCGCCCTCCACGAACTGGCGCACTGGACAGGTCACCCCGACCGGTTGAATCGGCAGACCCTGAACGAGTCCTACCGTTTCGGCGATCAGAATTACGCCCGCGAGGAACTGCGCGCCGAACTGGCGAGCCTGTTTCTCGCCGCCGAGCGCGGAATCCCGCACGATCCGGGGCAGCATGCCTCGTACGTGAGTTCCTGGATCAAGGCGCTCCGCGACGACAAGAACGAAATCTTCCGTGCCGCGTACGACGCGTCGCGGGCCACCGAATTTCTTTTGGCGCTGGAGCGCGACAAGTCCTTTGCGCAATCTTTGGTCGCTTCACCCCAGACCCCGGCTGCGGTACTGGAGCAGGAAGCCGCTCGAATCCAGTCGGATCTGGAAGCCGAACCGGACTTAACGGTTCCGAACCCTGAACCCGTCGTGCATGAGTCGGGTCAGGCCGTTGGCCGTTTCCGCCCGCAGGACGGCACGCTGAGAATCCATGACAATCTGGCCGGAGCCGATTACCCGGTGGCGCTTGATCCCGCGACGCAAATCCCCGCGACGAACGGAATGGAAGCTTCAAAGCAACCGCCGCGCAATGGTGCGGAGAAATCACTCCATGCCGCCGAAGAACTTGCCCGCGAGCAACTGGGGAACGATGCGCGGACGAGCCTTGCAGTCACCGACGGCGGCATCTATCGCGGATTGGTCATCGGGGAGACGGCCGACTACGTAGTGCAGCAAATCTCCAAAAGGTCAGCAATAGCGCATCCAAAGAATCTCCTCGACGGGGAGGCGCGCGCGGGACAGAAGCTGTCGATCACCTACAGCAACTCTCACGCGGCTGTTCGCGAGGTGCGCGAGCGCAGCACAACTCAGGCCATGGAGCGGTGACAGTCGAGAGACGTCGAGAAATATCCGGATCGGAGGCAAACGCATGGACAAACAAACCACGATGTATCGCCGGCCGAGCGATCCGGGATTTCTCGGTTCGTACGACTGGCGATCCACGATTCTTGGATTCCTGCTGATCACCCTGTCCAGTTTTATCGCGACCGAGTACATCGCGAAGGAATTCCGATTTTCGCCGGCGTTGGGCGCTCCGCTCCTCCGATCCGGCGCCATCGCCGTGTACCAGCCTTTCGAATGGATCGCCTGGGGCTGGCGGTACTGCACCTCGCGCGAGCCGTGGATTCGGGAACCGCTCTTCCACGGCGAGATGATCGCTTTCGGCGGTTCCGTGATTACCGCCATCGCGTTCTTTCTTTTAGCGAACCGGCGCGCGCAGAAGCTGTCGGAGAACGCCGAGGACATTCATGGCTCGGCGCGCTGGGCAAATCCCGACGATATTCGGGCCACAGGATTGATCGCGGCCAGGCGCGGCGTCTACGTCGGCGGCTGGCGCGACACATCCTCGAATCACCTTCACTACCTGCGCCACAACGGCCCGGAACACGTTCTCGCCTTCGCGCCGACGCGCAGCGGCAAAGGCGTAAGCCTCGTGATTCCGACCCTCCTCGCCTGGGAGGAGTCGGCGGTCATCTACGACATCAAAGGCGAGAACTGGGCGAAGACGGCGGGCTTTCGGGCGAGTCAGGGTCATCTCTGTTTCAAGTTCTCGCCGGTCGAGCAGAATTCCTCGTCTCGCTTCAACCCGCTTCAGGAGGTTCGGCTCTTCACTCCGCGCGACGTATCCGATGCGCAGAACATCGCCAACATGATCGTGCGCACCGGCGAGGACTCGCCGCAGGAGCGCTACTGGCAGGACGCGGCGGCGTCGATCACAACCGGCATGATCCTGCACGTTTGCTACGCCGCCGCGGTGTCCAAACGAGTCGCCTGTCTCAGCGACCTTGCCAACGTATTCACGCGGCCTGGTGCCAACTTCCGCGAGACGCTGGACGACCTGCTCAACTTCGTCCACGACGTTGAGGGCAAGTACAAGTGGCAAATGCCCGGTGGAGGGTCAACTCGCACTCATCCAACGGTTCGGGAAAAAGTGCAGGAGATGCTCGACAAAGAGGACAAGGATTTTGGTGGAGTGCTTTCGACGGCGAAGACGGCGCTGACGCTATACAGCGATCCTCTGGTAGCCCGGAACACCTCGGCCAGCGACTTCTCCATCGGCGACCTGGTCAGCCACGAGCGACCCGTTTCTCTGTATCTCGTGGTGCCGCCTTCGGACAAGATTCGGCTTCGGCCCCTGATCCGTTTGATGTTCACGATGGTCGTCAACCGGCTCACGGAGCGGATGGCATTTGAAGGCACCGACCAGAAGCTGAACAAACATCGCCTGCTCATTCTGATCGACGAGTTTCCCAGCCTGAATCGAATGGAGATCTTCGCTGACGCCCTCTCCTACATGGCTGGCTACGGCATGAAAGCGTACCTGGTGACGCAGGACATTCGCCAGATTGTCGATGCGTACGGCACCAACGAAAGCATCGTGTCGAACTGCCATGTTCGCATCGCGTTTGCGCCCAATCAGTTCGAGACGGCCGAATTGCTGTCGAAGAATGACCGGCACCGCGACGGTCGCCAAGGCAAGCTACAACTTCAGCGGTTCGCGCCTTTCGCCAGTGATGGGTCACATCAATGCGAGCGTTGAGCACATCCAGCGGCCCCTGATGACGCCGGACGAAGTGGGGCGAATCAAGCCGCCCAGGAAGGAAGGCGAGGGAAACGCTGAGCGGATCGTGGAGCCCGGCGACATGTTGATCTTCGTCTCCGGGCATCATCCGATTCTCGGCACTCAGATGCTCTATTTCACCGATCCCGTGCTTGCGTCGCGGGCGCAACTCCCGCCGCCGGATAAGTTCTGGTCGATAGAAAATGGCGTCGTCGTCAAGCAGCCGCCTATTGACCGTACTCGCCACGAAATCAGCGAGGCGGAGACTCTTGCGCCACGAGCCGCGAAGTCGCTGGTGGGCAGAGATCCCGCTCGAAGAACAGCCCAACCCGCGAATGCAGGGCTTTATTGAAGAAATCACAACAGGAGCGAATACATCATCATGCAAATGAACCGCATCGAAATAGCAGGTTTTCTGGCGGCGAGACCCGATGACCAGGTACCTTCCTTCGGGAACGAAGGTCGCCAACGCCCGACTCGGAGAGTCGCACCGTTACAAGGGTGCTGATAATCAGGCCGTCACTCAGACGAACTGGCACAGCCTGACGTTCTACAACTCTTTGGCCGACCAGGCGCTGACGTATGACAAAGGCACAAATCTGTTCATCGAAGGCACGGTCCAGCAGCGCAAGTTTACCCCGAAGGACGGATCGGAACGAACCGTCCACGAGGTGATCGTTCAGTCGTGTCACGTTATCGGCAACTCTCCGCCGGCATCTGCGGCGACCGAGAACGGCGTGCCCGTGGCGTCATCGAACGGAGATCCGGATCATGACGAAGCCATGGATACCTGGCCGATTTGAGCTTCCACCGGCTATCCCGACTGAAGGCGCCTGCTCTGGCATTGGCCGTCACGTCCCTCGCTGCATTTGGTCTTTGTGCGTGGGGAGGCCTCCGGCTCAATTCGACGGGCTCGCTTCCTCTTGGGTCTGTACCGCGTGAGCACCGCGGCGGACGCCAATCTCGCTGAGTTCTGCCCGCCGGAACCGCTATTCGCGGTTGTCGGTTGTGCGGCAGTACCGAAATCCGGGGAACTGCCCCGACGGAGACAATCCTCTTCTGAAGCCAATCGTCGCCAGGCCCGGCGATGTCGTGGTTCTGTCCGAAATCGGGGTTGACAGGTTAACGGAGTAGTTGCTTCGGAACACCGCGCCGCGATCTCAGGACAGTAAAGCGCGGCCCCTTCCGCACTATCCGTTTGGAACATATCGAGTCAGTTCAGGGACCGTCTGGGTTGCATCGTCTTATCACCCGCTGAGCTTCGACAGCCGGTACTTTGGCCCGATTCCGACGAGTATCATTCGCCACCGGCTGAAGCCCTTCCTTACTCTATGACCCAACGATCAGCAAATGCGCTCTCCTTCTGCGCCGCGACAGCCATCGGTCTGGCCGTATCGACCGGGCATCCGGTCGGCCTCGCAGCGGCGGCCGGGATGCCAATCGTGTGCCTGCTGGCGGGGTCTCGCAAGAGCCGCTTTCGAGAGCACGCTGGGTTACTACACCGCCGGACTGTGGCCGATGATTCCCGGCCTGCAGCGCTATATCGGATCGGCTGCGAGTCCGCTCATTCCGTTCGCGGTATGGCTACTCGCGGCGATCCTGCTGTCGGTGCCATGGACGGTCGCGTGGACTGACCGGCCTGCGCAATACGTCTGGCGGGTGCCGTTGGCTTTCGTTGCGACGACTATTCCACCACTCGGGATCATCGGCTTCATTTCGCCCCTCACCGCCGCGGGCTATCTTTTCCCATCCACAGGCTGGGCCGGCCTCGCAGCGGTCGCGTTACTGCCCGGGATTCTACTCGCGGCCCGCGGGATGGCGCCGCGCGTTCGATTGGCGGTAGCGTGCCTCGCATTCGCGACTTGCGGGTTACTTGCGATCAGCGGTCGCGTGAGGACTACAGTCGAAGCCGAGACGATTCCGGGATGGGTCGGCGTGAACACTCACTTCGGCGACTGTCTCGCAACCTTTCCGCGATTACGCCGCAGCCACCTTCATTCAGCAGAAGGCCGCGGAGTCACCGGCCCGTGTCCTGATCTTTCCGGAGTTCATCGTTCCGCGCTGGTCCGAAGCGACAGAGGCGTTCTGGCGCCGGACTCTCGATAGATGCCGCAAGCGCGGCCAGACACTCGTGATCGGCGCAGGTCTGCCGTCCAACGCGCGCGTGAAAAATGACCACCCGGCGTACAACTTCGCTGCCGCAATCGACGCGCTTCAAAGTGGTGATTCGTCGCTCGGCACAGTCCACGACTCCATACGTTCGAGTCCGGAGTCGGTCGAAAATACGCTCCTTATCGTGGGTGCGAGTTCAGGCAAGCTCTATCAAAGAGTGCCGGTTCCGATCGGTATGTGGCGACCGTTCAGTAATGTCAGCGTTCCCCTTCGCCTCAATGGTCCCGGCGTTATCGAGATCGATCATCAACGCGCCGCCGTGCTGATCTGCTACGAGGAGATGCTGACCTTCCCGGTCCTCGCGTCGATGCTCCAGCACCCGACCGCGATTATCGGAATCAGCAACAGTTTCTGGTTCGACGAAACAACGATTCCCGCTTACCAGGCCGCTGCTCTCAGAGGCTGGGCGCGACTGTTCCGGCTTCCGCTTTTCATGGCGGTCAACTCCTGAGGGCAATTCCACGAACAGGTAACAGCCAATGGCAAAATCACGATTTGGCATTCAGCCCGCAGACATCGGTCAGCTCAGCCTCTTCTCGGAGGTCTCCCGATGCTGAAATTCCTGATAACTTTAGAAACGGAGTCCCGCGATGATCGAAACCAACACACTGACGCCACTCGGACACCAGATCCTGGAACACTGGAACGTACCGGCCGGCGATGGTCGGGAAGCTGACGCAGCAGAACCAACTCCAGCAGGCGATCTTCGCGGCGCAGGAATTGACGGGGAACCTGCTCTACGATCTGACGGTGGTTCAGAAGATGGACTACCAACCGGCGTGGGAGATCGCGACGAGGGAATGGGCATTCCTTCCGGACGAGGAGGATCAGCCCCAGCTGTCGTTCGATCCAGCGACCCTCGACCCGTATCAACCCTTGCCCGCGATCTCCGCATAACCGCCGCCAACGGAATCGGCGAGGGCAGTCTGAAACAGAAGGCACAGGCCAATCTGGCCGCTATCCGCACGCTGAAGAACTATCGAGGCCGAAGCCCGTCCGGCGACACCTGAAGAGAAGGCCGTACTCGTGAAGTACACGGGCTGGGGCGCGATGTCCAATTTGTTTGCCCTCGTATCCGCCATACGATTGGCGCGCGATCGCGGACGAGTTGAAGGCGCGGCGCTCAGCGAGGAGGAGTACGCCTCGGCGCGCGCCTCGACGCCGAATGCGCATTACACGTCTCCCGAAGTCATTCAGGCGATGTGGCAGGCGATGGAGCGGTTCGGATTGCAGGCCGGAGCGCACATTCTTGAACCGTCGATGGGTGTGGGCCATTTCTTCGGCCTGATGCCGGAAGGCCTCTATCCCGACACGAAACGCACCGGCGTCGAGCTTGATTCCATCACGGCTCGAATCGCCAGCAAGCTCTACCCGGATTCGAATGTTCATGCGAAGGCGCTCGAAGAGACGCAGCTTCCGGGAAACTTCTTCGATGCCGTGATCGGCAACATTCCGTTTGGCAACTATCCGGTCTTCGATCCGGCGTATCGGCGAAGCCCGCACCTGACGCGCGCGATCCACGACTACTTCCTCGCGAAGTCCCTTGACGTGGTGCGGCCCGGCGGCGTTGTCGCGCTGATCACCAGCCGCTACACGATGGACAAGCAGGACTCCGCCGTTCGGCGCCATCTGGCCGATGGTTCGGTCCTGCTGGGCGCGCTCCGGCTGCCGAACACGGCGTTCAAGGCGAATGCGGGAACCGAAGTCACCACCGACATTCTGTTCCTTCAGAAGCGTTCGCCGGACATGCCGCGCACCGGGCGAGACCTGGACGGATCTTGGCTCTATCGAAACGGAAGACGGGCTGATCGAGATCAACGAGTACTTTGTCCGGCATCCGGAAATGATGCTGGGCCGGATGGGGTTGGACACGGTCAGTATGGCCTGGTGCCGGAGCTGATCGGAACTCTGGACGCGAACAATTCTGGACGACGCCGTCTCGCGTCTTCCCGGCAACGTGTATCGGGACAGAGAAAGTCAGGGGCCCGTCCGTACGCGAACGGACCTTGAGCAGATCCCGGCTGTCGGGGCCGTCAAAGAAGGTGGGCTGGCTGATCGCGATGGACAAATCGTCGTTCGTCCGCGGCGACGTATTCGAGCCGCTCGGCCCTCCCGGCTTCCGTCCGCGCAGGATTCGCGGCATGCTTCAGGTGCGCGACGCCGTGCGCGAGGTGTTCCGCACCCAGCTCGCCGATGCCGACGACCGGAACATCGTCGAAGCACGCCACCATCTGAACCGAACCTACGATTTCTTCGTCTCCCGCTTCGGCCCGCTCAACGCCCGCGAGAACGTCAAGGCCTTCGCCGGCGATCCCGACCAGCCGCTTCTGCTCTCGCTGGAAGAGTTCAATCCGGAGACGAAGCGGGCGCAACCAAGACGGCGATCTTCGAGCGCCGCACGCTGGAGCGCTATCGCCCGGTTGAGCGTGTCGAAACCGCGTCCGAAGCGCTGCTCGTATCGCTCAATGAAACCGGCGAGATCAACTGGCCGCGCATGGAGGCGCTGACCGGGAGCCGCGCGGCCGACCTGCAGGACGAACTTGGGCCGCTGGCCTACCGCAATCCCGAAGGCGGAGAATGGGAGACCGCCGACCGCTATCTCAGCGGCAACGTGCGCGCGCCAAGCTTGTCGTCGCGCAAGCCGCCGAGCGGCAATTCGACCCGCCTACCAGACGAAACGTCGAAGCCTTGCGCCGGTTCAGCCGACGATCTGGAACCGGGCGAAATCGAAGCGCGCCTCGGCTCATCGTGGATTCCCCCCTCAGACATCCGCGACTTCGTTGCGGAGTTGCTGGATGTCGCGCCCGCGAGCGTGAAAATCGGCCACGCCGAGGCCATCGCGACCTGGACCGTTGAACTCGACTACGCCGCGAAATACGTCGTCAGCAACACGACGACGCACGGCACGGCCCGCTTCCGCGCGTCCGACCTGATCGAGCAATCGCTGAATGGGCGCACGCCGACCGCCTACGACGAGGACGCGGAGGGCAACCGCACCGTCAATCAGCCGGAGACGATCGCCGCCCGAGAGAAGCAGCAGCAATTGAAGGATCGGTTTCGCGATTGGGTCTGGGAGGATCGCGAACGCGCCGAGCGGCTGGCGCAGGACTACAACTTCCGGTTCAACAACATCCGGCTCCGCGATTTCGACGGCTCGCATCTCACCTTGCCCGGAATGGTGCGCACCTCGCTCCGCGACGGAGACCTCGCGCCGCATCAGAAGAAGCGCAGTCTGGCGCATCCTCCAGGGCGGCAGCCCGCTGCTGGCGCATGTCGTGGGCGCCGGCAAGACCTGGACGATGACCGCCGCCGCGATGGAACTCCGCCGCCTGGATCTGGCCAAGAAGCCGATGTTCGTCGTGCCGAATCATCTGGTCGAGCAATGGGGCGCGGAGTTTCTGAAGCTCTACCCGCAGGCGCGACTTGTTCGTCGCCGGGAAGGATCACTTCGCGACCGGCAACCGCCAGCAGGCGATGGCGCGGATCGCCACCGGCAACTATGACGCCGTCATCGTCTCGCACCGATCCTTCGAGTTCCTTCCGGTCTCGGACGAGTACTTCAACCGCTTCGTCGAGAAGCAGATGGCGGAACTCGACGCCGAGATCGGCCTGGCGAAGGATCGAAAGGCGACAACCGCCGCATCGTGAAGGAACTGGAAAAAGCCAAGAAGCGCCTCGACGGTCAGGCTCAAGAAGCGCGCCGACCGCGAGTCGAAAGACCAGCACGCTGACCTTCGAGGAACTGGGCGTCGATCAGCTTTTCGTCGACGAAGCCGACCTGTACAAGAACCTGGCCTACATCACGAAGATGAACCGGATCGCCGGCCTGCCGAACTCCGACAGCAACCGCGCGTTCGACATGTTCCTGAAGACTCGCTACCTCCAGGAGCGCAGTGACGGCCGCGGCGTCGTCTTCGCCACCGGCACGCCGATCTCGAACACCATGGCCGAGATGTACACGATGCTGCGCTATCTCGCGCCGGAGATGCTGGCGGAACGGAAGGTCGAGCACTTCGATGCGTGGGCGGCGAACTTCGCCGAAGCCGTGACATCGCTCGAACTCGCGCCGGACGGCTCGGGCTACCGGATGCACACGCGGTTCGCGAAATTCATCAACCTGCCCGAATTGCTGTCCATGTTCCGCACCGTCGCCGACGTGCAGACGGCGGACATGCTGAACCTTCCGCGACCGGCACTCGAAAGCGGCAGGCCGGCAATCGTGGCGGCGCCCGCCAGCCCTGAGCTGCAAGGCGTTCATCCGGACGCTGACCGAACGCGCCGAGACGGTTGAAGAAGGAGCGCGTCGATCCGTCGGTGGACAACATGCTGAAGATCACGGGCGAAGGGCGAAAGGCCGCGCTCGACATGCGGCTGGTCGATCCGGACGGCAGCAGCCGGAGGTCGAGACCAAGATTGATCGCGCCGTTTCCCGCATCGTCAACGATCTGGAAGGCCACCGAGAAGCGAGCGCTCGACACAACTCGTCTTCTGCGACCTTTCGACGCCCGATCCGGAGCGATTCAACGTCTACGACGATGTCCGTTCGAAGCTCGTCAAGGCGGGCGTTCCGGCCGCAGAGATCGCCTTCATCCATGACGCCGAAACCGACACCGCCAAGAAGCTGCTGTTCGATGCCGTGAATGCCGGGAGGGTGCGGATACTGCTCGGATCGACCGAGAAGATGGGCGCCGGCACGAATGTGCAGCGGCGGCTCGTCGCGCTTCATCACCTCGACGCGCCCTGGCGGCCGCGCGACATCGAGCAGCGCGAAGGCCGGATCCTGCGTCAGGGCAACGCGAATAAAGAGGTTCAGATCTTCCGCTACGTGACCGAAGGCTCGTTCGACGCCTACATGTGGCAGACGCTGGAAACCAAGGCCCGCTTCATCCAGCAGGTGATGCGGGGAGAAACGTCGGTCCGCTCGGCGGAGGATCTCGAGAGCGGCGCGCTCACCTACGCCGAGATCAAGGCGATTGCGTCCGGCAATCCGGCCGTCGTCGAAAAGATCAAGATCGATACCGAAATCCGCAAGCTCGACCAGCTGCGCGCCGTTCATGCCAACCAGCAGCGCCACATCCGCTGGGAGATTCGCGACCTGCCTCGACAGATCACGGAAGCGAAGCAGCACCTGGCGAATATCGAAGCCGACATCGCAACCAGAAATGCAAACGAGTCCGACGAGTTCAGCATGACGGTCGGCAATCGCGTTTTCTCCGGCAAGGGCGCGCGGGAGGAAGCGGCCAAGGCTCTGACCTTCGCCATCCTCTCCTGGCGTGACGATCAAACGACTGCAGCCGCGCGGCTGCTTTCCGGGGCTTCGAGATTCTGAGCAGAGGGCAAGAGCGGCGGATTCGGACTGCTCCAGGAGGACGAGCGCATTCCGGACGCTGTTCGTTCGTGGACGAGCCACGTATTCCGCAAACCTGAATCGCCGCGAATCCGGTTGGGACCGTCCAGAGCATCGAGCACACGTTGAGAAATCTGGACAAGCTCGCAGACGAGCAGCAGAGCCGTGTGGCCCGCATCGAGAAGGAGCTTGCTGGACTACCAGGCACAGGCGGATCGCCCGTTCGAACACGAGGAGCGACTGAAGCAGTTGCTCGCCCGCCAAGCTGAACTCAATTCGCCACTGGATCTCGACAAGGGCGATCAACAGGGCGCCGACTCGGCACCCGAACTGAAGGACGACCTCGACGTGAGCCAAACCCCAACGCCCGCGGAACCCAGCCGCGATCAGGTCGCGAAGATGGCGGAAGCCTACATGCGCGCCTCGAAGACGGCGATTCGAGAAATGCCCATCTCGCAGCGCACACCGCCGCAGACCGGTCCGGTTACTGGTCGCGCGGTTGCGAAGGATGACGCGCATATCGCGGTTGCGACTGCCGCCAACAGCTTTTTCGTCGTTCCCTCGACCTCTCTGGGCCGAGACGTGGAAATCGGCGAGCGTCTGTCTCTGCGCTTTCAGCGTGGTCATGCTGTCCTAAATTATTTGATTTGGCGTTGTTCGTAGCCCCGAGCATGGCGGCGTCCCGTTAGTTACTAGGGCTTTATCCTGCCTCACACCCATGATTGAATTGTGCTACCCTTTACTCGAAGCGGGAGAACACCGGTGCAGTTTGCGGTCAGCTTCAATTTGAGAGAATTTTTGGAAAGGGTACCGAAGGAAGGGGTCCAGCCATAGGGTTGATTGGGATGGACTTTGGCGGCAATGCCCGACGTAGCGTGACCGGGGATATTACGATTACCAGCGTCCACGTCATTGTCTCGCTCCCTAGCTATAAACCAGCGTCCACAGTTTGCCGCCGTGGTGTCGGTCTGGTCTGGCGCAACGTCGTCGGCTTCGCCGTCGATCTACGTCGATCTGCCGCCAGCTCCCGCGACACGTCTTGCACCGCATCGCGTGAGTTCGCGCCCGGAGTGAGGTCAGTCGAAAGTGGAGTGTGCCGCTTGTCCGATCTAGTGCCGTTCGCAGGCGATACCCCCAAAGAACATAGGCTACGTTCACCGCTGCAATCGTGACCGCGATCGTCTCTCCTTCGGTCATGGTCAAATCCATAAATTGGCCAGTGAGACGGCGCCCGGAAACTAGCGAAAATTCGTACCCCGCGCATTTCTTGATATGGACAGCCTGAAGCACGACCGCTGTGCTCGTGTTGCTGTGATTGGTTTGCAATTGCACCAATTTGGTGGGGCTGGCAAAAATTAGGACGGTCTTCCGCACCGCCGTCACGTAGGCTTAGTCGGGTTTTTGTTTAATCAGGTGCATATTTCATTGGTTCGGCGAAAAATCCGGACAGGGCGGAATGGACGACGTGCCGCTGCCAGCGACGCCGTTGGATCCGGACGCGCTGCTCGAACCGGTAGCGCCGATAGATCTCAGCTAATGCAAGGCGCCCGATCTGAATTGGTCAGGCACAATGCCGCTGTGTCATACCTTAGGCGTACTTTTCTCAACCAAAATTTGTATTGGCATTCAATCTATAAAGCCAATTTTTAAGGCCGTGGTGGCGTGTGGTGGAACTGTTGATGCTTCCGGGTGCACGACTAAAGGATGTCCGCTGCAGCAGCCTCCAGGTCCTCAATCGCTCGAGCCAATGCCCGTCCCGCCATACGGGATTGGGCCATGATGTAGTGTTGTTCCGTTGTGGCGAATGTTGCGTGACCGAGCAGGTCCTTGACGCCCCGGACATTGACGGGATCACGAACAGACCAGAACGTGGCGGCAGCATGCCGAAACCGATGCAGGTTGACCGGAAAGCCCAGCGCCTTCTGCGTTCGGCGCCGAACGGTCTTGTAAATCATCTTGTCACTCATGGGCCCACACCGGTTGACCCACAGATAGTCGTTGCCTTCCGCGCCCAAGATCCGAGACCGGATTTCCTTCAAGTAGAAATCGATGCGCGCCGACAGTTCCGGTGACAGCGGGAATTCAAACGGCCGCTTCGACTTCGTGTCATTGGCCGGAATATCGACTGCCCAGCCGGCCCCAGATCTCACCAAGTGCCGCCCGATCTGCAGCAAGCCAAGCGTACGACGCCGCAAGCGGAATGAGCGCGAGGAAGGCGATGATGAGACCGTCGCGATAGGTAGTCTGGACACTGCTCGCCGTGACCGGCTTGCCGCTCGACAATGCGCCATCCATGAGGGCGATCCCCAGCGCGTACAGCGTCTCGCTCGTCACCAAATGATACTTCTTGCGCTTCTCCTTTCCCCGCGCGGCGATGCGCTCGCTGATCGTCACCAGCCAGGACCAGTCGCAGGCAGGGTACATCGACTTCAGGACGAGCCAGAGGTGGTATAGATAGATCGAGATCGTCACATCGCCGCATGTTTTCGGCTGAAACTTCACGAACTCTTCGATCATATCGGCGCTGACGCGCGCAGCCGGATCGCAGCCGAGCCGATCCGGGTGCCGGACCGCCACGAACTTCAGGAACTTCCCATAGGCGTATTGCAGCTGCTGCTGCGAGCGCTCCGAAAGATGAGCGCCGGGGCCGCAATCATCGAAAAGCCCCTCGCCTTTCTTGAAAGCGGCATCCCAAAGACCGCGGTCTTCCTCCGGCCATTCAGCGTAGGGCAGATACTGTCGCATGCGGGTCATGCGGCACCTCGCTTGCGTTTGCGGCCTGATGGCGGAGTGTTCAGAATCTCGTCGATGAGACGCTGATGGTGACGCGCGGCGCGGCGGCTGTCGATCCCGGCGTAGAACGCGGAGGTGGTCTCGACGCTGGAATGACCGAGCAACTGGCGCACGCCCTCGAAGTTTCCGGGCGAATGATTGAGCATCACCTTCGCGCTCACATGCCGAAACTGATGCGGCGACAGCAAAATGCCTTCCCGCTTCTTGAGATAGCGGCTGATCAGGTGAGCCAGCGTCGACTGGTCCTTTCGGCTTCCATCCACGTTGACGAACAGGTAGTCGGGCTTTTTTCCGATGATCTTCGGTGCGATATCGTTGCGATATTCGATCAGCATCTTCGCGAGTTGCGGCGGAA
Organism: Terriglobia bacterium; assembly: GCA_963718155.1. GTDB lineage: Bacteria > Acidobacteriota > Terriglobia > Bryobacterales > Bryobacteraceae > BOG-234. The sequence continues at coordinate 5,886 of CAVQYP010000016.1, read as the reverse complement.
TATCAAACGCCATCGGCATCTTGTTCTTCACTTCGTTCGCAGGCAGTTCGAGGCTCGAGACCGCGCCCAGCCCCTCCTTCAGAAACAGGTGCACATCGAATGCCAGCGTGGCGAGGTTCTGCGATCGAACCGGCATGGAACACAGGATGGCGACTGCAAGGGCGACCTGAGCTTTGGCGAGCGTATAACGGTCGTGACGAGGCGACTTTTTCACTTCGGCCCAGACCCGAACGGGAAAGCTCACCAAGCGATGCAGGACCTGCGGATCGTCGAACTGTCGGAGCGCACCCTTGTTCTTGCGGGTCAGTCCAGGCGCGGGAGCCGGGAGCTTGCCGGCGAGCCGCCGCAATTCATCGGCCGTCGGCTCGTCGACCTTGACCCATTGATAGGCGATCTCAATCAGCGAGCGAGCGACGTCCCGATTGAAGACGTTTTCGGCTCCTGCGCTCATTTCGTAGCGACGAAGCAGGATTTGCTTGAAGTTCTCCGGCACGACAAGATCGGCGAGCGAGGCGATGTCGGCAGCGGGAACGCCGGCTTCGATGAGCGCCGTCACGGCCGCATGGATCTGGTCACGACGCAGCTGAACCGTTCGCGGCGCCATGGCGCGCCGCCGGGCATCGGTCGCGAACATGTCAGTCCCGGCACACCACGCGAGATAGCGCTCGGCATCGGCCTGGAAGGAATCGCAGAGCGTCGACCAGTCCGCGCGTTGCGGGGGGCGCTTGAAGGAAGGAACCTGAACGGACTGCAGGCCAAGCGTGGAGCGTTCCGCGGCCTCGTTCCAGATCTGGGCGACCTTGCGGTGCAGGTCGTTCGGCTTGCGATGCAGCGTCTCGGCGCGGACCGTGGCGATGAAAGCCTCGATCGTGCCGTCGTCGACGTCGGACGGCTCAATGCCGCGTTCACTAGGCGTAGCGGGCTAAGCGCGACAGACCGAGATGAGCGCGTCGGGTCGAAAGCTCCTGCAAGCAGGGCCTGCCACGGAGGGCTCAAGGGCGCCCGGGCGGAGCGTTGGGCCGAATGGAGGCCGCTCGCCTTCACGGCGGCCAGGAAATCGGACCGCAGATTGTGAAAGGTCTTCGTCGACACGCCGGCAGCCGCCGCGCTGAGCTTGGCTAGCCTGGCGCTGATCGACGGCATCACCAGCGGAATGCGCTCCGGCGCATCGCCCAGGAGCGCGGCGACCCGGTTGACGGCCGAGCGCAGGTCGCGGCGCCGCGTTTCCGACAGATCCTGTTGGGTGCCGACTGCTGCCAGGACGTCGCCGAGGGTCGCCACCGGCGACTGCGCAGGTATCGGGCCCTTTTGACTGGTCATCATGCTCAACCTCCTTGCTCCCGGCCTCGGGAATGCCCCCGGTGGCCTCGGGAGGACTTGGGTGGACTCTGGTGCATTTTCGGGAATACTACTATATAATACAATCGCAATGTACTGATCGTAAGTATTCCCGATATTAGCTATCAGGCTGACATTAATGGACAATTTATGACTCTGGTGCACGGCTGTTAGCCTTCACGATGTACCGCTAAGAAAGACCGGAAATCGTCCTCAGCGATCCGAACGACTCCGCCGAACTCGGTGCACGACGAGATCGCCGGCCTTGATCCACCTGCGGACCGTACGGGTGGCCACGCAGAGACTTTCCGCGACCTCGGCGATCGTGAAGAATTTGATCTGATTGCCGCGCTGACGGCGGCCACGGACGTGGCCGAAAGCAGCCGCTTCCAAACCGCTGTCGCCGGAGGGCCGAATTCGAGCAGTCATTTTTCCGCCTTCCCCGCGGCGGCCTCTGCTTCGCGCTGGCGCTGCCACTCCAAGCGCGCGCGATGGGTAATGCGGCGCGTCACGCCCACCCAATAGAAGTTGGGACCCCACCCTTCTGCCCAGGCTTTGTAGAGCATCGAGCGCGACATGCGCTCTGCGGCACAAAACTCTTCGACCGTATAAGATGGATCGGTGATCGCCGCGTTCGCCGTTTTCCGATCGCGGCTAGGGCTATGCTCCAAGGACACGTTATGCCTCCACGTTGTCGTACGTGGGGGTATCCGTAGACTTGCTCAGTGAGCGGAAAGATCGAAAAAGAATTTATGTGTGTAATTTTCGAGCTGCGGCTTTTCGCCGTAGCGTGACCCCGGGGGCGTGCCGGTTCACGATCTTCAATACCTTTTCAAGGTTCGGCGCCTTGAAAGCAATGTGCTCCGGCGTCGTCCGGCTGAGGATTTCGGCAATCTGCGCGTCGGTATAGCCCGCGGCTCGAAGCCTTCGCTCGGCAGCTTGGGCGCGTTGTCGCTGAATCTCATCTCTCCGCAATTCCGTCACATGCGCAACTGCTAGCCGACAGAGTTTTCGCTTGATCTTGGGCGGCACTGTATAGCGCCGCTCATTTCCCCGCTTGCTCCAGCATTCCTCGATTAGGGTCTGCAACTCGGGGTTCCCAGCGAGCGACGACAGCATGATTCGAATTTCGAGCACCGGAGCCCCGGCAAGCCAAACCTCCATCAGCCCCTGAGCGTGATGTGCGGCTCGATTATCCGGATTGCGCCACCAGCTTGTCGCACCGGGTGGTCGTCCGCGCTTGGCCATTGCTCATCCTCAACACCGGCGCCTGCAGAATCATCTCCGCATCGGCGGGCAGATCGTCAAGCCGCTGGCCGTCCTCGCCTGGGACGCGCGCTGGCGGCACATTGAGATAGCGAGTGAGGGCAAGCGCCATCGCTCCGTGCAGTACGCCGCGCACGCCCGTGACATAACCATCCGTGTTAACGGTCCCGATGCGCGTGAGCATCTGATGGACGGCGTTGGCGTAGGTGAAAACGTGGTGCGCCGTTTCCCAGTCGGCGTGTTCGTTGGCATTGCCGAAACGCGCCACCCTGAGCGCCGCGCCATAAGCGAGTGATCGGCCAAGGTCAGCAGGAGCGGCGCCTGCGCGGATCGCCACCTTGAGCGCGTCAATGATGCTGGCCGCACACTGGCGTGACGACGCGGCAAGACAGCAGGGCGACGACGTTGGTAAGGGGCGTGCTGACATCCGGGGTCTTGCGCGATGTCGACGCTCTAAGCGCTACGTTAAAGAGATAGCACAATTCAGTTGCGTGGTGTGAAGCTCGCTAGGCTCCTCAGCCGCTGTCGCCACGTTCGTTCCAACGTGGGCGATTGGCCCGGACTTTAGCTGGTAAAGTTGGGCGCGAGAAAGTGTAACCGGTCTAGCGTTTCGCCTCTTGCGGCGGGCCCGGTTTGAGGCCATTTCGGACTTGGTGGCCGAGGCCAAGGATTCCTTATATTTCCGGTATGCACTCTTCATGGCCGACAGACGCATCAACCGCAAACTGGCGGCAATCCTAGCGGCCGATGTGGTCGGCTATTCACGCCTGATGGGAGCCGATGAGGCGGGCACGCTGACTGCTCTGAAGCGGCACCGAGAGATCATCTTCGACCCAGCCGTCGCCGCCCACCACGGCCGCATCGTGAAGCTGATCGGCGATGGTACCATCGTCGAGTTCGGCAGCGTGGTCGATGCTGTAAACTGCGCGCTTTCGGTGCAACGCTCCGGCGCCCCGTTGCCGGACGCAACCGCGCGCCAGCTGAAGATCGTTTTGCGGATCGGGATCAATCTCGGCGACGTAATCATGGAGGGCGACGACATCTACGGCGACGGCGTTAACATTGCCGCGCGTCTCGAGCCCCTGGCCGAACCCGGTGGCATTTGCGTTTCCTCGATCGTCAACGAAAGCATCGGCAATCGAATCGACGTTCGCTTCCAGGAAGCCGGCGACATCACTGTCAAGAATATCGACCGGCCGATCCGAATCTGGAAATGGCATCCGGGCGCGACACCCGACGTGACCAAACCCAAGACGGACAAGCCTTTGCCCAATGTCGAGACGCCGTCGATCGCCGTCTTGCCGTTCACCAACATGTCCGGCGACCCGGAACAGGAGTACTTCTCCGACGGCATCAGCGAAGACATCATCACCGACTTGTCGAAGATCGCCGGCCTGACGGTAATCGCGCGCAACTCTAGCTTCACCTATAAGGGGCGCTCGGTCGACGTTCGCACCATCGGCCGCGATCTTGGCGTGCGATCAGTGCTGGAAGGCTCCATCCGCCGCGCTGCCAACCGCGTGCGGATTACCGCACAGCTCAGCGACGCTGCAACCGGCGGGCACCTCTGGGCGGACCGCTACGACCGCGATTTGACGGATATCTTCGAGGTCCAGGACGAGGTGGTAGAGAAGATTGTCGGCGCGCTGGCGGTGACGCTGACACGGGGTGAGCAGCAGCGGCTGCGCCGACACGGTACCAACAACGTGGAGGCGTATGAGTGCTGGCTGCGAGCGCGCGCATTGCTCACTCGCGGCAGTCGGGCGTCGATCGTCCAAGCTCGAGCGATGTACCGCCGAGCGATCGAGTTCGATCTAAACTTTGCCGCTCCGCATGCCGGCCTGGCGCTTGCTGCGATTGCGGACTACGTCAGTGGCTGGGCGCTTGATTCAGCACAGGCGTTACTTGAGGCGGAGAGATGGGCACGCCGCGCGCTCGAATTGAACGATCAGGAGCCGGTGAGCCACATGGCGCTCGGCAACGTGCTGCTGTGGCGGCGCGATCACGAGGGCGCGCTCGCGGAATTTGCCCGCACGATTGCCCTTGATCCCAACTTTGCTCAGGGTCATGCCGCGACGGGCCTGGCGCTGATGTATGCGGGCGAGCCAGCGCGGGCGCTAGAGCCGTTCGCGATAGCGATGCGCCTGGACCCTCACTATCCGGACATCGTACTGCACTTCCTGGCGCAGGCGAATTTCAGCTTGGGAAAATATGAGATCGCCGCCCAGCAGCTTATCGATCGCATCGCACGCAACCCTGGCACCGACGCCAGCCGCATGCTGTTGGCATCTTGTTATGGTCATCTCGGGCGCGTGGAAGACGCGAGGGCAGTATGGACTGAGCTTCTCAAAGTTAATCCGGACTTCTCGCTGACGCAGCGCGAACGTGTTCTTCCTTATAAGAATCCCGAGGATTTTCAGCGCATTCTCGAAGGTCTAGCGAAGGCCGGATTGCCATAGGGACGAATCATCCCGTGTCAGGGTGCCGGGGTGGCCGGTTTGCAAACCCACGAACCGTATATTTCTTGGGAACCCCCGCCTCACTTGCTGGCGAAACGCCGGCGCCCTGCTCATCACAGGTGGCCGACCGGCGTTTAGCGCGTACGTTCGACGCACCGAATAACCTCACGTCCGAAATTACGCGCAAAACAGGCCAAGGGAGAGCGCATCGAGCACGGCTACGCGTGCCAGCGGCTCCGCAAAAGCGGCACGTATTTCAATGAGGACGAACCGCTGGATGCTGTTTGTCCTCTCATGCGCCCCGGGTTTGATCGGCATGTTCAGGGCGACGACATTCTCAACGATGGGCCGGCTGGGATCGAGCATTTGCACGGCGCGACAAGGCGTCGGAGTGATCCGTGATGAATTTAGTCTAAAATAGGTCTGCTCGATCATGGCGTGTTTTCGCCGGGCGAGGCTCCCATGGCCCACGATCCGAATTCGCAAGTATCGCAAGGGCCTGATTCGTCCGAGTTACGAGCGATTTTTCGCTTCGCGCCAACCGAAATTAAACATGCCTGCGAAGGCGGAATAGGCCTTAGGCCCGTGCCGTCACGGTACGGCCTTTCCCGCAAGCGCGGCGATTTTCGGATCGTGCTTGTACCCGCGAATTCGCGCCACGACCGGCATTCCTAATGGCTGTCTGAGGCGGAGATGCTCCATCGCATCGTGTGGGCGAATACTCGCGGGTTCGATTTCTGCCTAGCCTATGAAGCCGGATATTGAATATTTGTTGAACATGGCCCGGCACGATTTGGCTAAGTACTTGACGCTCCTGGCGCTC
>CAVQYP010000015.1:0-45382 GCA_963718155.1 Terriglobia bacterium | reverse complement strand
CGGCGCCACACCTCGGCTGCGGTCGCCGGCATGGCGGGCGACACCAACAAGGCGACGATGCGCAGGACCTCGAGCGCGTCGCCGAGCACCGCCGCGACCTCGGGTCCCGGTTCCATCTTCCAAGGCTCTGCCTCCTCGAGCCCGCGCGTTCGCCGCGCCGATCAGGCGCCATGTCTCCTCCAGCGCCTCGTGCGGAGCCCAGCACGCCCAGGCGGCCGACGCCGACTCGAGCACGGTTGCCGAGACTTCCGCCAACTCGCTCGCCTGGTCGCACGCCGGTCCGACCCCGTCGCACTTGGAGTGCACCACCGTGGCCACGCGCGACACGAGATTGCCGAGGTTGTTGGCGAGGTCGGCGTTGTAGCGCGCCACGATGCCGTCGAAGGAGAAATCGCCGTCGCTCCCGAGCGGCACCTCGCGCAGGAGGTGGTAGCGCAACGGGTCGGGGCCGGCGTCAGCCGACACAAGCGGCGAGACGTCGGTCACCCGGAGCGGGCGGCTCCCGTCACCGTCGCCCATGACCGCCTTGGCGATCATCGTCTTGCTCAGCTTCTGCCCTCCCATGAGCAGGTAGCCGTGCACGAAGGTGCTCACTGGCGGATCGATGCCCGCCGCCAGGCGCATGGCCGGCCACCACACGCAGTGGAACTTGAGGATGTCCTTCCCGATCAGGTGGTGTGACGACCCCCACCAGCGCCTCGAACTCGGCTCGGTCACCACCGAAGCCGGCCACGGTCAGGTAGTTGATGAGGGCGTCGTACCACACGTAGAACACGTGCCCGCTGTCCCAGGGCACGGGCACGCCCCACGAGAACGACGTCCGTGTGATCGACACGTCGCGCAGGCCGCCTCGAATGAAACCCAGGGCCTCGTTGCGTTTCGAAACCGGGCGCACGAAGTCGGGGTGGCTGTCGTAATGGTCGAGCAGCCGCTGCTCGAACCAGCTCAGCTTGAAGAAGTAATTGTCCTCCTGCATCTCCACCACGGGACGGCCGTGCACGGGGCGCTTCCCGTCGAGGAGCTGCTCCTCGGTGTAGTAATCCTCGCACGAGATGCAGTAGAGGCCCGAGTAGGGCGCCAGCTCGATGTACCCGTTGTCGTAAATGCGCTGCAGGAACTCCTGCACCACGGCGTAGTGGCGGGCCTCGGTCGTTCGGATGAAGTCGTCGTTGGCGATTTTGAGAACACCGACCAGGTCTCGACGAAGCGGGCCGAGGTGCGGTCAGTCCATTCCTTCGGTGTCATGGCGTTCGCCTCGGCCGCCTCGACGATCTTCGCCGTCTAGTCGGTGCCGGTCATGAACCGCACCTGGTCCCCCGTCAGGCGGTGCCCGCGCCAGGGCGTCGGCGTTCACCGTCGTGTCCACGGTGCCGACGTGCGGAGCGTCGTTCACGTAGTAGATCGGGGTGGTGAGGAAGTAGTGGGGCACCGGAGCCAGCGTACCGGTGCCCTCAGGGCGCCTCAGACCCGTCGTCGGCTGCGCCGTCTCGTGCGCCGCGCACTCGCAGCGTGGCTTCGTCGGCGCGTGACCGCGACACACCGAGCGCCGCGGCGACCCGATCGGCCACGTGCCCGACACCGGCGCCGGGCTCGACCGCGACCGCGTCGCGCACCGCGGCCTCGAGGTCGTTCTCGTCCGGCTCGTAGAGGGGGGAGGCCCCGCCCACGACGAGCACGACCTCGCCTCGCACCCACGTGGCACGGAACTCGGCGGCGGCGGCGGCGAGGGTGCCGCGCCCCACACTTCCTCGTGCAGCTTGGTCAGCTCGCGTACGACGGCGGCGGGCCACTCGGGGTCGATCACCACGAGCTTCTTCGAGGGGCGCGAACGGCACGCGTCCTGGCGCCTCGAGCAGGACGGTCGTGCGTTCGTCCGCCATCAGCAGCGCGGCCAAGCGGCGGTGGCGCCCGCCGCCCTTGCGGGGCAGGAAACCTTCGACGCTGAACCGGTCCGTCGGCAGTCCGCTCACGACGAGGGCGCCGACGACCGAGGAGGGCCCGGGGACCGTGCTCACGGTCTCCCCGAGTGCGGCCAGCTCCGCCACCAGTCGTGCGCCGGGGTCCGATTGGAACAGACGGAATCCGCGGCGTAGCGGGCAATCCGCCGCTGGATGCGCGGACCGTCACGGCGCTTGGCATCGCGCTGGGAGACGATTTACATCGGCAGTCCCGGGCATCAATGCCGGTTCTCATCGGCATCGACACCCGCGAGTCTGGTCCCGGGATCGCCGCTGACTCGCCGATGGGGTGCGCGGGACCGGCGTCGGACGCATTCGCCGGCGTTGTGACCACCCCCGGTGTTGCCTAGCTGACCCGCTCGAGCGAGTTCAGCGGGGCATCATGATTTCCGCTTCGCACAATCCGTTCGAGGATAACGGTATCAAGGTCTTCGCCCGCCGGCTTACAAGCTGCCCGACGCCGAGGAGCACCTAATCGAGGAGGAAATCTTCCGCATCGCTCCCGAAATAATGCCTGCGGTTTCCGCCGAGAGGCTTGAACCGACATACGACGTTCGGCCGTATCTTGGATTTCCTCCTCTCGACCATTGCGACGGAAGCAACTCCGCAAATCTTTAAAGGATTAAGGCTCGTGTTGGATTGCGGAAACGGCGCCGCCTCCGCATTGGCCCCAGAGCTGTTTCGGGGAACGGGAGCGGAAGTCACGGCAATCTGTGACCAGCCGGATGGGCGCAACATCAACCTGAATTGCGGATCGCTGCATCTGGAATCGCTGCGCGACAAAGTTTTGGCTGAGGCGACGGATGTGGGTGTGGCCTTCGATGGCGATGCCGACCGGGCATGCTGATTTCCGCGAGCGGGCGACGGTCGACGGCGACGCCTGATGATGCTCACCGCGAAGTACCTCGGCGCGCGGCGAGCTGATGGGTGGCAGACGGGCAACCGGTAGTGTCGCTACCGTGATGTCGAACCTCGGCCTGGAAAACGCGCTCGGATCGGCACGGGATCGAAATGATCCGGACGCCGGTGGGCGATAAATACGTCCTGGAAGAGATGCTGCGGCAGAAGGCCGTGTTAGGCGGCGAACAGTCGGGCCACGTCATCTTTCGACGAGTTCGCCACCACCGGTGACGGCATGCTGACGGCGCTCAAGGTTCTGGAGACCTGTGTCCGGGAAACTTCCACGCTGATAAACTCGCGGCGGATCTCACCGTATTTCCGCAACTGCTGTTCAATATTCGAGTAAAGCAACGCAAACCATTGGAGGAGTTGCCCGCCCTCACCCGTGAAATTCGGGCGTGCGAATCGGCGCTCAACGGTAACGGCCGCATTCTGGTCCGATTCTCCGGAACCGAACCGCTGGCGCGAGTGATGGTCGAGGGGGCCGACGAGACCCAGGTAAACGAGTGGGCCGAACGTATTGCCTCCGGTAATTCGCAGCGAATTGGGGTGAATTGCGCGTCTATTATTGTGACCAGTTCGAAATTCCTCTGCCCGCGGGACACAAATTTCCGATACGCAAGTATCGGATGCTGAGGGAGGCTCTGGAAACGGATGGCATATTCGATCTCCGGCCTGCCCCCCTCGCTCCCATCGCGGTGGTCGAACTGGCGCATGATCACACCTATATAAGGTCATTTATCAAGGAACGATGCCCGCCCCGGTAATCCGGCAGATCGGATTTCCATGGTCGAGGGGACTCGTGGAACGGACCTTCGCGTCCGTAGGAAGTACACTGCAGTCGGCCTGGGATGTGATGGAGTTTTCAACCGGGGAATGGGGAATCGGGGCGGTCTCGCCGGAGGGACGCATCATGCCTTCCCTGCGGACGGGGCCGGTTTCTGCGTATTCAACGATGTAGCGGTCGCGATCCGGGCGCTGCAAAACGCACGCAGGATTGGCGGGCGGCAGTGGTCGATCTCGACGTACACCAGGGTGATGGAACGGCTTCGATTTTTCAAAACGATCCGAGCGTATTGACCTTCTCGATGCATGGGACGAATAATTTCCCGTTCCAGAAGCAGAAAAGGACCATCGACGTCGAATTTCCTGATTTCACCGGGGACGACGTATATTTGACGGCTCTCGATGACGCACTTCCCGAAGTCTGGCGCTTCGAGCCGGAAATCGTCTTCTACCAGTCGGGCGTGGATACGCTCCATTCGGATCGTCTGGGCCGCCTGTCCCTGACCGCGGAGGGATTGATGCATCGAGATCATCTCCTCACTGGCCGGTGCCCGCGTCGGAATGTTCCCGTGGTCGTCACATTGGGAGGCGGCTACTCAGACCCAATCGAGGCAACGGTCGCAGCGCACGCGAATACGTTTCGAATTGCCGCGCAAACCGTGGCTCCAGCGGTTTCAGCTGTTTCGGTCGGCTCCGGGCGGGGGAATGAACGGACTCATAGAAATATTACAAACTCATGGAAATAAAAGACAATTCGGGTTCAAAATCGTCCGATATCGACGATTCAAAAAATGAATTGGACCGGCCTCTCGATTCGCTCCTACACTACGGGTTGACAGAGGAAAAAACATTGGTCACCACCATCGGCGAAAGTTCAAGTACCCAGGTAGCGCTCCTGCACCGCATCAGCAGCATCGTAAGTTCCGATCAGGATATCGAATCGATTCTCAGCGAGATGGTCTCCCTGACGATGAACGTGACACGCTCCGACGCCTGTCTCGTATACCTCATCGATCACTCCACCAACGAGATTGTCCTGCGAGCTTCGCAGCTTCCGCATGACGCCGAAATCGGCAACGTGCGCATGAAGATGGGCGAAGGAATCACCGGATGGGTGGCCGCGCACAACTCGGTGGTCGCGCTGGCCCGGAACGCCTCCGCCGACGCGCGGTTCAAACCTTTCAGTTCATTGCAGGAAGACACGTACCAGGCGTTTCATGTCGGTTCCGCTGGTCGACAGCGGCGAGATTATCGGCGTAATCAACGTGCATCACCGAGAGCCGCATCAGCATTCGAGCGATGAAGTGGCGCTGGTTACCTTTATCGGCGAGCAGATGGGCGGCCTGATCGCCCGGGCCAAACTGGCGGAGCAGTCGCAGACCGCGGTGCGCCGCATGGAAACCCTGGCGGCGGTGGCGCAGGCGATCTCCGCCGAGAGCTACCTCGAGCGCATCCTGCAGGCGATTTCGGAAATGCTGGCGGAAACGCTGGATTCAGCCGTTTGCTCGATTCTCCTGGTAGACGATGAAAAGAAAGAACTCACGGTCAGCGCGGCGCGTTGTTCCGCGCCCGATTACATGCATCGCATTCCGATCCGGATGGAAGGCTCGCTGATCGAGTACGTGATTCGCCAGGGGCACCCGATCATCATCCCCAACATCCACGATGAGAAGCAGTATCGTTATCCGGAACTGGCGCGAAAATCGGGACTGATGTCGCTGCTCGCGGCGCCGCTGACGTCGCAGGGCAAGGTCATCGGCATCGATCAACATCTATACCCGGGACGAGCGGACTCTTCAGCGACGATGAGGTCGGCTTCGTAAAGGTGGTGGCCGGGCAGGCTGCGATTGCCATTCAGAACGCGCGGCTCGATGTCGGAAACCCTGGACATGAAGCGGACGCTCGAAGCGCGCAAGCTGATCGAACGCGCCAAGGGTATTCTGCAGTACAAACACAATCTCACCGAAGAAGAAGCGTACCTGCGGCTTCGGAACGAAAGCCGCCGGTTGCGCCGCTCCATGCGGGATCTTGCCGAGGCCGTGATTCTTGCCGACGACCTGAACCGCAAAGACGGACCGGCAAAGATTGCCGTACGCGAAGACGAAGAAATTATGTAGGCTCTTGCGACAATAGGAGGCGCGCCGTATGCGTGCCTTCGAACCTATTCTCGCACAATCCGCACGTTCTGACGATCCTGGGTAATTTCTGGCCGCAGGAACTTCGACTTTCACCGTTTCCGGCGGAGAGCCGCTTCGTTCGCACCGACCCGGATACTCAGGTTCTTGTCCAGACGCAGCGCCCGGTTGTTCGTCCGATCGGCGAAGTGGTGATGATTCACGGCCTGGAGGGTCACGGAGAGCGCCGGCTACGTTCGCAGCATGGCCTGCGCCGCGCTTCAGGCTGGGTTTATCGCTCATCGCTTTCATATGCGGACGTGTGGCGGCGGTATGACCGGGCACAGCAAGACGCTCTACCACGCGGGCCTGACTTCGGATCTGCGAGTATTCCTGGAAGCGGTGCGAGGCGGCCTTCAGGGATATCCCGCGTCTCGTCTTCCCATATTTCTGGTCAGGGTTTTCGCTGGGCGGGAACGTGTCGTTCGAAGTTGGCGGGAGAACTGGGCGAAGCACATTCGACGGACCTGATTGCCGGGGTCTGTGCGATCTCCACGCCGATCGACCTTGCGGCGGGCGTGCGGCGCATCGGACAGCGCCGAAATCGTCTCTATGAGCGCCGTTTCCTGAAGCGCATGCGCGAACGCCTGCTTGCCACCGGCCGTTATTCGCAACGGGAATTGGCGGCCGCGCCGGACGATTTATCAGATAGACGACCGCTTTACCGCACCCTCCTTCGGTTTCAAGGGCGCCGATCACTACTATGCAACGCAATCGGCGCAAAATTATCTGGATCGAATCCGCGTGCCAACCCTGCTAATTCAGGCAAAAGACGATACTTTCATTCCGTTTGAAATGTTTGGCCACCCGGCGCTCTCATCGAATCCCTGGCTGCGGTTAATTGTTACGGAACGAGGGGGTCATCTCGGTTTTCTGGCCCGGCGCGGCGCTCGATTCTGGGTGGACGAAGTCGCGCTCGAATTTCTGAAAACTCTCGCTTTACACCCGGGCATTCCCGTTCCATACGAGCGCATTACGCACGATCTCCATACACGCTAACATCACCTCTATGGAGTACATCGGCCGTTACCGGATCATCGGGGAACTCGGCCGAGGAGCCATGGGCGTGGTCTATCATGCCACCGATCCCTCAATTGGCCGTTCGGTCGCGATCAAAACCATACGCATTCGCGACATCAACGACACGCGTCACCGCGACAAGTTAAGAGAGCGCCTGTTTCGGGAAGCCCGCTCCGCCGGCGTTCTTTCGCACCCGAACATTGTCACGATTTACGACATGGACGAGGTGGAGGGCCTCGCCTATATCGCGATGGCCTACGTCAACGGCCCCACGCTCGAAAAGATCCTTTCCTCCGATGCGCCGCTTTCCGGAGCCAATATGCTTCGCATCTTGCGGCAGACAGCTTCCGGTCTCGACTACGCGCACGGAAGGGGGATCGTGCACCGGGACGTGAAGCCCGCCAACATCATGACGGATGAAGACGGCGCCGTGAAGATCACCGACTTCGGTATCGCGAAGATCACCGCGGCCGGCAATATGACCGAGACCCGCACCGTAGTCGGGACCCCGAACTATATGTCGCCCGAGCAGGTTCAGGGGATGACTGTGGACGGCTGTTCGGACCAGTTCTCGCTTGCGGTGATCGCATACGAAATACTCACCGGCGAGCGTCCCTTCCAGGGCGAGCAGTTGAGCACAGTTGTTTACCGGATTGTCGCGGATCAACCGGCCGCCGCTCATCTCATGAATCCGACTTTGACGCCGCAGATCGATTCCGTGCTGCGCAGGGCTCTCGCGAAGAAACCGGAGGATCGATTTTCCAGTTGCTCCAGCTTCGTGGGCGCTCTCGAGATGGCCTGCGCGGAATCCCGGGGCTGGACAACTTTGACGGCAGGTGGCGGGGCGGCTATGCCCACTGTCGGGGTCGAACGGAAGATTGAGGCGCCAGTCGAAACCACCGGGAAGCGCCTGGCGCCCCTGCCCCCTCTTCCCGAAAGAACGGCGGCGGCGAAACGTCCGTCTTTTCTGGTGCCATTCCTGATGAGTGTATTGGTCGTGCTCGGAGTTGCCGGTGTGGTTTTATGGCAGGCCGGCTTGATCCCTGGCGGAATGCTTGCGTCCGGGCAACACCGGGACGCGAATCCGAAGGCCGCTCCGCCGCCGCAGGACCCCCCGCCTGGCCGGCTGAATTCGCCGCCGGGAGCAGTGGCGAAGCAGGTCGCCTCGCTCCCCGGTGTCGCCTCAGCGCCGGCCCCGCTGCCGGAGCCCATCCACAAGCCAAGTCCGTTCTCCTCAACGGCCCGTGTCAATACCGACTTGCGGAATGAGCCCCGCGAAGTTCTCAAGGTCCCTGCCGCCAGCATTCAGGATGTCTGGGTCATGACGAATCCTCCCGGCGCGAAAGCCGTCCTTGACGATAACCTCTCGCAGGCGTGCCAGACCCCCTGCATGCTGCACGGAGCGACTGGTTTGCATCGTCTGATTATTTCGGATCCCGGGTACAAGAACGAATATCGGGAGCTTCACGTCGGCGATACCGCGCTGGATGTTCCGCCGATCACCCTGCGGCGCCCGAGCGGGACCCTCATGCTGACCACGAATCCGCCCGGTGCGAGCGTGCGCATCGACGGGAGGCTGACGAACGACGTTACCCCGGCGCAAATAACCCTGGCGCCCGGGAGTTATCTGGTTACGGTGGAGAAGGACGGCCATTCGCGCACACAGCGAGTGGACATGCAGGAAAGCCTGATCTACCTGCGCGTCCCTCTCGATCAGTAGCCAGCCTTCCCATTCATCGCACCGCCGCGATGAACTCGCCAGCCTCTACCAACTCCGCATCCGAGACCTCATGTGGGCGCCCATGATAGATGCGAACCCGGACCTCCGCCCCAAAGCACTCAAGCGCTCGAGCAGTCTCATACACCCGCGCCTCTGGAATCCACTCGTCCGCGTCGCTCCCCGTTATCAGAACCCGCATACCCGAAAGCATTCCCGGAGACCCCGCCCACTGAGTTCCCGGCGGACCGAACAGGCCACCTGTGAAAATCACCATAGTCGCGCATCGCCCAGGATGCCGCAGAGCATACTCGGCGGTAAGACACGCGCCCTGCGAGAAACCAACCATAACCAGGGACTTCGCATCCAGCCGCCCCCCTTCGCTGGCGCGGTCCACAGCGCTGTCGATCTGTCGGATGGCTTGGGTGAGGAAGGGTTCGTTCGACGAGACCGGGTCCATGAACAGGCCCGGGTACCAGGTCCGGTCACGCCCGGCGGATGGCGCAACCCAGCGGATGTTATCCAGATTGAGCCGGGACGCCACCCAGACCATTTCTTCCGGAGTGCGGTACCGGCCGTGTATCAGAACGCCGCCGAGTTCCGCCATGCCCTGCGGCCGGCCGGCTTCAAGAAAACGCGCCAGCCTGACCGGGGGCGAGGGCTTCACGATGGCATTATCCCCGGCATGAAGACAACATCATCGCGAACCCGCGCCGCAGGTCGGCCGCATAGCGCGAAGTCAATTCTTGTTGGTCACGAAGGTCGCGTCAGTGCGTCGCGACAGAGGAACGGCGTGCTCCACCTTCACCGGGCCGTTGGTTTCCGGAACCGTGATCGGCTCCAGCATGGCAACGATCTCATCGCGCCGATCCTCAAACCAGGGCGGAAGCAGCAGGTGCTGGCCGAGTTCGGTGTAAGGCTCGTCGCGCGTAAAAGCGCCTTCGGCGGTAGCCGCGCATTCGGTCAGGATGCCGGCTGGAGAGCGGCAATAAATCGAGTGAAAGTAATTCCGGTCCTTGATCTCGGAGCAGTCGGTGTAACCGAGCTCTTCATAGATCGCCTTCTGCTCGGCAAGTTCCTCGTCGGAACCCACTTCAAGGGCCATGTGGTGTCCCGTGCCTGCGCCGAATCCCCAGCTTCCCTGCGCTTTGTCCGGCTCGTGCAGCAGAACGATCGTCTTTGCCGCGCCGCCGTTTCCGATTTCGAAGCGATGCGCATTGCCGTCCACGCCGGTCTTCTTCATACCCAGCGCGTCAACATAGAAACGTTCCTGTTCGGCAACTTCCCGCACCGAAAGAACCGGGCCGTAGAAGCCGCGTACGGTGACATCGCGCGAGATCTCGTCGGTCGTCCAGCCCTTCCGTTTGTCGTTCGGATCCTCGACAACCTCCAATTCCAGTCCCGAAGGATGCTGGAAACGAATATACGAGTGCCCGAAACGCTCCTTCTTCCCACTGTGCGGCACCTTGTGGTGGTCGAGATGCTCAACCCAAAACGTAATGGAACCTTTGGGAACCGTATAAGCCGTCGCTTCGATCTGGCCCGAACCCTTGCGGCCCGCAACTCTCTTGTACGGAAACGTCGTCATTACCGAGCCAGGCTCCGCATTCGCGTTCGCATAGTACAAGTGATAGTGCGCGTAGCGTCCGTCGAAGAGAATTGTCTGTTTGATTAGACGCTGGCCAACTACCTGAGTAAAGAAATCCACGTCTTCCTGGGCGCCGCTCGCACACACGGTAATGTGGTGCATGCCCGTCACCGGGTAATTCATCGTCTTGCCTCCAATAAGTCCAAACTCCGGAATCTCCGCGTTCGCAGCATATCATGAGACGCGATACTCGCCACATCCCGTAAGGTCGCCGGCGGAAGCCCGCTCTCCTCTATATTTTGCATACAATTTGAACGGGAATCGTGATGATATAGTACCTTCGCAAGGTGTTTCCAATCGCGGGAGGCATTCGCACAGCGCGGTTCCCTTCCGGGGAAGTGCGTTCGGGAGAAATCTTCAAGAATGAGTCAGTTGTTCCTTTCCAGATCGGGTTTTTTCGTTGTGGTTGCGGCAGCCGTGCTGAGCGGCTTGATTCCGAAACCCGCGCTCGCTCAAATGGATCTTTCCGGGAATTGGGGGGCGATGTTTACCGAAGACCAGCCGGAACGCATACCCGGCCCCGAACTCGGCGACTATCTCGGGCTTCCAATCAACGATGCGAATCGCCTGAGAGCCGATAGCTGGAGCCCTTCCCGCATTACCATGCCCGAACAGCAGTGCCGCGTTCATGTTTCACCCTACATCTTTAGAGGGCCGACCAACCTCCGCATCTGGGAGGAGAAGGATCCCGACACTCAGGCGCTCCTCGCGATCCGCATTTATAGCCAGACTTACGAACAGAACCGGACAATCTGGATGGACGGCCGTCCCCATCCGCCCGATTATGCCTTGCATACCTGGATGGGGTTCTCTACGGGAAAGTGGGAGGGTGACATCCTGACCGTGTACACCGATCACATCAAGACGGGCTGGATCCGGCGTAACGGTCTGATCGAAAGCGACCACGCTACGATGGTCGAACATTTCATCCGCCATGACGATATCCTCACCCACGTCAGCATGCTGAGCGATCCGGCGTACCTGACCGAGCCGCTCGTGAAAAGTCAGGATTTTCTTCTGAACACTCGTTACAACGGAAACTGGCTTTATCCGTGCGAATCGGTGGAGGAGGTTGTCGGCAGGCCCGAGGATCAGGTGCCGAATTTCCTGCCCGGAAAGAACCCGTTTCTCACGGAGTACGAGAAGAACCATCCCATGGTGCCGTACGATGCCGCACGAGGTGGTGCGGAAACCATGTATCCCGAGTATCGGCTGAAACTAAAATCGGAACTCGCCGGGCAGTCTGCCGCTACGGCAAAGAAATAAGGGGCATTCCGGACTCATGACACGACAGATTTCGAACTTGCTGTGGGTTACGGTCCTCGGAACCAGCCTTCTGGCCGGCGTCGCTGCGGCTCAGACCGATATGGCGGCGGCCCAGAGCCACGGCGATCTGAACCGGGACTTCTCAAAAACCGAGGTCCACATCCTGCCCGTGCAGGGCAACGTCTACATGGTTGTAGGTGACGGGGCTAACATTACTTTGCAGGCGGGCAAGCAGGGACTGCTGCTGGTCAATACCGGTTTCGACAAAATGTCCGACAAGCTGGTCGCGGCGATAAAGAAGTATTCGGATCGGCCTCTCCAATACATCATCAATACGAACTTCTATTCCGACGCCACAAACGGCAACGATCTGGTGAAGAACTCAGGAACTACGATTACGGGCGCCAACGTCACCAATGACATCAAAGACTCAAGAGACGGCGCCCAGATCCTCGCGCATGAAAATGTCCTGACCCGGATGAGCGCGCCGACCGGTACCAAGTCTCCTACGCCGACGGACGCCTGGCCTACCGATACATTTCTGGGCAACCTGAAGCCTCTGTACTTCAACGGCGAATCGATCGAAATTATCCACCAGCCGAACGCGCTTACCGACGGCGACAGCATTGTCTATTTCCGCCGCTCAGACGTAATCAGCGCCGGCGATTTGTTCAATACAGACGGGTATCCGGTGATCGATGTTGAAAAAGGCGGCACGATTGAGGGGGTTGTCCTCGCCCTGACCCACATCGTAAACAAGGCGATCGTGGAGCATGAAGAGGAAGGCGGTACGCTGGTGATTCCGGGCCACGGACATCTGTGCGATCAGGCCGAGGTGGTGGAGTATCGCGACATGGTGGCTATCGTTCGCGACCGTATCCAGGCCATGATTAAAGAAGGAAAGACGCTGGAGCAGGTGAAAGCGGCCAAACCGACGAGTGACTACGATCCTCTCTACGGACATAACAGCTACTGGACCCCGGATATGTTTGTGGAAGCCGCATACAAAAGCCTTACGAAAAAGCCCTAGCAGGCTGCGACAAAATGCCTTTTGGTTATCGGTTGTCGGCAGGCGCAGCTCGGCAACCCTTTCTGATTCAACGCACACGTTTCCGAGCCGCGACCGGAAGGGAGCGACTACCGTTCTTTTTCCGCAGCCTGCCAGGGCTGGCAGGACCGGTGATCTCGTCGCCGGTAGATTTGTATTTGCAGTGCTTCTCCTCGCGCTGGCGCCATCGATTCAAGCCGCAGACGCCCCCGAAGTCTTCAAATCCGAACCCATAGCGGCTCCATTACTCGAAACGATTCGCCATACCACCTGGCATCAGGGTTGCCCCATCGCGCCCGAAAACCTCCGCCAGTTGACTCTCACCTTTCGCGACTTCAAAGGTAAACAACAAACCGGAACACTGATCGTAAACGCAGACCTCGCAAATGAAGTGATCCGAATTTTCGAAGATCTCTTCCATCACGACTTCCCCATCGAGCGAATGATTCCAATCGAGGAATACGGGGGCGACGATAACGCGTCAATGGCGGCGAACAACACGTCGGCCTTCAACTGCCGTGATGCAACGGGCAAGCCCGGCATTTTCTCCAATCACAGCTGGGGCCGGGCCATCGATATCAATCCGCTGACGAACCCCTACGTCAAAGGCGACAAAGTGCTGCCTCCCGAAGGCCGCCCTTATCTCGATCGCACGAAGGAATTCAAAGGCTCAATCCTGAAAAATGGCTTCGTCGTCCGTGAATTTGAAACAAAAGGCTGGACGTGGGGCGGCAGATGGCCGGACCGTCAGGACTATCAACACTTTGAGAAACAAAAGAAGCGCTGAAATTTAACGCGAGTGCCTGCCCACAAAGCGCTTCATCTCATCCGCCAGCGCAGGCACACAGATCACATAATTCCCGCCGTAGATCGTGTCGTTGCCGTCGAAATCGAACGCTACGCACCCCGCCTCTTCCGCAATGATTTTCAACGGAGCCAGATCCCAGGGCTGCGCCCGAGCCTCGATCCACGCGTCCGCCCGGCCGCTCGCGACAAACACGGCGTCGAGACATCCGCCCATACTGCGAACCGCCCAGAATTCCGAAAGCCACGGAACCAGCTCGGCGGAGAAGGCGAAACGTTCCATATAGCCGATGCCGTTGCAACAGATCAGCGCCTCGCTTTTCTTCTGAATGTCGGAAGCGTGGATCAGCTGCCCGTTCCGGTAGGCTCCCTCGCCTCGCGCCGCCGAAAAGATCTCGCCAGTAGCCGGAAAATACGTAATTCCCGCCACGATCTTGTCGTGCTCCTCAAGGCCGATCAACACACTCCAGGCGTCCGTGTCGCGAATGAAGTCCTTTGTGCCGTCGATCGGGTCGATGATCCACCTGCGGCTGCTGGTGGATTCGCGCGAAGCACCTTCCTCTCCCAACAAACCGTCATGGGGAAACTCGCGACCGAGTTCTTCGACGATCAGCTCTTCGCAAGCGCGGTCCGCGATCGTGACAGGAGAATCGTCCGCTTTTGTCTCGAGACCGATATTGCCCGCGCGAATTTTCAAAGCCAGATCGCCGGCCTTGCGGGCGATCGCTGCGCCCAGCGCAAGTTCCCTCTCATAAGCCATCTTCCTTTCAGCCTACACAGTCGGGGTGACCAAGCTTCTGTGTCCACTTCAATTCGCGGAAGGTCTTTCCACCTTGTCGATGACGAATACGTCGACCTCAGCCCCGACAGGCTGCAATCTCAAGCCCAGCTGCTGCTGTATCGCAGCGAAAATGTTCGGGGGTGCGTCCTCGGTGCCAGGGACCGCCGCCCGTCCGGCCACGTTGGATAGAGAACCATCGGCTGTCCACTTCAGGGCGAAATTGTACCGAGCCAATCCGAATCCTGTCTGGTCAACTACGGGCCGGTCCACAGCGTCGTTCAGAACAAAGTTGATGAATTCCGGGATCGTCGAATTTGTGACGACCACTCCCCCACGCCCGCGGCTATAGTTCGGATTGCCATTTGGATCGGTGTCATTCACGGAAAGTTTGGCTCCGCTCTTCGTCAATATGACCGCGTACGCAGGAATTTCTTTCTTCTCGACATGGAAAGCAAGTTGGAAACGATCGGCCAGCAGCTTCCCCACCATAACCCTCATCTGCTTAAGGCTGGGTTGGCCCTCCTTATCGGGTTTTGCCGTTAAATCGTACTTCTCCGTTTCAAGCCAGGCCGGTCCATTTGTTATCTGCTTTGGATGAACTTCATAGGCAAACTTGATGAGATAGCCCAGCGACGCATCCGTCGCTATGAGCGTTCCGCCTGGCGTTGGATGAATTGAAAAGCTGGTCCCATCCTGGGTCGGTTTGATCGTAGCTACTTCAAACTCCGGATTGGCGTCCGCTGCCGTCCGCTTCACCGGAGGCGGAGGCTCCGGAATTGTCCATGCGGTTTGAGGAGTTGCACGCGACAGATGGAGAGAGAGGGGCGCGAGTCCCTGGGTCAAAGTGCCGGCGATTGAACTCCCATCGGCACTCAGCTTTCCTTCATAGCTGCCGCCGATGCCGACAATCAACATCTTCACAGTCGAACCTTGCAGGGTGATCCTTGTCGCGTCGAGGCCCCTCCCGCCAGTCTCGTCGAGATTGTAGAAGGTTGCTTTCAGGCTCTTCGCATCGGTAGTTTCAACCTGAATAGCGATCCGGGAGCCATCATGGAGAGCTCCTGGAACCTGGAGTGTGCCCTGCCAGGTGCCGACCAGACTTTGACCAGACAAAGCGCCTCCCGGCGCCAGCAGCCCGAGAGCGATGATCCAACGCGTCAGTTGTTCCATGGCCACGCTCCAGTGTAGTGCGCCGTTAAAGTCGTCGGTTATGTTCACCAGTTGTTGAGCCTGACGGTTGAAGGCGATCAACCAAACCCAGGCAACAAAACGGTTCTATAGTTGCCCTCGTGAGTCTGGAACATGGTCTGGAAGCGCAAGCTGCGGAGCGCTCCCGGCTTGCCACCGCGTACGAACAGTTTATGAACGCGGAAGATCCCGGGCGAAAAAATGAGGCCGGTGAGCAACTGATACAGGCGATCTTCGGGAAGGCCGCCACTGCCGAAGATCCGCTTCGCTAACCTTCCGCGACCTCTTTGGCAGCATATTCTTGAATAGAGTTGCGGAGCGTGCCATCTCCCTCGAAGATCTTCAACGGCTGCGAAGCTGGGTCAACACTGAGCCCCGCGCTCCACGAGGCGAATGGTACAAAGATTTCGGATCATTTGTCCTGTGCGGTTCGGACGAGCACCCGAAGACGGTTTCGAAGAAGGGAATGAAGCCGTTTGGAACTCCACTGTAAAAGGCGCGGCAACGATTTCTTATTCGGAACCTTCCGGATTCGAGCCAGACCGCAGGCACTGACCCTCGCAGGCTAAAATATCCCTGATGGAAAACTTCCGCGATTTCGAAGTCGGTCCCGATCCGTTCGGCCAGAAGTGGCACGCGCAATTCAAATATCTCCAGACGGCGATCTCGATCCGGCACAGCGACTCCGTGGATGTCCGCTACGTTCTCGAGACCGGTTCCGAACGCACGCAGAAAACCGTCGTCATCCAGAATGCCGATATTCGAGCGTATGCAACGCGCACCGGGCGCCCGGTCAGTGACGCCTGGTGCTCCCGGATCGCCATGTGCAAGCTGAAGAACGTCATCGAGACCGCGGAGGATATCGACAAGGACTACATCCAGATCACTTCCGCCGAGATCGAAGAGTACGATTCGCAAATCAAAAAGTGGGAAGAAGACTGGGGCAAGACGCACGCTGCCTGACCGGTTACTATTACCGATCCTCGCTACACTGTAACTATCGAATGAAACTCAGTCTGCGGCTTTGCGCAGGATTGCTTTGTCTTTTCGCGCCCGCGTTCGCCGTCGACTGGAAGGCGCTCAAGCCCCAGGGTTACGTCAGTGATTTCGCCGGCGTCGTAGACGCCCAAAGCAAGGCCGCGATCGAAAGCTATGCCGGCCGCGTGCAGCAGGCCTCGGGAGCACAACTTGCTTTTGTTACGGTCCAGTCGGTAGAGGGCGAGCCCATCGAGGATGTTGCAAACGACCTCTTTCACGCCTGGGGAATCGGCCAGAAAGGTGAGGACAACGGGGCGCTCTTTCTTCTCGCCATCCGGGACCGCAAGTCTCGCCTCGAAGTCGGCGGGGGCTTGGGCGAGGCGGTTCCGGATGGCATGGCCGGACTGTTGCTGGACGACATGCGCCCCGCTTTGCGCCAGAACCAGTACGGCCCCGCGCTCCTGACAGCGGCCGAACGCCTCGGCTCGACAATTGCGAAGTCGAAAGGCGTTACCATTCCCCCGCCGGCTGTCGCTTACCGCGTTCGCCGCTCCACTGGCGACAGCATTCCCTGGCCGATCATTCTTTTCGGCATTTTTATTTTGCTCCTCTTCCTGCGCCGGGGCGGCGGAGGGTACCGCGGCGGGGGAGGCGGCGGTGGTGGATTCTGGACCGGGCTTCTCCTGGGACAGGTGCTCAATTCCGGTCGTGGTTGGGGTGGCGGGCGAGACGGCGGAGGTTTCGGCGGTTTTGATTCCGGAGGCTCCAGTGGCGGCTTTGGCGGCTTCGGCGGCGGCGATTCAGGCGGTGGCGGCGCATCCAGCGACTGGTAGTCTCGCCGCGCACCGGTTAAAGACAGGCACGTTAGAATAACAGAGCTATCGCATGCCAGACGCCCTCGACCAACTCGTGGAGAAACTGCGGAATGCGCTTGGCCAGGATCTTGTCTCGATCGTGTTGTACGGCTCGGCCGCAGTGGGCGACCATCACGGCAAGTTTTCCGACTACAACGTCCTCTGCGTTCTGAGCCGCGTCGCACCAGTGCAGTTGGCCGCGACCGAAACGGTCTTCCGCTGGTGGCGTGAAAAAGGGAATCCGGCGCCGTTGCTCCTTACCGAGGATGAGGTCCGAACTTCCTCCGACTGCTTCGCCATCGAATTCCACGACATCAAAGAGCACCATCGCATTCTCTTCGGCGCCGATCTGGTTTCCTCGCTCACGATTGACCGGTGCTTTTATCGGGCGCAAGTCGAGCACGACCTGCGGGCAAAGCTGCTGCGCGTGCGCCAGAAATCGTCCGGAATTCTTTCCGATAAGGATGTTCTTTGCCGCCTGCTGGTCGATTCCGTATCTACGTTCTGTGTGCTGTTTCGGCACGCCCTGATCCTGCATGGCGTCGATGCCCCTGCGCGCAAGCGCGACATCATAGAGCGGGCACGGGATAGCTTTGCGATCGACCCCGCCCCGTTTAATGCCCTCCTCGACCAGCGGGAAGAACGCAGTAAGCCGAAGGACGTCGAGCCGCAGGCGTTGCTCGCGGCCTACCTGAATGAGATCGGCAAGGTGATCGACGCCGTCGATCGATTGGAGAAGGAGAATTACGCATGAAATCCGGAGTCATCATACTGATCGTCGTAGTGCTCGCGGTTGTGCTGGGGGGCTGCGAATTTGTCGGAGTGCGCAATAACCTGGCGAAGGAGAAGGAAGCCATCAACGGCCAGTGGAGCCAGGTTGATGCCGACTTGCAGCGCCGTGCCGATTTAATTCCGAACCTGGTCGAGACGGTCAAGGGCTACGCGAAGGAAGAAACCACCGTGGTCGAGTCCGTTGCCAATGCCCGGGCCGCGCTGGGCGGCGCCAGAACCCCGGAAGAGAAGATCGCCGCCAACAACCAGCTGGATGGCGCGCTTGGCCGCCTCCTGGTCGTGGTTGAGAATTATCCAAACCTGAAAGCGAACGAAAATTTCCGCCAGTTGCAGTTCGAGCTGGCTGGAACCGAGAACCGCATTCTGCAGTCGCGTCGCCGCTACAACGAGGCGGTGCAGAAGTACAACACGGACCTTTCGTTGTTCCCTGCCAACATCGTGGCGTCCATGTCCGGCTACCAGCGCGAAGACGCATATTTCAAGACCGCGCCCGATGCGCGCACCGTCCCGAAAGTCCAGTTCTAGAAATTACCGAGCCGCGCGCGTCAGCAAGCGCGAACGTAACGGCCTTTTCATCACCCTGTAGAACACCGGAACGCAAATTGCTCGCTTTTCCGGCGAGGCGTGATGAAGCACTCACAAGAAAGGACAATGAGCTTGGCAACAGAGCGGCCGCTTACACGTATTCCCCTTCAGGTCGGGACGGAGCTGCGAATCCGTCACGACGGGCAAATCAGCGTCAGCAACCCCGAGCTTGAGCTTGGAGAGGACCTCGGCGCCGCAGACGCCATCCTTTCGTACAGCTTTGATGCGAAGACGGGAGACCATATTCTTCGCCTTCTGGATCCTGTGGCAGATCATAGCCATATTCCGCTGCACCATCGCGGCGATTAAGCCCGATCGCGCCCCCTGCTGGCGCGATAATGTATACGAACAATGCCTGCCGCAGCAGTTGTCTGTGCCGAATGTAATGGCACGGGATGGAAGATCGTGGAACGCGACGAGGTTTCGGGCGCCGTCCGCTGCGAGTGCGCAGCCGCCGAGCGGGCGGCGCGTCTCGAACAGGACGCCGGTATCCCCCCTCTTTACGAAAAAGCGTCTTTTGAAAACTTTCTGCTCTCGCGGGAAAACCCGATCGGCTACCGCGAACTGACCGAAGTGTATCTCGCTGTCCGAGGATACGCCCGCGACTTTCCGCACGCGAAGAAACCGGGCCTCCTTCTCATGGGAGAGCCGGGCACGGGTAAAACGCACCTCGCCGTAGCTGCTTTTCGCAGCATCATGGCCAAAGGTTTCGGTGGCCTGTTCTTCGATTACCAGACCCTGCTTGCCCGTATTCGCTCCGGCTACGATTCATCCTCAAATTCGACCGATAAAGAAGCCTACAGGGTCGCCATTGATACCGAGGTCATCCTGCTCGACGACCTCGGTGCGCATCGAGTGACGGACTGGGTCGAAGACACCGTCACATCGATCATTACCTCGCGCTGCAATCAACGCAAGCCCCTGATCGCAACCACGAATCTCATCGATCCCGAAGCCGGATACGCTACTTACGAGCGCTCCGCCGAAGGTAAAGTCGACTACCGAACCACGTTAACTGAGCGTATCGGTCCGCGCGCCCGCTCGCGTCTATTCGAAATGTGCCGGGTCATCAAAATGCCTCTTGTCGAGGACTTTCGAATGCGAAAACCGGGCGGACTCAGGCCCGACGCATGATAATCCGCACCGCCGTTGCCCTTCTTGTCTCTGCGGCGCTGGCTCCTGCGTGGGTGGAATCGGTCGAATTTCCGTGGAATGCGTATCCGAGGCAACTCTGGGAACGGGAACTGGTCTGGCTGAAAAACATCGGCGTCACCCATGTGAGCCTCCCGCCCGCCCAGGACATCTCGCAGGTGCCTGATGGTTCAAACCTGTCCGATGGGTCAAAACTTAGTGACGTCCTCCAGATCGTTCGCCGGCTCGGAATCGAGGCCGATCTCGAAGGCCCCATACCGGCTTCGCTCCTGCCCCTCAGTCGCGCTCACGGAGGCTTTCTCACCGATCCGCTGCCGGGTCCGGTTTCCCGAATATCGACACTCGCCCCGGCCGCAGTGACGCAGTCGCGGGAACTCCTGACTTCCGGGACCGCCTCACTGATCTGGACCGACGTGGAAGAAACGCTGGGGCCCGTCCGGATATAAGCGCGGCGCGGTTCATTTTTCGGGCGAAGAGACCCCCGCGACGGATCCCCTGCGTCAAAGCGTTCAGCTTTCCTCTTATTGGGGTAAAGCATTTCCGTCTCTGCATGTCGTGCCGGGAGCCGGCGTAACGCTCGCCGCCACGCCGACCGCCAGGCAAGACGAGCCCGGTCCTTCAGTGCGGCAGTTTGCGGGCGAAGACAACACTTCCGTGGTATCCGTTGTGAACAAATCGGCCAGTCCGTGGACGGGTGATCTCAAGATCTTTTACCCCACGGCGAAGCGCTCCCTCAGCGTGCCTGGCGTCTCGGTTCCGGCCCATGACGCTCTCTGGCTCCCCGTGGACCTTCCCCTCACCGCCGGACCTTTGTGCAAGGATTGCAGCGCCTTCTCGAACGCCGACCGGCTTGTCTATGCCACCGCCGAACTGACGGCCATGGAATACGAGAACGGCATTCTGGCTATGGAATTCACTTCGTACGGAAAGGGCGAGGCCGTTCTGCAGCTTGCGCGCGAACCGTACGGACCATTTGTAGCCGGTGGCCGGCCGGTCGAATTCGATTGGGACGAACATACCCAGCGGGTCCGGCTCCCGATCCCTGCCGGAAAGGGAGCTGGCAGCCACGTGCGGATCGGAATCGCGATCGAACCCCCGGAGGCCACTGCTTTCTTTGACAACCCGCATGTGCTGCTCATCGGCGAAACCAACAGCCTTACCGCGCAGTTCTCCTCAGATGCGATCGCTCAGCGCTCCCGGCTCCGTTCCGCACCCGCATTTGAGGCGGAACAGCAGCCGGGCAAAGACCCGCTGGCCCGCATTTATCAGATCAAGGTTCCCGGAGCCCTCGTGAACGGAGATCATGCCGACCTGGCAATCGAAGCCGACGGAACGCAGATGAGCCACGCGCGCCCGCAGCTGCTGGTTCCGGTGGTAGTACGAATACCGGATGCCCTCGGCGGTTCACCTGTCCGCCACCTCGGCTTTACCGCTGTTTCCGGCTACCGTCGCAGTAAATCAACGCGCCGGACGCGATCTTACGATCAGCCTTCGCAATAACGCCCCCGAGATCCGCAACTTCCAGGTCGAACTCAAGGGGGAGGGGCTCGAGTTTTCGCCCGAGAAACTTCAGGTGACGGTAGGCGCATCGGTTGCGCGTGACATCTCGTTCCGAGTCTTCGCCAGGGATGCGGCGCCGGGACTCCACTCCGGTTCCGTCAACGTCTCCGGCCCGGCCTCTTCCACGGAACCCGTTCAGTTCGCAGTGTTTCCGGAGGGCGGGGCAGTGGCGTTTTCCACGGCGGGGTTTTCGCTGATCGAAAGTGCGAAATTCCGAGCCTCGTTCATGCCGGGGCGGTGGCTGGAACTTGTGAATAAGGAGAACAACGAGAACCTGCTGGCCAGCACCGGAATGCCTTTCAAGCCCGGCGCCATCGAAGTTCGAGGCGACGCGCTTGCTTTCCAGGGAGGGCAGCAAGTATTGAAACTGGAGGACCTGCAACAACTTGCACCCAAACCGAAAGCACTAAACCTGGACTCCCGGCCTCCAATCAGATACAATACGGATAAATAGCATGCTCCAAACATCATCCGATATCACCGGCGAAGCAGTTGCCGCCCTCGGTCGTGCGGACGCCATGGGCCTGCTTCCGGCAAACGAACCGATCGACACTCGCGACCTTCCCTCCGCGCTGCTCAGCATGCTGGATCATTTGCACCGGGCGGGAATTGGCCGAACGATACACGCCCTGGCGAACGCTCGTCTTGCGGAAAGTCCTGATGAAATGGAGCACCTTCTCCGTCAACTGAACACTGCTCTCGAGGAATCCCCCGTCCCCGAGTATGAATGGAAGCAGGTGGGCAGAGTGCTCGGCCCCGAACTTCTCGCCCGGCTTGTGGGCATTTCGGCGATCAGTTTGCGCCGTTATGAAGCAGCCGCCCGGTCTACGCCCGACAAGGTCGCGGCCAGGCTGCATTTCCTTGCCATGGTTACGGGAGACCTCGGGGGCGCATACAACGATATGGGCGTGCGTCAGTGGTTCGATAGAAAACGAACTCAATTGGGCGGCAGGACGCCCGCCGAACTGCTCAAGGGCGATTGGACGCCCGACAGGGAAGGGCCATCACAGGTCCGCGAACTCGCAAGGGCGCTGACTGCTTCCTTCGCCGCGTGATCCTGTATCGCCACGCGGACCCGCGTTTTCCCTTTCTTCAGGAGACGGCCGACCAGCCCGCCGCGCGCTGGCACGATGCCGGCGAAGGGCCGGTGCAATACCTGGCTGACACGCCGGACGGCGCGTGGGCGGAATTCATTCGTCACGAAGAAATTACGCGTGAGGAGGAACTGCAGAACGTCCGAAGAGCCCTCTGGGTAATCCAGGTTCCCGACTCAATTCGTCCGGCAGAATTGCAAATCAAACCCAAAATCGCAACCGGAGGGCTGGAGACCTACCAAGCCTGCCAGGCTGAGGCGCGCCGGTTACGGTCCGAAGGCGCAAAAGAACTGCGGGCGCCCTCGGCCGCGCTGATCGAGGGAGGCGCTGGCGGCTGGACCGTCAAAGGCGGCCTTCGGCCCGCGCCGAATCAAAATGGGTTCGTTTTTGCGCTTTTCGGCCTCCGGCCAGACCTGATCGGCTGGGCCGCCACAGTCGCGGGGCGGCCCAGCCGGGATCTGTTGACCCGGGTTCGTTATTTCAATTAGAGAACTTCCTCTGACCAGTTCTCCAGCACCGATTTCACCTTGCCGGTGAACTGATCGCCCAGCGCGCCATCGATCAGCCGATGATCGAAGGTCAGCGCCAGGTAGCACTGCGAGCGGATCGCAATGGCATCGTCGATCACAACCGGAACCTTCTCCACGGTGCCCACGCCCAGAATCGCAACCTGAGGCTGGTTGATCACGGGCGTCGCGAATACGCTGCCGAAGCTTCCGAAATTCGTGATCGAGAATGTACCACCCTGGATTTCATCCGGTTTCAGCTGACGCGCCCGCGCCCTCGCCGCCAGATCCACGATCGACCGCTGCAAGCCAAGCACGTTCTTCTCGTCCGCATTCCGGATCACGGGCACGATGAGTCCGCCGTCCAGCGCAACCGCGATGCCCAGGTTGATCTCATTGTGGTAAATGATGTTCGTGCCGTCGATCGAGGCGTTGACGATCGGGTACGTACGCAGCGCTTCCACCGTGGCCCGAGTCACGAACGGCAGGAACGTGAGTGACATGCCATAGCGAGCGGCGAAATCCTCTTTGTGCTTCGCCCGCATCTTCGCCACACGGGTCATATCGACCCGGTGCACGGTGGTGACATGCGCCGAGGTGCGCTTGCTCATGACCATGTGCTCGGCGATCTTGATGCGCATGTTGCTCATCGGCTCGATGCGCGTCTTCGCGGTCGGCTGGGCCTGACCCACGGGGACCGAAGGAGCCTGGACCGGAGGCGGAGCGGGAGCAGGCGCCTGGACGGCCGGAGCGCTTGCCTGAGCCGGAGCCGCCGCAGACTGCTTCATATACGACTCCAGATCGTCCTTCGTGATCCGTCCGCCGGCGCCCGTACCATTCACCTTGCCAAGATCGATGTTGTTCTCGCGAGCGATCTTACGCACAAGCGGTGACAGCGGGCCCGAGGGCTCTTTCACCTCTTCAGCTACGGGAGCTGGGGCGGGTGGCTGGGGTGCAACCGGAGCCGCAGCGGGAGCCGCCGCGACAGGGGCCGGAGGCGGCGGAGGTGGTGGCGGTTCTGCAGCTTTAGCTGCCGCAGGAGGAGGCGGGGGTGGCGCGGCTGCCGCCGGAGCGGCCGCGGCAGGGGCTTCCGCGCCATTATCGTTGATCCGCGCAACCACCGCGTTTACCTGAACCGTCTGGCCTTCCTGCACCAGCAACTCACCCAAAGTGCCGGCCGATGGCGACGGGATCTCGGTATCTACCTTATCCGTCGAAATCTCGAACAATGGCTCATCGCGTTCCACTTTGTCGCCGGGCTTCTTGAGCCATTTGGTCAAGGTTCCTTCAACGATGCTCTCGCCCATCTGGGGCATCACGACGTCTGTCATCTTTTCTCCTCTGCGCAAACCAGCACAGGCTCAACCTGCATCTTAAACTCAAAAACCTGTCCAAAGCGCCGAATCAGCGCGTCCTTCACGCTCTCGGCGTCGGCCCGCACTCCCAGCGCGGCCATCGACGTCACCGGCTTCGTCAGCCCGCACGGCACGATGTAATTGAAATAACGAAGATCGGTCGAAACATTCAGCGCCCAGCCGTGGGTCGAAACCCAGCGGCTCAGGTGAACGCCGATCGCCGCGATTTTCGCATCTCCCACCCAAACGCCGGTCAACTTCGCGATGCGTCTCGCCTCAACGCCGAAGTCCGCCAGCGTATCGATCAAAACCTGCTCGATCGCCCGCACGAACGCGCCGACGTCGCGCTTCCAGTTCCGCAGATCCATGATCGGATACGCGACGATCTGCCCCGGCCCGTGATAGGTAACGTCGCCGCCCCGGTCGCTCTCATGCAACTCAATGCCGGCCCGCTCCAGAACTTCCGGCGACGCCAGCAGATTTTCCTCATGTCCGTTGCGGCCGATCGTAATCACGTGCGGATGCTCGACGAACAGCAAATGATCCACGCCGAGCCCCTGCTTCCGCTCCGCCGCGATCCGGTGCTGAATCTCCAGCGTATCGCGGTAAGCCATACGCCCGAGATCCCGCACCACGCAATCCCGCATCATCATTCAGAAAACCGGCTATGCATTGATAGCCAGGCCGTACACGTTGTTGAACGCTTCTCCGACCGCCTCGTAGATCGTCGGATGCGCGTGAATCGTATGCATCATCGTCTCGACGGTCGCCTCTGCCTCCATCGCCGCCACGGCTTCGGAGATCAGCTCATACGCTTGCGGGCCGATGATATGGACGCCCAAAATCTCACCGTACTTCTCGTCGGCCACGACCTTGACGAATCCATCGTGCGACCCGAGAATCGTGGCCTTGCTGTTCGCCATGAAGGGGAATTTCCCGATCTTTACCTTGTAACCGGCCGCCCTCGCCTGGGCCTCGGTTAGCCCGACGCTTCCAATTCCAGGTTCGGTGTATGTCGCCCCGGGGATGTGGTTCCGATTGATCGGTGTCGCCGGCTTGCCCGCCATCTTCGCAACTGCGACCATTCCCTGCATCGAAGCCACGTGCGCGAGCTGCGGCGTCCCGGCGACCACGTCTCCGATTGCATAGATGCCGGGTTCGGCGGTCTCCTGGTATTCGTTGACCTTGATAAATCCGCGATCAGGCACGATCTTCGTATTCTCAAGTCCGATTTTCGCCGTATTGGGCGAGCGTCCCACCGCTACCAGAAGCTTTTCCGCCTCGACTTCCTCAACCTTGCCGCTCGACAGAGTGACCTTCATCTTCACTCCGGTGGCCGTCTTCTCGACGTTTTCGCACTTCGCCCCGGTCTCGACGCGGATCTTGTTCTTCTTGAACACGCGCTCGAGCTCTTTCGAAACCTCTTCGTCTTCCACGGGAACCAGCCGCGGCAGCATCTCGAAAATACTCACCTGCGACCCAAACCGCTGGAACATCGACGCAAACTCGACGCCCACCGCGCCCGCTCCGATAATCATCAGCGACTTCGGAATCTGCGTCATGTTCAGGATTTCAATATTGGTCAGGATCCGGTCCGCATCCGGCTGCAAACCCGGAAGCATGCGCGCTTCCGACCCGGTCGCAATCAGGATATTCCTGGTTTCAAGTACCTGCGTGCCCTTGTCGCCTTTGACCTCAACCAGCTTGATCCCGTCCGGGCGAACGCCTTTGATCGTCCCGAATCCCGGAACCACCTCAACCTTGTTCTTCTTCATCAGAAAATCGACGCCCTTGGCGTGTTTCTGAACGATCCCGTTTTTTCGCTCGATTACTTTTGGATAATTAAGAACGGGCTTCTCAATCGTGATGCCTTCTTCGGCGGAGTGGTTTGCGAAAGTCCATAATTCCGCCGTATGCAGCAGAGCCTTGGTCGGAATACAGCCGACATGAAGACAAGTTCCGCCCAGCTTCGCGTCTTTTTCGATAATGGCGGTCTTCAATCCGTACTGCCCGGCGCGCACCGCTGCCGAGTAGCCGCCGGGGCCGCTACCAATCACAATCAGGTCGTATGTCACGTAACTCCATTCTACATGGCACGTCTGTATACCATGGTTGGAGGAATGGCGCGCATCTCTTTGGTTTTGTTGCTATTTGCGGGAGTTCTGCCTCTCGCTTTAACGGCCCAGAACCCGCCGAATACCGGCGCTGCCCGCGATTTCCCCGCGAGCGCTGCGCGCGACTTCCCCGTGGATTCGATTAGCGTCGAAGGCAATCGGATTCTCACCGCCCCCGCCATCATCTCCGCCTCCGGCCTGAAGAAAGGCCAGAACGGCAGCAGCGCGGTTTTCGACGCTGCTCGCGATCGCCTGATCGCCACCGGATACTTCGACATGGTCGCGTATCGCTATAAACCCGCGGGCTCCGGCGGCTACCAGATCACTTTCGAAGTCCAGGAACTTGAGACCTTATACCCCATCCGCGTAGACGCCCTTCCGATCTCCACGGAGGAGGTTGCGGCGTATCTGAAAACCCAGGATCCTCTCTTCACCGGCAAGATGCCCGGAACCCAGCAAGTCATCGAGCGCGCGGCGAAGAAGATCGAAATTTATCTCGAATTAAAGGGTCATGCGACGGAGGTCGCCGGGAGGGTCGTCGCGCCTGCTCCCGGACAACTCGAAATCGATTTCACGCCGCCGCGTGGCCTGCCCGCGGTCGCGGCCGTGGCATTCGAGGGCAGTAAGGTGATTTCCGCAATCGACCTCCACAACAAAATGAACGAAGTTGCTTTCGGTCAGCCTTTCAGCGACAGCGCGTTTCGCATGCTGCTGGAGAGCCAGATCGTGCCCCTGTATGAGGCGAAGGGCTACCTGCGGGTGGCCTTCCCGAACATTTCGGCGACGCCGTCGACGAGTGTCACTGGCGTCGACGTAAAGGTAACCGTCAACGAAGGCCCCGAATACAAGCTCGTGCGGGTTGCGGTAGCCGGCAAGTCGACGGCCGAGAGCGAGCGCATCCTCAAGCGAGCCAAACTGCCGCAGATGACGGTCGCGAACTTCGACCAGGTGCGCGAGGCTGCGGAAAACGTAAAAAAATCGATGCGCGGCCAGGGCTTCCTCGACGCGGAAGTCACCACAGACCGCAAGCTCGATGACGAGAAGAAGACAGTCGAATTCTTTCTCGTCCTGGACCCCGGTCCGGAATATACGTTCGGGAAGCTGACCGTCAACGGTCTCGGGCTCGACGGCGAAGCGGCCGTCCGTAAAATGTGGAGCGTAAAGCCGGGCGACGACTATCCGCAAGGTTATGGGGATTACTTCCTCAAGAAGGTCCGGGAAGATGGAATCTTCGACGACCTCGGCGATACCAAAGC
This sequence comes from Terriglobia bacterium, assembly GCA_963718155.1. Classification (GTDB taxonomy): domain Bacteria; phylum Acidobacteriota; class Terriglobia; order Bryobacterales; family Bryobacteraceae; genus BOG-234. The sequence goes on along the minus strand of CAVQYP010000015.1, from coordinate 17,846 downwards.
CACGCCGGACATCAATCTGAAGACTCATGTTGTGGATGTGACCCTCGATTTCAAAGGCGCACCGCACCAGTCCAAAGCTCCCCAGCGCGGGCCCGGCGGCTTCCCCGGTCAGATACCGTGAACCGTACCGCCTTTCTCGCCGATCCCATCGCGAAACAGCACGACACTGGTCCCGGCCATCCGGAACAGCCCGCACGATGGGACGCAGCCGTTCGCGGACTCGGCAGGAATCCGCTGACAGACGTGGCGGCGCGATTCGCCACGGAAGACGAAGTCGCCCTTTGCCACACGCGGCCTTACATCGAAACCGCACGGCGCGACGTGGAGCGCGGTTCGACCGTGCTCAGCAGGGGCGACACGGATCTCAGCCCGCAGTCATGATGTCGCCCTGCGCGCCACAGGCACGTGCCTGAATGCGGGCGGATTCCCGGGCCAGATGCCCCTGGCGAAAGAACGAATGTCGTCGGTCTGACCGGAAATTGTTTTCCTTTACTTGAGCAGGATTTTGCCCAATCCCAGTGCTCCAGTCGTCACGCCTGCCGCGAACACGCCATTCAATCCCGACGGAGCACTCGACGGGATTGTGACCGCCAGGCTGGCGCTTCCCAGCGCGTTCGCGGTCACGGTGCCTAAGAGCAAACGCGGATTGTTCCAGTAAATGCTTACTGCCTCGCCCATTCCGAATCCCACGGGGGATGCCGTTATGGCGTCTCCAGGCGCGCTGATCGTCGGAAGCACCGCCACGGCTGGTATCACCGACAGAGTCGTCGCACCCAGGTCCTTACTGGTCAGGCCATAAGCATAAACGTTCGCCACGCCAATGGGTTGCTGCGGAAACAGGAACGCAGCCGAGAACGAACCCTGTGAGTCCGCCTTCGCCGTCGCGAGCACCGGCGACAGTTGAAGGGCTCCTGCGAAAACATCGATCTGCTCATTCGGACTGAAGCCGCTCCCCGAGACGGTAACTTTCGAGTAAGGCGACGCGCTTGTCTGGCTAAGGCTCAACGATGCCGAGGGCAATACCGTCAGAGAGAAGGAGCCGAAGTAACAAGGCGTCGTACCCGGAGTAAAGCTGGTCGCCTGGCACACATCACCCGGCGGAGCGGCCGGCGCTCTCCAGGTGTATTCGGTGAGCACCACGGCGAGACCACCAGCGAAATAAACTGCCGTACCCGCTCCGGGCGCCGGCGTGTAAGACAGCGTCTCCGTACTGTTGCTGTTCGGCGTGAAGTACGAAGTGTTCAAGGGACCGAACACCGAAATTCCCGGCGTCGAATTGTTGCCGTTGAAGAACAAGTTCAAGCCGGCGAACTTAAACACTGGAGACTGCGCACCGAACATGTAGTACGTATAGGACTTGCCGGCTTCTAGCAAAATGTTGATGCCGGCTTCCAGATCGGACGGACCATTGACGGGCGAACTGCCATTGGGATTCGAACTGAGCCACAAGTCGTACTCACGATCGTTGCCTAAGGTGTTCCAGTCCTGCCCGCCTTAAGAACCACCAGTCGCGTTGGTTGAGAATTCGATTGCTCCCGTTAACATGACCTGGGAGCGAGCGGAGGGAATTAAAATCAGGGCGGCTATGATTGCCCCCCATCCTTTACCCGACCTTAAGACTCCGATAGCGCTCAGAAAGGCTCTTAACGGCCCAGACATAGTCACCGAGTCTATCACGAGATGATTTCAGAGGACCTTCAATAAAATTTCATTACCTTGACAATACGTTCAATGTCAGCAGGCCTGACGGTCCGGGACTTCTTTCGGGTAAAATCCAGTTTGACGACAGCCTTCCTCGCCGATCCGATCGCGAAAGAGCACGACCCTGGTCCCGGCCATCCGGAACAGCCCGCCCGCTGGGACGCAGCCATTCGCGGACTCGGTACAAATCCGCTGACGGATGTGGCGCCGCGGTCCGCCACGGAAGACGAACTGGCTCTTTGCCACACCCGGTCTTACATTGCACTCGCACGCCGCGACGTGGAGCGCGGTGCGACCGTGCTCAGCACGGGCGATACAGATCTCAGCCCACAATCGTTCGACGTCGCCCTGCATGCCGCAGGCACCTGCCTGAATGCCGTCGACGTGGTCATAAGCGGTGACGCGAAAAACGCCTTCTGCATCGTGCGGCCGCCCGGCCATCACGCCTCGGCCGCACGAGGCATGGGCTTCTGCCTGTTCAACAACATCGCCATCGCCGCCCGTTACGCGCAGTCCAGCTATGCTGTCGATCGCGTAGCCATCGTCGATTGGGACGTCCACCATGGCAACGGCACCCAGGACATCTTCTACGAAGACGGATCCGTCTTCTTCTTCAGCACCCATCAGTCGCCCTGGTATCCCGGAACCGGCGACACGCGCGAAACCGGCGAGGGAGCAGGGCAGGGAACTACTGGAAATTGTCCCTTTCCCGCAGGCTCCGGGCGTGACCAGATCCTCGGCGCATTTCGCGACCGCTTCGCCAGAACCATGGACGAGTTCCGCCCAAACCTCGTGCTGATCTCCGCCGGGTTCGACTCGCGACTCGCCGACCCGCTCGGCCGCTTCACTCTAACCGACGCCGACTTTTCCGACCTGACGACGCTTGTGCTGGAAGTCGCCGACAAACACTCCGGCGGACGCCTGATCTCGGTGCTCGAGGGCGGCTACAATCTCGCAGGCCTGACGCGGGCGGTCACAGCCCATGCCCAATCGCTGCTTTTGGCATGATGTGTGCTTCCGAACCCACGGAGGTAATTCCAAAATGAATTGGGACACCATCGAAGGCAACTGGAAACAGTTTACGGGCCAGGCGCGACAGAAATGGGGAAAACTCACCGACAGCGACTGGCAGATAGTAGCCGGCAAGAAGGACGAACTCGTCGGCCGTATCCAGGAGCGTTACGGCATTGCCCGCGACGAAGCGCAGAAACAAGCGGATGAATGGGCAAAGGCGATGAAAGAAGAAGAGAAAGTCAGCCAGGCGGGGTCCGCCCCCCGATATTGATCAGAGCTATTGAATCGAATCGAAATAACTGATTCCGGCTACTCCCGCGGCGCCCGCTTCCATGCACAACCGGGCGTTCGCGGGAGTAACGCCTCCCAACGCCAGGACCGGCACATCGGAGAGCCGAGTGAAATCCTTGATCGCCTCCGGTCCGAGGGCCGGACGCAGATCCACTTTGGATAGTGGTTTAAAAATTGGTGCGAGCAGTACAAAATTTGCCCCACGAACTCGCCCGGCATCAGCCACCCGATGGCATGCGACCGTAACCAGGAAACCCGGTCGCGCAAATACTTCCGGCAAAACCGACCCGTCGCGCAGGTGAACGCCGTGCGCTCCGCACGCAACTGCTACGTCAACACGGTCATTCACGATTATTTTTGTGGCATGAGGATTAGGTAACCGCAGGACCTGGCGCGTTAATGCCGCCAAATCCCTGGCGGAAAGCTCCCGCTCGCGAATCTGCAAAATCTCAAGACCCCGATCGAGCCACGCGGCGGCGCGATCCAGCCACCGGGCCGAGTCCTGCAGCCAGGTTCCGTCGCTGATCAGGCACCGGATCAATCCGGCGCCAACCCGTCAAGCTTTCCCGTTTCCCTGGCGCTGTGCGCGCGTTTGTGCAGCGCCGTGATATCGACACCCGCGAAAGCTACGGCGATCGCCCCGCCCACCGCAACCGGCAGCGACAAGGACCAGAACATGATCTCCGCGAAGCTCTGCGACGGCGAGTGCTCGGAAAGCAGCAGCATGAGAGCATACATCACCGCCTGCTGATACGCGCCGACATTTGCAGGAGCGACCTGAATGAGCGTGAAGATCGCCTTGACCACCAACAAAAAACCGGCTGCGGAGAGACCCAGATCGAAGTTGTCCGCCCGCAGAAGCGCCCACACGGCCAACGCCTGGGCAAGCCAGTAGAACCCACTGATCCCCAATGCGGCCCGCAATTCCGGCCAGTGCCCAAGGCGATGGATTTCTTCCAGAAGATGAATGAATCGCGCCGCCCAGCTCGTGTTCTTCACAAAGTGATGAGCGTGGTGCCGCCGGAACAATACGAAAAGCGTCAAGGCCGAAATCACCACGACGCCGCCGCTGAAAGCCCACATCACGTCTGTGATCACCCGATGGCTTCCGATCTGAAACGTCACCAGAAGATAAATGATGACAATCCAGATGCCGTCCATAATCCGCAGGATGAAGTCCGAAGTGAACGACAGGGACAACGGAACTTTGCTTTCATACGAAAGCAGAAAGCAGCGAACGAGCTCGCCCGCCCGTGCAGGCAGCACATCGTTCGCGAACAAACCGACAAACACGGCCTGAAGACACAAAGCGAAGGAAGGACCGCCCACCGGTTTGACGAGAACTTTCCATCGCCACGCGTCGAAGAAATAAACTGCGATCTCGATGGCGACAGCGAGCGCCACCAGCTTCCAGTCCAGTTTTCGCAGGTCCTCGCCCAGCTGCGCGTAGGAGAATTTCCAGAAAACCGAAATGATCGACACGCCGGAGATCGTATAGCCGATCGCCGGTATCAGCCACTTTGGAATTCTCCGGCGCTTCGGCGGCGCTTCAACGGTATCCATAAGCGTCCAGGGCGGCCAACGATCTTATGATAACGCCCGGGATTTTCAGGGATTGCGCATCGCCCGCCGCAATTTCCGGCCGGACCATGCCACCGTTGCAAAGAAAAAGGCGAAACTGATCAGAATTACGGTCAGCCGGCGCTGCGGAGGCAGCGTCCGCGCAATGTCTTTACTGTCCGGGTTGACGTTCGTTCGCACCTGCAGCGATACGCTGACCGGAGACGCGCCGTCCGCATTGACAACAACCACGGCGTATTTCCCGGGCGTTTCGAGAATCCTCCGAAAATCGCCCGAGTGCTCGTTGGGAGTGCTTGCAAGCGTCGCGTGATCTTCCCCGCGGTCAAAGAGCCGGAATTCGCTCATCGGAAGCAGCTCGGCATGGACGCTCCCGCCGCCATTGACCACTTCAAAGTGACAATCCACCTCGGCCGGCGTTTGCCGCACGGTAAACGGAACCCAGCGAAAATCCCCCGGCTGCAGCCGGAACGGTTGTCCTTTTTCCTGCGGCCCCGCGACTTGCGCGGGCAGCAGCGCAAGGGCAAGCAACAGGATTGTTCCGAAAACGTTCATCCCCGGAACAATTCTCCCATCTCCGCTACCCTCCCGACCTTGCTGGAGGGCAGGCAAAGGGCGCGGCCCGACCGGATTCAGTTTGAACCGCAACGCCAAAACATGCTACAAACGGGCGCATGGACGATCCGATTCTGCGGAAGCACACCAGTTTCGACGAAATGAAGGCGGACGAGTATCGGTACTGGCAGAGTCGTCCCGTGCACGAACGCATCGACGCGGTTGAGGAAATGATTGAGACTGCCTATGCTCTCAAAGGTTGGAAGATTGAGCCGGCCGTCGGAATCGAGCGGTTCTGGCGAGTGACACGGCGTTCCTTTTTGATTCGTCTCCGCCGATCGAGCCTGACCGTCCTAACCTCGTGCGCGTCGTTCATGGGCAGACGCTCGGCGAGAAATACCTTCAGCAGACTGGTCCGGCACATCGTGCTGGTTGGCGAGAACTTCAGATCCTCGATCCCAGTGTCCAATCGACGTAGTGCGTGGAATCCGCCGCCGCCCAGGAGTTTCGTTCCTCATCCTCGTTCTTGAACTCAGGAATCTTTCTCCTCTTCTTGTCTTCCATAGGCCTCTTTTTCATTCCGGTTCATATCCCGGACCGAGATCACTCGAATGAGTTGCCGCTTGATCGTGAACGCTACAAATAGCCTCCTCCCGATGCTCGTTTGCCCGAGAGCGTAGTATCGTTTTTCGCGTTAGGAGTGGCGTACGTCACTGCGGACCACCAGCGGCTCATAAAAAAACACATCCTCGGCCTCCTCCGGGCCGGATGGCGGACAGTCCCCACCGTACCCGGCGTTTTGCGATACCCATCCAGGACCTGGCGAATATGTTCTTCCTGGGCGCGGCAGTCGTCTCTGATGATCCCTCAACCTTGGAACTCGCGCAGCGGCGGACCTTTGATGTGCACCGTGTGGTGGGTCAGTCTGCGGGCCGCGTACCATCCGCCCCATGGAGTTCAGAATCGGCTTGCGAGCGCACCCGGCAACCGAATGATACTATCCCTAACAACCGTGCTCGAACCCTCGTCGGCGCTGGCATTGTAGAGGAGGTACTGTTCCGCGGGTTCAGCGTCACCCGACTCGCGATGCTTACTGGCCGTATCTGGCTCGCCGCCGTCGTCACCCTCATCGGGTTCCATGCGCTGCACGTGCCAGTTTGGGGATGGGGATTTGCGCCAGGAGGCCTGGTCAGCGGCGCTGCCGCGATGGCGTTCTTCATCTGGCGCAAGGACCTACTCGCGATGATGGTCTTTCACATGAGCACGGATGCGATAGGCCTGGTTGTCGCGCCATTGTTCTCGGAGTGGTGGAAGAAACCGGCGTTGTTCTGACGGCTGCCATAACCACACTCATGCCGACTGCGATCTGGACGGTAGGACCTGCCTTTCCACACTCAGCTTATGAAAGCCTGGTCAGTTCTGGAAAGCAGACGCGGTTACTTTCCCCGAGCGCGGAAGTCTAGGAAGCCGGCTCAGCAGCTAAGAGATTAGGTTGGGAGGACAGCCACGCCACAAAACGCTCTAAAAACCGTCCCAGGTGAATCCTCATGACCGCACTGCGCGATGCCCGGTGATCGTCCCCTTCACCTTGAAATAGAAATCGGATCTCGATCACGCCGTCCTCTCCCCTCGAGTGGCGAGGCCGAACAGCGTGACGTGCGCATCCCTGAAACCCGTGCTTCTCATGGTTCCAATGTCCGGCGTCTGCCATCGGATTTCGATAATGCTCCAGGTAATAGAGCGCTCCAAATGCGAAAGCCAGCACGGCGGCCGAAAACATCAGTGGGCGCGTAGTGCGTAAGGGTCGGCTCCAATCGCCCGTTGCCAGAAAAACCAGCACCGTCGGGGCCAGCAACACTATCGCCAGTTGAAAGATATGCGCCGCCGTGCCTTCGTCCGGTTGCGGAGGCTCACCGTACCCGGCAACCACTGCAAGCAACGCAATCAGGGACAGTAAGACGGTCACATAGCCGCTAAGGCTGTTGGCTTCCTGCTTGCGTTCGCGCATATGGCCATGATATCCGTGGAGACCCTTTATGTAAAGTACTTTATGTTGCGAAGTAAATTTTGGGGTCAAATTTTTATGGATCACAGCGGCAAAAAATAAATATCGTTCTCTATTTCCCTTGCGCTCAGCCACTTACAAAAATCGCCTGCGCCGTAATGCACCCATTTCCAAAAACGCATGCTACCTTGCAAATCGAAAGAACCTCGTCGCACCCATTGGCGTACGGGGGCACTAAACCACGCGATTCCTCGAGGCTCCGTGTGGCATAACTTCGAAACAATGGGCGGCAGGCGCTCCCGTTATTGGTGCGGCCCCGGTCTCGTGGCCAGTAGCGAAGTCGCACGGTCAACTTATCGGAGGACAAGTTCACCAGCACGTCTGCGCTCAACGTCCAAACCAAACCGGCGTCCGTCTGAACGATATCAGGCATTGGGGCGCCCCAAAAACTAACGGGTAGCGCCGGCGGTCGCAAGCCGCCGGCGTCTTATCATCGCCACCGCCAGGGAATCCTGTTCCCCAGCGACCCCGAACCAGGTCCAAACGGATGTCGGCCCGTGCTCAAATCCCGAAAAATCGTCTTCTTTTTCCCTGCTTTCTCCAGCCAGGAAGCCACCGCTCCGCTCGGCATCCTCGCCGTCGCAACTCCGTTGATCCGCGCGGGTTACCAGATCCGCCTCATCGATTCCACCATTACCCCTGACTTCCACAAGCGCACGCTCGAAGAGCTCGACGACGCCCTCTGCATCGCCATTTCGCTCGTAACGGGTCCGATGATTCGTGAGACCGTCCAGATCGCGCGCGCCGCCAAAGAACGCTACCCGAACAAACCCGTCATCCTCGGTGGCTGGCATCCCTCGCTGCTCCCGGATCAGACGCTTGCCGCGGAATGCGTCGATATCGTCGTCAAGGGCCAGGGCGAAGACGCTATGCTCGAAATCGTCCAGCGGATCGAAGCGGGCGAGTCGATGAAAGGCATCGCGGGTGTCGGGTACAAAGAAGACGGCCGCCTCGTCTTCAACCAGCCGCGCACTCTCAAACCGATCCGCGAACTGCCCCCGAAGGCCTATCACATCGCCGATTTCGACGCCTACGAACGCGTGTGCGGACGCCGCTGGGCCATGTACACATCGAGCCTCGCCTGCCCCTATAACTGTGCCTACTGCACGAACGACGGCGTCTACGGCCGCAAGTGGAACGCACTCGAACCCGAACAGGTCGTCGAAGAAACCAGTGACCTCGTGGAACGCTATGGCCTGCAGCTCCTCTGGATCGTCGACGATAACTTCCTCGTCGACCGCGAGCGAGCCATCGGCATCGCCGAAGGCCTCGTCCGCCGCGGCGTCAAGTTCGACTGGAGCATCCAGGCTTCGACCAACCTGGTTTCGCGTTTCACAGTTGAGGAATTGAAGCTGCTCCGTCGCTCGGGCTTATCTCAGGTTGCGCAGGGAGCCGATAGCGGCTCGCTGAAGGTCATGCACCTGATGAACAAGGATTTTCAGAAGATCGAGACCATCTACACGGCCGCGGACAAGCTTTCCCAGGCGGGAATTCGCCCGTCGTTCAACATGATCTTCGGCTTTCCCGGCGAAGGCGAAGCGGAGCGCCGCGAATCGATCGCGCTCATCATGGACGTTTGCCGGCGCTATCCCGGCGCCGAATTCTGGACCAACATCTTCACGCCTTATCCCGGTTCGCCCATCATGCAGCGCGCCTTCGAACTCGGCATTCACGTTCCCAAAACGCTCGAAGGCTGGTCCGACTTCTTCCCGCGCTACACCATGCTCCCATGGCTGCAAGGCCGGCAGCACCGCGAAGTGCAAACCATGCGGGAATACCTGCGGATCGCGTTTAATCGTGTGCCCATCGGCGTCAAAAAGAAGAACACCCTGCAGCGCGTAATTCACGGCATGATCGGCGTGCCTGCCCGCTGGCGCCTCGATCACAGCTTCTACTCCCTGCCGTTCGAGCTCTGGCTGAAAGACATGGCGAACCGCCTCGTCGCGGCGCCCAAATCGAAAGTGGACGCGCATCAGCTCGAAGCCGAGGCCGTCTCGTGCTGAGTGCGAAGAAAATCGTCCTTTTCCTGCCGCCATACGCAGGGAAACTCCTCGGACCGCCGCTGGGCCTTCTCAGCCTTGCGGGCGCGTTGCGCGAGAGCGGCTTCGAGCCCTGCATCATCGATGGCGCGCTCGACCGTAACTATCTGCCCCGAATCGCGCGCGAAATCGAGGGTTGCCTTGCTTTCGGCGTCTCGCTCCTCACCGGACCGATGATCCGCCAGGCGATCGAAGTAAGCCGCTACGTTCGCGCCGCCCGCCCCGAGCTCCCGATCATCTTCGGTGGATGGCACCCGACCCTGGTCCCGCGCCAGACTCTCAAAGAAGACTTCGTCGACATCGTGGTGCGCCATCAGGGCGAGAAGACGCTTATCGAAATTCTGCATCGCCTCGAAAAGGGTCAGCCGCTGGATATGATCCAGGGCTGCTGGTTCAAGCGCGACGGGCGCATTTACGAGAATTCCGACCGTCCCGCGACGCCGCTTACCGCCCTCCCATCGCCCGCATATGATCTGATCGATTTCGACGCCTATGAGAGAGCCGGCGGCGGTCGCAAGCTGCCATACGCCACCAGCACCGGCTGTCCCTACGCGTGCAATTACTGCACCGACATGGTGTTCTATAACCGGCGCTTCAATCCCTACGAGGTGGACCGCGTCGTCAACGAAGTGACCGGTCTCGTGCGCGCGCACAACCTCGATGAAGTCGCGCTGGTCGATTCGAATTTCCTGGTGGACGTGCACCGCGCAGTGGGCATCGCCCAGGGCTTTCTCGATGCTGGGGTGCACTTCAACTGGACCTTTCAGGCCTCAACCGACCTGATCTGCCGCATGAGCGACGAAGAAGTCGAACTCCTTGGGGCAAGCGGCGTGAGCCATATCGGGTTCGGCACCGAATCGGCCTCGCCCGAGGTGCTGGCGCGCATGAACAAGCGCCATCAGCACATTCCGGACATTGCCGAAGCCGCGCGCAAGTGCCGCCGCGCAGGCATTCGCGTCACGCTCAATCTGATCTTCGGGTATCCCGGCGAGCAGGAATGGCACCGCCGCGAGACACTAAGCGTGATGGGCGAAATCGCCTCCCGCTTCGACAACGTGACGTTCTCGCCCAACGTATTCGTTCCCTATCCCGGTATTCCAATCTGGGATGAACTGAAAGAACGCGGCCTCTCCGAGCCGGCAACGCTGGCCGAATGGACCAGCATCGATCTGGGCGGCAACTCGTTGCCCTGGCTGCGCGGCCGCGCCTACGACACGCTGCAGCGTGGAATCTCTTACTTCCTGTTGAACAACCAGCTGACCAAAGTCCGCAGCCGTTCTGAATCCACCACATTTCAATGGCTCGTCGATCAGGTCCGCCGGCCTCTCCACTGGCGTCTGCGCAACCATTTCTTCGATTGCCCGATCGAGCTCTGGCTTTCGATGGCGAATCAATGGCTCGTCATGCGCCGGTCTCTCTTGACAGGACAGCCGCTCAGCCCATGATCGTCCTCTTCCATCCGCGAGCCGTTCGCCCGAAGAACCGGCGCTTTCCTCTGGCGATCCTCTCGATCGCCGCGGTTCTCGAGGGGAAAGAAGACTACGAAATCGTCGACGGCAACCTCGATCCGCACCCGGAGCGCACTATCGACCGGATCGCCGCCGAGCATCACATCGAACTTCTCGCCGTCTCGGTTATGCCGGGGCCGCAGATGGTCGCCGCGATAGACCTGTGCGCGAAATTCCACCTGAAGCATCGTTCGGTTCCCATCGTCTGGGGCGGCTACTTTCCCTCGCTCTATACCGACGCAACACTGAACGCCGCGTACGTCGATTTCGCAATCAAGGGACAGGGCGAAGAGACCATCGTGGAATTGATCCACGCGCTGCGCAACGGCCGCAACTTCACTGGAATCCGGGGGCTTTCTTATAAAGACATGTTTGGGCTTCACGTGCACAACGCACCGCGCCCGCTACGCTCGCCGAACGATTTCCCCGAGCTCCCGTACCACAAGCTGCAGTCGGTGCCAAAATACCTGCTGCCCACGTTCCTCGGGCGCCGCACCGCCGTCCATCACGCCAGCATCGGCTGCCCGTTTCGTTGCCAGTTCTGCGGAGTCGTCCCGATTTTTGACGGGCGCCAGAAGGTCGAAGCCGCCGAGCGCACCGCGTCGGTTCTCGACAAACTGCAGCGCGCATACGGCATCGACGCGGTTCAGTTCTACGACAATAACTTCTTCCTGAACGAAAGCCATGCCGTAGATCAGGCCGAACGCCTGATCCCGCTCAATCTTCGCTGGTGGTCCGAAGGTCGCATCGATACGTTTCTGAAGTACTCGGACGAAACCCTGCGCACCATCAAACGCGCCGGCTCCGCCATGATCTTCTTCGGCGCCGAATCGGGTTCGAACCGCACGCTGGCCGCGATGAACAAGCACATTACCGCGGAGCAAACGCTCGAACTGGCCGCCCGCATCCGCAAATTCGGCATCATCCCGGAATTCTCGTTCGTGGTCGGAAATCCCGAAGACCCGGAGCGCGACACCCGCGAAACCATCGAATTCGTCCGCCGCATCAAGCGCCTCAATCCGGAATCGGAAATCATCGTCCAGCACTACATCCCGACGCCGCATCCCGACGGCATGTACGGCAAGATCGACGGCGAAATCGAGTTCCCCCGCACCCCCGACGAATGGGCCACCGAACGCTGGCTGAACTTCACCATCCGTCAGGACCCGCATCTCCCGTGGCTCCCCGGCCGCGTGAAACGCCGCATCGACAATTTCGAGCTGGTTATCAACTCCCGCTGGCCGACGGTACAGGACATCAATCTTCCCCGCTGGAGCCGCCTGATGCTCAAATCCCTGAGCAGCTGGCGCTACGCGCTGGGCGTTTACGGCGTCCCGCTGGAGCTGCAATGGGCGCAGAAATTGACGGCTCTGCGCAAGCCAAGATGGGAGAGTCTGTAGATGGTCGTGAGCGCCATCGAAGGGCATCGCATCTGGTCGCGCCAGTATGACGAAAGCCCCAACGCAATCCTTGCGCTCGAAATGCGTGTTCTTGCCCCGCGCCTCGGCATCCTGGCCGGCCGGACGATCTGCGACGCCGGGAGCGGGACTGGCCGCTGGATGAAATGGGCGTCAGGCGAGGGAGCGCGCGTGTTCGGCTTTGACGCTTGCCGCGAGATGATCGGCGAATCATTCCACAAACCGGGTCTCCAGGGGCGGAGCGTCCAGGCCGACGTTTGCCGCATTCCCCTTCGCGATAATGCCGTCGATATCGTCATCTGTTCCTTCGTGGTTGGCTATTTGCCATCACCGCGCGCTGTGCTGCGGGAGCTCGCCCGGATCGCGCGCTGCGTCATTGTTTCGGATCTTCATCCGGACGCAATGAAACGTGGCTGGACGAGATCCTTCCGAGCGGGCGGCGAGCGCTACGAAATGACGCATCACGACCACTCCATCGCTCAACTCGACGCGGCGGCGAAGGCTGTCCGGCTGATCCCCGCATGGCGCATTGAACCCCCGTTCGGCGGACCCGAACGCGAGATCTTCGAACGCGCTGGAAAACAGGCAGACGGCCTGCCGGCGATTCTCATAACCGCATGGAACCGCTCATCAGATTAACCGGGGCGAGAGTGGCGCTGTCGGCGCGGCACAGCGAATTCCTCGACCTCGCGATTCGCCGGGCCCGCATCCTTCCGTTCGACAGTAAGGTCGAAGTCGGGCGGCATTATGACCTCACTGGTCACCTGCTTCTCCCCGGACTGATCAACATCCACGATCATCTCGAGTTCAATCTCTTTCCCCGGCTCGGGCGCGGTCCATACCCCAATGCCTCCGACTGGGCCGCCGCGGTTCACCGCCCGAACGATTCGCCCGTACAGGAACATCTGCGCGTGCCCAAGGCCGTAAGGCTCACGTGGGGCGGCATCAAGAATCTGCTCAGCGGCGTCACGACTGTGGCGCACCACAATCCCTGGGAGGCGAAAGTGTTCACGCGCGGCTTTCCGGTGCGTGTGCTGCGCAAATTTGGGTGGGCTCATTCGCTCGCATTCAGCAAGTGCGTCTCCGATGCGCGCAAGGAGACGCCAGCGGACTGGCCCTTCATCATCCATGCCGCGGAAGGAACCGACGAGCGCGCACGGTCCGAGATCGGCTGGCTCGATTGCATGGGCGTTCTTGACGAAACGACAATCCTGGTTCACGGTATCGCCGCGACGGAACGCGACATCGAAACCATGCGGAAACGATCGGTCAGCGTCGCGTGGTGCCCCAGCTCGAACCTCTTCACCATAGGCGCCACGCTGCCGTCCGCCGCGTTACGCTCAGATCTGACGATTGCACTGGGAACAGATTCCGCCATGACTGCCGAAGGAGATCTGATCGATGAGATGCGGGTCGCCCGAAAAGAAGGAAAGCTGACACCCGAACAGCTTTATCCCCTCGTGACTACGAATGCCGCGCGCGCGTTGCGGCTGGGCCCGGGACACGGTGAGATCCGCGAGCGCGGTGTTGCGGATCTGATTGCGATCCGGGATCAGGGCCAGACGCCGGCCCAGGCGCTTGCCGATCTTCATCCCGAAATGGTCATGATCGGCGGCAGGGTCATGCTCCTGTCAGCCGCTCTGGCCGGTCATTCCCGAGCGCATTACGCCGGAGGTCTGAATCGCATCTGCATTCAGGGACGCGGCCAATGGCTCATTCGCGCCGATGTTCCTGATCTCTATGCGGAGGCGGTCCGGGAACTCGGCCCGGAAATTCGGCTTGCCGGAAGGCGCGTGTGTCCCTGAGCCCGGTTCTCGAGAAACTGCCGATTCTTATCCTGACCCCGCACAACCGCTGCAACTGCCGGTGCGTGATGTGCGACATCTGGAAGAATACGGACGCGCGGGAGATGAGCGCCGAGGATCTCGAAGGGCACGTCGCCAGCATCGAGAGCATGGGCGTCGAGTGGGCCGTCTTCACGGGCGGCGAGCCGCTCATGCATTCGGACCTGTTTCGCCTCTGCGACATACTCCGGTTCCGCGGCATTCGGGTAACTGTTCTCAGCAGCGGTCTACTGCTCGATCGCAATGCGGCGGCCATAGTGTCGAACGTCGACGACGTGATTGTTTCACTGGACGGCCCGCCCGAAGTGCACGATCGCATCCGCGGCGTACCGACCGCATTTCAAAGGCTGGAAGCGGGTGTCCGGGCCATTCACGAGATCAAGCCGGATTTCCCGATCTCGGCCCGCTGCACGATACAGCGCGCCAATTGCTCGCACTTGAGAGCTACAGTGGCTACCGCCCGCCGGCTTGGGCTGACAGGCATCTCCTTTCTCGGCGCGGACGTCACATCGACGGCATTCAACAGGCCGCTCGGCTGGCCACCGGAGCGGCAGGCGGGCGTCGCGCTCACAGATGCGGATTTCGCCTTGCTCGAGGCGGAAATCGAGTCGCTTGTTTTCGATGGATTCATCGCAGAAACGCCCCAAAAGCTTCGCCGGATCATCAAACCCGTACCGCCGGTTTGCAACGCTCCCTGGGTTTCCGCCGTGGTCGAGGCGAGCGGCGCCGTGCGGCCCTGTTTCTTTCATCCCCCGATCGGTCAGGTGGATTCCTCGACCACTTTATTTGACGTATTAAATGGTTCGAGGGCGGTCGCGTTTCGCGCCGCCCTCGATGTTGCTTCCAATCCGGTTTGCCGCCGTTGCGTCTGCTCGCTGAACTGGCAACCGCCCGCTACGGCGAAGTGACCGCGATCAGCGAGCCGCTCGCCGGGCTTGTGATTCCGTTCATCTGAATCTGAAGCGGCACCCCGTTACTCGTCGGCACTTGCGGGACCACGATGTTCAACTGATAGACGCCGGGGAACGACGGCGTTAATCCGGAGAACTGGAGGGTTGCCTGCACGTTTCCGATCAGCACCGTCGGCGTCACCACGGTGCGGCGAAGCTGATCCAGCGAATTGTGTCCGCTGAGAATTGTCGGGTTGACCGCTCCAAGGCCGGTGGCATAGACCGTCAGAATGTCCCCGGGGTGGGCGGGCGTCGATCCCGGGAAGGTTCCCACGGGCGCCGCAAGGGCGCCAAATCGCGGGTCACCGCCTGCGCCGAAGTAAGCGATCGCATATCCGCTGGCGGCGAAGACGCCCGGCGCGACCGGATTGATCACCACAGGCTGCGGCGGCGACGGAACTCCGTTCAGAGTCACCACCACGTTCACCGAACCGCTGGTGGTTCCGGCGGGAAAGACTTCGAAAGGCACCTGGGCGTTAATCTGTCCCGCGGTAACGAAGTCGAGCGGTGCATTGATTCCGTTGATGGTTACCGAAGTCTTTCCCAGGGTGGTTTCGAGCGGTATGGTATCGGCGGAAGCGAGGCCGGTGGCAAGCTGGCTCCCGAAAATGGCGACCAGGCTTCCGGCTGCCACGGGCTGAGCCGGAGCGAAACTGGCTGCGTTGACGGTTCCGTTGACGTTAATCGCGGGAGTTTGCGCGAAGCCGATTCCGGACGCAAAGAGCGCTAGTGTGAGGGTACGAAATCTTGAGAGCACGCTTCGAGTATTCGACAACGGTGCTGCTGCGGTTGTATAAGAATCGTAAACATCCTGTAACTGTTTTCAAAAGGCCTTGCCGCCCAGCTTCACGAATGTCTCGGTCACCTCGGCGTTCCGGTTGGCATCGAGTAACCAGGCGCGCTGCGCTTCCGCCCGGGCTTCGTCCGGCCGGCCAGCGAGTGCGTAGATTTTCGCCAGACGACCAGTGGGGTTTGAACCAGTTCGGCGCGAGTTCAGAAGCCGACCTTAATGCCCTCTCAACCCCGGCCCGGTCGTTCTGTGCCGCGGCAAGGAGGGCCAGATTGTACCAGGCGTTCGGCGGATTGTCGCTGCTTCGGGTCGCGCGCTCGGCCGCATTTGAGGCGGCGCGCCAGCACGTCGATCGCGCGGCCGGATCGACTATGACCTGGCAAGTCCCCATCAGTCGCCGCGCGATGTAAAGATCCTCCGCGGCTCCTTGCAATTGAGTACGAGCGAGGGAACTGTACGCTGCCACCGCGTCGGTTCCGTTGCTCCGTTGAAAGAGCTGGAGATTGTAATCGGACGCAGTGAGCGCAGCCGCCCATGCGGTCAAACAAAGTGCCGCGGGAATGGACACGGCGAGCGCAGCGGCGGGACTAATCCGCAATCGCGGCCGCTCAGCTTCCTCGGGAACCAGCGCTACGAGGATGGCCAGGACGACCCCGGTCGCGAAGATCGGCCCTAGCGTAACGGCGTTGAAGAGTGAAGCCACGCAGGACGCCAGCCATGCGGCGGTGAGCGGCACCCTCAGCGGAGAATCTCGCACAGCCGGGCGGCTGGCTGCGTATGCGCCGAGAGCGACCCAGGCGAAGGCCAGCAGCAATCCCGGAATGCCCGCGCCCGTCAGCGCATCGAGCGCGCTGTTATGCGGCGACTCGTGATAGAAGTCTGGAAAGAGTCTCGCCAGGTCCGTCGACTGATAACGCGGAAAATCGGCCGCGAAGGTTTCCGGCCCGAAGCCGGTCAGCGGACGAGCCGCCGCCATGTGAAGCGAATCTCTCCAGAGGAGCGGGCGCGCTCCGCCGAGCGGTTCATCGGCCGACCAATGGACGCGAGCACGCAACCGCGTTCCGGCCGGCGATAAGTAAAAGCCCGCTGCGATGGCGGCGATCGCGAGCCCCGCCGCAAGCCGGCGCCGGTTGAGAGTCTTCACACTTCCGGCCTGAAGGGCAAGAAACACAACTCCGGCCAGCACGGCGACCATGGCGGAACGGGTCCCCGTCAGTACGATGGCGATGCCCGAAAGTATCCAGGCGGCTCGTCCGACGCTCCGCCACGTGCCCGTTTCAGTCCGATCCGTCGCCAGGCCGCAGAACAGCGCAATCGCCAGCCACCATCCGAAGTAATCCGCATGACCCAGCGTGCCGGGAGGTCGCGTAATTGTCGAATCGCCCGCCTGCGCATGATACGCGGCGGCAGATTGAAAGGGATCGATATCGAAATACTGGGCGATCCCGTAGAGGGAAGCCAGGATCGCAGCGATGGCGAACGCGCGAAGCACTTCGGCAATCTCGTCACGATTCCGGCAAAACTCAGCGGCCGCAAGCACCACAAACAACACAAGAGAAACGACTGTCAGTAAACCCATGCGCCGCCAGTTCGCGCCCAACAGTGAAAACCACGGGCGTGATGACGCCGCAGTGGCGACACCAAACCACATTACCTGGGCGAGACCCAGCATGCACAACCAGCGACCACTCCTTCGATTCCAAAGCGCCGAAACGCCCTCGGTTGTCGACCGATAACCGATTAGCGCAATCGCGGTCGCCAAAGCCAGCAGTGCGATCTTCGGCGTGGTGTCGTAGTGAAACAGCACTCCGGGAACGATGAGGAGGGGCAACGCGAGGACGAGCACTCGCGCGAAAATCCGCATACCGCTACGCTAGCAGTCAGCTGGAAGCAAGTGAAGGCACGATGACGGTCGCCGTGTCCACGCCTGTGTTTCCCGTCGCCTTCTGATAAGCGTAAACCGTGATCTCATAGATGCGCGGGGGCGGGGAAGTCCACACGCCGGCGAACTGGCCCGCCGTATCCGCGGGCGGGATATTCACGAATTGCAGCGCGATCTCAACCGGAGCGCCGGTCTGCCCGACGATCGATGC
>CAVQYP010000014.1:0-42476 GCA_963718155.1 Terriglobia bacterium | reverse complement strand
CCGACCATTTCGGCCGCGTAGGTCCGCAGTTCGGGATTGCTGTCGGAAAGATACCCGGCCAGCACTTGCCGCCCTTGTGCATCGCCCAGCGCGGCCAAGGCAATCCGCTCGTAGGCCCGCGCCACCGGCTCCTTCTCGCGGGCCGCTGCTTTCCGAGAGCGGCATGATGTCGCGCCAGGATCGCCCAGCCGTGCCAGCAGCCACGCCGCCACTTGCCGCATCTCGGGCCGAAGCTGTCGGTGAGCTTCGAGCGGATCAAGTCCAGTTCGGCACCATCGCCCGAGCGGGTCAAAGCAGCCGCAGCCATGAGTTGCAGCTTGGGGTTTTCCGCCTGTTGGAGGGCGCGTCGCAACAGCCGCGGATCGCCGGCCTGGCCGAGCTTGTAGAGGCTTTCGGCGGCGTGCGTGTGCCCGTAAGTGTCCTGCTTGCCCAGCACGGCCACGAGCACGGACGCGCGCGACAAGCGATCGGCCCGAACCAGTTCCCGGGCCAAGCCGCAGCGACGTTGATCATCGTGCTCGGTGGCCAGCCGCGTTTCGAGCGCAGGCGGACCTCGGCCGGATGGCCGGCCAGCGTCGGCTTCGGCCGCGTGCATCGAAGGCCAGAACTCGGCGCCGACCAGCACCGTGCGAAGCTGCTGGAGGCACTTTTCCCGCACGCCCACAGGCAGGTTGTACATATCCGCTCCTAAACAACAAGACGCCAGCGACAGGATGCAGCAGGCACGCAGGGTCGTTGCAAACATCTTTTGTTTATCCTTCAGAATTGATATTGGATCTCGTCGAAGGCCCCCTCACCTAACCTCTCCCAGAGGGGAGAGGAATTGCAGGGGCTCTCAGCACGGCTGGGCGTTGCCCGCGGGCACCAGCCGATGGGGGCGGCCGAGTTGATCGTGCAGAATCGTGTCGGGCGGGATTCCCAACTGCTGATACAGCGTGGCGATGAGGTCGGCCGGCGTGAATGCGTCGCGGGCGGGAAACGCGCCGCTGCGGTCGCTGGCGCCGTGACGTAGCCCCGCCTTGAAACCGCCGCCGGCCAACAGCACGCTGTAGCAGATAGTTCCAATGGTCGCGGCCGGCCGCGTTTGACCTTCGGCGAGCGGCCGAAGTCGCCCAGCACCGCCACGATCGTCCGCTCGAGCATGCCGCGCCCGGCCAGATCGGCGATCAGGCCGGAGCACGCGGCGTCGAACTGCGGCAGCAGCGTCTCCTGCAGCCTGAGGAAGTTGCTGCCGTGCGTGTCCCAGGTGGCGTTGGCGTCGGGTGCCCACGGAAATGTCACCGCGCGCGTCCCCGCCTCGATCAGCCGCCGCGCCAGCAGCACGCTCTGCCCGTAAATATTGCGGCCGTAGGCGGCGCGGGCTGCCGGCTCCTGGTCGATCGCAAGCGCCTGCCGGGCCGCCGCGACGTCAGCAGGTCAGCACGACCGCTGAAACTCGTCCATCGCCGAGCGACGGCTGCCAGCGGGCTGGCGATCCACTCGTCCAGCTGCTCGAGCAGCCGCCGGCCGGCCACCGCAGCCGCGAGACATCGGCGGCAAGCGTCAACTCGGGCACGCGAAATCCGGCCGGTTGGGATCCTGCAGGACAACAGCGGGTCGTATCCTGCCCGAGCAACCCGCCGAAAAAGCCCGGCTGCGGCGGCGGCCCACCCTCTTTGGTCATGTACGGCAGCGCCACGTGCGGCAAGCGGCCGTGGCCGTCGGCCGCAGCAGCGCCATCGTCGACCCGAAGATGGATGGTCCTGCGGGCCGTGCCCCCCGCCGGGCACCTCGCCGCGATCGTGCCCGGTGAGGCTCGTGTAGACGGCCGCCGCGTGCGAGTGTTCACGCTGTGATGCATCGGATCGCACGAGCGTGCAGTGCGGCATCACCGTGCCAATTGCGGCAGATGCTCGCACACCTGGATGCCGGGGAGCGAGGTGGCGATGGCCGGAACTCGCCGCGGATTTCCTGCGGCAGTCGGGCTTCATGTCCCACATATCCAGGTGGCTGGGGCCGCCGTTCGAGAAAGGATGATGCAGGCATCGGCCCGAGGCGCGAGGCCCCCGGCTTCGGCCCGCTGGCGGCCTCCAGCAATTGGGCCAGCGTGAGGCCCGCCAGGCCGCTGCTCACGCGGAGCATCTGCCGCCGCGTGCCGCCGCCGCCGTTTGCAAAAACTCTTGTCATCCGCGAGCCTCCCCCCTTGGCCCCAGCGATTGCCTCACGCCGAGCACGTCACGCTTTTTATACGCCTTGACGGCGTTGCGGCTCAAAAACTTTTCCAGGGCTTCGCTCCCCCGCTGCCGGAAGTAGTCGACCACAATTTACCACGGTGCCATAGGGTGCATAGCGGCGGCACACCGGCCAGTTGCTGCCGTAGATCAGCCGATCGGGCCCAAATGCCTTCCAGGCCACATCCAACACGGGCCGATAAAAATCGACGCTTGCGGGCACCGCCGCGCCTCTCGGCCGCACACCTTCCACCAGTGCCGACACTTTGCAAAACGCGTTGGGGCACTGGCCGACGGCCACCATGCCGCTCTGCCACTGGGCCGGCGGCGACTTGCCGTCGTTGGGCACGTTGGCCAAATGATTCACCACCACGGCGCGCAGCGTGAACCGCCGGGCAACCAGAAACGCATTGGTCAGCGTCTCCGGCCCGCCGTTGACGTCCAGCTCCAAATCGTGATCCACCAGCCGCTGGAGATCCTTGGTGTACGCCGTGTCGGCCAGGCCCGCCGCAAGCGCGTTGTTGCTGATGCGAATGCCGCGGAAGAGCGGGTTCTTGGCAAATCGTGCAATCTGCCCGGCAAACTCCGGCCGGCCCGGTTCGAGATGCCCCACGATGCCGACAATCAGCGGCTCACATGCTCGGCCAGGTCCAAGAGCCACCCGCTGTCTTCCACCCACGGGCTGGCCTCGACCACGATCGCGACCTGCACGCCCGGCCCGGCGGCTTTGCGAAAGTCGGCCGGCAGCGTTTTCTGGTACAACACGTCATCTTTCTTGTTTGGCCAGGGAACGCCTTGCGGCCGCGAGGGATCGTAGAAGTGTACATGGGCATCGATGATCGGCCGCAGCGAGTTCGTTTCGGCGGCCGAAGCGGTGTGCGGCAACGGCGCCGCGCCGGCAGTTGCCAGGCCGGAAGCGAGAAACGTCCGCCGCGTCGGTTGAATCGGCATATGATTTTCCTTCTCTGCAAAGCCCCGTCGGGCGCTGGAGTGTTAGCCAGGGGCGTGAGCCCCTGGTCCACATCGCACGTTCCATTTTTGTAAGCCCTGGAAGGGCGGCAGTACTTCTGGCGCCCCTTGCGGGCTCGCATGCGATCACGGTTTCGAGGTCCAGGGGCTCACGCCCCTGGCTAACGGCTGGCGCCCCTCCGGGGCTAAAACCGCACTCCGCCGCGGCCCACTATCCTGGCGCCGTTCTTGGGGTGGCGTGCTGTTGAACGTTCCATGCAATCAGCAGACTATGCTCTCCGGCCGGGCAATACAAAGGTTGACTTTCGAATCGTGCAGCATTAGGTTGCCGGCTAGCTTGCTCGCTTTCCCGCCGGTTATTCCTGCCACTATCTTTTCGCCGGAGCCCGAGCGATGTTGTGGCTCAGCGGAACGTCTGCCGATTTGCGTCGCGGCTCGACGCGAGCGCGGTCTTACACCGGTTTGTTGGGAGCCTTGGGCGGTGCGCTGCCGCCGCTGGGCGAAAGCCGCGTGCTTCCCAGTGGAAAGAAGCTGCCTCCTGGAAACAAGTCGGCCGGCTTCGGCCAGGCCAAATCCTGCATCCTCGTCTACCTGTTCGGCGGCCCCAGCCACATCGACATCTGGGACATGAAGCCCGACGCCCCGCGGAGATCCGCGGCGAGTTCAAGCCGATCGCCACCAACGTGCCCGGCATCCGCTCACCGAACACTTGCCGCGGCTGGCGCGGCTCGCCGACCAGTACGCCATCATCCGCTCGCTGGCCCACGGCGACAGCGCCCACGGCTCGGCCGGCCACACCATGATGACCGGCCGCCGGCCGCGCGGCCGGCGAGGTCGGGCCGAACGCTCGATGATTTCCCGCACTTCGGGTCGGTGCTCGCCCGCATCGAAAGCCGGC
Source organism: Terriglobia bacterium (assembly GCA_963718155.1). Classification (GTDB taxonomy): domain Bacteria; phylum Acidobacteriota; class Terriglobia; order Bryobacterales; family Bryobacteraceae; genus BOG-234. The sequence continues at coordinate 38,399 of CAVQYP010000014.1, read as the reverse complement.
AGCTGGCTGAACAATCGGCGCCCCGCCGTTCGTCTCGCTGCCGTGGACGATCTCGAAGTACGCACCGACTCGTGCCGGGCCAGAACGGCGCATCTGGCCGTGCCGGCGACCCGTTTCCGCCTGCGACACCGTGCGACGCCGACCAGTAGCTTGACCGTGCCCCCGCTGCTGCCAGCTTGCCCGGCGACGTGTCCGACGAGCGCCGAGCTGCGCCAGCGGCCTGCGCGAGCCCCTGGGTCAGGAGATCTGCTGCGGCCGATAGCGACGACGGCGACGCAGATGGACGCGCTTTATCGCCGCGCCTTCGACCTGACGTTAATTCGGCGCCGGCCACGGCCGGCCTTCCGACTGGAGCGCGAGCCGGAGGCAGGTGCGAACGCTACGGCATGAACGTCTTCGGCCAGAGCTTGCTGCTGGCCCGGCGGCTGGTCGAGGCCGGCGTGCGGCTCGTCACGGTCTACTGGCCCGACCGCAACGACCCCGACGCCTTCATCAACAACGGCAAGAAGGACAGCGTCGCCGTGCCGGCTGGGACACGCACGGCACGAAGGTCGGCAAGACGCCGAACTTCCCGGTGCTGCGCGAGACGCTGCTGCCGGCGCTGGACGTCGTCGTCGGCGCTGTTGGAAGACCTGGCCCAGCGGCGCGGCCCGGGGCGAACGCTGGTGGTCTGGACGGGCGAGTTCGGCCGGTCGCCGCGGATCAACGGCGACGCGGGCCGCGACCATTACGGCAACGTCTTTTCGGCGATGCTGGCCGGCGGCGGCGTCCGCGGCGGCCAGGTCTACCGGCGCGTCGGACAGCAACGGCGCCTTTCCGCAGGACAACCCGGTGCGCCGGCGACTTCGCGGCCACGCTGTACCACTGCCTCGGCCTGCCGCCGACGCGAAGGTCCCCGACCGCCTCGGCCGGCCGGTGCGGGTCTTTGTGCGAAGGGCGGCCGATCAGGGCGCTGTTCTAACCTTAAACAAGCGAAGCCCGACCGCGTGGGGCGGCGTTTTGCCGGCCGGCGCGAGTGCGCAACGCCAGCGGCCGACGCCGTAGGGCGCGGTGGTGAGCTTCGGGTTGTCGTCGGGCATGGTCGGTTGCTTTCTGGGGTTAGGCGTGGCGGCGGACCGGAGCATCCGGACTCCGGCTTCATGAGCTCGTTCGTCAGCAGCGCAGCTGAGCGAGCGAGCGGAAGAAGACCGGCTGCCACGGATTCCAACTCAGCAGGCGATAGATCAGGCGCCGGCCCGTGCGCACGATCTGGCACGGCAGCCGCATGAACGCGTTCACGAACGTCTTGAACTCCATCCGCAGCACGCGTCTGCTTCTCCTCGCGATGCCGCTCGGGCCAGCGGCCCGGCCGCTCCGGCAGCGACAGCGCCAACCAGGCCTTCAGGTTCCAGGCCAGCGCCGTCATCACCATGTAGGCCCAGTTGCTCACCAGGTTGTCCACCGGCGCGTGCAAGGCCCGCACGCCGCCCTTGAGCTGGGCGTGCAGGTTCTCCTGGTTGCAGCGGTCGTTGGCCGCGAAGACGATCTCCGCCGCCGAGCTGCTCCCGGTCGTTGGTCAGGTAGAAGAAGTAGCGGTAGTCGTCGAACAGCCGACTCTCGCCCTTCTCGCACCGTCAGGTTCTTGCGGACCACGATCAGGCGATAGCGTCTTGCTGGCAGGCCGTCGGCCGATAGGCGAACTCGGCCACCTCCTCGCTTTACCAGGCGGATGTTCTTGAACTCGCGCTCGCGGACGATCTGCTCCTTGACGTTCGTCGGGCCGCGTCGCGGCTCGCGTCTTCACCGGGTAGCGCGGCGGCCGTGTCAGCGGTCTGCCAGGCCGTCTGCCGGCAAATCGTCGGCCAGAACGTGCAAGTTCGGCCGTGCAATCGATGCCGAAGATGAACCGCACGCGCGGGTCGTCGTTCCAGCGATCGAGATGCTTGGTCTGGGTGAAGTCGGTGTCGCCGCGCAGCAGCACCTGGCGAAAGCCGCCCTCGCAAGCAGACGCGCACGGCCGCGATCGACCTCGGCGGCCGCCCCTTCGTGCGAGGGACGATTGCCGGAGCGGTTGACGATGCTGACAGCACTTCGCCGGTGTTGGCCAGCGACACGACCAGCGGATGATAGCCCCAGGTGCCGTTGTAGGCGATGTCCATGCCCTGCTTTGCACTCGCCGGTGGTCGCGCACCAGGGTGCCGTCCATGTCGATGCGGGCCTCGCGCGAAGAACGCCGCCGGCTGCCGGGCCCAGACCTTCTGCCGCGACGTCGTTGATAGACGTCGAGCAGCGTGTGCACGTCGTGCGGCTTGAAAGCGGCGGCAGAAGTCGCCGGCCGTGGTCGGGTCGGGAATGCGGCGCGCGCCCAGGGCGTCGAGGAAGACTTCGTCGTGTGCGGCGCAGTTCGAGGTCTTCCAGGCAGGTGCCGTCGCACAGCGCGTTGTAGGCGAGGTTGAGCACGTGATCGGACTCGTGGTAGGGCAGATGGATCTTGAGCAGGTGCAAGTCGCCGGTCGATGGCCTCGGTCAGGCCGAGTTCGCGGACCAGCAGCACGCATGGCGCCGATGCCGCCGTAGGCCATGCCGCGCGTCCGGTCGGCCAATCTCGTAGTGGATGTTGCTGGCCGGCAGCATCGGCCGCTCGCATCCCTCGCAGCTTCGGCTTGTCGAGCCGGCGCTCGATGCGCCGCTTGCGGGCGGCCAGTTGTCGGCGTATCTTGGTGTTCACTCGAAACTCCTTTCGTGTTGCGGACAGTGGAATGGCTCATCACCTTCCAATTGTCGCAAAACGCCGGGCGTTTCGAGTTTTTTTGATTCATCTCCCCGCCACTCGCTTCCGAGTACGCTGGTTTAAGGCCTAACTCAACTTTGTGTGGGCCTTTGGTCCTAACTGGCCGATGTCAAAGACGCACTGACCGACTGGAACGTGTTGCTCGCGTTGGTTCCGATAGCTTGGATTGCGGTTAAACACACAATTACGATGAGAGCCAGCATGACGGCGTATTCAACCGCAGTGGGACCATCCTCGGAACGTCAAGAATCGACGTAGAGAACGACATAGAATTGCCTTTCTTAAAGTGTTTGCCCCCTACATAAAAAGCATATCTCAATTTCGACCAACGAGCGGCGCTACGCCGGACAAACAGCCCGCGTCCGTCCGTCGGTTTAGCACTTACTGGAAGTTGACTAGACGGACGTTTATACTCGCGCCAGCGTTGCCTTCCGTATTTCCCGCCGCCAGTTCGTCCCCGCCAGGAGTTATGATATGCGTTTTGCCCGCCTGCTTGTTTGCACAGCTTTGTTATTGGCGTGCGAGTTTTGCTCGGCTCACGAATTCCGCTCGCTGTTCAACGGCCAGGACATGAAAGGCTGGCAAGTTGTCACGGCGCCGGCGTATGGCGGCTTACACCGATCATTGGAAAGTCGCGAACGGGGTGATCACGTGCAGCCCCGGCGGCAACGGGCCTGCGACCGACAAGGAATACGACAACTTCGAGATCGAGCTCAAGTTCCGCGTGGCCCGTGGCGGCAACAGCGGCGTGCTGCTGCGGTCGCCGCTGGATGGTCATCCGTCGGTCGACGGCATGGAGATTCAAATTCTCGACGACGCGGCGGCCGAAATACTGCGCAGCTCAAGCCCTATCAGTATTGCGGCAGTTTGTACGGCGTCGAGCCGGCCAAGCGCGGACCACCAAGCCGGCGGGCGAGTGGCAATCGATGAGCGCCGTGCGACGGCACGCACGTCCGCGTAACGGCTGCAACGATACGGTGGTCGTCGACACCGACACGGCCAAACACGCCCAGAGCTGGCCGAACATCCGGGCATGAAACGCAAGCGCGGCCACTTGGGGCTGCAATATCACAGCACGAGCGTGGCCTTCCGCAACGTGGCCGTTCGTGAGTTGGCCTCGGCCGGCGATCAGACGCCGGAGCCGGTCCCCGGCGTGGAGCGGTCGCTGGTGGTGTCGGGCCAGGGGTATTTTCCGGTTGCACTGCGACTGGCCGACGGCCGAATCGCCATCGTGATGCGCGGCGGAGCGCCGCACTCGGGATCGAAGGGGCGGCTTGACATGGTGTTCTCCAGCGACGAAGGGCGCACGTGGACGCGGCCCGCCGTCGTGGTCGATTCGCCGGCCGACGACCGCAATCCGGCCTTTGGCCAGGCTGCCGACGCCGCCCTGGTCGTGGGTTTTTGGCGGACGGAAACCTACGACGAAAACGGCAAGTGGGAGGTCAACTCCAGTCGGCCGAAGAGCACTTGGGTCACCCGTTCGGTCGACGGCGGCCAGACCTGGCAGCAACCCACCCAGATCGATGTGAGCGATATCGGCTGGGGCAGCCCGTTCGGCCGAATGCTGACCTTGCCCGACGGCTCGATGCTGATGGCGATCTACGGCGGCACGGCGGCCAAGGAAGGTCAGCCGGCCGATGCCAAGCACAATCACAGCTATGTGTATCAGTCGACCGACAACGGCCGATCGTGGCGACGGCGGCTGTCCGAAATCGGCGACGGGCCAATCAGTTCAATGAGACCTCGCTGCTGCGGCTGCCCAGCGGCACGATCATGGCCGCGATTCGATCTCGCGGGGGCGACGTGTACACGGCCCAAAGCAGCGACGATGGCCGCAAATGGTCGGTGCCCGTGCAGGTGACGCCCCCCAGCGTGCACCCGGGCGATTTGTGCCTACTGGGCGATGGCCGCGTGCTGTTGACGGTGGGCGACCGCTTACAGGATTTCGGCGTGCGGGCGATGGTGGCCGCACCGGGCAAGCCCATTGATTCGAAGAACGCGCCGCGCGCTGGTCGACGATTCGATCTCGGCCGACTGCGGATATCCCAGCAGCGTGCTCCGCGCGACGGCCGCGTGCTCACGGCGTACTACTCCACCGCCGTACGAGGTCATCGCGATTGGGGCGTGCATTGCGGGGCAGTTGTGTATCAACCCTGAAGGGCTGTCGCCACCGATTCCTGCAACCGAGGAGCCGCCTGCTATGAAACGCCCCATCCATCGCCGCACGTTTCTCGCTCGCTCCGGCGGCCTGGCCATGCTGGCCGGCGGCTTTCATGTCAATCCCTTGCGGGCCGCCGACAGCAGCTCGCCGGGCGAGAAGCTGAACATCGCTTTCGTGGGCGTGGCCAACAAGGGTTGGCACAACGTGCAGCAACTCACGAGCGAGAACGTCGTGGCGCCGTGCGAACGTCGAGCAAGCGCTCCTCTCGATCGCGCAGCCCAGAGCTTTCCCAAGGCCACACGCTACCAGGACTATCGCCGGCTGCTGGACGGCAGCCACAAGGATTTCGATGCCGTGGTGGTCTCGACGGCCGACCACACGCACGCGCCGGCCACTTCCAGCGTCGCTCGAGCTGGGGAAGCACGCGTATTGCGAAAAGCCGTTGACGCACACGGTGGCAGAAGCCCGCTCGATCGCCCGGCTGGCGGCGAAGCACAAGGTGGCCACGCAGATGGGCACACAGATTCATGCCAGCAATAATTATCGCCGCGTGGTGGAGACGATCGGCGCCGGGATCATCGGCCCGGTGGCCGAAGTGCATTGCTGGTGCAACAAGGGTTGGTCGGGCGGCAAGTTCTCGCCGCCGCAGAAGCCGCCGGCCAATTTGGATTGGGATCTCTGGCTGGGGCCGGCAGCCGAGCGGCCCTATTCGCCCGGCATTCATCCGGCCAATTGGCGGCGATTCTGGGACTACGGCTCGGGCACGCTGGGGGCGACATGGCGTGCCACGTCATGGACTTGCCGTTCTGGGCGTTCGGCTTGCGGCATCCGCAATCGGTGCGGGCTGAAGGCCCTGCACCCGACGCGGTGGGCACGCCCGAGTGGACCAAGATCGAATATCGCTTTCCCGCGCAGGTTCGCAGCCGGCCGTGCGACTGTTCTGGTCGGATGGCACGGCCCATTTCGATTTGGTGCAGAAGACGCTCGGCCACGACGGCAAGCCGCTGGCCGGCTGGGGGCTGGGGATTGCTGGGCATGCGCTCAACCCGAGCAACGCAATCCGTCGATGGCCGGGCATCAGTTTGTTCAGCCAGGTTTGTTCAGCCAGGTTTGTCCAGCCTGGCCGGTTTACGCGGATCACCTGGTTGAAAATCTCGGGCACGGTGGAAATCGTCTCGTGGATTCGTCGCGCCTGCCGAATGAAGTCGGGGTCGAAGGTGCAGAGGACCATGCCGTTGTGCTCCACCGTGCTGCGTCGATGCAGTTGAATAAAGTGGCGGCGATTGTGGGACAACAGGATACGGCGTTCGGCAACAGCGAATGCAAGAACCTCCGCGTCTGGTACGGACGCGTTTGCTCTTCGTCCATCAATCTTCGTGCATCAGCGAGGTGAGCACCGCCCCGTTGATCATGCTGAAGATCATTGCCGAGGCGCCGGAGTTCCGCAACAACAGGCAGAGCGACGTTTTCGTTGGAATAGAACCGGGCTGCTAAGCGGCTTCATTCTCGCGGATCTGCGGCTTCGATCTCCGCCGTATGAGCACGCCCCCAACCCATGCGTTCACGAGGTCCTCCGCGCGGAGAGAAGGCCAGGCAGCCAGCAGCTCCTGCTCGCTCGAATCCGAGCCTCCGCGCCTGCTCCCGCAGCCAGACCGGGATTCGAGTCCGAACAATACAGGGTTCGCCGCCGCATACGTCGGGTCGCGAATCGATTCCCGGAAATGCTTCGGCCAGTTCCTGAACCACCCATTTCGCTATCTGCGCCTTTTCGCCGGGCGACAACGCGGGTAGTAGTTTTTCGAAATCGCTCAGATTTCCCATTGGGTTTTGTTGTCGCTCTGGGAACGGCTCTGGGGGGATGTTTCGCAGGCGAATGACAGCCAGCGAATGAGATCGCCGGCGCTACCGGAAGCGACCTAAAGGGCCGGGGCCGGGCTGAAGCTCGGCGGCTGGACCAAGGCACGCGCCCCATACACGCGTCGTTCTTCCCATACACGCGTCTTGACGAGGCGTACCACAATTGGTACACTTGCCATTGCAAACTGGTCCCAAGCGCCTTTCGGCGCGTTTTTATCGCTCCGATACCGGACGGGAGCCTGTCCGGGAGTGGCTGAAGGGTCTGGACGCGGTGGATCGTCGGATTATCGGAGAGGATATTAAGGATGTTGAGTTTTCCTGGCCGATTGGCATGCCGCTGGTGCGGTCTCTCGGCCGCAATATTTGGGAAGTCCGCAGCAGTTTGCCGCACGGACGTATCGCGCGCGTGTTGTTCTGCGTTGAGACGGATTGCATGGTGTTGCTCCATGGCTTCATGAAGAAGACGCAGAAGACTTTGGGGAACACGCAAAACGGGTCGCGTCCGCGCCGCCGCCCGAATGCGTGTTCCTTCCAATTCCTGGCGGCGCCGACAGCGCCCTTTGCGCTTTAAGCAAGATATTGACCTGGCGCTGAAAAGGAAGACAGGGGCGGGGGCATGAAAAAGAAAAACATTGGTTCGACTTTCGATAGCTGGCTGCGCGAGGAAAACCTCTACGAAGAAGTCACCGCAACCGCCATCAAACGGGTCGTGGCCCGCCAGGTGGAAGCTGCGATGGAGCAGAAAGGCATCACCAAAGCTGAGATGGCGCGACGCATGCATACGAGCCGCGCCGCGCTTAATCGTTTTCTCGATCCTGAGAACGATGCCGTGACGCTCGCCACTCTTCGAAAGGCCGCCGCCGTGGTTGGTCGCGAACTGCGGCTTGAGCTCGTGTAGACAAGAACTCCCGTTTCCCGGAGATGCGGGAACTGCGCGCCCAGGCCGGGGGTGATCCGCTGCGGATGTTGCACGCCTTCGATCCGCGCCGCACGGCGATTCTTCTGGTCGCCGGAGACAAGACCGGCGACGACCGCTGGTACGAGACGCACGTGCCTGTTGCCGACAGGACGTTCGAACGCCATCTGAAGACGATTGAGAACCCGGAGCGTGAACATGGCTAAGAATTTCCAGGAATTGCGCGCCGGGATGTCGGTGGAAGCAAAGACAGCGAGCGCGGCCGAGCGCCGTCGGCTGCTGGAAGAGATGTCGCTTTACCAGCTTCGGAAAGCCCGCGAACTCACCCAGACACAGATTGCCGGAGAACTGCACATGGGACAGGGCGATGTGTCCAAACTGGAAAAGCGCGCGGACATGTATGTCAGCACGCTCGCCAGTTATCTTCAGGCGGTCGGCGCGGAGTTAGAGATTCGCGCGATCTTTCCCGACGGGCGATCCGTTAAGATTACGCAGTTTTTCGAGTGAGAGCGGCGTCGAGGAAGATTTCGGACTTTCGGCGGTACGGGAATGGCTGAAGGGGCGTGACGCGGCGGATCGCCGGAATATCGGAGAGGATATTAGAGGATATTAAGGACGTTGAGTGTTCCTGGCCGATCGGCATGCCGCTGGTTCGATCTCTCGGCCGCGATAGTTGGGAAGTCCGCTGCAGTTTGCCGAATGGTGTCGCTCTGGGAATTGCGTTGCAGGATGTTGCGCAGGCGAAACAAAGCCGGCGAACGAGATCGCCGGCGCTACCCCGTAGCGGAAGACTTCGCGACGTCGAGAACCCGGGTTGTGGAAATACGAAACCGCACGCGGTCGACAATGCCTGCCTTGCTAATGGAGGATAAGAAGCAGCCTCTGCGTCAACATAATCGTCCAAATAGCGATGTGTACGCATGAGATAGCCGGCCTGAGAACTGGCTTCATCTGAACGAAACTTACACCAGTTCCAGCCGTTTCAGCTTCATGCGGTCGCGGCGGACTTGCGCAAGGTCGTACTGCGCCTGTTGCACAAGCCAGCCTTCCTCGCGTGCCGCCGAAAACCTTCGACAGCCTCACGGCCATTTCGGGAGAAATGCCGCGCTTCCCGTTCACCAGTTCCGAAAGCGTGTTGCGCGTGACGCCAAGGGCTTCGGCGGCGTCCGTGATGCGTCAAGCCCAAAGGCTCGATGCACTGGCGCAAAACAACGCCTCCGGGGTGCGGTGGATTTTTCATGGTCATGGGTCGTTCTCCTTTCAGTGGTAATCGACATAATCAACGTCCGTCGCTGCCCTCGTCAAAAGCGGAAAATCACCCGCCAGTTGGCCCGAACGGTCACGGCCCAAAAGCCTTTCATCTGCTGGCCGGCGCTCGTCCGGGAGTCGAAACTTGTACCAGCGGATCTCGCCGCAGTTCAACCGAATTGCTCCCAGAATTGCTCCCATCCTGCCGCGTCCCACGAAAGTGGATCGCCGTCAGCTGAAAACTCATCTGGTCGTGGGGGTGTTGAGGCGCAAACGAACGAATCAGACCCTTGCGTGGAGGCAATCAGGCGCAACAAACGAGACCGTTATCGGCTTTCCGCAGAGTGGTTCATGTCCAGCGATTGGATTGGCACAGCCGTGTCTGCTGTTAATACCTGGGGTCCGGATCGCGCTCCGCTGGATTGAAGAATGTATGCGGTGACTTTCAGGTACGTTTCTTCATTCGAGTTTTCAGGGGGAAATGCGCCAGCTGCCGACTTGATACGAAGCGAAAGGTCCCGCGTCGTCTTCCACTTTGCCATGAAACCGGAACCGACCAGCGGCGGTGTTTTGCCGCCATACGGGGCAAGAGTCTTTTGCATGTTGTCGGGCAGTGAACTGACTGGGGGAACCTCGCCGGGGTCTCCCTGTCTCCCGGTCAGCCCTTCGAGGTGGCACTTTCCACAGGAACTCTCGTAGGCGGTTTTCCCAGCCGCTGCCTGCTCCAAAGTATATACGGCCGGCGGCTCGGCCTGTTGCTGTCCAGTCAGTATGAAACAACCGCAGGCGGCAACAGCGGCGGCGGTCACCAGAAGCCGGTTGATCATCGTCGGTTCTCCTTTGGTAAAGTCAAGGCGCCCACCGACAGGCTCGACGTTACACATATAGCAATAACAGGAAGAAGTGCAACGGAGATATGCGGGCGGTTCATCTCCAGTCCGGCTTCCCGGCAGTCAGACAGGCGTCACGACTGTCCGATGCGCGTCAGAACACTATTCCGACTTGTTTCGCACCGGGCGACGTCGCGGCTGCCGAATGAAGTCGGAATCGAAGGTGCAAAGGAGCATGCCGTTGTGCCCCACCGTGCTGTTTCGATGTGGTTGAAGAAAATGGCGACGATTGGGTGACAACAGGATATGGCGCTCGGCGACAGCGAATGCGAGAACGTCAACGTCCCGTACGGACGCGTTTGCTCTTACGGCGTCAAGCGCGGTGAGCACATCGTGGGCGAGGCGCTTGAGTTCCGCAACAATCCATAGAGCGATGTTTTCGTTGGAATAGAAGCGGGCCATTAAGCGGCTTCACTCTCGCGAATCTGCGCTTCGATCTCCGCAGTGTGAGCGCGCCCCCAAGCGAACGATACAGGTTTCGCCGCCGCATACGTCGGGCCTCGAGTCAATTCCCGGAAATGCTTCGGCCAGTTCCTGAACTACCCATTTCGCTATCTGCGCCTTTTCGCCGGGCGAAAACGCGGGTATTGTCGCTCTTGGAATTGCTCTGCGGGATGTTCGACGGGCAAGTGAAGGCACCGGCGAACGAGATCGCCGGCGCTACCGACATTGAGGTAAAGCTCCGCGCCGAGCGGAAGCTCGGCGGCAGGGCCGAAGCCCTGCCCCACATCACGTGCGATCTCAATTGTGAGCAGTTTTGACCAGACACAGAACCCGGAATTGTCGGATTATTGTACTAAAAGGAACTAACGCATGTTATGCGAAAAGGTAGCTCCTGGTTCATCTGCGCTCTCTCTCGTCCCTGCCGATGAGCTATTTGATGCCTCGCTGTCTACCCTTGAGGTCTTCGGCTACACCCCTCAGCAGCTCGCAGGGCTGGATGTTTTCGATCTGATTCATCCCGCAGATTTCGGCGTTTCAGTGCGGGCGCTGGGGAATGTGCGGGCGAGACCCTCGCGTCCGTCAGGGTTCACGGCGCGGGTCCACCAGCAGGATGGGACATGGCTCCCGATGGAAATCACGCTTTCAAACCTGGTGGATAACCACGGCGTCGCGGTATTCTCGATGAAATGCCGGGAGCCTGAAAAGCGCATCGCCGTAAGCCTGGCCAAACCGGCGCGAAGCAGCGAAGTGGTCCTTTCCGACGCCCGGCTGGAGCAATTTGCCGCCACGGTAGTGCACGACTTGCGCGAGCCGATCAGGACCATTTCCATGTTCACGGAGCTGCTGCTCAAGGATCTGCAACTCGACCCCGCGGCGAAGATGCGAGCGCAGTTCATTATCGACGGTGTGGCGCGCGTTTCCAGCCTTCTGGAGGGTCTGCAAGCTGTGACCATCTCCGCTCATAACGGCGCGTTACAGTCTGTGGATCTGGAAGCCGTTGTGCGAGAATCGCTGCTGAATCTCGGACACGCAATCGCCGCAAGTGCTGGGATCGTGACCTCCGATCCACTACCGATGGTGAAGGGCAACAAAAACGATCTGGTCAGAGTCTTTCAGAACCTGATCATGAACGCGATAAAGTATTGCACCGGGGGACCCGTTAAGGTTCACTTGAGCGCCGAAAGGCGGGGCGACGAGTGGTTGATACGGGTTCAGGACAATGGGATCGGTATCGCGAGGGAATACCAGCAACGGATCTTTCTCCCGATGAAGCGGTTGCATGGAAGGGAAATTCCGGGTGTGGGGCTGGGCCTCGCGATCTGCAGGAAAATAGTGGAATCTTTCGGCGGCAGCATCTGGGTCGAGTCCGAACCGGGAGCGGGAGCGACCTTTTGTTTCACTATTGCCGCGGCGCAATGGGCAGCGGTACCTGCTCAGGACCCGGCGCCGCTGGAATTGAGCGCGGTCCCAACCGCTTCGGGAGCACTATACGCAGTCAATGGGCATTAAAGTCAAAGCCAACGGCATCACGAAAGAGAAGAAGCCGGCGCGGGTTTCTGTAAAATCTGCCCCTGATCCGGAGTTCGATGCTCTGAAATTTTTCGGGGAGAGCGGTAACGGCCGGACGATTACGGGCTGGGACAAGAACACCGTTGTTTTTACCCAGGGCGAACCCGCCAATGAGGTGTTTTATATCAAAACCGGTACGGTCAAGTTATCGGTGGTGTCGAACGCCGGCAAAGAGGCCGTGATCGCGGTGCTTGGGGCGGGTGATTTCTTCGGCGAGGGATGTCTTACCGTGCAACATCTGCGTATGTCGACGGCGGTGGCGATGTCGGAGTGCTCGGTGATGCGCATCGAGAAACCGGCGGTGATTCGCGCACTCTCCGAAGAACGCGGGTTTTCGGATTTACTGCTGGCCTATATGCTTCGGCGAACGATCCGGATTGAAGAGGATCTGGTGGATCAGCTTTTCAATTCCAGCGAGAAGCGTCTGGCGCGGGCGCTCCTGCTGCTGGCTAACTTCGGGAAAGAAGGCAAGCCCGAGACGGTGATTGCGAAGATCAGCCAGGAGACTCTGGCGGAGATGATTGGGACTACGCGATCGCGGGTGAGTTTCTTCATGAATAAGTTCCGGAAGCTTGGGTTTATCAAGTACAACGGGCATCTGGAAGTGCATAGTTCGCTGCTGAATGTGATTTTGCATGACTAAGTTGGTTAATAATGGGAGTTATTTGACGCTTCGTACGGCCACCGGCGACAAGATCGCCGGCGCTACCGGCATTCAGGGCTCGATCGAGTTGACAATAACTTCTCCTTCACTTACACTAGTTACCGACAGGATACTTTGTTCTGTCTCCAGGCGATCTGAACTAAGTCAGCTCACCTGAACCTTTCCCCTTAGCAAGCATCGCCAGAAAGCGAAGCATTCGCCTCTTCCGAGATAGTCCCTGTTGTCCTCGATTCTGAAAGGAATCTGCAGAATGAGTTTTCGTCCCGTCGTCTTAATCCTTTCCTCTATGCTGGCGTCGTCCCTGCTATTGCATGGCGCCGATGCGGTCACGCGGAATCCCGCCTCCCGCTACCGTACATTTCAACTCGGAGACTCTGTCGCCGAAGTCGCGAAGCAGACAGGAATCACGTTATCGGAAGCAAAGGTGATTTCCACCCGCCCTGAACGGGTCGAGGAACTCAACTGGAGAGTCATTCCGACGTCGACGCAGGACTCGGTTCAGAAAATTCTGTTCCGCTTCTATAACGGCACTCTTTTCGAGATGACGATCTCCTACGATCCCAGCCGGACCGGCGGCCTCACCGACGCCGACTTGACGGAGTCGCTTGCCGCCATCTACGGGCCCGGCTCCGCTCCCGTTGCGAAAGAAATTGCCTTCCATTCGGGATATACGGACACCGTCCGGGCGATCAGCCAATGGGACGACCCGCAGAGCCGCGTGACCCTGGTCGGGCTTCCGTATGGAGGGGGTTTTGGTCTGGTGGTTTCATCCAACCGCGACGAACCGCTGGCGCAGCGGGCGCTTGTTGAATCGGCACGGATCGACCGGGTGGAAGCTCCGCAAAAGGAACTGGATCTTCGAGCGAAGCAAGTAGCGGACGCGGAAGCCAAAGAGGAGAAGTCACGATTGCTGAACAAGCCGGAGTTCCGTCCATGATTGCCGGGGCGGAAGCGGGAAGCAGGCATTTCGAACGAAGTGCGGCACTTCCGCAATTTCTGCAGTTTGACGGTGAACCTTCGTTGAAGGGATGGGGCTCGATTGCGAATAGCCGTTCCACGTTCGACGAACAGCTCGGGAAATCGGGATGGACCTATTTCTTTCTGGCGGGGACGATCAAAACGGCGGCCTTCGGATTCAACAGGCAAACAGCGCTCGACTCCGCTTTGAAGCAACTGGCGAGAACCGTGAGTTCTCAGGAGTGCAACAGCTTCGAGATCACGGATGTTACAACCCGGCAGTTCTCGGGAGTTTTCCGAGTCAGCGTATCGGCTCATGCACGCCATTTCCGGGAAGGTCCGGCCTCTTCTGGACAGTAAAACCATGCTTACCGGAACACCCAGCCAGGTGGAGTGGGCTGAGCGGATCATACCGAGGGTCGTCCAGGAGTTCGACCGGGTGGCGACCGCGTTTCGGGAAATGGCAGCCAGGCAGACAGGACAGGACCAGGCTGAGACCTGGCGCGTCATTGCGATCCTCGAACAAAAGCGCGCCGCAACCCTGGCGAACGATCGCGCCGGCTATTTCATCCGCGACTGGCAGGAGCTGAACGATCAGGTGCGGCAGATGATCGGCAAGGATGCCGGCTATCGCGAGATCAAAGAGGCCAGGGCGGCACGACGCCGCATAACCGAACTCAATCCAACCGAAAGCTGAAAACATCATGAATATTCGACCCTTGTACGATCGCATCGTAGTGAAACGCATCGACGAGAAGGAAACAACGCGCCACGGGATCATCATTCCCGACTCCGCGCAGGAGAAACCGCAGGAAGGCGAGGTTATCGCCGCGGGTCACGGAAAGAGACTCGAGAACGGCACGCTGGTGAAGCTCGATGTGAAGGCGGGAGACCGCGTCCTGTTTGGGAAATACTCGGGGACCGAGACGAAAGTGGAAGGCACCGAGTACATCATTATGCGCGAGGACGATGTGCTCGGCGTTCTGAACGCCAGCTGATTCAACGAGAGACACAAAAAGAAAACATCCAAATGGCAAACCAAATTACTTACAGCGATCATTCCCGCCAGGCGATTCTGCGCGGAGTCAATCAACTGGCGGAGGCGGTGAAGGTTACTCTGGGGCCCAAGGGCCGCAATGTCGTGCTCGAGAAAAAGTTCGGTGGCCCGACGATCACGAAAGATGGCGTAACGGTTGCGAAAGAGATCGAGCTCAAGGATCCGCTTGAAAATATGGGCGCCCAGATGGTGCGAGAGGTTGCTTCGAAGACTTCCGATGTCGCGGGAGACGGAACCACTACGGCCACGATCCTCGCTCAGGCGATTTTCCGTGAAGGCATCAAAGCGGTGACCGCGGGCGCGAATCCGATGGCCATCAAGCGTGGAATCGATAAGGCCGTTGAACTGGCCGTGGAAGAGATCAAGAAGCTCTCCAAGCCGGTCTCCGGCGATATGATCGCGCAGGTTGGCCGTATTTCGGCAAACAGCGATTCGACGATCGGCGAGGTGATTGCCGAGGCTATGAAAAAGGTGGGCAAGGATGGCGTGATCACGGTCGAAGAATCGAAGACCATGGTCACCGAACTCGCGACCGTGGAAGGCATGCAGTTCGATCGCGGATACCTTTCGCCCTATTTTGTGACCGACCCGGAGCGCATGGAATGCGTTCTCGAAGACCCGTATATCCTGATCCACGAAAAGAAGATCGGCAGCATGAACGACGTGCTTCCTATTCTGGAACAGATTGCCCGTGCGGGTAAGCCGTTGCTGATCATCTCGGAGGAGGTGGAGGGCGAAGCGCTGGCGACGCTCGTTGTCAACAAGCTTCGCGGAACACTCAACGTTTGCGCGGTAAAGGCGCCAGGTTACGGCGATCGCCGCAAGGCGATGCTGGAGGATATCTCGGTTCTGACCGGCGGCAAAGCCATTATGGAAGAGACCGGCATCAGACTGGACAGCGTCAAGCTGGAGGATCTCGGCCGCGCGAAACGTATCACGGTGGACAAGGAAAACACCACGATCATCGACGGCGCCGGTTTGCCGAAGAACATCGAAGGCCGGATCAAACAACTGCGGACGCAGGTTGAAGAAACGACTTCCGATTACGATCGCGAAAAGTTACAGGAACGGCTCGCCAAGCTGGCGGGCGGCGTCGCGATCATCAAAGTGGGCGCCGCGACCGAGACCGAGATGAAAGAGAAGAAGGCGCGGGTCGAGGACGCTCTTCACGCTACGCGCGCGGCAGTTGAGGAAGGGATTGTGCCCGGCGGCGGCGTCGCGCTTCTTCGGGCCGCGGTGGCGCTGAAGGAACTCAAGCTCGAGGGCGACGAGCAGTTTGGCGTGACCATCGTTCGCCGCGCATGCGAAGAACCTGTGCGCCAGATTGTTCTGAATTGCGGGACGGAAGGCGCGGTTGTCGTCGAGAAGATCCGGCTGAGCGACAATCCGCACTTCGGCTTCAATGCATTTACGGAGGAGTATGAGGACCTTGTCAAGTCGGGTGTGATCGATCCGACTAAAGTAACTCGCACCGCTTTGCAGAATGCTGCTTCGATCGCGTCTCTGATGCTGACGACAGAGGCAATGATCTGCGGAATAGTGGACGACGGCGACTAGGCGTTTCGGGGACGAGAGACCTATGGACAAAAGATTGATGAAGCGCCACAAGCGCCAGGTCCTGCGTGAAAGGGAACGAGTACGGGTCTCAGAACCCGACGTGAGAACACCGGAACAATTGAGGGCGGCGCGGGAAGCCAGCCGCCCTCGCGGAGTTCGAAGTGACACCTCGCCCGCGTATTATTCGGTGGCATCCGGTGCTACCAAGGCCGAGGGTTTATGATCCCGGCGTTCGAGAGACTGTTTCCGTCCCGCTGCCCTCACTGCAGATCCATCGATTTCCGAAGCGTGGAACCGCGAAACCCGTTTGGCAAAATCTTCAACAGGTTTCTTCAATCCTGCGTTTGCTCGATGTGCGGCCACGGCTTCTACCTGATCCGGTCGCCGTTCGCGGTGGCAAGCGTGGATTGAGGGACGACCTACCTGCCTGTTATTGTCCTTTCAGCTCGGCGTAGAACGCCGCGACGTCGGGAACACGGGGAGCCCAGCCGATATCGTCGGTCTTGATCTGCGCGAGTAACTGGTCCTGAGGAACGCCCTGGCGCACGAGTTCCTTCGCGCGCGCGATGACTGTGTCGAATTTCGTCTTGTAAGCCTGCACGTCGGCTTTCGTGAGCGGGTCTCCGTTGCCGGGGATGGCGGCGTCGAAGTCGAGTTTCAGAATGCTGGCGAGGACGTTCGACCATTCGAGCGCACTGCCGCCTCCGGGATAGTCGATCAGCGGCGGAGTCTTGCCCGTGGTGACGACGTCGCTGACACAGACCACCTTCTGCGCGGGAAAGTAAACGACGGTGTCTCCACTCGTGTGGGCGCGGCCGAAGTGATGAAGTTCGACGGTCTCTCCGCCGAGGTGGAGGGCGTATTCGGATCCGGGATAAGTGACGCTCGGCGGGGCGGGCTTTGGATTGGCCGTGTAGGTGACCAGATCGTTCTTCAGATTTTCCGTCGCGACGACGGGGACGCCGGCATCCAGGAAGCGCTGGTTGTTGCCGGTGTGGTCCTGATGGTGGTGCGTCACGATCAGGTATTTGATCGGTTTGTCGGAGACGCTTTTGATCAGGGCCATCAGCTCGTTGTAGTTCGCTTCGCTCGGAAGCTTGCCGTCAACCAGGATTATTCCTTCGCTGGTGATGCGGAGGGTTGAGTTGCCGCCTGCGCCGGTGATCAGGTACAGACCGGGTTTGACCTGCTGGATTGCCTGGGGCTGTGGGGCGCCTCGCTGGGCTATCAGCGGGGAGGTGAGGGCTACGAGGGCGGTCGCGATTGTTAGTAGTGCGGGTTTCGACATGGTTGGTTACTCCTTGCCGGCGGGATTCGTGTGGCGCCCGGTTTCGGTTAGATCAGCATATACCCGACGAGGTCGCTGGCGCTACTTGTGGTTCGGTTACGCTCTCCGCCGCTCGGAAGGTCGGGGACATCGTTGAGGAGTAGCACTGCGCAGTTTGCAGCGGATGCGAAAATCGCCGGCGACAAGATCGCCAGCGCTACCGGGCGATCGCAAGGCATGAAGAACGCTCCCTTCCGGTCGCGGCTCGGAACGGTGTGCGTTGGGCGTTGGCAGGGTATGCGTGGCGTGTAGGGGTGTGCGTGGCGTTGGGACGGTGTGCGTTGGCGTTGGAACGGTGTGGGCAGCGTCTGGCGGGAACGCGGAGTTTCACGATTGGGTTTGGCGGTAGAGGGAGACGAATTCCCGGAGTTCCGATTCGTTGAGATCCGATACAGCCCAGAATGTCATGTCGTCGGTGGACCAGGTTTGTATGTGATATCCGTTGCGCGTCCTTGTGCTTTCCGGCGCAGGCGCCGGCTCGGGCCATATAAACAGATTGATTACGTGCTTGTTGCGGCCGTAAATCAAAGCGGCGGCGGGGCGGCCTTCCAGGTACTCCAGACGTCCTCCGATCAGCGGGAAACCGGAGAGCGTTTTGACCGGCGGGGAGAAGTCCAGCTTGCCGTTGAACCACGGTTTCACGGTGTGCTTGTCCGATGAGGGCACATCGAGCAGGTGCTCTCCCGCGAGGGATCGCAGGTGCGCCGACAGGACGGCGTCCGCGGTGAGCTGTTGCGCAGGCACCCGGGATCGGAACAGTTGTATGTTTGCCGCAAGCGAAGCCATGAGGAGCACTGATGCGGCGATTGCGGCGAGACGCCAATCGCGCCAATAAGAGGCGGCCTTCGTTTCACGCCTGAGGCTCTGTCGGATCTTCCGCTCCAACCCGGGGGGCGCTTCATAATACGGAGCATTGTCCCCGATCATGCATGAGGGGCAGGATTCCAGGTGATCGGCGAGAGTGGGGTCGTTATTCTCCGCAAGGAGCCGGGCGGTTTCGCAGCTCATTTTACGACTCCCTGTGCACTTCCCATGCATCCCTGAAGGCGTTTGCGGGCTCGCGCCAACCGCGACATTACGGTCCCGACGGGCACCCGCACGATCTCAGAAATCTCTTTATAAGACAATTCTTCCAGTTCTCGCAGCACGATAGCCTCCCGGAATTCCGGCTGGAGCGCCTCAAGACAGCCGTTCAGCGAACTCAGCGCGGCACGATTGAGAAGGATGGATTCGCCATCGGTAGTCAGGTCGTCCGGACTGTGCATCTGTTCGTCAAATTCCGTAAGCGGTTGCGTCCCCTTCTTTCTCAGCCAGGTGAAACAGGTGTTTCGCACTACTGTGAGCAGCCAGGCGCGGGCCTCCTCGACGCCTTTCCCCTGAAAGGTTTCGAAGGAGCTGAAGGCTTTGAGATAGGACTGCTGGACGATGTCTTCGGCATCCTGGCTATTGCGTGTCAGCCAGCGGCTCAGGTTGTAAGCGGCGTTCAGGTGAGGAATGACCGTCTGCTCAAAAAGGGCCAGTTTTTGGGCAGGGTTCATCGTTCGCACAGTTGTCAAGCGCGGTACCGCGCGCAGAGCCCGAGCAGTCATTCTGACACAGGTGCAGACTCCGGCGACACCCGGTTTATTCCCGCAAGGCGAAGATTTTTTCGCGGGAATAAATTCCGCGTATTGCAGTCATCGCAAGCGGAGGCTTTTTGAGTGAAGAAACTTCGCGTAAACGAGATTGACGCGGACGGCGTCGACAGGCGGGGATTCCTGCGCTGCATGGCATGGGCGGGTTCCGGTGTGGTGTGGTCGATTGCGGCCGGCGTCCCCCGATCCGAGTTGCTGGGACAGACGGCGGCGGCGGTGGATTCTGCTTTGTGCAGATCAGCGACAGCCATATCGGCTTTAACAAACCGGCCAATGCCGACGTGAATGCAACGCTTACAGACTCGCGATCAACAAGATCGATGGCCTTGCCGAAGCGCCGTCATTCCTGATTCATACGGGCGATCTGACGCACACGGCGAAGCCCTCTGAATTCGACACGCTGGGCGAGTTGCTTCGGGGCGGCAAAACCGAGGCAGGTTTTCTATGTGCCGGGCGAACACGATAACGCAACCGACGACGGGCGGGAGTATCTTGCGCGCTTCGGCAAAGGAACCAAAGGGAGCCGGCTGGTACAGCTTCGATCAGCAGGGCGTTCATTTTGTGGGGATGGTGAACTCCGCGGCCCTGGAAGGCATGGGGAAACTGGGACCGGAGCAACTCGCGTGGCTGAAGGACGATCTGAGCGGCAAAATCTTCCAGCACTCCGATCGTGGTGTTCGCCCACCTTCCTCTCTGGACCGTTTATCCGGACTGGGGATGGGGCACTGCGCGACAGTGAGGAAGCGCTGGGCTACCTGAGACGATTCGGGTCGGTCACGATTCTGAACGGACACATTCACCAGACGATGCAAAAGGTGGAGGGGAACGTCACGTTCCACACCGCGATGTCGACGGCGTTCCCGCAACCCGCTCCGGGCAGCGCGCCTTCGCCTGGTCCGATGAAGGTACCGGCGGAGAAACTTCGCGGCGTGCTGGGAATCAGCCAGGTGGAACTGGTGCAGAGTCTCCATCATCTCGCGCTTGTGGACTCGACGCTGGAGTAAACGATGAGGGCAGCGAGGCTATTGATCGCGGTTTTGACGGTGGAGGCGCTTGCGCTGCCGTTCAGTACACCTCAGGAGAATGCTCAGGTGGATCAGGGCAAGGATTTGTTCGCGCGTCGTTGCAGCGGTTGTCACGCGGCGGATATCGACATGGAAGGTCCCCGACTGCGCGGCGTCTACGGACGCACTGCAGGTGGCGTTCCCGGGTTCGGGTATTCGGACTCCCTGCGAAACTTGAAGATTCGGTGGGATGAGAAAAGCCTCGACCGGTGGCTCAGCGATCCCAGTGCGATGGCGCCGGATACGGATATGGAGTTTCGGCTCAACGTGTCTGAGGAGCGAAAAGCTGTGATCGCTTTTCTGAAGAGCCTCGGGAGAAAGTGAAACAGAGAAGGTCTTCGCGGCCGATTTTGAAGCCGTCCAGATTGCCGAGCACGGTTAAAGCGACGTTCTTCCGGTCGAAGAGTGTACTGGCGACGCGCTGGACGCCTTCGGCCGTCACCTTCTCAATGCCCGGGCCCATTCGTCGAGTTTTGACGATAGCGGGTATAATCGGGAGCGCCTGAATGAAACGTTACGCTGTCTTCACGGCTCGGTTAGCGCTCGTGCCGATGCTCAGCGGACCGTTTGTGGGGAGCACGACCGGACGCGACTCCCTCTTTGAGTGGGCGCACATCATCTCGGGCTTCGCCATTATTTACCTGATTATCGGTCTCATGCTGATTTCGGCGAAGAACAGGCATATCCGGCTTTCGGTGCTCGTGGCGCTGGTGGGGGGGCTGCTGGAAGCAGTACCTGGTATGCCGCGACTGCACGCCGCTGTTTCTCCCATCCTCTTCGCCTCGCTGGCCTGGGCTGCGTTCACGCTGCCTTCAGAGCGGAAAACACAGCTGGGAAGCCGGTGGGTGTTCGTGCTGCCGGCTCTGCTGCTGGCGCCAATTTATTATGGCGTGGGATACCGCCATCAAACGTCCGGCTTCCTGCCTCACATTGGAATGGCGCTCGTCGTGGCAGGTTCCCTTCTGGTTTTTTGCGCCACCATGAATGAGCGGCATCCGGCGAACAGGATTCTGCTCCGGGCGAATAAGCTCATGATGGCGGCGTTACTGGGACAGGTAGTGTTTGGGATCGCCGCGTTCGCCATTCGGCTGCTGGAGATTGAGAATGGATTGTGGCTCGCCCTCGCGAGGGCAGCGCACATCACCGGCGCCGCTCTATTGCTGGCGGCGGTTACGGAGTTCGCGATTCAATACAGGCGTAGTGTGGTTTGAGCAAAACCGATTCTGCAGGGGATGGCGTTGAAGAGTCGGGAGGCAGGATCACCGGCGGTACCGGGTTGACGTAAAGCTCCCCGCCGAGCAGAAGCCCTGCGGCCCCACGCCGGCCGGCGAAATGCTGGGGTATCGCCAACGCTCCCTTCCGCACCAGCACCCCTAAAGGGGATGCTGGGTCGCGGCTCAGAATCTGGTCGCGTTGGCTCAGCGGGGTCGCGTTGAGGTCAGAACGGTTTTGGTTAAAGTCAGCAGACCAGGTCTTCGCGGCCGATTTTGAAGCCGTCCAGATTGCCCAGCACCGTCAGGGCGACGTTCTTCTGATCGAAGAACGTGCAGGCTACGCGCTGGACGTCGTCGGCCGTCACCTTTTCAATGCTCTCGGCAAGTTCGTCGAGCGAGAAGAAGCGGTGGAAGTTCATCTCCTGCCTGGCAAGGTTCGACATCCGGCTGGACGTCGATTCGAGGCTCAGCATGAGCGATCCTTTCAGATGGTCCTTGGCTCGTCGGACCTCTTCGGCGGGCGCGGGGCCCTGCTTCAGGTCCTTAAATTCGCGCAGCACCGATTCGACTACATGTTTTGCGGACTCGAGCGAGGTGCCCGCATACACCGACAGGCAACCCGTGTCGCTGTAGGGGTTCAGTTCCGAAAAGACCGCGTATGCCAGGCCCTGTTTCTCGCGAATATTCTGGAACAGACGGGAGCTCATGCCTCCGCCAAGCATTGTGTTCAGGACATAGCAAGCGAAGCGATCCTTGTGCGGGATCGGGTAACAGGGGACGCCGAGGCAGACGTGGACCTGCTCCAGGTCCTTCTTGGATTTCAAAGAGATTCGCGCGTGGGTCGCGGGGATCTTTTGCGGCGGCTCGGGCGCGCCGATGCGGAGCGACTCGAAGCGCTCGCGCGCGAGGTCGACCAGCCGCTCGTGCCGCAGGTTGCCTGCCGCCGTGATCAGCAGGTTTGCCGGGGTGTAGACGCTGCGGTAGTAATCCTGAATCAGCCCCTGGTTGAAGCGCTTGACAGTTTCGCGGGTGCCCAGGATCGGCTTGCCGAGGGCGTGGTCTTTCCAGAAGTTGGAAGAGAAGATCTCGTGGACCAGGTAGTCGGGGCTATCGGCGTCCATCTTGATTTCTTCAAGGATGACGCCCTTCTCCTTCTCGATGTCTTCAGTGCGGAAGGCGGGGTTCAGAACGAGGTCGCCCAGGACGTCCATTGCAAGGGGCAGGTGCTCGTCAAGGACTTTGGTGTTGTAGCAAACCATCTCCTTGGCAGTGAACGCGTCGAGATTGCCGCCGATGGAGTCAACGGAGCGGGCGATGGCTTCGGCCGAGCGCGTCTGCGTGCCCTTGAAGAGCATGTGCTCGATGAAATGAGACACGCCGTTCTCTTCGGCGGTTTCACGGCGCGAACCGCTGGCGATCCAGATGCCGACGGATACCGAACGAACGTGCGGCATTGCTTCCGTAATGACTTTGATTCCATTCGGTAGGGTGGTTGTAAGGATGTCGCGCTCGATCGCAGGGACTTGCCGCGACGGACTCTGGAGGGCGCTTTGAATGGATGACAAAGTTATGAACCTGCTTATTTGTACCATTTCCGGACCTGGTACGGCTACCATCGTTCCACGTGTTAAGCTGAGTTAAATGCCGCAAGCTCTTGTAGGAATGGAACTTAGTGAGCTTAGACGGGCCCTGCCAACGGGGGAGCCGGCGTATCGGGCAGCACAAGTTTACCGGGCCATTTATCGACAGAAAGTGGACGATCTGGTACAGATTTCTTCCCTGCCCGCCCGGGTTCGAAACGAACTTGCAACGAGCGCCGAGGTTGGGTTGCCACGGCTGGATCGCCGCTTTGAGTCGGTGGACGGAACGCGCAGGTATCTTTTGGGCCTGAGTGACGGGCGCACCGTCGAGACGGTGCTGATGCCGGAGGGCGAACGCGACACGGTTTGCGTTTCGAGCCAGGTGGGGTGTCCGGTCGATTGCAAGTTCTGCATGACGGCGCTGATGGGGCTGGAGCGGTCGCTGACGGCAGGCGAGATTGTGGGACAGATCCTGTTCGTCGCGCGAGACAACGGACTGCTGGCGGAGAACAAGCGGTTCAACGTGGTCATGATGGGGATGGGCGAGCCGCTGCTCAATTTGCCGAACGTGCTCAAGGCGACGCGGATTCTGTGCGATCCGGAAGGGGTCGGAATGAGCGAGCGGCGGATTACGATTTCGACGTCGGGGATTATTCCGCGGATCGAGGAGCTGGGGAAGGCGGAGGTGCGGCCGAAGCTGGCGATCTCGCTGAATGCTTCTACGGAAGAGGCCCGGCAGGAGTTGATGCCGATTACGCGTAAGTGGCATTTGAAGGATTTGATCGAAGCGTGCCGCGCTTATCCGCTGCGGCCGTGGGAGAAGCTGACGTTCGAGTATGTGCTGCTGGGCGGGGTCAACGATACGGATGCGGATGCGCGGCGGGTGGTGAAGCTGCTGGCGAATCTGAACTGCAAGGTGAATCTGATTGCGCTGAATCCGGGTCCGGGAATTCCGTTTGAGACGCCGGAGCCGGAGCGGGTGGCGGCGTTTCAGGAGATTGTGCGGCGGTCGGTGCCTTGTTTTGTGAGAAAGCCCCGGGGGCTTGATATTTTTGCGGCCTGCGGGCAGCTCAAAAGGAATAACGTGAACTAATTCGATGCAAATTATCGTTCCACACCATACGACAGCCGAAAAGGCGAAAGAGGCGGTTGACCGCTCTTCGGACCAGTTGTTTGGAGGTATCGGAGGGTCTGCGCTGGAATTGGCCGATCAGAAGAAGAGCTGGGCCGGCCCGGTGATGGATTTTTCTTTGACGGCGAAGGCCGGGTTCATTTCGCTGCCGATATCGGGCACGGTGAAGGTTGACGATACGAACGTCACGATTCTATGCGAGCTTCCGGCGATCGCGAAGACGTTCGTGGGCGAGGGTAAGATCCAGTCCGCAGTTGAGGCGCGGGTTCGGGGAATGCTGGCCAGTCCCGCTTAGGCTCACCGAAGCCGGCAAAGGCGCAGGCTTCGGACCGAGGCGCCGCCGAACGAGGCCAGTGGCCACGACTGAGAAGCGCAAGTCCCACCAGCCTGGAGACGCTAGCTGTTTAATTCGAGCGGCCTTTGGCTGCGGACGCGCTGCTCGCGGCGGGGCGCGCCTTGTCTCGTTCGGGTCGGGCCGCTGGTTCGGCCGAGGATGTGGATGTGTCGGTGGCGGCTGGCGGCACGGCGACCGGGAAATAGACGACGTTGCTGACGTGCGCCTGTTGCGCGATGGTCAACTGAGTCGTGGGGTCGGTCACCTGACCCGTGCTGAGCTGGAAGAGCACGTAGTAGACGCCGACGGCGCCGGGTAACAACGCGGCGCTATAAATGTTGGCAGACGTTCCGCCAACGAGGATCGAATCTACCGGTGTCGCGGGTGGGTTCATTCCCGGCCCCTGGAAGACCTCTCCGGTGTTTTGATCGTTCGGATTGGTGACGCCGAGCCCCGTCGCGTACACATAAAGAAGCTCACCGGGCACAGCCGGATTATCGCTGGTCACCATAGCACCCTGGGTGTTGGAGCAGCAGAGAGCGCCGTTGTAAACCGTCAGGATTTCGGTGGCATTGGTGCTCACCTGTTGATTCACGGTTATACCTTCACCGGCGGTCCCCGGAACTTGCGCCGTAAGAATAATGGTCGTGAACTGGTTAGCCATGCTGGCGGTCACATTCGGATCGGATGCGTTGATCAGACTGACAAACGCCTGCGCGACCGAAGTCAGGGTGTCGGTAGCGAGCACTGTATAGCTGTAACAACCGCCCGTGGTCTGCCCCGAAGTGCAGGACGCGTTATTGATGCCGATGGTATCGACGTCGCCGGTGGTTACAACCCCGTTAAAGGCGATTCCATCGATGGCGTTGCTCGACGCGTGGAAGACGATACCCGGCCGGGGGTCGTTTCCGGCCTCCGCGAAAACGCCGGGATTCTCGGGAACGATTGTGACGCCGATCGGGCTGCCGACCGTGACGGAGCCGTCGGCGTGAGTTACACGGGAATACAGGCTGACGCTGGTGCGATCACTGTACTCGAGTGGCATCTGGACATTGACTTGACCCGGAGACACAAACATCAACGGCGCGCGCGTGCCATCGATGAAGATCTCACAACCTTTAAGGGTAAAGGGAAGATATGGCTGCGTCGTGTCTCCCACAGCGATGGTGTCGCACAGGCTCGCGTTGGGCGCGCCGAAAATAGAGATCTGAGTTCCGGGCGCGATGGACGTCGGGCTTTGCAGATAAATACTCAAAGTGGCCCCACTCGCAGTCGCAGTTATCTGCGCATTTGGGGACAGCACCGTCGTGAGCGTGATGTTTGCGCCGGCCGCTCCTGGCTCGCGCGCGGTCAAAACCAACGTGCCGGTAGTCGTATCCGCGCCTGCGGTCACGTTCGGATCCGGCCCCGAATTGATCACCTTGGCGAGGGCCGCGGTGACGGTCGGCCCGGTATCGTCTGCCACCACGGTGTAGCTGTAACAGCCACCCGTCGTCTGGCCCGTAGTACAGGTGGTGTTGTTGATTCCGATGGTGACGACGTCCTTCGCGTTGATCGTACCCCCGAGGATCACGCTGCCGAGGGCGTAGATCTGCAGACTCGCGGCATTGCGAGCCGCGGCAAGCGGAATATTCGGAACACCGGGTGAATAAACCACAACGCGGTTGTTATACGTATCGGAAACGTAGAGGTTATTTACGCCATCCCAAACGAGGCTGTTGGGCGTTTGAAACGCGTCGCTGCCGGAGGGATTCTGACCCGTGTTATCGGTGAATTCGTCCGGTTCGCCGAGGATCACATCCGCTCTCACGCCATTCGTCCTCGGAATCGAATTGAAAACGAGTACGCGGTCGTTCCCACCATCGGCGATGAAGAGTCTTGTTCCGTCGGAGAGCGCATATCGCGGGAAAGACAGCGTGGCGGCGCATCGCGTGGGGAAAAGAGCAGTGCCGTCGCTATCGGCGCCAGTTGACTGACAAAGAACCGGCGTCACGCCCATGTTATTTCCGTCCGCATCCTTCGTGGGGGAGGTGGGGGTCAGGAAGCTATTATTGTCGGCCGCGCTGGTCATATCGGGCTGGCCGACCACCACGTCGGCCGAAGCGCCGTTCGTCGTGGGAATCGTGTTGAAGATGAGAACGCGGCTCTGTCCCAGATCGGCGACGTACATGTGAGTTGCGTCGGTAGTAACCGAAACGGGATCCTGCATATTATTCGCCGCGGGCGTGGCGCTGGTCTGGGTGAGGTCCGGCTGAACGAAGCTGGTGAAATCGGGCTGACCCACGACTACGTCGGCGGCAACGTTGTTTGTGGTGGGGATCTTGTTATAGATCAGGATTCGATCGTCCTGAGTGTCGGCGACATACAGCTTGCCGCCAGCGATCCAGAGGCCGGTGGGTCCGCGCAGAGACTTCGCGGTAGGGGGAACCGACGTGGCATTGTGGGTGAAATCCGGCTGTCCGATTACGACGTCGGGCGCCTGGGCGTTGGTACTGGGGAGGTTGAGCCAGATCAGAATGCGGTTATTATCCGTGTCTGCGACGGCCAGAACCTTTCCGTCGGTAGCTACACCGGTGGGGTTTCGCATTCCCGTTGGCGTGAGGGTCGGGTTCGAACTGACGAAATCGGGCTGACCGAGCACAAGGCTTGCCACGCCGCGGCAGATTCCGCAGGTGCTTCCATTCGTGGGGTCCTGAGTGGGACTGGGGTAAGTGTCAGGGTCGCTGAATCGCAGGACGCGGTTGTTGTCGGGGATGGCTCCGAGGCGATTGGAATCTGCCACCCAGAGCACGCCATTCGCATAGGCGATAGCGCTGGGCGATCCGAGCAGGGTGTTGGTAGAACCGTAGTTACCGGTGGTCCAGTTCACCTGACCTATGAGGAGACGCGCCGCCTGGCCGGTGGTGAATATGGGGGTCTGAGTCTGGCCCGACGCGCACGTGGCGGCGAACCCGGCCGTCAGGAGAAGGGCGCGGAAAGCTTTCATCTTGTGATAGAACCGTTGGGGAACTGACGATTTAACACTTGAGTATAACAACCGGGTGAGACGTTCCCCGGCATGAGTGGGGTTTCGCGAAATTGGTGGGGAGTGCGAGTATGTCGGACGAGATGTCCTTTGAAATCACACCTGTGGAACTGAAGACACTACTGGATGGCGGCGGTTCGGTTCGTTTGATCGATTGCCGGGAGCCTGAGGAGCATGCGATCTGCCGGATCGAGGGGGCGCAACTCATCCCGATGCGGTCTGTTCCGCAGCATTTGCAGGAGTTGGAGGGCGAGGAAAGTCCTATCGTGGTTTTCTGCCATCACGGGGTGCGGAGTCTGTCGGTTGTCGACTGGCTGCGGCGGCAGGGGATCGAGAACTGCAGGAGCATGGCGGGTGGAATCGATCTATGGAGCGTTCAGGTCGATCCGGGTGTGCCTCGATACTGATTTCAGCGGAGTAATCGGCGTACGGCGATTTCGGGGACGTCGCCCAGCGCGGCGTTGGCGAAGATCGACATCGCGCGGGCCATCTCCTCGGGATCGACGCCCTCTTCGATGGGCATTTCGTGCTCTATCCAGCTGGAAAGCGGGATATTGCGGAAGAAGATTCGCTCCTGGCGAACCAGCATTTTGCGGGTCATGAAGAGAACCCTGTGCTCGCGCGTGTAGTGCCGCTCTTCGACGCGGATGTCGGCCAGGAATTCGTCCATTGCCCGCCGGCGCGTGGCTTCTTCGGCCGTTTTGAGGGAATTTTCCAGCGCCTGCTTCTCGGCGTTCAGAGTTGCGCGCAACGCCGCGAGGTCTTCGCGTTGTCTCGCCAGAAGAACCTGCTGGCGCGACCGCATAACCAGCCAGGTGATGAACGCCGCAGCCGTTGCGCAGATGAGAAGCGACATGACCCACAACATCGGGCTCATGCCTGGAGTTTAGCGTGCCCGGTTTATTTTCGAAGAGGGGCCATATTAAGCACCGCCGTCGATTTTCTGGCCGCTGAGGACTCCCCCGAGCACGGAGAATCGAAAAGTGAAGAGAGCGGCGAGGGCGGTTTTGATGCGGTAAATCAGGGAAGTGACGAAGCCGTAGTGTTTGCCCAGGAATGCCGCAGTTCCAGCCGCGCGATCCCCTTCAAGCATGTCGGCGGGGACGGCCGAAGGCAAGCTTTCATGGACAGCGGTGGCGGTTTTCAGGACCACGATTTTCTTTCCCGCGCGCTTGATCTGGGCGCAGATTTCGATAGCGCTTCCGTATGTGCCATAGCGCTCGTCGACCTGGCGCAGGGCGCGGAGGAAGAAGGCGCGAAACATGATTGCGGCGCCGGATACGCATTGAGCCACGATCTCATCCGCATCGCCAGGAAGGCGCAAGGCGGGGTCCGGATCCGAGGAGGTCGGCAGCGGACGTACCTGGGGTACAGGATCGCCCGAGGTGTCGGTAAGCAAAGGGCACACCGCGCCAACGTCCGGACTTGATTCGAGGAAATCGGCGAGCTGCGTGACCGCGTCGGCGGCGATTCGCGCGTCATCGTGGAGGCAGAGGATGTACTCGCCCTCGGTAGAACGGAGGCCGATGTTCAGCGCTTTGGTGAGGCCGAAGTTTTTCGGGAGCCGGCTGTAGCGTACCCCAGGAAATTCCTCGTCGAGCGACGCCGCGCCGTCAGTCGAACCGCTGTCGACGACGATTACCTGAAAGGCATCGCCTAGCAATTCGAGGCTCTGGCGAAGCTGTTCGACGCGGTTGAGGGAAACGATGACCACTGAAATGCGCGCAGGCTGGTGCTCAGGAATTTCGGGTGAAGGAGTCAATCCGCCATTTTACTGTGGGGGCGAAGCTTAGAACGTGATTTTTCCCAGGATCACGCCGCGACGGGCGCCCGTGGCGCTGGGAAGGTTTCCCGTTTGGCGCCGCCACGTCCGGTGGGCCAGGATGGCGAAGGCGACGGCTTCTTTGGCGTCGACGGCAACCTCGAAGTCCCAGGTCGTTTTGATTTGGCACTCGGGCAGGAAGGCGGTTAATTGCGCCATGAGTTGGCGGTTGTGGGTTCCACCGCCGGCTGCGATCAGCTCTTGTGTGCCCGGGGCGAATCGTGTGACAGCGAACGCGATAGTGGTGGATGTGAGTGCGGTCGCCGTAGCGATCAGGTCTTCGATCGCGAGTCCGGCGGCAAGAAGGCGGTCGACGTATTCTGCGCCGTACTGCTCGCGGCCCGCGGTTTTCGGTGGCTTTGTTTTGTAATAAACGTCGCTGAGCAGAGAATCGAGCAGCGGCCGATTGACCCGTCCTGTGGCCGCAATAGCGCCGTTGCGGTCGAAGCGGCTTTTACCTGAGCTCATGCGCTCCACGAGCTGGTCGACAACCATGTTTCCGGGGCCGGTGTCGAACGCGATGATCTGCGAGACTTTGGCGGCGCGCGGGAGAACAGTGATGTTTGCGATGCCACCGATATTGAGGGCGACGCGGTTGACCTTTGCGCTTGCGAACAGGAGGTGGTCGACGAACGGTACCAGCGGCGCACCCTTGCCGCCGGCGGCGATGTCGCGGGTCCGGAAGTCGGATACCACCGGTATACCAAGCCGTTCCGCGATTATTGCCGCCTCGCCGATCTGCAGGGTATTGGGGTTGCGGCCTGCCCCTTCGTGATAAATGGTCTGCCCATGGCATCCGATTAGTTCGACCGACTCAAGCGGGACGACAGAGCGCCTGCAGGCAGCGATCACCGCCTTCGCGTAAAGTTCTCCCAGTTCGAAGTTCAGTCGCGAGATATCGGCCGGGGTTGCGGCCGCGAGTATTCGCTGGCGTGTCGCGGCGGGATACGGCGTCGTCGAATGCGCGACGGTTTGGATGCGGCGGCGGTTGATGTCGACGAGTGCGACGTCGATTCCGTCGAGCGAGGTTCCACTCATGATGCCGGCGACTCTCATTCGATTTGCCTTTGCAATGCAATTCTCACTCGATTTGCCTCTGCAAATCTTCGAGGAATCTCAACGCTTCCACGGGACGCATGTCGTCGATCTTCAACGCCCGAATCTTCTGCTTGATCTCATCGGCGCCGGGTTCGAAGAGACGGATCTGCACTGCGGCGGGCGCCGCTCCCGGCGAGAGCTGCTCCACGGCGTGGTGCTCGGTTTTCTCGTGGAGCGACAGGACTTCGCGCGCCCGTTCGATGACGGTGATGGGGAGTCCCGCGAGACGGGCGACCTCGATGCCATAGCTGCGGTCCGCCTTGCCGGGTTCCACTTTGCGGAGGAAGATGATCCTGTCACCCGCTTCTTTTACGGCCACGCGAAGGTTGCGAACGCCTTCCAGTTGTTCGGCAAGTTCGGTGAGCTCGTGATAGTGAGTCGCGAAAAGCGTTTTGGCGCGCGTGGTGGTGGAAACGTGCTCGACTACCGCCCAGGCGAGCGACAGGCCGTCATACGTCGCAGTTCCCCGCCCTATCTCGTCGAGGATGATGAAACTTCGCGGGGTGGCTGTGTTGAGAATTACGGCCGTTTCGGTCATTTCGACCATGAAAGTTGAGCGGCCGCGCGCGAGGTTGTCAGAGGCGCCAATCCGGGTGAAGATTCGGTCAATGATGGGCAGGAGGGCTTCGTCGGCGGGCACCCAGGATCCCATCTGCGCCAGGATCGCGATCAGTGCAGCCTGCCGCAGATACGTGCTCTTGCCGCCCATATTGGGTCCGGTGATGATGGCGACCTGATCGGCGCCGTCGTTCAGATAGAGATCGTTCGGGATGAAGCGGGCGGCTTCTTCGCTGGTCAGTTTTTCGATAACGGGATGCCTGCCGGCGGCAATCCGCATCTCTCCGTCGGTTGAAAAACGCGGGCGTGAATAGCGGTTTTCGGCGGCGACCTGGGCGAGCGCGGCCGAGACGTCGAGCTCCGCGATTGCGCCGGCGGTCGCGCGAATCCGCTGGGCGTGGTCGGCCGTCTTCTGCCGGATTTCGGAGAAGATGCGCTTCTCGATTTCGAGGATCTTTTCTTCGGCGACCAGCACTTTGCGCTCGTACTCCTTTAATTCGGGAGTTGTGAAACGCTCGGCGTTGACCAGTGTTTGTTTGCGTTCGTAGTCAGAGGGCGCGAGGTGGAGGTTTGCCTTCGAAATCTCAATGTAGTAGCCGAAGACATTGTTGAAGCGGACTTTCAAGGAAGCGATTCCCGTGCGCTGGCGTTCGCGGGCTTCGATCTGGGCGATGTACTGCCTGCCGTTCTGGCTAAGGTCGCGGAGTTCGTCGAGTTCAGAGTCGTACCCCGCGCGAATGGTTGCTGCGTCGCCGAGGTTTACCGGCGGCGTATCGGACAGCGCGGCAATGATGGAGCCCGAGGCCTCCGGAACGGGATCGAGCCGTCCGAACGTATCGGCCATCCTGGCGGAGAGCGGCCTGGATGTGAGACGGACCGATTCCGCGAGTCTGGGCGTCTGATCGAGGGATTTACCGAGGGCGAGAAGATCGCGGGGACCGGCGCTGCCTATCATGACCTTCGCGAGGAGGCGCTCGACATCGAGAACGGGTACGAGTTGCTTGCGAAGCTCCGCGCGGAGAATCGTTTCGCGCGCGAGGTCCGTAACCGCATCGAGACGCGATTCGATTTCGTTGCGATCGAGCGAGGGCCGCAGGAGGCGCTGGCGTAACATCCGGCCTCCCATGCCGGTCGCGGTCTGGTCGAGTACACCGATCAGGGTTGCGCCTCCGTCGGATCCGCGATCGAAGAAGATTGGGTCGAGGAGTTCCAGATTGCGGACCGTGACCGCATCGAGCACCATAGTTTCGGCGCGGTCGAAATGCGTTGGAGGGTCGAGGTGATCGAGCGCCGCACGCTGTGTGTCGCGGAGGTAATGCAAGACCGCGCCACCCGCCGCGATCGCGACGTGCTTTCCTGAGAGGCCGCAGCCATCGAGCGAGTGCAGATGGAAGTGTTCGCGCAAGATGCGATCGGAGTAGTCGGGGCTGAATACCCAATCGTCGAGTTCGGTTACGATCCAGCGTTTCGGTTCCGGCTGCGGGAAGAGGGGCGCTTCGGCGGCGACGAGGACTTCGCGCGCACCGATGCTTTCGAGAAGTCCCGGCAGTTCGAAGAGGTCTACTTCGGTAGCGCGGAACTCGCCGGTAGAGACATCGACGTACGCAAGTCCCGCCCGTGTACCGTTGCGCGAAACGGCGGCGAGGTAGTTGTTTTCGTGGGAGCGGAGAAGATGCGCGTCGGTGGCGGTGCCGGGCGTGACGATCCGGGTGACTTCGCGCCGAACGAGTTTTTTGCCGGGCGCGGCTTCTTCGACCTGATCGCAGATAGCGACGCGATATCCGCGCCCGATCAGGCGCGCGATATAGCCTTCGGCCGAATGATAAGGCACGCCGCACATTGGTATGGCGGAGCCTTTTTCTTTGTTGCGGGAGGTGAGGGTGATTTCCAGCTCGCGCGCGGCCAGAATCGCGTCGTCGAAGAAGAGCTCATAGAAGTCGCCGAGGCGATACATGAGCAGGGCGCCGGGAACCTGCTGTTTAATCGCGTGATATTGCCGCATTAGCGGCGTGGATGCCGTTTCGGCGTTCATGGAGAAACTTCTATTGTTGCAATGGCGGGTTTGGCAGACCAGGCGCCGGTAACGCACTCAGCATGAACGACCGGATCGGGGCGGTATAGAGCATGTCTGCGATTTCTCCGATCGTATTCGGTGCTACGCAATTTTTGAAATAATTCCAGAAGCGAGAGAATGCCGAATCTCACGACACGCCGGATCGCCAGCGCATCTGGAACGTGGGTCGTGAGCTGCGCTTTTAAGACAGTGATCTTAAGCGCGCTAACGTCGCTGACACTTTGCGCCGGCAGCAGTGCGAGCATAGAGGGCCGCATTACAAACAGCGTCACGGGCGAAGCACTTGGCGGCGTCCACGTCAGATTTCTGGACCGGCGGAGTTACGTATACTTTACCGAAACCGACCCGACCGGATCGTATCGTCTCACCGGACTGAATGACGGCGACTACCGGGGGGAATTTATCAGGGACGGATTTTCTGGTAGCAGAGGAAATCCGTTTGCTTATGTCTCAGGCTTTGTCGCGGTTCGAGTGGACGCACAGTTGAAACCGCGGGCCGTATTGCGCGGGCGCGTGTTGGACGAGGACTTGAAGCCAGCGGCGGGGGTTCCTGTGGAGAGGGACCCGAATCCTCGCGGGAACCTCGACGGCAACACCCTCACGAATGAGAACGGCGAGTTTGTATTTCAGGATATGGCGTCTGGTTCCTATGTGGTGTTCGCCAAGCCGGGGACGAAATTTCGGATGCAGGATGCAGTGCGGTTGGGAACCGTGCCGATTTACTATCCCTCGGCGACTGATCCAGCGGAAGCCGTGCGGATTCCCGTGCGAACCGGCCAGAATGTAGCTGGCATCGAAATCCGGCTGAGGAGTGTGCCAGTGCATCGCGTGACGGGGGTGGTGCTTGACGATGCGGGCAAGCCGGCGGCGCACGCGACGGTGAAATTGATGGCGTCGCCCGGGACATCTCGCAAGGTGCTGGTTCTCGGAATGATCATGCCCAGCGCACCTGCCGGCGCCGGCCGCGTACCAGCGGGAAGCTTCAAGCCTGAAGTCTTCACCATCGTCGGGCCGAGTCCGGAGCCCGAAATGACGCGGGTTGAAACACGTGATGACGGCAATTCCCACGTCACAGCAGTGATTTGGGAGGGACGCGACGTGAATGGACAGGTGGTGGAACTGGCACCCGGTGCCGCGCCGTTTCAAGTGATCCTGAGCTCTGGATTCGGTAAAGTACACGGGACGGTTGAGGAGGGCGACGGCACGACCGTGTTCCTCGTCTCCCGCGAGTCCGGTGAGATCCTGACCTACCGGCAAGTGGAGTGCCGGGCGGGCGGCGCATTCGAGTTCGGGAGTGTTCCGGCGGGCGATTACTCTGCAGTGGCTTTTGATCACGCAGAGACGAACGGATTACCCGCCGCCGATCTTCCGGCTGTTATCGCGTCGATGGCGTCCACGGTGCACGTGGAAGCGGGATCGGCAGCGCAGGTGGTCTAAGTGTGAATAAATGGCCGTGGTAACTGGCAAGAGATAGATGCCTCCCGCATTGACCCTCGTGACAGGGCGATCGGATCGCCATCCGGAGAACTATGAGAACGCGGCGATTTCGATATGGCGTCCCGTTCGAGCGATTCGCCCGAGGGGCCGCTGAGGAATATCCAGCGCTCGGGGAGCGACGAGAATTACTTCAGAGCGTCTTCGATGAGCCGCTTCTGCTCTTCCGCGTGTCGTTTGTGCGAACCTGCGGCAGGGCTGGCGTTCTTCACGCGGCCTGCGTAGTGAATCACGCGATCGAGACCTTTGAAATAACCGGCCATGAACTTCCACGCCCCCATGTTCCGCGGTTCTTCCTGACACCAGATCAGGTCAACGCCGGAACTGTAGCGAGCCAGAACGTTGATGACACTCTGTTCCGGGAAAGGATAGAGTTCTTCGATGCGGACGATCGCGATGTCTTCGCTCTTTTTCGCAGCGCGGGCGGCGACGAGATCGTAGTAGACCTTGCCGGTACAAAAGACGACCTTGCGCACGCGGGAGGGATCCAGCGTATCGCCGATGACTTCGCGGAAAGAGCCGCCGGTCAATTCGCCGAAGCTCGAAACGGCAGCCGCTGAGCGCAGCAGGCTCTTGGGGGTGAAGACCACGAGTGGCTTTGGCGTGGTGGTCATCTGACGCCGCAGAATGTGGAAATATTGAGCGGGCGTCGTGCAGTTCGCGATCCGCATGTTCTCTTCCGCGCAGAGCAGGAGGAAACGCTCCATACGCCCGCTCGAGTGCTCCGGACCCTGACCTTCGTAGCCGTGGGGCAGCAGCATCACAAGCCCGCTGGTCTGGCTCCACTTCTGCTCCGCTGTGGTGATGAACTGGTCGACGATGATCTGGGCGCCGTTCGAGAAATCGCCGAACTGCGCTTCCCACAACGTCAGCGTCTGGGGATCGGAGACGCTGTAGCCGTAGTCGAATCCGAGCACGCCGAATTCGCTGAGCGAGCTGTCGTAGACACGGAATTGCGCCTGATTCTCCGCCATGTGCTGCAGCGGGATGTAACGCTTGCCGTCTTCGAAATCGTAGAACGCAAGATGGCGCTGACTGAATGTGCCGCGCCCGGAATCCTGGCCGCTCAGGCGCACAGGGACTCCCTCAAGAACGAGGCTTCCGAATGCGACGGCTTCGGCGAAGGCCCAGTCGACCGGTCCATCTTTAGCGAGGGTTTCGCGGCGCTTCTTCACGAATCCGTCGAGCTTGGGATGAATGTGAAACGAGGACGGCAGGAATGTGACACCGTCAACCACCTGCTCCAGCATGTCGCGAGAGATTGCGGTGGAAGAGATCTCGCGCGCGGGCGTAACGGCGGGATTGAGCACCCACGGTCCGGCGGCCTTGTTGGCATCAAAGGCGGCGTTCAGGCGATCGGAAATCCTCTTCCGGCTGGCTTCCACTTCAGTGGGAGTCAAAACCTTTGTAGTGGCAAGCTGCTGGCCGTACAACACAGTGGCAGAAGGATGCTCTTTGATTTTCCGATACATGACCGGTTGCGTGTAAGCCGGATCGTCGCCTTCGTTGTGGCCGTGGCGGCGGTAGCAGATCATGTCGATGACCACATCGCGCTGGAACTGCTGGCGGTAATCGAAGGCCAGGCGAAGCACGCGCAGGGCGGCTTCGGGATCGTCGCCATTCACGTGAAAAATCGGCGCCTGAACCATGCGCGCAATGTCCGTTGCATAGGCGGTGGATCGGGAATCTTCCGGCAAGGTGGTAAAGCCGATCTGGTTGTTGATGACGAAGTGCAGCGTGCCACCGGTGCGATAGCCCTTGAGCTGCGACAGGTTCAGGGTCTCCGCAACGACGCCCTGACCCGCGAACGCGGCGTCGCCGTGGATGAGCAGCGGAATCACGCGCCTGCGCTCCTTGTCGGCGAGACGCTGCTGCTTGGCACGCACCATGCCCTCGACGACCGGATTGACCGCTTCCAGGTGGCTTGGGTTGGCGGCGAGAGAGACCACAACCTCGTTGCCGGACGGCGCCCTGTGAACTCCACTGGCTCCGAGGTGGTATTTGACGTCCCCCGAACCCTGGGCTGAAGCCGGATCGATATTGCCCTCAAATTCGGAGAAGATCTGGCCGAGGGGTTTACAAATGATATTGGCAAGGACGTTCAGGCGGCCGCGATGCGCCATGCCGATGACGATTTCCTGAACGTCGTGATCGGCCGAGAGATTGGCCAGCTCGGCAAGAACCGAGATGGTGGTTTCGGCGCCTTCGAGCGAGAACCTCTTCTGGCCGATGAAACGGCGGTCGAGGAAGTGTTCGAATTCTTCGGCCTGGAGCATGTGGTCGAGAATCCGGATCTTTTCGTCTCGGGAGAGTTTGAACGCGAATTGTGGCGCTTCCATGCGCTGCTGCAACCAGAGTTTTTCCTCTGGCCGCTGGATGTACATGTACTCGCAGCCGATTTTGCCGCAATAGGTCTCCCGCAGGATGTCGACCATCTCGCGCAGAGTCGCCTGCTTGCGGGCTCCGAAGGCGTGGGAGAGCGAGTCGGCATAGAAGAGACGGTCGAGATCCCAGATCGTCAGGCCGTAGGTCAGAGGATCGAGTTCGGGATTCCATGCGGGCTCATCGCCGAGCGGATCGAGATCGGCCATGAGATGGCCGCGGACGCGGAACGCATTAATAAGGTGAATGACGGCGGCGTCTTTGATGACCTCGACAGACGGCTCGGGTGTTACGAGGGCCGACGGCGTTTTGTCGGGCGCCCATTTCACCGGGGCATAAGGGATGTGAAGAGCGTTGAAGATTTCTTCGTAGAAATCCTGGTCGCCGTCAAGCAGGGACTGCAGCGAACCGAGGAACATGCCGGACTCGGCGCCCTGAATGATGCGGTGGTCGTAAGTGCAGGTCACCGACATGACCTTGCTGATGCCGAGGGAGGCGATCGCTTCGGGAGCGACGCCGCGATATTCGGCCGGATAGTCCATCGCGCCGACAGCGATGATCGCGCCTTGTCCCGCCACGAGACGCGGGCATGGAGGCCATGGTCCCGACGGTGCCGGGATTGGTCAGCGAAATGGTCGTGCCCTGAAAGTCCGGAAGGCCGAGCTTTCCGGTGCGCGCGCGGGCGACCAGATCGTCAAACGCCGCCATGTACTGCGCGAAAGACATCGCGCCGGCGTTTTTGATGTTGGGGACGAGAAGGCTGCGGGAGCCGTTTTTACCGGGGACGTCGACCGCAAGCCCGAAGTTGATTTCGTTCTTCACCACGCGGAAGATTTCGCCTGAGGCGTTCGAGGTGAAGGCGTGGTTCAGGGAGGGGTTGGCGATGACGGACTTCACGATCGCCCAGCCGATCAGGTGCGTGTAGGAAACCTTGCTCTTGCCGAGCAGCGTCCGGTGGTGATTGATGAGGCGCCGGTTCTCGTCAACGACCTTGACGGGAATGATTCGCTGAGAAGTCGCCAGCGGAATGGTCGCGCTGATCGCCATGTTCTCGGCGATGCGCGCGGCAGTTCCGCGCAGGGGCATCAGTTCTTCGGAGCCGGACAGTACGGGTTCGAGAGGGGGCGCCACAATAGTCGCGGCAGTTCGCGGGAGAGTGGATCCCGCCATTTCCGTTTCCGGCGCGGACATTGCCCGCCAGGACCACGGTACCGTTCGAAACGCCGTTACCTGGGCGCTCGTGATCGAAAACTTCTTTCCAATCGGCATCGACGGATGCCCGATCGTATCGATACTGCTGCAGCAGCTCATCTTCGAGCCACGCATTTATGCCCGTTTGGGGGCCTGGATTTGCTGCCATACGGAGGGAGACTTTAGTCAGTATTTATCATAACTTTACCGGGGTCGTTGAGGTGGTTTGCGGAGTCCGAAGGCGGCGGAGTCAGTGGCCGGCGCGGTGGTTCGTGGATCGGGGACGCAGGTTGAACTCAGATATCAGCAGCGCGGGAGTCCTGTACAATAAGAGAGTCGTTGCGTGTGCGGGAGTAATTCAGTGGTAGAATGCCAGCTTC
>CAVQYP010000013.1:0-93355 GCA_963718155.1 Terriglobia bacterium | reverse complement strand
TTGTGTTCGTCTCTCGACTTTTCAGCGTATTGCTCCACGCGGCTGAGGGCGTGAAGGTCTCGATCGATCGCGCGACGGGAACCAAGTGCGAGCGCTGCTGGAAGTACACCGGAGACGTCGGGTCAGACTCCGAAGTTCCCGACCGTCTGTGCGGCTTGCGCGAGCGCAATCAGGGACAGCGAGGCAGATGCCTGACCGATCGCGCCGGATCGTCGCGTTCCTGATCGCCGTCGGGGTTTTTACCCTCGACCGCTGGTCGAAATGGATGATCGAAACGCACCTGAGCGGATACGATACGAAGACCGTGATTCCCGGATTTTTCAACATCGTGCGGTCCCAGAATCCGGGCGTGGCGTTCGGGATGTTCGCCGAAAGTTCGTCGCAGTCGCGAACGCCGATTCTGATCGGATTGTCGGTGGTTGCGGTGCTTTTGCTGGCCTGGAATGCTGTGGCGGATCGATCGCCTCGACACGCCTTCGGCCGCCGGCCTGGCGCTGATCTTCGGCGGCGCGATGGGCAATGTTTTCGACCGCGTGCGAGCGGGTAGCGTGACGGACTTTCTCGACTTCTACAGCGGGTCGTACCATTGGTACACCTTTAATGTGGCCGACGCGTCTATTTGTACAGGCGCCGGATTACTGATTCTGAGCATGCTGCTCTCACACCGCGGCCGCGAGGCGCACGTCTGACATGTTTCCGCAATTGATCAAGATCGGAAGTTTTTCGCTGCCTTCGTACGGCGTTCTGGTGGCGCTGGCATTTCTGGCCGCTCTGTCAATGGCGTCCCATTTCGCGAAGCAGCGCCGCCTCAACAGCGAAAAGGTCGTGAACCTCGGGGTGTACTGCGCGCTCGCGGGAATGCTCGGGGCGAAGATTCTGATGATCGTGATGGACCCGGAGTACCGGGCGCACCCGTCCGAGATCTTTTCGCTCGCCGTGCTGCAGAGCGCGGGCATCTTCTTCGGCGGCTTCATTCTCGCGCTCGTTTTCGCGTACTTCTATATGCGGGCGCAGGGCTTGCCGGTGCTGGCGACGTCGGACATTTTCGCGCCCGGCCTGGCGCTTGGTCATGGCATCGGACGGCTGGGATGCTTTGCGGCCGGATGCTGCTGGGGCAAGCCGACGCATCTGCCCTGGGCCGTCACGTTCACAAACACGAACGCGACGACCGGAGTGCCGCTCGGTATTCCGCTGCATCCGACGCAGTTGTACGAGGCGTTCGCGGAAGCAATCATCTGCCTGATCCTGATCCGGCAGCTGCATAAGGCGCATCGCGACGGGCAGGTCATCGGACTATACGCGCTGCTTTACGGGTGCGTTCGGTTTGGAGTCGAGTTCCTGCGAGAGCACGACTCGTCGAACCCGCTGGGCGGTCCGTTCACGCTCGAGCAGTGGATCTCCCTGGCGCTCGCCGCCGGGGGCGTGTACCTGCTTACCCGTCACGGCGCGCGTTGTCGACCGGGACGGCTCCGGTTTAGCACGTCGATCTGAACAGTTTCGAGTCCCGTCAATCCGGGTGGCATTGCCTGGATCGCATCAGCGGACGATCTCAAGCCAGAACCGCGTAATCGTTTCGTAGGGCTTCGTGGAGCGCCCCTCGCGATCGAGGCTAATCCATTCCGGTCATGAACCGTCAACCGGATGACTCGGGCATGACATCGCGCGCGATGAGGAGTTCTTCGTTGGTCGGTACGACCCAGACGGGAATCGTCGAATAGCCGATCTGGCGCGCGTCGTGGCTGGCGCCGGCATTCGCGTCGTGATCGACGGCGATGCCGAGGTTTCCAAGACCGGCGCAGATCTTCTCGCGAATCGGCGCGGCATTCTCGCCGATGCCTCCGGTGAAGATCAACACGTCGGCGCCGTTCATCGCAGCGAGATACGATCCGATGTACTTCGCAACGCGATAGCAAAACGCTTCCACCGCCAGACGTGGCGCGCTCGTTTCCTTCGTCTGACGCTTTCAAAAGATCGCGCATGTCGTTCGAAATGCCGGAGATGCCCTTCAAGCCGCTCGCGTTGTTGAGGGTGTGCAGCAGGTCATCCGGGCTCTGGTGATCGTTCGTAATGAGGTGCAGAATGGCGGCCGCATCGATATCGCCGCAACGTGTCCCCATGATCAGACCTTCCTGCGGCGTGAAGCCCATCGACGTGTCGATCGAGCGTCCATGCTCGATCGCGCAGACCGAACAGCCGTTGCCGAGATGGCAGGTGATCATCTTGTAGTCGGCGGGCGTCTTGCCTTGAAGCTCGGCGAACTTGCCCGAGAACATAGCGATGCGAGATGCCGTGGAAGCCGTAG
Organism: Terriglobia bacterium; assembly: GCA_963718155.1. Classification (GTDB taxonomy): domain Bacteria; phylum Acidobacteriota; class Terriglobia; order Bryobacterales; family Bryobacteraceae; genus BOG-234. The sequence continues at coordinate 91,053 of CAVQYP010000013.1, read as the reverse complement.
CGCCGGATCTTCTTGTCGGTCAGATACTCATACGGCAGGCCGTAGACGTAAGCCCGGGGCGGCAGCGTCTGATGGAAGGCCGTATCGAAGACGGCTACCTGGGGTACGCCTGGCAGGCGCTCGCGCGCGAACCGGTACGCCTCAAGGCTGTTCCGATTGTGGAGCGGGGCAAGTGCGCCGAGTTCCTCGATCGCCTTCTCGACCTCTGCGTCGATGATCACGGATTCATGGAAGCGATCCCCTCCATGCACTACACGATGGCCCACTGCACTCGACTTTCGAGTTCGCCGATTTGCTGGAAGACAGATGCGACCGCCTCATTCATCCCGCCGATGCGCTCCACTTCTCCTTTTGCGAAGAGCTGCTCGGAGTCGAAGAGGTTGAACTTCAGCGAAGAACTGCCTGCGTTCAGGACGAGGATCTTCATTCGTGTGGGCCAGCGCCACTCGCGCACTTCGGGCATGTCCTCGCCATGCGCCCGGACGTAGCGCCAGTGGTCGGTCAATTTGTCGCGCAAGGTCTGACGCAAATGCGCCGCAACGTTGGCGAGCTTCGGCACGCGGTCGATGACATCGATCGCCAGATGGAAGCGATCGATTTCGTTGAGCACGCACATATCGAATGGCGTTGTGGTGGTGCCTTCCTCTTTATAGCCGCGGACGTGGAGCTGCTGGTTGGTGCGGCGGTAAGTCAGCCGGTGAATCAGCCAGGGATAGCCGTGATAGTTGAAGATGATCGGGCGGTCTTTGGTGAACAGGGAATCGTATTCCTTGTCCGGCAGGCCGTGCGGATGTTCGGTAGGGCGGCTGCAGGGTCATCAGGTCGACTACATTCACCACGCGGATCTTCAGATCGGGAATGTTGTGGCGCAGCCAGTCGACGGCGGCGAGGGTTTCGAGCGTCGGAATATCGCCCGCGCAGGCCATGACCACGTCCGGCTCCGTCGCCCTGATCGTTGCTGGCGAACTCCCAGATGCCGAGGCCGGCCGTGCAGTGGCGAACGGCCTGGTCCATGTTGAGCCATTGCAGGCCGGGCTGCTTGCCGGCGACGATCACGTTGACGTAGTTGCGGCTGCGCAGGCAGTGATCGGTCACGGAAAGCAGAGTGTTGGCGTCCGGCGGCAGATAGACGCGGACGATTTCGGCTTTCTTGTTCACGACGTGGTCGATGAATCCGGGGTCCTGGTGGCTGAAGCCGTTGTGATCCTGCCGCCAGACATGCGAAGTGAGCAGGTAATTCAGCGACGCGATGGGCCGGCGCCATGCGATCTCGCGGGTGACCTTGAGCCACTTCGCGTGCTGGTTGAACATCGAGTCGACGATGTGGACGAAGGCCTCATAGCAGGAGAAGAAGCCGTGGCGGCCGGTGAGCAGATAGCCTTCGAGCCAGCCCTGGCACATGTGCTCGCTCAGGACTTCCATGACGCGGCCGTCGGGCGCGACGTGGTCGTCGATGGGGATGATTTCGGCGGTGGATTCGCGGTTCGTCACGTCGAAGACGGCGTTCCAGCGATTCGAAGCCGTTTCGTCCGGCGAGACGATGCGGAAGTTCTTCGACTCAGTGTTGAGCCGCATGACGTCGCGCATAAACGAACCCATTACGCGGGTGGCTTCGGCTTCGGTGATCGCCGGGGCTTGGGAACGTCGACGGCGTAGTCGCAGAAGTCGGGCAGCACGAGGTCCTTGAGCAGCAGTCCGCCGTTGGCATGCGGATTGGCGCCCATGCGGCGGTCGCCTTTCGGGCGCGAGCTCCGCGTACTCGGCGAGCAGTTTGCCGTGCTCGTCGAAGAGCTCCTCGGGCCGGTAGCTGTGCATCCAGTCCTCGAGCATCTTCAATTCGTCGGGCCGCGTGCCGGGACGCGTCGAGCGGGACCTGATGGGCGCGGAAGGTGCCTTCGACTGGCTTGCCGTCGACCTCTTTGGGCCCGGTCCAGCCTTTGGGCGAGCGGAGAATGATCATCGGCCAGGCGGGGCGCTGCTTGAAACCGTTCGTGCGCGCGTCCTTCTGAATGGCCTGGATTTCCTGGATGACGCGTATCGATGGTGGCCGCCATCTTCTGGTGCATGGCTTCGGGCTCGTGGCCTTCGACGAAGTAGCGCTTGTAGCCGTAGCCGGTGAAAAGCGCTTCGAGTTCGGCGTGCGGGATGCGCGCGAGCACGGTGGGACCGGCGATTTTGTAGCCGTTGAGATGGAGGATCGGGAGAACGGCGCCGTCGCGCGCGGGGTTGAGGAATTTGTTGGAGTGCCAGGTGGTGGCGCAGGGGCCGGTCTCGGCTTCGCCATCGCCGACGACGCAGCAGGCGAGGAGGTCGGGGTTGTCGAAGACCGCGCCATAGGCGTGGACGCACGGCATAACCGAGCTCGCCGCCTTCGTTGATGGAGCCGGGCGTTTCCGGGGCGTCGTGGCTGGGGATGCCGCCGGGAAACGAGAATTGCTTGAAGAGATGCCGGATGCCGTCTTCGGTTTGCGGGATTGACGGGATAGATTTCGGAGTAGGTGCCTTCGAGGTATGTGTTGGCGACCATGCCGGGTCCGCCGTGGCCGGGTCCGCAGACGTAGATCGCGTTCAGGTCGTAAGCCTTGATGGCGCGGTTCATGTGCGCGTAGATGAAGTTCAGGCCGGGCGTGGTGCCCCAGTGGCCGAGCAGGCGGGGTTTGATCTGCTGTTCTGGTGAGCGGCTCGCGGAGGAGCGGGTTGTCCAGGAGATAGATCTGCCCGACGGAGAGGTAGTTGGCGGCGCGCCAGTACGCGTCGATGTTTTTCAGTTCCTGGGGAGAGAGCGGGCCGGCGGGGTGGTTTTCGGGCTGGTTTTTGGGCATGCGTTCCGTCCTTTTGCCGATTGTGGCACGGGGATGGTTACTGGCTGATTTCAGGGGCGCGGAGGCCTGGTGTGCCTGGGTGTGGCGATACGATCGCCTGGCCGGTCCGCGCCGTCTTTGCTTTTTCCGTGGTGTGGTGTCTTTTTGAGTTCGTTTCGCTTTTAACTTCGTTTCATATAAACTGGAGCGCTCCAACCGGCTGATTCCCGTCAGACGGAACGGTCGTTTTGGTTTCCCGGACGAGACCGGGGCCGCACCAATGACGGGAGCGCCTGCCGCCCATTGTTTCGACGTTATGCCACACGGAGCCTCGAGGAATCGCGTGGTTTAGTGCCCCCGTACGCCATGGGTGCGACGAGGTTCTTTCGATTTGAACGGTAGCATGCGTTTTTGGTGATGCGGCAGGGTGAGGGAGGGGCTTGGCTGTAAATTATTGGATATTAACGGTAAAAAAGTGCGAAATTTCTTTAGTCGGCTGTGATCGCGATTTCAGGTCGACGGCGCACGGTCGATTTCGCCGGACATAAAGTACGTTTATGTTGTACGGGCGGAGCCGCTGACTGGGCAGGGGAGCCCGGCGACCGCCCGTTCCCGGTGCGGCTTTTTCCATAACGCATGATACATGACGCATGATAAAGGACGCCACCGTCAATCGCGCGTCAGACCGTTGGTTTCCTGCGCTCGCGGAGCCGGCGCTCCTCCGGACCGCGTGCGATCGACGTCATAGATGTCGCGCGGCCCAAGTCTTGACGGTACGAACGTGCGCAGGGCAATTCGCCAACCATCCCGCGTCTTGACGTACTCGTCTTCGTAATGGCCGCCGCCCTGGATGGCGCCCGCATTGCCGTTTTCGCCCACCTCGATCCAGACAACATAAACGCGGCCGGTCGCAGCCCCGCGCGACGGCTGGATGATGTAGTTGGTCAAATACTCGCGAACAAACGCAGGACCACGGTGGGTGAGATCGCCTACTGCAAACGCCGCGAGCTGCGGGCGTCCCTTGATTTCGGCCCGCAGGGCTGTTTTCGTGATGAACGCTCCGTCCGCCGTAAAGAGCTGCGCGTAGGCGGCACCTCGATCGGCTGCGCTGTCAAGCGCGTACGCGGACCGTGCGATGAGTTGCTGGATCGCGATGGTATCGGCCGCCGAAAGCGAACTCGCAGGTGCAGCGACGGCGGCCGTTCCAGCAACCTGTGCAGCAGATGCTGTGGGCAGCGTCGCCGCAGTCTGATCCTGCGGTCCCGACCGCGGCGGAAAGAGCCGGCGCGTCTTGATGCGCCAGCCTTGCGGCGTCTTCACGTACGTGTCTTCGTAGTGGCCGCCGAGAAACAACGAGCTCGCTTTGCCGTTCAAACCGTTGTCGATGACGGCGAGATATTCCCTACCTTTTGCGCCGCCGGGCATAGGTTCGATCACGTGATTCGTCAGGTAGTGACGCACAAAGTCCGGACCGCGGGGCTGAATCTGCCCGAGCCGGACCAGTTGGTCGTGCCCCGTGGCACCCGCGAACGAGGCGTCTGCGGTGTACAGGCCTGCGTATGCCTCGCCGTTCTCGCCCTTGCCATAGCCCGAGTCGAGCGCGTGGCCATAGCTGGCGACCAACTGTGCGATCTCGAGATAGTCCGTTGCCGAGAGCGACGATTGCTGCGTCGGCGCGACGAAGTTTGCGGCCGGCGCGAGGGGCGCGAGCGTGTCGAACGGCGTGGTGTCAGCTGGAATGCTCGGCGGCGCCAACGGCGCGGGATCGGCACCACTCGTCGAAGGAATGAAATCACGCTTCTTGAATCGCCAGCCTACCGGCGTCTTGACATAGACATCTTCATAATGTCCACCGGTCCGTGCGAGTTCGCCGGCTTTCCGGCCCACGATGTCCCACCCGTTCGCCGGCCCGGTGCCCGCTCCGCCACCAGTACCGCCGGTGGCCTGAGCCGGCGCGATGCCCCAATTGAACTCTATGAGGTATGCCTTGCCGATCGCGCCATCCGGCGTCGGCTCGATGACATGATTCATGATGTAGTGCACGGTGTTGTCCGGACCCAGACGCGGACCGCGCGCGAGCGCCGCAAGCTGCTCCCGCCCTTTCGCATACGGCCGCATGAACTCGCCGTCTGGGGCAAACAAATCGGCGTAGTCGTATCCGTTGTTGCTGCCCGTGTCGAGAGCGAACGCGTACCGGTTGACGAGCTGACGGATTTCGATGTAGTCCATCGGCGTCAGCGTCAGCGCCTTCACCCCAGGTTTCACTTGTCCGCTTGTGGTGCCGACGAGTGCTGCGAGCGCCACGGCGAGAACGACAGACCTGGCGGCCTGCAATACGCGTGTCGACATATTAATACTCCTACTTGTTCACGTTGTGCGCCGGCACGATCCCAGGTGCCTTCAACTGAATCGTGTAGACGGAATCGCATCCCGCCATGAACAGGGTCCTGCCATCCGGACCGCCGAATGCGACGTTTGTTGCGCAGATCTGCCTCTTGGGCTCGCCGCCGTAGATGGGCAGATTGATGGTGCCGAGCAGCCTGCCCTCAGGCGAAGTGATGCGGATGATGCCGGGGCCAGCCCCGCCGGTCGAAAACACATTGCCCGCCATGTCGGTCTTCTCGCCGTCACCGATGCCGACGCCTTCAGTAAAGACGGTAAATGAGCCCAGCGTGCCATCGGATCTGACGGCATATCGCCGCATCTGACGATTTGCAGTGGACAGGTACATCCACTTACCATCAGGCGACAGCGCAATACCGTTCGGAGTACCACCGAGATCTGCGCCACTCAGCACGAGCGTCGTCTTGCCTTCCGTAATCCGGTAGATGCCATTCTGCAACTGCTTGTCGGGATTTTTGCCGCCGTCGCGCAGGCCGAAATCGTTGTCCGTAACATAGACCGCATCGTCCGCCGCGATCGCGATGTCGTTCGGGCCGCTGAACCTGCGGCCGTCCATTCCGCCAGACAACAGCGTATGCGTGCCGTCCTTCTCCAGGCGCATCACTTGTCTATCGTTGTCGGCGCACCAGATCACGCGGCCCTGGTGATCCATGCCCGTGCAGGACGGACCGATCAGAAGCACATGACTGCGACCGGAACGAGTCTGCGCGCCGACATGCTCAGGATCGTTGCCGGTATAACCAGCCCTCTCCATGAAGACGGAGACCTGCTTTTGTGGCGTGACCTTGTAGAGGACATTGTCAAGCAGGCCTGCAAAAATCCAGTAGCCACCGGGCGCTTCGGCGATCCACAACCCGGCTTCGGTGAGACCAAAGCCGCGCCCAAGTTCCACCAGCTTCGCTCCCGGCGAGATGATGTTGTCGAGGGCAGGATCGCTCCTCGTGATCGAAAAAGGCCTGGCCGGAGGTGAAGGACCGTCGCCGCGCATCTGAGGAACTGCGGGGCCGCGCTGTGCCTGCCCGTGCGCAACCGCCACAATGATAATGGCAAGCAGAATGGCGTTGGACCAGGAGGGCGTCTTCATTATGTCGTCCTTCGTATGACCGAATTCAATTCCTGGAGACTGCGTTCTCCAGCATGGCACGAATCTCGGCCGCGCTGGCGGGTACAGCCTGAGGACCACCGCCCCGACCTCTGCCCGGCTCCCTCATTGGTGCAGTGGGATTGCCGGCCCGGACGTCGAGGGGTTCCATTGCGAAGTTTCGGAACGAGGCTGGGGATTTTATGCCGATCACACCAACCAATACGTTCAAGGGACGCCAAACGCGGGCTGATATTCTCGGGGCGTTATGGGAAGAGCTCGATATTCTGAATGTGGAAGAGACAATCAGTGATGCCGTCTACCGTTGGGCATTTTACTTCGGCTTCGGAATCACAACCAGGCGCTCGTGACACCAGAGATTTACGTCTAGTTATTAGTTAGGCGAGTGCGCTACACACGGAGAGCGCGAGCATTCGCGCATTCTCACGGACAGACGATTTCCTGGAGACTAATTGGGACGACCGTTTCTCGCCGAACGACACGGTCTTAGTTCGGCGCTAATATTTCCGCATTGATAGCCGGCGCCGGTGAGCACGAGACACGAGACTGTGGAGCGGCTGAAAGGAGCCGCTCTCAATGGTTCCACAAAAGCATCCCGATTCTGAACAGCGCACCGTGGCGCTTACAATCCCTGACTTGGAACAGTCGAAGGCGGCAGTACTTAACACGTTGGCCTCGGTTCACTCTCGCCGCAGCTACGCGTTCGCCATCGACAGATTCGTCGCCTGGTACTGCAGCGAGCCGAGGTTGACCTTCAATCGGGCCGTTGTCGTTCGGTACCGGTCATATCTTGAAAGTCTCAGCCTATCAGCCGCTACGATCAACCTGAGTCTGTCAGCGATCCGCCGGCTAGCCGATGAGTCCGCGGAGAGCGGCTGGCTGACGCCGGAACTGGCGATTGGAATCCGGCGAGTTCAGGCCGTGAAGCGGCTCACCTTGCCAGGAATGCTCTCCACGGCGGGACATTCGGACCAATCGAGATTTGCCATGCCGCCAGCCTGGTCCTATCGTAGCTGCCCGCCCAGACCTTACAACCCGCCGCTTCGTTTCTGGACGCTGACGCGTTATCCCAACTACGCGATCGTTTATCGGCCAGAGACTGCCCCGCTTGAAATCGTTGCCGTCACGCATGGAAAACGTAACCTGGCCCAGGTGCTGAGAGAGCACCGGTAATCAGCTCTGACGCGCATCCGGATTGTTATCATTTTTCTGCGGCGGAGCGCTTCAAGCTGGTCAGTGCGAACTGGCCTCTCCGGGGTTACCCCGGGGGATTGTGAATAACTGAAGTTTCGTCGCGTGAGCTTCCCTGCGCGAGCGCGCAGTCTTGCTTACGCAGTGCCGGACTCGTTGGGGCGTTTCGCCGCTCATACGCCCGCCGCCAAATGCCATGTTGGATAGCCGGCCCCTCAAGGCACTCGCCCGATGTTTTCTGGCCGGCGAGCAAAGCGTCGAACACCTGTTCGAACGCGCCTCGGAAACACTGGGGAGACGCTGGGGATGGCTGCGGCCGCTGGCGCGGCGATATGTCGATGCGATGGCCGGCGAGACGCGTCCGCGATACCGCGACGTCTTGCAGTTTCTGCGAAACGATCGGCGCTTTGCGCGCGTCCAGCGGAAGTTTCGCGATGAGCTTTCGGTTGACAGCTGGATGCTCGAGCCGCAGCGGATGCAGCCGGTTGCGGCGGCGGAGATGTGGGATGTTCCCGCAATTGAGTCGGCGGGTGCGCTCACCGAGTGGCTTCACCTCAATCCCGGTGAACTGGAGTGGCTTGCCGATCCCAAGGGCCTGTTGCGCCGTAAACATCCCGGGAAACTGACCCACTATCACTATCGCGTGCTGACCAAGGCGACTGGAGAGACCCGCCTGATTGAAGCCCCGAAGTCGCGGCTGAAACACATCCAGCGCCAGATTCTGACCCGAATTCTCGATAAGGTCCCGGCGCATTCGGCCGCCCATGGGTTTGTGAGCGGCCGTTCGATCCGGACGTTCACTGCGCCGCACGCCGCCCGGCACATCGTTCTCAAGCTGGATCTTCGCGATTTCTTTCCTTCTCTGGCGGCGGCCAGGATCGAAGCGTTTTTCAGAACCGCGGGCTATCCGGAACACGTGGCGGATCTCCTGGCGGGGCTTTGCACGAACTGGTCGCCACGAGAGTTGTGGCTTGGGCTCGACCTTCGCGAGGCGAGCGATCTCTACTGCCGGCCGCATCTGCCGCAGGGCGCTCCGACCTCACCCGCTCTCGCCAATCTCTGCTTCTACCGGACTGATTGCCGGCTGGCGGGGCTGGCCCGATCGGCCGGAGTCGTCTACACGCGATATGCGGACGACCTCGCGTTCTCCGGCGATGAGGAATTCGCTCGTGGGGTGGAGCGATTCGCGGCCCATGTGGCGGCGATCGTGCGCGAAGAGGGATTCTCGGTGAACCATCGCAAGACGCAGATCATGCGTCAGGGTGTTCGCCAACACCTGGCGGGTCTTGTGGTGAACGATCGGCCGAATGTGAAGCGCGGAGATTTCGACCGGTTGAAAGCTACGCTGACGAACTGCGTGCGCTCGGGTCCGGAAGGTCAGAACCGCCACGGGCATTCTCAGTTCCGTGCGCACCTTGAAGGGCGCGTTAACTTTGTTGAGACGGTCAATTCCGCGCGGGGAAAACAGTTGCGGGCGATATTCGATCAGATTCGCTGGGCCAGCGGGGATACATAACATGAATGTTCTTCTTTTCGGCGCTACTGGCATGGTCGGGCAGGGTGTCTTGCGGGAATGCCTCATCGACCCGGATGTTCAACTCGTGCAGACCGTCGGGCGGCGAGTGTCGGGCGCGACTCACCCCAAAGTTCGAGAGATTGCGCACGCGGACTTATGGAACTATGCAGATGTAGAGGCGGCGCTCGAGGGGTTCGATGCCTGCTTTTTTTGTCTTGGCGTGTCGTCTGTGGGGATGAAGGAGGATGCATACGAGAAGATCACGCGGGGCATTACGCTCGCGGCGGCCGAGGCTCTGGCTCGGTTGAATCCGGGGATGACTTTCGTGTATGTGTCGGGGACCGGCACGGACAGCTCCGAGCAGGGGCGAACCATATGGGCACGCGTGAAAGGTCGAACGGAGAACGAACTGTTACGGCTTCCCTTCAAAGCCGCATACATGTTTCGTCCTGGGTTTATTCAGCCCATGCACGGGGAGAGTTCGAAAACGCCGCTGTACCGTGTCTTGTATCAGGTTTTGAGGCCTTTGGTTCCGCTTCTGGTGCGGGCTTTTTCCAATGCTGTACTTACTACTGAAGATATCGGTCTGGCGATGCTCATCTGCGTTAAACGCGGGGCTCCGAAGGCTGTGCTTGAAATCAGAGATATTCGCGCGCTGGTGAGTTAGCCCGACCTTTGGGGCCGGCGCAGACGAGGGCGTCCGCCCCACTTGGGTTTTATGAGTTGAATTTCCAGGGAGACCAGTTACTTTGCTTCGCAGGCCATCGGCATCCACTTGTCGCCGTTGGGCTCGAGCTTGAAGTTGGTGCTTGTGATGAAGCGTTGCGCGAGGTACATCGGGTCATCCACGATGGTCGTGATGAACAGCCACGAACTGCCGTCCGTTTCGTTGGTTCGGCTGTAGTATTCGGTCAAGACCGTGTTAGCGCTGTAGGGGACGCCGTTCTTTCGAAGATACCCAGGAAGCAGGTGGGTAGTCACAACTTTCAGGGAACCTGCCCGCAGGGGGCCGCGCGGAGCGCCGCGTCCCGGAGGGGGACCGTCCCAACTCGCAACCGAATAGCCTTGAAGGGAAGGCTTCTCATTCTCGGGAGCTTCAGCGCCGAAGTGGAAGATTCGGGTCTGCTTCCCGGCGTCGGTTTCCACCTTGAGAGTCTTATCATCAACCCAAGTAACGTGAAGCCGGCCGGGGACGCGCATCAACCCGGGCGCGCCATAGGATTTGCACTGCTGTCCCGCCGCAATATCCTTGTCAGGATCCCACGCGTTCGCAACCCGCCGACCCTCCGCATTTATCGGCACACTCGCAAAGTCGCCCTTGGCGGGAGTTACCATGCGGAAGCGCCAGTCTTCGGTCACCACGGAGACCCAGTACCCCGTAAGATCCTCGGGAGCCATTTGCTTCGGCGTTAAAGGCGGAGGTGGAGATCCGCCGCGTCCGGCGGGCGGCTGGGCAAAGATATGGCTTGAGAGGGCAAGGAAGAGCGCAAGCGCACTCGCGCCGAACGGCGCGTTGCGCCCCTGTCGACTTTTACAATTCATTACGATTCGCTCCAGCGAAGCGAGGTTCCTGTCGTGGCGACTCGCCTCGCTGAATCACGTTTTTCTGGATCCGCCTACTGTACCAAGCCTACTGAACGACGCCACTCCATCCGAATCCATCGGACGGGCGCTTGATGCTGCGCATGCGGAGGCGATGATCTTCAGGATTGCGGCCCGGATTGCCCGTGATGATTACGTGATCGCCAGGTTTCAGGGTGTCACGCGTAACGCCATCGCGGCCCAGTTGTCCACCGCCGCCCCACTCCACTGCCCAAGTCACCATCTGCCCTGTATCATCCTTCGCTTCCACATGCACAAACGAGTGCGGATTGCGGAACATGAACTGAACAAGGTTGCCCTCGACAGTGACCGTTTTGTCTTCAAAATAAGTGGCCGCGAATGAGTGATGCGCGTATGCCGGAATGGCCGTCATAAACGCTCCTGCCGCGATCAACGGAAGTACCAGGGCAAAAATCGTACGCTTCATTTAAATCTTCTCCTGAGGGGCGCGGAAGCCGCATGCCTCTTAATTCATGAGCCGTCGCCGTCACACACTATCATGTGACGACACTTCTGTCAAGATCATGTCAGTACGCGATTTGCGGGTGACACGATATCTGTCGAACGCCACCTTATGATACGATCATACCGGAAAATATGGCAGTCACAATCGACGCCTCGCCTGCCATCGAAAACGGCGCTCAGGTCGAGCGCATCCTTCAGAGCAAAATCTTCCGCACTTCGGAAGTGCTGCGCAATCTGCTGGGATATCTCGCGGAAAAAGCCATTTCCGGCACGGCCGACAGCCTGAAGGAATACACGATTGGGCTCGACGCGCTGGGTAAACCCGCGTCATTCGATCCCCGGCAGGAATCGGTGGTTCGGATGCACACGGCGCGTTTGCGGCAGAAGCTCTCCGAATATTACCGGACGGAGGGCGTTGACGACCCGGTTATTGTCGACTTGCCGAAGGGCGGCTTCAAACTGACCTTCGAGCCGCGGCCACCGGCTGCGCCGCCCGCCCCTGTGGCTGCGCCCCCGGCGCCGGTCGAAGTTTCGTCGCGCGTGTGGAAGCCTCGGGAGCTTGCTCTTGCTGCCGGCCTGGTACTGGCGCTCGGCTGCGCACTTTTTTTCATGACGCGTTTGTGGTCGGTTGAACGGACTGGCGGCGCGACTGGTACGGCGACCGCCAGCGAAAACTGGACACCTGCGCTGCGCGAACTTTGGGATCCGCTCCTTTCTTCGAGCCGGCGGCTGGTGGTTTGCGTTGCAACGCCGCTGTTTGTGAAACTTCCGGGCTTTGGGTTTGTGAGAGAGCCATCGGTGAACGACTGGGATGACGTGTCTCAGTCGAAGAAACTGTCCTCACTTGAAACGACGTTGAGCGCCAACATCTCGGAGCCCTCCTACACCTATACGGAAGTGGGTACCGCGACCGGAGCGTTCCTGCTGGGTCAGTTTCTTGCTCCGCGTAAACAGGCCGTCCTGATCACCCGGGCGAACGTGCTTTCGTGGCCCGAGCTGGCGGAAGACAATGTCGTGTTCCTTGGACCGGCAACGGGGATTCATCAGACGGAGGATATTCCGATGGGCGCGCAACTGGTGCTCGATCCCACGGGCATCCGCAATTTGAGTCCGCGGAAGGGCGAATCCTCTTTTATCGAGGACCGGCCTGCTCCGGGCGGGGAAGAGGCCGGCACCAGCTATGCTCTGATCAGCCGTGTGCCGGCGATGAATGGTCCGGGCGCGATCCTGATGCTCTCCGGCAACCAGATTTCGAGCATTATGGGCGGGGTCAAGGCGTTCACCAGTCCTTCGACGGCGCAGATGCTGGTCAGCCGGCTGAAGTATGGATCGGGGAACATGCCGAAGTATTTTCAGGTGGTGCTCAAAGTGAAAGCGATGGATGATGTTCCCGTCGAGATCTCTTACGTGCTTCACCGGGAACTGCCCGAGCCGAACGGAAGCTCGCACGTCGGTCCCAGGGAATAGCGGACAGACGGACCGGCGACGAGATCGCCGGCGCAACCGGCCCGACTCACGAACTCCGCTTGCTTGCGCGGGCGGCTCAGAGCCGGGATTCCGAGCCGTAATCGCAGGAGAGCGATTGCCACTCTTATCTCGTAACGAGCTCAACAGAACTCATTTGCGGGTGAATTCCCACCGTTTCCACTGCCAATCGGTTAAATTCGCAGAAAATCGCAGAAATCAGTTGCAATAGCTTCATCCAAATATATAATGATCTCGGTTTCAGACACCGGGTGAAGTTTCAGGGGTGAAGCTATGCGCTTGACGGCGGTTGTTTTGTGTTTGACGGCCCTTGCCTCAACGATTTACGCCCAGGGCAATAGCGGCACGATTACGGGCACCGTTTCCGATCCGGAAGGGGCGGTGGTTGCGAGTGCCGCGATTGAGGCGAAACGTATTGAAACAAGCGCTGTTTTTACGGCAGCGAGCTCCGCGACGGGTAACTACACTCTTTCTCAATTACCACCTGGCACTTATGAACTTACGGTCGTGGTGCCGGGGTTCAAGAAGTATATTCGGCCGAACATCATCATCGAAGCCGCGCAGACGGCCCGCATCGACGTTGTGCTTCAGTTGGGTGCGGCGAGCGAATCGGTCACGGTAACGGATACCGCCCCCCTGCTGAAGACCGAGAGCGGCGAGCTGAGCCAGAATATTTCCTCAGACCAGATGAACAACCTTCCCGTGCTGGGCATTGGAGCCGCGGCGGCGGGAACTGCCGGGATTCGCAATCCGTATTCGGTGATCCAACTCCTTCCGGGCAGCGCAAGCTTTGGAGCCGATACGAGCCTGCGCATCAACGGCACTCCGAGCAACACCGAAGCGCTCCGGATCGACGGCCAGGATGCGACGAACGGATATTCGGCAACGCAATCTCTCAGCGCTCCAAGCGTCGATGCCATCCAGGAGTTCGCGGTCGAAACGAGCAACTTCGCCGCCGAATTCGGACAGGTAGGAGGTGGTCTCTTTAACGTCACGATGCGGTCCGGCAGTAATCAGATTCATGGGAGCGTTTACGAGTATTACGTGAACGAGTTTCTGAATGCGGGTACGCCGAATACGAACAATGGCAATGGCGAGCATGTCCGGAATCGCCAGCGCCGAAACGATTACGGGGGCACGTTCGGCGGACCGGTGGTGATCCCCAAGGTATATGACGGCCGCAATAAGCTGTTCTTCTTTTTCAGCTTCGAGCAGTTCCGCGAAACGACGATTAACTCCACCACGAACTATACGGTGCCCATTCCGGCGTATCAAACCGGAAACTTCACTCAGGCGCTGACCGGGAAAAGGCTGGGAACCGATCCGCTGGGACGTCCGATCATGGAAAACACGATTTACAATCCGCGACGGACCAGATCATCAATGGCCTGGACGAGCGGGACCCTTTTCCTAATAACACGGTCCCTTTGAGCCAGCAGGACTCGGTCGCGTTGAAGATTCAGTCCCTGATTCCACAACCGAACCGCCCCGGACTGATCAATAACTTCGTGCCCACCTATAACAACTCCCGGCTCACGTGGGTCCCGTCGATCAAGATCGATTATTCGTTCAGCTCACGGTCCAAACTATCCGGCTATTACTCGTATAACAACAGCTTCACGCCGAATAACAACGGACTTCCCGGCGCGATTAACGGGACGCCGACGACCAACACGGCGCATACGATTCGCCTCAATTTCGATGAGACTCTGAGTCCGACGCTGCTGTTGCATATCGGAGCGGGCCTGCTGAATCCGACTCAGAGCCAGACGCCTCCCGTGGTCGATCCGCTGGCGCTGCTGGGCTTCAAAGGGTCGAACGCGCCGCTCTTTCCCGTTATACAGACCATCTCCGGCGCGCAGGGCGGTGGGCCGAATCTGGGACCGGGGAATGCCGTTGTGCTGAACTACACCAAGCCCACGGGCACGGCCAGTCTGACATGGGTAAGAAACAACCACACCTACAAGGGCGGCGCGGAAATGATTTTGAATGGCTATGTGGCAGCTAACCAAACCTATGCGAACATCTGGGCCGCGTTCAGCCCCGTGGAGACGGGGCTGCCCTCCCTCAATGGTGTCAGCCTGCCCGGCGGTACGGTGGGCTTCGCATATGCCAGCTTTCTCATGGGCCGCGTGGACAACGGGTATGACGCCATACCCACGAAGACCCGAATGGGGAGTCACGGCATCTCATTCTTTATTCAGGACAGCTGGAAGGTTACGCGGAAACTGACACTCGATTATGGGCTTCGCTATGATTTTCAGACTTATCTGAGCGAAGAACATGGTCGCTACGGCGTATTTTCTCCGGTTACAGCGAATCCCAGTGTGGGCGGCCTGCCGGGCGCTTTGATCTACGAAGGGGACGGCGGTGGACGCTGCAACTGCAGGTTCGCGCACAACTATCCCTGGGCTTTCGGACCGCGGCTCGGCCTGGCTTATCAGATTACTCCGAAGACGGTGTTCCGTGCCGGGGTCGGCGTTGCCTACAACAAGCCGGACGACAATAACAGTCTTTCGCTTTCCACCGGGTCGCAACAGATTTACAGTTCCCCGTCCTATGGCAATCCGGCTTATCTGCTGCAGAACGGCGTTCCCTATACGATTACCTGGCCCAACTTCTATCCCGGTCAGATTCCTTTTCCCGGCACGACCAGTTCGGTATCGCAGCTGTTCGATCCGCAAGCCGGCCGCCCTGCGCGACAGCTTCAATGGAGCATCGGAATACAGCGCGAAATCACGCACGACCTGGTGCTGGAAGCGGACTACGTGGGTAACCGGGGGGTCTGGTGGAATGCGCCGTTCCTGATCAATCCGAATGTACTGACACCGCAGATTCTGACAGCGCATGGCCTGAATATCAATAACGCCAACGATCTTTCCCTTCTTGCGCTTCCCATCAACTCTCCCACGGCAATTGCCCGCGGGTTTGGCACTCCGCCGTACCCGAGCTTCCCTCTCACTGCGACGGTGGCCCAGTCCATCCGGCCCTACCCGCAGTTCGGCAGCCTCGCCAACTGGCATTATGCGCCCCTGGGCGACACGTGGTATGACGCGCTCCAGATCAAAGCCACGAAGAGGTTGTCTCACGGCCTCACCGGCACGGGGTCCTTTTCGTGGCAGAAACAACTGACCATTGGAACCGAGGAGGATTTCTCCTTCTTCAACGCGATCAGCGCGCAGGTGAACGATATCGAGAACCGGCCACAGAACAAGTATCTTTCGGGCTACGATCAGCCTTTTCTTCTGGTGCTTTCGGGAAATTACACGACGCCCAGACTTTCCATTAACAAGGTGCTCTCGTGGGTAGCGCGCGACTGGACTATCGGAGCGGTGCTGCGGTATGGCTCCGGATTGCCCATACCCTCGCCAACCGCGAATAACGCTCTGAACACCGTACTGTTCCGGTCCACATACGCGAATCGCGTTCCCGGACAGCCGGTGTTTTTGCAGGATCTCAACTGTCACTGCTTCGATCCGACCAAAACGCTGGTGTTGAATCCGAACGCCTGGACGAACCCGCCTGCGGGCCAGTTCGGAACGTCGGCCGCTTATTACAGCGATTACCGGTATCAGCGGCGGCCCGCGGAGAGCATGTCGTTCGGCCGTGAATTCCGAATCAAAGAACGAGCCAGTCTGCAGGTGCGGGCGGAATTTACGAATATTTTCAATCGGCTTGTATTACCGAATCCGGCTGTGACGAATGCTCAGGCGACAACGACATATACCGCCGCGGGACTGCTTGAGCGCCGGCTTTGGCTTCATCAACGACACGAATGGCGCGGGCTCCATGCCGCGGTCCGGCACGCTCGTCGCCCGTTTCTCGTTCTGAGCAATGCGTCTGAGCGATATGATGTGAACGCGTTTCGTTTGACGAACACGCGCACGTCCTGTCCGCCCGAATGCGGCGGCTGGGCGCTTCCTCGAATTTCTGGCGCCGCGCACCGCGGCCCTTGTGCTTTCGGGAAGTTTCCCGGGAGAAGCTTATTGATGCGCCTTCGTTTCTCCATCCTGATCGTGGTGGTCGCGGCTGCTGCCCCGCTATGGCCGGCCGAGCCTGCCTCCACAACACCCGCCACTAAAACACCCGCCGCCAAAATACCCGGCGGAGACTGGCCGATGTACAGTCGCGATCCTGGGGGCACTCGATACTCGCCGCTTGAAGGAAATCAACATAGCAAACGTTTCAAAGTTGACGCAGGCATGGACCTATAGTCTCGCTCCGGCGCCAGCGGCGGCGCTTGGAGGCGGCAGAGGCCGAGGCGGGTTTGCTTCCGCGGCGACGCCCATCGTGATCGGCGGAGTCATGTATCTGCCGGCCGGCAGCCGCGTGCTCGCACTCGAGGCTGACACCGGCAAGGAGATTTGGAGCTACCAGCTTGATAAGGGCCAGGCCTCAACGCGCGGTGTCGCTTTCTGGCCGGGCGACGAACAGAATCCGCCTCGCATCATTTTTACGAGCGGCAACAATCTGGTTGCGCTCAATGCCAAAACCGGCAAGATTGATCCCGGCTTCGGCAAAGAAGGCGCGGTCGATATGGTGGTGCCGTACGGCGGTGTTCCGACCATTTACAAGAATGTCGTGATGGTGGGAGCAAGCGTCGGTGAAGTGCCGGTGGGACCATCGGGCGACTCGCGGGCTTTCGATGCGCGGACCGGCGCGAAGATGTGGGAGTTCCACTCCGTCCCGCAACCGGGCGAGCCGGGTCACGAAACATGGCTCAACGATGGGTGGAAGGGCCGTTCCGGAGTTAACATCTGGGGCTGGTTCATGACGGTGGACGAGGAGCGCGGGATCGTGTATATGCCCTTCGGCGCGCCTGCCGCGAATTACTATGGCGGCGACCGGCCCGGCGCGAACCTCTTCGCGAATTCCACCGTCGCGGTCGACGCAACTACCGGGAAGTACCTCTGGCATTTTCAGACCGTGCACCACGATTTGTGGGATTCCGATAACCCGCCGGCGACCGAGCCTGTTCGACATCACGCAAAACGGCAAGAAGGTCCCGGTGCTGGCGCAGATCGGGAAGTCGGGCTTCATGTTTATTCTGAATCGGGTTACGGGCAAGCCTGTCTTTGGCGTCGAAGAACGGCCGGTTCCGAAGGGCGACGTGCCCGGCGAGTGGTATTCGCCGACGCAGCCTTTCCCGCTGAAGCCCCCGGCTCTGGCGCGCGTCAGTTTTACGAAAGACGACATGGTCACTGCCGCCGACACGACGGCAGATCACGCGAAAGCCTGCCAGGAGTTGTGGGATCGCAACGGCGGCTTCATCAACCAGGGGCCGTTTACTCCCTGGAACTTCCACAAAGAAGGCGATCCGCCGAAGAGCACGATTCAGTTTCCCGGCGGCACGGGCGGAGTGAACTGGGGCGGCACCGCGGCCGACCCGCAGACCGGATACATTTACGTCAACTCGCACGACGGCGCGCTCACCGGATGGATCGAGCAGAAGAAGCCGGGCGGAAATTACGGGCGTGGCACTCAGGGCTCGGATCAGCTTTATGATCGCGCCAGCGTTGACGGCCCGGGGCCTTACCACGGATTCAGCGCCGCGGCGCACGATGCCGACGGCAAGGCGCTCGGCACCTGGCCTTGCCAGAAACCACCATGGGCGCGTCTCATCGCGGTGAACGGCAACACCGGGGACATCGCCTGGCAGGTTCCGCTGGGGCTGGTTGAGGGCTTGCCGCCCGGCAAGCAGAACGTGGGTTCGAGCGGCAGCGCGGGACCATCCATTACCGCGGGCGGACTGGTGTTCATTGGCGCCACTACCGACGCTCGTTTTCGCGCGTTTGATGCGATGAACGGCAAGGAACTCTGGGTTACAAAACTCGGAAAGACCGCTAACGCGCAGCCCGCGATTTACCAGGGCAAGAACGGGAAGGAATACGTAGCGATTGTGGCGGGCGATTCCGTTGATGTATTCGCGCTGCCTTAGCGAGCGCGAAATACGTCGATCCGATAATCTCGCGGGAAGCTATCGGAGATACTGAAATTATGGCCCGGACGCTGACCCAGTCCAATCTCGGTGGGCCGCCCCCAACTTCACCCGATCTGCCGCCCGGAGGCGACGGCGGGGACGACCGCGACCGGCCTGTTCCCGGCAGTTCGCGCCAGACCTCGATCACCGGCATCATCGTGCTGATGTGCGCGAGCATGATGACCTTTGCAGCACTCGTCAGCGCGATGGTGGTGCGCCGAGGGCTTAACAACGACTGGGGACACATCGGCGCTCCCCCACATCCTCTACTGGAATACCGGCGCGCTCATCCTCAGCAGTGTTGCGATCGATCTGGGCCGCCGCTTCCTTCGTTCGGGAAAACGGGTTGCTTTCAACTGGGTGTGGTCGGCCGGCACGCTGCTGGGAAGCTTGTTCCTCGCGGGCCAGGCTGTGGCGTGGGTGCAACTCGACCATCGCGGCTTCTATCTGCACGGTCACCCCAGCAGTTCGTTCTTCTATGTACTGACCTGGGCGCACGCGGCGCATGTGATCGGCGCTCTCGGGGCGGTCATTTACGTGGAATACCGGGCGCTTCGCTATGAGCTGGGTCCGGGCCGGCGGACGCTTGTGTCGGTAAGCGCGATCTTCTGGCATTTTCTGGACGTACTCTGGCTCGGGATCATGGGACTGTTCGTGTTTTGGGCATGAGGGCGCTGCTCGCCGAGTATTACGCGACACGCGCGCGGCGCGGGGCCTTGTGGATCATCGCGGTACACACGGTCGTGTTTTGCACGCTGCTCGCCGCAATGTTCTACCTGCGCTGGGCTTCGGAAGCATGGCCCACGCCCTTTCACTTCGCCTCGCTGCTGATGGTTGCGGCGCTTACCCTCTTTGCGATATCGGGCAGCGCCACGCTTGAGATGGCGGCTCGCGCGGCGAAACTGCCCGATCCCGAGCCGGGCGTGCGGTGGATCGCGGTCGGCATCGCGAGCTGGCTGACCTTCCTGTTTCTCGAAGTTGTGGAGTGGGTTCGTCTCGTATACCTGGAAAGGCTCGGGCCGCATACCGCGTTTGGGGCAACGTTTCTGTCGCTGACCTGCACCCACTGGCTCGCGGTCTGCGCTTGTGTCAGCTGGATGACCTTCGCGGCGAGCGATGTGCGACGGCGCGATGTGCTTGCCGTGGCGCTCTATTCGCATTTCCTGAATCTGTGGTGGATCGTTCTCGTGTTTACGCTGTATTTCACGAACGCCAATCTGGAGGGCGTGTGAGCCTCGACCTGCTTCAGCGCGCTGGCTGCTCAGTGCGTAATGTGTTACCGGACGGCCGCAGCCCAGCAGGCGGAGCGTTCGCGCGTGCTGAATTCGGGCATTCTGATTCTGTTGATCCCCCCGATTCTCGTCCTGGTCGGGCTTCTGCTGCTGGCCGTCCGCAGATCGCGAACTGTGGCGAAGTTGCGCGATTAGAATCTTCAGTCTGCGAACCCGGAAGGCTGTTCATACGTATTCCTGTCGAGCCTGAGAACGACTCGGGAGAACAGAATGAAAATCGCTTGCGGCGGCCTGTTGTTTGCCACAGTGCTTCTCCGGGCGGCATCGTTTGAAGTCGCTTCAATCAAACCAGCTGTCCCGGACGCATTCGGCAGTTCGGGCGAAGACGGGCGTAACGGCGTGCTCCGGATGTACAACGTCAGCCTGAAGCGGTGCATTCGGTACGCTTACAAAATCGCAGAGGATCAGATTCTGGGCGGTCCTGAGTGGATCGACAAAACCCGGTTCGACATCCTTGCCAAGGCGGATCACTCAGCCGGTGAACCGGAACTTTTGACAATGCTGCAGCCTCTGCTGGCTGACCGCTTTAAGCTACAGCTTCACGAGGAAACGCGTACAGTTCCCGGTTATGTTCTCACGGTGGCGAAAGGGGGCATCAAGGCGGCTCAGGCGGATCCCAACCGGCATTCCGGGGGTAACGGGGGCCGCGGCTTCATTGACACCAGTGCGTCTCAAGTGTCAGCCCTGACCATAAGACTCTCAGCCCTGCTGGGGCGGCCGGTAATCGATATGACCGGAGACGAACGCAAATTCGATTTTCATTTGAGATGGACTCCGGACGAGACGCTGGCTGACGCCGGGTCATCTTCGGACAACCCCTCCCTGATCACCGCCCTGCGGGAACAGTCAGGGCTGAAGCTGGAATCGAGGAAAGTAGAGGCGAACATTCTGATAGTGGATCGCGCCGAGTTGCCGTCGGACAATTAGCGACCCGGTCGCGCGCCGGGTCTCAAATGCCGTCTCCGATATGATTGCTGATATCCGTATGACACCCGTGAGCTCATCCGATATCCAGTCGACGCTGAACGAGCAGCGCGTCTTTGACCCTCCTTCCGATTTCAGTTCCAAAGCGCATATCAAGAGCATGGCCGAATACCAGGCGCTGTGTGATGAGGCCCGGAACGATCCGGAAGCATTCTGGGCCAGAATCGGTCACGAACTCGACTGGTTCGAGCCGTGGACGAAGGTTCTCGACTGGGACGTTCCATCGGCAAAATGGTTCGTCGACGGGAAAATAAACCTCTCGCATAACTGTCTCGACCGGCATGTCGCGGGCTGGCGAAAAAACAAAGCCGCCGTGATCTGGGAAGGGGAGTCCGGCGAAATCCGTACCCTGACCTACCAGCAACTGCTCTCCGAAGTCTCGAAATGCGCGAACGTGCTGAAGTCGCTTGGCCTCCGGAAGGGCGATCGCGTTGCGATTTATATGGGGATGTCTCCGGAACTCGCCATTGCGATGCTGGCCTGTGCACGGATCGGCGCACCGCATACCGTAGTGTTCGGCGGTTTTTCATCGCAGGCCCTGATTGATCGCATTAACGACGCTCAGTGCTGTTGTGTGGTCACGCAGGACGGGACGTACCGGCGCGGCACGGAGATCAGGCTGAAGGCGACCGTGGACGATGCTGTCGGGCAGTGCCCCTCGGTGAAGCACGTTCTTGTTTACAGGCGTACGGGCACTCAGCAGAACATGTCGCCCGGGCGCGATCACTGGTGGCATGAACTGATGTCGATCGCTTCAGACGAATGCGCGGCCGAGCCGCTCGATTCCGAGCACCCGCTTTACCTTCTTTACACCTCCGGGACCACGGGTAAACCCAAAGGAATACTCCACACTACGGGGGGATATGCCGTCGCGACTTACATTACTGCCAAATGGGTATTCGACCTGAAGGATGAGGATATCTTCTGGTGCACGGCGGATATCGGCTGGGTTACGGGACACAGTTACGTGGTGTACGGTCCGCTGCAGAATGGCGCCACTGTTCTGATGTACGAGGGCGGACCCACGCACCCGCAGCCGGATCGCTTCTGGGAGATGATCGACCGGCACAAGGTCACCATCTTTTACACAGCCCCAACTGCGATTCGCGCGTTGATGCGTCTCGGCGAGGGGTGGCCCGCGAAACATTCAATGAAGAGCCTGCGGCTGATCGGCAGCGTGGGCGAGCCGATCAATCCGGAAGCCTGGATGTGGTACCGGAGCTGTATCGGGCACGATCGATGCCCGATTCTGGACACGTGGTGGCAGACGGAAACGGGCGCGATTATGATCAGTCCGCTGCCCGGAGCGACGCCGACGAAGCCGGGCTCTTGTACACTGCCGCTGCCGGGGATTGAGATTGAAATCGTCACTCGGGAAGGCAAGCGGGTACCCGCGGGTTCGGGTGGATATCTTGTTGTCACAAGGCCATGGCCTTCCATGCTTCGAACTATTTACGGCGATCAGAAGCGTTACGAGGAACAGTACTGGTCTCAGATTCCGGGTTCGTATTTTACAGGCGACGGTGCGCGGCAGGACGCGGACGGCTACATCTGGGTTATGGGGCGCGTTGACGATGTGATCAACGTTTCGGGCCACCGGTTGAGCACCATGGAAGTGGAATCGGCTCTGGTAGCGCATCCGCGGGTCGCGGAAGCCGCCGTGGTGGCGCGGCCCGATGAGATCAAAGGATCGGCTATCGTAGCATTTGTTACGCTCCAGATCGGCAACGAACCCACAGACGATCTGAAGACCGAGCTCCGGACGTGGGTGGGCAAGGAAATCGGTTCGCTCGCCAAGCCTGACGACGTGCGGTTCACCGATGCGCTGCCGAAAACCCGCAGCGGCAAGATCATGCGCCGGTTGTTGCGCGAGCTTGCGGCAGGCGGCGAGGTCAAGGGTGACGTGACGACGCTTGAAGATTTGGGAGTCCTGGCCAAACTGCGTCAGGACGAAGACTGAACCAGACGAGGGCTCTGCCCTCGATATCCCTGCGGGATATGGAAGCCAGAAGTCAGAAGCCAGAAGTCAGAATGCCGAAACCCGGGACTCCCCCACAATCCTTTTGAGAACTTTCTCGCCTGCGGGCACTTCCTTCAGGCGAGGAAGTAATGACGGAACTCGAAAAACGGAAAGCGATCGATCTTGCCCTTGTGGCGATGGACAAGCAGTTCGGCAAGGGCGCCGTCCTGCGCCTCGGGGCGAATAACGCCGTCCCGGTTCAGGTGATTTCTTCGGGTTGCCTCTCGGTTGATGCAGCTCTCGGCGTCGGCGGATTTCCTCGCGGCCGCGTGGTTGAAGTTTACGGGCCGGAATCGTCCGGCAAGACGACTCTTGCGCTGCAACTGATTGCGCAGGCGCAGAAAAATGGCGGCGTGGCCGCTTTCATTGATGCGGAACATGCGCTCGATCCCGTTTATGCGCGCAAGCTCGGGGTTGATATCGACAATCTGCTGGTCTCGCAGCCCGATACCGGCGAGCAGGCGCTCGAAATCACCGCGGCGTTGGTACAGAGCGGGGCGATCGATGTTGCGATTGTCGATTCCGTGGCGGCGCTGGTTCCCAAGGCCGAACTGGAAGGCGAAATGGGCGACAACCACGTCGGGCTGCACGCCCGGCTGATGTCTCAGGCTTTGCGTAAGCTTACGGGCGTGGTGGCCCGGACCAATACCTGCCTCGTATTCATCAATCAGATTCGCGAAAAGATCGGGGTGATGTTCGGAAGTCCCGAGACCACGACGGGCGGCAGGGCTTTGAAGTTTTACTGCTCGATCCGGATCGATATCCGGCGGATCGCGGCGATCAAAGACGGCGACAGCGTGGTCGGGAACCGCACGCGCGTGAAAGTAGTGAAGAACAAGGTCGCGTCTCCCTTCCGCGAGGCGGAGTTCGACATTCTCTACGGTGAAGGAACTTCGCGCGAGGGAGACCTCATCGATATGGGCGTCTCGAAGAACATGGTCGAAAAATCCGGCTCATGGTTCAGCTACCGCGGAGAGAGAATCGGCCAGGGCCGCGAGAACGCGCGTATCTATTTGAAGGAACATCCGGAAGTTGCGCTTCGGCTGGACGAGGAATTGCGGACAGCACTCGGCATCGGTCCGAGAGTTCAGCCGGCCGCTGTTGCATAGAGCGGCATACAGAGGAAGTTGCGGATTTTCCAGGATGGTCATATAATATGACTATGTTGAGCGAACAGTACAAGCTGGCCGACGCGAAGTCCCACTTCTCCGAGATCGTTCAGAAGGCGATGCTCGGGGGATCCATTGTGGTCACGAAGGAGAATCGCCCGGTCGTGAAAATCGTCGCGATTAAGCCGGCCAAACGCGCTCCTGGCACGGGCAAAGGTATCTGGATGGCTCCCGACTTCGACGAGCCGCTCGCAGATTTCGCGGAGTACATGTAGTTGCCAGTTCTGCTCGACACCCACGCATTTCTCTGGTGGTGCGAGGACAGCCCCGAACTCTCGAAGAAAGCTCGCAAAGTGATAACGGAGCAGGATTGCTTCGTCAGCTATGCGAGCTTTTGGGAAATCGCGATCAAAGTCAGCCTCAACAAGCTGCGCCTGCCCGGAATCATTGACCGTTTTCTCGCGGATCAGATGTCCTTGAACGGATTCGAGCAGCTCGAAATCAGTTTCCGGCAGATCATGCGCTGCGCTACCCTCGAACGCCATCACGGCGACCCGTTCGACCGGCTGCTGGTCGCGCAGTCGCGGGAAGAATCCCTGCCCATCGTTTCCCGCGATCCTGTTTTTGACAAGTACGGCTTAAAACGGATCTGGTAGCTTTCTCAGGCCGAGATTGCCTCGCCTCCGCGCATTCACGGCAAGGTAAGCAACCGGCCAGTTCAGAATTGCAAATGGCAGCAGCACCTCGGTCAGCCAGGAAAATTGAGCGCGAATCTGACCCTCGCTCCATACCTCGATCGCGCTCGCGAACCAGGTGGACGTCCATATCGCCAGAGCCGCCGTTGTGGCTGTCGCTGAAGTGAGCAGTGCGATTTGAGTGGGGCCGACGGCGCGGGCGCCGAACGCCTGGCGCATGCCGCTGAGCGACGGGAGTACGACGAGAAGCGCCTCCAGAGTCACCAGGAGCACCGCGTTGTGCAGGGGCATGCCGGATGCTGTTGTCAGCCCAAACAGAGTGAACAACCAGACCACATACAAGAGAGACGCATTGACACGGACTTTGTGGTGGGAGAAAAAAGCCAGGGCGAAGCTGCTCGTCCATGCGTAGCAAATCAAAGCGGCGCAGTGGCAGGTCAGGGTAATGAGATCCTGGTCCGCGGATAAACCATCTTCACTCCGCACGCCGTACTTCCACCAGATGTCGAAAGCCCGAAGAGGCGTCCCCATGAAAATCAGCAGCCCCCACGCTTGCCCCGTCAATGCCGCCAGAGCCAGCCAGACCCGCCACTTCCTGCGCACAATCAGATCGAAGACATCGCGCAGGGCCTCGGCGCCGGTGGCTCCAGCCTCTGCAATGTCGCCGATTGCCGCCTCCCGTTCGCCGGGCTCCAGCACGCGGGACAACCTTTCGGCCAGCCACCATAGAACCCTGCTCATATGACCGCCCATGCGGCGCCTCGACTCGCGGCTATCACGGTCTTGTAGAAATCAGCCGCCGCCTCTACGCCCTCACCTTTCAGACGCACCATTCGCTTGGGACGTCCTCCCCGCTGGGGTGTGGCTTCGCCCATCCACGTTTCAATCAGGCCTTTGGTTTCCAGCCGGTCGAGAGTCGTGTAGAGCGCCCCGATCGAGCAACTGCGTCCGGTAACGTTCTCGATTTCCTGGCGAATCGCAGCTCCATAGGCGTCCTGGCCCAGTTTGGCCGCGGCGGTGAGCAACAGATATTCAAACTCGCCGAGCATTCCTTACCTTACCGGCTACCTCGCCGCAAGCAGCGATTCGAGCTGGCTCTCGAACTGGTCCCGTTCGACGATGCCGGTGAACGAATAAGCAATCCGGCCCTCCCGATCGATCAGCAGAGTCTTCGGCATGCTGGTCAGGCCGTACTGCTTCGCAATCGCCTCGTTGCCCAGCACGACGGGATAATTCATCTTCTTCTCCTTGACGAACGGTTTCACCGGCTGCCAGTTATCGTCCATCGCAACGCCGAGAACTACCAGCCCTTTGCGCTTGTATTTCCTGCTGAATTGCATGTACCAGGGAATCTCAACCTTACATCCGGTACACCAGGTCGCCCAGAAATCGAGCAGCACCACCTTGCCTTTGTACTGCGAAAGACTGACGGGCGCCCCTTTTGAGTTGGTGAGATGGAAGGGTGGAGCCACGTCGCGAGCTTCGGTGACATTTACAGAGACAACCGCAAAGGTCGCGGCAATGAGTGCGCGGCACAGCGATCTGGTAGCGATCATGTATTAGTTTTACATTGTGGTAGTAATGAACGTCAAGCAAATATTCTGCAGCAGCCCTACGCCGCCGCCTCAACGAGCAGCCTTTCCACTTTTGCATCGAGATCCCGCGCCACCTGAAGCGCCGCCGGGTTCTCATAGGGCGCAAGGAAGGCTGCCATGCGGTCATAAGCGAGATGCACGCCATCTGGTCGTTCATCGATCAGGATCGTTACCGGCGCATAAGAACCGGCATCCGGCACATGTTTCACCATTTCCTTCATGACGAGCGGATTACCAATCACCAAACGCAGAATCTTCGGACCTCCTTTTCCCGATTCCTTCCGCAAGACGGCCCCGAGATCAAAGCGAGCGAACTCCATCAAACCGGCGCTGCCGACCGCGCTCTGAACCGCGTCCACGATACCCGCGAATGTTGCCGCAGTAGTCATCTGCCGGGAAAACTCGCGCATGTCCGGTCGGCCGACCGCTGACTCAATGGCCTCCACTACGCTCTCGAATGGTTTTGAACAGGTCAGACTTACGCGCTGTATATTGATTTGTCGGCTTGTCATGCTCACGCGAATTGAGATGCGCGGCAAAGAAACCGCGTCGCATCAATCGGCTTTTCTGCGCGTGATGATCAGGATTCAGATGGGTGTCCTTAAGGCCGGTCGGATACTTCAATCCGTATCCCAGCAGTCGGTCAAACCCGATGTGAGCGCTCTCACTACAGCACGAGCGAATCTGTTCGAACCCCGTTTGCCCTCCGGTTGCAGAACGCCGCCGTTTCGAGCCTTCCGCATATGTCTTGAAATGTGTCATGATTCAGAACACAGGTAGCAGGCTGCGGAAAACGCCTTTTTGGTTATCGCTTGTCGGCAGGCGCACATCGGCAACCCTTTCTGATTCAACGCGCACGTTTCCGAGCCGCGACCGGCAGGGAGCGATTGGCGGGCTTTTTCCGTACCCTGCTGGTGATGATTCGGGAGGATCCTGAAACATGGCCGCGGTGAAAGACTTTCAGGTCTCGGGGCGAGACCACTATAACCAGATCTACAAAGATCAGCTGGATGCGGAGGCAGAGTGGCTTCGCATTTGCGGGAGAGAAAAGGCGCGGAGTATTCAGCTCCTGCTCAGCCGAAATGCGATTAAACCCCGGACGCTTTTGGAACTCGGCTGTGGCACCGGTGCCGTCATCACCGAATGTAAACGGGTGGGACTGGCGTCGGAATTCCACGCTATTGACTATTCCGCTGAGGCAATTCAGTATGTCGAATCCCGAGAACCTGGAATTCACTGTTCCATGGCGGATATCACGGACCCGAATTGTGAGTTGAAACAGCGCTTCGACATCGTAGTGCTTTCGCATGTTGTCGAGCACCTGGAGGAACCATTGCAGTTCCTGCAAACCGTCATCCGGCGAATTCCCTTCCGATACCTTATCGTGGAAGTTCCGCTGGAAAACCTGTGGCTGTCGAGGGCTCTGTGGCACTTCCGCTCAAGCGTGCTTCGGGCGAATCGAAAATCGAACCTCGCGGGCCATGTGCAGTTCTTCTCCCGAAAATCAGCTCGAGAGCTGCTCTCCGATGCGTCGTTGGTTTTGAAGGACGATCGAGCTTACCTGGGCACTCTGTCGCTCGAAGAACTGGACTTTCTCGCCAGGAAAAACGGGTGGTCAAGATTGATGACACTGAGGAAGAAAGCTACTGGCCACTACTTGCAAAGATACCTCGAGCCGCTCTGGAAGCGGTCATACTACGCTCACTACGCAGTACTGTGCGAGCCGCCGGTCGATAGGGCGTGACAAGCGTGGGCTTTCTCTGCCGGGGTCACAGAGCCGCGCACGCCAGCGAGCGGAGACAAGTCCTGCTCTTCCCACCCATGCGCCGCTCTCAGGCTGCACTTGAACAGCCTTCAAATCAGGGGAATTTGCTCGCAACCAGACCGGGAGGTCGTACGATCGACTCGAGCAGCTCGGCGAGATTCCATACAGCTCCGGCAATCCGCGAGGCGGGGAGGCTTCGGGGCGTGGTCTTTTGCAAACAAATGCCGCCCCTGAAAATAGAGGACTTCTCGCACACGAGCATTCTCCTTATTAGCGCGTAATCCGGTCGAAGTTGG
This sequence comes from Terriglobia bacterium, assembly GCA_963718155.1. Classification (GTDB taxonomy): domain Bacteria; phylum Acidobacteriota; class Terriglobia; order Bryobacterales; family Bryobacteraceae; genus BOG-234. The sequence goes on along the minus strand of CAVQYP010000013.1, from coordinate 62,752 downwards.
TAAACGTTGGCTGACTTCACAGGACTGATCCCTCGTAACGTGGCTCAGTGCGCTCTCCGATTCGCCGACGAGCCGGCCGGAGTTCTGGGACATAGCTCCTCCGCCTATACCGCGTTACGCAGCGATATGGCATGCCCCAGCGTTACGTGCATGCCCACGGCGTGTTGAGCGACAATAGACACATGGCACGAGCGATCACCAGAGACCCGGAAACTATGCATGGATCTCCCGTGTTTCGAGGGACGCGAGTGCTGGTGCAAACCCTGTTCGATTATCTGGAGGGTGGCGATAGTCTGGAGGAGTTCCTGAAGGGATTTCCGACGGTTTCGCGTGATCTCGCACTGGCAGCACTTGAAGAAGCCAGAGTATTGCTGATGGCGCACTGTTGATGCGCTTGTTGGTTGACGAATGCGTTGACGAGCGACTGCGTCTCTTATTCCCGGCTCACGACTGCCAGACGGCGAGATTCGTCAACCTTGGAGGGCTCAAGAATGGACGTCTGCTCGATGCCGCCGAGGCGGCAGGGTTTGACGTGCTTATCACCGTCGATCAGCATATCCCGGATCAACAGAACCTCGCGGGACGGACGATTTCATTACTGATCCTTTATGGATCGTCAAACCGATTACGGGACCTGGAGCCACTGGTGCTTTCGGCCACATCGGCACTGAGCTCGATCCGGCCAGGCCAAGTGATAAGAATTCGGTAGACGCTCGCGCGCAGTAACATCGACGGCTTGCGCGTTTTTGCGGCAAGTTGATCGACACCGCGCCCGGCATGCAAACTTGCGCATGATGCCGCTCTACAATTACGCTTTGGCCCTGGCACACTGGTCAAGGGCACAAACGATCGAACTTAGATTACTGACGTCTGCAACGTTAGAGACACTCCGAACAGAAGCGTTGTTTCGTTGTTTCAGTGTTTTCGTAAGATGGTGGAGTTGCATCTGCTGTACAAACGATTCGGGCCAAGTACAAGATGCCTCGGAAAGGGAGAGAATTGTAGGATGCCGCGGCAATTGAATATCGCGTGTCCGAAGTGCTTTGCCGAGATGGCGTTGCCAGAGTCGATGCGATCCGGGTCATCGTGCCCCGCCTGTGGCGTAGATTTGAACAAAGATGAAGTCGAATTGCTCCAGGTGCTCGCCGCAGGCATTTCTTTCTCTGCTTGGCAGTATGGCAATCCATTTCTCGAACAGGTACGCAAAGCTGGAAAGATCGGAACTCGCTACAATATAGAGCCGATCGAGGCGCTCACATACTTGGCGTCCGTAATCGGGGCGGGAATTCTTGGAAACGCCGCGTACGACATCCTTAAGAATAGGTGTTTCGCCGCGCTGCGAGCGCTTCGTCAAAAACAATCTCTGAAGGATTCCGAGTGGGGTACAACTGACGAACTTGTCTTTGAAAAGCTCACGTACCTCGCGAAGGGCTACATAGAACACCGGCGATCGCCTTTCCTCGCATCTACCGAGCTCGCCACCGTCTTCAACACGATCGAGTTTGAAGAACCATCGCGGTTTCTCACGGCTTCTGAGGTCGACACTCTCATCCAACTCTTTGTTAAGTACGAACAACTGCGTTCGGAAGAAGTTCAGATTGATCGGCTGGCAGCATCGACTACTTGGGTATGCTCCATGCGCTGAGGGTGGGACACCGAGAACAGATCTTGGACTTCGCCCAGAAGCGGGCTTTCGCGCAAATTGCTGAGGAGGTACTGTGCCTGTTGGCAGGTTGTGATATTGAGTACGTCCATAATAAGAGCAGCCAGGATCTCACGGGATCTTTCGGGAAATGGCAGCGGCACTTGGGCATAGTGTTTGAATTGATCGAGAACAGCATCCTGGCCACTCGGAATCAACGCTCGCCCGAGATCGAAATAACAGTGCGAGGCGGCACGGTTGTCATCCAGGACAACGGTCCCGGCATGACACACCGCGAACTGTTTCGATACTTCCTCCAGCCAGACGCTTCGGGATGGCAGGATCTTGGCATCCTGCAGCTTGACCAAACGTACGTGCGATGTGGGCTGGGTGTCACAGGGGGCCTCATGTGGTGCGAGTCGCTGGTTGTTGAGTCTAAGAAGGTAGGACACACGCCGTGTGGGCTGGCACTCACAATACGCAATCTCACTGACATCACTCTGTGTCCCCGAGAACCTGACACCACCTCGCGACGGCCTTATGGCACCAGAATCGCCGTTGACCTCTGTCTGACGCCAAGGGCGGTATGGCCACAAGATGGCATGGAATATCGCAAAATTTGGGATATCCCTGTCGGCCAGGTGGAATCGCTCGTGGAGTTGTCTATCAAGGACGTCTGCAGTATGGTCGACGACTCGGTAGCCATTATGCTGAATGGCGATCGAATCAATTCTGTCGGGAATCGCGGCGCTGGACCGTTTGTTGCCGTCGCCCGGGGGCTTGCCGGCGAAGCGTACAAAGACAAGCAAGATGTTCATCTCACGGTATATAGCGCGCCGAGTCGGGGGGGCCGGGGAGAAACGACCTGGTGGGAGCCAGAACGGAAGCTCGAATGTTGGCTTGAACTGTATCAGAATGGACTCCTTATATCTTGTACCACTGGTGTCCAAATTAGCGGCATTTTTCAGGCCGGCGGATTGATCTGAAACGGGATACGGGTGCGCTGGCGCAAAACGGCGGACCAGGTTGGCTGCTCTCCAGAATCATCGTGCCCACGCGAACGGCAGTTGTGGTGAATCTTCCTCGGTAAGTGGCAGGGGTGATTCGAAGGGTGACTCGATCCAGCGCCACAGATCGCGGTACACGAACAGTTGCTGTCTCAATAAGGCGATCAGCCGAGAGAGGCTCCAGGGGAATTTTGCCTGTAGTTGAAGAAACTTCACCGCCAGCAAGGCGATCAGTGCTGTCCAGATTTGCGTCTTCAGCGCATTGGCCGTCGTGCCCACGAACGTCTTGATGCGCAGATTCTGTTTCAGCGCCTTGAAGAGCAGTTCTATCTGCCAGCGCTCCTTGTATATGGCGGCGATGGTGGCAGCCGGCAACTCCAGATGATTGGTCAGAAAGACGAGTTCCCGTTGCGCGGTCTCATCCCAGTAGCGCACGCGCCGCAGAAACGGAGCGGTCTCGGTGTCGGCCTGCGCCTGTTTTTCCATCGCGATGATTTCATCCGCCAGAATGCCTTTCTCCTCCGCGCTACGGCGTTCCACGACCAGATACGCCGCGTTGTCCTTCAGGCGCGTCACGAAGTGCACCTCCTCTTCGGTCAGTCGCCGGAACCATTCATAGTCGGTGTAACCCCGATCGAATACCAGCATCGTGCCGCTCTGTAGTTTCAGTTTTCGCGCTACCTGAATCTCGTGCACTTTGCCTTCGGTCACCACCGCATAGCACGGCAGATAGCCATCATGGTCCAGCAGCAGATGCAGTTTCACCGCTCCTTTGGTGGTCCGGAACTTAGCCCAGTCGAACACTGCGGCGCAGAGATCGATCACCGTCGCATCCAAACTCAGCAACTTCCCGGGCAAACCCAGACTCGCACCCGCTTTACCCGTGCCCAACCGCTTGCGGCAATCTCCGAGCAACTCGTGGAACACGGTTTCGAACAACTGCCAGGGCCGATGGCTGTTGGCGTAGGCCAGCGTGGAGCGTGCCGGCGCTTCGGGCAAACCCAAATGCTTCAGTTTTCCTTCACTGGCCTGCAGCCCTTCGGTGATCTCCCGAAGCGATTTCGCCTGCGCCAGTTGACAGAACAGCATGGCCACGAACTGCCCCCAACTGGTAAAGCCCCGCGCGTGGCGCTCCGCGTGATGCTTCCCGACCGCCGCTTCAAACCTGTCCCGCGGGATCAACTGCAAAACCTGACTGAAGATGCTGCATACTCGTTTCATGGTGAAGTCTCCTGGTTCGCCTGGGCTTGTTCTTGCCGGAACTGAACTCAAGCTACCAGAGGCTTCACCTCTCCATTCCCGCGCTAATTTGGACACGAGTGATCTTGTACATGGCTACAGAGGTTGATCGAGACACGTGATCTAGTCGTGACACCGCTTCAGGCTCATCGGCTGACAGGTTTCGTTTTGAGGTGCTTCCTCCCGAGTGATATTCCCTTGTCAGTCGATAAAGGTGGTCTAGCAACGGATGAACCGAACACGGCGCGCATTGCCGGCGCAATCATTAGCATGATCAGGTGATCGCCGTCCGCATCAGGTCTAGACAACCCGCCCCGGTCGGTTCTCTTCCGTCGTGCGCCATTACTTGCAACGTGCCGGAATTCGGGGCGGGGTGGTGACCGCTGCGGAGTAAGCGACTGTGACGGAGGTTTAGCTGTTCGATGCATGGAATGATGCAGCGAGCGCTACGCGCCACGAGTCTGCTCCGCCGTGAAGGTCCGTTACGGCGACGTGGGCCTCAAGGGGAGGGCCGGTTTAAAACGGCATTTCGTACAGGTGGACGTGCCCGTCACCGCAGCTCCGAGCGTGTCACGCTACTCGGAGAACCGCCGCTCCTGCCTTCGCGCGGGGCGGCTTTTGTTGCCGCTTAGACGTCCTTCTTCCCCAAATGCTCGGGTGGTGTAACATTCGCCTTAACGAGGGCTTCACGGACCTCCTGTAGTTTCTGGATATTGTCGGCCTCGAACCGCGCCTGATTGCGTTCCGCGTCGTCTGCAATCTGCTCCACGTAGCGCGCGAGCTTTCGGGCCGTATGGACCTCCAGCGTGAAGGAAATCTCGAAAGTCTCGTCTGCGCCAGTCTCCAAATCGCGCCCTTTCACGGTCAAGCGAAGTTGGCCGTACGGCGGGCTGCCCTGTGCGGCGCCACTACCGCCGAACATCTGCACCAGATCAAGCGACCGGCATGCGGAGCGTGGGTCCGTAGGCATCGCCTTCTCAAGAGTCTTCGGGAAGGTGAACGTATTCAGGTGAGAGTTCCCGGCGACGCTACGCTCCAAAGATGTATCGGTCGGATGACGGAGGGTTGCGTTTATCTGTTGCGTGTTGCGCCGATTCAACTCGGCGACTACGCGCTGGAGAAGCGGAATGAACTGCTGGAAGGTGGGAATGTAGGTATCGATAAATTTGGTTTTGTCCCGAGAGGCTGCTTGCGCCCTGCCCAATTCAAGAATCTCGTTCAGAATCTCGTGATCCGCCCGTTTGGGCGGTACGATTTCGGCGGGAGGCGGAAGCGTCGCAAAGCGCTGTTCGAGCTTCGGTCACATGACCTCGAAGACGGCCGTGAGGTTTTCTTCGCTTATTGGATCATCGCCGACGACGCGGTTGATAGTCTTCAGTAGTTTCAGCGTTTCTTCCTTTGTGGCGCGGGTCGCTTGAAACATGCCTAACAGCGCGGACGTCGGAGGGTTCGAGGTCGGCGATCAAATAGGTACACAAGCGCGTCCGCTCATCTATCGATTTGGATCGGCACCCAGCCTCGTACAGTAGCCAGGCTCGATCGAGATTCTCAGGTGTCAGACACACTATGCCAACTTTAATGTCGGCAAGGGCTTTCCCTATCTCATGGAGGCTGCGGGTTCCCTTTTCGACCTCGGATTCTGACATCCACGGCTTTACGGCTTGGACTACTTGCGAAATCCAGTCACGGAGAAACTCGGACACAAGCCGGCTTCGTTCGCCCGACCAACTGAGGAAAACGTTGTAGTTCCGACTCAGGTCGGTTGTAGACTGTCCTTTCAGATACCGTCAATCGTAGTATAGTTGCGCGTCCCGCCCGTAAGAGGCGCGACTCGTACATCGGTTCAGCGGAGAGCGCGGGCCGCCTGTGCGGCGCTGACGGATCTCTCCTGGGAAACGTGCTTGCATTCGCCGACCGCCCGACGGTTTGAAAGTCGGCAACCGGTACAGACTCGCCCTGCGGCCCACGGTTGCGCATCGGCAATCTGAGCATTTCCTGCATTCTCCCCCCTGGATGAACGGAATTACGATTAACTGCCACGAATTCGTCTGGTGGGCCTATCAATCACCGTCAATACCGGCGCCCACGCGCCGAACTGATATGAGATCGGGTAAGTCTCAAGGCCTAAATGGAGAACGCCCACTCCGCGATCACACGTTCAGCCACACTTTTTTCTCCGTAAAATCAACGCTTTAATGCAAACGGGCGGCGCCATCCCCAAAACCGCATGCTAAAGAATAACCAGGAGAAAACAAAAGACCCATGTCCCCGGCAACCGAATCGGCATCAAGTAACGCAGCATCCCCGACCCCCAACCAGTCCACCGGACCCCGCACCGAAGAAGGCAAAACGCGTTCCGCTCTGAACGCCCTGCGCCACGGCCTGACTGGCCGCACCATCGTCATGCCCTACGAAGACATGGACCAATACCACATCTTCTGCCGGCGCCTCTTCCAGACCCTCGCCCCCGAGACCCCGCTCGAAGAGCAGTACGCCCAGACCTTCTGTGACACCCAATGGCGCCTCAACCGAGCCCGCTCGCTCGAAGACGCCATGCTCTCCCTCGGCCATTCCGAAGAAGCGGGCGAAATCGAAACCGAACATGTCCAGGTCCACGCCGTCCTCACCGCCGCGCGAGTCTTCCGCGACGACAACAAATCCTTCCTCAACCTCAGCCTCTACGAACAGCGTCTCCATCGCACGCTCGAAAAATCCCTGCGCGAACTCAAAGCCCTCCAGGCCGAACGCAAAGCCCAAAGGCAAGCCGAACTCGACGCAGCCGTAGCCGAGCGCAATCTCCTGAAGATGAAAGTGAAACACGGCAACCATCACATCCAGACCGAAACCGAACCGATCACCCGACAGTTCGTTTTTTCGACCGCCGAAATCGAAGCCGAAGCGCGCCGCCAGTTCCGTCTCGCAGACATCGCAACCGCCCAAAGACACCACTACGATTTCGAAAACTACCGCCGATACGCTCCGAAGTGGTCAATGTGACGGCTGCATGAGCCTCGCTGGCGTCCTGCTAATTTGCGAATGGAGTATATTTGTCCCCAGAAATGGCGAAATCCACGAAATCACCGATAGGCCGGCGCGGATTCCTCCGTCGTCGATTCCTGAAAAGCGCTGTAGCGGGAGGAGCGGGCGCGGCATTTTCCGCCGCACCTTCGAATTTGCTCGCCCAGGAACCGGAAGCGCCGCGTAATGCGACCGCGCAGCCGAATGCCCAAACTCTTGCCGCTGATACCGGTGCCCGCCCGCCCCTCGCCTCCGCGCGAGTCATCGAGCACCCGGGCTCCGACTTCATGGTCGATGTCCTCAAGACCCTTGACCTCGAATATCTCACCGCGAATCCCGGTTCCACCTTCGAATCGCTGCATGAGTCTCTCATCAACTACGGTGAGAACAAAAGTCCCGAGTTCCTGACCTGCTGCCATGAGGAATCGGCCGTAGCCATGGCCCACGGTTACGCCAAAATCGAAGGCAAGCCGATGATGGCGTTGATTCACGGTACCGTCGGACTGCAGCACGCGTCCATGGCCATCTACAACGCCTACGCCGACCGCATACCCGTCTACATCGTTGTCGGAAATCACGCCGATGGAGCCGTTCGCGGGGCGGGTGTCGAGTCCTTGCATAGCGCGCAGGATATGGGCGCGCTGGTTCGCGAGTACGTCAAATGGGATGACGAGCCTTACTCGCTCGGACACTTCGCTGAGTCGGCGGTGCGGGCTTACAAGATAGCCATGACTCCACCCATGGGCCCGGTTCTCATTGTGGCCAACAATGAAATCCAGGCGAGAGCCCAAACGGGACCGCGGCCGGCCATCCCCAGACTGACTCTGACCACGCCCCCGCAAGGCGACGACGCAACTCTCGCCGAAGCCGCCCGTATGCTCGTGAATGCCGAAAGTCCCATCATCGTGGCGCAACGGGCCGCGCGCACGCCCAATGGGATGAAGTTGCTGGTCGAGCTCGCCGAGACCTTGCAGGCGCCAGTCAACAGTTCCGAGCGCATGAACTTCCCATTGCGCCACCCGCTGGCCGGTACGGGAGGCCCCACCTATCGTCCCGACGTAGTTCTCAATCTCGAAGTCGCCGACGCCGCCGGACCCGCTCGAGCCGCCCGTGCGCGTGGCGCCAAAACAATTAACATCACCGCCGGCAATCTCTACCTCAAGAGCAATATTCAGGATTTCGGACACTACGCGGCCGATGTGGATCTCGATATCGGAGCGGACGCCGAAGCGTCGCTGCCCGCCCTGATAGAAGCCTGCAAAAAGCTGATCACTCCGGATCGCAAGAGAGCCTTTGAGGAACGAGGCGCAAAGGTCGCCGCGGCCAACCTTCAGGCTCGCAACCGTGCCATCGAACAGGCGGCCATAGGATGGGATGCGAGCCCCGTAAGTCTCGCGCGCATGTCCGCCGAACTATGGCCGTTGATTAAGAACGAAGACTGGTCCCTGGTATCCTGGCAGGGCTTCATCAGCGAATGGCCGAACAAGCTATGGGACTTCGATAAACACTATCAATACCTGGGTTCCCATGGAGCCGGAGGCATGGGTGCGGGAGCGCCGATGGCAGTAGGAGCCGCCCTTGCCAATAAGAAGCATGGCAGGCTTTCGATAAACATACAGACCGATGGTGACCTGAACTACGCGCCCGGAGTCCTCTGGACGGCAGCCCACCATCAGATCCCGATGCTGCATATCATGCACAACAACCGGGCTTACCACGCCGAAGTAATGTTCGTGCAACAGCAGGCCAGCCTTCACAACCGGGGCGCTGACCGCTGCCACATAGGAACAAAGATCACCAACCCGAACATCGACTACGCAAAGATGGCGCAAGCTTACGGGTTCTACGGCGAAGGCCCCATCACCGACCCCAAAGACCTCCAGGCCGCCTTCAAACGAGGCATCGAACGAGTAAAGAAGGGAGAGCCGGCGCTGATCGACGTAATAACCCAGCCCCGCTAACCGATGCCCTTTAAAAATCTGAAACTTCCAACGCCCGAAACCCTTCCGAGCCGCGACCCAGCATCCCCTTCAGGGGTGCTGGCACGGAAGGGAGCGACCCCCCAACTTTTACTACTATTCGCGCTCCTGATCGCGCTCCCCGCCATAGCCGCCGATCAGCCCCCCGGCAAAGCCCTCTACATCGACAAATACATGTGCTACACCTGCCACGGCTACTCAGGCCAGACAGGTCCAGGAGCACCCCTGGTCCCCATGAAAATGTCGCAGGAAGCCTTTATAGCCTATGTACGGAATCCAAAGCAGCCAAACCGAATGCCGTCCTTCTCAGCCAAAGTAGTATCGGATTCCGAGTTGGGAGAGATCTACAACTACATAAAATCTCTCCCCAACTCCCATCCCGATCCTAAAACGGTCCCCTTACTAAAGGACTTACTGAAGTGAGGCCATATTGATAACGAACCGATACTTAACATCGCCTTTCAGCAGCCGGTCATAAGCCTCATTAATCTGCTGAATTTTAATCATCTCAATATCGCTCGTAATCCCGTGATCCGCGCAGAAATCCAGCATCTCCTGCGTCTCCGGAATTCCGCCGATCGCAGAACCGCTGAACTGGCGCCGGTTCATCAGAAGACTAAATGCGCCGACCGGTAGTGGTTTCTCCGGCGCACCAACCAGACACAAAGTTCCATCCAGCTTGAGGAGGCTGAGATATGCACTGACATCGTGATCCGCGGACACAGCGTCCAGGATGAAATTAAAGCTGCCCGCATGCTTCGACATCGCGTTGGCGTCTTTGGACAGAACGACTTCGTCGGCGCCGAGCCGTTTGGCATCATCACTCTTCCCCGGCGAAGTGGTGAACAGAACGACATGAGCGCCCAATGCGTGAGCGAACTTGATCGCCATGTGGCCCAAACCGCCAAGCCCGACGACGCCGACCTTCTGACCCGGCCCGACCTTCCAGTGTTTCAACGGCGACCAGGTCGTAATCCCGGCGCAAAGCAGAGGCGCGGTCGCGGCCAGGTCGACCTTGTCTGAGACCTTCAGTACAAAAGCCTGATCAACGACAATATTCGCGGAGTAACCTCCGTAGGTGACGCCGCCCGTATGCTTGTCGGGGCTGTTGTAGGTGAAGGTGGGAAAGCTGATGCAGTACTGCTCCAGACCCTTCTGGCAGTTCTCGCAGGTGCGGTCCGAATCAACCATGCAGCCGACCGCGGCCGAATCGCCCTCTTTGAACTTTGTAACATTTTTGCCGACCTTTGAAACGCGGCCGACAATCTCATGGCCAGGAACGACAGGATAAGTCGTTGGAAGTGCATCGTGCCACTCATCCCGAGCCTGATGGAGGTCGGAATGGCACACGCCGCAATAAAGAATGTCGATCACCACGTCGTCCGGAGTTGGGTCGCGGCGTTGAATGGAATGTGGCCCAACCGCCGAAGTTGGCGATTGAGCGGCGTACGCTTTCGTAGGCATATTCGACTTGGATGCTCTCCGGCGTTAACGGGCGTCGACTTTTACCGCAAGGTAGTCGATTTTGTGCCCAGGCTCCAGCACGATCTGGTGGGGAGTGCGCGGAGAGATGTGCAGCACATCGCCGGGATGAAGAGGTTGCGTTTCACCGCCGTTGATTTTGGATCCGCGAATCTCGTGAGGCGTCGTAGTCTTGCCGTCCGGAATCGTACCGCCGATCACAATCGAGCCCTCGCCGCTCTGAACAATCAGGATGTCCGACTGCGTCTGATGCAGCTCGGCCTGGCCGGACCCCTCGCGATGGACCAGCGACATCGAATGGTTGCCCCATCCGCCGAGGGATGAAGTGGCAACCTTGACGCTGCTCATCCTGGCGGGTAAGGTCTTCTCGCGTGCGGAGAGTTGTTCCGAAGTCCAGTGTTCATACCCGGCGGGCAGGGCAGCGATTGCCGCTGCGGCGAAGAGAAGTGCAACGAGTTTTTTCATTCGGCGGAATTATATCTTGTACGCGGCCCGGACCAGCCGGTCGCGAACGCCCGCCCATTCCGGAGTGTCGGGTGGAAGTTCGATCGCGATCCAGTCGTACCCTTCGCGATCGAGATCGTGAAGCAGGCCGTAGAGCCGCGCGGCATCGCCTGGTATCCAGTCGAGATCGAGCCGCGTTCCCCGGCCCGTGTCCGGCGAAGGGCCGAGAATGATGGGGGTCCGGGGGCTGTAATGGCGCGGATGCTGTCCCGGAGACTCGGCCCCTCCGCCAATTTCCACAGCGCCGATCGCGTCCTCGATTTGACTGCGTGTGATCATGCCGGGCCGAAGAATACGCGGGACACTTCCCGCAAAGGAGAGGACAGTGCTTTCGATGCCGACGGCGCAAGGCCCACCATCGAGAATCAGATCGACGCGAGACCCGAGCCCTTCGCGGACATGTTCCGCAGTGGTGGGTGAAAGTTCGGTGAACCGATTCGCGCTCGGCGCCGCGATAGGAATTTGCGCTGCTTCAAGTAACGCCTGCGCCAGCGGATGCGCCGGAATCCGCAACCCGACGCTGGGCAGTCCGGCGGTAACGACATCGGGTATTTCGGCTCTCTTGGGCACAACGAGCGTGAGCGGCCCGGGCCAGAAACGGAGGGCGAGGAGGCCGGCTTTTTCGGGCCATTCGAGCGCAAGGTCGCGGGCCATATCGATGCTCGCGACATGGACGATAAGCGGGCTCGACAGCGGCCGCCCCTTGGCTTCGAAGATTCGGCGAACCGCCGCCTCGTCGAGGGCGTTCGCGCCGAGACCGTAAACCGTCTCGGTCGGGAATGCCACCAGCCGTCCGGCCCGCAGCAGTTCGGCCGCCCTGGACAATCTCGCTCAATCTTCGAGATCCGGGCCTTCGCCCGCGGTCTTGCCGGTCTTGTGCCAGACCAGAAATGCGTGGATCAGCGGTTCGAGATCCCCATCGAGCACGCGGTCCACGTCGCCGACCGCGAGCTTGGTGCGATGGTCCTTGATCAGCCGGTAGGGCGCCAGCACGTAGCTGCGGATCTGGCTGCCGAAATTGATTTCGAGCTTGGAGGCTTCGGTCTTGCGCGTCTCTTCGCGCTTCTTCTCCATCTCGAACTCATAGAGCCGCGCCCGCAGCTGCTTCATCGCGGTGTCGCGGTTCTTGTGCTGCGACCGCTCGTTCTGGCACTGCACGACGATACCGGTCGGGAAGTGGGTGATGCGCACCGCGGAGTCCGTCATGTTGACGTGCTGGCCGCCCGCGCCGCCGGAACGAAACGTGTCGATACGCAGATCGTCGAGCTTGATGTCGATCTTGATCTCGTCGTCGATCTGCGGAAAGACGAAGACCGAAGCGAACGAAGTGTGGCGGCGCGCGTTCGCGTCGAACGGCGAGATCCGCACCAGCCGGTGAACGCCGATCTCCGACTGCAGCAGCCCGTAAGCGTTCGGGCCGTTGACCTCGAACGTGGCCGACTTGATGCCCGCGCCTTCGCCTTCAAGTCGGTCGGTCATCACGGTCTTGAAGTCGTTGAGCTCGGCCCACCGCAGATACATGCGGAGAAGCATCTCGGCCCAGTCCTGCGACTCGGTGCCGCCCGCGCCCGGATGAATCGTCATGATGGCGTCGCGCGCGTCGTTCTCGCCGGAGAGCAGCATGCCGGTTTCGAGCTTGCCGAGAACGTTCGGAGTAGCGCTTCAGTTCGCGCTCGATGTCGCCGTTGACGGACTCGCCCTCGCGGGCGAGTTCGAAAAGCGTGTCCAGATCGTCGGTCATGCCGCCGACCTGCTTGTCGTTTTCGATGGCTTCTTCGAGGCGCTTGCGATCCTGCATCACCTTCTGGCTGCGTTCGGGCTGGGACCAGAAGTCGGGAGCGGAAATCTGTTCTTCGGTGGAGGCTAGTTCTTTCTTCTTTTTGGGGGCGTCAAAGATAACTCCGAACGGCAGATGCCTGTTCCCGGAGCGGTGTGTATTCGCGGTCAAGTTCGTCGAGAGTCATCGTCTTGGAAATTTCATTTTACGCTAAAGGATTAACATGCAGTCGCCATAGGAAAAGAACCGGTATCGCTCCGCAACCGCGTGGCGATAGGCCGCGAGAGTAAGTTCCGTCCCTGCGAGCGCGCAGACCAGCAGGAGGAGACTCGTCCGCGGCAGATGGAAGTTCGTGAGTATCGCTCCGGTGCGGCGGAACTCGTAGCCCGGATAGATAAACAGGTCGGTCGCGCCGCTGCGCCGGCCGGTCGCAGCAGCCGATTCGAGTGTCCTGACGCTGGTTGTCCCCACAGCAACGACGCGGCGCGCGGATTCGATCTCGCGCCAGGAGTCCTCGCCGATCGAGTAGCGTTCGAGATGTAAGTGGTGGTTCTCGAAGTCCTCGCGGTCGATCGGTTGAAAGGTTCCGAGCCCGACATGCAGCGTAACTTTGGCGATAGCGGCGCCGGAGCTTCGGACTTGGTCGAGGATTTCGCCGGTAAAGTGCAGGCCTGCCGTGGGGGCCGCGACGGAACCGCGCTCGCGCGCGAAGACAGTCTGGTAACGGTCCCGGTCCGAGAGCTGGTCCTGGCGTTTGATGTAAGGCGGCAGCGGCATGTGACCGAGTCGGTCCAGAGCGGCGTAGATATCCGAATCTGAAGGGAAGCGGACGGTGCGTTCACCTCGCTGACCCTCGGCGACAATCTCGGCAGAGAGATCGTCAAACTGAATGACCGTCCCTGGCCTTAGCTTGCGCCCAGGCCGAACCAGAGCGCGCCATTCACGCTGGTCTGCCGAAATCGGTTCAAGAAGCAGGACCTCGATCTTCCCGGCCAGCAAGCGGGAAGGCAGCACCCGGGAGTCGTTCAAAACGACGCAGTCGCCTTCGCTGCAGGAATGACGGGAAATCGCGGAACTGCCGGTCTTCGAATCGCTGCTCCGCGCGATGGACCACGAGCATTCGTGCGCCGTCGCGTTCGGCGGGCGGTTCCTGGGCGATCAGCTCTTCAGGGAGGTCGTAATCGAAATCCGAGAGCCGCATTAACGGGTCAGCAGCTTCTGAACATCCTGGTATGGGACGGCATCGGTCCCGAGCGACGTGAACGTCCCGTCATCGCGGATCTGGCGGGAGAAGCGCTGTAATGCGCCCAGCGAGACGCGCGATGTGCCCGACCCCAGGCTTACGCGCCTTACGCCCAGCCGCTTCAATTCGGGAATGGACGGCGTGCCGGCCATTGCGAGGATATTCAACGGTCCCTTGACTGCGGTGACCAGGCGCCCGATGGTTTCGGCATCGGTGACCCCGGGCGCGAAGAGGCAGTCGGCGCCGGCCTCGTGAAACGCGTTCAGGCGCTCGACCGCACGATCAAAGCGCGTCGCCGGATCACCATGCTGGGCGAGAAAGATGTCAGTGCGGGCATTGAGGACAAGCGGCACGCCTTCGGAGTCTGTCGCTTCCTTAATCGCGCGAATGGTGACCAGCTGTTGCTCCAGTGAAATGAGTTCATGGTTCGCCATGTCCTCCAGATTCATTCCGACCGCGCCCGAGGAGATCACGTCGAGCGCCGTATTCACCGGGTCGTCGTAACCCGCTTCGACATCGGCGGTTACCGGCACAATAACCGCCCGCGTGATCTTCCCGAGGAGGAAGAGCATTTCAGAACGCGGGATCTGCTGACCGTCGGGATAGCCGAGCACGGCGGCGACGCCCGCGCTGCTGGTCGCCACAGCCGGGAACCCTTCGGCTTCGACGATACGCGCACTGATGGCATCCCACGCGTTGGGGAGCACAAGGACTTCGCGGCCCGCGTGCAAACTGCGAAACAATTCCGCCTTAGCTTTTTGATTCATCGCTTCTACTTTATCGGGACGGGCCGGCCAGCCATCGCTTAAAGAAGGTGCTCGATCTCGACATTCTTCCACCGGTCTCGCAGGTATTCGGCCACGAGCCTGCGATGGCAATGATGAGGGCTTTCCTCACTGCACAGCAAGCAGCCGCCGTCGAGCAGGTCGGGCGAGAGTGTTCGTTCGATTTGTCGCGCGCGGATTAGTTCGAGAAACTGCTGCTGGTAGAGGCTCCAGTCAGCATGCTTTGCCTTCTTATAAGGGTCGAGGATCGCGGCGGTCGGGGCTAAGTCGGGTATGTGGATGTAGTCGATGTTACAAATCGCCTTCGCAAAATAACGCAGATCGTCTTTCTTCGAGAAGCCCGCGAGCTGCGAGACATTGTTGAGACGGACATCGACGATCCGTTTCACTCCCGCATCTTGCAGGCGCGTGAAGAAAACCTCCGCGGACTTCTTTGTAAAGCCGATGGTAAAAAGCTTCATGCAAGAGCCTTATTTTGGCTGCAGAGCTTTCTGAATCGCGCGTACCAGCGCGCTGAGGTTCTCCTTTGAAACATTGTTCCACTGAACCAGCACGAGGTAAGAGCCTTCCTGAAACTTCACCATTTGCGCTTCGGTGCGGGCACGCTGCACCGCGTCGAACGCGGTCTCCCGCACTTTGTATCCGCACAGCCAGACGCGCACGGTACCCGGTCCGCCGTAATCGCCCTTCCAGCATTCGGGCGAACCGTCCCGCGGAACTCCCGCGGGTGCGGCCGCTGGATTAAACGAAGAGAGTTTCCAGCCCGGCGAGATCGATTCCGGCAGTTCCGGCTTCGCCATCCGGCCCGAGCCACAGCCGGCAACCGCAATCAGCGCGAATAGTAAACTGGTTTGGCGTCTCCAAATCACGTCCGTAAGAGTAGCAGCCTCGCTTGAAAATCAACGCTTCGAGTACGAATGGGTAAATACAAGCCTGCGCGGCCCAAATCCGCCGCGCCACCGCAAATGAAGGCGGGAGTTCCGTGTATCGTTTTTCTGATTCTGGGAATGATTCTGACCATGATCCTGCTCTATGAGGTAATGAAAAATGCGTCCTGACGGCCGGCAGCCGGATGAACTCCGCCCGGTCGAAATCGCGACCGGCTATCTGAAAACGGCGGAAGGATCCGCGCTGATTACGATCGGCAACACGCAGGTCTTGTGCGCGGCGAGCGTCGAGAGCTCCGTTCCGCCGTTTATGCGTAACACGGGCAAAGGCTGGGTAACAGCCGAGTACTCCATGCTGCCGCGCGCCACCTCGACTCGCACGGCGCGCGAGGTAGCTAAAGGAAGGCCCAGCGGAAGGACGCATGAAATTCAACGGCTGATCGGGCGGTCGCTGAGATCTGTCATTGACCTCCAGTTGCTCGGCGAGCGTTCCGTTATTCTCGATTGCGACGTTCTGCAGGCTGATGGCGGGACGCGGGTGGCGTCGATTACGGGCGCTTATGTCGCGCTGGCGCTGGCGATTAAGCAGCTGCTGAAGTATAAAACGCTTTCGAAATCGCCGCTTACCGGCGCGGTGGCTGCAATCAGTGTCGGCATGGTGCAGGGCGCGGCTATCCTCGATCTCTGCTACGAGGAGGATTCGCGGGCGGATGTGGATGCGAACGTCGTGATGACCGATGCCGGGCGGTTCGTTGAGTTTCAGGCAACGGCCGAGCACAAGAGCTTCGACGACACGCAGATGGCCAGTATGACGGGGCTTGCAAAAGCTGGGATCGCGGAGCTGGTTGCCATTCAGAAAGCCGCGATCGAACTCGCGTGAAGGTTTACTGTGCCACCGGTAATCCGGGGAAGCTGCGCGAATTCAGACTCGCGGGCGAGTTACTCGGTATCGACATTGAACCGGTAGCCGGATTGAAAGAGATGGCGCCGCCCGAAGAGAACGGCGCGACGTTTGAAGAAAACGCGGCGCTCAAGGCCGCCTATTACAGTCGTTTCGCGCCGGGACTTCTGTTCGCGGACGACTCGGGCCTGATGGTGAATGCGCTCGACGGCGAACCGGGCGTCTTCTCCGCGCGGTACGCCGGCGTTAGCGGCGCGGGAGCGGATGAGGCGAATAATCGCCTGCTGCTGGAACGTCTGGGCGATAATCCGCGGCGCACCGCGCGGTTCGTCTGCGTGATCGCCCTCGCTGAGGGCGGCGAATCGCAGCGCACCTTTCGGGGCGAGGTTGAAGGAGAGATTCTCTATGAACCTCGGGGACCCGGCGGGTTCGGTTACGACCCTCTCTTCTATTACCCTGCGTTCGGGTGTTCGTTCGGAGAAGTCGAAGGACCGCGCAAGTTCGAAGTCAGCCACCGGGGCAGAGCATTGCGTGAGCTGTTGCGCTTTCTCGCGCGGCACTAAACCGGCCCTGATAAATTGCAGCCGTTTCCTGAACGAGTATTCTACGTTAATAGATCCGGCTCGCAACAGATATACTCCGGACGGGAGGGTGCCCTACGCAAATCAAGCTATTCTGCTCTTATTCCCATCGCGACGAGCATCTGCGGGACGAACTCGCAAAACATCTGAAACTGCTTGAGCGACAAGGTCTCCTGAGGTCCTGGCACGATCGCCAGATCGGCGCCGGCGATCAGTGGAAGCAGGCGATCGACAGCAATCTCGAGGAAGCCGACATCATATTGTTGCTGATCAGCGCCGACTTTCTGGCTTCCGATTACTGCTTCGATGTCGAGATGAAGACCGCGCTTGAGCGCCATGCAGCCGGGAAAGCGCTGGTCATCCCGGTAATCCTGCGACCTGTCGACTGGAAAGCGACACCATTCCGCGGATTACAGGCGCTTCCTCGAAACGGCAAGCCGGTCACAACATTCGAAAACCTCGATATTGCCTTCGAACAGGTTGCTGCGGGAATCCGCGAGGCGATCGAAAAACTGCTGGACGCGGATAAGAGAAAAACGGCACACTCCCCGGAAGCACTGCCCTCGCCCCCTGAACTGCGCGCCACGCCGGAAATGCGAGCAGATGACACTGACGCGATCATCAGATTGCTCACGCTCTACATCGGGCCGATTGCCAGCGTGCTGGTTCGCCGCGCGGCTCAGCGTTGCCGCAGCCAGGCGGAACTGTGTGATGCTGTTGCTGTCGAGATCACCAACCCCCGGGACCGCTCCCGCTTTTTGACCGAAGCGCGCATGCTGAACAATCAGGCCACGGGAGTATGACTCCACCGATTCGGATGCTACCCGCTATTCGCCCAGGATACGCATGGCTTTTTGCAAGCTCGTATACATGCGATTGAACGACGCCGTCAGCTGGCTAATCTCGTCGCGACCTTCGACGGGGATCTCGGGCATTCCTGTTTCGCCCGTACTGGCGCGGTCAGCCAACCCGCTAAGACGACGCACTGGCCGCAGAACCAGGATGTATAGCGCCCAATTGAGGGTCGCTACCGTACACAGGAAGACCAAAGCCATAGCCACGGAAAGTTCGGTAAACGCCTGGCGCGCCTCCTTTACGGGCACGGCCATCGGAACAGAAACGACGCGCGCGGCCACTACGTCGCCCAGCTTCCATCCGAAACCATTCGACGCCCCGTAGATACGCAGCATTGCCTTTGGCGCTGCGGCCGGGAGGCCATGGCATTCCATACAGGTTTTTTCCGCGCGTAAGGGCCGGGCCACAAAAAGTGATCTGCCGGTAGGGGTGTCGCGTTCACCCACGATTTGATCCGTGTCGCTTTGATTGCGGAAAGAGCTGATGATATCCGCTTCCCAGTCCACCGCACGGTCGGCCGGGTTGGTGGGATTCAACGAGGTCTCCCGGTAGGTGTAATCGTGGTAGGCGCCTTGCCGCAGATACTGAAAAACGCGGATTGCGGCGAATGCGGGCACGGACTCCGGATAGAAATGGGTACTCCGCACCAGTTCACTTTCGAGGACTGGTTTGATCCGGTCAGCCGTGTAGTTGCGGGTCGAAGTGGCTCCCTGCATCATCAGACCCGCCTGCCGGATCACCTCAGCGCGGGCATTCCTCATAAGAAAGCGGTAGGCATATGTTTCGGTGATACCGAAACTGCAACCGAAGATCAGTATCAGCAACAAATTGACTTTCCCGAGTAGTTTCATTAGTTATCCGCGCGGCAACAGTATACCCCGGCCTTTGCGTAGTCAATCAGGCGAGGATCGGCGTATTGCTGCGCGCAGAGGCTCATCCGGAATTAAGAGACTGAGAGCCGGCGACCAGATCGCCGGGGCTACCGTACTGACGTAAAGCTCCGCGCCGAGCGGAAGCTCGGCGGCAGGGCCGAAGCCCTGGCCCCACACTGTTAGAATCCTTCATGCTCCTTGTCCAGCGCGCCGAGCGCTATTTCGAATTCGCGGCGCTCGGAACGAACTGGAAGACGGAATGCCTCGCCGGCATCACCACGTTCATGACGATGGCGTACATCATCTTCGTGAACCCGTCGATCCTTCACGAAGCCGGGATGCCGGTTGCCGGGGTGACGGCTGCGACCTGCCTGGCGGCGGCGATCGGCAGCATTTTGATGGGCGTGCTGGCTCGTTACCCGATTGCGCTCGCGCCCGGAATGGGGCTGAATGCGTATTTCACTTACTCCGTCGTGAAGGGCATGGGGGTCGACTGGCATATAGCCCTGGGAGCGGTCTTTCTCTCCGGGATTGCGTTTCTCCTGCTGACAGCGGCCGGCGTGCGGCAGATGATCGTTCGCGCGATTCCCCCGGAGCTCTATTCCGCCGTTGCCGCGGGCGTGGGATTGTTCATCGCTCTTATCGGCTTTCGCAATGCCGGTATCGTGGTGCCAAGCGCTTCGACTACGGTCACCTTGGGCAATCTGCGCAGTCCTGAAACGCTGCTGGCTTTGTTCGGGCTGCTTGCGATCGCTGTGTGCCTGTGCGCCGGCCTCAAAGCGGCCATCCTGATTGGGGTAGCGGCCACCTGGCTGCTTGCGGTCGCGACGGGAACCGCACACTGGGAGCCCCAATCATACAGCGTCCGCGACATCACTTCGACGGCTTTCCAGCTCGATATCCCGGCGGCGTTGCGGCTCGGCCTGGTCGAGATCGTATTCGTCTTTCTGTTCGTCGATTTGTTCGATAACGTCGGGACGCTGCTTGCCGTCGGAAAGAAAGCGCGGCTCTTCGATCACGCCGCCGGAGTTCCCCGGATGAACCGCATTCTCTTCAGCGACGCGATCGCGACCGTCGTGGGTTCACTGGCCGGCACTTCGACCGTGGTCAGTTACGTGGAAAGCGCGGCGGGTGTCGCGGCGGGCGGGAGATCGGGAGTCACTGCGATCGTGACCGGGCTTCTTTTTGCCGTCGCCCTTTTCGTCGCGCCTCTCGCCGGCGCGATTCCCGGCACCGCAACGGCGCCAGCGCTGATCATCGTCGGAAGCATGATGATGACCGCCGCGGCGGAGATTCCCTGGTCCGACCCGGAAATTGCGATTCCCGCGTTCCTCACCATGACGGCGATTCCGCTTACCTGGAGCATTGCCAACGGCCTGGCGTTCGGCTTCTGCGCATGGACGCTGATCCGCATTTTCCGTGGCCGCTTCCGTGAGGTGAACTGGATGGTTTACGCACTGACCGCTCTGTTTCTGGTGCGTTTCTACTATATCGGCGCCGGCCACTGAGTTGTCGAATCTGATGTAATACTCTAAACAAACAGTGAGGGTTGCGTGAAAATTCAGAGGTTTAGTGGATCTCCCTGGGCGCCGCATCGGCAAAAGAGCGTGCTTATGGCGTTACTCGCGCTGGTTGCGGGCTGTGCACCCGTGCTGGCACAGGTTACGGGGTCGATTTCTGGACGCGTAGAAGATCCGACAGGCGCAGGTATCGGCGGGGCGAGCGTCACGATAAAGAGCATCGAGACGGGCGCTACGCGAACCGCTACGACGGATGCATCCGGTGAATACAAGATCCTCTCGCTGCCGCTTGGCCCTCAGGAATTGACGGTCGAGAAGACGGGCTTCAGGCAGGTGGTCCGAACCGGGATCAGTCTCCAGGTGGGTGAGGAAGCGGTGGCCAATGTAAGCCTCCAGATTGGCGAGATCGCTCAACAGGTAACGATTTCGGAAGAAAACCCGATCGTCAACACCACAACCTCCCAGAATTCGGGCCTCGTCAATGAACGGGAAGTCAAGGACCTTCCCCTTAACGGCCGAGGCTTCGACAATCTGATCACGCTGAATCCGGGCGCCGTGGCTTACAACCTGAAAAGCGCAAACACCAGCACGAGTAACGGGAACACGTTTTCAGTGGACGGCCGCCGCCCAGCCGAGAATATCTTCCTCATGAACGGCGTTGAATACACGGGAACCAGCCAGCTCGCGATTACTCCGGGCGGGGTGAGCGGGCAGCTGCTGGGAATCGATGCGGTGCGCGAGTTCAACGTCCTCACGGACACCTATTCCGCCGAATATGGCAAACGATCGGGCGCGCAGGTGAATATCGTGACCCAATCCGGAACCAATGCCTTGCACGGAACCGTCTTCGAGTTCCTTCGCAACAGCGCTCTGGATGCGCGGAACTATTTCGACCAGGGCTCGATTCCTCCGTTTCGCCGGAATCAGTTCGGCGGCGCGTTGGGCGGTCCTTTGAAGAAAAACAAGCTGTTCCTGTTTGGAAATTACGAGGGATTCCGCCAGTCTCTCGCTGTCAGTAACGTCACGGTCGTTCCCGACCTGACAACGGCGACAGGCGTCACGACGATCAATCCGGGGATGTTGAAGTACCTTGACATGTGGCCGGCGGCGAACGGACCAAAGCTGGGCGGTGGAGCGGCATTGTCGTACAACCATCCGCGCTCCGACGTCCGTGAAGACTTCGGTACGACGCGAATGGATTACGCGATCCGTGACCGCGACACTCTCACCGGCTCTTACACGATCGACGACGGCGACAGTCTTACGCCGCAGCCAGACCCGCTTTTCGGCTCGTATTCTATCCTTCGGAATCAGGTGGCCAGCCTGCAGGAGACGCACATCTTCTCGCCGCAGATGCTCAATATCTTCCGCGCGGGCTTCTCACGCGCGGCCTACGATCTCGACCCCGCTTCGCTGGCGACATTCAGCCCGGATCTCTCGTTCGTGACCGGCGGCGGCCCGGGCGGCATTGTGATCGGTGGCGGAACGACGACTACCGGCGCAGCGACGATCACGTCCGCCGGCCCGAACAATGCCGCGAATGTATGGAATCGCAGAAACCTGTTCACTTATTCGGACGACATCCAGATCACCAAAGGTCGTGCATCAGATCAGCGCGGGTGTCTGGCTGCAGCGCGTGCAGGATAACGAAAACGGCGCCTCGCGAACGCTGGGCGTGGCCACGTTCTCGACTCTCGCGACGTTCCTCGCCGGGACCGACGAGTACGTTTCAGGTGGTGCCTGACCCCAACGCGCTCGGCTGGAGAAGCCTTTTCGGCGCATGGTATGTCCAGGACACGATTCGTCTGCGTCGCAACCTGACGCTGAACCTCGGACTTCGCCACGAATTCACCAACGGCTGGAATGAGGAGTCGGGCCGGGCTGCGAACTACATCACCGATGCGAACGGCGTGCTCGAGACCGCGCCGCGCATCTCGAGTTCCGTCTTCACGAAGAACAATGCGACGAAGCTGTTCTCGTCCGAGAGTCGGCCTCGCATGGGATCCTTCCGGGAGAGGCAAGACCTCGTTCGGGCCGGGTTCGGCATTTACTACTCGCTGATCGACGACCTTAGCTTTCTGCTGAACGCGCTGCCTCCGGCGAACGGATCGGCATCTTTTTCCGGCCCGCTGCTCCCGTTGATTCCCGTAACGCCGGGAGTGCAGCCCCCGCCCTCATGCGGACCCGGGCGTACCAACACCGTGCACAACCTATGCGCCTCAGGGCGTTCAGCCGGACGCTTATACGCCGGCGGTGGCGGAATGGAATGTGCGGGTGGAACAACAACTGACTTCGAACACCGCGCTTCGAGTGGGCTACGTCGGTTCCCATGGCTATCACGGCTTTGTCAGCATTGATCCGAACACGATTCCGGCGCAGACCTGTGAGAGCGCAACCGGCTGCGTTTCGGGCGGCATGGGCACCGCCAGAGGGACGGTGCCGCAGGGCGCCGCTTACATTCCATTGCAGCCCACGCGGCCGAATCCGTATCTGGGCGCGGGTTTCTTCTGGTACACCGAAGGCAACAGCAGCTATAACGCGCTGCAGATCGACCTGATTCATCGCCTGTCGAAAGGTCTGCAATTGCGGGCGAATTACACGTTTTCGAAGAATCTGGATATGAACTCCGCGCTTACCGGCGCGCAGGCCAGCAATGAATCGCAAATGGTCATGAACCGCAACGATCTGCACACCGACTATGGACCTTCGGCGCTTAACGTGGGCGAGCAGGGAAGCATATCGGCCAGTTACCTGCTGCCATTCGGCAGGGGTACTGGTGTGGTGGCCAGGATCTTTGGCGACTGGCAGTTGAACGGGATCGCCACGTTCCTCAGCGGCTTTCCCATTACACCGCTTGTTGGCTCGAATCGCTCGGGCGACGGCAACACCCGGAACCCGGACCGGCCGACGCTGAATCCTTCGTTCACCGGCGCTGTCATCACGGGAAATCCAAATCAGTGGATCAATCCCGCCGCGTTTATTCTCCCGACCGCAGGCACCTGGGGAAGCGTCGGCCGGGGCGTGTACAACGGTCCGGGGCTGGCGGAAGTCGATATGTCTTTGTTCAAGAACTTTCGGCTGGCCGAGAGAGTGAATCTGCAGTTCCGGACGGAGGTCTTCAACCTTGCGAACCATGCGAACTTTGGGACTCCGAATGCGATTATGTTCGCTAATGGGGTGGCGAGTCCGTCGGCGGGTCTGATCACGAATACCGTCACGACTTCGCGGCAGATTCAGTTTGGACTTAAGCTGATTTTTTGATCTCGCGTCTGCTTCAGAGATTTGAAGAAGCTGTTCTCAGGACGAACGGACTGCCCGGTTGGGTTTGTGTGGGGCATCCCGATCCTGACGGGCAGGTTTGTGTCGCGCTTGAGTATGGTGGCGAAGAGCTGGATATTTCGCGATGCCACCGTATGGTTGCGCTTGCTCCTTTGACTATTGCGGTGGGGGACGCTCCCTTCCGTGCCAGCACCCCTAAAGGGGATGCTGGGTCGCGGCTCGGAAAAGAGTCGGCGAGCGGATCGGTATCGGCGAGCGGATCGGTATCGGCGGGCGGACCGGTATCGGCGGGGGGATCCGTTTCGGCGGGCGAATCGGTATCGGCGCGCCGGATCGGTTGGGAGAACGCCGAGCGGAAGCTCGGCGGCAGGGCCGAAGCCCTGGCCCCACATCGGTCAGGCCGGGTTGATTGTTGTCAGGGAGCGCGGTGGGGCTGGTCGCGTACTTGGTCGCATCAAAATGAGGATGGCCCGCGAACTTGAGGTTGGCGGATCGCGGATCGCTCTCTTCGAAGCGGGCGAGAGCCGGAATTATTGCGTCTCGCGCCTGCGCGGCGCGGCGATTCGGTCTTACGAGGCCTGGAAGGCGGCGCGTGATCGCAATCCGCGCAACATCAGAATGACGCCCGCCGATATGTTCGCTATGTGGATTTTGCATGACGCGCCGCGGCCGGTGGTGGCGGTCTCTTACGGTTCGGAGGAAAAGGGCAATCTATTTCCAATGGATCTGATTGGCCCGGTGAGCGACGGCTGGTACGTCCTTGGCCTGCATTCTTCGAGCCCCGCGATCCCGATTTTCAAAGATATCGGAAAAATTGCGGTGAGCGAGATGCCTGTTCAGGCCAGGGGCACGGTTTATGCCCTCGGCAAGAATCACCGGGAGGCTTATCGGGAGGTGCGCAAGCTTCCGCTGCCAATGGCGCGTTCGCAGTTGTTCGGGATTCCAGTCCCGGAGCAAGCTTTATGCGTGCGCGAACTCGTCGTGGAACAAGTCGAAAACCTGGGTTCGCACCATCTGTTCGTCACGTCGGTAAAATCCATCGAAAGATAAATCCGCCGGTCCACGAATGACCCATATTCATCGGCTTTATCAGCAATATTTGATGCGCAAGGGCATGGCACTGTAGCCGTACTCCGGTTTTTCCATTGAATTAACGGTGCCACTCTGCCATAATTCCGGGGATTAACAGGAGGTTTGATGAGAGCCACTCGCAGAGGATTTTTCCAGGGCGCCGTGGGCGGCGGAATCCTGACCGCGGCCGTCACCAGTGCTCGTGCGCAGAGACCCGGGCGCCGTGCAACTGGCGGACCGGCCGTCGACAGAACTGCTCGGCCAGCCTGAGGAACGGCGGTCCCGCAACGGCCTCCTGGACACCACGCTCGCGGTGCAATATTCGCATCATTACATCGACGGCGATCTGGTGTACTCTGCGAACTTACGAAGGCTCACTGGTGGGCCCGACGCTTCGCGTCCGGCGCGGCGACATGCTCAAGGTGCGAATCCTCAACTGTCTGCCGGCGGATCTTCCGGCGGCAACCATGTCCCATGACATGAATCGGCCGCACGACATCAACGTCACGAACCTTCATACGCACGGGCTTCATATCTCGCCGTCTGGCAACGCCGATAACGTACTTCTCGAAATCGCAAGCGGGGGGGCATTCCCCTACGAATTCAAAATCGAAGACGACCATGCAGACGGCACCTTCTGGTACCACGCGCATAAGCACGGATCTTCCGCCGTGCAGCTGGGCAGCGGGATGGCGGGCGCCATCATCATCGAAGGGCCGCTTGACGACTTCCTGAATGGTCAGGGATTCGGCGACCGCATTCTTGTCCTCCAGCAGATCCCCTATAGCTTTAAATACGACAACGACAAGAAGCAGAACATCCCGGCGACGGTCGAATGGCCGAATGTCTATCACGACAAGTTCAGCCGCTTCACTCTCATTAACGGCGAACTCAAACCGCGTATCGTGATCGAGGGTAAGGCAGAACGCTGGCGCCTGATCCATGGGGGAATCTCCGAGATGGAAGACCTCGCCCTGCAGGATTCGATGGGCAAAAACATTCCTCTGAAGCGAATCGCGGTCGATGGCATTACGACCGGGAAGGTAGATACGCTCGATTTTGTCGAGATGGGTCCGGGCTATCGCATCGACCTGCTGGTTAAGCTTCCGGCGGGCAATTACAAGCTTATAAAACTGGGTGTGCCCGCCTCACGCAGTCTGCGGGGCAACGCCGAAGAGGCGCAGGAGCTCGCGGATGTCGAGGTTCGCGGCGAGGCTCCGCAGATGCTGCCGTCAGATGCCGACATGAGCCGGTTCGTGCCCGCCTTGCCGAATATCGACACGATAACGGGCGAGAAGCGCGTAGTCACCTTTACCGCTCAGCCGGTATGGCCGAGCATCAACGGCGCGAAGTTTCAGCCCGACACTACTCTGCCAGGGGCCGTCAATCAGCGGATTAAGTTGAATACGACTGATGAATGGGTGCTTGGCAATGAGACCCTGGCCAGCCCTGGAGCCCGCCGATACGCTCATCCGTTCCATATCCATATCAATCCGTTCAAGGTCATGCGCATTCTCGACGAGAAGGGACAGGCAGTCACTCCGGAGGAGTATGTCTGGAGAGACACCATCCTGGTCCGGCCGAAGTACAGGGTCACGCTCCGGTCGCATTATCAGCGCTTCACCGGACGCGCCGTGCTGCATTGCCATATCCTGTCGCACGAGGATGAGGGGATGATGCAGACCATTGATATCCGGCCGTGATTCGATGCTTCCGGGCTCAGTGTTAGTCGCTCCCTTCCGGTCGCGGTTCGGAAGGTGTCGCGGTGTTACTTCTGATAAGAGTCGCCGAGTTTCTTCACTAGAGCGGCCTTCAGAGGCGCCCGGGCGAGCAACCGGATGAACGGCTGACCAGCCTGCAGGAAGATTCGAAACAAGCGGGACGGCACGGTTGCGATGAGCGGCGCCGTTACCGCCTTGACCCTGGCCATAACCAGACGAACAACGAGATTGAGGTCTTTGCCGCTCATCTTGTGGCGCGGGACGGGACCGATTGGCTGCTGACCGCATCGCTGCAAAGGGGAATAATCGGCAGCCACGCGTTCGCGTCAGGGGTCTGACCTGGCGGGGGTGGAGCAGCGGCGTAGGTCCCCGGATCGGACCGTTTGAACTTCCGAATCATAGCCTCAGCCCTGGAGGGATCCAACTGGTCGAGGGCCGCCGTCATGACGACATTGTCCTTCGGGAGAACGAAGGAGTCTGAGAGAAACTTCTGGCAATTGCGCCGGCCGAGAGCATAATCGTGGGCCCGGAATCCGCGATCGAAGAAGCCCCCGAAGGCGCTGAGAGTAGCGCATTGAAGCGCCGGCGGCTGATTCTCGGGCGCACTGGCATATTGGGTGGCGAGTTCGTAGTCGGATGGGGCGATCACGAACCGGTTGAACGTGGTTCCGTTCATCACCTTATCGAGGGATTCCCCAAAGAAACGCGATTGCGAAATGAGCGCCGAAAAGAGCCTTCCGAGAACGGAGAAAATATTCGCGAATCTGGCTGGCTGATACGCGGGATCGAACTTTTCCTGCGTCGGAAAAGGGGCAATGCTGATTACGGCCCGGTCCGCGCTGCTCGCCTTGCTGGGAGCTCTGTTGTCGGATAGAGGCGGATCAAGCTGCGCAAGATAGTCGTTCGCATAATTGAACGGATCGTTGTTTGTGATGCCGCCATCGACGTTCAGCGTTTGGATGGAATCGGGCGTTCGGGGCGGAAAGTTCGGGCTGATGGGCGGCGGAGTACCCATCGCTGCGGAGGTGACGGACTCCCACATCGGCGGGGTGTATTCCGCCGTCTTACGGTTGAGGATTCGCGGGGCGAGAAAGATCGGGAAGGCGCCGGTGGCCATCGCCGAAGTCTGCAAAACGTCCCATCCGCCCGCCGAACCAGATTTGGTGATATCGAGCGGATGAACTCTCTGCTCCGACGGTGTTGTTTTGCCCGGTCCGACTGCTTCAAACTGTATTCGGTCCCCAAAGAAAAAAGTAGACTCTTCCGTTGAACCGGGCGCTGCGCCGTTGAGCGAGTAAGGCGTGCCGCGCAGGTTGGTAAGCGAGAGAAAGAGCGTGAGATTCGGCGAGACGTACGGGCGCGGCGCGGGCAGCGGAGTGCCCGGCGTGAGCGCATAGGTGGCAATTTCGTTGATGATGCTGGAATCGAGGAGGGAGATAATCGGTGGCGCCGTTTTCAGATCTTCGGTCTTGAGCAGCTCTCTGATATCGATACGATTGACCCAGCTCTCGTAAAGGCGGTTCCTCGTATTCTTCTTTGATGTATCGCTGATGTGATCGAAATCGTCCTGGAGCATGACTGCGGAGATGGCGGCGCACATTCCGCCCGCCGAGGCCCCGGAAAATACCTCGATCGCAACATCATGCGAGGGTACAAGTTCCCCCCGGGCTTTGGCTTTGTACCAGTCGTCGAGGGCTTCTGTCAGAAAATCGAGAACGCCAGCTGTGTATGCGCCGGCGGAGACGGCGCCAGCCATATTGATTCCGATCTTGAAAGTCGGCACTTACCGATATCTCCTGAGGCTACGATACGACCTTGACCCCGCTCGTGCAAGATCATTTGTTTTTCCGTGAAGTTTTTGGCGGACTTTATGCAGATCGAACGCTAACAGGACAGGGAGGCGGTAGTGCGCCACGCCGGCCCCGCGCCCAGGGAGTGCGCTTACGCAATGAACAAACGAAACTTCGGAATCGCCACAATAGCCGGCAGTCCCTACGATCCTTCGGGAGATAACGGACCCGCGGCTCTTGCGGGCATCAGTTTGAGCGGCATCGCTTTTCGCGCAGGCATCCTTTACCTTACCGACGGAGCTCGCATTCGCAAGATCTCGGCCGACGGGAAGATCACGACCATAGTGGGCTTGCTGGATGCCGTCGTCCACCAGCCAATTGCCGGCTTTTCCGGCGATGGCGGACCGGCGCTGGGAGCCCAGATCCGAAATGTCACGTCGCTCGCGTTTGACAGCACCGGGAATCTGTATATCGCCGACGCCGGTAATAGCTGCATTCGGAAGGTCACCGCGCGTGTGGTGGCGGGCGTGACGCAACCGTTCGACGGCACCGAGATCATCAGCACTGTTGCCGGGATCGGCACACAGCCCGGCAACTCGCCCGACCCGCGGCCGGCGACCAGCGCCAAAATCAGTTTCCCGCGCGGCCTCGCTATCGACCAGGCGAGCGGCACACTCTTCTTCGCCGATCAAAATAACAACAATATCCGGAAGGTCGACCCGGCGGGAATCATGACGACCATCGGGGGAACGGGCGTCGGCGGTTTCAACGGAGATAACATCCCCGCGATCAACGCCCAATTCAACCTTCCCACGGGAGTGGCCGTGGATCCCGCTACGCTCGACGTCTACGTCGCCGACGTGCTGAATAGCCGGGTGCGGAAGATCTCGGCATCGACTGGTCTCGTTACGACATTCGCCGGTACGGGCAAGTCGTCTGCAGGAAACACTGACCCCGCCAACGTGCACCCAGTCAAAGTGTTGCTGGCCGGCGGGGTTCTCTACGTGGTCGATTCCGGAGTGGGAAAGATCCTGACGATCAACACCGCGACCGGTATCATCACCACGCTGGCCGGAAGCGGGGAGCATTCCTACACGGGCGCTTTCCCTCCGGTCGGGGACGGCGGTCCCGCGCTGGCGGGGCTTCTGGGATCCGGCACCGGGGGTACACAGGACGTTGCGCTTGATGACGGCGGGAACGTGTTCATAGCGGACGCAAGCAGCCGGCGGGTACGGTTCGTCGCGAGCGCATCCGCCGCGGCGACCGTCTTCGGTCAGACGGTTGCCCCCGGGAACATTGGAACGGTCGCGGGTCCGCCGGGAGTCGCGACTTTTGGAGGGGACGGCGGCCCCGCGAAGTCGGCGCGCTTATTTTCGCAAGCAGGTATCATTTTCGACCCCGACGGAAGCCTCTACATTGCTGACGCCGGCAACAACATCGTACGGCGGATCGAGCCGCCGCTGACAGACCCGACTAGAACAATCGTGACGATTGCGGGTAACGGGACCGGCGGATACTTCGGTGTGCCGGGGCCGGCCACGGCGGCGGAAATCCAGCCAGGCGGCCTTGCGTTCCACGCGGGCAATCTCTATCTGACGAATAATGGCGTTCGCATTCTTGAGGTCTCCGGCAGCCTGATTACGCTTTTCGCCAATGCAACCGGGATCTCCTCGCCTATGGGAGGTCCAGCGGCGTCGGCTCAGTTTGGCGCTTCGAATCTCGTCTTCGACCCGGCCGGCAATATCTACATCGGAGACACGCTGAACAATCGCATCTGGAAGATCGACACCGGCGGGAATGCCAGCATCATCGCGGGCGGCGGTATGACGGTGCTCGACGGCATTACCGTGCTGAGCACTTTTGCGACCGACGCCAAGTTGTTCGGCCCCGGCAGCATCGCGCTCGATCCCGCCGGCAACCTCTACACGGTGGACGGACCGAAGAATCACATCCTGAAAATATCCGCCGCCGCGCCGGGTAAGCCGTTCGACGGGACGGAGACGATCACCATTTTCGCCGGAACCGGCAACGGTCGGCTTTCAGGGCGATGGCGGTCCTGCGACCACTGCCTTGTTTAATGGTCCGGGAGGGCTGGTATTTGACCCTGCCGGGAATCTCTACTTCACCGACAGTGTTAACTTCCGGGTCCGAGAGGATCGATACGAACGGAATTATCAACACCGTTGCCGGCAATGGAGTTGCCAGCTTCGCGGGCGATGGCGGTCCTGCGACATCGGCGGAGATTCGCGGCGGCCAGCTCGCTTTCGATTCATTCGGAAACCTCTTTATGGTCGATTCCGTCAACAACGTGATCCGGGTGCTCGATGATCTGGCACCGACGGTCACATTTGGAACACCGGTTCCGCCGCCCAATGCGCATGGATGGAACAATGGCAGCGTCATCGTTCCCTTCGATGCAAACGATACCGGGCGCAGGTGTAGCGTCCACCAGTCCGATCAGCCCGCTGGTTCTGGCGGATGAAGGAGACAAAGTGTCGCGTGTGGTGACGGCGTCGGACCGAGCGGGGAACACTGCGCGTTTTACTTCGCCCGTAGTTCGGATCGACCGGGAAGCGCCTGCGATCGCGGGATGCCGGCGCCTGGACATATCCTGCGACCGGCGGACGGCAGACTGGTGCACGTCGCGACAGTAACGGCGGCGGATGCATTGTCGGGCGTCGATGGGGCTTCATTTCAGGTGACCGGCACGAGCAACGAACCGGGCGCGGGGCAGATTTCCATAACGCCGAATGCCGCGGGAGGATTCGATGTGGCGCTGCAGGCCGAACGTTCGCCGCACGGTGACGGCAGAATTTATACGCTCACGGCCACAGCCGCGGATCTCGCAGGCAACACGACCACGATCACGACAACTTGTGTCGTGCCTCGCCACCATCACGGCAAGTGATCGCTTACGCTGTTGCGGATGTTGCGCATGGGAGGCCTGCCGCCTTCCATGCGTCGAAGCCGCCAGTCAGGTTGGCGATGTCGCGGAAACCGGCGCGCCGCAGCATGCTGGTGGCGATCGAGCTTCGATATCCGCCTTTACAGTGCACTACGACAAGCTTGTCCGGGTTCAGTTCGGCCGTCCGTGATTTCAGTTTTCCGAGCGGGATGCATATCGAGTTCTCGATTACGCCGCCGCTCAGTTCTCCGAGTTCGCGGACGTCAAGCACGATGATCCGTTCCGGCTCTTCCTCACGGAGTTCAGCGAAATCCTGAACGGTAATCTGGGGGATGTAATCGAGCTCGAACCCGCCCTCGATCCACCCCGCCACACCATCCTTGAGATATCCGACGATATTCTCCACTCCGACACGCGCGAGACGGAGCTCCGACTCGTGAACGTGCTCGGGATCCTCTCCCACAATGATCAACGGCGTGTCGAGCCCGAGAATACGCGCCGCCCACGAAGCGTACTGTCCGGTGAGAGCGATGTGAATCGACCCCGGAACGTGTGCCACTGCGAACTGAATCGCCGGGCGCGTGTCCACTACAACCGCGCCTTCTTTCTGCAAACTGAGCACCTCCGGTCCGGTCAGAGCCTTAAGTGGCGGCAGTTCCGATAACGGCGCGGCGCCGCGCCGGTTCAGATCCACTTCCTGCGCGAAATATTCGGGTCTCGCGGGAAGATTGTCCGTAAGCAGGTGGACGAATTCGTCGCTGTCTCGCGCGAGCAACGCGTAATTGGACTGCCGCTGCTTCCCGATCGTCGAGGAACTTTCCGAACTCATCTGCCGGCCGCACAGCGAGCCAGCGCCGTGCGCCGGAAAGATCTCCGTATCGTCCGGAAGCGTCAGAAGCTTTTCCTTCAGGCTCCGGTACATGATCGCGGCGAGCTCCTGGGGCGTGTGGGTCGGCGAAAGATCCGGCCTTCCCACGTCGCCTACGAAGAGAGTGTCTCCGGTGAAGACCGAGGCTGGCCGGTCGGGCGCGCCGCGGTCGTTCATCAGGATGCAAATGCTCTCAAGGGTGTGTCCGGGCGTTTGCAGGAACCGGAGCGAGCACTGTCCGAATTCGATCTGGTCGCCGTCGGCGACCGCCACGTGAGGGAACTCGGCTCCGGATCCCGCGCCGATGTAAATCTGCGCGCCGGTCCGTTTCGCGAGTTCCAGGTGCCCGGAGACGAAGTCGGCATGGACGTGGGTCTCGATAATCCACGCGATCTTCCAACCCTTTTGGGATGCCGCGTCGATATAAATATCCACATCCCGCTGGGGATCGATGACGGCCGCGATGCCCTCCGACCCGATCATGTAGGATGCGTGGGCCAGACATCCCAGATAGAATCGCTCAACCTGCACTGGTTCCATGCCGTTCTCCTGAAACGCTTCGTTCGTTATTCGGGTTGGTTTACGTATCGCAGATAAGGCAGCACCGTATTAAAGCCCTTCGGATATTTCTGCTTTGCGTCTGCATCAGACACCGCGGCCGAGATGATCACGTCCTCGCCTTGTTTCCAGTTCACCGGTGTTGCTACGGGGTGTCTGGCGGTGAGTTGCATGGAATCCAAAACGCGGAGCACTTCGTCGAAATTGCGGCCGGTGCTCATGGGATAGATGAGCATCAGTTTGATCTTCTTGTCCGGACCGATCATGAACACGGCGCGAACCGTGGCATTGGTGGCGGGGGTGCGGCCCACGCTGGTGTCGCCCGCGTCCGCCGGCAGCATCCCGTAGAGTTTGGCAATTTTGAGCTCGGGGTCGCCGATCATCGGATAGGTCACCTTGTTGCCCTGTGCCTTCTCGATATCCACCGCCCACTTGCCGTGATCCGTCACCGGATCGACGCTCAGGCCGATGATCTTGCAATTGCGTTTTTCGAATTCAGCGTCCATTCCCGCCATATAACCGAGCTCGGTTGTGCAAACGGGTGTGAAGTCTTTGGGGTGCGAGAAAAGTACACCCCAGGAGTCGCCCAGCCATTCGTGAAAGTCGATCGGGCCCTGGGTGGTTTCAGCCTTGAAGTTCGGCGCTACATCGTTGATTCGCAACATCGTAGAAATCTCCTTGTCCGGCAATTTCAGCGGCTCTTCGAACTGCGATACGCTGATAGGAACAATCTGACAGAATGGCGGCAGGGCTATCCATGGACGCGCCATGAGTGCGACATGAGTTTTCAATGAGTGAACCTGAGACAATTTTTCGTTTTGACATATTTGAGCTGGATACAGGCGCCGGAGAGCTGAGAAGAAACGGGGACCGGATCAAGCTTCCGCCGCAGCCCTTTCGGGTATTGGAGCTCCTGGTACGGCGCAGTGGAGAAGTGCTGTCGCGGTCCGAGATCCGCGAGAGTATCTGGCACGACGACACGTTCGTCGATTTTGAGCAGGGCTTGAATTTCTGTATCCGGCAAATTCGTGAAGCCGTGGGCGATACCGCCGATGCGCCCCGGTTTATCGAAACCTTGCCCCGGCGCGGATATCGTTTTCTTCATCCGCTCGAAACGCGGGTTCAGGCTGAGCCGAAGGCGATCCGGCGTCTGATCGTGCTGCCGTTCCGGATGCTCCGCCCGGATCCCGGAGACCGAGTTCCTCGCATTCAGCCTTCCGGATGCGCTGACGACTTCGCTGTCCGCCCTGAGATCGGTGGTTGTACGTTCGACTCTGGCCGCGTCACGGTTTGCGGACGGGGCTCTGGATTTCAAAGCCATTGCCGCCGAGGCCGACGTCGATCTGATCCTGACCGGTACGCTGCTCTCCGCGGGCGTGGAGATACGAGTCAGCGCCCAGCTTACGGATGCGGCGAATGGTACGCTGCTTTGCTCGCACTCAACGCAGACTTCGATCGGGAATGTCTTTCGTCTGCAGGACGAACTCACGGAATGCGTGGTCGACGCGCTGGCGCTGTCGCTTTCCGCGCAGGAACAGCGCATCCTGCGGCAGGACGTTCCTTCCAATCCGAAAGCTTACGAATATTATTTGCGCGGCAATCAGTTCAGCCACGATTCGAAACAGTGGGGCGCCGCGCGCGACCTGTATCTGAAATGCGTGGAAGCGGATCCGTGCTACGCCCCGGCATGGGCGCGCCTCGGGCGCATTGACCATGTGATGGCGAAGTACCTCACGACTGGGGTTAAGGAGGGGTTGGATCAGGCGGAAGCGGCCTTGCGGCAGGCTCTCGATCTGAACCCCGATCTGGCGATCGCTCACAAGTTTTACGCCCAGCTCGAGGTCGATCGGGGCCGCGCGGCTGATGCCGTGATCCGACTTCTGCCTCGCGCGCAGGGCGCGGCGGACCCGGAGATTTTCGCTGCCCTGATCAGTCCTTTGCGCTACTGCGGCTTGCTGGAGGCTTCGGCGGCAGCGCATCAGCGGGCAGTTGCGCTGGAGTCGAAAATCCGCACGAGCGTGGTGCATACCTGGTTTCTTCAGCGAGACTATGAGCGCGTCGCGTCGACCAGGCTTGAGGACAATCCTTATATCGTGGCGCTTTCGCTGGCGCAGGTTGGGCGCGGGAAGGAAGCCTTGCCGGTTTTGCGAGCGCTGGAGGAGAAGATCAAGACGCGAATGCGGGACTTCATGATGTCCGCGCGGACGCTGATCGAAGGAGATGCGGCGGCGAGTGTTGCGGCGATCGGCCGAATTTCCGCCTCGGCGTTCAGCGATCCCGAGGCGCTTTTATACTTGACGCGGCATCTGGCGCATCTCGGCGAGGGCGATGCGGCGCTGGAACTTTTTGAGCGTGTTGCGCGAGGCGGCTTCTTTTGTTATCCGGCTATGGCTGGCGACCCGTGGCTCGATAGCCTGCGGCGGAGGCCAGAATTCGCGAAGTTGCTTCAGCGGACAGAGGAGCAGCATGAGGCGGCGAAGCGCGAGTTTGAGCGACTCGAAGGGAATCGGGTATTGGGGATTGCTGCCCGTGCCGAAACGGCGTAACCGAGTGTCGATCTCCCTGCGATTTTAGTGCGATGGATTCGGTTCTCGAACTCCGCGAGCTGATCAAAGATTTTCCCGGTCATCGCGCCGTCGACCGGATTTCGATGACCCTGGATCGCGGCGGCTTCTACTCGCTCCTGGGCCCCTCTGGTTGCGGGAAAACTACCACTCTCCGGATGATCGGCGGCTTCGACCGGCCTGGCTCCGGCGAAGTCGTGTTGAACGGCGCCGTGGTCAACGGGCTAAAGCCGTGGCAGCGCGATGTCAGCACCGTTTTCCAAAGCTATGCGCTGTTTCCCCATTTGACAGCTCTCGGAAACGTCGAGTTCGGATTGCGGGAGCGCGGTATCGCCGACCGGGAGGGCCGGGCATTGCGGGCGCTCGATCTCGTGCAGCTTTCCGGTAAACGCGACCGCAAGCCGACAGAGCTGTCGGGCGGCGAGAAACAACGCGTGGCGCTGGCCCGTTCGCTCGTGCTCGAACCGCAATTGCTGCTGCTCGACGAGCCACTGGCCGCGCTTGATCCGAAACTGCGGAAGCAGATGCGAGCCGAATTGAAGGCCATGCAGCGCAAGACCGGCATCACGTTCCTCTTTGTGACGCACGATCAGGAGGAGGCACTTTCCCTATCGGACAAACTGGCTGTTATGAATGAGGGTCGCATCGAGCAGTTCGGATCGCCCGAGGATATTTATTTGCGACCGGCAACGGCCTTTGTGGCGGGATTTCTGGGCGCGATCAACTGGTTCGGGAAAGCCGGCGTGCGGCCGGAAGCGACGCGTGTGACGCGCGAAATGCCCGAAGGATTGCCTTGCCGGCGCGCCGCGGTCGAGAGTTCTCTGTTTCTCGGCAATTGTGTCCATTTGAACGCCGCGCTCGACGACGGTGGACGCGCCATTGCCGAGATCCCGCGTGAGGACAACCATTTCCAGGAAGGCGAGATTGTCTGGATTCACTGGGCGCCCGCCGACGAACTTCGATTCGATTAAAGTACAAGCAGAGATGCGCCGCTGGTTCCTGATGCCCGCGCGCCTCTGGATGGCGCTCTTCCTCGCGGCGCCGCTGGCGATCATCTGCGCCTATAGCCTTCTTACGCGCGGCGACTATGGAGGTGTCGAACGGCCCTGGACCGTGGAAAGCTTCACGCGTCTGGCCGATCCCCTTTATCTCGCTATTTTCTGGCGCTCGCTGTGGATTGCGTCCCTTGCGACTGCGCTGTGCGTGTTGCTCGGTTTTCCTCTGGCCCTTTTCATCTCCCGGTCCGGCCCGCGCCGGAATCTATATCTGCAACTGATCCTGCTCCCGTTCTGGACCAGTTTCCTGGTACGCACCTACGCGTGGCTTTTCATCCTTCGCGACACGGGGCTGGTCAATACGCTGCTCACCCGACTTCATCTGATCGCGCAGCCGCTGCCTCTGCTCTATAACGATGGCGCGGTGCTGCTCGGACTTGTCTACAACTTCCTGCCTTTTTTCGTCCTCCCGATGTATGCAACGCTCGAGCGACTCGACCCGGCCCTGCTGGAAGCCGCGGCCGATCTCGGCGCACGCCCGTTCGCAGTGCTCTGGCGCGTCGTGATTCCTGTCTCGGCACCCGGGTTTGTGGCTGGTTCGGTGCTTGTTTTCATTCCCTGTCTCGGCGCGTATCTGACTCCGGATCTGCTGGGTGGCGGCAAATCCGTGATGCTGGGGAATCTGGTGCAGAACCAGTTCACGACAGCACGCGATTGGCCCTTCGGCTCCGCAGCGTCACTGGTGCTGATGCTGGCGAGTGCGGTGATTCTGTCGGCGCTCATGCGCAGCCGGATCGCCCGGGAGTTGATGTGAGGGAGTTGATGTGAAGCGCGCTTTGCCGACCTATGCTGCCCTGGTCCTGGCGTTCCTCTATCTTCCGCTGCTGATTCTGATCGCCTTCAGTTTTAATGGAGGCCGATTCACGGCGTGGGAGGGATTCTCCTTCCGCTGGTATCGCGCCGCAATGAATGACACGCAGTTGACCGAAGGCCTGATGAACAGCCTCATCATTGCCGTGGCCGCCTCGGTTCTCTCAACTGTGATCGGGACGCTGGCGGCATATGGCATTTGGCGCAAGACCGCGCGCATTCTTTCGGGGACGTTGTATCTTTCGCTGGTCACGCCGGAAATCGTCACGGGAGTCTCTCTTCTGGCGCTTTTCCAGTGGGTGTTCCGCTTCCTGCACCTGCAACTCGGCATCTATACGGTGATCATTGCGCACGTCGCGTTTTCGATCGCGTATGTGGTAATCGTGATATCCGCCCGCCTGCGTAATTACGACCGAACGCTTGAAGAGGCAGCGATGGATCTCGGCGCCAGCGAATGGCACGCATTCAGCCGGGTGACGCTGCCGATGCTGGCGCCGGCGATCGCCGCCGCGGGCTTACTCGCCCTGGTGGTTTCCTTCGACGATTACGTGATTACCAGCCTGGTGGCGGGGGTCGATTCGGAAACGCTGCCGATGGTAATTTACGCAATGGCGCGGCGCGGCGTGAGTCCGGTCGTGAATGCGGTTTCGGCGCTGATCGTCGTGGCATTCGGCGCGATCATCCTCGTCTCGCAAAGGCTGCAGGAATGATGACGCGACGAAGCTGGCTTGCCGCTGCCGGCGGTCTGGCCTCGTGCGCGCGCGACCGTCGTCCGCGCCTGAACGTTTACAACTGGTCGACTTACATCGATCCCGCGATGCTGGCGCGCTTCGAGCGCGAGCGCGGCGTTCGCCTGCGGTACGCCACCTACGAGAGCAATGAGGAAATGCTGGCGAAGGCGATGACCGGCAACTCGGGATGGGATGTTGTTTTTCCCACGCATAGCCGCCTCGCCCCGATGGCGCGAAACGGGCTGATCGCAGATCTGGACCACGCGCGTTTACCGTCGCTCGGGAACCTCGATACGCGGTTTCAGCATCCCGTCTGGGATCCGCAGCTTCGATGGGGCGTGCCGTATATGTGGAACGCTACCGGGATTGCATGGAATACCGCGCAAGGTGACGCTCCCGCCAGTTGGAGCGGACTTTGGAACCCCGCGCTCAAGGGACGCATGACCATGCTCGACGACTCCGAAGATGCTATCGGTGCTTGCCTGCTGAAGCTCGGCGATGCCTTCGGTTCAACGGATTCACATCAATTGCAGAACGCCAAAGAAGCCGCGATCGAGCAAAAGAAACTGCTCCGGGCGTATCTGAACGCGGAAGTGCGCGATCAGCTGGTTTCGGGCGACGTGCTCGCGGCGCAGATATGGTCCACCACGGCGGCCCAGGCGATCCAGGGAAATCGCAAACTCTCCTTCATCTATCCGCAGGAAGGATTCCCGTTTTACTGCGACTGCGCGGTGATTCTGCGAGAAAGCAAGCGTTACAATCTGGCTCACGAATTTCTGGAATTCCTGCTGCTTCCGGATGTGGCGGCCGCCAATGCCCGCGCCGGCGAAACCGCGACCGCGAACGGGGGCGCGCAGGCTCTGCTTTCACGCGATGCCGTGCTCTATCCGCCGGACGAGGTTTATCGCCGCGGGATCTGGCCCGAAGCCCTGCCTTCCGCCGCCCAGCGGTATCGGGATCGTCTTTGGACTGAAATCAAATCCGCGTGAGAGAGGCTATTCTTTGACCTTCAGCTTCGAGCGATTTTCCTCGATGAACGCTTTGATTTCGTCCGCGAGCGCCAGCAGCTTTTGCCACTGCTCCTGATAGAGCGTTACCGGGAAGCGGCCAAGGCCGTAAACCGAAACGGCGCCCTTCTCGCTTACCTTCATGGATACGGAAGTGTTCCGCTTCTGTTTCAGCGATTCATTTTCGGCTCTCAGCCGCGCCAGTTCTGCCTGTACGTCCTCGTCTGCCATTTTCCCCTCTTTTTGGAATCCCGTCCCGGCGGATTCGAGATGCGCCCGGAGCGATCAGAAACACCCAAACCCCTTGTTTCAAACTCGTCGGGGCATTGTCTACGGGCTATTATAGCCCTCCGGGTATATGAAATATCTATAACTTACAAAGGTATATTTTGGCCTGCCCGGCCACGCATAACGGTGATGCGCCGAACACATGCATTAACCTGAATAGGAATGGCTGAATCACCCATAACGGCGCGCACAAAGGATTTTGCGGCCTGGTATCAGGATGTCGTACTGCAGGGCGACATGGCGGAGCCCGCCGAGATCGTAAAAGGGTGCATGGTCATCAAGCCGAACGGCTACGCCGTGTGGGAAGTCCTGCAACGCGAGCTGGATACGCGATTCAAGGCCACCGGCCATCAAAACGCTTATTTTCCGCTCCTGATTCCCGAGAGCTTCCTGAAGAAAGAAGCAGAACACGTCGAAGGCTTCTCGCCGGAGCTGGCCGTGGTCACCATCGCGGGAGGCAAGGAACTCGAAGAGCCTTACGTAATCCGGCCGACCTCGGAAACCATCATCGGGCACTTCTTCGCGAAGTGGATCCAGAGCTGGCGCGATCTGCCGCTGCTGCTGAATCAGTGGGCTAACGTTGTGCGCTGGGAACTGCGCACGCGTATGTTCCTGCGGACGACGGAATTCCTCTGGCAGGAGGGCCACACTGCGCATTCCTCGCATGAAGAGGCGCTGGAAGAAGTGCTGCGGATGCTCGACGTCTACGCCGAAGTGGCCGAAGACGTCATGGCGATGCCCGTGATCAAGGGCATGAAAACGCGGGCGGAGAAGTTCGCCGGCGCGCTGCGCAGCTACTCGATCGAAGCGATGATGCAGAACGGCCTCGCCCTGCAAGCCGGCACCAGCCACGATCTGGGACAGAACTTCGGAAAGGCCTTTGATGTCCGGTTCCAGAACAAAGAGGGCCAGCTCGATTACGTGTGGCAGACGAGCTGGGGAGTCAGCACGCGGCTGATCGGCGGGCTGATCATGAGTCATTCGGATGATAAGGGGCTCGTGCTGCCTCCTAAGATGGCGCCTGTCAAAGCAGTTCTCGTTCCGATTTATCGCAAGGACGAGGAGAAGGCGCGGGTCCTGGAGACGGCGCAGCGGATCGCCAAAGAGATCGGAGCGAAGATTGACGACCGCGACGGTCAATCGCCGGGCGCGAAGTTCTTCCATTGGGAGAGGCGCGGCGTGCCTCTGGTGCTGGAACTCGGACCGCGCGACGTGGCGTCCGGGAACATCGTGCTGAAGCGGCGGGATACCGGCACGAAGGAAATCGTTGCGCAGTCCGAGATCGCCTCCCGCCTCACCGCCGCGCTGGAGGCAATGCAGACGGATCTCTATTGTGCGGCGAAGGCGCGGCTCAAATCGAATACGGTGCTTGCGAATTCCATCGGAGAGGTGGAGGAGATTCTCCGGGACGTTACCGCCGAGAGAGGCGGCGGCAAATTCGTGATGGCGCATCTGAACGACGATCCGGTTTGCGATGCGAGGCTGAAAGAGTTCAAGGCGACAGTGCGCAACATTCCCCTGGTCGACGAATACGACGGGGCAGGGAAGTGTATCGTTACGGGCGCGCAGGTCGATCGGCGCGTCGTGATCGCCAAATCCTACTGACGATCCTCAGCACAGAGGATTGACCGTCCGAATCGAGAGGATCCGGCTGAAATCGCGGTCTGCGGACCAGAACTCGCGGATCCCGTGCTGAGCGCAGATTGCGGCAACACGCGCATCGTGCACCTGTGCGCCCTGAATCTTTCCCACACGCAGGGTTGCCGAGAGTTCCCGCCAATGCTCCCTTGATTCACCGATCAGACGAAGCGTGGGCGAACCCATCCACGCCTCGACCTGAGCGATTGCCTTTGCGAGAG
This sequence comes from Terriglobia bacterium, assembly GCA_963718155.1. Taxonomy (GTDB): domain Bacteria; phylum Acidobacteriota; class Terriglobia; order Bryobacterales; family Bryobacteraceae; genus BOG-234. The sequence continues at coordinate 21,954 of CAVQYP010000013.1, read as the reverse complement.
GCGTCGGCGGTTTATAGATGCGCTGGTGAGTTACGATCGCGAGGAACTCGTGAATACAGGGCCACGGAATGGCCCATGGCTCCGGGCCTTCAGCGAGGCCTCTGACAGCTTCGGCGGCTGGCTCAAACCATTCGGAATCGCGGCGGTGGGCATAGACAAGAATGTTGGTGTCTATTCCAATCATTCACCGCGGCCTTCGTATATGGCCGCTCGCACTTCCGCCCAATCATGCTTTTGCAGGCCTTCGCCGCCGAATGATTCGTCGGGCAGCCGGAAACCGGCGGTGCGCTGAGCGTTCATCAGCGCACGCAAACCTTCTTCGACCACCTGCCGAAGAGTTGTATGCCTCGCTGCCGCCATGTTGCGTGCCTCCAGAAGAAGCGCATCAGCAATTTCCACTGTCGCTTTCATGGAGCCATATTACCGTAATCGACGGTATGGGTCAATGGGTCAGCTCTACACAAGATCCGCAGACCGGATGGGCAGTTTGCGGACTCGCTTCCCAGTAGCGGCGAAGACCGCGTTGCATACCGCCGGCGCAATCGCGGGGACGCCCGCCTCACCGATCCCGCCCGGATTCTCGGTACTGGGGATAATATGGACTTCGACAGCTGGCGCTTCGTTGATTCGAACCACATCATATGAATCGAAGTTCGTTTGCTGCACGCGTCCCTTATCGATGGTGATCTGGCCCTTGAGAGCGGCGCTAAGCCCGTAGACTATGGCGCTGCGAATCTGCTGGTCCACGATGGCGGGGTTCACCACGTGTCCGCAATCTACTGCGCACACGACGCGATGTACGCGCACCTTGCCCTGGTCGACAGAGATCTCGGCAACTTGCGCCGTGTAACTGCCAACGTTATTTACTACCGCGATCCCGCGGAATCGCCCGGCAGGCAGCGGCGTTCCCCAACCAGCCTGCTTCGCCGCCACTTCAACCACGTTCAGCATACGAGGGCTGTTGGCGAGAAGCTTCCGGCGCAGTTCGACCGGGTCTTTCCCGCCCGCCGCCGCGACCTCATCGAGAAAGCTCTCCACGAAAAACGTATTCTGGGTAAAGCCGACCGCTCGCCAGTAGGTCACCGGGATTCCGACTTCCGTCCAGTGGTAATCGACCAGCTTATGCGGAATCGCGTATTCGATATCGTGCGAGCCTTCGGTGCTCGTCTTGTCGACGCCGTTTCTGGGAGCCTGGCCCGACGAATTCTGAATCGAAGGACAGGCAATGCGGTGGGTCCATGCGACGGGCCATCCCTCGGCATCGAGTCCCGCAGTGAAGCGGGAGTAAGATGCGGGGCGGTAGTTGTCGTGGTGCATGTCGTCTTCGCGCGACCAGGTGACCTTCACGGGAGTCCCAATCGCTTTCGAGACCTCGACGGCCTCGATCACGAAATCGGTCATGCCTCGACGTCCGAATCCGCCACCCATGAATTGCGAATGGATGCGCACTTTCTCGGGCGGCAGCCCTGATGCCTGAGCGGCCGCGGCCTGGGCCATGGTCTGCATCTGGGTCGAAGCCCAGACGTCGCAGGAATCGGCCTTCACGTCCGCCGTGCAGTTCATCGGCTCCATGGTGGCGTGAGCCAGGAACGGCGCCTCATACGCCGCCTCGATCTTCTTCGCCGCGGCCGCCATCCCCTTCTCGGGTTCGCCCGTTTTCATCACTTCGACGCCGGGCTTCTGCGCTTTTTCAGCGAAAAGTTTGCTGATTTCCGCACTGCTCTGCGCCGCGTTCGGGCCTTCATCCCATTTGACTTCGACCAGACGCGAAGCCTGAATTGCCGACCAGGTGTTATCCGCGACCACCGCCACGCCACGCGAGATCGGCACCACCTGTTTCACACCGGGAAAGGCCTTCGCTTTCGTCGCATCGAAGCTGGCGACTTTGCCTCCGAATACAGGGCAGCGCGCAACCGCCGCGTAGACCATGCCCGGAACGCGCGTGTCGATCCCGAATTTGGTTTGGCCGGTGGATTTCGCCGTCGTATCCAGCCGCTTCATCGATTTGCCGACCAGACGGAACTGCGCAGGGTCCTTCAACGTGACTTTGGCCGGCACGGGAACGTTTGCGGCCGCTGCGGCCAGTTTCCCGTAGCTGAGCTTCGCGCCCGTTGCTTTATTGGTGACAACGCCGCTTTCCGCGGTGCACTGCGAGGCGATCGACGCCCCATTGCTGCGCCGCTGCCTGCACCAGCATGACCCGCGCGGTGGCGCCGGCTCGTCGAAGCGAATCCCAGGACGTGCGGATGCTCTGGCTTCCGACTACGCCCTGAAAACCGAAAATTTTGTCGACCGGCGGAAATTCCGTCCGGAACTTGCCCCAATCGCAATCCAGTTCTTCTGCCAGGAGCTGCGACAGCGAAGTTACGGTACCTTGCCCCATTTCCACCTTGTGGATCATGAAGGTCACCGTATCGTCCGGCGCAATGTGAATCCACGCGTTCAGCGTGATGGGAGCGGCAGTATCCGCCGTCTGGGCCGCCAGTCTGGATCTCTCGGGCAGCGAAAATCCGATGAGCAGGCCCCCGACCGCGGAAGCGCTCGCCTGCAGAAAGCCACGCCGGCTGGTGCCGGACCGTCTTTGAGGAATAGTCGCCAGAGCGCTCATGCTTTGCCTCCCGCAGCCTGGATCTCGGCCGCGCGATGGATCGCCTGGCGAATATCCTGATACGTTCCGCAACGGCAGATATTGCCGCGCATCACTTCATCGATATCGGCATCGCTGGGCTGCTTCTTCTTCTCGAGCAAAGCGGCGGCAGCCATGATCTGACCCGACTGGCAGTACCCGCATTGCGGAACGTCCGCTTCAATCCAGGCCGCCTGCACGGGATGAAGACCATCGGGGAAAGACCCTCGATGGTGGTGACATTCTTCCCTGCGAGGCTGGAAACGGGCGTCACGCACGAGCGAGTGGCCTGGCCGTTGATATGGACCGTGCAGGCGCCGCAGAGCGCCATGCCGCAGCCGAACTTGGTGCCGGTCATCCCCAGCGTGTCCCGCAAGTACCACAGCAGTGGCATCTCGGGAACGACGTCCGCGTTTTGCGGCTTCCCGTTCAGATTGAATTGGATCGATGGCATAAAACTCCTGTGTTTCAAGTGTCCGGCATTCAAACGATGAACGCAACCGGCCCCGGCCCAGGGCGGGCACCGGGGTCGGGATAGAATCAGGTCCGGATAGAATCGGTGTATGGATCGAATCGAAATCAATCCCGCGATTTGCGGCGGCAAACCAGTCATTCGAGGAACGCGGATCATGGTCCATAACATTCTCGGCATGGTGGCCGGCGCGTATACGGTGGAGAGGATTGTGGCCGCTTATCCCGGCCTTACCGCCGACGATGTCAGCGCGGCGCTTCATTACGCTGCCCGGGTGGTGGATGAGGAGCAGGTCGTCGTCCGTTGAGACTCGCGGTCCTGCTGGATGAGAATGTCTCTCCAGCCATAGCCGGCTTCCTGCGCGGTAAGCGAGCGGATTGGAATGTGCTCCATGTTTACGACCTCGACTTGGGCGGATCCAGCGACTCCGCGCTGTTTGAGAGGGCTCAGCAATTGCGCGCAGTGGTCATTACTTTCGATGAAGATTTCGCGGATACGCGGATGTATCCGGCTGGTACGCACGCGGGAGTCATCCGTCTGCGCTTGTGGCCGACCACGAATGAGGAAGTAGAAAACGCTCTGGGGCGGTTGCTGGAGTCGACTCCGGACGAATGGATTTCGGGAAGCCTCATCGTGATTGACCGCCAGCGCATCCGGATCCGTCGTTCCGCCAGCCATGGGTAACGACGGCTCCGCTCACTTCTGAGAAAATTACACCCGCAGTCGGTTTAGGTCCAACCAGACCTACCGTCCCGGCGGGGCAAGCGTTTCTCGGATGCCGCGCCGACGACGAGCCCTGTTAACGTATTCATTAACAGCGAGCATAACGCCAACGTTCTCCCGATTGAGGGCGCCGGTCTCTACCAGATCAATTTGACCGTGCCCACCGGTACAGGCACCGGCGAAGTGCCGCTCTCCGCTCTGGCAGGCGGGATCCAGACGCAGTCGCGCGAGGTGATTTCGCTCCGCTGACGGTGACGGGGTTCGAGCCGAATTTCCTCGAAACGAAGTGAGCCATACTTGCCCGTCCCACCGCACTGACGATCTGCCGCGCGGCGGAGGCGTTAAGCCTGATTTGGTTTGGACTGGTAAGTTCCGGGCACGGCGCGGAAGGCAATCATCAAACGATTCCAGCTGTTGATCGACGCAATGGCAAGGGTCAGATTGACCATTTCCTCCTCGCTGAAAAACTGTCGGACTCGCACGAACAGCTCATCCGGAGCGTGATCTTCGCTGATCAGGGTAATCGCCTCGGTCCACTCGAGCGCCGCCCGTTCGCGATCGGTGTAAAACGGCGTCTCCCGCCAGGCATCGAGCGCGTACAAACGCTGCTCCGTTTCCCCCGCGGCGCGCGCGTCCTTTGTATGCATGTCGATGCAATACGCGCAGCCGTTGAGTTGCGATGCCCGTGTCTTGACAAGCTCCCGTAAAGAGGGCTCCAGGCCGGAGGACTGGTTTATGTAGTGCTCCAGTCCGCGCATCGCCTCCAGTGCCCCTGGGGCTGTTTTAGCAAGGTTGATCCGAGGTAGCATCCACTTCTATTCGTAACGCAGAGCTTCTATCGGATCAAGACGCGACGCCTTCAGCGCCGGGAGCAAACCGGCGCAGAGCCCGATGGCTTCGAGCACAGTCGTCGAAGAAATGATGGCGAAGCGGGAGACTTGCAGATGAATGTCGCCGGTCCCGCTGCTGTCCTTGAACAGCGGGCCGAGCAGCGGTAGCGTCTGAATGCCTGAAGTCACGCCCCAGCCGATCAGCACTCCAATGAGGCCGCCAACCGTAACGATCGCCATCGCCTCGGCCAGGAACTGCGCCAGAATGGCGCCCCGCGTCGCGCCGATCGACTTCAAAATGCCGATTTCGCGGGTCCGCTGGGTAACGGATACCAGCATGATGTTCGCGAGCCCGATTCCGCCGATCGCCAGCGTGAGCGCGCCGATCAGTCCCAGAAGCACCTGCAGCGCAGCCGACATGACGTCGATGATCTTCATGAACTCGTTGAATATGATCAGTTCCAGAGCGCGTTCATCGGTGGGCGCGAAGTTGTGAACGCGGGCGAGCACCGCGCGCACCTGCTTGACCGCCTGGGTCCGAAACATCGGATTCGCCGGCATCCAGACGATATCGTCCGGATATTTGATGTCGTGAAGAAGTGACGCGGTAGACAGGGGAATAAAGATGCACTCGTTGTCCGGCGTATTGTAATTCGAAATCTGGGTTTTGGTCTTCAACAGGCCGACGACCTCAAACTGCAACCCGTTGATCGAAATCGTTTCTCCGTCCGGCGGGATCTCGCCAAAGAGTTTTTGCGCGGCCTTGGCGCCCAGGATTGCGACCCGCTGTTTCGTCTGGTAATCCTCGTTTGTCAGCCACCGTCCGGAGGTCAGCGACATGTTCCGGATTTTTCCGTAAGGTACTTCTACCGCTCGCACAGTCATGCTCTGCTGGCGAGCGCCCTGCACGACGTTAGAATTTCGCAACATCAGTTCGGCTGAGACGGCGGCGACCAGCGGAACGTTGTCGCGAATCAAATCCGCGTCCGTGAGTTCGAGCTTGATCTTGCGGCCCGACCTTTCACCTCCTGCCTGCGTTGACGTCTGGCCGCCGAACATCAGGACCAGATCCTGGCCCACAGCCTGGAAGGAAGTACGAAGCGCGACGCCGAAGCCTTCGCCGTAAGAGTAAAGGATCACGAAACACGCAACGCCCCAGGCGAGGCTCGCCATAGTGAGGAGGCTGCGCTGGCGATTGAAGTTGAGAGCTGCGGCGGCCTCACTGAGGATGCCTCGAAATGTCATGTGAGAGATACGCTCCGGGCGAGCTACGGGTTCGAAGGCTCCTGCCTCAGGATATCGCGTGTTCGCGGCACATCCCTGGTTCTCATCGAGTTCCCGGCGGGACTCTCGACCGAGTGCGGGATCGCAACTGCTTCAGTATGAGACAGTACATTATTCTTGCTGTAACAGGACTTTGATCGTATGATTATTTACGAATCAGCAGTCGACCTCGTGGAGCGCGACTGAAATCCCACTGGGGACTGTGGATTTTCACGAAGGAGAATATGCAACGCTTCCCGATGCTCGCGCTATCAACCATGGGGTTGCTGGCCTCCCAACTTTACGCGACGGTTCAGATAAACCAATTCACCCCGTCACTATCCTCACCACAGCAGGTTGGTACCACAATTACGTGGACGGTGGCCGCAACGGATTCAAACCCCGGCCCCCTTACCTATCAATTCAGCTTGGGATACAAGGGCCTGCCAATGCACGTGGCGCGTGACTTCGCGCTCCCGAACTCGTTTCAATGGACGCCCTCCCGTTCAGAGGGTATTTTCACGATTCAAGTTATCGCGCGCGACCTGGCGTCGGGCCAAACCGCAACAAGCAGCGTGAATTTCACCGTCCAGTCCCGACTGGTCGGGGGCAGAGCAACCGTCACCGCCATGCCCAATCCGCTCGTAGCGTTGTTCAGCGCTCCTGCGTGTCCGGCTGGGGCCTTCATCGCGGTCTTTTTTCACTCGAATGGCCTTGCCGACCTCAGTCAGACAAACTGGACTGCCTGTAACGGAGCTGTTAGCAACAATGTTTATATAGCCGGTATGCGTGCTAATACCACGTACATCATGCAGTACGCAGTCGAATCGGGAGGCTCCATCTTCATAGTCGGGCCAACTCTGCCTTTTACGACCGGTACTCCGACGGAGACATTTAGCCCCGTTACTATTCTCATACCCGAAACATCTCAGGCGGATCCCAGCGAAAAGGTGGTGCTTCATGCCTTTTTGCCGACTTTTCCGTTCGCCAGCGACGTCGCGGGAAATGTTCTCTGGTACTACAAGCAGGCTGCGGATGCTGGCCAATCTGTGCTGCTCACCCGCCCGCTTCCTGGGGGCGGAATGTACATGAGCGCCACCGGCCAGGGCTCTAATCCCGCCGCGCCGACCACGAATCAAGTCTTACGCCAGATTGACTTGGCCGGAAACACTGTTCGCGAAACCAACGCCGGCCGCATTTCCGAGCAACTTGTTGCCATGGGCACTGACCCGATTACCGCCTTCAGCCATGAAGTCCAGATCCTGCCGAATGGGGATACGATGGCCCTCGGAGCCACAGAAAAGCTTTTCCCGCCGGGAACGCAGGGATCCAAGGGAACGGGACCGGTGGATGTCCTGGGCGACACGATCCTGATTCTTGATGCCAACTTGCAGGTCAAGTGGTTCTGGGACGCTTACGATCACCTGGATATCAATCGCCGGGCGATTCTCGGCGAGACCTGTGTCAACAATCAAGGGGGGTGCCCGCCAGTACTGCTTGCTCCGGTCGCCAATGACTGGCTGCACGGCAACAGCCTGTATTACATTCCTTCAGAAGGCAATTTGCTGTATTCTTCCCGCCACCAGGACTGGCTGATCAAGATCGACTACAACAACGGTACCGGTACAAAAAACATTCTCTGGCGGATGGGCGTCGGCGGTGATTTCGCCATCAATTCCAGCGATTCTTATCCGTGGTTTTCACATCAGCACAATGCGAGTTTTGAGAACGAAGGAACCACATTCCTGACAGTCTATGACGATGGCAACACCCGCGTGGCGCCCCCTCCTGTCGGGTTGGGTTCCGGCAACAGCAGGGGACAGCAATTGATGGTGGATCAGAAGAATATGGTGGTTACACCGGTGCTAAACGCCGATCTTGGGGTTTATAGCAACGCCTTGGGAAGCGCGCAACTGCTGCCAAACGGGAACCATATGTTCGAAGCTGGTACGAGTTCCAGTGGAGCGAGTCAGACGATCGAGGTGACACCGTCCGGAGTACAGGCGTTTAATATGGGGGGTACAACCAGCTACCGCGCATGGCTCATGCCGGATATGTATCACCCGCCTTCCAACTGAGGATCGGCTGCGGTCGTGGCTCTGGAAAATGCCGGAATCGATCTGATCGGTTCCGGCATTACACCAAAGACTTATTGCTATCTGCGATCAAAGGTTAACTCGCGCTCAGCACAGACGTACCAAAACATACTGATATAGCCTGGATTACTCCCTGAAGCGGTAATTCGGACCCTCTGGCGGTGTCCTAATTTGAGAGTCCGTTTTATCTTGGTATTGTGGACGAGGCAGGCCGAGCCGTAACGTTGGTTTTTATCTCACCGCTATCAGGCCGTGGGCCTTCCCTTACGAATCGACCCGGACCGAATCCGCTATTGAAGTTGAGGTCACCGGCTCAAGCGATGCGCCGATCCCGAGCGCGCACATCGCGGCACCCGGAGGCTCCCTCAACCCGTTTCGCTCAGTTATTACTCGTGACAGCGGTCTGTTTGACTTCCAGACGCTCGATCCGCTTGCTTGTCCAATTCGGGTCGAATCCGAACGGGCAGGCGCTTCTATCAGCGCTGATACCGTAAGCGCACGCGGCGAGATACGCGGCAAACCTGCGCTCTCAGTTCAACGGCGTAATTTATCACCAGGGCCCCACTCTTCACCTGCAGTTATACATGTGAGTTTTTGAGGCCCCCGGAAAATGTCTACGCCGACCCGTCCACTCACGCAGGAAAAAGATGCCATCACGGAACTTCTGGCAGTAGACGGCAGCTTGCTGCTGCGGGTCAGGAAGAATGCCATCCAGCGGCTGCGGCGACTGATTTACGAAGGCGTTCGGGCGATCCCGCAGCAGCCCGGACTTGAAATCGGCGGCTTGTGCGTTGCTTCAAAACCCGTGGCCTGGGGTTTGACCGAAACTGTGATCGATTTTGTGCCCGTCGAAATTCAGTATCAGTATGGGCCGCGATTTCGGGCGTGTCCGGCTGACCGTGCAATTTTCGAAGATGCCATGGCGCAACAGCAGACAGACGGCGAGTCCCGCGTCGTGGGCTGCTTTCGCAGCCATCTTGCCGTCGACCTCCAGATCCGGACGGAAGACAGATGGCTGATGAACACCGTCCTGGGCGAGCGCGGAGGATTTTTCATGCTGATCCAGCCGATGTTCGACGAGGTCTGTGTATTCAGCTTTGGCCCCGGTGGAACCCCGCTCGACACGCTCCCTGTCGGGCGGTTTTCGCTTCGCGATGGCGGACCCGAAGTGGAGAAATCGAAGCGAACCGAACTTCCAGGGACGGCGCCCGAATCCCTCATTTGCGTCACGCAAAGCCCGCATCATACCCCGGTAGTATCGGGGTCCGTTAGCCTCAGATCAGGCCGCATCACCGCAGACTCGCCGCATCCGTCATACGGCGTGCCCCAGGCGGTATTACGGTGGTTCCCGGGAGTATTCGCAATCCGGAGGCGCTTCCGACCGAAAGCCACAATCCCGCCAAAGACGCCTTCGGGACGCCAGAAAGAATGTCTGGCTCGTGCCGCTCGCGGTGCTATTCCTCGTCCTCGCGATTTTCTTCGTCGTCGCACGCACACCTTCAGCCCCGTCTCAGACCGGGTTGGCGATCTCGAACAAAGGAAGTACGGTCGAAATCACATGGAACATAGCCAGTCCCGCCGTCAAAAGAGCCACACGTGGCACCCTGTTCACATCGGACGACATCAACTCTTCCCAGGTGAACTTAACCGCCGCGCAAGTGCATGCAGGGGCGCTATGAATATCCACGGCGACAGGCGATTTGTTTTGTGAGATCACCTTCTATCAGCCCGACAACACTTTTGTGGGAGAGACGAAAACAATCCGTTTGAAGGCTGCGGTGGTTCCGGGCCAACAAGCCCGGGGCTGCGTCAGCAACCGGTTCCTGTCTTTGAATGCTTCGGCCTCGAAGCCGGCACCCGGCGGCCACGCGGCTTCCGCGCGCGCTTTGCCCTCGGAGCCCGTACCCGATAACCACACGCGTTCCGCCGCGGACGGTTGCTCTCGAAGCCGACACCCGATAACCAGGCGGATTCTGCCGCCGACTCGGATCCCGATTCCGGAGAGACGTTTGTGGTGAAAAACGACCGGGTGCCCTTTGTCCCACCTCCCGTCGAACGAGGTCGTCCGGGGGCCGGTAATAGCGAGACCGCCCGATGTACAGAGCAACCCGGCGCCGGTTAGCGCGGCCTTGCCTCCGGTCCTGATGGCCTTGAAACCTCCTCCGCCGCCGGCGCCGCCTGTTACTCCACCCCCGCGACCGGCCGCACCCGTCACCCAATCTGTGACCTTCACCGCGGCCGTGCCCTTGAAGCGAGTGGCGCCCGTCGTCCCGGCCGGGGCGCGCTCACTGCTTCATGAACCGGTCGTCGTAACAGTTGTCGTGGAAGTCGATACTCACGGTAAGGTCACTGCTGCGAGGTCGTCCGGAGTAACACGGGCCTTCGGCGGTTGCTCGCACCCAACTCCGTGCAGGCCGCCAGACAGTGGCAATTTGAACCCGCTTTGCGCAACGGTGTCGCCCGTCGCCAGTCAAACTGAGTTGTCGTTTCGGTTCATGAATCCGTAAAACGGGCCATTTGAGGAATACGCGCAAGTTCGGGCCGCCGAATCGCAGCTCGGCCGGGTGGGTCCGGCCACTTTTTGGCGCCGCGTCCGGCGGCCTTTGCGCCTCTAATGAAAGACGTATCCCGGCTTTAGCCCGCATCGATAAAGCCTGCTGTTTCCCGAGCCCGCCTGTTTCTCGCAGTCAGCCCAACTCAATGAGAGATTCGGATCAATCGGAAACACGACCGGATCGCCACCAATCTCCGCCTCGATGCATGTCCCCTCCGCCGCGGCTGGCACCGAAAAACTCATCGTACGGTCGAAGACCACCGGATACGAATTTCGGACCGCGTCGGTAAGAATGTGGCGAACTGCCTCTGCCTGCAGCAGGAACGTTGTGGTATCCGACCAGTTACGCACAACCACCGAGATCCGTCGCCCGCCCTTCGAAAAGCCGTCATGCTCGATGGCCGTAAAAGGGCAGGGGCCCGCAATGCAGGAAATGCGCGCATTGCGGAAAGAGTTCTCCTCGCCTGCATCGAGAAAGGTTGAGGCGGTTGCAGCTTTCCATTTCCCATCCGGAGAACACGGGGGATGGCCGCCGCACGGTACATTCCCTTTGTTCGCAACCTCGAATGTTTTCACGCCTGTCCCGATCTCAACAGTCTCTTCCGTTCTCATCGTGTATCTCACCGATACATTGCTGATGTTGATCCGGTCGCCGGTCAGGTCCACCTCCGTTTCCTTTCGCAGGGGAACCATTTTGGCGATATAGAGTTCGTTCCCCGACGGTGCGGGAATATCGAGGGGTTTGTAATCCGGATGGCGGAACGTAAGCGTCAGAACGTGGCGGCGAATCAATGAGCGCCGCACCCGGAGGGCGAACGCGCCCGACGCGCCGGATTGCGTTGTTCCCTCGGTCGAGTCATCGAGCGCCAGGATCTGAACCCCCGCCACGGGAACTTCCTTATTCGGATCGTCGCTTTGGCGGATTACCGCCCCACGCAGCGTGATCGGGCGCTGGCGCAAATAGACGGTGAAAGCGATAACCGCCAAAACGATAAGAACGGCAACCGACGCGATAGCCCGAACCGGAATCCGCGTTCTTGAGATCCGTTTTGTCGATACCAGAACGTCGGGCAATTAAAGGATTCCGCCCTTCAGGTGGAGCAAACGATGTTCCAAACCGTACCGTGATTTCTTCACCATATAGCGGCCTGGTGTCCGAATCGTTAACAATCTAAACAGCAGACCCGTGAAGATTCCCGATTCCACAGCGCTGTCCCGCCGCAGGCTTTTCACTTACTTATTATCCGCGGGACTGTCCGCGGGGGCGGAAATTAACCGCCCTTCCGGCCAATCGTCTCTGCCGCCCGAGAACCGCCTCTCACCGGATGACGATCGCTTTCTCAACGATCTGGAATATGCCAATTTTCTTTTCTTCTGGGAACAATCCAGTCCGCTTACCGGTTTGACCCGGGATCGCGCCAGCATCAGTTCGCGCACTCAGAACGTGCTCGCCAGCATCGCCGCCACCGGGTTCGGTCTCACCGCCGTCTGCATCGGGCAAAAACGCGGTTACATCGATTACGCTCACGCGCGCGACCGCGTTGCGCTTACGCTTCGCTCCCTTCTGAACTGGCAACCGAACCATCGGGGATTTTTCTTCCACTGGGTCAACATCGATACGGGGGAAAGAGTTCTCGATTCCGAAGTATCTTCCGTGGACACGGCCATTCTCCTCTGTGGCGTTCTCACCTGCCGGGCCCATTTCGCGGACGATGAAATCACGAGTACGGCCACTAAGATCTTCGAGCGGGTCGAGTGGAACTGGCTTTCCGAAGACACGCCGCTGCTCTCCCATGGATGGACTCCCGAAGTCGGATTTCTCCCTTACCGCTGGGATTACTACTCCGAATTGATGATGATGTATCTCCTGGGCATCGGTTCCAATTCTTTCCAGCTTTCGCCGGGAACGTGGGACGTCTGGAAGCGAACGACGTTCGAGTACGCCGGTATGCGATACATCGGATCTTTCGCACCGTTGTTCATCAATCAGTATTCGCAGGCATGGTTCGATTTCCGGGGCAAGCGCGACCGCTACGCGGATTATTTCGAGAACTCGGTGATAGCCACCGAAGTTCACCGCCGCTTCTGTGCCTGGATCTGTCGAAGGAATTTCCGGATTACAGTGACGATCTGTGGGGCATCACGGCATCCGATTCCGACCACGGCTATCAGGTTTGGGGCGGGCCCGCCGCGGACCGGGACCGATCGATGGCACGGTATCGCCAAGCGCCGCAGCCGGATCGCTGCCATTCCTGCGCGACCCGGTCTTGCGCGTACTGAAGACAATCCGCCAGCGTTACGGCAGTGCATGGAGCCGCTACGGATTCGTCAACGCGTTCAATCCATTGAAGAACTGGTACGACAAAGACGTCATCGGCATCGACACCGGCATCACCATGCTGATGGCCGAAAATGTCCGCAGCAGTTTCGTTTGGGACACCTTTATGAAGAATCCCGAAGCCCAACGTGGAATGGAAAGAGCCGGATTCAAGCCTTACGTCGCACTCACAGCAAGACAAAACAACCGGACCAGAGCAAGACGTCCGTCCAAGGCCCTCAATCTGTTAAGAAGATCCCATAGGTACGAAGCCTGCTCGGCACCTTTCATCTTGAAGCGATTTCGCAGATTTGTCGCAGCGGAGCACGGATTCAGGAGCGGCTGGCGACGGCGCTTGGGCGCGCTTCGAAATATTCCGCCGGTCCTCCGCATGATTTGGGACTCGGGACCTCACGTGGTCGCCGCGACGATGGCGTTGCGCGTAGTCGCCGCGGTGATTCCACTTGCAGTGCTCTCGGTGTCGCGCTGGATTATCGACGCTGTCACTGCCGCATCGTCCGGCCGGCATCCCCTGCCAGACATCTTCTGGTGGGTCGTTTCCGCCGAGTTCGGGTTGGCGGCGCTGAACAGCGTCTCGGCCCGCACGATCGGTTTCTTCGACGGTCTCACTTCCGATCGCTTTACTCGATTTGTCAGCGTACGGATCATGGCTCAGGCGTCGAAGCTGGATCTTGCGTCGTACGAAGACCCTGAGTTCTACGACAAGCTCGAACGTGCCCGTTTGCAGGCAACGGATCGCGTCTCGATGATCCGCGAAGCCGGCGGGTTGGTCCAGCAGGCGATCACAACAGTAACGCTGTCGCTCAGTATTCTCGTCTTCTCACCCTGGCTGCTTGTTGTTTTAATCGTTTGCATCATTCCCGCTTTTCTTGGGAAAGTCACTTTGCCTTTCTTGGGTTACTCGCTGAGCACTCATCAGACTCACACACGGCGGCTGATGGACTACTTCCGTACGCTCGGAGCCAGTAAGGAATCGGCCAAAGAACTGAAGTTGTTCGGGCTCAGCAATTTCTTCACGGGCCGCTACTCGGAGTTATCGGACGAGATTTACCACGAGAACAGATCCCTCGCCTCCCGGCGCCTGTTCAACGGCTCTTTGCTTTCCCTGTTGAGCACCGCGGGATACTACGCCGCCTATGCCTGGGTGATCTATCTGACCGTCGAGGGGCGTCAGAGTATCGGGACGATGGTCTTTCTGGCCGGCGCCATCGCGGGTACGAGCCAGAATATCCAGAACATTTTCGCGGCTTTCTCGAGCATCGCCGATCAATCGCTCTTCCTCACGGATCTGACGCATTTCTTCGCGGTAAAACCCAGCATCCGTAGCAGGCCGGACGCTCTGCCGATGCCTCGATCGATTCGAAGGGGCATCGAATTCAGGAACGTCGGATTCGCCTATCCGGGCAGAACGAGTCGCGTGTTGAATCGTCTGAACTTTCGCTGGGAGCCGGGCGAACGGCTGGCGTTGATCGGAGAGAACGGTCAGGGCAAGACCACGATCGTCAAGCTCGTCACCCGCCTTTATGACCCGACTGAAGGCCGCATCCTTCTCGATGGAGTCGATCTGCGGGAATACGATATCGAGGATCTCTGCCGAAACGTGGGCGTCGTGTGTCAGGATTTCATGCGTTACGAACTGCCGGTCTCCGAAAACATCGGGATCGGGCGCATCGAAGACCTCGACAATTTTGCCAGGCTGCGGTCGGCGGCGCACAAAAGCATGGCGGATGACGTGATCGATCGGTTGCCTCACGGATACGACCAGATGCTTGGCCGACGCTTCGAAGGCGGAGTCGACTTGTCGGGAGGCGAGTGGCAGCGGATCGCACTGGCTCGCGCCTATATGCGGGATGCCCAATTGTTAATTCTCGATGAACCCTCGGCTTCGCTTGACGCCCGGTCAGAGCACGAAGTCTTCCAGCGTTTCACCGACTTGACCGAAGGCAAGATGGCTCTGTTTATTTCACACCGTTTCTCGACCGTGCGGATGGCGGACCGGATCCTCGTGCTCGATGAGGGACAGATCGCCGAAGAGGGCAGCCACTCGTTGCTCATGAAAATGGGTAGCCGCTACTTTGAAATGTTTGAGTTGCAGGCGGCAAGCTACCGCTGAACGTTTTCCGCAAACGTCTCCGGCTCAGGATGGTACCTCGCGTGCCTTCTGCTCCACGATGCGTGATTATTTTTCTCGTTTGAGGGCCACGTGCATTCTGCTCTTATTGGGCAGCGTTACGCTTGCTACCCCGCAGATTCCAGTCCCGGCCACCGCGCCCCAGACTCCGGGATCCGCGACGCTGCAGGACCCGTGGAAACGCGATACTCCACAGAGTTGCGTTTTCAGTTTTCTCGAAGCCGCTCATGCCAAAAACTACCCGCGCGCCCGGAGATACCTCGACCTGCGAAACGTCGCCCGTAGCGACCGTGCCGGTAACAGCGGGGCCGAACTCTCCGGACAACTTGCGCAAGTTCTTGATCGCGACGTTGATTTCGACATCGGGTCGCTCAGCCGGAGCCCGGAAGGCGACGAACAAGACAGCCTGCCGGCGGATCAGCGAACTCGTCGACACTTTTGTCGTCGATGGAAAATCTGAGCCGTTGAAATTGGAGCGCATTACGTTGCGCTCGGGCGCGAAGGTCTGGCTATTTTCCGAGAAACAGCGTCGCGCTGATACCGAAACTCGCGGTCTTGAGCAGCAATTCGCCAATCGAAAAGCACCTGCCGCCGATTCTGGTGAACTGGACCCTGATACAGACCCCCTTGTGGCGCTGGATCGCGCTGCTTCTGGTGGCGATCTCTCCTCGCGGCAGTCTCACGATGGCTCTCGCGGCTGGTCGTATATCTGGCTGATCAGGTACTCGGCGCGCGTGGCGCCGCATGTGGATGGGGGTCTTCTCAAGTCCCTGATCGCTCCTCTCCAGTTGCTGTTTCCGGTTCTGGTGTTTCGCGCCGCCATTGCGCCAATCGGCCCGTCGCCGCTACTTCGCCTCGACCTCGAGCGGCTTCTCGTATTTCTTCTGTTTCTTGGGATCGCGTGGCTCTGCGCAGGAATCGTAGATGTATTCACCGGACGCCTGCGCGAGATCCTGGTCGCAAGACACAGCGCGGTATCCTATTCCGTCATCCCGCTCGGCTCCCGTGTCGTAAAGCTCACCATCCTTCTGCTGGCTCTGATGGCGGTTCTCAATCACTGGGGCTACAACACATCGACGCTTCTTGCCGGGACTCGGCGTCGGCGGACTCGCCATTGCTCTCGCCGCGCAGAAGACGGTCGAGAACCTCTTCGGAGGCGTAGCCGTCATCAGCGACAGACCGGTCTCCATCGGCGACTATTGCAAGTTCGGCGACAAAGAGGGAACGGTTGAGGACATCGGTCTCCGTTCCACCCGGGTGCGCACAAACGACCGGACCCTCGTGACCGTTCCCAACGGAATGTTCTCGTCAATGACGATCGAGAATCTCGCAAGGCGCGATAAGATGCTGTTCCACATCATCCTTAATCTGCGCCGCGATACAAAACCGGAACAGGTTCGCGGACTGTTGCAGTCGATTGGCGCGATCCTGACGCGTGACCCGAGGGTCGAGGAAGGGACAACCCCCATCCGCTTCATAGGAGTAGGGGCGTACTCGCTGGACCTGGAGATCTACGTCTATATCCGGACGAAAAACGGCGACGAATTCCTCAAGACACAACAGGAGCTGCTGCTCATGGTTCTGGATGAAATTGCTGCCGCCGGTACCGCTCTTGCGATTCCGACTCAGGCAAACATGGTGTACTCCACGGGTCCTTCGGACCAGCAGTTGCGGGACAGCGCGATACCCGTTCCGGCGGCCGTGCCGAATAACCGCAACTGAAATGTTCAGGCCCGGCCTGAGCTTCCGTTCACGGCGAACCCGTCTTCCACGGCGAACCCGTCTTCAAGGATACGCGCATGCCCGTCGAGACTGCGGTCGAGAGCTATTATGCCTTTCGGGAACTTGAAGGCATGTCGGATGTGGAAGCAATAAAGGCGACCCTCGAATCGTTCCCGACGATTCCTGGCGCGAAGGTTTGCATGCCGTCCTGGCCTGTGGGGCCGCCCACGAGCAGCAGTTGCAGCCTTGAAGCTCCTTTTCGACGAGGGCGTGCCGGAACCTCTGGCAGCGCATTTGCCTCGACACCAAATCTCAAGTGTGCGAGCTGAGGGGTGGAAGGGCATCAACAACGGTAAGCTGTTGGACGCAATTGAGCGCGCCGGGTTCGAAGCGTTCCTGACAAACGCAAGCGTATGGAGGCTGAACAACAATTGCAGCTCCGGCCTTTCACGGTTCTAATCCTGAGCGCGTAATTGGCCC
Source organism: Terriglobia bacterium (assembly GCA_963718155.1). Lineage (GTDB taxonomy): Bacteria > Acidobacteriota > Terriglobia > Bryobacterales > Bryobacteraceae > BOG-234. The sequence goes on along the minus strand of CAVQYP010000013.1, from coordinate 4,719 downwards.
GTGATCCGCTCGCACGTCGGCAAGATCGCTCAAGCGCTGGATCAGTGCCGATCTGGCACGGTGACGAAGGTGGAATGCGGCGTTTTCATTGCTCGCAAGTTCACGAAAGCTTCCGGCCCTCCGCCTGATGACGGCCAGCGCACCGGCCTATTTGCGTAAAGATCGAATCCACTCATCCGCTGCCTCAATAACCAGATCGCGGCCGGATTGAGTCGCTTCGAGAGTCTGGCGCACGATCACGTCCGGCGTCACGCCCGATCCCTCGATCACTTTTCCGCCCACCGACGTGTAACTGGCTTCCGGAAATTGAAAGCGGTCGCCGTTGGGAAGCCGGATGATGTCGGAAGGAAGAGCGGCGCCGGCCGACGGGACTCCGAACACGCGGGCGCGCTTCAGGTCCTGCAGTCCCTGAGTCAGAATCTCGGCAGTGGAAGCGGAACCCCCATCCACCAGAATTGCCAGCGGTCCGGACCAGGTTTCGGGCCGGGGGAAAATAACGAAATTCATCGTATTTTCGCGTGTCTTCATTTCACCCAGCTTCAGGCCGGGACGATCTATAAAGAACCCGGCGATCCCCGCCGCCATGATCCCGATGCCACCCGGATTTCCGCGCAGATCGAGAATTACTCCCGGAGCACCGGCGAAACTCTTGAGCGCTGCCTCGAATTTCGGCATGATCGATGCCGGGTCAAGGAACTCGTTGAATTTGATATAGCCCGGGCCATCCTTGAGCGTGCGAGAGTTGAAAAGAGACCCGCATCTCGGGCAAATTCCCGAAACGAACCACCGAGTCCTGCGACGGCGCAGGGGCAACTTGCAGCGACGGTGTCGCTTCAGGTTCAACGTTCTTTGCCTGCTCCCGCTTTGATTCCTCCTGCTTCTTGCCCGTCGTCACCGGAATCTGCGGACTGAACTGCTTCAGCAGGCGGAGCGGCAGCGTCTTTCTGAGTATCGTTGTAAATGCCGGACCGCGTATCGGATTCGTACTCCCCGGCAGGAATAATCGCGTAATGCGAGGAATCCAGCTTCGCCAACATACTCGTGAGGATGCTTCGGACCTCCGTCATTGATCGGGCCTTCTCGATCGACGGCGCGCATAGAATCGTGGATTGCCTGCCAATCGAGATTGTTCAGCTTCGGATCGGGATGACGATCCCGAACCGTAGTCCATACCAATTCAAAGGATTGAAGATTAGCGGCAGTCTGCTGCGGCGTAAGTTGTCGCGTCGCCGTGCCGCTAATCAGGAAAAGAACGGCGATCAGCGGGAAAACGACAGCCGATCTGTGGGATAGCACGTTTCACCGCCACGATAGCATGATCTACCATGTTGCTGATGCCTGGACTCACCTGGGACCATACCGAAGACATTGCGCTGGCGCTGCTCGACGAGCATCCCGGCGTAGACCCGCTCACGATCCGCTTTACCGACCTCCATAAATGGATCGTAGTCGCTCGACGACTTCGGAGACGATCCCGCCAAATCGACAGAAGGGAAACTCGAAGCCATTCAGATGGCATGGTACGAGGAATACAAAGAAAATCAATGACGGGTCCCGACGGAGCACAAGAATATGACAACCGAACTGCGCCGCACTCTCCCGAACTGGATTACCTTTCCGCGCGAGCTTCGGGATGCGATTCCCGATTTCGAGCCCAGCCTCGGACGTGTGCTTCAACTGGAAAGCGCGGACGTCGCCGCCACAGATACGGTCTGGACCGGCCACCGCGTAGCCGTCAAACTTACCGTCTGCGAGACCGGTAAGCTGACGGGGGCCTTCGACATTGGCATCTCCCTTGACCCGCACGCCGCCCTCAGTCTCGCCGATCTCCTCAGGAACGCGGCCGAACGCGCAATGCAGTAATCACTGCTCAACCAGCCCTGACGCGCCCCATCAGAGCAAATACGCGATGAGGCGCCCGCAGCGGCTCACCCGGAAAGCGTTCCGCGAGCAACGCCGCGTGTTCCGCATCAAACCGCGCAACCGCATCCGCGTCCAGCGACGCCGCCACCCCCGCGCTCGCGCGAATCCGCCCACGCCACGATTCATGGCTGTAAGGCTGATCCACGTCAAAGCTGAACGATTCGATTGCCAGAAATCCCGTCCTCTCCAGATCGGCGAACCAGCGCCAGTGAATCCCGCAACCGCCCGCCATTGTCCATGCCGGGTTGTGCGCCAGGATCAACGCCTCCGCGGCCTCCACCACCGATCCCGGCAAAGGCAGCCAGTCGAAATGCGCGATCACCAGAACGCCGTTCGGCCGCAAAACGCGCCGCGCTTCTTCGGCTGCGCGCGAACGCTCGAACCAGTGCCAGCAGGTGCCGGCCGTGACGACATCAAAGCTGCCGGAAGGCAGGCCGGTGCTCTCGGCATAAGCCTGAACGTACTCCGTCTGGAGTCCCTCTTCACCATCGAGTTCCCGCGCCTGAGCGAGTAACGCCGCGGACGGATCGAGACCTGTCACGCGGCACCCGCGCCCGCAAAGCCGCGGCCCAGCGATCCTGTTCCCGTTCCCAGATCGAGCACCCGCTGGCCCGCCACGCCAATACCCCGCGCCGCCATCCGCGCGAAAAAGTCTGGCGGAAATCCCGGCCGATACCGGCCATAATCCTTCGCCGTGCGGCCGAAGTCGATTGCCGGCGCCCTATCGCTCACACACGCTCCTGTCTCCAGAGGCTCAGGCGAAGCCGATGGTTCCGTACCCGTTCCATGGCTTCGTTTTTTCCTACCGGTTTCAAAACCGGCGTACAAAGCGCCGCGCCAGTGTCGCGCCGCGCGAGCACCGCATGATCCCGCGAGGCGCCCGCCTCCATCGCCTCTCGCAGTACGTCCTCCACCGGGTCGCTGGCACTGCAGGATCTCGTCGATCGAGCGCCCTCTCCGCCTCGCGCTCGCATGCCAACCGATCGAACGCGCCCAGCGAATCCGGCCCCCCGAACTGCCCGTCAGCGAACGCGGCGCAGTCAACGGATGCTCGCATCCGCAGCATTCGCCGCAGATTCTCCAGATTCATTCGGCCCCGCCGCTCCACCTCGCGCGCGCGCCGCAACACCAGGTCCGTGTAAAGCGGTTCCGCGCACACGAACCGAATTGCCCCTGGAGTCAGATCCGCCCTTTCCGGATAACGCAGCGTATCCGCGTAGTGAACCACCGAGTACGTCTTCGCGTTCTCGCCGGCCATGTCGAACCGCACGCCCAGTAGCGCAACCGGCCGCAAATCGTAGTTCCGCGCAATCACCGAATAGCGCAGCGCCGGTCTCAGAACCTCATCGGGTTTCCGGCCCAGAAGCGCCTCGACCGCGCTATTGAACTCCGCCGCGTCCGGCCCGATCAGCTCAAGGCCTTCCACCCCGCTGGGTTCAACCTTCATCGCCCAACCTTCACAGCCCAACCATCGCCTCTACTCTACGCTCCGGTCGCATGAGCGAAGCCTCCCCCCGCGAGACAATAGACTAACTGCGCCAGATGAAAAACGAAAGATGAAAACTGATCCCGTCATCATCGCCCTCGACTTCGAGTCCGCCTGCCAGGCCGACAAACTGGTCTCCGCGCTCGGCGACTCCGCCTCCTTTTACAAAGTAGGAATGGAACTCTACGCCGCTTCCGGTATGGATTACGTGCGCTCTCTCGTTGATCGCGGCAAACGGGTGCTTTCTGGACATGAAGTATTACGACATAGGTGAAACCGTGCGCCGCGCCGTTGCGGTCGCCGCGCGTTCCGGGGCCACCTTCCTGACCGTTCACGGCGTGGGCCAGGTCATGCGCGCCGCCATCGAAGGCCGCGCCGATTCCACCATGAAGCTTCTCGCGGTAACTGTCCTGACGTCGTTCGACCAGAAGGACGTCCAGGAACTGGATTACGAATTCTCCCTCGCTGAGCTCGTCAGCCGCCGCGCCCGCCTGGCCATGCAGACCGGAGTCGATGGCCTCGTCGCTTCGCCGCTGGAGGCCCGAACGATTCGCGCGCAAACCGGCCCGGGCTCCATCCTCGTCACCCCAGGCGTCCGTTCCCGAGGCGCCGCTGTCGGCGATCAGAAGCGCGTCGCAACTCCCAGCCGAAGCCGTCCACGACGGCGCCGATTACGTCGTGATCGGACGCCAGGTGACACGTTCGGAAGACCCTGCCGCCGCTCTCGCAGCCATTCACTCGGAACTGGCGTTCTGAGGGCGTGGAACAGATCTCCTTATTTCTCGCGCACTACGGTTACTACGCCATCTTCGGGCTGCTGACCCTCGGTATCGTCGGTCCCTGGATTCCCGACGAGACGATTCTGGTGCTGGCGGGTATCGCGTGTCATCGCGGAGAGTTGCACCTCGATGCCACAATTTCCGTCGCCTTCGCGGGAAGCCTCTGCGGCATCACTTTGAGCTACACTCTCGGACGCACCGGCGCAATCTACGCGCTCGAACGTTTCGAGCCTCTCCACCGCTGGGTCGGCCGCCATATCCCGCAGGTCGAGGGCTGGTTTGAGCGTTACGGAAAGTGGACGCTGTTCTTTGGTTACTTCATCGCAGGCGTACGCCATTTCACGGCCCTTACGGCCGGCATGAGCAAGGTCAAAGTCCGAACCTTCATGCTTTACGCATATCCGGGCGGCCTGGTCTGGGTCGTTTCCTTCATCTCGATCGGGTACTATCTGGGATCGGAATGGGAAAGCCTGGTCCGAAGGTTCAATCGAGGCGCTGTCATCGCAGTCGCCGTCGTTGCCGCGATTGCGC
>CAVQYP010000012.1:0-24058 GCA_963718155.1 Terriglobia bacterium | reverse complement strand
GTTGCTGCCATTGCCACTACGATTGCCACTCTGGTGTTAGGCGCCGCCCGTGATTCCCGGGATCGACGATCTGAAAACAAAGATAGCAGTGCTTGAAGAAAGAATTAACGTCACAAAGCTGGACGGTCGGATTTCGTCTCTGGAAAAGAAGTTCACCGAGCCTAAGGTCGAAGCCCAGCCTGCGGGCCTCGAAAAGAAAGCCAACAAAGAATGAGCGCCAAAATCCATTTGCTCGCGCGGCCAGCATTTGAGATTGACGCTTTTCTAGCGTTCCTTCGCGGATCAAAAATGCGGTTGGCGCCGCTCTGGCGGCGCAACCCAAGCGGAGGAGATTGTCGAAATCGCCGGTCGAGTATGCTACATGTCATTTGGCGAACGGCAATCGCCGCGCGATAGTCGAACATATCTCAAAAACCTCATTAAGTCCGGGCATGAGCGTGCTAAAAACACGTAAGCTGGACTTTCTTGATCGAAGGTGTGTCCCGTGCGTTTACTCATCAACTCGTTCGTCACCGCCCTGGCTGGGCGTACAGCCAACTCTCGCAACAATATCATGATGAAGGGGAAGCCGCGTTTGTCATGCCCGAGGAACTGCGCGATAATCCGGAGGCATTTGCTGAGTGGAGTAAGGCAGTCGAGCAGTGTCGATCCGCGTAATGCGGTCAATGGATTCCCTGAATAAAAAACGCGGCGACGGCAAGGAACGGTCTCGCTCCATTCGGTCTACCGCCCGCAGTGTACTCCCAAATGCGACGGAGTCGAAGATCGTGGTCACCGCGAACGCCCGGGCGCTGCGTCATTTCCTCAAGGTGCGCGGATCGATTGAGGGTGATTCCGAAATGCGCATCGTTTCGGCTGGTACTGTTCCGAAAAACCTTCGGCTTGAGGCACCCAACCTCTTCGGATTTTTCGATGCAGATCCTGCGCGCGACGGAACACCGATCGTCCTCCACAGCGATGTTTGACGTGCACAGGGTTGTTAGCTTGGCTGCATCTGGAACTCGTGCCATATCAGTCCCGCGAAGTCGACTTTTTAGGTCGCCGCGACCTGAAAAGTCTCTACATCAGCAAACGGGTCGTCGCTTGACATCGCTGCATTGTAACGCGGTTACTGAATTTCTTTAGACCTCAGACAGCGGAGCTATGCCGCCCGACGAAGTTGCCGGTCCATCAGAATATCGAACAGTACCTGATTATGGTCAATGTGTCGGGTGTTGAAGCCGGTGATCCCCATTCGCATTTTGCCAAACTCCGGCTGTAACGTGACATCGATTTCCGGACTGTTGATGTTGCCGAAGCAGTACCTCGTGGCAAATGCCGCCTGCATCATGTTCACTTCTGCTACCGACGGTGGTGGAACCGGTCGCGTCCGGGTCACGAGAGGGAGAACGTGGATGCAGGTTGTCGGAGATACCGGCAGAGCAACCTCCACATTAGGTTGCGCGAATCCGATACCGGGGTATAGACGGCCATTGTCCTTCCGATCCCAAGTCACAACTGGCGCGTCCCCGGATCACGAAGGGGTGCGCGGCGTCCGTGGTCATAATGCCCCACTGGCCGTTCAGCATTCCCTCGTCTGGAAAACGCCATCATGTTTTCGACAGCCTGGCTATAGTCCCGCTGGGGTTCATCCGGACTCGTGTGCTCGGCGATCTGTTTTTCGGTTATGGCGATGACCTGTTCCTTCGTCACAGCCTCGGTAACGGGAAGGCCCAGCTTGATGGCGTTCATTGTGTGGTGAGCGGCAAGTTCCGTAAGCTTACCCTCATCCTTCAGCAGCGCCCGGAACGCATCCATTTTCGTCTTCGCGTTTAAGGCGTCGCCGCTTGGCGGGCGACAGATCGCATGAACAGCATCCGCAGATATCCCGTCAGGAGGTGAACGCGCCGGGTATCGATATAGAAAGTCCGGTAGCCGATCATCTCGATGAACTCGTTTACCGGGTCCTCGAATTCCTGCTTCAGCCGGGAAGACTCGATTTGCGCTTCGTGGGCGGTATTCGAGGGGTCCGCAAAGTGACCGTCCCATGCCGTCGCCGTTTTGGGCGAGGCGTCCCAGCGCGGCGCGCGTCCCTTTTCATACCGGATGAGTCGCAGAGATTTCGTGATCGGATCATGAAACGCGAACTGTTCCAGCAGCTTTTTCGGGACGGTGTGGGAGAACATTTGTGCTGTTTCTTGTGGCTTCCATTTTACCGTGTTTTTCTGTACTGTGCCCGGCGGGGGCATATCCCCGCGGGTCGAGTGCTACCCGCCTTGCTCGCGGAGCCGGCGGCAGCCAACCCGAGCAGATCAACTCCGCTTGGGCCACATCTCTGCGCAAACGACCGAACGCTACCTCGGCAGCACACAGCGCACCGCTTCAGCCGTGAACGACGGGATTGGGATCGAGCCAGCACCGCGAGCCATGCCTCCGGAAGAGTGGCCGACCATCTGCACAAACATACTCCGCCTTCACCGGAGCGGACCATCTTTATCCTGCAAAAATGGGTTTCCTGGTGGGCGTAAATGTCTACCATGAGCTGTCCATCACAAAACCGGTACGCCAGCCGGAACAGATCGAGCCCTACTTGGTAAGCTCAACCAGCATGATTTCGAAACTGACTGCATTGAATTGCAGGGGCAAACTCGTATCTCCGAAGACGAGACACGAGCTTTTAGAAAGTGGTCCCGCGAACAGATCTTGAGTGCCCGAGTCTAGCGCTCAAGAACTATAACCTAAGATTGAACGTGGAGTGAGATCTTGGAATCTAAGACTTCGAAAAGGAATCGAATGAGCACCCTGCGCGTAACTCTCATCGATGTCGGCTGGGGCGATTCTCTATTGCTAGAGTCGGAAGATGCGACGGGTGCCCACTATGCTCTGATTGAATCGAACGATACGTCTACGCTCCGTTCCTCCTACATCTTCTTGAAGCGATTTTTTGAAAAAAAAGCCATCGCCTTCCCGTCTCCGTCTTCTATCTTCGAATGGGTATTATTGACGCACCGTCATGCCGATCACGGACAAGGATTGAAAAAGGTCATTCGAGATTTCGGAACCGAGCGTTTGGTACTCGAACTCCGCGAACCAGCCCACTTTCTTCGCCGACCTTCTCCGCTATGTCTCGAAGAGCCAGCGCGTGGGGCAATATGACCTAGTTGACACGAGTAAGATCCTACCTTCGTTCGGGGCTGCGTCCATGCAAGCACTCTGGCCGCCCCCCGGAGCCACCGCTGCTAACGAGAATGACAATTCGGTTGTGTTGGCAATCACGCTTGGCCAAGTATCTTTTGTGCTGACCGGTGACGCCGAAGCGGACGGCGTATGGACGCGCATTGCGAGTCAGTTCCCGGCCAACACTCGCTTCTTCAAGGTGCCCCACCACGGCTCTGCCAACGGCACTTTCACCAGCGTAGGAACGACGCCGTGGTTAAGTGCTGTCCCGGCTGCCAATGTGGGCATTAGCAGCCACGTTCGCCCGTTCAACCATCCGGACCAACGCGTGGTTAACATATTGCGGCAGAGCCGAACTTTTCGCACTGACCAGCATTATCAGATTACTGTTGAAACCGACGGGACCGCGGTCAGCGTGCGCTACAACCACGTTTGATCGCGACCACAAGGGCACGTTCTGAACGAATGACAAGCCGATTCTCTACGGGTTGGATTTCTGCGAAGCATCGCTCCCGAGAAATGGCCTTCGCGGAGATTGAAGAAGTCCGGCAATTTCGAGATTCGATCTTTCATCCATCGGCAGATAGTCGTCAAGAGGAAGTTAAGTTATGATGAGCGTGCATGGAAATCGGCATCCGGCAATAAACCGCTATAAACGGATCAAGAGGATTTCAGATGAAGCATTATTTGACTCCGTTTCTCTGGGCTTGCATAGTCGTCCCTTCCGGTGTTCACGCCCAGAAGACCTCCACGCCGAGACCGCAAGCTGCGCCAGTCAGCGGTTTACCTGCCGTTACCACCCCACCTTCCGGCAATCCCGGAGCCGGGCCGCGGCCTCTGATCGAAGGTGAGCCCGTAGAGAAGCGGCTGCCGGAAAAGAATGACGACAAGCCCGCATTCCCGGAGCAGACACGTGCGCCCTATCACGCCACCGCGCCCTACAAAATCACGACGCTGATCGATAATCTCCCCGCGCCCTGGAGCCTCGCGTTCCTGCCCGACGGCAAGATTCTCCTGACGGAACGGCTGCCCGGCAGCATCCGCATCCTCGACAAAAACGGCGCACTTTCGGAGCCCGTAGCAGGCGTGCGCGAACTCGCATCACCAGCCGCCCAAATACCAGGATACGATTCGGTGTGCTCGACGTTGTGCTCGATCCGAAGTTCACCACCAACCACCGGATCTTCTTCAGCTTTTACGATTTCGGCTTTTACGATTCCAGCGGCGGCACCAACAGCAACACTTACATCGCCCGCGCCACGCTCGACGAAGCCAAGGTTGCCCTCAGCGACGCGAAGGTGATCTTCCGAGCACAGCCCGCAATTCCGTCCAAAAGGCTCGGCGGCAAGACCGGAGGCCGCATCGCCATCGCAGACGACGGCACTCTCTTCATGCCGGTCGGCGATCGTTCCGATTCGCCGCCCTGGATGGTCGCACAGCAACTCGATAACGATCTCGGCAAGATCATTCACATTACGGCCGACGGGGCGCCCGCGCCCGACAACCCGTTCCTCGGCAAACCGGGCGTCCTGCCCGAAATCTGGGCTTATGGCACGCGCAGTCAGGAAGGCCTGGCCTTCGATCCGAAGACCGGACTTCTCTGGGAAACCGAGCACGGTCCACGCGGCGGCGACGAGCTGAACATCATTGCAAAGGGCAGGAACTACGGGTGGCCGGTCATCACACACGGCATCGACTATCCGGGCAACGCCATCGGCGAAGGCATCACACACAAAGAAGGTATGGAGGAGCCGGTCTATTATTGGGACCCCGTCATCGCGCCCTCCGGGCTTGCTTTCTACAGGGCACCTTGTTTCCGCAGTGGCAGGGCAGCATCTTCGTCGGCGGCCTCGCGGGCAAAGTTCTGGTTCGCCTCACACTCCGGAACAACAAAGTCGTGGCGGAAGAACCTCTGCTGACGGAACTGAACGCCCGCATCCGCGATGTCCGCGTCGGGCCGGACGGAGCCGTCTACGTTTTAACCGACAGCGGTGCCAGCGCCGTCTCACCCACGACGCCGCCGACAAGCAAGCTCCTGAAGCTCACGCCAAAATAATTTCAGCGCCTACGCGCCCAAATAATTGAGCGCCTACGGCGCAAGCTCCAGCAGCCTCGCCGGATTCGTTTTCGTCATTTGCACGATCTCCGCCTGCGTAATACCGTGCGCGACGAGCCCCTGGTAGAGCGCGAGCAACCCGTCGGGGTGCAGCGGATTGTTCGGTTGTCCGAGATCGCTCGAAATAATCACCGATGCCGCCCCTGCGGCGCGGATCGCATCCACGTCCTGCTGAAGCGTGGCGTCATTGAGCGGCGTGTACACGAGTTCGATGGTTGCGCCCAGTTTCGCGGCCGCCTGAATTTCGGCAATCGACATCGGGCCGCCCGGATTCGTCAGCGCGTGCGTCACAACGACGTGCTTCACGCCCCGCTGCTTCGCCTCCCGAATGATCAGGAGGCTTTCGGCCGGCGACGAATGCCCGGTTTCCAGTACCAGATTATTCCTGGCCGCAATGGCGATCACCTGCAGCACCTCGGGCACCAACTTTCCATCCTTCGTGACGCGGGCAAAGGGGCGCTGCTGGCGCGTGAGCCTGACCTGCGCCTCGGAATCAAAAGTCGGCAGCCAGACCACGCGCCCGTAGTGGCCTTTCACCTTCGTCATCCATTCCACCGCCGCCGGGTTCACGCCGCCCACCGTCAGATCCAGCGAGATTCCGCCGAACACCTCAATCCCCGGCACTTCCTTGCGCACGATATAAGCGAGCGACGCCGTCGGCTCATAGTGATTCTTGAGCACGATGGCGCGCATTCCGCGGCTCCTGGCCAGGCGCGCCAGATCGATCGCGTCAATCGATCGCGCCGTGCCATCCGGATCCGCGTGAGCGTGCATATCGATCACGCCCTTCAGCGTTTGCGCCTGCGCGGAAAGACCGGCGATCAGCAGCAGCATCGCCGACCGTTTCAAGCTTGTTGGAAAAGGCAATATGAAGCGCATTTTATTCATGAGACCAGAAATGATCGGTGCGAGTCCTGGCTACAGGGACAAGTTAGCCCGAAACGGCGTTGGCGTCCATCACAATGACACGACGCCCACCACGAAGATCATCTCCTCGAACGGGCCTTCTGGAGCGGAATCTCCAACTCGCTACGTCGGCAGCCTTTGTTCCTGCCAATCCGGCGGCTGAGCTTCGAGTTCCACGAAAATGCCGGCCCGCTTAACAGGCGTCGCGAACGGACGCCAGCGGCGAGATGCGCAAAGTTCTAGTCCCCGGCAATTGCGCGCCGAGCGGGTCCTGCTGCGGCACATCCGCCAACAACTCGGCCGCCAACACCGTCAGCGGCGTGTCCGGCTCCAGGCCCAAACTACTCAGTGCCGTCGCCAGATCCGCGCTCGACACCAATCCTTCGCCGTACAAGACTCGCAACCCTTCGCCTATCGGAAAGTTCCCCGCTAACGGCGTTAGCAGGCGCGTTCGTGCGATCAACAGATTGCGGAATGCTTGGCGATCCATCTGCGGCACCCGCGCATACAACAGCGCCCACAAGTCCGTGGCCGGAAACGGCAGGCGGGCGTTGGCGCGGTCGATCACCGGCGTAGCAAATGGCGCGCGTACAAAATTCCGGTCTTTGCCCGCATCGCCTGGCAGATTAGCGGGGGCGCCGGATGCTGCACAGAGGAACGAAATGAAGGGGCACTAATGGAGGGGAGATGTTCGTGGAGCGGAGGTTCTGGCGGACCGGCGGAAGGTGTTTGTGCAGAACGGAGAACCGGAGGCGGATGGGGCGCGAATATGTGCGGGAGTATACGCATCTGCCGGGCGAACCCGCTCCAAAGAAGCAGGCGGACTGGTGAGTTCTGGCCCCTGTAGAGATACTTCCCGACGTAACTGCAACCTGGAGCGTCGCTTGGCCGTTTTAGCCGCGCGCTTGCTTTCGGTGGGGCGCGAAATTGCGGAGAGCCCGCCGGGCGGCTGCTGGTTGCTTGTGGCCCCGGCCGAACTTCAAGATGGAGGCGGCTGAGCGCCCTCTCCGCCGCAGTTTAATAAGTCCACAGGGGTCGCGGCACCCTCTTAAGAGATGAGCCCGCATGGTCGCTTCCAGCATCACCCTGCATTTGAGCCAATCGGAGCCTTGCGCCTACACACCGGCGTCATAGTCAGCGCCGGTTGCCCCCGAACGGCGTACATACAAAGGAGTCTGGAGATGCTGCACGACTATGCTGTTTGACTTGAAGCGCAATTCGGCGGCCGTGGCGCTCATTTGGGGCTGCTCTCTCATCTTGGGCTGCTCCAGGGAGACGCCTGCTCCGGGCGCGAAGAACGCGCAGTCAGTACCGGCTGATAAAAGCCAGCCAACCGCGAAATCCAAGGCGATCGACGACGCGGTCATACCGCTGCTCCGGACGCCCTGGAAGGGAGATCTCGACGAGATTGCCAGGCGCCGGGTGGTTCGGGTCCTGGTGCCGTTCCGCCGCCCCGAGTTCTTCTACATGGGAGGACGACCGGTGGGTATTCTGCAGGAAGCGTTTCATGAGCTGGAGCGCCTCATCAATGCGAAGTACAAGACCACAGGAGCGAACCGCATCGCCGTCGGTCTGATTCCAACACCGCAGGAGAAACTACGCGAGAGGATGGTGGCCGGCCTGGGCGATATCGCGGCTTACGGACTCCCCATAACTGAGAAGAACAAGCAATGGGTCGATTTCACCACTTCGACAATTTCCGGCTTGAAGACCGTGGCCGTAACGGGTCCGGGTGCGCCGAAACTCGAGCGGGTTGAGGATCTGAGCGGAAAAGAGGTCTGGGTCAATTTCGAATCGAGTATGAAGACCGATATCGACACATTGAATGCGCGGCTCAGGTCGCAAGGTAAGGCTCCGGCCATCGTCAAAGCGATCGATCCCGCGCTCGAGCCCGGTGATGTCATGGAAATGGTGAACGTCGGAACTTATCCGATTGCGCTGATGCAGAACCTCTATGCAGAGTTCTGGGCGCAGGTATTCGATGGAGCGACACCGAGAACCGAAATAGTGGTGGCCGATGACGTGGAACTGGGTTGGGGAATCCAAAAAGGCACTCCCAGGCTGAAAGAATTTCTGGACGATTTCATCAGGACCCACAGGGTGACCACGGCATACGGCAACACACTGATCCAGAAATATCTAAAGGAGGAGCAATACATAACCAACGCCAGAGAAGCCTCGGAGATGAAGAAGTTCGAGGCCGCCGCGCCGCTCTTCAAGAAATACGCTGCGGAGTATGGCTTTGATTACCTGTTGCTTACTGCACAGGGATACCAGGAGTCAGGACTCGACCAGAAAGTGAAAAGCCCGGCGGGCGCGATCGGGGTCATGCAGGTTATGCCGAGGACAGCGGCTTCCGCACCAATCAATATCCCGAACGTGACGGATGAAGAGAGCAATATCCATGCGGGCGTGCGGATGATCCACTTCCTGATAGACAATCATTTCAACGAGCCTGGACTGGACCAGTTCAATCGCACGCTGTTTGCCATCGCCGCATACAATGCCGGGCCGGCGAAAATCGCCCGGTGCCGGCAACTCGCGAAGGACATGGGCTACGACGCAAATAAGTGGTTCGGAAATGTGGAAGTCGCGGTTGCCAGGGTGGTCGGGCACGAGACGACCGAGTACGTCGGGCACGTCTTGAAGTACTACATCACTTTTCGCCTGGCGATGAACATGAAATCCAAGCATGCCGCACCGCGTCGCCCTATGTGATCGGCCGCGGTCCGGAAGTTATTTCACTTCGGCTCTTGACCGTCAACCATCGCACTCGCCGGGCGGCTGACGGGTAGCGGTCCCGCTAACTATAACTAAGCCTCCCGGGGTTCGTTCGAATCCTTTAGCGGAACCTGGCTGCCCGTTCTCCACAGTGGAACTGCCATGGGGAGAAGCGAACTGCTCTACCGGCGGGCTCCGTCATGGCTGCTGGTTGGTTCCCAATTGAGCAGATTTCAGGTGCGCCTTCATGCAGATTGGGTTCCAATGTGGGCTCCTTCAGCAGCCCGTGTCTAAAGTCGAAAAACGCCTGGCTCTGAAAATGTTTTGACTTTAAGATCGGGATATGGCGATGGGGACGCGGAAGAAGAGAGAGCGGCAGGAATCGCTCTGGTACGGCGGTGAGTTGCCGACGGCGCCGGGACATCCGTTTTACAGCGGGTTGAACGCCCTTCTCGAGAAGGCGGACTTTGACTGTTTCTGCGAGAAGAGCTGTGCCGGGTTCTATCACGCGAAACTGGGTCGTCCGTCGCTGGCTCCGGGACTGTACTTCCGGATCATGATGATTGGTTTCTTCGAAGGCATTGACAGCGAACGCGGCATTGCGTGGCGGCTGGCCGATTCGCTCACACTGCGGCAGTTTCTCTCCATCGGACTCGACGAGCCAACGCCGGACCATGTGACGATATCGCGGACGCGGCGGCTGATCGGCGCCGAAACGCACCAGCGGATCTTCACCTGGGTGCTGGAACGGCTGGCGCAGGGTGGGCTGCTCAAAGGCAAGACCATCGGTGTGGATTCGACGACGCTGGAAGCGAACGCGGCGATGAAGTCGATCGTACGACGCGACAGCGGTGAGAGCTACAACGAATATCTGAAGCGGGTGGCCACAGCCGAGGGTGTGGAAATCACCGACGCAGCGTCACTGAGGCGCATGGACCGGAAGCGCAAAAAGAAGACTTCCAATGAAGACTGGGCCAGTCCGAGCGATGCCGCAGCCGAGATCACGAAACTGAAAGACGGGCGCACCGCGCTGGCGTACAAGGCGGAGAATGCAGTGGATATGGAAACCGGCGCCATCGTTGCGGTCACCACGCATGGCGGAGCGGCAGCCGACACGGCAACCGTGGAAGAGACAGTTATCGAAGCCGGTGTGGCCGTGTCCGGTCTGGTTGCGGAAACGACATCTGCAGGAAACTATCCGGTGCATCCCGCCGGCGTAGAGGAAGTGGTGGCGGACAAGGGATACCACAGTAACGATGTGGCCGTGGCGCTGCGGGAGCTTGCAGTCAGAACGTACATCGCGGAACCGGAGCGCGGTGTCCGTAACTGGAATGGCAAAGCCTGGGAGAAGGAAGCGGTATATGCCAACCGGCGGCGGATTCGGGGCGAACATGGCAAACGACTGCAGCGCAGACGCGGGGAAAAGATCGAACGCAACTTCGCACACCAGTTCGATACCGGCGGTATGGACCGGCGCTGGGTGCGCGGTCTGGAAAATGTCCACAGGAAACTGCTGATCCAGGCGGCGGCATGCAATCTCGCGCTGCTGATGCGTTCCCTTTATGGAGCCGGCAAGCCCAAAGCCGCACATGATCAGGTACGGCGAGCAGTTTTTGCGATTCTGGCCTTTATAAGAGCATGGGAAGCCTTCTGGCATCCACCATCCGTACACCCCGGCTACCTCATGCGAAAACCGAGAACATCAACCAAGCACCTCTTACGTCACCGCGTCACGCAAAAATAGGGCGGTTTAGACACGGGCTGTTAGAGGATCAACCCGAATTTCCCCGCGGCGGCATTCAGTCCGATCGCTGTGCAACCATCGGTTCAATCCCGGGAACTCAGCACGCGGATCCCAGGCGTCGCCACCTTTGAATCCACTACCCGTATAGATTCAGGCTCCGCAGGTCAGGCATGGGTATCGCGGCGGCCGGCGCCGACCCGCCGCGCGTTGCCCCGTCGGGCGCGACCAGTTGGTACAGCTTGCTCATCTTGGCCGCCAAGGCGGCGGCATCATCCGAAACCAGATCGTTGCAGGTCAGCGCTACTCTGCGGAACATCTCGACTGCGCCCGCCGTCTCCGGGCTCGCCTCACGGTACAAACTCTGGATGCGTGCGTACGCGGTCGCAATCTCAGGGATCATGTACCAGTCGGGTCGCTGGTTAGAAGCGCTGAATTCGAGAACAAAGTAGGGATAGTCAGAAATCGGCTCGCCATTTTGTTTCAGCAGTCTGAAATCGGAGGGGTCCACTTTCAGATCCGAGAGCATCACACGGGATTTCGGCGCGCGCATCGCGACATAAAGACCCTGCCGCGGCTTCTGTACCGCCATGGCCAGGCCAATTTCCAAAACGGCATCCCGGTTCCCGGATGTCAGCAGCTTGACGCCCTCCAGAATGGGTGCGGCAAATGGTGTGGCCGCGGAGATGAATGAGACGCCAGCAGTCTTCGACAGGCTCTCCAGCAGGTTCAAATACGGTGCGGCGAGGTTGGACGACGCCACCGAGAAGAGGCCTACCTCGACGTTCAGATCGCCATCGACATAGGGCACGGGTCCGAGCAGCCGCTGGTCTATCTGGATCACCCTGTCAATTCCCTGGGAATCCACGTTCTTAAGCTCAACGGGAGTGGTGATCACGTTGAAATCGGCTATTTTCGCCGAGCGATGAGGCAGCCGCATCAGGCTATGCACAGTGCCATAAAACTTCGTGAATCCGCTGCGAACATTGACAATGCGCGCCGACTTGAGAAATATGCTGAGGTAGGACGAGTTGGGTTCGACTTTTCCAGCGGGCGAGTCGGGCGGAATCTGGCCAGGCTCCAGCCAGCCATGAACCCAGTCCTGGGTTTCCGTTTGCCAGATATCAGACCAGGTCATGCGTTCCTTTCATCCAACTCTTTGACCAGAATCGGAGCCGCCCAAATGCGGTCGTCCCGGTGAGCCTCATACATCTTTTGCTGCGCCTTAAGAAATGCCCGCTCCAGCGACTTGGCCGCGAAGAGCGTCTCGTAGAATGTCTGCGAAAATTCAAGGGCGAACCCGTCGTTGATCTCCCAGCGGAAGCCGAGTATGTTCGGAACGTGCCGGTTGGCTAGACCGAACACGAAAGGACCGGCACCGCTGTCACAGCTGCTGAAGTAAATGAAGGTCGCTCTGAGAAGCCAGTCGCCGAACCTCTCCAGGTCGACTTTCTCGACCGATCGGTCTGCGCCAGGCAGAAAGATGTAGCCCAATCGGGTCGCGTCGCTGAAGTGGGAATGACCGGCAAAATGAACGATGGTCCATTCGCGGGCCTCCAGTTGTTCCTTTATCTGTTGCGCGAGGGGCCGTTTATCGCCAGGCCGCGGCAGCCGCTCGACTTGTCCGATATTGGCCGTAGCCGCGGCCTTTTGCAGGAAAGATTCGAGCCAGTCGCACTCCTTCGCGATGGTGGTGAGCGGTCTCAGAACCACTAATGGATCTTCGACCAGGCCGGAGGTCTGAGCCTCGATAATCAGGCAGTTGATTCGCGCCCCTCCCTGAAACAGGCAGCCTGCTGTACTGGGATTGTCTGTCAGGAGCTTCCGGTAAACGGGCGCCCGCAACATCCAGTGCTGGCCGTCATGGCGTGGGCACAACACAGCCTCCAGGGCAATGTCGTGCATCGCCGGATTCACAGTAAAGCGGACGCGCGCGTTCTCTTCGCCGCCAGCGTAGGCGAGCCCTTCGACCACATCTCCGTAGAAGCCCAGGTTGTGTGACATGGCTTCTGTCAGCTTGACGCCGATGGAATGCAATACGTCCGGCCAGTTCTTGGCCGTGGCAACGGCTCCCGAGAAGGTCCGCAGGTCATCGATTTCCCGGCGGTCGATCTGGAAAGCGCTCTCGTGAGCGTAAGTCAGCGGAAATCCGTTTCCGTTGATTTTGTACGTCCAATCGCTGGCGTCTCGAAGCTGGATTTCGATGTCCAGGTACTTCTGCGGATCTTTCCGGGCGACTTGCTTCGCAAAACGGACGGTCTCCTGCACCATTGAGGAACCGGACGGTATGACGAAGCATTTACCGAGTTCTGGCAGATGGCTCTGCAGTTTCTCCGTGGAGGACGCAGCAATCAGCAGACTCGGTATATCGATGCCGCTCGATTTCATCCAGCCAAGAAGGTCGACTCCGCGCCCTTCGTCGACCGAAAGGGCACTGTTTCGATCCTCCCGGAGATTGAGTGTCGTAATTACGAGATCGAATTTCCCCGGTAGTTTTCCCTTCGCGTGCGCAACATCGAAGGCCCGGTCTATGAGAGTCCCGGAGTCAGGCTGAAAAGCATCTTCCAGTTCCCGTTGAAGGACTTCTACCATGTCACCGTCGGATTTGTCGAATATCAGCAGAATTTCGGGCATGTGTCTACGTCCTGAAAGTGATGCCTATGTCGATGCTGTCATCGTTCACTTTGCGCTCATAGGTGGCGGCGTTGTTCGCGGCGAACTCCCGAATCGTGGGCTCTCCCAGCGCGAGTTCAAAACGGGCTCTTTCGAGCTCGGGTTCGGCGTCCGAGCCGGAAGGTGAACTCTTCACCGCGGCATGGAACACCACCTGGATCGCCGCGGCAGACTGAAGCGAAATGCGCACACAACTACCCCGGCCGCCGCAGAGGCGGGATAAGTAAGAAAGAATGCTCGAGAATATGAACGAGATCTGGAGGGGATCGCCCGAAATATAGGGAAGTTCGGGGATTCCGCAGATATCAATGAGACCGCGTTCTTCTTCCGGCAACTCGTAAAGCACGCGTTTGATCTCGACGCCAACATCGACTTTCCGGACTCGGGTAGCATCCAGTATGGCCTTGCAGTCCAGCGACAGCGCCAAACGATCGTAAGTGATCTCCAACTTCTTCAGCTGCGCGAGAATCTTCGAATAAAGGTCCGTCTCCGCACCATGTGAAGCAGCGTGCCTGACCCACGTGTCGATAAAGGCGAGCGGGGCGTGCGTTTGCAGCGCGACCTCCTGGAAGAGCTTCCGAAGTTCCTCCAGCTTCTGCAGGCGTTTGGCGCCGGTCAGGTCGCGGGCGACGAAAACCTTGCACGAGAGATCTTCCGGTAATTCCGTTCCTGACAACAGAACCGGGATCACGCCTCCGTCCCGCTTTACCAGCTCCACTTCCCGGGCGGCTGCGCCTGCACTCTCGAACATTTTTGTTGCGGTTCTGGCGTCGCTGAAAAAGCGTTGAAAGGGGCCGAGTACGTCCTGTTCCGCCCCGACGCCCACCATGTTGACAGCTGCCGGGTTCACCCACGTCACATTGGCGCGGAGATCCGTTATGAAAATGGCGTCGGATGTGGAGTCCATCGCCGATTCGAGAAGATACTGGCGCGTGATCCGGGCGAGCGTGTCCTGGACTTCAGTGAGAATTGAGGATACCTCGCGTTCGTCATCCTTCGAAAAGGCGTCCCGCATCTCGTCCTCAACATTCAGGACCCACTGAACTTCGCCGTCCCAGACGACAGGCAGACAAAGCTCCGACGACGTGCCGGGCCAGATGGGAACGAACTCCGCAGAGACGTCGGGCGCATGAACGTCGGCGATATTTATGCTCGCTCGCGTCTGGTAAACGTGCCCTGTAACGCCAGCCGTAAGCGGAAGGCGAAAGTCCGACCGCGAAAGCGTCTTCCCATCCGTTACAGGAGCTTCTGCAAGCAGGCGGAAGACACCCTCGGTCTTGCAGACGCGGGCGATGGCGATGTGAGGCCAATGGTAATGATCGGCGAGCCGGTTGGCAAGCGTCTCAGCCAGCCCAGTGGCGGTGGTGCAGGAAGCCATCGCAGTCAGCAATTCATGCCGGAATATGTATTTCCTGCGGCTCCGATAGTAAAGGGCCATCTGGATGGCCTGTTCCATCGGCAGGTCGGAGAGCAATTTGCAATCGCTATCCGTATATTGACGATCGCCCCGGGTGGCCAGGAAGATGGAGGCTACGGCGCGGTTTTCCTGCACGATGGGAAACCGGAGCATAGAGCGGTAACCCTTTTTCTGGAATCTCACTATGTCGGAATCTTCCGCAAGGTCCGCGTAGCGCGTCCGAATGTATTCGCTGAAACTGGGAATTACCATCTTCTGCTGGCGTTCCAACTTCTGCGTGGCTTTGATCGGCCACCATCGTCTGCTGAGATGATCAGGCTGGCCATCGGCCTGTCCGAACCAGAGAGCGGCATGGTCGGATTCGTCACTGAACCGGGTAATGCCACAATAGTCGAACGGAATGAGGGGATGGATGATGTCTACGAGCGCGCCGAATAGTCGTTTCTCATCATGTTCGCTGTCGATGGCCGCGTGAATTGCGGCAGCGGCGCGCTCCACTTCGAGACTTCGAATCAGACCGAGCGAACCGAGAAATCTCCCGTCGTCGTCGAGAATCGGAGTGCCCGCTACGCTGACCGGGATTTTCCTGCCGTCAGATTGCCGGACGATCTCTGTCTCGTAAATGCCGGCCGCCCCTTCCGCGCGTTTCTGAAACTCCTCGGACTGGTCACGGGTGTTTGGCAGGACGTCGTACACGCTCCGGCCCCTAATGTCGCTCTCCGACCCGAGCAAATCCTTCGCCGCCTGATTTGCATAAGTGATCACCAGTTCGCGGTTCAATTTGATCGCGGCAAGTCCGAGCCTGTCGAGAAATTTCTCTTCTCTTGCAACGATGGCCGCGATGTCGATCGCCGTTGCGTACGCTTTCACGGCGGTCTGGCTGTTCAGAAGAGGGCGGACATCCAGAAAGATGCGCTTCGAGATGCCATCCGGCCGCCTGGCACTCACCTCGAAAGGCCCGGGTCCTTTCTCCTGGGAACTGAGCAATGTTTCCACATGTGCGCGATCGCTTTCCAGAAATAACGAAGCCAGATGCCCGCACGCTGAGCCCAGCAAACGCGACATAGCGACGTTTGCATAAAGAATCCCGCCCGAAGCGTCCAGTTCGGCAACGCCGACCGGCCCATACTCCATCGCCTGTTCTTCAAGAGCCGCTTTGCGGCGGATCAATTGATAAGCAGCCCGGGCCAGAGCGATACCCGCCGTTGCAGCGATATTCCGCTCGCCCGTTTCCCCGAAAACGGTCTGGAGGGCGTCCTTCAGGGCCTCGATTTGAGCATAGAGATCCGCAAGGCCTATATTGGAGTTTTCGAGCTGAGTGACCAGCGCTTCTGCCTGACTTTCCGTAAACTCGATCGAATTGCCCGACGCTTCCGCCAGGAGGGAAAGAAGGTCGTGCGACGTGGAAGGAGTTACGCCGCCGGTGACGCCGACGGTTCCCTGGATACCCGCAAGGTGTTTTTCCCACGCATCGGCGAGTTCACCGCGACGCGCCTGGATCAGATCGCCAAGAGAAAGGCCTGTTTCCTGTTCAGTGGAAATTCCGCTCATTTGAAAGCTCCCTGCAAAAAACTCCAATCAGTATGGCCGCGGCTCATTTGTGTCCTATAGAACGTTTTTCAGAAATTCCGAAAAATCTTAACCTTACAAATTAGCGTATTTCCTCTGCAACGAGGGTATTTTCCTCTCACTAAGCCATCCTGGTCAATCTACTACAGAAGTGACGGAATGAGACTACTCCGTTTCAGGACGCGCTGACTTTCAAAGGTAACAGGAACGCTGAGAATCTTTTTGTGATGTTCCGCCCTTTTTCGATAAGTAGGCGATTCGGGCGGCCCGGCCAGATCATGAGCTATTAAGACGCAAATATAAAGGAGCAGGCTTTGATACAGGCTGCTAAACTAAATCCTCTGCCAGGAGATAACCATGCGTGAGGCCGTGAACTTTCTCGGCATGTGGGTTCGCAGTTCCGGTTATAATTGACAGAATTCGAATCGGTGCCATAACAGGAAAGTGAGAGGGGATTTTGCCGCAAGGACTGGACAAACTTGAGCACATTGTCGTACTGATGATGGAGAACCGTTCGTTTGATCACATGTTGGGCGGACTCAGAAAGACCCACCCGAAGATCAACGGACTTACGGGTGACGAGTCGAACCCGGACAATAACGGGAACATCGTGAAGGTGCAGCCCACCGCGACCTACCAGGGCCAGCTCAGCCACGATCCGGATCACCATTTTCCGGGCGTCGATCTTCAGATCTTCGGCGGCGCGCCGGCCGGCAACGGTCGAGCGCCAAACATGCAGGGGTTCATCAAGAGCTATGCAACGCAGGCAGGGAGTAACGACTCCCATGTGATCCTGAACTACTTCGCGCCGGAGAAGATTCCCGTCTTAACCACTCTGGCTACGGAGTATGCAGTGTTCAACGGCTGGTTCTCCTCCATCCCCGGACCCACGATCTGCAATCGCGCATTCGCGCACTATGGCACGTCATTCGGCAACGTGGATATGAACATGTTCCTGGTGCCGGACGCGGATCGGGACAAGATCCCCACTATTTATGAACGCATGAAACAGGGCGGGCAAAGCGCGAGGCTCTACTACTACGATCAGCCAAGCTCAACCATGGAAATCGTGAATCTGATCACGGACCAGAGTTTCTTCGGCACTTTCGACGAATTTCTCGCGGATTGCAAAAGCGGGAGCCTGCCGCAATACAGCTTCATCGAGCCGAACTATTCGGATCATCAGGGGCCCGGCGGAGGGCAATTGCTGGCCAACGATCAGCACCCCGACCATCACGTACTGGCCGGAGACCGGTTTATCGCCCAGGTTTACAACCAGATTCGAATCAATCCTCAACTTTGGGAGAGCACGGCCCTTCTGATTGTTTTCGACGAGCACGGGGGCCTGTACGATCATGTTCCGCCGCCTTCCTGTACGCCGGACGGGTTTACTGCCACGGCGGCGGCCACCGGCACCGGCTTTGAGTTCAAGTTCGACCGGCTGGGTGTCCGCGTCCCGGCGATTCTCGTGTCGCCCTGGATCGCACGCGGCACCGTCATTCCCGGTGTGGAAGACCCTGCGAACCAGCGAATCTTCGAGCATGCGTCGATCCCGGCAACCGTGACGAAGCAATTCCTGGCCGGCAATGACAAGGGCACAGTTCGCGAGCAGCAGGCGCAGACGTTTCTCGACATCCTCGGCGATCAGATGAGGCCCGATAACGATTGCGTGTTTTTCAACATGAAGAGCTGACAATGACGAAATTTGAGAAGACAATTGACATCCCCGCGTTCGACGAAGTGGCCGCTTATAACCACGACCGGCCGATTTCCAGCCTGATTCGCACGCAGTTGCTGCATTTGCATACGGCGGAGAACCTCTATCTCCCACGCGAGTTGCGCACGAATGTGAATATCAATAATCTGCGGACAGAGCGCGAGGCAAGCGAATACATCGCGACGGTCACCGCATTGTTGCGCCAGCACGGCAAAACCGAGGCGACAAAGACTCGCCGAAAGGCTGCGCGCAAGGCCGCGCCAAAGCGACGCACGGCGGGTCAGACGCAGGGTGCAGCTTAGGCTGGCGAGTCGATGATGCGAATTGCGCACCGAATTTCCTGCCTTGCTCTGCTTGCAGCCGCTGCCCTGGTCGGCCAGCAGAACCCTGTCACCAACGCGGCTCAGCAGGACCCCGCGGACGAGATCGGCCAGCTGAAGAAAAACTGCCCTTTTACTCATATCCTCGGGTGCGCGGAGGTCTTGTTTACAGGAGACCCTCTTCACATCGCAGTGGGTACAATCGCCCCGCAAAACGGAGTCGCCGGTGGGCTGGCGTTGGTGGGACATAAGAACCTCATCAGCGGAAACTGGAGAATCTCATGGAACGCCGACGCGGTCGCGTCCGGCAACGCTTCGTGGCGTGCCGGCGCCTACGTCAAGTTTGTTGATACGAAGCTCAGCGTACCCACGGTGCAGTTCGGCACTGCAAACGTGCGTCCGACCGAATTTCCGCCGTACACCGAGCAGCCTGTAATCAACGTTTACGCCCAATCAATTTCTTTGAACAAGCTAACGTATTTTGGTCTCGGGCCCGATACGCTGCCTTCGGGCCGCTCTTATTACGGGATGACGGAACATATCGCAGGGGCGAGCGCGATCAAGCCGATGTGGAGTGTCTTGAATTTCAGCATTTACGGTGAGGCGAACCTCAGAATCGTTGACATTCGTCCGGCGCCCGGCGAGGCGTCTCCCTCCATCGAGCAGCTATACACGCCTGTGACAGCGCCCGGTCTTGGGCAGCAGCGTACTTATGTGCAAATCGGAGGGGGCGCCAGAATCAGGCCCTCCGCTTTCAACAATGCGCTCCACTTTGACTATGATGTCAACTACAAGCCCTATTTCGACGTGTCGGGCCCGGCATTTACATTTCAGCGTCTGACCTTCAACGCTTACCAGGAATATTCGATCCACCACAGCAGCCCGCGTGTTCAGCGAGACACTAACGGCCCCGACAATTGCGCGCTCGACCCCGCAGCCGACGTACCGCGATGCCCGAGGCCCGGTCTGAGATCAGAGGAAGGGATAATCGGTTTCCGCTTTTTCGACTCGCTTTCCATGACACCCGGAAACAACACGGTTCCGTTCTACTTTCAACCAACGCTGGGAGGTTCGGACATCAATGGCGATCCTTCGCTTGCGAGCTATCAGGACTATCGCTTTCGCGCTCCCAATATCCTCTTGCTGCGCGAGAACTTCGAGCATTCGCTCGGCAGGTTGCCGCTCGGAGTCGCCTTCATGGCCGATCAAGCCAAGCTTGGCATCACGCGATCCGATCTCGGGAACAGTCCATGGATCCACAGCTATGCCGTCGGTCTTACTTTGCGCGCCGGTGGTTTTCCGCAGGTTTACCTGCTGTTTGCTTTTGGTGGCAATGAAGGGACGCACACCATCGTCAACATGAACACTACATTGCTTGGAAGCTCGAGCCGGCCCTCTCTCTTTTGACCGGGTTCGTCAACTCGAAGCGGATGCATTCTCTATGAACGGTTGCTGGATGTGCGGAGGGAAATTGACTGTATCGGCTCGGCGGCCGCGAATTGGCGGGCAGTAGGGACTACTTACAAAAATAAAGCAAACTGGGGCGGGAGGCCGCGAGGAAATCTGACCGGAATCGCAAACCGCCATCTGTTGGCGTCTGCTTAACGCACAGCGTATAGGTACTCGCGCTGCATTTTCTTCCGGTGGTTCCGATTCCGGTGTGACACTACAGGCTTCGCCTGCGGCGCCCGCCCCGGTTCTTTTCAGGTGGTTCTATGGAAATACCTCCCGATCAGGAGATTTACGGTCGTCACGATGACGCCGACTCTTGAACCTTTGTTCCCTACGCCTGAATTGTGATCCGATCAGGACAGAATGTCAATAGGCCCCTCTAGATCCGAAACAGCCGTATAGGGAACCTGCGCGTCATTCCGGATTCTCTCCACCATCCCCGCCGCTGGATTGGCCGTGATCCCGCATATGCCTCGGCTCGTATTTGTTAGACTCAGGCGTTACTGAAGATGCTCACCGAACATGTCAACCCTGAATAAGCGGCAATTCCTGCGGGGCGTCGGGCGCCTCGGAAGTGTGGCGGCGTTCGCCTTGCTCCGCGGCGACCATGGCGCTGCACAGACCGCGAACGCCGGGCCGGGTGGGCGGGACAACCGTATCGCACGAGTCACGGCGACGGCCATCTCCGTTCCCTGCGAATATCGCGCAGGATCCTTCAAAAAACCGATCCGGATGACGGGCGTGGTAGCCGAGGTGGAAACGGCCGACGGATTGACCGGTCACGGTTTTTCTTCCATCACCACCGATCAAATCGTTGCCGCGGCGATTCGCGATGTCATCGCGCCCTATCTCAAAGGCAAAGACGCCATGGCGCGCGAGGCGATCTCGGAAGATCTGTTCTGGTTGCTGACTCCGCGTGGACAGACGGGCCACGCGGTGCATGCGATCTCCGCAATCGATTGCGCGCTGTGGGATATAGCAGGCAAACGATACGGCGAGCCGGTCTGGCGTCTGCTGGGCGGGGCGCGCAGCGAGGTCAAGGTCTACACCACTTGCGGCATGAATTTCCTGAGCCGGGATGAACTGGGCAAGTCACGCGCGACATGGTGAAGAGCGGGCTGAGCCGGTTAAAGATGGTGGTGGCCTCCGGAGCGGAGAACATCGACAGGAGCCCGAAGCCGATCGAAGCCATTCTGACCGAGGATGTTGCTCGCGTGCGCGTGATGCGTGAAGCGGCCGGCCCGGACGCAACAGTTTCCATCGACGCCAATGAGAGCCTCGATGAGTATCAGGCACGCCACTTGGCGCGCGAGATCGCCGGCTACAACATCGGCTTTTGTGAAGAACCGCTGCGGGCGAATGACATTCATCGTCTGGCCGACTTCCGGCGCGAAGTTCCCATGCCGATCGCGGCCGGACAGAACGAGGGACAGCTTTCGCGCTGGCGCGACATGGTGGAGAACAAGGCCGTCGACCTGCTGCAGATGAACGTCTGTATCGGCGGAGGCTTTACTGCCGGTCTCAAGGTTGCGGCGCTGGCGCAGGCGTTCGGCGTACCGATTGCCAATGCCGGTGCTTACTCAAGCTTCAACATGCACTTTCACGCGGGGGTAGCCAATGGCGGGCTTTGCGAATGGCACCTGAACGCGGTGGCGATGGAACGGGTCCTATACAAGGACTGCCCGAACTCAACGGAGGCGATCGCCTCGTGCTGCCCACCGCGCCAGGCCTTGGATTCGAATTGAACCGCGATGCCTTGCGCGACTTCGCGGTCAAGGCCGGCTGAAAGAGACAATTCAGTCACGGCGATGTGAGGGCCATCCGGTATTGGCGCTCTGCTACCTACATGAGCGAGGCGTATCCTGATGCTGAGGATTTCAAATGCGATCTGACATTGTGCCGGGCGCTATCTTCCCCGACTACGAGCTTTCCGACCACACCGCGAAACGCCGGAAGCTCTCCGAACTGCAAGCGCAACATCCGATGGTTCTCGTTCTCAGCCGCGGCGGCTTCTGCCCCAAAGATCGCCGGCAAGCGGAAGGACTTGTTCAGCTCCATCGTGAACTCGAAGTCGGCTACTGCCGCCTGGTCACGATCAGCACCGACAACATTACTGAAACCAATGAATATCGCACCGGCGTTGGCGCTCACTGGGCTTTCCTCCCTGACGTGGCGCGCATGGTGCAAAAAGATCTGGACATCGCCGAATATACCGATCCCACGCACAATCCCATGATTCCCCATGTGATCGTTCTCGAGCCCGGGCTTGTCATTTATAAGATCTACAACGGCTACTGGTTCTTCGGCCGGCCGACGATGGAGGATCTTCGGCAGGATCTGCGCGCGGTCACCAGGAAATGCCGGCCGGATTGGGATATCACCACACCGGAACTCAAAGAGGCGTGGAAGCAAGGCAGGAAAGAACTCTTCTATCCTTACGGCAAGACCTACGCCCAAACTCTGGGCGAACAGGATTAGCAGTGCTGGCGAAATACACGACAGACGAAACGTGGCTCCGCATCGACGGAGACATAGCCACAGTCGGTATAACCGACTATGCGCAAGAGCAGCTGAACGAGGTGGTTTTCGTCAAACTGCCCGAGGTGGGACAACGCGTGACGAAAGGGAAGGAGGCCGCAATGGTGGAATCGATGAAAGCGGCCTCTGACATCTATTCGCCTGTTACCGGATTAGTGCTCGAAGCAAACGAGGCGATCGTGTCGGATCCGGCGCGCGTCAACTCCGATCCGATGGGCGCCGGCTGGTTCTTCAAGGTTCGAATCGAGCAGAAGGATGAACTCGCGGGCCTGATGGACGAATCGCAATATCGGGAATACGCGAAAAAGCGATGACTCAATCCTCGCCGCGTTCAATTTTCCGTTGGCGCTTTTTCCATGCGGTCGACGATGATCGTGTCGAACAGGGCCTTTTTCTGCTGTAGTTTGAGTCCCAGCTTCTGCACGGCCTGAAAGAGAGCGGCATTTGATGAAGGATCGCCGCCCGCGCCCAACGCATCTCCGCAGCCGGCAAAAGGACCCGCCGCCACGACCGCCTCCGCCGTCATCGCCGCGGCCTGGTCCACCGAAGCCTCCGCCCGGGCCGGGTGCTCCAAACCCGGCGCCCTGTATCGCATTGCGAAACATCCCGAACAGGACCTCGATCGGGAGGTCCAGAACAACTTTGTAAGGCCCCTTCAGTCCTGTTTCATCGAGCACGGGCCGGTCGAGGAAAGGGGCTAAAGTGTCGGAGAGTGAAGCCATGGTTACGCTCGCCAGTCTCGAGATGCATGCCGCAGTTTCCGTTGGGCGAAATTCGCGTTGTGCCGTTGGCTCCGGCGAAGACTGCGCCACCGCGTCCGTCACCTGGAGGCTCCGCGTCGTCCGTTAGCCGCGCGCCTGACCTGGACCGCCGGAGGCCCGCCGGGCGGTGGTCCGATCGGTCCGCCGCCAAGGCCGCCAAACAGGCCGGGCAGGCCGACATTGGGAGCGCTATCCGCGGCGGGTGCGCCGCTCACGGCTTCCGCAGGCCTCGAGTTTCGGTCCGCCTTTGGCGACTACCAGTTCGTATACCGGCTGCTCGCGCTTTTCATGATGAACGGTCAGCTGGAACCGGTCAGCCAACAGTTGCTGCATCATCGCGGGAACCTGGGCCTGCGGCGCGCCTTCAGGCAGCGTCGCCTGGATGTTCCATCTCGAGGCCTTCATCCACTCGGGACCGGAGACCTGGAAGGATTTCACGCCGAATGCGTAAGGAAGCAGATCGGCCAGCGATACGAACTCGAAATCCACGCGGCCTTTATCGACAGTGGTGCCGATACGAAACTGTCCGGACCGGAACGTTTCGGGAGTGGGCAGCGCGGCCGGGCGGATGGCTGCGACCTCGAAAGCGGGCAGGGGAGCCGGAGTCTGGGCCGACGCAGCATGACCCCCGCGACAGCGTCACACCGGTCAATCCCGCGACGATGTGCAGCTTCATACATCCATCTTATGGTTGCGCTTTTGCACGCCCTGGTAAAGATTTGTTAACACGGAATCAGCGATGACATGAAGAGGCCTGTAAACAGGCTGTAAAATCGCGATCTCCGTGCGGAAGAACTCTATCTGCGTGAGTGAAACCGATGCTAGCATCCCCGCATGGAGGACTACCTGAATTGCGATTCAAAATGCATATTCGAACAATGCTGTTAATTGCCGCGGCCGGGATGGCTCATCCATTCATGCGGCGGAAATTGCCAGCGCCACAATTTCGTCCACCCAACTCAACGCAACTT
>CAVQYP010000011.1:0-181112 GCA_963718155.1 Terriglobia bacterium | reverse complement strand
GTAGCCGGCGCCGCTCGCGTGGTTGACGGTCAGGACGACTTCTGGGCACTCGCGCCGTTGCCATCGCCTCGACTAATCGCGCACCCGAGCGGATGACGCCATCGTGTTCGGATTCAGGGCCAACCATGAAACCGCTGACGTCCTGCACGAACAGGAGCGGAATTCCCTGCCTGTCGCAGCGTTCTATATAGAAGGCGACCTTCTCTGCGCTTTCGGCGTAGACAATGCCTCCGAATCTCGGCTTCTCACCGGCGCGTCCTTTGACGAGTCCGCGCTGGTTGGCGATGATGCCGACCGTCAGGCCGTTGATCCGTGCGTCGGCGCAGATCATTTCCTTGGCGAGCTCGCCCTGAAACTGGGCGTACTCACCGTCGTCGACCAGCACACGAAGGATTGCGTGCATGTCGTATGACATGCGATGGTCCGTTGGGAGCAGGTCGTACAGGGCTTCGGCGGCGACGGAAGAAGAAGGTCCAGATCCCTTCCCTTCGCTTCGCTCGAGGGCAGGCGCTGCGCTCGAGGGCAGGCTTTCGCCTCGCTCAGGATGACAAACTGCCGGAGGCAGTTGCGCAATGAGGTCGCGCAGCTTGTGCAGGCACTCCTAATCATTCTCTACGGCGTAGTGAGCAACGCCGCTGACCTCGTGTGCATCACCGCCCCGCCGAGCGTCTCCGCTGTCCACCGTCTCGCCCGTGGCGCCCTTCACCAGGTTGGGCCCGCGAGCCCCATGAACGAAGTCCCCTTCACCATGAGGATCACGTCCGAGAGCGCCGGCAGATATGCCCCACCCGCGACGCACTGACCCATCACGGCCGCGATCTGCGGAACGCGCAGGTACCGCCGCATGAGCGAGTTGTAGTAGAAGATCCGCGCGGCGCCGTACTGGCCCGGAAAGACGCCGCCCTGATACGGCAGGTTCACCCGCCGAATCGACCAGGTAGATGATCGGAATCCGGCAGCGCATCGCGACTTCCTGCGCGCGGAGGATCTTCGTGATCGTCTCGGGCCACCACGACCCCGCTTTGACCGTCGCGTCGTTCGCGACGACCACGACACGTCGACCCGCCGACCATCGCCGACGCCGGTGATCACGCCGGCGCCCGGCGCCTGACCGTCGTACGATCGTAGGCGACGAGCAGGCCGATCTCGATGAAACGGGATTGCGAGTCGAGCAGCTGCGTGACGCGCTCGCGCGCGGAGAGTTTCCCCTGCTTGTGCTGCTTGTCGAACTTGTCCTGTCCGCCGCCGAGTTTCGAGCGCGGGCCTCGAGCGTGCGGGCTCGTCGCTGAGCTCGCGCAGTCGAGAGGTCACGGGTGACTCAGGCTTCCTGGCGAGAGCGCTCTTCGAACCAGTCTTGATGTACTGCACGAGGTCAGCGGTCGAAGTGCCGGGGCCAAAGAGCTTTCCGATGCCAAGCGCGTGCAGCGCGTCCATGTCTTCCTTGGGGATGATGCCGCCGCCGGTGACCAGGATATCCTCGCGTCCCTCGTCCTTGAGCAGAGTGAGCACGCGGGGAAAGAGCGTCATGTGCGCGCCGGAGAGGATCGACAGGCCGACCACGTCGACGTCCTCCTGCACGGCCGCGGTGGCGATCATCTCGGGCGTCTGGTGGAGGCCGGTGTAGATGACCTCCATCCCGGCATCGCGAGCGCGGCGGCGCGACTTGGCGCCGCGGTCGTGGCCGTCGAGGCCCGGCTTCGCGACGAGAACTCGGATTGGACGCATTGAGCGAATCATAGCGGGCGAGCAGGGTTCCGGCAAAAACTGGGATCAGTTGGTGAGGGCGTTTGGGTGGGTCGTTGTTCGTGGGGGGAAAAAGATCTCCGCGGATCGCGCGGAGCTGCGCGGATACCACTGCTGCAAGACGACCACATCAGGGAAAACGACTCAACTGTGCTGACCTACCTCTTGCCGTTCAAATAATCACAGCAAGGAGCTCGTGACCCTGACGCCCACGAGGAGGCGGCTTCGTCGGCGACGAACAGTGAGAGTGATTGGCGCGGCGGTGCGCCAGTCAATGGACGGCAGCGTGACGCCAAGCATCACAACACGCCAGGCGCCTTCTGGGCGAACTTGAGAAGTCCTCGGCGCCGTCGTCGGTGGCGCCTTCAGTGCACGTCGCGGCGCCGCCATGCGGCGCAGCGTGGGCGGCGTCCGGTTCATGAGGCCACGTCGTTCACCGTACCGGATAGCCTTCCTCGATCGTGACGCTCGCGGTCGCCCCGGCACTCTGTGCGATGCCCCCCGCTACGTTTGAGGCGCGCCAAGATCTCCCGACGAACGCTCTCGTCGTATTCATCCAGATGTGCCGATCATGACGACACTGTCCGGAATGATCTTGTGCGCACGCCGCCTTGAACACGCCGACGGTGAGTGCGACGGGCGACGTAATGAATTGACCTACCGCATTGACGATGGTCTGAAGCGCAAGCACGATCTGCGACCGACGACGATGGGATCGGTGCCTTCGAGGAGATCCCGCCGTGCGTCTGCGTGCCGTGCACGACGATCGTGTATCGATCCCGCCGCAGCGAGAGCACCACCGACCCTGTCGGACGACCGAGTCACCGGGACCGGGGAAGACGTGAAGGCCGAAGACGGCATCGACATGCGGATCCCATACGCCGCGGCGATCATCGGCCTGCCCGCCTACCGGTGCGCCCTCTTCAGCGGGCTGGAAGAAGAACTTCACGGTGCCGTACAGTCGGCTTTTCATCCCCGCGACGCTTCCCGGTACCCATGAGAATCACCATGTGATTGTCATCTACCGCAAGCGTGCATGACGCCGACGTCCTGGCCGTTGAAGGTCGTACGCACCGTGCTGCTTGAACGGAAGCGACCCGGGCTCGGTGACTGGAAGCGCATCCATGTCGGCGCGGAGCGCGACGACGAACCGGGTGCCCGCCGCGAAGAACGCCACCACGCCATGACCGCCGACGTTGTGGTCGACTTCGATGCCGAGTGACCTAAGGTGCAGCGACAAGCGCAGCGGTCCACTTTCCTCGCGTCGAGGCTCGGGATGCTGATGAATATCCCGGCGCCACGCAACCCTGGGGAGTGGCAACCACCGTCCGCTGCTCGAGTCCTTGAGGGTCGCGGCGTCGAGTTGCTGTTCGGCGGCGACGGCGGCCGGGCCAGCAGGAATATCGCCGAGGAAGCGCGCCGGATAGTTGCGGGTTCGGGATCGAGGCGGAACATCAAGCGCGACCGAGATGGAGTCAAGGAGGTTTGAGCGTGAGCGTTGAGCATTGAGCCGCTCAGAGCCTTGAGCCTGAGCTTGAGCTCGAGCTCGAGCTCGAGGTTCTTCATGCTCAAAGCTGGAAGCTTCACGCTCAGGCTCATCGTCATTTCTCAGGAGAACCTCATGCGTTGTCAGCAATGGTTGGCCGCTAGTCTCCTGCTCTGCGCGATTGACCGCACTTCTGCGCAGCAGCCCGCCCCGCATTCACACTCGAAGAAGTGATGATCCCGATGCGCGATGGAGCCGGGTCGCAGACGGCGATCGTGGCCGGAGTCGGCCGCAACGAGGCGCTGCCGATCATGCTGAGCCGCACGCCGTATGGCGTGCCGAGCGCACCGCCGAATACCGTGCCCATCGCGTGGAAGGAGCTGGCGCCGCCGACGGATACATCTTCGTCATTCAGAACCTGCGCGGCCGCTACAAATCGGAGGGGAACTTCCTGCTCTCGTCGCAGGTGGAGTCTTGAGCGACCTCTCCAGTCCGAAGAACATCAACGAGACGACCGACGCATACGATACAATCGACTGGCTCGTGAAGCATATCCCGAATAACAACGGCAAGGTCGGGATGTACGGCGTGTCGTACGATGGCCTAACCGCCGCAAGACGCTGCTCATGCCACACCCGGCGCTCAAGGCGATCAGCGAACAGGCGATCCCAGCCGACGAGTGGATGAACGACGACGACCACCGCTACGGCGCGTTGCGTGAGAGCTATGCCTTCGAGTACGCCGTGTACGAGCAGGCGGACAAGAACAAGAACACCCACTTCGACTTCGACGTGTACGATGGCTACGAGTCGGGAAGCCGGCCGTCTCGAGTCCGGGGCTGGGCGGCAACGCAGACGGGTCGATACCCGAGCGTCTGTAGAGTACGGAAAAAAGAGCAACACCGATGATCGCCGTCGAAACGATCACCGGTACGGCCTTCGAGGAAATCCTCAGCAGCAGAAACGCGCCCGAGGTGGAACCGAATAATGTCAGAACGATCAGAAACGGCAGCCGCCGCCGATTCACAACCGGAGGCACAAGAAATGGCAGAGAGCCTCCGAAGCTCATTAGGGTCAGGGCAAACATATTCGTAGCCACAGCCACCCGCGAATCGATTCCAAACTGGAACATCGCGGGCACAGTGATGATCGAGGTGCTTCCCGTAATCACGCTGACTCCGCTGGTGGCGAAAAAGATGGCGATCAACGCCAGCAAACGTTCTCCGGTCACAGCGTAATTCTAACGAGGCTCCGCCTCAGACCGAAAAGGGGGCCCGTCATTGGACCGACAGGCGGTAGTTGGTCCCGAGGGACCGGTGTCAGGGAGTAGCGACTTTCTTCCGGTTTCACCGGGGGGCTTCAGTTTGCTTCCAGCGAGCTGATGGATCCGATCAGCAAGGTCTTCCTGGAGAAAATTGCCGGTACTACGAACTTGTATCGGTATGACATTCCACCGGAGGCGACTCGGGCCTGCTTCCCTATTCAACGACCTGCACCAGCCCTGAGTTGACGATGCGTTGATCTGACGTAACCAGCCGAAGGCGCTCAACCCGAGCCGTCGCCACGATCGCACGATCAGCCGGATCGCGCAACGTGTTCAAAGAAGCAATCTCCAGAGCGACCTCGCAAGTTAACGGAAGTATTCGAAAAACCGCATTCGACTGCAAATCCTGAAAAAACTCGTCGAGAGGCAACTTCAGAACCGCCTTCTCTCCGCTCGCAAGTATGGCAATCTCCAGAAGGCTGATTGCACTGACAGCCACCGGTTCTCCCCTGTGAACCGCCTTTTCAAGCGCGCTCAGTTGAGTCCGCGAAAGCTTTCTCGCCTCGATCAACCAGCGGATGAGAATATGCGTGTCCAGCAACAGGCGCGGCAGCAAATGGCGGTCCTGACGATATCTACCGAGGGTCCGTGACTTCCCAACGCGCCGAAGTATCCGCGTCCACAATGTCGCCGAGGACGTGAGCCTTTCGTGCCCAACTGTTGCGTGGAGATTTGGCCATGGCGCTCTTTACCGGACTCAGAACGGCCACGGGGCGCCCGCGCCGGGTAATCATAATAGAATCCCCCGACTGTTCGACTTCCCCGAGGCAGGCCAGGCAAGTCGCCTTGAAATCGGATGCACTCAAAACCCGATCTTTCATAATATTGATGTTAACACCAGAAATGGTCACCTGACCATATAGACTTCGGGGAGAATACGAGTGCCTGGAGAATGAAGAAATAGAAGGTATGAGCAGAACGCCGCAAAATCTGAACCTCGGGCTCAGACTGCAACGGTTTTGTATCCGAGTCGATGAGTAGCCTGCCTTGGGACTTCGATAACAGAGATCTGGCGCACCATCCTTCGAATTTCTTTGCGTCTTCGCGGCTTTACGTAAGAATCGGGAACGCCGATCCTTCGAAAAGCCCGAAATTTCCGTCTCGCCAAATCAACGATTTAGAACGTTCCAAGGTCGGATATTTGAAATTCCGAATCGCTGGTAGGGCTTTTCATCCTCCGTTGCGGCTAAAGGCCATGGACCATTCACAAGCCAGGCGGCACTATTTAACGAATAAATCCAATCACATAGCTCACGTCGAGCCCACCATCGCCAAAAACGCATGCTAATGAATATCCAGGAGAACTAAACAATTCAAATGTCCCCTGCAACGGAAGCAGCATCCACGAACCCCAACCAGTCCACCGGACCTCGTACCGAAGAAGGCAAAACGCGTTCCGCTCTGAACGCCCTGCGCCACGGCCTGACCGGCCGCACAATCGTCATGCCCTACGAAGACATGCACCAATACCACATCTTCTGCAAACGCCTCTTCCAGACCCTCGCCCCCGAGACCCCGCTCGAAGAGCAATACGCCCAGACCTTCTGCGACACTCAATGGCGCCTGAACCGGGCCCGCTCGCTCGAAGACGCCATGCTCTCCCTCGGCCACTCCGAAGAAGCCGGCGAAATCGAAACAAACCATCCCCAGGTCCACGCCGTCCTCACCGCCGCACGCGTCTTCCGTAACGACAACAAATCCTTCCTCAACCTGAGCCTCTACGAACAGCGCCTCAACCGTACGCTCGAAAAATCCTTGCGCGACCTCAAAGCCCTCCAGGCCGAGCGCAAAGCCCAGCGTCAGGCCGAACTCGATGCCGCCGTAGCCGAGCGCAATCTCCTGAAAATGAAGGTGAAACACGGCAACCATCACCTCCAGACTGAGCCCGAACCGATCACCCGGCAGTTCGTTTTTTCGACCGCCGAAATCGAAACCGAAGCGCGCCGCCAGTTCCGTCTGGCCGACATCGCAACTGCCCAAAAACACCACTACGACTTCGAAAACTACCGCCGGTTTGCTCC
The DNA here is from genome assembly GCA_963718155.1 of Terriglobia bacterium. Taxonomy (GTDB): domain Bacteria; phylum Acidobacteriota; class Terriglobia; order Bryobacterales; family Bryobacteraceae; genus BOG-234. The sequence continues at coordinate 174,539 of CAVQYP010000011.1, read as the reverse complement.
CCACTGGGCTGCCTGACCCGGCGGCGAGTATATTACAGCTATGAATCTGGTATCCGTCGATGCGGCGACACCCGTTCCACGCGCGAACGCAAAGCTTGTCGACGTAGCCGCGCTGCGCACCGAACTGGAACAACAACTCGCAGGAGAGGTCCGGTTCGACACCGTCTCTCGCGCGCTCTACTCCACCGACGCCAGCGTGTATCGCATCGAGCCGCTCGGAGTGGTAATCCCGAAGACGCGCGAAGACCTCATCCGCATCGTGCAGATCGCCTCCCGCTTACGCTGTCCCATAACCTTGCGAGGAGGCGGCACCGCTCAAGCCGGCCAGGCCGTAGGCGACGGACTCCAGGTTGATACCTCGAAGTACTACAACCAGATCCTCGAGCTGAACGTGCAGGAACGGTGGGTTCGTGTCCAGCCGGGCATCGTTCTCGACGAACTGAACGCCGCCTTGCGCCCTCACGGCCTCCGCTTTGCCCCGGACGTCTCGACCGCCAGCCGGGCCACGATAGGCGGAATGATGGCGAACAACTCCAGCGGCGCCAGATCGGTCCTCTATGGCAAGACCATCGACCACGTTCTGGAACAGGAAGTAATCCTGGCCGATGGATCAGTAGTCCACTTCCGTGCCGTTAACGAGGACGAGTTGCAAACCAGGATGCAGGGAGACACGTTGGAAGCGCAGTGTTACCGGACCGTGCATCGTCTGGGCCAGGAATGCGCGGAAGAAATAGACCGCCGCTTCCCAAAGATCCTCCGCCGAGTAGGAGGCTACAACTTAGACGAATTCACCCCCAACAAGGAGATGTGGGGCCAGGGCTTCGGCCCTGCCGCCGGGCTTCCGCCCGGCGAGGAGCGTCCCGAAACTCCCGATAACCAACTTCCAGCCCACGCCCGACCTTCACCAAACAACCAATTTCCGCCCTCCGACCAATTTCCGCACCGCGATCAATTTCCGAGCCGCGACCGGGAGGGAGCGACACCCCAACCCTTCAACCTGACCCGTCTCCTCGTAGGCTCCGAAGGAACCCTCGGCGTAATCCTCGAAGCAAAACTAAACCTCGTCCCCCTACCCAAAAACAAAGCCGTCCTCGTAGTCCAGTTCAAAGACCTCCTCGAAGCCCTCGGCTCCGCCCCGCTCATCCTCCAGCACAAACCCTCCGCGGTAGAAGTCATGGACAAATTCATCCTCGACCACACCCGCCTGAGCCCCAATCTCCAGCGCACCCGCGAAACCTTCATAGAAGGCGATCCCGGAGCAATCCTCTGCATCGAGTTCTACGACGAAGCCAAAGAAAACCTCCCCCCACGCCTCCAGGCCTGCGAGCAAGACCTCAGAAACGCAAACTGCGGCTACCGCTTCTTCCACGCACTCGAACTCCCGGTGCAGGCCCGAGTCTGGAACCTGCGCGAAGCCGCCCTTGGCCTTTCCATGACCATGAAGGAAGACGCCAAATCCCTCTCCTTCGTGGAAGACACAGCCGTAGCCCCCGAAAAACTCCGCGACTACATCGAGCGCTTCATGCAAATCATCCGCCGCCACGAAACCGTAGCCGGCGTCTACGCGCACGCCTCCGTCGGATGCCTCCACGTACGTCCGGTAGTGAACATGAAAACTGCCCAAGGCGTAAAAAAATTCGAAACCATAGCCAACGAAGTCGCCGATCTCGTGCTCGAATTCGGCGGAGCCCTTTCCGGTGAACACGGCGACGGCCTCGTACGCGGCTCCTTCATGCGCAAGATGTTCGGTCCGGTAATTTACGAAGCCTTCCGCACCATCAAACGCACCTTCGACCCTCTCGGAATCTTCAACCCAGGCAAAATCGTAGACAGCCCGCCCATCACCGAAAACCTCCGCTTCGGAGCCGGCTACATCAGCCCGAATCCCGAGACCTTCTTCGACTACTCCGAATACGGCGGCATGGGAGGAGCGGTCGAAATGTGCAGCGGACTCGGAGCCTGCCGCAAAACTCTCGAAGGAACCATGTGCCCGTCGTACATGGTGACGAAGGAGGAACTCCACACCACCAGAGGCCGCGCCAACGCCGTACGAGGCGGTCTCGCCGGCGCTGTCGATGACGAAGGCGTCTACCGGGCCCTCGATCTCTGCCTCGAATGCCGAGCCTGCAAAGCCGAATGTCCCGTAGGCGTCGACATGGCCCGCTTCAAGAGCGAATTCCTCGCAACGTACTGGCAGAAACACGGAACCCCGCTGCACGCGCAAATGCTGGGCAACGTCCGCTCCTTCGCGGAACTCGGCCACCGTTTCGCGTCACTCGTGAATTGGTCGTCGACCATCCAACCGGTCCGCCAGTTGAACGAGTCCCTCTTCGGAATCGACCGGCGCCGCACCTTACCCGCCCTGGCCAGCCGCACGCTGGAATCTCAAACCAAAAACAGAACGGGTGAACCCTGCGTCTTCCTCTTCAACGACACTTTCACCAACTTCTACGACCCCGAAATCGGACTCGCCGTCTGGGACCTCCTCGAAGCCGCGGGCCTGAAGGTCGGTCTCGCGCCGAATCACTGCTGCGGACGCCCCCTCATCTCGAAAGGTCTTCTCGCCAAAGCCCGGGCACAGGCGCGGCAAAACACCAAAGCCCTCTACAAACTAGCCGTCTCAGGCCGCAAAATCGTCTTCTGCGAGCCGAGCTGCCTTTCCGCTGTGAAAGAAGACGCGCCATCGCTTTTGAGAGGTGAGGAGCAACGCAAAGCCAAAGTCGTAGCCGATGCTTCCGTGCTCTTCGAGGAATTTGCCGCGGGCCTGGATATCCCGCTAAACCCCGGACCACCCGAAATCCTGCTCCACGGTCACTGTCACCAGAAATCGATGGGCCTGCTGCCGCCCGCAAAAACTCTCCTCGAAAAAATCCCCGGCTGCGCAGTAATCGATCTCGACGCCGGCTGCTGCGGCATGGCCGGATCCTTCGGTTATTCAAAGGACCACTTCGAAGTGTCCCGACAGATCGCCGAACGAAAACTTCTGCCGCAAGTACGAGCGAAGAAGCCATCCGCAGCGGTAGTCGCCGCAGGCACGTCCTGCCGCCACCAGATCGCCGACTTCACGGACCAGACCGCCATTCATCCGGCCGTCCTCCTGCGCTCCTTACTTAAAATGGAAAAGGATGTCGACCACTAACGCCGAACAGATCCGCAAACCGATGCCGGCAATCATTGCCCTGAGCGCCATCATCGCCGCGTCTCTCATCTGGCTGATCTATTTCAAAGGCAAAGTGGCTGCTCCCGACTGGGTCTCGGCCCTCCCAGTCGTCAACGCGACCTGCAACTCACTCAGCGCGTTTTGCCTGATCATGGGTTATCTCAACATCCGCCGGCGAAACATCGCAGTGCACAAGCGCTACATGTTGACCGCGACAGCCTTCTCCGGTTTGTTCCTGGTGTCTTACATCGTCTATCACTTCTTCCACGGGGACACCTTATTCCCCGGCCACGGCTGGATTCGTCCCGTCTATTTCTTCATACTGATCAGCCATATCGGCCTGTCGATGATCGCTCTGCCCCTGATACTCGCGACCCTATGGTTCGGCCTCCGAAGCGAGTTCCGCTTTCACAGGCGAATCGCCCGCTGGACCTTCCCCATCTGGCTCTACATCTCGGTGACCGGCGTTGTCGTCTTCGCCATACTCAAAACCTATGTCCACTAAGAAACTCCTGATGCTCGTCGGCGACTACGTCGAAGACTACGAAGTAATGGTGCCATTCCAGGCCCTCCTGATGGTGGGGCACGAAGTCCACGCCGTCTGCCCGAAGAAGCGCGCGGGAGAATTCGTCCGCACCGCGATCCACGACTTCGAAGGCGACCAGACCTACAGCGAAAAGCGAGGCCACAACTTCACCCTGAACGCATCGTTCGACGACATCAGCCCGGACAACTACGACGCGCTCGTGATCCCCGGAGGCCGTGCGCCCGAGTATCTGAGGCTGAACCCGAAGGTGCTGGACATCGTCCGCCACTTCTCGCTGGCTGACAAACCCATCGCCGCGATCTGCCATGGTGCCCAGCTACTGGCCGCCGCGGATGTATTGAAAGGGAAATGCTGTAGTTGCTACCCGGCCGTCGCGCCAGATGTAACCGCCGCCGGAGGCACATTTATGGACCTCGAGGTGACCGAAGCTCACACCCACGGGAAGCTGGTCACCGCGCCCGCATGGCCCGCGCACCCGGCGTGGCTGGCCCAATTCCTCAAAGTCCTTTCCGAGCCGCGACCGTGAGGGAGCGTCGCTGTCCAGCTCATTTGCCCCCAAATAGAAACGGGGCCCGAAGGCCCCGTTTCGCCGCGTCGATCAGTATTGACCCTATTGTTGGTATTTCTCAGTCCCCTTCGAATCGGGTATTTCGATCCTATCACGCAACCTTTTCAGCAATCGACTTGGCCTGCAGGAAAAGCAGCAGATAATCCGGGCCGCCCGCCTTCGAATCGGTCCCGGACATATTGAATCCACCAAACGGATGCGCGCCGACCATAGCACCCGTGCACTTCCGATTGATGTACATGTTCCCGACAAAGAACTCGTCCCGCGCCCGCGCGATATGCCCGGCGTTGGTCGAATAGATCGCCCCGGTCAGGCCGTATTGCGAGTCGTTCGCCATCTGCATCGCATGGTCGAAATCCCGAGCCTTCGCGACCGCCAGCACAGGGCCAAAGATCTCCTCCTGAAAAATACGAGCCCTGGAATCGACATCCGCGATCACAGTCGGAGGTACAAAAAAACCGGGCCGCGGATCGCCGTTTCCGCCGGTCAAAAGCCTGCCTTCTTTCTTGCCGGCTTCGATATACGCGAGGATCGATTTCTTCGCTCGCTCGCTGATCACCGGACCCATGTAATAGGTCGGATCATCCGGCTCACCGGCCGCAATCTTCTCGGTTCGCGCCTTGAGCTTTTCGAGGAACTGATCGTAAACTCTCTGGTCCACAATCGCCCGCGAACACGCCGAGCACTTCTGGCCCTGATACCCGAACGCCGAAACGGCAACGCCTTCGACGGCCGCATCAAGGTCACACTCGCCGTCAACGATAATCGCGTCCTTGCCGCCCATCTCCGCGATAACGCGCTTGATCCAGAACTGGCCCTTCTGCGGTTTCGAGGCTACTTCGTTAACGCGCAGGCCAACATCACGCGACCCGGTAAACGATACGAACCGGGTCTTCGGATGAGCCACCAGAATCTCGCCCACAGCGCTACCCACGCCGTTGAGCAGGCAGAACGACTCAGGCGGGAAACCGGCTTCGAGAAGCGTCTCCGCGAAGATGGCCGCAATGATCGGCGCCTCGCTCGAAGGCTTGATCACCACCGTATTTCCAGTCACCAGCGCGGCGACCGTCATCCCGCAAAGAATCGCCAGGGCGAAGTTCCACGGTGGAATCACAACCCCCGCGCCGAGCGGCAGATAAACCATCTCGTCGCGCTCGCCTGCCAGCTGCACAACCGGTTGGGGACCGGCCAGCCGTTCCATTTCGCGCGCGTAGTACTCGCAAAAATCGATAGCCTCTGCCACTTCGGCCTCGGCTTCCGGCCACGTCTTGCCCGCTTCGAAAACCAGCCACGCATCGAACTCGTACTTGCGCTCGCGGATCAGCGCGGCCGTTTGATACAGCATGCGAACGCGTTCCGCGGCCGGAGTCTTACTCCAGGTGGCGAAATTTTTATAAGCGGTGTCGACGGCCCTGGTGGCCATCTCAGCCGTCGCCATCTGGTGGATCCCGACCAGCTCCTTCGGCCGCGCCGGATTGAACGACTTCAGCTTTTCCGCAGCCCGAATCCTTTCGCCGCCGATCAGAATGTCGTACTCGCGCCCGAACTGCGCCCGCACCTTCGCGAGCGCATCTTCCATCAGCTTGCGATTTTCGGGCTTCTTGAAATCGGTATATGGCTCGTTGCGGAATGCGTTCGCCACTTTCCCTCCACTTGTTCGATCTTCGCGAAGGCAACTATCGGGTCATGGCCGAAACTGCACAACCAGCCCTCGGCCGCGGCGCGCTCCAGTAATTCTGTCCTGTTGGCGATTGTCTCCAGCGGAAACAGGTCGAAAGCGCTGACCCACGTAGGAGTCACCTGCGAAGCATACTGGATTAGATCCGCGAAGTGGCACCAGGTTTCACCATGAGATCGCACCAGCACGATCATCATGTCGCGGTTGTGCCCCGAAGCCACACGCACCTCAACGCCCGGCGCGACTTCGCTGTCGCCATCGAGCAGCTGCATGCGGCCGGCCTCGATCAGAGGTTCGTAGTTGATCGCGCGGTAACTCACCGCGTCGCGCGGATGCTGCTCGCGCGCATGGTTCAGTTCGTTCCGCTGGGTAACATACAGGGCGTTCGGAAGCGCCGGCGTATTGCCGCCGCAGTGGTCCCAGTGAAGGTGCGTGTTGATGACGATGTCGATCGACTCAGGTTCGAATCCATGCCGAGCGAGAACCTCGGCCAGAACCGGAGGATCAAGCAGCCGCATACGTTCCCGCGCGCGCTCGTCGTGGCGAATGCCGCCCCCGGTCTCGATCAGGATCCGCCGGCCGCCGCCCTCGACCACGAAACAATTGAACCCGGCTTCGATCCGGTTCTGATCGTCAGCCGGCTGGTACTTCGACCAGAGCGTCTTCGGGACCACCCCGAACATCGCGCCGCCATCCCACCAGTACGATCCCGCACGCACCAGCGAGACGCGGAAGTCGCCGACAGTGATCGCGGCTTCAGCCCTGGACAAGCTTTCGTCCGCGTTCGAAGAGATCGCTGGCATCCTCGGCGATCTTCTTGCCGCGTTCGTACAGATCCCGGCCGCGGTCCAGCAGGTCGCGTCCGCTCTCTCCGATGGAATCTGTGCCTTCGCTCGTGGTTTTCACGATATAGTCGCGCGTGTCTTTCCCCGATTTCGGGGCCAGGATGATCGCCCCCGCCACGCCGATCGCCGCGCCAACCAGAAACCAGCCGAGATTACCGCTTCCCTCAGTATTGTTCGCTCTCATGATGTTTCGATCCTCGCACATATTCCAGGATATTGTGGAGTCATGGAAAACCCCAGTGAGGAAGTCAGGGCCGATGAGAGCATGGTGCCCGTGTTCAGTTCGTCAAATCACGATGGCGAGCTGGAAGCGATGGCCGTGAAGGGGGTGCTCGATTCGAACAACATTCCGGCAATCATAGTCGGGCCGCAAGTGTTGCCGAGCCTCGAATTTCAGGTACAAGTGTCCGCTGACCAGCTGGAAGCCGCCCGGATGGCGATCCGCGACGCAAGGCAGGGCGGCCGGCAGGCGGCCGACGAAGCCGAGGCGCTCACGGAGCCGAGCGGAGCGTAAAGAAGATCGTGGCGCCACGGCCCTCGCCTGGGCTCGTGGCCCAGATTTTGCCGCCGTAGCGTTCGACGATTCTGTTGCAGATCGCGAGCCCGATTCCCGTCCCGGGATAGTCGTCTTTGTGGAGACGCCGGAACAGACCGAAGATACGTTCGGAATATTCCGGATCGAAACCGATCCCGTTGTCCGCCACGCTGATCAGCCAGTTGCCGTCTTTCCGCTCGGCCGATACGCGCACGCGGGGGCTCTCGGTTGGCTTGCGATATTTCAAGGCGTTTGACAGCAGGTTCTGGAACACCTGAGCGAGCTGCGTTTCCTGCCCGCGCACCACAGGCAAGTCGCCGACCGTGATTTCCGCGCCGCTCTCCCGGACCAGACCGTCGAGAGTTTTCAACGCTTCCGCCAACGATCGGTTGAGATCGGCGGGACCTTCGGGTTCCTGTTCGGGATGAACCACGCGCGCGTAGGCGAGAACATCCCGGATGAGGAGTTGCATCCGCTCGACGCCGCCACTGACGAACGTCGCAAATTCGATGGCGCGGTCGTCCTCCGTCAGGTTCATGCGTTGCAGCAGCAGCTGCGTATAGATGTTGACGGTGCGGAGCGGCTCCTGCAAGTCGTGGCTGGCAATATAGGCAAACTCCTCGAGTTCGCTGTTGGCCCGCTCGAGTTCCTCGTTGCGGCGGCGCATCTCCTGCTCGATGACCTTGCGGGTGGTGATATCGGTATCCACTCCGACGACTCGGAGCACACTGCCCGAATCGTCTGAAATCGCCATCGCATGTTCTTCAACCCATGTTGGGGCACTATTGCCGACGGCACCGAGACGAAACTCGGCGGACCAGGAGCCTCCCTCGGAAACCACGCGCTCTACTTTGGCCTGATAAGCCGCCCGGTCCTCCGGGTGAATGGCTGCGAAGGCATCGGCCAGATGCCTTGGGACGACGTCGAAAATTCTCTTCAGGTCGGCGGTGCCGGAGAATTGATCTTTGGCGGCATCCCACTCCCAAGCCGCCATCTTCGCGGCCTGAAGGGCGAGACCGAGTCGTAATTCGCTCAATTGCCGCTGCCCTTCGGCGTCCCGGCGCATGCGCGCAAGCGAGATGTGTGCCTCGACGCGGGCGAGAAGCTCGCGAGCGGTAAACGGCTTGACGAGGTAATCGTCCGCGCCCGAGTCGAGGCCTTCGACACGAGATTCTTCGCCGGCACGTGCCGACAGAAGAATGATCGGAAGCGTTCTGGTGCGCTCGTCCGCCCGGAGACGCTTCAAAACCTGAAAGCCGTCGAGGATGGGCATCATGACGTCCGTCAGGACCAGATCCGGCGGGTTGGCAACAGCCGCAGCCACGACCTCTTCGCCGTTCGAAACGGCGGTGACTTCGTAACGGGTTTGCAGCAGGCGACTGACGTACTCGCGCATGTCGGCGTTGTCGTCGGCAAGAAGGACGCGGCCGCGGACAAGGGAACGGTGAGACAGTTCCATGCCCGCGTCGGACTCGACCAGCCGGTTATCATTGCCGGCCGCCGGAAGCCATCGGATAGCCTGCTCGAGATAGGCATCGGCGTGAAAGGCGGTCGAGGTCAGCGATCGCTCGCCGCCGAGACGTTCGGCGGGCAAATGCGCGGTTCCGAAGGGAACCGAAACGGTAAAGGTACTGCCTTTTCCGAGGATGCTGGAAACGGCGACCGTCCCCCCGTGCAGCTTTACGAGCTCCTGTACAAGAGCAAGGCCGATCCCGGTTCCCTCGTGCGTTCGCCCCCTCGCTCCCTCGACGCGATGAAACCGCTCAAAGAGGCGCGGCAACTCCTCTGCGGGGATACCCTCGCCGGTGTCTGACACTGTGAGTTCCGCGGCTTGCCCGCTCGCGGCGATTCGTACGGCGACCGTGCCCTCGAACGTATATTTGAACGCGTTCGAAAGCAGGTTCAGAACAACCTTTTCCCACATCTCGCGATCCACGTAGACTGGTTCGGGAAGGGCAGGGCAGTCGACAGAGAATTGCAGGCCGGCGCGCTCCATGGCGGATTGAAAGCTCGACGCGAGCTCGGAGGTGAAAGCGGCAAGGTTTGTCGGAACGTAACTCGCCTGGGTGCGGCCGGCTTCGATCCGGGAGAAGTCGAGGAGCGCGTTGACGAGCCGCTGAAGGCGAAGGCCGTTCCTATGGATGAGGGAAAGGCTCTCACGGGCGTTTTCAAACGGGGTGTCTTCTTTCTCGGCCAGCAGGTCTTCGACGGGACCCAGCATCAGCGTGAGTGGCGTTCGAAACTCATGGCTCACGTTGGAAAAGAAAGCCGTTTTGGCGCGATCGATTTCAGCCAGAGCCTCGGCGCGCCGCCGCTCCTGTTCGTACGCGCGCGCATTGGCGAGAGCCGATGCTATCTGACCGGAAAGCAGCGCGATGAAACCCGCATAGGCTTCGTCATAGCGACAGTACGGGTTGATTGCGGCGATGATGAAGCCCGCGGGACGGTCCTGCCCCTGCTGCCTGATGGGCACCACGGCGGCCTCAACCGGCGGCTTATCCCAGGCTCCTGAAGGAAGGGACTGCGCAAATCGATTCTGAAGACCGGTGATCAGAATGGAGGCACCGCTGTAGAAAATATAATCGGACGGCCAGACGCCGGAGGCGCCGCGATCGATCACGGGAGGCGCGGCTTCGTGGCCCGTCTCGATGCCGGTCGCACAAGCAAGGCGGGCTCCTCCGTCATTACCGAAGAGGTAAGTAATCGTAAAGGGAAGATCGCGGCGATAAGCGCCGACGCGGTCGACGACCGCGGCAATCGCGTCGCCTTCAGTGTTCGACGCCGCAAGATCGGAGGCGAGTTCGCGGAGGAGCCCCATCCGGCGTTCACCTATGATGCGCTCGGTTTCCTCGGTGACGACGCACAGCATGCCGGAAATTTCTCCCGCGTCGTCCATGAGAGGGCTGTAAGAGAAGGTGTGATAGGTCTCTTCGGGAAAGCCGGCCCTCTCCAGAAAAAGGAGCAGGCCTTCGTCCCACGTCGCTCGCCCGCTAGTAAGAACCGTTTGAATGCGGGGTGCGATGTCGCTCCAGATTTCAGCCCAGACTTCGTGGGCGGGAGCACCGAGCGCCCGGGGATGCTTGAGGCCGAGGGTCGGGCGGTAGGAGTCGTTGTATAAAAATGTGAGGCCCGGACCCCAGCCCATCCACATCGAATAACGCGACGTGAGCAGGATGCTTAGGGCGGTGCGAAGGCTCTGGGGCCAGTGTTCCGCGGTTCCGAGAGGCGTTTCCGACCAGTCGAGAGAACCCATGAGCGCGGCCATTTCTCCGGGCGCTTTGAAGAACTTCAGGCCGGCAGGCTGCGGATCCGGGGGCGCATTCATAAGGTGGGGAGAAGAAGCTCATGCGCAGGCAGGCAGTAGCCTCTCATCGGCGAATTGCGGATGAACAAGCTTTGATTCTGGCACATTCGGTTTAAAGCAAGAGTAAGGCGACGGCCGTTTCACGAGCCTCGCACGGGCAATAACTTACTCAGCAACAGACTGAATTCAGATCGAGGTTCGTCCCCTGCGCCCTTGCGCGAATTCGAGCGTGCAGATGAAGAGCAGCGCTATCGCCGCGTATGCAACGGAGTTGCCGAGCGGAATCATCCAAACGGAAGTACCGGGCTGTGCGAACGGAGAGGACAAGAAGGCGCCCGGCGCATTGGCAGCGAACAAGGCGGCGCGAGGAGGAAAATGGAACAGCAATCCCAAGCCCAATGCAAAGCCGACCAGGGCTGCGGCCAATACGGATAGGATCTTCCTGCCAGTCACGTTCACTTCACCCGCTTCTTTCGTCCGACCTCTTCTGCCTTTCCGTTTCCGAGGCGCCAACCCGGCGGTTGCTCGATCCGAGTCCATCATACTTCGGTTTCCGGGTGAGCGCAGGCTTTAAGAACCAGCCAAAAAGTGAGACCACGTTGGTCCCGAATCCAGCTGGCGAGCCCTTGGCCAGTATTGGAAGCACCCGAGCTGCGCCGGGCTTAATAGCTTTCCGTTGGCATCGGAATACCTTCGGCAGGAGGCTTGATCCGATTGACCGAACAACTGCTGTGCGGTGTCTCTTATTGCGATCCGGAGGATAAAATCGACCGTAGCGGTCATCAGCGAAATACTGTCAGTCCAATGAAGCGACAACATCCGCCCGGACCCAGGATCAATTTCCTGCATGCCGTCATCGGGCAATTGCGGTCCATACCGGTCGACCCACTCGCCTTCAGTCTGGAGATCGCCCGCAAATTCGGGCATATCGCGTATTACCGCTTCGGCCCGATCCGCGTTTATCAATTGAACCGTCCCGACCTGATCCAGCAGGCCGTGGTGGAGTACGCGCCCAAAATGCATAAACCGCGCCTGCTCAAGTGGGCGCTTCGCTCAATCGCGGGAGAAGGCTTACTGACAAGCGATGGCACCCTGTGGAAACAGCAACAGAAGCTGATGCAGCCGGCCCTCCGGCATGATCGGCTCGGGATCTATTGCCGATATCATGTTGCGCCATGCCACGCGCATGGCGGAGTCGTTCGTCGACGAGAGATCCGCGATATCGGTGCGGAAGTGATCGAAGGGCCATTCACGTTATCACCGACGGAGGGAGAACTCGATACGGTAATCAGCGGGTTCTCCGAGAACGAGCAGCGGTAATCCCTGCGCCCTGGAGAGCGCTCGCCAGCAGGCGCACGGCGTACAACGTGAAGTCCTTAAGCATGGTATCCATCATCCTGCTTCGCCGGGTTCCCTGCCTCGAATCGAGAGCCCGACTCCGACGGCGACGCCCAGCGCGAACCAAACTTATGTTCTGCTCATTCAACAAAGAAAAAGACCGGCGACCCGGATTCAACAGCACCGGCCGGTGTTCGCTTGCTCTGAGCCGATCAACACGACATAACTGGAGGCGAAGCATAACGCTTATGTCGTCTACCGCATAACGCGTAGACAGTCGGACCGTCCCTCACGGCCTTGCGTCATCGCTCCGATGTGGTTCGCCGAAATACGGAAAATCGGAACGCATCTTCGTTTTGTCCGGAGCCACTCCGTCGGCCAGCGGCGTGTTGCTGGCCAGCGTCAGCATCACGTCCATCACATCATCGTCAAGGGGCCTGCCATTGAGACCGTCATGACGAAACGAAGCCGCCGTACCGAGTCGGTAGGGCAGGGTAGTGGGGCACAGGCGAGCGCTCAATTGTCTCCCATACTCTTCCGGATCGGCGGCCGAGCCGGCAAGCCGTGTAACCTTCGCGGCGAAATCGCGCAGCAGTGGAGCGAATCGCGCAACGTCTTCGATCGGCGCGGCCCGATTGTAATCTTCCCGGTGTGCATCCCCAAGCTCCGGATCGGAGAGAAAAATGTTGGTGATCATGGGTAAGCCCCAACGAGAGACCTGAACTTCCGGCGCGTGGCCATAGAGCGAAACAGTTGACCAGGCACGCATAGAGACGCTGCCGATCATTGCGTTCGGGACTTCGAGGACGATCGCTGTAACGTTCCAGCCGGCGAAGGAATTCTGACGGTTTTCAAACGCGGCCGCATTAAAACGCTTCTCCTGATAAATGTCTTTGAAGAAGTTGTGCAAGGCAACCCCATCAACGGCGAAAAGGTCGGGCGCGAGACCCGCATAAGCCTTCACGCCATCGGCGGTGGTCTCGATTTGATTGGTGGTGCCTGCGATGAGAAGTTCTCCTTCAAGACCCTGACGCGCGGCTTCGCCGGCCGCGCGGCGCACTTCGAAACTCTGCGTATGCGAGTGTTTGTCTTCGCCGGCGTGAATAACATTGCCAAATCGAACTTTGAACGCCAATTCTTCGCGGGCGTCGTCGTTGAGATCGAATCGGAACGCGTAGAGGCCTTCATCGCGAAAGGTATCGGGCGCGGAAACTCCGGCATTCGGATTTACCGTCATGGCCATGACGGTCGTGTCGGGACTGCCCTGAAACAGATAGAAGTCGCACAGGTTGATGCGGGGATCTTCTCTGGCCGTTGGCGTATCGAAGTGATGAGACATCTACGTCACTGAACTACGTCACTGAACTACCTCACTGAATGTTGAGGAAGACGTTGTTTTGGGTTGAAGCACCGGGGACTGTTACGGTTAACAACTGGTCGCCAGTCAATCCCGAAGGAACTACGACGTTGAGTTGCCAGAGACCAGCCTCGACGATTCCGGCGAAACTCACCGGCGCCGAAACGCCGCCGATCGACACGGTCGGGTTCATGACGGCCGGCGCCGCGACCGAGATGGTTTGACCGGCCAGTACGGCAGGCACAGTAGGGCCGAATCCTACCCCGTAGATTTCCACCGTCTCGCCGGCGTGGGCCGGTCGCGATGGGTACGAGAAGGTGCCGGAAGGTCCGATGATGTCGTATCCACCACCACTGTTACCGGGACTGCCGGGTGTCGGCACGATCGCCGCCGGATATTTGCTACTCAGCAGGCTGAGAGACGGACTGTAGGGCGCCAGCGTAACGGTTGAACTCGCCGTACCGGTCGGCGTCGTCACCGTTACTTTTACCGGACCGGTTGTGATGTCATCAGGCGCCTGGGCGTTGATCTGCGCGGGACTGACGTACCAGAGAAATGCGGGTTTGGAATTAATGGTCACGTTTACGGCGCCAAGGGATTGGGGGAAATTTCCGTTCCATGTGGCGGCGGCGGGAGCGAGATTGAGGCCGAATATTGAAATCCATTCGCCGGGCTGAATGGTGTTGGTGGAACTGAATATCGGCACCACACCGCCGACGAAAATGGTCGGAGCCGGAATGGCAGGGTAACTGTAGAGCACATACGAACCCACGGGCGACCCCGCGCCGAAGGTAGTGCTGAAAGTATTGTCGAAGGAAAACGCCTCATCGACCGCAGTAAGCGAATAAGACCCGCCGACCAGATTGAAAGATCCTGGCGGACTTACCGGACCAAGACAAACGTCGCCAGCGCAGACCTGCGCCCTGCTGGTAGAAACGATGCCCGGCGAAAATGCGCCGGTGAGCACCTGGGAAAAGTTACCCGAAGGGGAAGTGCTTTGAAACGCGCTCAAGGCATCAAAGTTAAGCGCGTCGGTTTGGGAAACGCCCCCGGCAGAGTTTCCAAGATAGGTAATTACGAATGCGTAAGTAAGAGAAAAGCTGCTTCCGCTTGCCGCATTGGAAGTGTTTAGAATGCCGGTGAAGCTGTAGGAATCTCCATTGGTGAGTGTGACGTTATTGGAAAAAGGCAGGGCGGCCGTGGCCCCGATACTGAGAGCCTGCGGTGCGCAGTTCCCGGCAACGCAGTTGCCGTTGATTTCTATGCCCAAATTAGCGGCGAAGGCCGTCGGAGCCAGCGCGAAAAACAAGAGGGATCTTACTTTCAAGGCCACCTTACCTTCCGGAGGGCACCTTACATTCGAAAGTACACTTCGCATCTTTCTATCATCCTCAGGTGGGGTTGTCAAAAGCCGTTCGGTTCTTTAGACACACCCGAACCCGGCGGATCAAGTTCGGAGAGGAACGCCGCTACTGTGCCGACGGCGGATCCTACAGTACGCGCGATCCTCGACAGCGCGCCTTCGGGTTCCACGACGGCCAACTCCTGCTCGGCCATAAACCAATCTACGTCCGGTGTTCCCCACGGACGCCCGCGCTCCTCCCAATACTGGTAAGCGCGCAATTCAATCTGTTCGTGTAGATCGCCTGAAGGATCCATCACACCTCCTCGCCTACGCCTTCAGGTCCATTATGACGGTGGCAACCCGACGGACAAAGAAACGAGGCGCTGATCAGGCGGCGATAGTGAGCAGCAACTACCGCAGCGAGTGAATCGGGATCGAGACGGCAATGGCAAAAGACGTGGTTGGCGGATTGATATTCAAGGGAGGGAGCCGGGGCCGCCGGATCATCGGCGACCCCGAAGGGAGAAGGCCTCCGGCGGCAAGACCGCCGGAGATACCGGCTCGTTCAGCGCGGCTGTTGGGTCTTAAGCGTTACGTAGAGCGTGTAACCGCCAACCACGACCTGCCCGACCCGCTGGGAGATCCGGATTACATGGACTTCTCCCGGCAATGCGGTCGGAGGCAGCTGACCCGCCAGAGCTATCTTCTGCACCTCGCCGGGCTTAAGGTATTGCGTGCTCGTCGCCAGCGCCGGGCTCAGACAGTTCGTTGCCGCCAGGCGCTCCGCCGTCGGACGAATGGGAGGAGCCGCACCGGCCGAGAGTTCGAACGGCAGCAGCACCGTGGGTTCAAGAAGTTGCGCCGGCACGAGCCCAGGCCGTCCGAACCGCGTGGGAAGATTCAGCGGAATCACACCGCGGCGCACTTCCACTACCACCTGCTCCGCGACGCGGGCGGCGTTGCGCGCTTCCACTGTGAAGTGGAAGCTTTGGCCCTGCGCGAGAGTGATCAGCTGCTCGTTCTTCTGGCCCACGTGACGATCGTCGACGGGGTCGTCGGGATTGGTCAGGGGGTCGAACACGGGAACGAACGCCTGCGCGATCAGACACTCGTGGCCGTTGTTTTCGACAACCGGAGTCCAGTCCGTCGGGCATTGAAAGATCAGCGAGTTCTGGGCCGGAATCGTCTGGCCCGTGAGAATACCGATGGGATGGACCGTGCCCGGATTGATCGCGATCGAGGGATTTGCCCACACCCACTGTATGGTCGCCCCAATGGCGTCAGACAGTCCCAGATTCGTGACGCGAGCGAATACCTGAGTGGCTTCGCCCGCTACCGGCTGATTGATTCCCATCGAGCCCATCGTCCAGACGTCCGGCGATTCCCAGAAGACGGTGCCCGGCGAGAGAGAGCGGCTACCGTCATCTCCTGAGCCGTAGCGCACTACGAGCCAGGGAGTGTAGTGCGGTCCTTTGCCGTCGCCGTTGCCGTCGCTTTGACCCGGCGGACGCGGATTCGGCAGGGGGCGATTCGGGTCGCCTTTGCTTCCAGTATTTCCGGGGGGCGGCCCGCCGGTTGGATTTGTCGTTGTATTCATGTCTTTTTCCTCCGGTCCTAGACGTCTGGTGTTGGGTTAACGACTGTTCCGCTGCCCGGAAATGTGTTCACAGCCGGGTTCCACGTCTGCCATCCATAGCCGCGGTCGGCATCCAGGTTGTAACGAGGAAGACCTTTCGCATGCGCCGGAATCAGTTGTTGGGCATTGGCGAGAGCGTCTCCGAAGAACAGGTTGAGTGA
Source organism: Terriglobia bacterium (assembly GCA_963718155.1). Lineage (GTDB taxonomy): Bacteria > Acidobacteriota > Terriglobia > Bryobacterales > Bryobacteraceae > BOG-234. The sequence continues at coordinate 158,065 of CAVQYP010000011.1, read as the reverse complement.
AGGGAAGGGTGCGCCGTGCAGGATGCCGCCATTCTGAAGGCCGGAGCCATCGACCACACTATCTGCGTACGCCGGCGGGTGAGGAAAACTCACGGTAGTGGGAGTTTCCGCTGGGGATGCAGGGAACTTCTGGAAATTGAGATCCGCCGCGCCAAGATTTGTCTTGTCTAGCTGGTGCGGATAGAGGTTCGGAAGGCCTACAGTCGCCAATGCGGCGGAATTGGATTTCGTAAGCGGCGCTCCGCTGAGGTCGACCGCGGGGGTAACGCCGTTGATGCCTGAATTTCCCAGACGCACCGGCAACGGATAGGCGAGTCCTCCATCGACCAGGGCTTTCAGCAACCCGGTCTCGGCTTGTAAGAGGAAGTTACGAAGCCAGAAGATGTCGCATTGCAGGACGTCCCAGTCGATGCCGCCACCGGAGGTGAAGGCTTTGACTGCGCCGATCACGGCGCTGACGCCCGCTCCCCAGGTGGACCCTCCAGTAAAGGCTCCGAAGATGAAGAGAAGGACGGCGAGAATCGCGAGGATCACCCCGCAGACCGTGGCTCCGGTTGAGGGGCCGCTTTGCTGGGGCGAAGGCGGAGACCCGTGGCTGGTGACCCATGTGGGGGCAGTGGTGCAGGTGCTCGGCGCCGCTCCGAGGACGATGGGGGTCATCGGCCCGAAGCCGGAGGTCATGAACCAGACGACGCCGAACAGGCCGACAAACGCCTGGCCGACGGCATCGGTGGTAAAGCCTGGGGGACGCGAAGCCGCCGGCCAGGTGGCATCGATCGCCGCCTGAATGAAAGCGGCCACATCGGCGGGGAACTGCCCCGGCAAGCTTCCCAGATCGCCGGTAGCGATCGCTTTTATGGCGGGTGGAAGATCTCCCGCCGGCTCAGTGAGTCCGGCTACGTTGAATTTATCCTGAAGGTTCGAACTGCAGATATTGGCCCAGGAGGTGTAGGGCGGGTTGGGCGTGTCGCCGGTCATGGAGGCGCCAGGCGTTTCATAGCGGCCGAATGTCCATGCGTCCACCCAGTTCGAGACCAGACGATTACGCCACCAGTGAGTGCGGTAGGGGCCTCCGGCGATATTGTTGATGAATGGTTTGCCGGTAACCGCGGAGGCGACGTGGGAGAGATAACCGTAGGCGTACGCCTTCTGGCTATCCGTCTTGGCGCTTTGGTCCAGCTTCTGAGCGAACGTGTCCGTTTGATGCCAACGCAGAAATTCGGAGAGACGATCGAACAACGGCACCCAGGGAGTAGCTCCGGCGCCGGTAACCTCGATACCGGGCGGGATCGCAACCAGTTGCAAGGCCAGACTCATCACGGCAAGCAACGTGGGCGCAAGCATCTGCAGTGTGGTTCCGTCGGTGGTGAGCTGATCCAGCTGGCTCGAAATCGACTTGAGCGCATCGCCGTCCTGATTATTGGCGATCGTTTGCAGCTGATCGAGAAGGCTGGCGTCCCTCTGAAAAATGGGCCAGAACGGGAGCACGATCTGGTTGAACAGAACCGAGTAGATCGCCATCATCGGTTTCTCAAAGAGTTCAGCGGCCAGGGTCGCGTCGGCTTTGATGGCGGTGAGATCGACCGCAGGGAGAGTGCCCGCCTGAACTGACGCGGGGGTTTCCGTGCTGATTGCTTTTTCCACGGCCTTGACGAGCAACCCGCTGAGTTTTTGCGGAGATCGGAACGTATTCGTAAAGATCGGGTCCGAGCGAGCCGAGCGCCGCAAAGGGCAGCGACGCGGCCGTGCCCGGCGGCGCGATTGCCGCCGCGACTTTCTTCAGTATTTCAAGGTCAAATGCTACGTTGGACATCATTCCTCCGTAAGTTAGGGATCCTGTAATGAACCGAGTATTCTTTTTAATCCCGGGTCAGTATATACCTGTGTGTGCTATTTAGCGGGTTTTGTTACAGATTTTTATCAGGGATTTTACTGTAAATGCAGTGGAGATACGTGGGAAAAGACAGAGGGGTTATCTTAGGTTAATTCTTGGATCGCGGTTATCTTTTACCGGGATTCAGCGTAAGAAAAAGCCGCGAACGGGGTCACCGGCGACCAGATCGCCGGCGCTACCGGCGCTGGCGTGAGTTGCAGGAGTTCCTCGCTGATCTGTTCGATGCGCCGCGCGAGTCCGTAGCCGTGAAGGGGTCCGAGGGCTTCGAGGTTCGAAGCACGAGAAGAACAAGTGTGCCCTGGAGAACATCGGCTCTCGACGCCGGCGTGCCTTTCATCTGGTAACCTGCAGAACAAAAAAAGCCGCGAACCGGTTTACTACCGGTTCGCGGCTTTGGATGTGACCTGGATGAAGGTTATTTGCCTTCTTCTTCTTCGGGCTCGCGGCCTTCCTGCTGAGCCTTGAGGCGCTCTTCCTTGCGCTTCGCGCGCTCCTCGGCGCGTTTCACCAGCTCGGAACCGACCAGTTCCAGCATGGCCAGCTCGGCGCCATCGCCTTTGCGCGGCCCGAGGCGCGTGATCCGCGTGTAGCCGCCGGTACGCTGGCCGAAGCGGCTACCGAGGGTATCGAACAGCTTCTGCACCGACTTGGGCGTGGTCAGAAATGAAGCAGCCTGGCGGCGCGTGTGGAGCGTGTCGCGCTTGGCGAGAGTGATCATCTTCTCGACGAGCGGCTGCACCGCCTTCGCCTTGGGGACGGTCGTGATGACGCGCTCGGCCTCGATCACGCTCGTGGTCAGATTTTTGAACAGACTGTTGCGGGACCCGACGTCGCGCTTCAGTTTTGCATTGCCAAATCGATGTCTCATGGTCTATTTCTTTCAGCGAGTAAACCGATCAGGCGAACTGATCGTCGTCCGGAATGTCCTCGGGAATCGAGCCCGGCGGCGGTGGCGGCGGGGCGATCAGGCGGCCGTGCGCATCGGGTTTCATGCCGAGCGCGAGGCCCATGGTCTGGAGGATTTCCTTGATTTCGTTAAGCGATTTGCGGCCGAAGTTCTTGGTCCGCAGCATTTCGGATTCGGACTTCTGCACCAGCTCGCCGATGGTCTGGATGCCGGCGTTCTTGAGGCAGTTGTAGGAGCGGACCGAAAGCTCGAGCTCTTCGACGCTGCGGTTGAGCTGATCGCTGACGCGGTCGAGATTGCGCTCGGCCGGCTCTTCGGTGGTTTCCATGACTTCTTCGAAGTTGATGAAGATCGTCATGTGATCTTTGAGGAGCTTCGCGGCGTGGCCGATGGCGTCCTGCGGAGAGATGGCGCCGTTGGTCCAGACTTCGATGGTGAGCTTGTCGTAATCGGTCATCTGGCCGAGACGGGCGGCTTCGACCGTGAAGTTCACCTTGCGCACGGGCGAGTGGACCGAGTCGATCGGGATGTAGCCGATCGCGAGATCTTCGTCGAAGTTCTTATCGGCGCTGACATAGCCGCGGCCCGACTTGCAGGCGCATCTCGATGTCGAGCTTGCCGCCTTCGCTGACGGTTGCGATGTGCAGGGTGCGGTCGAGGACTTCGACGTCGGCGTCGGTCTGGATTGCGCCGGAGAAGACTTCACCGGCTTTGTCGGCGACCACGCGGACAGTCTTGATGCCCTCGCCCATGACCTTGAAGGGAACCTGCTTCAGGTTGAGGATGATGTCGGTGGCATCTTCGACCACGCCCGGGATGGGGCTGAATTCGTGGTCGACGCCTTCGATGCGAATGGCGGTGATGGCGGCGCCTTCGATGCTCGAAAGGAGCACGCGGCGCAGCGAGTTGCCGATGGTGGTGCCGAAGCCGCGCTGGAACGGCTGCGCGGTGAACTGTCCGAAACGCTCCGTCAGGGTCTCGGTATTCGCGACCAGACGTTTGGGTTTTTGAAAGCCCTTGAACATACTTTTATTCACTCCAATTAACGGCGTGGCTTTATCTCAATCCGCTCACGCCGGGTTTTACTGCAACTGCAAAGACGTTTCGTGACTACTTGCATGTACAACTCTACGATCAACTGCTCGTTGATCGGAATCTGGACGAGTTCGTCGCGCCGGGGCATGCTGTTGATCCGGCCCTTCAGGTTTTCGCGATCGACATCCATCCAGGAGGGCGATGGCGCGTGCGCCGTGGCGTCGCGGGAGGCGAGGATCGTCGGGTTGTTCTTGCTGGATTCGCGCACCGAAATTACCTCGCCGGGCTTTACGATGAACGAGGGGATGTTGACCTTGCGGCCGTTCACTTCGATGTGGCCGTGGCGGACGATCTGGCGTGCCTGGGAGCGGCTGGTTCCGAGACCCATGCGGTAGATCACGCTGTCGAGACGGCGTTCGAGAGTGCCGAGCAGGTTTTCGCCGGTGATGCCTTTCATTTTTACGGCTTTGGCGAAGGTGTTGCGGAACTGGGCTTCGAGCACGCCGTAGATGCGGCGGACCTTCTGCTTTTCGCGAAGCTGGAGACCGTAGCCTACGGTCTTCTTGGCCTTGCGGGTCTGGCCGTGCTGTCCGGGGACGAAATTGCGGCGCTCGATTGCACACTTTTCGGTGTGGCAGCGCTCGCCTTTCAGGAATAATTTCATGCCCTCGCGCCGGCAGAGCCGGCAGACGGGGCCTCTATAACGTGCCAAATCGAATCTTCTCCTAGTTCTCAGTAGGCTCGTGCGGTTTACGATCCCTATGCAGGGCCTTCTTCCCGCTTACACTTACGGTGAAGATCCGCGCTACATCAAACTCTGCGCTTTTTCGGGGGCCGGCAACCGTTGTGCGGTATGGCCGTTGTATCCCGGATCGACCGGACATCGAGACCGGCAGTCGCCAGCGCGCGCACTGCCGATTCGCGGCCCGAACCGGGACCGCTGACGCGGACTTCGACCGTCCGCAGGCCGACTTCGTTTGCTTTGTTGGCCGCCGTCAAAGCCGCCTGCTGGGCGGCAAACGGGGTGCCTTTGCGGGAGCCGCGGAACCCGAGAGAGCCCGCGCTCGACCACGATACGGTGTTGCCTTCGGGATCGGCGATCGTCACGATGGTGTTGTTGAAGGTCGCCTGGATGTGGACGATCCCCACGTGAACGATGCGCTTTTCCTTCTTTTTGAAGGTTTTCTTCTTGGTGCCCTTCGCCGGTGCTTTCGCCATTAGGTTTTCGACGTCGCTTTCTTCTTGTTGGCTACCGTTCCCTTACGCGGACCTTTGCGGGTGCGCGCATTGGTGTGGGTTCGCTGGCCCCGGGTCGGCAGGCCGCGGCGATGCCGCAGTCCCCGATAAGAGCCCATTTCGATGTGGCGGCTGATGTTGAGCGAGACTTCCTTGCGGAGGTCGCCTTCGACCGCGCCCTCTTCTTCGAGGATGGTACGGAGGTGGTTCACTTCCTCTTCCGTCATATCCCCGACCTTCTTGTTTGCATCGATGCCGGCGCGATGAAGGAGGCTCTTCGAGCGCGTGCGGCCGATGCCGTAGATGTAAGTGAGGCCGATCTCAGCCCGCTTTTTCGGTGGTAGATCAACGCCCGCGAGACGTGCCATAGTGACTCTTCCTTATCCTTCTCTAGCTTGCCGCTCTAGCCTTGCCGCTGCTTGTGTTTCGGGTTGGTGCAGATGACCCGCACGACGCCTTCGCGGTGGATCAACTTGCATTTGTCGCAGATTTTCTTAACTGACGCGCGCACTTTCATCGATTAACCGATCTTTCTGACGATTCGTCCCCGCGTCAGGTCGTGCTCGCCGAGCTCGACTTCCACGCGGTCGCCCGGCCGAAGCCGGACCCAATTCCGATTCGCCGATCCGGCCCCGTGGGCCAGAACCGACGATTTGTTGTTACTCAATTCGAGCCGGTAGAGCAGGCTCGGTAACTCTTCGACTACGACGGCTTCGGTCACGGCCTGACTCAAACTCACGGCCTGGTCAAAACCCATGGTCCGTTCTCCGTCACCGCCACGCAGTGTTCGAAGTGGGCTGAATACGAGCCGTCCTTCGCCACCGCGGTCCACTTGTCCTTCAAAACCTTCGCATCGGGCTTCCCGGCGTTCACCATCGGCTCGATCGCGAGCACCATGCCCTGCGCGCAGCCGGGGATTCTCGTTCCGCCGGTCGACGTAATTCGGAACCTGCGGCTCTTCGTGCAGCTGCGTCCCGATACCGTGGCCCACATACTCGCGCACGATCGAGAATCCGTTTCCGACCACATAGTCTTCCACGGTCCCGCAAATATCAAACAGCCGGTTGCCCTCGCGGACCTTATCGATCGCGAGTTCGAGGGACTCTTCGGTCACCTTGAGGAGCTTCTTCGCCTGTTCGCTCAACTCACCAACCCCGACCGTCAAAGCCGAATCGCCAAAATAACCGTCGAGCGAAACGCCCGTATCGATCGAGACGATATCGCCCTTCTTCACAATCCGCTTCGGGTTCGGCATGCCGTGCACGATTTCCTCATTCACCGAGGTGCACAGCACGTATCGATACCGTTCCCCGGCAGCGGGTACGAAATAATCTTTGAACGCGGGTTTTGCCCCGGCGTCCGCCATCATCTTCACCGCCGCCACTTCCAGATCCCAGGTCGAGACTCCCTCTTCGACCATTGCCCCCAGCGCGTGCAGGATTTTGTATACCAGCAGGCCGCTGCGGCGCATTTTCTCCAGCTCGGATTGGGTCTTCCGGACAATCATTACTTATTCCTGAATCAGATCCCGCAATTCCGATTTGATGCGCTCGAAGATCGTCTCCGGCGCGTCCTGGCTGGCGTTCGACCTCAACCAGACGATCGCTCTTCTGCCCGGAAAAACTCGACCAACGGCACGCGTCTGGCGTTCGTATTGAGCCAACCGCTGCCGGACCACTTCTTCTTTGTCATCCTCCCGGACTACAAGCGCCGTCCCGTCCAGATCGCACACTCCATCGACTTTGGGGGGACGGGAAACCGCGTTATAAAGCGTGCCGCATGTCGGGCACACACGTCTCCCGCTGATTCGCGAGATAATTACATTGTAATCAACAGCAAGATGAATTACCACCCCCTCGGCATGCAGGGCCTTGCGGACCCGAAGCATTTCCTCGGCCTGGGCGATCGTACGGGGGTATCCGTCGAGGATAAATCCGCGCTCGCAATCCGGCTGCTGAATTCTTTCAAATACCAATCGATTCACCAGTTCGTCGGGAACCAGTGAGCCGGCTTTCATCTTGTCCGTGACCGCGATGCCGATCGAATCGCCCGTCCGAATATGCTCCCGCAGCATGTCTCCGGTTGAGATCTGCGGGAATCCCGAGCCACTTCACCAGATATTTCGACTGGGTTCCTTTACCCGATCCGGGCGATCCGAACAGGATCAGCGCACAGCGGTTTGACCGAGGTGGCCGCCGGAGCCATATTCAGGCAGGTTTTGACAACGCCATTTAGAACGAACTACGACGCCCGCGGACACGCCCCGCTCGCGGCGTAAACCCTTCGTAGTGGCGCATGATGAGCTGCGCTTCGATCTGATTGATCGTATCCATCGCCACGCCGACCACAATCAGGAGCGAGGTGCCGCCGAAGTAAAACTGGACGTTCAGACCCTCAAGCAGAAAACGGGGGAAAGTCTTGTCGATAAAATTCCCGACCAGCGGCAGATGCTGTAAATGAATGCCCGACATCAGGATACTGGGGATCAGGCAAAGGATCGAGAGGTAGATGGCGCCCACGAACGTGATCCGGGTCAGGATCGTGTTCATGTAGTCGGAGGTGCTGCGTCCGGGCCGGATGCCGGGAATGAACCCGCCGTACTTGCGCATGTTGTCTGCTGCTTCGTTCGGGTTGAAGATGATCGAAACGTAGAAGAAGCAGAAGAAGATGATCATCGCCACGAACAGGACAACGTACAGCGGTTCGCCATAGCGAATGGCCGAGAGCGTATTGCTCAGCCACAAATTGTTCTTGACGATCGGGAACGTGGCGATTGTTTGCGGGAACGCCAGGATCGACGAAGCGAAAATCACCGGAATGACGCCGCCGGCGTTCACTTTGAGCGGCATGTGGGTCGACTGACCGCCCATCACACGGCGGCCGATCACGCGCTTGGCATATTGCACCGGGATGCGGCGCTCTCCGAGTTCCACCAGTACGATGAACGCGACCACCGCGACCATCATGACCAGGATCAGGGCCAGTTCGAGAACGCTCCACTCATGGGTGACGAATACGTTGAGGTACAGGTTGGCGATCGCGCTGCGGCACGCCGACCACGATGCCGGTGAAGATGATCAGCGACATGCCGTTGCCGACGCCGCGCTCAGTGATCTGCTCGCCCAGCCACATGATGAAAGCGGTGCCCGTGGTGAGGGAGAGAATCGTCATCAGGGTGAATGCGGAGACCGGGATGGGGAACGATATTATCCTGCATTGCCTGCAGACTCATCGCGATTCCGAACGACTGCGCGATGCCGAGGCCTACCGTCAGGTAGCGGGTCCACTGAGTGATCTTGCGGCGGCCGAGTTCGCCTTCCTTCTGGAGCTTCTCCAGCGTGGGAACGACGACGGTCAGCAACTGCAGGATGATCGACGCCGTGATATACGGCATGATGCCGAGGGCGAAGACCGACAGGCGGCGGATATTACCGCCGGCGAAGAGATCGAAGAAACCGAGAACGCCGCCGGACTGGCGCGTCAGAAAGTCGTCCCAGCGAATGACGTCGATGCCCGGCGTGGGAACGTAGCTCCCGAACCGGTAAACGGCGAGCATGGCGAACGTAAAAAGGACGCGGTTCCGGAGGTCTTTAATCCGGAATATGTTGCCTATCGCTTCAATCAGCTTGCCCACAGGGTTTCTCGCTTTGCTTTACTTGTGAAAGGGGTCTACCGATGCTATTCTACGCCGGATTCGGCTCGCCCGCCGGAGCGCCGATGACGCGAGCCTGACCGCCGGCCTTCTGGATTTTTTCGGCGGCCGATTTCGAAAAGATGTGCGCCTCGATATCGATGCTGCGCGTGATCTCGCCCGAGCCGAGGACCTTGAGTCCGTCGCCGAGCTTGTTGATGATGCCACGCTCGATCAGGCTGTCGACCGTGAAGGTGTCGCCTTCGAGCTTTTCGAGGTCCTTCAGATTCACGATCGAGTATTGCTTCTTGAAGATGTTGGTGAAGCCGCGCTTCGGCAGACGGCGGTGCAGCGGCATCTGGCCGCCTTCGAACCCGCGCATGATGCTATAGCCGGAGATGGAGCGGGCGCCCTTGTGACCGCGGGTCGAGGTTTTGCCCTTGCCCGAACCCATACCGCGGCCGACGCGCTTTTTCCGGTGCTTCTGCCCGGCGGGTGGTTTGAGTGAACTCAGATTCATCGATATTCCTTGTAAGAACTATTGGGGCCACGAATGAACACGAATGAACACGAATAATTCAGCGGTATTCATTCGTGTTTATTTGTGTTCATTCGTGGCCAATTTTCTTTAGTCAACGAGCGCCAGCAAATGCGGGATCTTCTTGACGAAGCCGCGGAAGCCGGGCGTATCGGGACGCTCCACAACCTGGTTCATCTTTTTGAGGCCCAGGGCGCGCACGATCACTTTATGCTTTTCCGGCGTGCAGATTGGACTGCGGATCAATTTGATGCGGATCATACCTTGCGTGGATTCAGACATGCTACATCTTCTCCGGTGTCAAGCCGCGCATTTCCATCACAGCGCCCCTGTCGCGGAGCTGTTCGAGCGCGTTGATCGTCGCCTTCACCACGTTGTGCGGGTTATGGCTGCCGATCGATTTCGTGAGGACATTGGGAATTCCGCAGGCCTGCACAACCGCGCGCACGGGACCGCCGGCGATCACACCGGTTCCGTCCTGGGCGGGCTTCAGCATAACCATGCCTGCTCCGAATCGGCCCAGCACCTGATGCGGAATCGTGTTTTCGAGCAGATGAACCCGGCGCAGGTTCTTCTTCGCGGCTTCAATGCCCTTGCGGATGGCCGACGGCACTTCCTTGGCTTTGCCCACGCCGAAACCAACCACACGCGCCGAGGGATCCCCCACGACGACCAGCGCGGAAAAGCTCATGTTCTTGCCGCCCTTGACCACCTTGGTGACGCGGTTGATGGCAACCACGTTTTCCTTCAGGTTCAGCGACTGCGGATCGACCCGTTTTACCGTTGCGACAGCCATTAAAACTCCAGTCCTGCCTCGCGCGCCGCGTCGGCGAGCGCTTTTACGCGGCCATGATAGATATAGCCGCTACGATCGAATACTACTTTGTTGATGCCGTTCTCTTTGGCGCGCTCGGCAACCCGCTTGCCGATCTCTTTGGCCGCCGCCAGGTTTGCCCCGGTCTTTTTCCCGCCCTCAGCCTTTTCGGTCGAGCTTGCTGCGACCAGCGTGACGCCTTTGACGTCGTCGATCACCTGTGCGTAGATGTGCGCGGTACTGCGGAAGACGGTGAGACGCGGGCGTTCGGTAGTGCCTTTGAGTTTCTTGCGGATGCGAACGTGGACGCGCTCGCGGATCTCGTTTTTGGAGATTTTGCGAATCATTTATTTACTTCTTGCCTCCGGTCGCGCCCGACTTGCCGACCTTCTTCTTCAGTACTTCGCCCATATAACGGACGCCCTTGTTCTTGTACGGGTCCGGTTTGCGCAGCGCACGAATGTTGGCCGCGACCTGGCCGAGCACCTGCTTGTCGTATCCCGACAGGACGAGGTGCGTCTGTTTGTCGATCTTCAGATCGACGCCTTCGGGCAGCAGAACTTCGATCGGATGCGAATAGCCCAGAGTGAACGTGGCGACCTTGCCTTTAACATCGGCGCGATAACCGATACCTACGATGTCGAGCTCGCGGGTGAAGCCGGTCGAAACGCCCTGAACGGCGTTTGCGGCCAGAGCCCGGGTGAGCCCGTGCAGCGCGGCATGTTCGTCCGAATCTCGAAGAATATCGAGAACTCCGGCGTTCTGCTGAACGCGTATCCCGCGGGGAATCGGTACCTCGAGCTTTCCTTTGGGGCCCTGCACTTTTAACTGGTCGCCGATCTCAACCTTCACGGAGGAAGGCACGGGGATCGGCTTTTTTCCTACTCTGGACATGTTATTTCTTTCGAAGTCGAATTCTGGTCCTTACCAAACCCTGCAGAGAATTTCGCCGCCGACGCCTTCCTTGCGTGCGGTCCGGCCGGTCATGACGCCTCGCGGCGTGGTCAGAATGCTGATGCCGAGGCCGCCCTGCACCCGCGGAATATCGGTCTTGCCGACATAAGTGCGGCAGCCGGGACGCGAAACGCGCTCGATTCCAGTCACGACGGGCGAGTTGTCGGTCGAATACTTCAGGTAAATGCGGATGACCTTTTTCAGGCCTTCGTCCGCGCCGCTCTTGTGGCCCCCTTCGGCAGGAGCAACCTTGAAGTTGGCGATATAACCCTCTTCCTTGAGGATCCGGGCGATCTCCGTTTTGAGCTTCGAAGCGGGCACGTCTACCTTCGGATGCCGTGCCGCCATGGCGTTTCGCACCCGAGTCAGCATGTCTGCGATTGGATCACTAGTCACTTATCCCGTACCTCCTTTCCTACCAACTGGCCTTTACGACGCCGGGGACTTCACCATTGAGAGCGAGTTGCCGGAAGCACAGCCGGCAGATGCCGTATTTGCGCAGGAACGCCCGGGGCCGGCCACAGCGCCAGCAGCGATTGCGGTGCCGGCACTTGAACTTCGGCTTCTTGAGGTCTTTTGCGATCTTGGCGGTTGTTGCCATGAATTCTTTCTCTCTCCCCTCGTCTTTTCCCGGGTCTACTGCGCCCGGAAGGGCATTCCCATCTGCTTCAGCAACGCCACGCCCTCCGCGTCAGTGCGGGCGGTCGTTGTGATCGATATGTTCATCCCCTTGGTCTTGTCGACTTTCGAGTAGTCGATTTCGGGGAAAATGAGCTGGTCTTTAACACCCAGCGTGTAGTTACCGCGGCCGTCGAATGATTTTGAAGACACGCCGCGGAAGTCGCGGACGCGAGGCAGCGCTACGTTGACGAGACGATCCAGAAACTCGTACATGCGATCGCCGCGCAGCGTCACCATGGTGCCGATCGCCATCCCCTCGCGCAGCTTGAACGCCGCGATGGACTTTTTGGCCTTGGTCACGACCGGCTTCTGGCCCGCGATAGCGCCCAGTTCGTTAACGGCGGCGTCCATCAGCTTGGCGTTCCCGGTGGCTTCGCCCAGACCGATGTTGATCGAGATCTTCTCGACCCTCGGCACAGCCATCACGTTCTTGTACCCGAACTCCTGTGTCAGGGCGGGGACGGCCTTTTTCAGATAATGCTCTCTCAATCTCGCTGCCATGGTGTTCCTTATTTCTTATCCAGCGGCTGACCGCATTTGCGGCAGATTCGGGTCCTGCGGGTTTTGCCGCCCGGGCCTTCCGTTACATGGTGGCCGATCCGCGCCGGGCCACACTTCGAGCAAACAATCATGACGTTCGACACGGCGATCGGCCCTTCCTTCTCGGCGATCCCGCCGGCGATCTGTTTCGCCGGGTTCTTCTTCGTGTGACGCTTGATCATGTTGACGTGCTCGACCAGCAGGCTGCCGGTCTTCGCGTCCACGTCGAGCACACGGCCAGTCTTGCCGCGATCCCGGCCTGCGATCACTTTCACCTGATCGTTCTTCTTGAGCTGGATGCGAACCGGCTCGCGCCTGTCCTTCTTGAGCTTCACCGACATTTAGATGACCTCCGGTGCGAGCGAGACAATCTTCATGTAACGCTTGTCGCGCAGTTCGCGGGCCACCGGACCGAATACGCGGGTTCCGATAGGCTCGCCGACGTCGTTGATGAGCACGGCCGCATTCGAATCGAAACGGATATAGCTGCCATCGCGCCGGCGGGTTTCCTTGCGCATGCGCACGATCACGCAACGGACGACCTTGCCCTTCTTGATCGCCGAATCGGGCGCCGCTTCTTTGACGGCTGCCGTTACCACATCTCCGAGTCCGGCCCGGAGCCCGAGGTCGCCGCCGCGCGGCAGAATGCACGAAAGTCTTCGTGCGCCGCTGTTATCGGCTACCTCGAGGATAGTTCTCATCCCAATCATGATTTATCCCCTAAAACCCTTTTAATGGCCACGAATGAACACAAATAAGACAAATCATTGTTTTGGATTGATTCGTGTTCATACGTGTTCATCCGTGGCCAGATATCTTCAGATCTTGACGTCGAGATCGGCGGGTTGAGCCGTGCCGACCAGCGCCGAGCGGCGGATCACATCACCCAGACGCCAACGCTTCAATTTGCTCATCGGCCGGCACTCGATAATGCGGACGACGTCGCCCACGCGCGCTGTGCTTTCCTCGTCGTGAGCGTAAAACTTTTTGTGCTTCATCACGATGCGGCGATAAAGCGGATGCGGAACGCGGCGGCTGACCTGAACGACGATGGTCTTCTGCATCTTCGTCGAGACGACTTCGCCGACCTTTTCGTTCTTGTGCTGATTGTGTGGCTCTGTCTGGTCTTTTTCCTGTGCAGCCATTTACTTCGCTCCCCGCAGTTCATTTGCGCGCAGATACGTCAGCAGGCGGGCGCGGTCCTTGCGGTTCTCGCGCATTCTCTTCAAGCCGTCGGTCTGCCCCATCGCCATCTGGAACTTGACGCGGAAGGACTGTTCGTCGATGTCCCGCAGCTTGTTCCGCATTTCGGCGGGATCCAGATCCCGCAATTTATCCTTTTTCATCTGGTTACTCCGAGGCGTTCCTATTCGACCGTCTCGCGCGCGACAAACTTTGTCGTCAGCGGGATCTTATGCGCGGCGAGACGCATGGCCTGCTGCGCGATTTCCGGTCCGACGCCTTCCATCTCAAACAGGATCTTGCCCGGCCGGATTACTGCCACCCACTCTTCCGGGGCGCCTTTACCCTTACCCATACGAGTTTCAGCCGGCTTCTTGGTGATCGGCTTATCGGGAAACAGCCTGATCCATACCTTGCCGCCGCGCTTGATGAATCGCGTCATCGCGATACGGGCAGCCTCGATTTGACGCGAGGTGATCCAGCCGCACTCCATCGCCTTCAGCGCATATTCTCCGAACGAAATGGTGGACCCGCGCCAGGCTTTGCCCTTCATGCGGCCGCGCTGTACCTTGCGGTATTTGACCTTCTTCGGCATCAACATAGTTCAGTTATTCCTTGCCTTCCGGTTTTGTGCCTTCGGGTTCGCCGGAGGTCTCGGGAGCCGGTTCGGCTTGCTTCGCCGGTTCCTTCCATGCCGGCTGCGTGGGCGCCATCAGCGGGGGCATGATGGGCCCGCCAGTTCGCGACGGGCGGATTTCTGCGGGAGGCATCTGCACCGGGGTGGCGGGTTCACCGAGAGTGGGCGGGCCCTGGACATAGCCGCTTCCTGCCTGCGCGGGGCGGTCACCGCCGCCGGGACGGTCGTTGTCCCTGCGTGGCGGACGACGATCGCGATCGCGTCCTCCCGGTCCACGTTCGTTGCGCCGGGGCTCGCCATCCTGCGGCGTGCGTTTGCCCCCTTCGAGAATTTCACCCTTGTACAACCACGCTTTGACGCCGATAACGCCGTAGGTCGTGTGGGCTTCCGTGGTGCCGTAATCGATATCGGCGCGCAGAGTGTGCAGCGGCAACTGGCCCTGCAGATACCACTCGCTGCGGGCGATTTCAGCGCCGTTCAGGCGGCCCGATACCCGGACCTTAATTCCCTTGCAGCCGAAACGCAGCGCCGAGTCGACGGCCTTACGCATGGCGCGGCGGAAAGCCACGCGCTTTTCGAGTTGCAGGGCGATCGATTCCGAGACCAGCTGAGCGTCGAGCTCCGGCTTGTGCACTTCCTGGATATCGATGAACACTTCGCGCTTGGTTTTCTTGGCCAGCGCGGTCTTGAGCTTTTCGATCTCGGCGCCTTTGCGTCCAATGATGATGCCGGGGCGCGAGGTGCGAATGGTGACGCGGAGCTTGTTGCCGGGGCGGTCGACTTCAACCGAGCTGACACCGGCGGATTTCAACTGCTTGCGCAGGCCTTCCTTCAGCTCGAGGTCTTCCTGCAGAAGCCCGGCATAACCATGCTTCGAGAACCAGCGCGAGCGCCACGGCTTGTTAAAGCCGAGCCGGAAGCCGTAAGGATGAACTTTCTGACCCATTGATAACCTGTTTCGCCCTTCTTACTTCTCTGCTACTTGCTTCTCTGCTACTTTGACCACGATGTGAGAGGTCCGCTTCTGGATCCGGTAGGCTCGCCCCATCGGAGCAGGCCGAACCCGCTTCTGCCGCGGCCCTTCGTTCACATACGCTTCAGAAACGTAGAGTTGATCGACGTCCAGATCTTCGTTTTTGTTCTGCGCGTTGGCAATCGCCGAGTGCAGCACCTTCTCGACGGCCGGCGCGATCCGCTTGTTAACCGTGCGCAGCGTGATGATGGCATCGTTCGCTTTGCGCCCGCGGATCAGGTCCACCACGAGGCGGGCCTTCTGCGCGGATACCCGGATATATCTGGCTTCTGCTTTGACTTCCATCTCGTCCTCTGTATCCGATTACGGCTTTGCTTACGACTTCGACGACTTCTCGCTCGTCTTGGCCTGGTGGCCTTTGAACGTGCGGGTCGGTGAAAACTCGCCCATTTTGTGGCCGACCATGTTCTCGGTCACGTACACCGGAATGAACTTCTTGCCGTTGTGGACCGCGATCGTGTGACCCACGAACTCGGGCAGGATCGTCGAGCGCCGCGACCAGGTGCGAACCACCTTCTTCTCGTTCGCCGCGTTCAGCTTATCGATCCGCTCCTCGAGGTGCGTGTCGGTAAAAGGTCCCTTTTTTACGGAGCGTCCCATTGTTTACAAGTTCCTCCGGAACATTATCTTTTCTTGCCTCCGCGCTTGACGATGAATCGGTCGGTGCGTTTGTTGTTGCGGGTCTTGAAGCCGCGCGTCGGCTGACCCCATGGGGTGACCGGATGGCGGCCGCCGGAGGTCTTGCCCTCGCCACCGCCGTGCGGGTGGTCGACCGGGTTCATCGAAACGCCGCGGTTGTGCGGGCTCTTGCCCATCCAGCGCTTGCGTCCAGCCTTGCCCAGAGAGATATTCTCGTGATCGCTGTTGCCTACCGTGCCGATGGTCGCCATGCATTCGGTAGAAACGCGGCGGACTTCAGCGGAAGGAAGCTTCAGCAGCGCAACGCCGCCTTCGCGTGACACCAACTGAGCCTGAGTGCCGGCCGACCGCGCCATCTGGGCACCCTTGCCGGGCTTAAGTTCGATGTTGTGGACGATGGTGCCTGCCGGAATGTTCTTGAGGGGCAGGGCATTGCCAACCAGAATGTCGGCGTCGGGTCCGGAGGTAACGGTAGCGCCTACGGCCAGGCCTTCGGGTGCAATGATGTACCGCTTCTCGCCATCCGCATAGTTCAGCAGCGCGATGCGCGCCGACCGGTTGGGATCGTACTCGATCGCTGCAACCTTTGCGGGAATGCCGGTCTTGTCGCGCTTGAAGTCGATAATGCGATAGGCCTGTTTGTGGCCGCCCGAGATAAAGCGCGAGGTGACGCGTCCGGTGTTGTTACGGCCGCCCGACTTCTGCCGGGGCTCGGTGAGCGACTTCTCCGGGGTTTCTTTCGTGATGCCCTCGCGGGACACCACCGTCATGTAGCGCCGGCTGGGAGTTGTGGGTGAGAATTTTTTGATCGCCATGATTTTTCAGCTCGCCTACATCTCCGTGAATTCGGGGACCTTTTGTCCGGCCACCAGCTTCACGTAAGCCTTCTTCCATTCCGAGCGGTAACCGACGAATCTTCCGCGGCGGCGTAACTTGCCGTCGAAGTTGGCCGTACGAACTTCTTCCACCTTTACCTTGAACAGCTTTTCCACGGCCTGCTTCACCATGATCTTGTTGGCGTCCCGCGAAACCTCGAAGCAGAGCGTTCGCTCTTCTTCTTTTTTCAGGATGCCTTTCTCAGTGACGAGCGGCCGCACGAGAGTATCGTGAATGGTCATTGTTATTCCTGGCCTTCCGGTTTCGAATCGGTCCGTTTGGGCGCGGACTTTGCCAGCGTTTCGCTGAGTTTCGCCGCGGCGGCCTGTGTCAGAAGGACCTTCGTCGCATCCAGCAAATGATAGGGATGAACTTCGTGACTGCTCACGACCACAACGCCCTTCAGATTGCGCGCGCTCAGATGGAGATTGCGGTTTTCCTCGTTTTCAACGACGAGAATTTTCTTCGCCGCTCCGAGCCGGCCGAGCGTCTGAGTGAAACTCTTCGTTTTGTGGTCAGCAAGCTGAAAGGCGGAGACGATCGTCATCTCGCCGTCACGCAGCTTGGCCGAAAGGGCCGAGCGCAACGCGCCCAACTGCATTTTGCGCGGCAGCTTGTAACTGTAATCGCGCGGTACCGGTCCGTGGACTGTTCCACCGTGCCGCCAGATCGGGCTGCGCACCGAACCCATACGGGCACGGCCGGTGCCTTTCTGTTTCCAGAGTTTCTTGCCCGAGCCTGCGACTTCATGCCGGGTCTTGACCTTGTGGGTGCCGGCGCGCTGACCGGCCAGATAGTGGCGAACCGACTCGTAGAGCAGGTCCTGATTCACTTCGGCGCCGAACACGGTATCCGCCAGTTCGATCTCGCCGACCTTGGAATTATTTAAATCGATAACGTCAACTTTGGGCATGGTTACTTCGACGCCCTCCGCACCACTACGTACCCGCCGTTGGGACCCGGAACCGCGCCCTTCACCACCAGCACGTTGTCTTCGGTATCCACCTCGACGATCTCCAGATTCCTGACCGTCACCTGTCCATCTCCCATGTGTCCTGCCATACGCATGCCAGGGACGACACGCGAGGGGAAGCTCGAAGCGCCGATCGAACCCGGAGCGCGATGGTGCATGGACCCGTGGGTAGAATCACCGCCCCGGAAATGATGGCGTTTGACCACGCCCGCAAACCCGCGGCCCTTCGACACGCCGATCACGTCGACCTTTTCATTCGGTTTGAAGTCGCTGACCAGAACTTTATCGCCGGCCTTCATATCGCCTTCGCCACCAAGCAAACGGAACTCGCGCAGGAACTTCGCGCCCTCGGCGTTGCCCTTTTTCAGGTGCCCCGTTTCCGGCTTGTTGATCCGCTTTGCTTTTACGAATTCGTTGAGACCAAGCTGAACCGCCTCGTACCCTTCGGTAGCCATGGTCTTCCGTTGCACGACGAAGCAGGGCCCGGCTTTGAGCAGGGTCACCGGGACCACTTGCCCATCCGGCCGGAACAACTGAGTCATGCCGATCTTTTTTCCAAGAATTCCTGGACTCATATCTCTTTGCTCTCCGAGCCAAACACCGGCGACAAGATCGCCGGCGCTCCCTAACCCTTACCGAACGCTTTGATTTCCACATCCACGCCCGCCGGCAGATCGAGCTTCATCAAAGCATCGACCGTCTGCTGCGTGGGCTCGAGAATATCGAGCAACCGCTTGTGCGTCCGGATTTCGAACTGTTCCCGCGACTTTTTGTCGACGTGCGGCGACCGGAGTACGGTCGTCCGTGAAGTCGAGGTCGGCAGCGGAATGGGGCCCGCTACCGTGGCCCCCGTCCGTTTCGCCGTATCCACGATCTCCGTGGTCGATTGATCCAGCACCCGGTGATCGTAAGCTTTCAACCGGATGCGGATGCGATCTTTCAAGGCCATGTTAGTCCAGGATCTCCGACACGGTACCCGCGCCGACCGTTCTGCCGCCTTCGCGAATTGCGAAACGAAGGCCCTTGTCCATGGCGACCGGCACCTGCAGCTCGACATCGAGCTGGATGTTGTCTCCCGGCATCACCATCTCCGTTCCTTCCGGCAGCACCGCCACTCCCGTCACGTCCGTCGTGCGGAAGTAGAACTGCGGCCGATAGCCCTTGAAGAACGGCGTATGACGCCCGCCTTCTTCCTTCGACAGCACGTACACTTCGCCGCGGAACCTCTTGTGCGGTTTGATCGAACCCGGCTTCGCGATGACCTGTCCGCGTTCGACTTCCGTCTTTTCCACACCGCGGAGCAGCAGGCCGACATTGTCGCCCGCACGGCCTTCGTCGAGCAGCTTCTTGAACATTTCGACGCCCGTGACAACCGTCTTGCGGGTATCTTTGAAACCGACGATCTCCATTTCCTCGCCGACCTTGCAGATTCCCTGCTCGATGCGGCCCGTGACCACCGTGCCGCGGCCCTGAATCGAGAAGATGTCTTCGATCGGCATCAGGAACGGCTTGTCGACCACACGCGTCGGCACCGGGATATAGGTGTCGACCGCTTCCATCAGCTCGTCGACCGTCTTTTCCCACTGGGCTTCGCCGTTCAGCGCGCCAAGCGCCGACACGCGAATGACCGGCAGATCGTCGCCGGGGAACTGATACTTGCTCAGCAGTTCCCGCACTTCGAGCTCGACCAGATCGAGCAGTTCCGGATCGTCCACCATGTCAACCTTGTTCATCGCAACAACGATGTAAGGCACACCAACCTGGCGAGCCAGAAGAATGTGCTCGCGCGTCTGCGGCATGGGGCCGTCGGTTGCGGCTACGACCAGGATCGCGCCATCCATCTGCGCTGCGCCGGTGATCATGTTCTTGATGTAATCGGCGTGACCGGGGCAATCGACGTGAGCGTAGTGCCGCTTGGACGTCTCATATTCCACGTGAGCGGCCGCGATCGTGATACCGCGGGCCTTTTCTTCCGGCGCGTTATCGATCGAATCGAACGAACGGAAGGCAACTTTCGGATTGTGCTTTGCCAGCACCTTAGTGATGGCCGCCGTCAGGGTCGTCTTGCCGTGATCGATGTGTCCGATCGTTCCGATGTTGACGTGCGGCTTGCTGCGGTCAAATTTCTCTTTACCCATCGCACCAATCTCCTTAACTATTTCGTAACCTTGCCCTGCACTCGCGTCACGATTTCTTCCGCGATATTCTTCGGTACTTCCTCGTAACGCGCGAAGTGCATGGTGAAACTGCCGCGTCCCTGCGTGCGCGAACGAAGCTCGGTCGCGTAACCGAACATTTCGCTCAGCGGAACACTGGACTTGATAATCTGCGTCGTACCGCGAATCTCGGTTCCTTCGAGCTGGCCGCGGCGGGAAACGATATCGCCGTTCACCGGACCCATGTACTCTTCGGGAACCACGACCTCGACCGCCATGACCGGCTCAAGCAGCACCGGCTTCGCCTTGCGGAGCGCTTCCTTGACGCAGATCGAACTGCAGATCTTGAACGCCATTTCCGACGAGTCGACATCGTGATAAGCGCCGTCAAACACGGCGACCTCGACATCTTCCATCGAGTACCCGGCCAGGATGCCGCCTTCGAGCGCTTCGACAACGCCCTTTTCGATGGCGGGGATGAATTCCTTCGGAATATTGCCGCCCTTGATTTCGTTGACGAACTTGAAGCCCTGGCCTGGAATCGGCGACACACGGAGCTTCGTGCGCGCGTACTGACCGCTGCCGCCCGTCTGCTTCTTGTGCGTGTAATCGTATTCCGCCGTGCCGCCGAATCGTTTCGCGATAGGCCACCTGCGGCTTGCCGACGTTCGCCACCACGTTGAACTCGCGCATCATGCGGTCGACGATGATTTCGAGGTGCAGTTCGCCCATTCCCGAAAGAATGGTCTGACCGGTTTCCGGATCCGTGTTCACACGGAACGTCGGATCTTCCTGGGCCAGCTTCGCGATCGCCATGCCCATCTTTTCCTGATCGGCCTTGGTCTTTGGCTCGACGGCAAGCTGGATAACCGGGGTCGGGAAGTCGATCGATTCGAGCGCAATCGGATGCGCTTCGTCGCAGATCGTGTCGCCGGTCGAAACCGTCTTCAAACCCACGGCAGCGCAGATGTCGCCCGCCATGATTTCCTGAATGTCTTCGCGCTTGTTGGCGTGCATGCGCAACAGGCGCCCCACGCGTTCCTTGCGGCCCTTGGCGACGTTGAAAATCGATTCGCCCGCGTTCATCTTGCCGGAGTAGACACGGAAGAATGCCAGCTGACCCGACGAACGGATCGGTCATGATCTTGAAGACCAGCGCCGAAAAGGGCTCGCTGTCGGAAGCCTTGCGAGTGAGCTTTACGCTCTTGTCGTCGATAGCGGTGCCTTCGACGTCCGGAATGTCGAGTGGCGAAGGCAGATAATCCACCACCGCATCCAGCATCGTCTGCACGCCTTTGTTCTTGAAGGCCGATCCGCAGATGACCGGGAAGATCTTCAGCGCGATCGTTGCCTTGCGAATGCCGGCCTTGATCTCTTCGATCGTGAGCGGCTGCGCCTTCGACGAACTTCTCGAACAGCTTGTCGTCGAATTCCGAAACGGCTTCGATCATCTGTTCGCGGTAGTGCTTCGCCTGTTCGAGCAGCTCTTCCGGAATTTCCACCACGTCGAACTTCGCGCCCAATGTCTCGTCGTGCCAGATAACGGCTTTCATTTCAACCAGGTCGACGATGCCCTTGAACTGGTCTTCCGCGCCGACCGGGATCTGAATCGCGACCGGACGCGCGCGCAGGCGGTCGACGATCGTGTCTACCGAGTGATAGAAATCCGCGCCGACGCGATCCATCTTGTTGATGAAGCAGATGCGCGGAACCGAGTACTTGTCGGCCTGCCGCCAGACGGTTTCCGACTGCGGCTGCACGCCGGCGACGGCATCGAAAACAGCCACAGCGCCATCGAGCACGCGCGAGCGACCGTTCGACTTCAGCGGTGAAGTCGACGTGGCCCGGGCGTGTCGATGATGTTGATCTGCATGTCCTTCCAGGAAGCAGGTCGTCGCGGCGGACGTGATGGTGATGCCGCGCTCCTGTTCCTGTTCCATCCAGTCCATGGTGGCGGTGCCTTCATGCACTTCGCCGATCTTGTGCGTGCGCCCCGTGTAATACAGGATTCGTTCCGTGGTTGTGGTTTTACCGGCATCGATATGAGCAGCGATGCCGATATTTCTCATCCTCTCGAGGGGTACTGTGCGTGCCATGGAGCCGGGATACCTTTATCTGTTACAAAAAACGACTTTGTTTAACTACCACCGATAGTGCGCGAACGCTTTGTTGGCTTCGGCCATACGGTGCACATCATCGCGCTTCTTGATGGCTCCGCCTCGCAAATTTGCGGCTTCGTTCAGTTCATTGGCCAGCTTGTCCGCCATGCCCTTTTCCGCCCGGCCGCGCGCGTTCGACAGAATCCAGCGAATCGCGAGACTGGTGCGCCGGTTTTGCGGAACTTCGATCGGCACCTGATAGTTGGCGCCGCCGACGCGCCGCGTCTTCACTTCGAGCAGCGGCTTCGCGTTTTCGACGGCCTTCTTGAACAGCTTGATCGCCTCTTCACCGCCGCCGCGCTCTTCGAGCTTCTGCATCGAGGTGTAGAAGATCTTCTGGGCGGTGGATTTCTTGCCGTCCCACATCATCGAGCAGATGAACTTCTCGGCAAGGGTCGAGTTGTACACCGGATCCGGGTTAACTTCGCGGTTGTCTGCGCCTCTGCGTCTTGGCATGTTCTCAGATCCTTATTACTTCGTTGCGGCCTTGGGCCGTTTGGCGCCATACTTCGACCGGCTCTGCTTGCGGTTCGCCACGCCGGCGGTATCGAGCGCGCCGCGGACAACGTGATAACGCACGCCGGGAAGATCCTTCACGCGGCCGCCGCGGATGAGAACGATCGAGTGCTCCTGCAGATTGTGTCCGACGCCGGGGATATAGGTCGTCACTTCGATTCCATTGGTCAACCGCACGCGCGCGACTTTACGCAGCGCGGAATTGGGCTTCTTCGGCGTCGAGGTGTAAACGCGGGTGCAAACACCGCGCTTCTGCGGGCAGCTCTGCAAAGCCGGGCTGGCCGTCTTCCACGCGGGCGCTTTACGCCCCTTTCGGACGAGCTGATTGAATGTAGGCACTAAAAATCCTCAAAAACAGGCGATTCTCAAAAACAGTTTGAAATTACCGCGTCGGTTGATTTGAACGGTCCGGACAACCTTGCCGTTCAGGCTTTGGACAGGTCCATGCTCACCTCACAGCGCAACGCCCCGTTTAACTTCAAGCTTCTATTACTTATAAAGCTCTGGAGCGCGTCTGTAGCGAACCTCGGGGCCTCGCCCCGGCCGGATCTCCGACGCCGGAGATGGTAGCCGGAAGCTTTAAATCAAGCTACAGCCAAACCCTACCACTTTAGCCAACCTTGCGATCCTCTGTCAACAGCACACAAAAACAGTGCGCCAATCTCCAGGGTGCCACAGATTGATCTTTCAAAATAATAGCAGATTCCTCACGATTTAATTACACAGGTTGAAATGTATGGGAATGGGTGGGAATTTGGTGCACAGGGGGACGAAAAATCGGGCGGGGCTGCTCTGCGATAGGATGTCTCAAGTGAAAATTCAAACCCAATCGGTTCTGTTCGCGGCGGCGCTGGCGGCATTTCCCGTTGTGCTGGCCGCCCAATGGCCGTCGTACCCGACAGCCAAAGTCCCCCGAACGGCCGATGGCAAGCCGGATCTTACCGCACCGACGCCGCGAACCGCCGACGGCAAGCCGGACCTGACCGGCGTCTGGGACACGATCTACCGGGGCGGGATCGGAACCCGGCCGGGTCAGGGACCTCCCCGAGACCCCAACGCGCCTGCGCCACCCCCTCCACCGCAACCGCCTCCCGGTCCGCCGGGTAGTCCGCCTCCCGCCACCTTCTTCGACATTGGCGCGGGGTTCAAGGAAGGTCTGCCTCTGAAGCCATGGGCTGCCGAGCTGCTGAAACAGCGGACCGCGACCAACAGCAAAGACAATCCCGACGCGCATTGCCTGCCGATGGGCCTGATGCAGCTGCATGAACATCCCCAGCCGAGGAAGATCGTGCAGACGCCTTCGGTAATCGTGATCATGTACGAAGGGAATTCGGGTCTGCGTCAGATTTTCACCGACGGGCGGCCGCTGCCCCCGAAAGATGTCGAACCATGGTGGTACGGCTATTCGGTCGGGCATTGGGACGGCGACACGCTGGTGGTCGAGACGACCGGTTTCCGGGATGACGTCTGGCTGGACGTGAATGGCAGTCCGATGACGAATTCCGGGAAACTTACGGAAAAGTTCCGGCGCGTGAATTACGGGAACATGGAAATCGAGGTCACGGTCGACGACCCGTCCGCATATACGAAGCCATTTACGGTCAAGGTCTACCAGAAATTGATGCTCGATACCGACCTGATCGAGTTCATCTGCTCGGAAAACGAGCGCAGCGATTCACACCTGGTCGGAAAGTAGTGTCTCGATTGGCATCTCTTACACGCGCGGCCGTCTGTCTTGGTATATCCATCGCGCCGATGTCCCCGCAGATACCGGATACAGGCCGACCCTCCCCGCCGTCCTTTGAAGTGGCAACCGTCAAACGGACCGATCCCAACTTTCCTGGTAGCGTAGTAGGCGGATTTCGGCTCGGAAAGTTTTCAGCCCAGGGCTTCACCCTAAAAGACCTGATCGGTTATGGGTATGACGTCGATATTCGCCAGATCGTCGGCGGCCCAAAATGGTCCGATTCCGAAAAGTACGATGTTGTCGGGAAGCCAGAAAAAACCGTCCTCTGAGCCCGGAGGTAGGCAAGCTTATGCTGCGGACCCTTCTTTCCGACCGGTTCCAACTTAAGCTTCATCGCGATGTCAGGGAAATGCCCGTGTACGTCATGACCGTCGCCGCAGGCGGACTGAAATGAAGCCCAGGACCGCAGGAGATGGCGGTGCGCCTGGCGGCATGCCCATCGAAGGAGCGAGGATACCCGGCCGCAACACCACGATACAGTTCCTGGCGTATGGTCTGCAGCAGTTGCTGGACCGCCCCGTCCTCGACAGGACCGGGGTGTCCGGAGGCTTTGATTTCGATCTCTCCTGGAGACCGGACCCAACCCAGTTTCGGGGACGGGGCGATCAGGTTCCGAGCAACCCCGATGATCCCGATCTTTTTACCGCGTTAAAGCAGCAGCTTGGTTTGAGGCTGGAGCCGCAGAAGGCTCCCGCGCCGGTCATTGTCGTGGATAGCGCGGAGAAGCCCTCGGATAATTAGTGCCATCGGACGGGTCCACAGGCAAGTCATGGACTAAAGCTATTCAGGCCGTCGCCGAATCTTCTTTTTCGGGATCGATTCCAAGCTCCGTAAACGCCTTTGCGGCCTTCTTCGGATCGAACTTGCCGTCACGGGCCAGCTTCGACAATGCCGCCGCCGCGATCGACACCGCATTGATTTCGAAGTGCGCCCGAAGATACTGGCGGTTTTCGCTGCGTCCGAAGCCATCGGTGCCGAGGGCAAGGTAACGACCGGGCAGCCATTGCGCGATCTGGTCCTGCACGCTCTTCATATAGTCCGAAGCCGCGATGATCGGGCCTTCGGTTGAGCCGAGCAACTGCTGGACATACGGCGTCTTCGCAGGCTCCGCCGGATGCAGGCGATTCCAGCGATCGACCTTCAATGCTTCGCGGCGAAGCTCGTTGTAGCTGGTGGCGCTCCAGACGTCCGCCGCCACGTTGTATTTTTCGGCAAGGATTTCTGCCGCTTTGATGGCTTCCGTCAGGATTGGTCCGCTGCCCAGCAACTGAACACGCGCCTTCGGCTTCGCAAGCCCGGACTTGCTGAAGAGGTAAAGACCCTTCAGAATCCCTTCTTCCGAACCCTCCGGCATCGCCGCCTGAGCGTAGTTTTCGTTGTAAAGCGTGATGTAGTAGAAGAGATCTTCGCGATTCTCATACATCCGCCGGATTCCATCCCGCACAATCACGGCAATCTCGTAAGCGAAGCACGGGTCATACGACGCCAGCGTCGGAACGGTGCTCGCGAGCAGCAGCGAATGCCCGTCCTGATGCTGCAGTCCCTCGCCGTTGAGGGTTGTCCGGCCGGCCGTGCCGCCCATCAGGAAACCCTTTCCGCGCGAATCGGCAAAGGCCCAGATCAGATCCCCCACCCGCTGGAACCCAAACATCGAATAGTAAACGTAGAACGGAATCGCATCCACGCCGTAGTTCGCATACGCCGTGCCGGCCGCTGTGAACTCGGCCATCGAACCGCCTTCGGTGATGCCTTCCTCGAGAACCTGGCCGTCCTTTGCTTCCTTGTAATAAAGGAGCATGTCGGCGTCTTCCGGCTTGTAGAGCTGTCCGCCCGACGCGTAGATCCCGTACGTCCGGAACATCGACTCCATACCGAAAGTCCGTGCTTCGTCGGGAATGATCGGCACGATCTTTTTCCCGATACCGGGCGCCTTCAGAAGCTTGCCCAGCAGTTTCACGAACGCCATCGTGCTCGAGGGATGCGGTTCTTTTGAACCCTGTTTGAATTCGGCGATCAGGTCCTCGCCCGGCGCGGTGGTCTGCGAAGGCGCGGGATTGCGCACCGGCAGATATCCGCCCAGAATGCGGCGGCGCTCCTGCAGATAGGCGATTTCCGGACTGGAATCCGGCGGCCGATAGAGCGCGCCATCGCGGGCTGCGTCGTCGGGAATCGGAATTTCGAAACGGGTGCGGAAAAACTTGACGTTCTCCTCGTTCAGTTTCTTTTGCTGGTGCGTTGCGTTGCGGCCTTCGTTGGTCCCGAGACCGTAACCTTTCACCGTTTTGGCGAGGATCACGGTCGGGCCGCCCTTGTGCTCGACTGCTGCCTTATAGGCGTTATAGACCTTCACCGGATCGTGGCCGCCGCGATGCAAACTCGCGATCTGCTCGTCGGTCATGTCCGCGACCAGCGCCGCGGTTTCGGGATATCGGCCGAAGAATTCCTTCCGCACGTATGCGCCGCCGCGGGCCTTGAACGACTGGTAATCGCCGTCAACACATTCATTCATCAATTGAATGAGGCGCCCGGAAGCGTCTTTGGCGAAGAGAGCGTCCCAGTCGCTGCCCCAGACGCATTTAATAACGTTCCATCCGGAGCCGCGAAACAAACCTTCCAGTTCCTGAATAATCTTGCTGTTGCCGCGAACCGGGCCGTCGAGCCGCTGCAGGTTGCAGTTGATGACAAAGATCAGGTTGTCGAGCTTTTCGCGCACGGCTACGCCGATCGCGCCCGTCGATTCGGGTTCGTCCATCTCGCCGTCGCCCAGGTAAGCCCAGACCTTCCGGGGAGTCGCGGGGATCAGTCCCCGGTTCTCGAGGTAGCGCATAAAGCGCGCCTGATAAATCGAGTTAATGGGCGCAATTCCCATGGAAACCGTGGGGAATTGCCAGAAATTCTTCATCAGCCACGGATGGGGATAAGAGGACAGTCCCGGCCCTTCGCGCAATTCATGGCGGAAATTATGGAGGTGCTCTTCGGTCAGGCGCCCTTCGAGGAATGCTCGGGCATAGACGCCAGGCGATGCGTGGCCCTGGAAATAGATCAGGTCGCCGGGCTGGTCGCCGTAACTGCCGTGGAAAAAATGATTGAAGCCCACTTCGAGCAGGGTGGCCAGCGAGGAATAGGTCGAGATGTGGCCGCCGATGCCGTCATCGTATTTGTTCTGGTGGGACACCATCGCCATGGCGTTCCAGCGAGTCAGGCTCTTGATCCGCCGCTCGAGGGCGCGATCGCCGGGGTAGGGAACCTCGCGATCCGTGGGTATAGTGTTGACGTAGTCGGTGGTGGTGCGGATGGGAATTTCCACGCCGTTATCGCGGGCGCGTTCCATCAGCTTATCGAGAAGAAAGTTGACCCGGTCGGATCCCGCTTCTTCAGCAATCTGGTCGAGAGCCTCGAGCCATTCCGCAGTTTCTCTCGGGTCGAGATCGGCCGCGCGTTCGGTGAGTTGTTGGTGCATGGTGGCTAAACCATTATTATAATCGATAGGTCAAAACGGACCGGGTCACTTTGGACTATTTCCCGATTTATATCGATCCAGGGGCGGGCGGACACCCATCGCGGTAAAGTAAAGCCAGTGAACCCCGGACTCAGCAGTTCATCAGCGTGGCACTTCCGATTATGGTCACTCTGGTGGCCACGATCTGGATCGCCTCGTGGAGCCAGAATAAGCGCTTCGCCGATCTGCGCTCCGACATTGCAAGTCGCTTCGCCGACGTGAACCGGCGTTTTGACGACGTGAACCGGCGCATCCATGAGGTGGCTGCCGGGCTCCGTCGCGTCGAGCAAAAGTTCGATAACCACGAGCAACGGATTGTCCGAGTGGAAGAGCGCACTTCTCCGCTCCGTTGAGCCAACCCCGGACGCTGTAACATTGAATCGCGGGACCTTTCGCCACTTCGTGCGTCACAACATCAGAGCCACTGAACGATGCACGATGCCGCGGAAACGGTGAGTGCCAGCTTGGCGGAGCCATTCAGCAGGAACGTCGAACAAAGGGCCCTCGCCGGTTCGGCTTTGGATGAAGCAGACCTGATTCGGGCTGCGCAGCGCGGAGACGAGGACGCGTTTGAACGTCTCGTCCGGAAGTACGACCAAAGTGTGCTCCGGCTCGCCATGAACCTGCTTCGTTCACCTGAGGAGGCGCGCGACGTCTACCAGGAGGCATTCTTGAAGGTTTTCCGGAACCTGCACGCGTTCCGGTTCGATTGTTCGTTTCACACCTGGCTGTACCGGATTGTGACCAATGTGTGCCTCGATCACCTGCGGAAACGCAAGGTGCGGAGAGAAGAATCCACCGTGGTCGAAACGCCGGAAGGGCCGGTCGATCAGGTGTCGCGGCTCGAAGAGGACAATCCGGCGGCGGATCCGGAGCGTCAGACCTGGAACCGTGAGCTGAGCGGCCGCATCCTGACCGCCCTCGAAGCGCTGACAGCACGTGAGCGGACGGTCTTCGAACTTCGCCATTACGAAGGGCTCAGGTTGCGTGCGATAGGAGAGATGCTCGGAACCACCGAGGAGGCGGCCAAGAATTGCCTGTTCCGGGCGACGCAAAAGATGAGATCGAGTCTGGAAGCATTTGTATGAACTGCACTGAAGTAATTCGTGAGATTCCCCTCTACAGCTATGGGGAGGTGTCGTCCGATCTCGAAGAGAGTATTGAATCTCACCTGTCGGACTGCCCGGCATGCCGTGAGGAACTCGCGCGGCACCGGTCGTTTCTCGAACGGCTCGACGAACGCGAAGAGGTCGCGGACATGGCCCTTCTGGCAGTGTGCCGCGCGGATTTGCGGCGGCAGCTTGCGGGCGCGGAAACGAAGCGGTCAGGGCAGGGCTGGTTTGGTTGGAATTGGTTTAGTTGGGCCGACAGCCTGAGAGGGTTTTCACGCCTTCACATCCCGTTGCGAATTCCGGTCGGCGCCATGGCGCTCGTAGCCTTGGGCTGGTTTGGCGCGCGTTACACGCCTGAGAAATTCGGCGGGATTCGGGCTGGATTAACCGGACCGATGTTTTCCACCGTTCAGTCGGTCGAACCGGCGGCTCCGGGGAAAGTCCGGATTGCCGTTGACGAGGTTCAGAGGCGGGTCGTCGACGGCAACATGGAAGACCCCCAAATCCAGGCAATGCTGATGAATGCGCTGCGCGAGGAGTCGAATCCCGGGGTACGGGTGGAATCGATCGGCGTGCTGCAAAACAGCGCCGATTCGGAACAGGTGAGGCAGGCGTTGATCGATGCGGTATCGCACGATCCCAACGCGGGGGTTCGCCTGAAGGCGCTCGAAGGGCTCAAGCCATATGCAGGCGACGCAGCGGTGCGGAAGACCCTGGCCAACGTTCTGTTAAAGGATGAAAGCGCCGGCGTGCGTGTCCAGGCGATCGACCTGCTGACCACTCACCACGACGACTCGATCGTGAGCGTATTGCAGGACGTCATGCAGAAGGAAGAAGACAGCTATATCAGGACGCGCTGCCGTGATTTGCTCGAAGCGATGAAGGCTTCGGTCGGTACCTATTGACCGCGACTCCCGTCCAAATCATTGTGGCTGGATCGAAGTGGCTGGATCGAAGATGACAAGAGTTACAGATATGGTTTTTAAGGGGTTCGCGTTGATTTGCCTGTCATTGGCTACGGCGGTTTTGCCGGCAGTGGCGCAAACTTCCGCGCCCCAGCACGCCCGCTCAGCGGAGCTGCGGAGGCCGGCGAATCGCGGTTATCTCGGGGTCGGTGTGGTCGAGCTGACCGACGAGCGCGTGCAGGCTTTAAAGCTGAAAGACAACCAGGGTGTGGAGGTCAAGCGCGTCGAAGAGAACAGCCCCGCCGATAAAGCCGGGATGAAAATCAACGACGTTATTCTCGAGGTAAACGGGAAAAGCATCGACGGACTGGAAATGTTCCTCGGCACCATCAGCGAGATGCAGCCGGGCACGAAAATCAATCTGACGATATGGCGCGACGGCGCGAAGAAGACGCTTACCGCGACGCTGGATTCGCGCCCCGACAATTTATTCTATTTCGCAGGACCGGAACCCTCGAATCCACCAGTGCCGCCGATGCCGCCGGCCCCCTTCGGGAACGGTTTTCCGGGATTACCCGCCGATAGTCCGAGGGTCGGGTTCGAGGGCGAGCCGATCAACGGTCAGCTGGCCGACTTTTTTGGCGTGAAGCAAGGCGTGCTGGTGCGGAGCGTGAATCCTGATACGCCCGCCTCGCGTGCTGGTTTGAAGGCGGGTGACGTTGTGACCAGGGTCAACGGCACGCCGGTAACCAGCCCGCGCGAAATTACCGGCCTGGTGCGGAACAGCGGTAAAAAAGAGCTCTCGTTCACGGTGGTTCGGAACAAGAAGGAAATGATCCTGAAAGTCGAAGTTGCGCAAAATCAGGATCGCCAGCAGCCGGCGCAACGCGAAGTTCTCTAACCCGACCGGGTCTTACAGGCCTGGTTACGTGCCGCGCGGAAACCCGGCCGCACACGAGGGCTGGGCAAAGCCTGTTGCTCTAAGAAAGCTGCCGAGCCGCGCACGTCAGCGAGCAATGAACGAAAGGGGCGCTTGTCAGCGCCCCTTTCGTTAGTTTTGTGAGCCCGGGCCTTCTCAGGCCGGGTGCCCTTCACGCCTTCGCCGTTGAAGGTGGTTTCGGGGGAGTCGCTCCAGCCGCTCCGTTCAAGGCCTTCAGAAGGTTTGCTCCCTGGGGTGAACCGAGGCCCGTAGCCGCATCCCAGCCGGTTGCCGCCGGAAAAGCTCCGTTCGATCCCTTGGTAATGTCGTTCAGCGCCTTGGTCGATGCCGGCAGGCTATACAAGGTCGGCTGAAGGAATCCCAGCGGTTTCCCCAGCTTTTCATTGAGCAGCGCGATCAGGCCGCTCCACAGCGGCGCCACCGCGCTTGTTCCGCCGATAACCAGGGATTGGCCATCGACGCGCACCTGGTAGCCTGTCTGGGGATCGGCGTCACCGGACACATCCGGAACACCGCGGCCACCGCCCGACGGCGGTTTGATTCCCGCGCTCTGCTGAAAGGCCGGCAGTGGGAATTGCGCGCTGAAACCGCCTCCCGAAGCCCCTCCCTGCGCGCCGTCGTTCCACACCGTTTCCGAGGTGATCGCGCCGTTCGCGCTCTGCAGGTTAGTTCCTCCGCACGCAAGCACATGCGGGCTGGACGCCGGAAAATCGACGTGATTCTTGCCATCCGTCACGCCGTCGCTCGATCCGTTGTCACCGGATGCCACGCAGATGGAGACCCCAAGCGCGGCGGCATCCTGCGCGGCCGAGTCCATGGCGGTCATCGACTGTGAGGTCCAGCCGGACTCCGGAGCACCCCAGCTGATCGAAATCACAGATGGCTTGTGTGTCGTATCGTGGATCGCCATCGTGAGCGCGTCCTGAAATCCCTTCGTCGTGTTCGGCGCAAAGTAAACCACGATGTTCGCCCCCGGCGCCACCGCCCCGACGACCTCGATATCGAGCAGCACCTCGCCATCGGCGCTGTTCGCGTTTGTAGGCTTATTTTTTCCTTTATCGACCGATACGGAGACCACGGTGGGCTCTTTCAATCCGAGCTTCGCGAAATAAGCCGCCAGATCGGCCGGTTTATAACCGCCTCCGAGTTCGATGATTCCTACGGTCTGTCCCTTGCCGTCGACATCGAGCGGAAATGAGTAGAGCTGGGCCACCTGTCTCGGGGTATACGAAACAGAAGCGGCCGGTTTTGCCTCTGGGTTATTGTTTTCGTTGCGCAACCGGAAGTGAGGCTTTGCCTGAGGACGATCATCCAGCCCCAGCACGGCTTCGATTGACGATGCCACTTCCTCCGGAACGTGGATCTCACCCGTCCGTGCGCGGTATCGGAACCCGTCGTGTTCGTAAAGCTTGAGGTTCACGTCAAAAGCGCTCGTCAACGCGGAGATGGTCCCTTCGAGTTCGACTGTCCGGCGTCGCACGGACTCGTCGATCACTTTCAGACCGGCCTGCGCCGCGAACTCCTTGAGTTTGGCGATTACGTTTTCGTCGGCGCCGTGCAACGCGGGAAACTCATCGCGCGAGACGGTAGCGCCGCCCCGATGCGGCACAGCCACCGGGGTTTTCGGTTTCAGAATCACTGAAACTTCGGCGATTTCGTCTTTCGAAACATCGCCGATCTGGGTGCCAACGGGCTGACGCCCGCTACCCGGAAGTGCAACTTTCTTGTAAGTCATCGGTAAATCTCTCCAGTCACCCCGCTCCGCACCAACAATGCCGGACCTCAGTATAAACCTCTCTGAAGCAAACGGACTGGTACGCGGAACCACCTCGCCTGACAAAAAGCAGTTACCCGGTTGCCAGGCTACAATTCGCCTTTTATAGCGAAGGATTTCTGCGCACGAGCGCAGGCCGCCTGGGGGAATTCGATGATCAAATTCCCCCGTTACCTCAAGTGACCGCTGGTGACCCGAATGTTTCAGGACTGGGTTGCCATGAGATACCTTGCCGGAAAACACCGGCTTTGAAACGCGTACTGCGCTTCCGTCGTCTGAGTTACAATCAGAGGTGCTTATATTCTTCCGAAAGCGCAAAAAAGTATGACTGCAAAGGCTCTTTGGGTTTCCTCCGCCGGGCTCGCTCTGTTGCTTGTTATCCCGGCAATCTCGCAGGACACCTCTTCTAATCCTCCCAAGCGCGAAACCGTCGCTAAACCACTGACGCCCAAGCAGATCAAGAAGAAGCAGGACGCTCTCAAAAAGGAGCTGGAGACGCCCTGGAAGAAGTGGCTCAACGAAGACGTAGCCTACATCATCACCGACGAAGAGCGCAAGGCTTTCAAGCAGTTGAACACCGACGAGGAGCGCGAGCAGTTCGTCGAGCAGTTCTGGCTGCGCCGCGATCCCACCCCGGACACCGTCGAAAACGAATACAAGGAAGAGCACTACCGCCGCATCGCCTACGCCAACGAGCGCTTCGCATCGGGTATTCCCGGATGGAAGAGCCGACCGCGGCCGCATCTACATCACCTTTGGCCCGCCAGACGAGATCGATGAGCATCCTTCCGGCGGCACCTACGAACGTCCGGCAGCGGAAGGCGGCGGCGAAACCACCACCTTCCCGTTTGAAGACTGGCGCTATCGCTATATCGAGGGCATCGGCAACGACGTCATCATCGAATTCGTCGACACGACGATGACCGGCGAGTATCGCATGACGATGGACCCGTCCGAAAAGGACGCGCTGCTTATGTTCCCGGCGCGGGTCTCACGCTGTCCGAACAGTTGGGCATGAGCGACAAGATGGCCCGATTCACGCGGACGGATGGCACCCACATGGGCGCCCCTCTCGGCGCCTCCCCCGCCAGCTACAACGAATTCGATCGCCTGAATCAGTTCGCCAAATTGCAGCAGCCGCCCCCGGTCAAATTCAAGGATCTGGAAGCGGCAGATCAGTACCCGCATTACCTATAACGTTCTACCGATGCAGGTGCGAGTGGACTACGTGCGTGTGACGGAATCATCCGTGATGGCGAATATCACGATTCAATTCGAGAACCGCGACCTTCAGTTCCAGAAAAAGGACGGGGTGGAATATGCCCACGTCAATCTCTTTGGACGCGTAAGTTCCATGACGCGCCGGCCGATCACTACGTTCGAGAGATCGCTCGAAGTTCCCGTGCCCCCGGAGATGCTGCAAAAGTATCAGCAGCAGCGTGAGATCTACCAGGAGTCCGTTCCCCTCGCGCCGGGCCGCTATAAATTGAACGTTGTAGCGAAAGACACAGTTGCCGGAAACCAGAATGTTTATGAGGTTGCGCTCGACGTCCCCCACTTTGAGGAGGATAAACTAGCTTCCAGCAGCCTGATTCTGGCGGATACGATCGATAAGCTTCCGACAAAGAGCATCGGCGGCGGCATGTTCTCGATCGGCGATACGAAAGTCAGACCGCGTCTCGGCGACAAATTCAAACAGGACGAGACGTCTGGGTATCTACCTCCAGGTCTATAACTTCGGAGCCGACGAGAAGACCCAGAAACCCTCCGGCACCATCGAGTATGAAATCGACAAGGCGGGCAGCGACGAGAAGATCGCCGCGTTCTCCGAAGACGTGGAAAAAATTCCCAACGCGTCCGCGAGTCAGGTGACAATCGAAAAGCGGGTGGCGCTGAACAAGTTTGCTCCGGGAAACTACACCCTGAAGGTGAAGGCAGTCGACAAGAACCGGAACCAGACCGTTCTGCAGCAGGCGAATTTTACGGTAAGCTGAAAATCAGCAGCACGAAAATGAGAGGCAGCGCGATTCACGCAGCGCCGGTGATGAGCTTTCTAAGTTCCGCTCTGATCTGCGTGTCGCTCGCATCTCCATTTTGCGCACAGGCAGCCTCTCCGATTCGTTTTTCCGGTCAGCTTGTCGGCTTCGTAACCGATATCGGCGGGAAGCCACAGCCTGGCGCCGTAGTCGTTCTACTCAATCAACAGAACGAATTCCTGCAGAAATCCGCGACGGATTCGCTGGGCACGTTCGCCTTCGGAGAACTCCTCCCCGATCTATATTCCATTCAGGTTTCGTTCTCGAGTTTCGTGCCGGCCATTCGCGAACGAATCCAGATCAAACCGGGGATGAGAAGCCTGCTCGAAATCAACCTGTCGCGTGTGTTCAGTTCGGTACAACTGGTTTCAACGACGCCGGCCCCAGGCGGATTGATGAGCGACGGGTGGAAGTGGACGTTGCGTGGCGACAGCGCCATGCGACCTGTGCTTCGCCTGCTGCCGGCTCAGAACCGCGCGTCGCCAGCGGATGCCGACACCTCCTTGTCGACGCCAGAGCGGCCGGCGGTCTTCACCGATTCCCGCGGCATGGTAAAAATCTCCGCAGGGCGATACCGGGCAGATAGGAGATACCCAAGCCGACCTTGGCACGGAATTCGCTTTCGCCACTTCCCTTTACGGTGAGAATCGCCTCCAGGTGGCCGGCGATCTCGGCTACGGCTTTGGATCGATTACCCCTTCCGGCGCGATACGCACTACTTACAGCCGTGAACTTGCCGGCGGAGCGAGTCCCGAGATCGCGCTTACGATGAGGCAATTTTACTTGCCGATGCGCCTCGGTCAGGGCTTTTTTGGCGGGGTTTCCGCAGCCGATGGATCTTTGCCGGCGCTTCGCACCGTGGGGGCGAGTTTCGCGGACAAGTCGCAGTTGAGCGATTCACTGCAGATGGAGTACGGGTTCGAGTTCGACAATGTCTCTTTTCTCGATCATGTCCACTATTTCAGTCCCTATGCCAAGCTGACTTACGCACTGCCGCACGGGAAAATCGATGTCGCCTGGACGTCGGGCAATGCAAGGCCCGAGCTGGGCAGGAGCGCGACCGACGCGAACGCAGATCTGGAGCGCAGCCTGACTGGGCTTTCGACGCTCCCGGGCCTGAGCCTGGTTGATGGGCATTCGAAGGTCGAGCGGGGCGAGGACTACGAGGTCGGTATTTCGGAACGCTTCGGTTCGCGCGAGTATCGGGTCTCGGGCTATCGGGAGAGCGTTTCAAATACGACGCTGACACTTGCATCGCCCGAACCCGGATTGTTCGCGGGCGATCTTTTGCCGAACCTTTTCTCGAACAGCGCGTCATTCAACATGGGCAGGTTCGAGAACACTGGCTACACAGCCTCGGTGACGCAGGACCTTGGCGATGATTATAAGGTCACCGTGTTTTATGGGTCGGTTGGAGTGGTGTCGCCGACGACCAGCGAAATCCCAGGGGAGGCCGCCTCGGATCTTCGGAGGATCCTGGATGTCGGCCACCGGAACGCGCTCACTTTGCAGGTGTCGGGCGCATTGCGCCGAAGCGGAACGCGTTTCGTAGCGAGTTATCAATGGACCGATTATCGATCGGCAATGCCGGGACCATCGTTCTCCGCTGCTTCAACCGTGCCCGAACCCGGCTTGAACGTGATTCTGCGCCAGCCGATGCCGGCAATACCTCGCATTCCGTGGCGCATGGAAGCAACAGCGGAATTGCGCAATCTTCTGGCGCAAGGCTATCTCCCGCTGACCACCGCAGGGGGCGATCCTGTTCTGCTGGTCAACACTCCCCGCAGCATTCGGGGCGCGCTCGCTTTCGTTTTCTGACAACCGCGGGAGTCGCTCTGCTTGCGTGTTCGGGACCTGCTTTGAGCGCTGCCGAGACGGTCACTTTCAACAAGCAGATAGCCCCGATTATTTACCAGAACTGCGCTTCCTGTCACCGTCCTGGTGAAGCGGCTCCGTTTTCGCTCCTGTCTTATCAGGACGTGGCGAAGAAGGGAAAAATTATCGCCGCGGTTACGCAATCCCGGTATATGCCGCCGTGGAAGCCCGAGGTCACATCTTATCCGTTCCGAGACAACCGGCGGCTGAGCGACGGCGACATCGCATTGATCCAGGAATGGGTGAAGCAGGGGATGCCGGAAGGGAACCCGGCGAACGCGCCCGCGCCGCCGAAATTCGCTTCCGGCTGGATGCTCGGTCAGCCGGACCTGATCGTTGAGATGCCGGCGGCTTATCACGTTCCAGCAGATGGACCGGACATCTACCGGAATATCGCGATACCGCTTGGGCTCGCCGAAGACAAATGGATCACCGCGATTGATATGAAACCCTCCGCGCGGTCGGTAGTCCATCACGTTCTCTATTTCACCGACCCCAGCGGAAGAGCGCACAATCGAGCACAGCAGGGCACCGAGCCAGGATTCAGCGGAATGAGGCCCGGAGGTGAGGCCGAGCCATTAGGCGGCTGGGCGGTCGGCGCGCAGCCGCATCTGCTGCCGGACGGGCTCGCCTTGCGCGTGCAAGGCGGGTTCCGACTTTGTCGTTCAATATCATTTCCACCCGACCGGCAAGCCGGAAGCGGAGCGATCGCTCATCGGTCTCTATTTCGCGAAGAAACCTCCCGCTCGTTCGTTGGTGTCGATTCAGCTACCGCCCGTGTTTGCGCTCTTCTCGGGGCTCGATATCGCGCCGGGCGATAAGGACTTCGTCATACGGGATTCGTACACGCTGCCAGTGGCGGTCGATGCCGTATCGATCGGCGCGCACGCGCACTATATCGGAAAATCGATGAAGATGACGGCGACGCTTCCCGATGGCGAGGTGAAAACGCTGCTCTGGATTCAGGATTGGGACTTCGCCTGGCAGGATCGGTATTACTTTCAGCAACTGGTCCCGCTGCCTGCGGGCACGCGGCTCGACGCCGGGATTCACTGGGACAACTCGGCGGAGAATCCACGAAATCCCGCTGACCCGCCGGTGCGGGTCACGTGGGGGGAGCAGTCGAAAGACGAAATGGGAAGTGTGACCCTGGCGGCGGTTCCGCATCGGGAGTCCGACCTGTCGGCTCTGCGAGCCGATATCCTGAAACATCGCCGCCAGACGGCTCGAAAGCGCCTTCTGACCGATCCTCAACTTAGTGTGAAGCTCTGGGAACTAATTCGACAATGAACTGGCTTGCGGCGTTTGCGTTGGGCGTCATCCTGCATCCCACTGTCGCTGTGCGCGACATCGACGGTGTGATGCGCGAGCCTTTAAAGGTAGAAAGAGGCCATCTGGAGGCACTGTTTTTCGTGACCTACGACTGCCCGGTTTCGAATTACTACTCGCACGAGATCCGGCGCGTCTGCGACGGATACGCGCAACGCGGAGTCGGCTGCTCGCTGGTCTATACCGACGCGACGATGACCGACGATCAGGCGCAGAAGCACGCGCAGGATTACGGGCATGGCGCGTATCCGAAGATCGTGGATCGCAATCACGCACTGGTGAAGGCAACAGGCGCGGCGATCACGCCCACAGCGGTTATCGTCCGGCCGGATGGTTCGATCGCTTACCGCGGGCGGATCGACAATTCATTTGCGGCCATCGGCATTCAGCGCCACGTCGTGACCGCGCATGATGTCCGGGATGCTCTGGATGCGGTGCTGGCGGGCAAGCCTGTGCTGAAGCCGGAAGAGCCCGCGGTCGGCTGTTACATTCCGTAAGAGTTACCGGACGACAAAACGCAGCGTGGATGTCGCCGATTCGGGCTGCGACTTCGGCGGCACTTTCAGCAGGTCGACATCGAAGGGGCGATCCAGATGATTGCCCGCGATGTCTTCGAGCGTGTTATCGGCGGTGAGCTGATACGTTCCCGCTTTCCAGGCCGTCGCAGGCGTGAACAGCCAGCGGGTTTCATTGCGGTCGACACTGATGCTGCCCTGAACCCCTGAAACCTGGATCATCCTCTGCAGCAGGGCGTAATCCATCGGCTTCGGGAATTCGAGCATCAGAGGCTCCAGGCTGCCTGCTTTCGGCGCCGTTACGATCCAGTGTTTCGGATCGGGCGGAATGCGATCGGACGGGCCGCCGGTGAACGTCTTAACGAGTCCCTCGATCAGCGGCACTCCGCGCGCGTCGTGCCAGTCGCGATCAATTACGAGGCGGTAATGCTTGCCTTCGACGATCGGCGAACCCATCTCGTTGGTGGGCACGAGCCCGCGCTTGATCCTGCCGGGATCGAAGAGCACGGTGAGCCGCCTGTAATCCGGGTCCCAGAGTTCCTGATCCAGCTGCAGAAATGCCAAAGGAACCGGGGCTCCGTTGTCTTCGAGGAGATGGATGTGCTGCCACGCCTCACCCCGGCTCATCGGGGCGGAGAAGTAGACGTAGAGCTTCAGCTCATTGGCCGGCAAGACATCGGTTGACGGGTAGATATGTTCGACGCGCGTTTCAGGCTGTTTTGCCGTAGTCTTGCGATCCAGCAAGAAGACGCCGCCCGGGTACACCGCGCGATACGAAACACCGTCGGCTAAGGGAAATCGGGGGCGGAATGCCAGCGCGCCGTTCTCGAGCGCCCACGTTCCGAGCATCGGCGTATCGCTTTTGTCGGCATACACCGAGAGGAGGGATTCCCAACCACCGGCCGGAGCCTGAGAGAACTGGAGTCCTTCGAGAAGGAACTCGCCGTCTCTGAACTCCACCCGGCCGCTTTGGGCAAAGGCGGCCATCCCGGTCAAAAGGATGGCCGCTGTCGCGCTAAGGCAGCGGGATCGAGCGCAAGTCCATCGCGCCATTGGCGTCCGTAAGAATCAAGGCATTCGAGGCATCGAGCGAGGCCAGCTTCGTAACGCCCTTCAGGCCGTCGACAGTCTGGTAAGGCACGCCGGCGATATCGCTGGGAGCGGTTATGGGTTTGTAGGTTTCCAGATGGTCTGTCGAAACCTTCATCACGCCGCGAGCGCTATTGGCCATCAGGATGTATTCGTGATTGTCTTTCTTGTACGCGATCATGTCGATCGGCCGGTTACCGGCGCCGAGTTCGGCGATCGTCGAGCCCTTCACCTTGGCCCCGGACTGCAGATCGCCCATCGGAATCGTGACCAGCGGAGTGCAGGTATATGCGGCGACGATATACTGCTCGTTGTTGATCGTGTAGGGAACGAAGGTGCGGACCGGCGCCTGGGTTTCATACCGCGCGTGAGAACCGTGGTAAATCTCGATGCTCGCGCCCTGGCCGACGGATTTGAACGGGAAGGGAATCGTCCGCAGATTCGACGAAAACTCTTCGTTCGAGAGGCCAGCGACTACAACGTTACCCTTCACGTATGCAATCTCCGTAATCGTATCGAGCCGCGGATTGCGATTCCCCGCTTCGGGCTTCGCTGCCGGCGGATTGGGGATCGCGGCCGTGGAGTAGTCCACGTTGTCCAGCGGAACCTCCTGCATTTTTCCTGACGCATCGAGCCGCAGAATGACAGGCGTCGCATCCGGCCCGCGGCCGCGCGAGACCGAGATGTATACGTTCTTCGAAATCGGGTTCACCTTGACGTCGTTAATCAGGATCTGGTCCTTCGACGTTCCGAGCATAGCCGCAACCTTCTCATTCACGCCCTTGATGTTGATCGCTGCGGCGGAGTTTGCAGGTTTCGTGTCTTTGGTGTTGATGGCCACGACGGCGGCGCCGGCCGAATCACCCACAAAGAGGATGCCGTCGGGACCGAACGCAAGCGCTCCCGCGGATTTTAGTTGAGCCTTTCCGGTAGTCATGCCCGCGGTGCTGGCGCTGAATCCGAGTGCGGCCGTGAGGCACAGGGCCGCGACGAGCCGGAACGAGGTGGTTAAAATCGATTTACGCATTTTCTCTCCTGCTGCTTTCTCTCCTGCGATCAGGGTCGAATTCGACCTTATTATATGTATCACTGTCGGGCGGTCTCTTCAACGGTCCGGTCAGGGAAGCGGAACGGATCGGAGATCGAGCGAGCCGTCCGGGCCTTCGGAAAGAATCAGAGCATTTCCGTCGTCGAGCGTGGTGAGGTGCCTGACTCCCCGAAGCGCGGGAACCCGTTTGAAGGGAACGCCGGCCATCTGTTCCGGTTCCGTGATCGGCGTGTAGTGGTCCAGATTCTCAGCGGGAAGTTTGAGCACTCCGCGATAGCTGTTGGCCATCAGGATGAAGTCGTGGTTGTCCTTGCGGTAGGCGATCATATCGAGCGGCCGGTTGCCCATTCCGAGCTCCGCGATCGTTGTCCCGGTAACCTTCGTTCCCGCTTTCAGTTCGTTGACCGGAATGATCACCAGAGGCGTGCAGGTGTAGGCCGCCACAATGTATTCCCGCTTGTTGACCGTGTAGGGCAGGAAAGTTCGCACAGGCGCCTGGGTCTCATATTCGCCATGCGAACCGTGGTAGATTTCAACGCTGGCGCCATCATCGACGGAGCGGAAAGGGAAGGGAATTACGCGCAGATTTGACGAGAATTCCTCATTCGAAAGCCCGGCGACGATCACCTTGCCGTTCACCCATGCGAGTTGCGTGATGGTTTCGAGACGGGGATTGCGGTAGTCCGCCTTCGGAACCGAAACCGGCGGATTGGGTAGCCGAGCGACGGAATATGGAAGGTCGCGGAGAGAGAACTCGGTCAGTTTGCCCGTGCTGTCCATTCGCAGGATGACCGGGATCGCATCCAGGCCGCGTCCGCGCGAAACCGAAATATAGATGTTCTTCGATATCGGATTTACTTTGATGTCGTCGATCAGAATCTGATTGGCCTGGACGCCGAGCAGGGCGGCAATCTTTTCATCGATTCGATTGAGTTCGACCGGCGAAGCCGTCGCCGACGGAGTCGTATCGCCAGTGTCGATGGCGAAGACGGCGCCCCCGACGGAGTCGCCGATAAAGAGGGTGCCTTGCGGGCCGAAGGCTAGCGCTCCGACAGATTTGAGTTCGGCACCGAACGCCAGATGAGACACGGCCAGCACGGCGACTGCGAGGCGAAGCATACCTTCCAGATTAACGCGAGTTGCAGATAGCCGGGCTGCCATCGCATGTTGCTGCCCGAAGCCGCTCAGTTCAACCGCCGGATGCGAAAACCGCACGTCCGACAACGGGTGGGGTCTGCGCGGAGGAAGCGCCGAGCGCGGCGACCCGAATCGGCGCAGTTGGGGTGTCCTGTTCGAGCTCGGTTTCATGTTCGCGCAGTCAAATTCCCATTCACGCCGCGGTTGCATGGAGTTTTTGGGGTTTGTGGCGGGTGAAATCGGTCTGGTATGCACGGTTCAGGCGGCGTTCTTTGTCGATGGCGGCATGGATTTGGGCGGTCGAAAAAACGAAGCCATCCCTGCGTAACTCGTCCGGCCCGTAGGGTAAGCCCTTCATTTCGCTGAGCTGGAGGAGCTTCTTTGCTTCCTTCATTTCGGCTTCACGTTTGGCGAGGCGCGCGGTTTGGAGAGTCTGGAGCGTGGCGAGGTTCTTCTGCAGGTTGCGGTTGATGCGCTGCTCGTAGAGGGTCAGGAGCTGGAGCTGCTTCGATTCGGCCTGGAAGACCTTCGCGGCCGTGAGGGCGGCGTGGATTTCAGGGTCTTCCGTTTCGGTTTCGTCCGATTTGGCGTTGTGACCGAGTGCGAACAGGTTGTCTTCTACCGCGCTGATTCGGTTTAAGCGCCAGCTATCGGTTGCGATCCGCTGGGCGAGTTGGTTTTCCATGGCGCCTTCGGGGGCGAGGCTCTCGACGATCGAGGCGGAGAATGCGTCGTGCATGATGCGATCGGCGTCGGTCATGGCAGTTACCTGACCGGTGAGATTATGTCTACGGGCGTTCAGGGCCGACGCGTTTTTACCTTCCTTGGTCCGGGGACCCGTGGAACGTTGAGCGTTGCGGCGATTGGCTTCGAGTTGCTTTTCTGAAATCATATTTTACCGATTTACAAGTAGCACGTCATGGGCTGATACCGACGCTGTGGGCGGCGGGCAGGATGTCGATATTCCCTGCGAGTCGTAGACAGGATTGGGGATGGCGGACGACGAAAATATTTTCCTGGTTTGTGACCGAGATGGGCGGTGTTCCCTCATCCCGTTGTTGTGAAGCGCTGCGAAAGGGCGGGGCCTTCCAGTAGCCCTCCGCGTGAAAGGTCGCACCGACTCCGAGCGGGAGTGACGGCCGCGCCGGAATTTTCATCCCGCCGGAAGCCGACGGAAGTTGCCCATCTTACGCGAAGTTCCGCGGCTGGAAGCAGGCCAATGGCGAGCTGCGCGACATGGTTTGCCGCGGTCTGCCGGCCCGACTCTAAAAACTTGCTGCCACATAATGAATCAGTCCTCCGTAATCGGAAAGGGAACATTTTGGGCCATTGCTTAAACGAAGAGCTGCAAACCCGGGGGGGGCGGGAAGGTTTGAGGTGAGCCGATTTGCAGGCTCAACTTCCGTTTAAGCCGACGATCCTGACGGTCAAGGCTGGCGGAACCGCGTTTATCGGCGCCGGTCCTGCGAAAACTGAACTGCGAAAGTCCAAATTCGCCGATCCAGGGCTTCACGTCAAATACTGATGGGACCGCGACTTCACGGGAGCGATGGCTGAACACTCCTAAGAGGTGAGCATTCTCCGAATGGCTGACTTATACGGCCAATCTCTGCCCGTTACGCGGACGGACTGAGTTTGCGAGCTTGAGAGAGGATTTTGGTAGGCGATTGGAAAGTCGATCGAGGCAGCGTCGCGGAGGGGCATCAGACAGGGACCGGCGGAACATCTCGATGGCATGTTGAGCGAAGAGCAGAGAGTCAATGACGCCGTCCAAACCGGTGCGGGGCGAAATTGTCGGCGCTTTCGGCTGTGGAGTTATATGTCGAGGTTTGACGTGGGCCAGATGGTACTCGCGCTGCAAATCACTCGACGTGACGTCGACATACCGCATCGTCATCTCTGGATCGGTATGGCCGAGTAACTTCATTAGCGCAGGCAAGGTCACACTGGAGCGGATCATCTCGCTCGCGTATGTGTGTCTAAGCTGGTGCGGAACGATGCGGGTGGTTATCCCGGCGGCAGCAGTCACTTCGTGGAGGCAGTACCGCAGTTGCCGAATTAAGGCTTGCTTGCCATGGGGACGTGACAGTAGCCGGCCATCGAGAGGCAGTGGATCGAAAGAACGGAAAAAGCGGAGGCGCTGCACAAGCTCACATACAAATGAGTCCACCGGTACCATTCGTTCTGTCTTGAGTTTGCCCAGCGGAACGTGAATTGCCCAGCGATCGGGAGCAATATTCCGAAGGCAGTCATAGGAGAGATCGACACATTCACCAATGCGCATACCGGTATGGCGCAACAGCAGGAAGATGTTGGCACGGCAGATCGTTGCGGCGGAGCAACTCCTGCTGGATGAGTTGATCCTGCTGTGCCGTCAAGGCTCGGGGTATACGTTGGGGAGGGCGCGGAAAGTCCTCGCGACGGATCAGATGCGCCAACTCGGGAAGCTGGGCGGTCCAGGCAAGTTCCTCCAGGATGCGTCGGAGATGCATGAGGCGATAGATGTAGACGGCCGGCGCCAATGGCGGAGTCCGTGAGTGCAGATGGGTGAACCAGCCGAGGATGTGTGGGTCGCGGCGCAACTGATCTCAGCGAAGAAACGGCAGGATGATTGTCGCCGAGGTAGAGCAGGAAGTTGCGCACAGTGCCACGGTATTGACGGGCGGAATCCCAACTGAGCGCGGCTGTCAGGGACTCAACGGCCGCTGGAACCGGAGCGCCAGTGGATGCTCAACGGAAGCGAGGCGAGAGAGTTTCATGATCGCGAGACCGGCACCGGCCTGATGAGCTGTGCGACTGCTCGCGCATATTGCTGATAGACCTCGAGAGGAGTGACCTGCATATAGACGAGGGTGGTTTGGATTTGTGCATGTCCCATCAACTGCATGAGGGCCGGCAGGCTAACGCCGGCGCGCACCATATCCGAGGCGAAGGTGTGCCGAAAACGATGAGGGTTTGCGATTTTGACTCCGCTAGTCTGGCGATGATGGCGAAACAGCGAGCGCAGACCCGCGGGAGTCATGCGGGCGCCGCGAGCCGAACCCTTGAGAGAAACGAATAAAGCAGTAGTCGAGTTGGCGG
Organism: Terriglobia bacterium; assembly: GCA_963718155.1. Taxonomy (GTDB): domain Bacteria; phylum Acidobacteriota; class Terriglobia; order Bryobacterales; family Bryobacteraceae; genus BOG-234. The sequence continues at coordinate 113,577 of CAVQYP010000011.1, read as the reverse complement.
GCCGTTCCAGCCGCAGATAATGATCGAGCAACTGAGCTGCTTCCGGAGCCAGGGGAAGAAAGCGGGTCTTATTACCCTTGCCGCGCACGCGAATCTGCGCTTCCGGCAACAGCAGATCGTCCCGATTCAGGTCCAGAATCTCCTGGGATCGAAGCCCCTGCAGCAGCATCAAACCGACGATGGCGAGATCCCGTGAGGTACGAAAACTGGACCAGAACCGTGCCACCTCGTCCACCGACAGTGGCGTAATGGTTCGTTTGGGGGTCTTCACCCGCAACCGGCTCAAGGCAAGCCGCGGTCTGCCAATGCCCATTGGTGCACGTTGCCAATAGGTCTGCTGAAATCCCGGAGCAATCTGATGAGGAGCATCCGGGAACAGGTGGCGTAGGGCTTTATCGACGATGGCAACGCGCTGGTTAATGGTGACGCCGGACAACGGAGGCTGTTGACCGGACTGGAATCGCACATAGTCGAGCAGTGTCGATTCCGTGAGTGCATCTTTGGTGATCGCGTCAGTGTGATGAACACTCTCCCACCAACGGAGAAAGTACAACAACTCGTGCGCATAACTTTGCAGAGTATTATCGGCGAGGCGGCGAAGGGTCTCGTAATCGAGGTACTGATTGATCCAGTCAATCTCACGTCCTGTGGTCTGCACGACGACGCGATACGGGCATCGTGCCGGGTTGGTGGAGGGCTGGTGAAGAACACGAAACGTCATGGCCGAGCTGCCTCCAGCAGCGACTGGAACTGCCTCGCATCGCCACCTTCGACAAAGAAGCTATTCGGATCATGGCCCTCGGGCAGGGAGACTCGGCGAACGTTCACGCCTTGCTCTCTGAGACGGCCAGCAAGCGATTGTGCCGCCTGCTGGCCACTGCCGTTGGGGTCGGCATCGAAGGCCAGATAGACGGTTCGCGGACGGTCACACAGTTGGCGCTGCTGCTGCGCGTTGAGATGAGTTCCCATCGAGCAGGTGACGTTGTGAAAACCGGCCTGCCACAACACGGCGTAGTCGAACAGACCCTCGACGAGAATCACCTTCGGATACTGCCGGACCTGCTCCCACCAGTACAAGCCACCCTTCGCGCCCGGCAAGAAATCGATGTGGTGGCGCCGAAGCCGACAGGCTGCGGCCATAGAGATTGCCTTCCAGCGGAAACACGACGCGATGCGTGTAGGTGTCGTAGCCAGAGGCGGTTACCAAACCGGCTTGACGCAATGTCTGGAGCGGATAGCCCAACTGTGTCAACCAACCTCGCAAGCAGCCGCCGGGCGCGTAGCCAATCCGCATGTGCTCGATCAGTTCCGGTGAGCGGATTCCGCGTTGGTGCAGATAGGCAATCGCCTCGCCGTGGCGGTGTAACTGCATGCGATAGAAATCCGCGGCCTGGTGTAACAGCGGTGGCCAGCTACGCCACCGTTGCAGCAACGTCAAGGCTTGCGGGAACTTCACCTGGTGATAGAGTTCGCGCAAACCGAATCACATCACCGCCGCGACCGCAGCCGTAACAGTAGAACAGGCTCTTGCTGGGATCCACCAGGAAGCTTGGCTTGTGATCGGAGTGCAGCGGACACAGTCCCATCCAGCGACCACGGCTGAGTGGCCGCGCCGGCCGCCAGTCATGGGCCTGCAGATACTCCAGCAGCGGAATCTGCTGTTTCAACTCGTCGAGAGCCTGGCGACTCATGGACTTCTTGCCTCGATGGGCAGAATACGGCAGATCGCGCCCAGATCCCAGGCAAGGATGGTGGGTGGCCAGCAGAAAGTGGTCACTCTGAGCCGGCAGCCTGTCAGAGCTCCAGCCACCACAGTGTCCCTAAGCAGTCTCGTTCCGGCCCAGCGGCGAACCGTCGACGGGATCCGGCAAGCGCGATCGGATCTGTGGCAGTGCGGTGCGGCTTGCTCCAGGTACTCGCCGGCGGCGATCCGCTCCCACGCCTGTTGCCGGCAACGGAGGCTGATAGTGCGCTGACGGCGGCGAGCCAATCGGGCAAGCATCGTGAACGTCTTTCGGCACGGACGACAGAGGCCGCGGCGAACCCAGATCGCGCGTGCCGATCATCGTGGGCTGGCGGAGCCGGCGTCCGTGGCCGATGATCGTCCGATTGCCGCACAAGGGCATACGCCGAGGTAGCTGGTCCAGCCGGACCTCTCACCCCGGCTCGATCTTGTCTTTCGCCTCCGGCAGTGCGATAAAGAGAATCACGGCTGGCGTGAAGGCCCGCCGGTGACCGTTTCCTGCCAAAGTTTCGATCTGCTGGTCGGGCCTTCACCCTCCGGCAAAGTCAGTTTCGAACGAAAAAGAGAATACTGCTTTGCGTTACTGGAGGCGAACCCTTACTCAGAACATTGGCCGGTTTAAAACGACGATCCACCCGGAACCGGCGATCCAGGCAGATCCAGCGTTCTCGATCGCTTATACGCTCAGCGCACGCACGCTCCCTCATCCTATACGACCCCGGTAAACTGTCGCGGTTGGTGTCGGGAAACGAATTTGCTGGCCTGACGAGACTTTGGAGCAACCGGGATCAAAGCGGAAGGCCGATCCGTCTGATCAAGTTTGCATAGCGTGGGTCTCCATGTAGATTGTCGAAATACGGCCAGGACAACTCGTGAACCCGCGTTGTTCGAGAATCACGGGCCTTCTCCAGCCAGCGGAAAGTCTTGTTCGTGTCATTCAATCCGCCATATAGCAATGCGAAATTCATCGGTGACACAAATTGTCGTTCGGACAGACCGATGAGTTGGTTCAGGACGGCGTGCGCCTTGTCTTTCTCTCCCGCGCGCCCATACACATGGCCCCGCAACGTCAGAAAGAGCGGTCCGTCATCCAGGGTGATTGCTTTCGTCAGGCAGGCGATGGATTGCACGAAGTTCCCTTTGCTCGCCCAAGCCTGACTCTGCCACCAATATGCGTTCACGAAATTCGAATCGATGCTGAGGGCCTGTTGTGCCTGGTCGATCGCTTCGTCGTAACGCCGCGCGCGCCAGAGCACCATCGAACGAAGGTTGCGGCCGACGGGCGAAACGGGATCCAGAGCCAGGGCCTTCTCGGTTTCGGTTAGCGCGTCATCGTAATGCCCGAGGCGTGCCAGGCAGTCGGCGTACCAGAGCCGTGTCAGCAAATGGCTTGGATTCAACTGGAACGCGCGCCGGTATTCCACAAGGGCGCCCTGCAAGTCCCAGTCGTATCCCTTAATCACGTCTGCCAGGGCGTTATGGGCCGCGGCGTTGGAGCTGTCGAGGTCCAGCGCTTTGAGGGCGGCGGCGCGCGCTTGAGGATAAGTCTCCGCGGAAGGACGTATTTCGAAGATCCCCTCGTAACAAAGCGCTTCGGCCAGGCCGGCGTAAGCCTCGGCGGCATTCTGGTCGAGTTTAATGGCTTCGTTAAAGAAATCGATGCTCCTGCTGATCCCGAGAATTCCTTTATTGAGGTAAAAGGTTCCCTTCAGATAGGCCTCGAACGCCTCGGGGCTCACCCGCCGCGGCCGAGCCGGATTCGGGTCCCGCTCCCGCGGCAGATTGACGCGAATTTCGCGAGCGATCGCGCGCGCTACGTCGTCCTGCAGCGCCAGAACGTCGGCAAGCTCGCGTTCATAGCGCCCCGACCAAATGTGCCGCTCGTCCTCCGCCCCAATCAACCGCGCCGTAATCCGAACCTTGCCTGCGGACTGCGATACGGTCCCTTCCACGATGCTCTGGACGTTCAATTCCCGCGCGATCGCCGGCAGCGACTTGTTGCGCGAACCCTTGTATTGCATGACCGACGTCCGCGAGATCACCTGCAACGAGCCGATGCGAGCCAGTTCCCCGATCAGTTCGTCCGTCATGCCGTCTGAAAAGTATTCGTAGCTCGGATTCCCGGTGAGGTTCTCGAGCGGCAGCACCGCGATGGACTCGATCCGCCTGGGCCCCCGCCGCCGCTCGTAGAGCCCGTAGGTCCCCCCGATTGCGAATACGGCGCCCAAACCGGCAGCGATCGCGACGCGACGGCGAGTACCGCGGTCCAATTCCTCGGGCCGGACCGGCCTTCGTTGAATTTCTGCCGGCTGAGGGGTTGCCACCGGAATGGAGGCGGGCGGCGCAACGTCAATCGTTTGGGCGAACTCCGGTCCGCCGCTGACAGTAGCGATAAAACAATAGCCTCGTCCGGTGATAGTGCGAAGAAAAACCGGCCGGTCGGGAGAGTCCCTCAGTGCCTGGCGAATCTTCCGAACGGCGGCGTTTACATTATTCTCCGTATCGACAAAGGTGTCCCGGCCCCAGAGCCGCGTGACAATCTCCTCTCGCGTGACCAAACGTCCTCGATTTTCAACCAGAAGCATCAGTAAATCCATCGGGATGCGTTCCAGCTTGACGCGGCGGCTGTGACGGCGGAGTTCGCAGAGGACGAGATCCAGTTCGAATTCGCCGAACATGAGCGCCCGTTCGTCCACCGGCCTATCTTAATGCGAGAACAGGCGCGGCGCAATCGCGCCTGGTTTCATAAGCTTAGCGTCTTAAGGAGGATTCACAACATCTTCAGATCGCTCCATTGCCTTTCGCTGGCGCCCCCGCGCATCGTGGCGAAAGACGCGGATGGAAAAATTCGCGGACTAGACATGGAGAAGAAAACGATGACTAAAACGATAGCGATTCTGATTCTGGTGTGCGCGGGTCTCAACGCCCAGAACGAGGGGAATGGCAACGGCTGCAACGAGGCCACGATCAAGGGCGCGTACGGCTTCACAGTGACAGGAACGAGGCCCTCGGGGCCGCCGCCGGCCCCGCTCGAACAGTTCGTGGGACTCGCGTTGACTCAGTTCGATGGCCACGGGGGATTGATTCAAAGCGCTGGCAGCAGCCACGGCTCGATCACGGGCGATTCACCCACTGATACGGGATCGGGAACCTACTCGCTTAATCCAGACTGCTCCGGAACCATGACGCTGAACCTCACTGGCCGCAGCCCCGCTGTCCTGCTGAAGCTCTGGATTGTTGTGGTGAATCGGGGCAAAGAGATCCATACAGTGGTCATGACTCCGACCCCGAACGGGACGCCCGTTCCAGCATCCAACCTGACGACCAGCCACGGAACGAGAATCGGACCTCCGGGCAGGTAACGGAGCCATTGCGCCGGGGTCCGCAAGGCCCCGGCCTCTTGTTGTTGCCGCTGGTCATTCGTTGCTCGAAAAAGCGCGCTCAAATTGATAGTCGCTCGTTGCTCTTTTCCCTCTCGGCCACCATTCCTGGTGGATGACGCCACTCGTACATTGATCCAGCCCCAGTGCAGGCGGCGGTTACCGGGCTCGCACCGCCGCGGCACGGGCCGGTTCGGGTCCTACTGCCAGTGCCCGGGCAGCCGCCTCCGCGACCCCGGGCGCATAGAGCATTTCCTTGGTGAGCCAGCCATTGATTGCGATGATCCTGGCGATCAAACCGGTCCATCCCGTCTGATGGCTGGCGCCGATACCCGCGCCGTTGTCGCCGTGGAAGTACTCGTAGAACAGAAGATGATCCCGCCAGTGGGATCGGTCTGGAACTTCTCCGTGCCTCCGAACACCGGGCGCCGCCCTTCGCTGTTGCGTTGGAAGGTCGCAATCAGCCGCTCCGCCAGTTCGTGGGCGACTTCGAATAGCGTCATTTCATTTCCCGAGCCGGTCGGGCATTCCACCTTGAAGGAGTCGCCATAGTATGCCGCCATCCGCAGCAGCGCGGAGTAGAGCAGCATGTTCACCGGCATCCAGACCGGACCGCGCCAATTGGAGTTCCCGCCGAACATGCCGCTATCCGAGTCGCCGGGCAGATACGACACCCGGAATTCCTGTCCGCCATGGTGGAAGACAAACGGATGTTCCAGGTGGTCGCGCGAGAGCGCCCGTATTCCGTAAGGGCCGAGGAACTCCGTTCTCGTCGAGCATCCTGGCCAGGATGCGCCGCAACTTCGACTCATTCACGGTCGAGATCATGCGACGTCCGGCGACGCCCGGAGTAGCCGGCATATGCAGAGTTTCGCGATGAGTTCCGGGTGGCGCGCCAGGAACTCGCGGGCGTTCTTCAGGAAGTCGGGCAGCTTTTCGAGCACGTTCTCCTCGAAGACCGCGACCGCGGTCAGCGGAAGCAGTCCGACCATGGACCGCACTTTCAGCCGCATGGCGCTGCCGTCGGGAAGGCGCAGAACGTCATAGAAGAAGCCGTCCTCTTCGTCCCACATTTCGTCCTGGCAGTTCCCCGACGCGATCCATCGCCGCTGCGATCCGCATGGTGTGGTCGAAGAACTTCTCCGCGTACTCCTCGTAGGCTGGTTGTACGAGCGCCAGTTCGATCGCGATGCGCAACATCTGCTGGCTGAAGAAGACCATCCAGGCGGTACCGTCGGCCTGTTCGAGACTGCCTCCGGTCGGCAGTGGCGCGCTGCGGTCGAAGACCCCGATATTGTCCAGCCCCAGGAAGCCGCCTTCAAAGACGTTGTTGCCGAAGCGGTCCTTCCGGTTGATCCACCAGGTGAAGTTGATCAGCAACTTCGAGAAGGCGTATGTGAGAAACTCGAAATCGCCCTTACCCCCGTTGCGCTCTTTGTCCTGGAGATAGATCTGCATGGTGGCGTAGGCGTGCACCGGAGGATTGACATCCCCGAAATTCCATTCGTAAGCGGGCATCTGACCGTTGGGGTGGAGATAGTCGTTGCGCAGCATGAGATCCAGCTGCTTTTTGGTGAAGTCGAGGTCCACCGATGCCATCGGCAGCATGTGAAAGGCGAGGTCCCACGCCGCGTACCAGGGGTACTCCCACTTGTCCGGCATGGAGATGATGTCGTCGTTCTGCATGTGGAACCACTCCGTGTTCCGCACGCGTTGCCGCATCCACGGCGGCGAGGATGGTCCCACATTGTGTTCCTCGAGCCATGCAGTCAGATCGTAGTAGAAATACTGCTTGCTCCAGAGCATCCCGGCGAGCGCCTGGCGCATAATGTTCGTCCGGTCCGGGTCTGCTTTCACCGCCGCTGGGGTGATGGTGTCGTAGAATTCGTCGGCTTCCCGAATGCGGCCGTTCAGAATCTCGTCGAATCCATTCGAAGGGCACGAGACATTTCCGCGGGCGCCGTTTTCGTCAACCTTAGCCGCACGGTTCGCGGTCTCGCCAGGTCCGATGGTCAACGGATAAGAGGCTGCGGCTTTGGTCCCGACATTCGCCGGATTCATCGCCGCATGCTGGCCGTTAACGACGAAGTTGTTGATGCCGTCCTTGACGTAAGGGGAGGCATTCTGGCCGCCGAACAGCCGCTCGTTGTTGGTCTCGTTCTCGGTGAAGAGAATTGGCGGGGCGCGCATCGCAATAGAGGTAGTAGTCGGACAGGCTCTCCTGGAACAGCGGATCGGTGTGGTGCGCGCAGACTATGCTTGCGCCATTCTGCGGCGGCACCTGTTTCAACTCGGGCTTGGAGCCGCCCTCGCGCCAGGACCACGTGTTGCGAAACCACAACGTCGGCAGCAGGTGCAGCGCCGCTGCCTCGGGGCCGCGATTGATCGCACTGATCTGGACGAGCAGATCCTCCGGACCGGCCTTGGCGTATTCGACGAAGACGTCGAAGTACCGGTCGCCTTCAAATACGCCCGGTATCGAGCAGTTCGTATTCGAGCTCCTGGCGGCTGCGGCCGCGATTTGTCTCGATGAGGTCGGCATAAGGGAACGGCGCCTGCGGATACTTGTACAGGTACTTCATGTAAGAGTGCGTGGGCGTGCTGTCGAGGTAGAAGTAGTATTCCTTCACGTCCTCGCCGTGATTGCCTTCGCTGTTGGTCAGGCCGAAGAGCCGTTCCTTCAGGATCGGGTCGCGGCCGTTCCACAGCGCAAGCGCGAAACAGAGGATCTGGTGATCGTCGGAGATTCCTGCCAGTCCATCTTCGCCCCAGTGATAGGCCCGCGACCTCGCCTGGTCGTGCGTGAAATAGTCCCAGGCGTTACCGTTGTCGCTGTAGTCTTCGCGGACGGTGCCCCATTGCCGTTCGCTCAGATAGGGCCCCCACTTCTTCCACTGGGCTCCTGCGTCCCGCAATCTTAATTTCTCGGCACATTCCTGTTCACCGACCGCCGTCATAGAAGTTCTCCTCCCGACCGTTTGCTTGCGACCCGTAGCTGAGCGTTTCTCCATTTGCGGCGCCGTCCTGGAACGCGGCTGCTCCACTCACGTGGATTCCCGCTGGAGCCTGGGGTGTTTCGGTGAGTGAGATGCAACCTATCGTGTGCCGATTCAAAGTTTTCGGCGAGGTTGAGGGGGTTTGGGCGACTACCTCAGGGGCGAGAAAATTTCTAATCCGGCTTCTCTACGGTGTGTGCCCGATGCGCGGCGCCGCAGAGAGCCAGAATCTGCCCGGCGACGGCGTCATAACCATCCAGGTCACTCGGTTTCGTCAGAAACAATTCCGGCAGATGACCGGCGCTCTTAATCTGACGTTGAACACTATGGTCGGCAAATACCGCTGTCGGCACGGACCGGAAGGACGGATTGGATTTTATTACTCTCAAAACTTCGGCACCGTCGATACGCGGAAGGCCGACGTCGAGCACAATGGCGCAGGGTAGTAACTTGGCTCCATTCAGAAACGAGAGAGCAGACTCTCCATCATCAACCGTCGACAAAAGGACCGCGTCGCTCTTCCTGCGAATGGCTTCCCCGAGCAGGAAAACATCGGCGGGATTGTCTTCGACATACAGAATCTCGGTGTGCATCGTAGTCCTCGACTGAACTTCTCATCAAATACAATCCGATTCGACATTTGCTGGATTAGCTGTCAGCAATCACCCTTCCATTCGGGAATGGATGCCGGGCAAACGGAGCTATTTAAGGGAGCGGATCGTGATATTGTAATCGTCGATTGCGGGTCCATTTATGGCCAGATTGAAATGCAACGTCACTGTCTGCGTGCTGTTCTGGATTGGGATAGCGTCGCGACTCGCCGGCCTTTGCGCAGGTTGACTTTACCGGCGAGTGGAATCCGCTTTATCACGAAGATGGCCCCGAGCGTCTGCCCGGCCCGGAACTGGGCGACTATACCGAACTTCCGATCAATAACGCCGCGCGGATGAGAGCGGACAGTTACGACGCGGACCGGATTTCCGTGGTACCGGAGTACCAGTGCCGGCCGCATGGTGTAGATTATTCCATGCGTGGTCTGGGAAATCTGCGCATCTGGCGCGAGTTCGATACGGCGACGCAAAAGCTCATCGCGTTTCATACGCATCTGCTGGCATGGGACAGCGAACGGACCATTTACATGGACGGGCGGCCGCATCCGCCGCCCTATGCGGACCATACATGGCAGGGCTTTTCGACAGGCGTGTGGGAAGGTAACATGCTGACCATCACCACGACCCACATGAAGACGAATTATCTGCGGCGGAACGGAGTGCCGCGGAGCGACAAGGCCACGCTCACCGAACACTGGATCAGGCATGGCGACTATCTGACCGTTGTTACAGTCATCGACGACCCGGTATTTCTTACCGAGCCGCTGGTGCGAAGTGATAACTGGTTTCTCGATCCGGGCCAGGGAATCGGCGTTTTCGGGTGCGAATCCGAGCCGGAGGTGCCTCGGCCGACCGGAACTGTACCGCATCACCTGCCGGGAACGAATCCGTTCCTGACGGAGTTCGCCCGTTGGTACGGATTGCCCGAAGACGCAGTGCGCGGCGGCGCCGAGACTTTGTATCCGGAGTACAAGTCGAAGATCAAGCCGTACAATCCTCCGGCGAAGTGCGAGCGATATTGCACTTGCACGACCCTGTTCAATTGCAATGTGAGCTCGCGATGAACAGAGTGCTCGCCCTGGCGGCTCTGACGGCCGGCCTGATCGGGGCGCAGGAACCGAATCTCCAGAACGTGGAAGAACACATCCTGCCGGTCCAGGGCAGCGTTTATCTGCTGGTCGGGCGCGGGCGGGAACACGACGCTGCAGGTGGGCAAGGACGGCGTGCTGCTGGTGGATACGCAATTCGCGCCGCTGGCGCCGAAGATTATGGCGGCGTCCGGACGCTGTCGGCAATGCCGGTTCGTTACATCATAAACACGCACGTTCACCCGGATCATACGGGCGGTAACGGTGCAATCGCGAAATTGGGCGGCGAAGGGACGATACCGCGGATCATTGCGAACGACCACGTTCTGAATCGCATGACAGCGCCGGCGGCCGCGGGGCAAGCCGCCGTGCCCGAAAGCGACTGGCCGAACGACGAATATTTCACGCCGACGAAGGACTTCTTCTTTAACGGCGAAGCCGTGGTGGTTTATCACATGCCCGCGGCGCACACCGATGGCGACAGTATCGTTTTCTTCCGGCGGTCGGACGTGATCAGCACGGGCGATATTTTCACGCCGGAGACTTATCCGGTGATCGATCTGGCGCGGGGCGGCAGCGTGCAGGGGATCATCGATGCGTTGAATCGCATTATCGAGTTGACCGTGCCGGCGAAGTATCAGGAAGGGGGCACGTACGTGATCCCCGGACATGGCCGGCTGTGCGAAGAGGCCGATGTGGTGGAGTATCGCGATATGGTAACGATCATTCGCGATCGAATCCAGGATCTGATCCGCAAAGGCAAAACGCTGGATCAGGTGCGGGCCGCGCGGCCTACTCTCGATTACGATACGCAGTACGGCGGAGGCGCGGACGGCTCCGGCACGGAGCGGTTTGTTGAGGCTGTTTACAGGAGCCTTGGTGGGAAGTAGGAAGACCACGAGAGGGTCGGCAAAGTCACCGGCGACAAGATCGCCGGCGCTCCTGCTGATTACATTCCTATTGCCTCTTGTTATTTATGCGCAGGCAGGCCGCGGTGGTCCGCCTCCCGTTCCGAAAACTGCAAAGGAGGCGTCGCCGGTGGATCTGACCGGATTACTGGGTATCGGTCGTGACGGAAGACTGGCGATGGAGAATGGTCACGCCCATCCGCGGCGACTTCGCCAGCATTCCGCTGAATGCCGCGGGACGCAAGCTGGGCGACGCGTGGGATCCGGCAAAGGATGAAGCAGCGGGCGAGCAGTGCAGGTCGTATGGCGCGCCGGCAATCATGCGCATTCCCGGCCGCGTACATATCACGTGGCAGGACGACAACACTCTGAAGATCGAGACGGATGCCGGATCGCAGACCCGTCTGTTGCATTTTGAGGGCAAGCCTGCGGAGGGCGAGAAGCCCTCGTGGCAAGGCTATTCCGCTGCCAACTGGGAGCGTTCGCTGCGGGGATCGGGGCTGCCGCTGGCGGGACTCGGCGCGGTCCGGGAAGGCACGCACGGACGCTCTCTCGAAGTGGCTACGACGCTGCTGCGTCCCGGCTATCTGCGCAAGAACGGTCCGCCTTACAGCGCAAACACGGTGGTCAATGAGTACTACGATCTGTCAAAGGAACCGAACGGCGACGTCTGGTTCCACGTGACGACGATCGTAAAGGACCCACAATACCTGGAAGAACCGTTTGTCACAAGCACGGATTTCAAGAAGCAGCCCGATGCCTCGGGTTGGAATCCTTCGGCCTGTTCGGCACGGTAATCAGATTTGTCAGCGCGGGCGTGGGGTTGACGTTCGCGTTCCGGAAGACGCGGTTCCGGAGAGCTAAAAAGCGCGGTGAATTTCTCAGGTCATTCATGCGGTGGTCGGAATAGAGCATGAACAGCGAAGTCGAGTTCTCCACTTCGGCCCGCTCCAGTTCGTCCAGAGCCTCCTCGTATCTTCCCAAAGCGCAAAGAAGAGAGGCGATAGCATAGGCGTCGACGTAGTCGGAGAGGCGCAGCTGCAGCAACTCGCGGAGAATCGCAGTTGCCTCATCCGGACAGCCGCTTCGGGCAAGGCAACCGGCCTCGTCTGCCCGCAGTTTGAACAGATCCGGAGACATGACACATGCGAGGCGATATTGAGCGATCGCTTCCTCGAACTCTCCGGACAGTTCCAGCGCATGGGCGAAATAGGCGCGTCCCAGCGAGAAGTAGGGGTGCAGATCCAGCGTCTTCCTGCCGCTGGCGAGAGCGCCCTCGAAATCGCCCTTCCAGCAACGAATCAGAGTTTCGGCACTCGGCAGAATGGGCCACAGCGAGTCTGCGGCGTATCCTTCCTGAATCACCTCGAGAGCCTCGTCAAACCGGCGGCTGGCGGCATAGAGCATAGCGAGGCGGGTGTCGACACCGAACGCGCGAGGGTTTTCGCGTTTCGCCTGTAACAGCTCGGATTCGGCCTCCGCTACTTTGCGCTCGAAGATGTGCAGGCCCTGCGCGCGATCGGCCCGCAAGTCCGGCGTCAGGCCGACCAGTTCCGCGGCTTTCTTGTGGGCATCGAGAAAGGCAGGGTACATCTCCCGAGGCGGCCGCATCGAGAAAGTTCCCAGCATCAGGTAACAGCGGGAAACACCGGCATAAGCCCGGAAATCCCCACCCTGGTCGCGCGCCGCCGCCTGGAAACTGCAAAGGGCCTTCTCAAAGCCTTCGCGAGTATGGCGGTGCCAGTAGTGCCAGCCGTTCCTGATCAAATCTTCAGTCTTGGGTACGTCGAGCCGGTACCCGAACCGGGGGTGATAGCTGATCCACGCGCCATATTCTCTAAGGGCCTTCTTGACTTCCCCGACGGTGACCGCGACGGTGTGGCGAGAAACGCAAATTCCATGCCATGCCGCGCTGATCATATCCTCGTAAGCGACACATCGACCGCTGTTTTGAACAAGGGTGGTTAGAGCGTATAGCGCCTGGGGGCGCAGTTCCAATTCCACGCTGTCGCGAAGCAGACGCGGCGCCTCGATATTGAGACAAAACGGTCCGAAAGCGATATGCCCAACCGGGGCCTGCATATTGAAATGGCGACTCGAATTTGACGTGTTTTGACGGCCGACGGTCGGACTATATCATAGAGCCGACCCGAAAGTAAGGCACCGCCGTCGCTTTGGAAAGCACGTGCTGACGGGCGGCAGGACAGTATTGCGGCGCCGAAGAAAACTTCCAACTTGTTTTTTTGACGCGGTTTTGACCGCCGGCCGGTCGCCGTTCGCAATAGACTCATCTCGAAAGTCACGCGCGAGCCGGAGCGCATAGGGTGGATTGCGTAACCGCCCGGCCGCATCTCGAATTGGGGGGAGATTATGGGGTTCAAGACATCGCTGTTTCTGAAATTCGCCGTTGTGTCGTTGTCGATCCTCGGCGGGCAAGCGTTGATGGCTCAATCGGCCGGAACGGGCGCCCTCACCGGAACTGTAACGGACCCATCGGGGGGCGTCGTACCAAATGCGGCAGTTACTCTGACTAACACGGAAACAAGTCAGCAGCGTAATACCGCTACCGGGAGTGACGGCTCGTATAAGTTCACATTGATATCGCCCGGCACTTATCGTGTAGTCTTCGCGGCCAAAGGCTTCAAGACTTCGGAGGTGCCCGCGGTAACGGTCAACGTGACCGAGACGCCTGTGCTCGATCGCGTTCTGGAACTCGGCGCGGCAACCGAGCAGATTACTATCGAAGCCAATGTTGAAGTACTCCAGACCGCCAGTTCCACGCTTGGCACCACGGTAACCGCGCAACAGGTTACCGGGCTTCCGCTCAGCAATCGCAATTACACCCAGCTCCTGACCATGGCTGCGGGCGCCAACGCCGGCGTGAACAATGCAACACAGTTGGGGAAGGCCACTCAGGATATCAGCGTAAACGGCGCGGATCCCAGCCAGAACAATTATCAGATGGACGGCGTGTCTATCGTGAACACGGCGAATACCGGAAGCTCGAATGACTCTGGTATCTATACCGGGATCGGGATACCCAATCCGGATGCCATCCAGGAGTTCAAGATTCAGACCTCCACTTACGACGCAAGCTACGGCGCGCACCCTGGCGGGAACGTCAACGTCGTCACCAAGTCGGGCAGCAATACTTATCACGGAGGCGCGTGGTGGTTCTTCCGTAATACAGCTTTGAATGCCAACCCATTCTTCGCCAACGCCCACGGCAGCGGGAAGCAGGTTCTGAACCAGAACCAGGCCGGCGGCAGTGTGGGCGGACCGATCAAGAAAAACAAGATCTTCTTTTTCGCCGATTACCAGTACACGGGTCAGAAGAACGGGATCGCGTCCGGCGGCTCCAGCACCGAGTTCCTGTACCCTCTGCCCGCAGTCCGTACCGCGGCTAATCTCGGGGCCGCGCTCTGCCCCGCGAATCACCCGGGAAATCCGGCCTATCTTACCTTCCTGGGAGGCCTTAGCGGCACGGTAGCCTGCGATGGCTCCAATCTCAGCCCGGTTTCCGTCAATATGCTGAACATCAAGCTTCCCAACGGGCAATACTATATTCCGAGCAATCCTACGGGTGTTTACGGACCGGTAGTCTTCAGCGATCCCGCGCTCTACCACGAAAATCAGGTGATAGCGAACGGCGACTATCTGATCAACAGCAAGAATACTTTGTCCGTAAGATACTTCTGGACGTCGAACCCGCAGACGCTGCCCCTCAGCAACAACCTGCCGGGAACTCCCATTTCTCTGAAGTACAACAATACAAATGCCGTGTTGAAGCTCACCACACTCATCACCAACAGCTTTGTGAACGAGCTCCATGCGGCAGGGCAGTATAACGGCCAGAACGGAAGCGACACCACGCCGGCGACGCCTCAGTCCATCGGTCAGGCTACGATCGTGCCGACGATGACAGAACTGCCTGTGACGGTGATTTTCGGGGGACCGAGCCTCAATGGTTCGCTCTATCCCAGCAACAGCCCGACAGACCAGATCGAATACGGCGACCAGATCTCCTGGGCTCACGGGCGCCATACCATTCGAGCCGGTTACGAGTTTCAAATGGCCAAGTGGCCGATCTCTTTTGCCGGTCTGGAGCGCGGATTTCTCTTCTACGGAACCTTTGCGGACTGGGCGCTCGGGGGGGCCGGTAATATCCTTCAGTGCCTGTTCTGCGTCCGCAGCGGACCCGACGGGATTATCCACAATTATCTGGAGAACAACCACAGCGCATTTGCCCAGGACGACTGGAAAGTGAGCTCGCGCCTGACGATCAATATGGGGGTTCGCTGGGAATTGGATGGGACTTACAGTGACAAGTACGGCAACCTGACGAATTTCTGGGAGAGCCAGCTCCAGACCGTTCCCGTGCCACCTACGGGTCCGACTACTTCAGGTCCCGGTCTCGTGGGTTATGTCGTTCCGAATAACTACACCGCCCACTATCCCGCGCCGCCGGCGGGCGTTCTGGTCTCGGGCAAGAGCCTGCCGACTCAGACGGGTCCGCCATGGAACAACTTTGCTCCGCGATTAGGTTTTGCGTGGCAGCCGCTGCAAAGCGGACATCTTGTAATTCGCGGGGGCGTGGGCATGTTTTACGATCGCGTGGGTGGAGGCACGTTTGTACACGGTCTGGAGCAGGGTTATCCTTACGCGGTTACGCTCGATTATTCCGGTGCGAACTCCTTTACCAACGCGAATCCCTACCCATCCACTCCGCTTGGCACATTCGCGTCTCGCTGGGTAAATTTCAACGGATGCCAGCCGCAATGCCTGAACGGAGCGCCGAATTCAGCGCTGGATACGCCTTCCCTCGGGGAACGCCTTCACACGCCATTGACCCGGCAGTATAACGTCAACTTCCAGTATGAGTTCGCTCGCAACTGGGTAGTAGAGGCGGGCTTCGTAGGTTCAAGCTCCATCAACCTGCTGGATCAATACCACGACACCAACGTTCCGCTGCTCGCTACCCCGTCGAATCCCATCAACGGAATCACCGTAAACACGATCGCCAATGCTCCTCTGCGCGTGCCGATTCTCGGGTACCTCCCCGCGGGTTTCGACGAAACCGCCTTTGATGGAACCTCCAACTACAACAGCCTGCAGGTTACGGTGCGAAAGCAACTTTCGCGCGGATTGCTCCTGCAAGCCTCGTACACCTGGAGTAAGGATCTCAGCAACATTCCTCTGGTTGCTTCGGGCAGCGGGGCAAACAGCAATGACCCGACCGACCTCGCACAGCAATACGGTCCCGTCGGCTTCAGCCATCCACAACGCTTCGTCGTGAATTACAGCTACAATCTCCCGTTCTCGCATTCCGGTGCTCTCGGATTTCTTGTGAACGGATGGAACGTATCGGGTGTTACTACGGTTCAGGACGGCACTCCCATGACGATCACCGACCAGAACGGCGGCACCGTGTACGATCTCGGCACCTACTCGACGGCGCGTGCTCAGATGTGTCCGGGCACAACGTACGAGCAGATTGCCACCTCGGGCAGCACCGAAGCGCGGCTTAACAGTTATCTGAATCAGAGTGCTTTCTGTGCTCCCCTGCCGGCGCCGAATTCGCTGGCAGCGCCGCCCGGGCCTTTCGGGCCCAGTCCGGTACCGACGTTGTTCGGGAGCTCGGGAATTGGGATTATCCAGGGTCCTGGCCAGTTCAACTGGGATATCTCGTTCATCAAGACCACAAGGATCAGGGAGCGGAATACGCTTATTTTCCGGGCGGAGTTCTTCAATACGTTCAACCATCCGCAATTCGGAAATCCCGCGACCGCGGTTTCGACGCCAAGCACTTTCGGCCAGATCACCACGACTACGGTTAACCCCCGGTTGCTTCAGTTTGCGCTGAAGTATCAGTTCTGAAAAAAAGCGGGCGGAATGCGGCGAGCCGGCCTTTCCCGACGGGGAGAGGTCGGTCTCGCAGCAGAAGTCAGCCAATGGCAAATTCAAAACGTTCACAAGGCGTCCTCGACCTCATTCGGCAGGGCGGATATTCGCATTCAAACCACTCGTGTCCAAATTAGCGCGGGAATGGAGAGGTGAAGCCTCTGGTAGCTTGAGTTCAGTTCCGGCAAGAACAAGCCCAGGCGAACCAGGAGACTTCACCATGAAACGAGTATGCAGCATCTTCAGTCAGGTTTTGCAGTTGATCCCGCGGGACAGGTTTGAAGCGGCGGTCGGGAAGCATCACGCGGAGCGCCACGCGCGGGGCTTTACCAGTTGGGGGCAGTTCGTGGCCATGCTGTTCTGTCAACTGGCGCAGGCGAAATCGCTTCGGGAGATCACCGAAGGGCTGCAGGCCAGTGAAGGAAAACTGAAGCATTTGGGTTTGCCCGAAGCGCCGGCACGCTCCACGCTGGCCTACGCCAACAGCCATCGGCCCTGGCAGTTGTTCGAAACCGTGTTCCACGAGTTGCTCGGAGATTGCCGCAAGCGGTTGGGCACGGGTAAAGCGGGTGCGAGTCTGGGTTTGCCCGGCAAGTTGCTGAGTTTGGATGCGACGGTGATCGATCTCTGCGCCGCAGTGTTCGACTGGGCTAAGTTCCGGACCACCAAAGGAGCGGTGAAACTGCATCTGCTGCTGGACCATGATGGCTATCTGCCGTGCTATGCGGTGGTGACCGAAGGCAAAGTGCACGAGATTCAGGTAGCGCGAAAACTGAAACTACAGAGCGGCACGATGCTGGTATTCGATCGGGGTTACACCGACTATGAATGGTTCCGGCGACTGACCGAAGAGGAGGTGCACTTCGTGACGCGCCTGAAGGACAACGCGGCGTATCTGGTCGTGGAACGCCGTAGCGCGGAGGAGAAAGGCATTCTGGCGGATGAAATCATCGCGATGGAAAAACAGGCGCAGGCCGACACCGAGACCGCTCCGTTTCTGCGGCGCGTGCGCTACTGGGATGAGACCGCGCAACGGGAACTCGTCTTTCTGACCAATCATCTGGAGTTGCCGGCTGCCACCATCGCCGCCATATACAAGGAGCGCTGGCAGATAGAACTGCTCTTCAAGGCGCTGAAACAGAATCTGCGCATCAAGACGTTCGTGGGCACGACGGCCAATGCGCTGAAGACGCAAATCTGGACAGCACTGATCGCCTTGCTGGCGGTGAAGTTTCTTCAACTACAGGCAAAATTCCCCTGGAGCCTCTCTCGGCTGATCGCCTTATTGAGACAGCAACTGTTCGTGTACCGCGATCTGTGGCGCTGGATCGAGTCACCCTTCGAATCACCCCTGCCACTTACCGAGGAAGATTCACCACAACTGCCGTTCGCGTGGGCACGATGATTCTGGAGAGCAGCCAACCTGGTCCGCCGTTTTGCGCCAGCGCACCCGTATCCCGTTTCAGATCAATCCGCCGGCCTGAAAAATGCCGCTAATTTGGACACCAGTGCATTCAAACGAAAGAAATTGGTTGGGTCGTACTTGCGCTTGATCGCGCTCAGTTTGTCGTAATTCCCGCCGTACGAAGCCCGGATACGTTCGACCCGATCTTCGGTGTTGAGGTGGTTAACCATGGCTGCGCCGGCAGCGTACGGCTCAATGGTCGACCAAATCTCGCGAACACGCGTGGTTTGCCTTTCGGAATCCGATGGATCTCTCCACTGCGAAATCGCATTCACGTCGCAATGTTGTTTGCGCGCGCCGAAGGCTGTAGCTTCTGGCGGCACCCGCGCCGCAGCGCCATGAATCAGGAAAAATACCAACAATAGATTGGGGTGACGACATCCACTGAAAGCAAATTGTCACAGGCGAGGCCGTGCCTTCCCGTCAACCAGCCTATGCCGCCGCCCAATGTAAGTCCTGCGATCCCTGTATTAGAGACAGAGCTCTCACTGAGCACGTCGTCGTAACCCGATTTCCAGTACCGATGAATCCCGTGCTTTGCGAAACCGGCATTAAGCATCGATTGGTACGCGACGTACCAGGTCCGCCAGGGGTCGTGCAGCGAGCGATCAGGTAAGGGTTTCGATCGATATTGCCGTTCCAAACTCTCCGGCTGAGATCATAGCCATCATCATGGGGAACAAGAAGCGGCCCGCGAAAAGTATTTGCGAGATCAACGGTAATCGAAGGAGTCATTACGTTCAATCGTCCCTCCGGCGTAACCGCATAAGACACGAATCTTACCCGGATTGCCACCTGGCTTTTGGTACCGGTGATTATATCCCCGGCGGCCTCCGCGTTGTGCCGGCTTGCGGACCGGCCTTTCCCAGGAGGGGAAGGCTGGGTTTTGCTTTTTGGCGGTCCGACCGCGCGGGGTGAAACATGCGGGTCGATGTCCAGGACCGCGGGCGCTGCCATAGAATGGAAGCCTGAAATTCATGAAGACTCGCTATCTGGTGATCCTCGCCTCCGCTACAGGTCTATTCATCGCATTACCCGGCCTGTTTGGCCAGGCTGGCGGCCCGAAAGACGCCGCAGACTGGCCGATGTACAACCGCGACCCCGCCGGCACGCGCTATTCTCCGCTGACACAGATTAATACGAAAAACGTCGCGCAGCTGAAGGTGGCCTGGTCTTATCAGCTCAAATCGAGCGCAACCGGGCGGGGCGCGCCCAGATCGAGCGGGTCGGAGGTAACGCCGATCGTCGTTGACGGCGTTATGTATCTGCCGGCCGCGGGGCGCGTCGTGGCGCTGGATCCGGTAACCGGCAAAGAGATCTGGCGGTATGAACTGCCTGCCGGTTCTCCGGGCAATCGGGGCGTGACTTACTGGCCGGGGGACAAGGATAATCCGCCGCGCATCATCTTCACGACGGGCCACACGATGGTGGGATTGAACGCGAACACGGGCAAGCTGGATCCCGGATTCGGCAAAGAAGGTCAGGTTGATCTTGTCGTCCCATACACCGCGCCCCCGACGGTTTACAAAAACATGTTGTTTGTCGGCGCTAATGTGCCCGAGATCAACGCTGCGAATCTGCCCGGCGATACACGCGCTTATGACGCGCGAACGGGAGCCAAAATGTGGGAGTTTCATTCGGTGCCGCGGCTCGGGGAAGTGGGCAACAACACCTGGGCGCCGGACGCCTGGAAGGATCGCACGGGCGTCAACAACTGGGGATTCCAGATGAGCGTGGACGCGCAGCGCGATCTGCTGTACACGACGTTTGGAAGTCCGGCGAGCGACTTCTATGGCGGCGACCGGATCGGGAACGATCTATTCGGGAATTCCGTAGTCGCACTGGATGCGAATACAGGGAAGATGAAGTGGTACTTTCAGGCCGTTCATCACGACGTGTGGGACTTCGATCTGCCTCCGGCAGCGGGTCTGATGGATGTCACGATCAAAGGCAAGAAGGTGCCGATCATGGCGCAGACCGGCAAGGTGGGCTATATGTACATCCTGAACCGGGTGACCGGCGAGCCGGTATTTGGTGTCAAGGAGATGCCCGTACCAAAGAGCCAGGTGCCCGGCGAGCAGCTCTCGGCCACCCAGCAGATTCCGCTGAAGCCTCCGCCGTTCGGACGTATGAGCTTCAAGATGGAGGATCTGGTGACCGCGGAGGATACCACTGCGGAGCATGCGGCGGCGTGCCGGGATCTGGTGGAAAAGAGCGGCGGCGCCCATAATGAGGGGCCCTTTACACCGTATGCCTGGCGAGCCCCGGGCGCGCCG
The DNA here is from genome assembly GCA_963718155.1 of Terriglobia bacterium. Classification (GTDB taxonomy): domain Bacteria; phylum Acidobacteriota; class Terriglobia; order Bryobacterales; family Bryobacteraceae; genus BOG-234. The sequence continues at coordinate 93,208 of CAVQYP010000011.1, read as the reverse complement.
CCGGTGTCGAACGTAATCTTCCCTGGTCCAATCGGCGGGGCGAATTGGGGCGGCACAGCGTCCGATCCGAAACTCGGTTACGTTTTTGTGTTCACGAACGAATACGGCAGTATCGGGTGGGTTCAGAAGGAACCGGAAACCTCGAAGGTTCCCTATCAACAGGCCAGTATTCTGGGCAACCCTTTTAATTCGAAATTCTGGGCCTTAAAGAAGGACGCAAATGGGCTTACGCTCGGCGCGCAGAGCTGGCCCTGTCAGAAACCACCATGGGGGCGTCTGACGGCGGTCAACGCCGCCACAGGCGAATTCGCGTGGCAGATTAAGCTCGGTGTGACGGACGAATTACCGGAAGGCAAGAAGAACACCGGGCGCATCGGATTCGGCGGCCCCATCGTAACGGCCGGCGGGGTTGTATTCATCGGGGCGACAAACGACAAGCGATTCCGTGCGATCGATTCGCGGACCGGCAAGGAGCTTTGGGAGACGAAGCTCGAGTACAACGCAATTGCGGTGCCTATGACCTATCAGGGTAAGGACGGCAAACAGTACGTGGCGATTACAGCGGCGAACGGAGGCGCGGGGGTTACCGATCCCGATCAAAGGGGCGAAGAGTCTGTGGTTGTATTTGCGTTGCCGTGACTGAGCGTGTAGCTGGGGCCGTAATCTAATCTCGAAGATTTGGAGCAAAGATAGTACTCAAAAAGTTGCCAAGAGCTGGCAGGATCTTGTCTCTTCCGCGCCCAAACAGGCTGCGGCGGAGAGGCAATTTCTGGTAAACGAGTGCCATCGAGGGTTAAGTCGCTTGATCAATTGACCACGCAGGTGGCTACCTTGCCGGAGAACATAGCCCGAGATGAGCAAGTGCTCGCGAGCGCCACGTCAAGTGCGCCCCCGCAGACGGGTACGGAAACTTTGAATCTTCTGAGTTGCAGCCTGCGAGCTCGGTAGCCGTGTTCTTCTTGTGCGACGATAGAGCCTCAAGCGATTGTTACGACATAGTGTCGGACGTGGGGGCGGCCCAGGCCGCGGAGATGCACGAGCTGAGCGGGAGTTACGACTTCAACGCTGGTAACTCTCTGCTCACTTCCGCTCGTACCGCGAAAAACCTGTGGTGGGGCAGATCGTTCCCTCCCGCGCCCTGGAGGTTCGGACCTTCAGCTACAATTCGGGAGAACAATGCTTCGGGCCTCGGTTGTTGGTTCCCTCTTCTTGTCTCTTACAGGTATGGCGCTGCACGCACAGTTTCAGGAGGTCGGACCTCCGCCGGTTTCAACAACAGTAGCGCGCGAGCAAATCCGGACCTTGCTCGAAAAAGTCGATTCCACCAATCGCAAGCAAACGGTCGACGCCATTTCGGGCCTGCTTGTCTGGTACCGGGATCTGGCGGATGAAGAAATGATTACTGCCTGGCGCGGAGAGGGGAGGGCCAGGCTGCCGCAGGTGCTGGAATCGCTTGCCGACGCAAAGGTGGCTTCCGGGATCATCGAGTTCTCGTGGCGGCAGCAGCGCGAAGCGACGTTTGTTCCCCCCTACGTGCCGACATTGGGAATGCTGATGGAGCGCTACCCGGCGAGCGCGAAGCCCTTTCTCGATGACCTTCTCGATCCCGCGAGAAACGGAGAGCAAATACCCGATCTGTCGCCGACGGAAGCGGAGGCGGTCTGCCGCATTTTGATCGACATTCCGGATTTGGGAACTTGGCGCCGCGACGCGCTGCAGATCCTTCCTCATTACCGCCCTGCGGCCGAACGCCTCCTGACACAGGATCTGCATGGAGGCGACGGCGAAAAGAGCACAGCGGCCCGATTCTGGCTGGCGGATCTGAAGTGGGACTCGCCGGATGCGGTCAGTCAGACGCAGTTCCCGCATAGGCGCCCCCCTTTCACATCACAAGGCGCAGAAAGCCTGCCGCCGAGTATCGACTCGCCGGTCAGTTCGGCGCCGGAAGGCCCGACGCCGGAGCGTCCAGGCTCGGGTCGTCCAACGCTGATCCGGCCGACCCCGCCGTCTGTCTCAGCGGCGCCCGCAACCGCTCCCATGAGAGCTCAATCCGGTACGCTGCAGTGCGTCGGCGCTCCGATCCCGCAGAACGCCGAATACGTTTTTCGTAACGTGCCGCTCGGAAAACTCCAGCTCGACTACGATGCAAAGATCTGGGACATCCGGGTGATGCCCGGCGAAGGAGAGACCCAGCGGTTGATTCTCAAAAATAAAGGAACAGGACCCCAGAAGCGCTGCACCGTACGTTGGCGCATTGTTCCCTGACCCACAGGGTTCAAAATGACTATCAGACGGATCTTCCTTGTAATTCTCCTGCAACTCTGCCTGCAAATGGGCGCGAGTGTGTTCGCGTATGCTCAGGAGGCTGCTGTCTCCCCTGCGCGAGAGATCACGATTCCCAGTGGTACTGAAATCGCGGTTCGAACGATCGATCGCATCGATTCGAGAAAGACCGAACTCAATCACAAATACGCCGGGAGTCTGCACGATCCGGTTATCGTTGATGCTCGACGGTGATACCCGTCAATACCGGCGTCCTCTTACGCGTGGCCGAAGTGAAAAATGTCCGGATGGGCCACGCGACTCTGTCGCTTACTCTCGCGGCAGTCCTCACGACGGGCACAGAATTAGCGTGGTCACCGAAAGCGTCGATTCTCGGAGCGGGTCTAAAGCAAAACGAAGCGCAATCGGCGGCGCCGCTCTGGGCGCGGGAATTGGAAGCCTCGCGGGTGGGGCACTGGAAGCCGGAATCGGAGCCGGCGCAGGAGCGCTCGGAGGCATGATGACAGGCAAAGGAGTCGAGATCGCTTCCGAAACCCGCTTCAGTTACAAGCTGACGCAACCCGTCACGGTCATTCCCACCGAAAGTTCCTGCTAAAAAGCACATTCCCTACGTGCCGGGCTGACTGATTAGTCAGGCGGTTAGTGAGGGGCGCGCCGCGCCGCTCCTCACCTTGGGCTCCTCATCTCTGACAAAGCATTTGCCGATTTTGCGCGAGGCCACATTCCCCCGGATGGACTTTGGTGCGCCTCGGCGTTAATGGACCCGACGTTCCACGTTTCACGTCGCCCAGTTTGGCTGCTCCGGTAATCTTTTTGCGGTGACTCTCGTCAGCGCGATGATCTCTGACCGGCAGGAGGTCATCCCGTAGAGGACGGCAGCCGACCTTCTGTTTTCTTGCCTCGCTAATCCGGTGGGAAAAGAGACCGAAGATCGTGAGTGACCCGGATTCGACCGGCGCATTAGGATGCGGCGCCCACAAACGAGCGCCAGCTCGCCCAGAAGATTATCGACGGTCACTTCCGCCTGAACCGTCTGGCCGGCGTCGAGAATAACATGTTCAACTTCGGCGTAATTCAGCACACAACCGACACTCCCCATGACGGTTGCGTCGAAGTCATGTTCGCGCAGACCCGAGCCTGGATCGAGCAGTCCCACGCTTTCGACGTCCTCGGCCGATACGAAACACGCCTCTCACGCCAGCTCCTCAAATACACCGAAGAATTCGAGCGCATCCAGAAGGACCGCATCGCCCGAGCGCGCTGAACGCGCCGAAAGAGAAGCCGACCCCCGCAGCAAACGTCATGAAAACAAGCGGGATGCGCTTCTTTTGGCAGAACCCCTCCCGAGATGGTCATGAGTGCCAACGCCTTCCGCGTCCTGACGCCGCACCAGCCCGAAACGCCGCAACCTCCGACAATGAACATGGGCTTGCCCTCAAATAACCCACTGCAATCCCCATGAAAGGCGGTTTTCTAGGGCACGCGAATCACGATCTTGCCGAAGAAATCGCCCGCTCCGAGTCGCCGGAAGGCCTCCCGCGCCTCCGTGAACGGAAACACCTGATCGACGACAGGACGAATCCCGTTCACCTCGATCGCCCGGTTCATCTCTTCGAACATCGCCGTACTCCCCACGCCGATGCCTTGCAGACAACCGGCCTTCATCATCAGCCCATAAGGCGGAGCCTCACCCGCCGGCCCGGCCAGGAACCCGATGAGCGCCACCTTGCCGCCAAACCCGAGCGCACTATAAGACCGCGCCAGCGTACCCACGCCGCCGACCTCGATCACGATATCCACCCCGCGGCCGCCGGTAAGCCGCTGAACTTCCTGATCCCACGCGGGATGCGTCTTGTAATTAATCCCGGCCGCGGCGCCCAAATCAAGCGCCCGTTTCAGCTTCTCATCTCTCGAAGAAGTAACGATCACCTTCGCTCCGGCCGCCCGGGCGAACTGCATCGCCTGCATGGAAACGCCGCCCGTCCCCAGGCAAAGCACCGTATCCCCGGCCTTCACAGGCTTGCCCAGCACCATCAGCGCGCTCCACGCCGTGACGCCCGCGCAAGGCAGCGTAGCCGCCTCTTCGGACGACAAACCCTTCGGGATCCGAACTGCGCCCTCCTCGTCGAGCGCGACATACTCAGCCAGCACCCCATCAAGCGGAACGCCCAGCGCCGGGCTCTGCCGCGTCCGAGGCCCATCCACCCAGGTCTGAAAAAACGTACCCGCCACGCGATCGCCGACCTTGAACCGCGAAACGCCCGAACCCACGGCAACCACTTCGCCGGCGCAATCGGAAAGCGGAATCGTATTCCGCTCCACCGCGCCCCCGATATAACTGCCCATCACGACCATATGGTCGCGATAGTTCAGCGAAGTCGCCCGCACGCGGATCAGAACCTGGCGCTCGCCGGGCTTCGGTTCGGGCCGCTCGGCCGCGCGCAGACCATCCAGACTCGTACTGCCGTTTTGAACCTCGTAGACCTTCATGATTTATCGGTGCTCATTCTACATCCGCGAAATCTGCTCGATCACGGTGGCAAGCACGCGCCGGAACTGCTCCGGGGTAATCACATCGAACACTCGCGCGCCGGGCGTGTCGAGCGGCTTCTCCAGATCATCGAGCGGCAGCGCAAAGGAAGCCCGCTGCGATGGCCGTGGCCGTGCGCCCGGACGCGGCCTGGGGCGGGGCTCGAGCAGCCAGCGTGGAATGTTGCGGCATCGGATGTAGAACACGCGCGGCGCCGCTCCTTCAGGCAGTTCGACCTGCGACGCGTGCTCCTGGCCTTCGAAGAAAGCCGGTCCGCTCAGCACGATCGCAATCCGATCGGGCTCTCTCACTCGGATCGTCAACCGCTCCAGGAAAAAGTTCCGCATCTTCCACTGAGCGCTCAACTCGCCGACGTCGATCACCCGCGGATTACTCTGAGCCAGGAAGGCCTTCATACCTTCCCATGTCTGTACGCCCGCATCCCGCCTGCGGGTCAGGTCCAGGAACGCGGAGTCCATCGATCCATGCCGCAGTTCCATCTGCCGAAGCACTTTCAACGCGGGGATCAGCACCCCGAGATTGCGCTCCATCGCGCCACCGGACTCGGCGGAAAACCGCTCTCCGGGAGTCGTGTTCACGAGCACGTCGATATGAACCGGGTTCCGCGTCTCCACCGGCAGATGGAGTCGGCTTTCGATCTCCGGCAGAAACCAGGCTTCTGGCGAATCAGGGTTGCTGGTGATGAACTCCACGCGGGGAAGGCCTGCCCACAAATCCCGCAGCGGTTCTGTCTTGAGCGGCGGGACGTGCAGCTTCTTCGAAACCACAACGTGCCGAATCTCGACCGAGACAGCGTAGTCGCCCGGCAGCACAAACGCGTACTGAACGAAATCGCGGTCTACCGCGCTCCGGTTCTCCCAGACCTTGCCGTCACTGTCCTCGAAGCGAACGGATGTGTTGACTATCCTGGACACCGGATGCCGGAACTCAACGCTCACGCCCGCCAGCAATCGCTGGTGGCCCGACAGTTCGGCCGGAACAATGTCAACCGACCAGGCAATTGGCGAAGCGCAGAGTGCGCCGGCCGTTACAGCAGCAGGAAGCAAAAAACGGAGCCACACACGAAGGAGGAACCTTCTCGCCATTCTGACTTCTGGATGCTGACTTCCTCGACTCCTGCTTTTACCGACTTCTGTCTCCTGATTTCGTGGACGCCTGCCTCTCAACCTCGGCCCAGAATGCCCCGTTCCTTTACCGGAAGCTTGTCGATGATATCCCGCGAAATGCCGAAATTCGTCTCCAGCATCGAGATCGGGTTCGCGCCCAGCCAATTGTTGAGTGAGATTTCCTGATACTCGCCGCTATTGAACAAAACCAGCAGCTCCGTAGGCTCGTCGCCCAACTGCTCGATGTAATGTCCATAGCCCTGCTGGATGAATGCGACATGGCCAGGCCCGAACTCGTCCGTCTTTACACGCCCGTGGGAGCCGAAGATGCGGATCCGGGAACGGCCTTTGATGTAGTACTGCCACTCGTCCGCGTGCGGATGCCAGTGCATCTCGCGCAGAGCGCCAGGCTGCAGCGTCATCTTCACGGCGGTCAGCGAAGTCTGAATCGGAAACTCTTTGGAAGAGACGATGTGTTCGGTTCCGCCGGGGAACACATGCGCGGGCTGAGCGTCGAGCCGGTATTTATGCGACATCTGGCCCGGCTCGATGTCCTTGTTTCGGTAGGCCTCGATGGTTTGTGCCGGAACTTTCCCGGGACCGATATACAGTTCCTTCTTCGGGAAGTTCGCGAATGCCGAAGCCGGCAAATTCAGGTTCCTGCTCAGGACTTCGGGCGGCGTATTGGCAATCCAGTCCGTGATGCTGAACGTCCCGAACTCCGAAAAGTGGCCGTTATCGAAGCCCAGCAGGAAGTGGCAGGGCCCCGGCCCCAGACACTGCAGCGCATGGCCATGTCCACGCGGGAAATACCAGGTGTCCCCGACCTCGAAGTCCGACGTTTCCGCCGTACCCCCCGGCGTGATCACAGTGGTGCGGCAGCGCCCTTCGAGCATGTACGCCCACTCGGCCGCCAGAGCGTGCCAGTGAAGTTCACGGATCGCGCCCGGCTCGAGCCGCATGGAGACACCCGCAATGCTCTGTGAAACCGGAAACTCCGCCGCCGTCGCTTCGTTTGCCGACCCGCCGGGACCAACCCAGTGCGTCTGCTTCTCAATGTCGTACTTGAAGTTGAGGAGTTCCTCGACCTTCTCTTTCTCGGCTTCCGCCGCGCTTGCGCGATTCGAGGGAAGGGAAGTGGCCGCAAGGCCGAGAGAAGTCAGCGAAACCGCGCCCAACATTCCGCGTCGGCTAAGCCATGGCTGTAAGTCTTTCGATTCGTCGGGCATGAGTGCCTCCTTAAGCATCCAATCTTTGAATAGTAATACCGCCGACCCCGATCCGCAGATCTATTTTTCGGGCTGGCCCCGTGGCCTCCGAACCGGTCTCGTCTTTGAAATCGGAATAAACGCCGCCGAGTCGGCTCTTCGCACGAATTGTGTATTGCCCCGGCTCTGGCAGTTGAACGAACAGATCGCCCTTGCCTGCCTTCGCATCGATGTCGCCCTCCACCTTCGTGATCACAACGTCTCCGGTGCGATGGCGAACCAGCAGGCGCGCGCTGCGCGGAACCATGATCCGGTAGTCGATATAAGTGCCGCGCAGGTACGGCTTTTTGGTCGCGATGGTTACCTCGCCGGTGCCCCCGCCGGTGACCGTGATCTGGATGCGGCCCAGCCGCTCCGTTGCCTTGTCTTTCGAGTCGGTGGGAAAAGTAGATCGGGTCGCGACGACTTCGACATCCGGCTGGTCCCAGCCAATGATGTTGACGGAGCCGGTGGAATCCTCCACGCGAACCTGTCCGCCCGCGGCGAGCGCCGCGTGTTCGGTGGTCACGACATCCACGCGCGGCCGGACAGCGAACGCCGGCATGGCCAGACAGACTCCGGCCACGACCGCCAGGACTTGCTTCATAAAAACCATTATGACGTGAATCCGAAGGACTTGCCGAGCTCTGGCCGCCGGAGCAAAGACGTCTATGTACTAAGATGTCTATGCATGTACTCCCGGCTCGGCTCCGCGCATACACTTCCCTCGACGCAAACCCTTCCGAGCCGCGACCCGGCATCCCCTTTAGGGGCGCCGGCTCGGACCATAAAGGAGCCTCGCTAAGCATGCCGAAACAGGACTCCCTCCAGGGTTCGCTCGACCTCCTCATCCTGAAGATCCTTTCGAGGCAACCCGGCCTGCACGGATACGCCATAATGTCGGCCATTCAAAACGCCTCGGGTGAGATCCTTCGACCCGAGGAAGGCTCGTTATACCCGGCCCTGCACCGCATGGAGGAGGAAGGCTGGCTCCGCGGCAAATGGATCACCAAAGAAACCGGCCGCAGAGCCCGTCAATATGAATTGACCCCCGACGGAAAGAAGCAACTCGCTACAGAAGAATCGCGCTGGCACGTCGTAACCTCAGCCGTAAATCGCGTTCTGAAGGCCGTCTGATATGTCGACCTGGTCCCGTATAGCAAACGTCTTCCGCGCCGAAACTGTGATGCGCGATCTCGACGAAGAGTTCGAGTCGCACATACATGAAGCGGTCGAGGAGGGCCGCGATCCGGCAGCGGCCCGCAAAGCCTTCGGCTCAACGCTGCGGCACCGCGAAGCGAGCCGGGATCTTCTGATCGCCGCATGGCTGGATTCGCTCCGCGCCGATATCGTCTTCGGCTGGCGGCAACTCATGAAGAGGAAGGTCACGTCGGCCGCGGCGGTTCTTTCGCTGGCGCTCGCAATCGGCGCCTGCATGACGGCCTTTCGCCTGATTGACGCGCTTCTGCTCCGGCCTCTACCGATCGCGGAGCCGCAACGTCTGTACGCGCTGTCCTGGAGGGAACCGGGTGGCAATGTGCAGAGTGCTCTGGGGTATGCAGACTTCACGCAGTTGCGCGGGCTGATAAAAGGGCAGGTCGACCTGATCGGCATCTCTGGCGCCGACCGGATGGATCTGACCTGGGAGTCCAGCAACTACGAAAAGGCCAACGTCCAGTTCGTGTCGGGCCGGATGTTCGCCTCCTTTGGACTCCGTCCCGCGCTCGGCCGCCTGCTCACCGAAGACGAGGATCTCGAACCCGGCGCGCATCCCGTCGCGGTACTTTCATACGACTACTGGACACGCCGCTTCGCGCGCGATCCGAGCATCCTTGGGCGCAGCTTCGAATTGGGCCGCAAATACGGCATCGGCAATGACCTTTTCCAGATCGTAGGCGTTGTGGGCGAAGGTTTCACCGGCACTGCGGCGGGCCGGATGACGGATATCCTGGCTCCCTCGACGATGAGCGCATTTGTCAATCGACCCGACGCGGCCTGGCTCACGCCATACGTACTGCTGTCGCCGGGTGCTCCAGAGCGTCTGCGTGCCGTTACAACCAGAGTCCTGGAGCACAGCGCCACACCCTGGATGAAAGCGCCCGAGGCCGTCTTTGTCGAGCCCGCCGCCGCGGGCGTTTCAGTTGTGCGAAAGGATTACCGCGACCCGCTCATCGCTTTGAGTGTGATGGTTGCGCTGGTGCTGCTGATCGCCTGTGCAAACGTGGCGAATCTGATGACCGCCCAGCGGGCGGCGAGAGTGCGCGAGATGGCGCTCAGAGTCTCTATCGGCGCAGGCAAGGGGCGTCTGCTGCAACTGGTCCTTGTCGAGAGTACTTTGCTCGCGCTCATCGCGGCCGCCGGGGCCGCTTTATTTACGTGGTGGTCGGCGCCATTTGTGACAGGTCGAATTAGTTCGCCCGACAACCCGGTGCGCTTCTCTTTGGACATCGATTGGCGGATTCTTGCCGTCGGGTTATCCGTGACACTGCTCGTTGGTATCCTCTGCGGTTTGGCGCCGGCGAGAGCTCCCCGGCGGCTGATGTATGTCCTGATCGCGGTGCAGGCGGCCTTCGGCTGCGTCGTGCTGTTCGTCGCCGGCCTCTTTGCCGCAACGTTCGAACGGCTCGCGCATCAATCCCCAGGTTTCTCCGACGAACGGCTTCTGAACATCGATACCACTGCGGAGCGCGCGCAGCCGCCCGTCTTCTGGGATCAGGTGGCCGAACATCTTCGGACCTTACCCGGCGTCGAAACCGTTACGCTGGCGGACTGGCCGCCGCTCGACGGGTACAGCTATAAGTTCAACGCGATCTCGATCAATGGCGGTCCGCCCACAGCGGTAGGGGCCGCATTTATGAACATCTCGCCGGGATGGCTCGACGCGATGAAGATACCGTTCCTCGCCGGCAGAGATTTTCGTCCGGATGACAGGTCTCCAGGCGCGGCGATCGTAAACCAGGCCTTCGCCAGACAGTACTTCAAGGGAGAGAATCCCATCGGAAGATGGTTTGCGGGTACGGAGGCATTTCTGCGAGGGCAGCGCTTTCAGATTGTGGGTCTGGTGCGCGATGTCCACTACCGGTCCCTGCGCGAGGACGTCCTGCCCGTGGCCTATACGCCCTTTCACAGACTGGACGCGAAAGGAGCAGTGCAGGATCTGGTGGACGGGACTTTCACGATCCGTACTTTGACTGCAAATCCGATGGCTCTGGCATCAACGCTCCGCCGCGAGGTGACCGCCAGCCGCCCGGGATTCCGCGTTACCAATCTTCGCTCGGAGCGGGCGATTATCGAGTCGCAAACCGTGCGGGAGCGCCTGCTCGCAATGCTCGGCCTCTTCTTCGCGGCGGTCGCGCTATTGCTTGCCGCGGTCGGCTTGTATGGCGTTCTCCATTACTCGGTGTTCGAGCGGCGCCGTGAGATCGGCATACGTCTGGCGCTGGGCGAACCGGCAGGCGAGATCGCCGCACGCGTGACAGCGGGAGCTTTGGCAATGGTAGTGATCGGAGCGCTCTTAGGTCTCGGGCTCGGCGCAACTTTGGCGCGCTATATCGAAGCGCTGCTCTACGGCGTCACACCAACGGAGTCGGGTGTGCTGGGATTCCCGCTGCTCGCACTACTCGCCATAGCCGCGCTGGCGGCTTTGCCGGCGGTGATCCGTGCAATCGGTATCCACCCCGCCGGGCTGCTGAGGGCAGAGTAATGGCGCTGAACTTACTTAATGGTAAAGTTCGGAGCCGTCCCTGCGCGGTGATCCTTGTGGCAAGCGCCGCAGGTCCCCTGAATCATCATCAGATTGGCAGCTTTGTCGCCCTCTCCCGCGGCGATCGCTTTAGCCGCATCGCGAGCAGTTGCTGCCAGTGTGGCGGCATCGCCTACGTTTCGCGCTTTCCAGAATCCCTCGACTTTATCGAAGGTGTCGGCGAGCTTGGTGGCGTCGGCCTTCGCGGCCGCATTATCGGGCGCCATGCGGATGGCGGCGACGGTTGGTGGGATGGATTGCATCCACATCTTATAGGCGGCATCGTCCTGTGCGCTTGATACGGCGGCTAGAACGGCGATACCGAAAGTCAGAACAAGGGCTTTGCGCATGGAGAAATATATATCACGTAGCGCGCCTGTCAATTGCTCGAATTACTAACTCTTCGTTCGATGTAGCACATCTGGAAATCATGTGGAATAGAACAAATGGCGCGAGGGGGTCTCCTGGTACCTCTGTCTCATATCTTTGATGACTACTGTCCCTGCCCAGCTATCGGGCCAGCCTCTGGGACGGAATCAGACGATGGCCTCTCTTAGAGAGATGCGATGATGACTTTACTTCGCTTTGGGATCGCCGTGTTCGATGTAGTTTTTCAGCCGCGTGAACTGTTGGGTGAGCATGCCATCCACGGGAGCCGCCAGCTGATTGAGGCCGCCGTCGAGATATCCGCCAATAGCGTAAGTAACATCCACTCGGGTGCCGTCCCCGGCGGGCGAGAGTTGGATGGTCATACTTCCCGTCGTGGCCAGTGACTGGAGCGGCCCGAGACCGCCCGTCATTACGAGGATCTTCCCCGGCGAGAAATTAACAACTTCCATGTGGCGCACCGCTCCTGCATTGGGCAGCTTCTCGCAAAAGCAACCCATCGGCTTTTCCTCGATGGAAAGATTGTGCGCGTCGCCTGAAAATGTATGCTCCGAATCCCACCAGCCGCCGACGTTTTGCACGAGGCTTTTGTAAACCCGGTCCGGCGGCGCCTGAACCGAAAGCGATATCTTCACCGTAAACCCATTGAAGGCGGAGTCGCTCACAGTCGCGTAAGTCAGGGTAAGAAAGACGGTCAGCCCCAGAACCATCGCCCGAAGCACGTAAGGTATTTTAATCTTATTCATTGCGCTTCCAGTGCCAGACCGGCTGCACGAACTGTTGTGAGCAGCAGGGGTTCGTCTATCTTACCGAAGAAGACACCCGGCGTCTCGCCGCTTTCCTCGATATGTCTGCTGAGGCGTTCGAGGGGCGCTACGTTTACCGCACCCGGAATATGCGTCGTCTCCGCGTCCCGCGACATGCTCAATGCGAGTTCCTGAAAGATGGCGGGTGCTCGGTCCACGAGGCAAAACCGTTCCAGTGCGCTTCGTTTCCCTTCTGGCCGGAACTGGTGGACAACAAAAAGAACTGGCGGAAATCCGGCGAGTGGTGCCCGGGAATCGGAAAGGGCGAACTTGTGCAGATTCAGATCGCGCGCAACATCGCGGACGATATGCGCTCGGCCCATCCGGCGCTGTACTTATAGTTTCCTTATACCTCTTCGAGGAAGGTCTTTAAGCGGTAACTGCGGCTCGGATGGCGCAGCTTCCGTAAAGCTTTGGCCTCGATCTGGCGGATTCGCTCGCGGGTCACTTCAAAACTGTGGCCGACCTCTTCGAGCGTATGTTCGTTCCCGTCGTCCATGCCGAATCGCAGCCGGATAATCTTCTCTTCACGCTGAGAGAGCGTCTTGAGCACCTGGGCGGTCTGTTCACTGAGATTCAGGGTGATGACCTGGTCGGAGGGCGACACGGTTGTGTGATCCACGAGGAAGTCGCCCAGATGGGACTCGTCCTCTTCACCGATCGGCGTTTCGAGCGAGATCGGCTCCTGCGCCACTCGCATCGCGCGGCGCACCTTCTGCACCGGCATTTCCATCTTTTCGGCGAGCTCTTCGGTGGTGGGCTCGCGGCCCAGTTCCTGTACCAGCAAACGGGTAAAACGAACCAGCTTGTTGATGGTTTCGATCATATGCACCGGGATCCGGATGGTGCGCGCCTGATCCGCGATCGCCCGCGTGATCGCTTGCCTGACCCACCAGGTCGCGTAGGTCGAGAACTTATAGCCGCGGCGATACTCGAACTTCTCGACCGCCTTCATGAGGCCGATATTGCCTTCCTGAATCAGATCGAGGAACTGCAGGCCGCGATTGTTATAGCGTTTCGCGATACTGACGACAAGCCGGAGATTTGCTTCGATCAACTCCTGCCGCGCGGCCTGGGCTTCGCGGTCGGAACGGTTGACCACTTCGAGCAGGCGGCGAAGTTCGATCGCCGGGGAACCGAACCGTTCTTCGAAATCGTGCATCGCAGCCATGAGGCACCGCTGCTCGCGACGCAACTCCCTCAGCGCTTCCCCGGATGAGGTCGTCTCGATTGCTCTCTGATTATGCGCGATCCGCTGCTCGATGGGCGCTGCTTCATCCACCGCGGCGCGCAGCTTGCCGATCAGATTCCGGACCATGCTGTTCTGCAGCGGAATCGAGCAGGCCATTCGTGAAATCCGCACGGCCACGCGCGCCATCTCCCAGCGCAACCGCCGATTCTGCTTCGGCTTCGACTGACGGGGGACGGCGACGAGCCTTTGCTTCAGTTGCAGGAATCTCCTGCGCAACCGCCCCAGTTCGTCGCACGCGGCAATGGCTTCCCGTGCGCCATCCTCGTAAATCTCGTCGGACGGAATCGGGTCCGTGAACAGCAGAGCGTCGCGAGCGAAGACCACTCCATTGCGAAGGCTGTCTCCCAGCCTTGCGATCTCGAGCACGATCAGAGGGCAACGCGACAGGGCGCGCCTCGTTCCGGTCTGGCCGCGTTCGATGCGGCGCGCGAGCGCAATCTCTCCCTCCCGATTCAGAAGGGGGACCGCTCCCATTTCGCGCAAATAGATCCTTACGGGATCCCAGGTTTTATCCAGCTTCCCGAGTTCGGCGAGTTCCTCGGATTCCGCGGATTTGTCATCCGGGATCGATTCGTCAAGCGGGGTCTCATCGATTTCGGGGGGGACAAGTTCGCCCACTTCTTCGAAGAAACCGATCCCATTTTCCCTGGTCATCAGAGTAAAAGGATCAACCGCGTCGAGCTTGTCTTCCACCACTGAGATGGCCCCCTCACCGGTTTCGAACCGAATCATTGTACACGAATCTCCCGCGCTAATATATGCGTCTGCATCAGCCACCAAGTGACATTAAAAGTAAGTTCGTTACAGATGTGCGGGATCCGGCAGGTGATGGAAAAAAGTTTGCTTGTTGCAGAAAACGGATGCGACCAAAGGGTCAGCTGATGTGTGAAAGCTGGTGAGTAAGCTCGATCGCTTCCTCGATGCGGCCTTCGCGTTCGGCCGTTTTGATGCGGTTTTTAAGCTCACGCGCGGTGATTTCACGGTGCGCCCGGCGGAGCGCTTCGATGCATGCCATACCGTCTTCCAGGGTCAGGCCCGCGGCACCGGAATCGAGGACGATCATCGCGAGACTTTCCTGGTGCTGAGGGGCAAGCCTCTCATGAAGCGTATTAAAACTCACTTTTTCGGATGCGTCATGCATGGCGAGGAGCGCCTCGAAAATCGGGCCGGTGGATAGTTGCCGGAGCGCCGGAAGGTCGCGCAGGTGGTCGGCTAATTGCGCTCGCGCGTCACTGTCGTTCACCAGGAGCGGCAGCAGGATGCGATCCGTAGCCTTCGAGGGATCTACTCGGGGAGCGGGCGCGCGTTCTACGCGATCCACCGCAAGCTTTCGAAAGTGTTCGCGCACGAGTCCCGGTTCTACTGCCAGGTAAGAGGCCAGATCGTTGGCATAACTGTCGCGCGCCAGTTTATCGCTCAGTTCCTGGATTGCCGGCACCAGGGATTGGAAGGCGTCAATGCGCCCCTGCGGCTCGCGCATGTTGAACCTGGCTCTGGCGCGATCGGCTAACCAGTAGAAGTACGCCTTCGCCTTCACGATCCGCTCGCGGTACGCCTCGGCCCCGTACTGCTGGCAGTACTCGTCCGGGTCGAGGCCGCCTTCGAGCTCCACGACCCGTACCTTCATGTTCTCGTCCAGCAGGAGTTTGATGGAGCGTTCGCTCGCTTTATTTCCGGCGGCATCGGGGTCGAAATTCAGGTGCAGGTTGAGGGAATGGCGCTTCATGGCCCGGATCTGTTCGGATGTAAGCGCGGTGCCGCATGACGCGACCACCTCGTTAACGCCTGCCTGCCATGCGCCGATTACGTCCATGTAACCTTCCACCAGAACGATGCGGTCGAGACGCATGGCCGATTCTTTGGCGCGATGAAGATTGTAAAGAACGTTCGATTTGCGATAGATCTTTGTCTCGGGCGAGTTGAGGTATTTAGCCTTATCGTCGGGATCGAGCGCGCGGCCGCCGAAGGCTATTGCTTTGCCGGATTCGTTCTGGATGGGGAACATCAGCCGGTTTCGGAAGCGATCGTAGAGGGACCCGTCGTCGCGTTTTCCAACAAGCCCGGATTCTTCCAAATATTCCGGTTTGATCCCGCGTTTCTCGAGAATGCGGAGGAGCGTGCGTCCTGAACCATCGGCGAGTCCGAGACTGAACTGCTCCACTACAGCCGGGTCAACACCGCGCTTCGCGAGGTAGGCGCGTACCGCCGCGCCATTCGGGCCCGCGAGATTCGAACGGAAGTGTTCCGCCGCGATCTCATGCATTTCGTATAACGCCGCTTTGAGGCGCGTTTCGTCGTCGCTTGCGAACGACTGCTTCGGCAGCGCAATGCCGTTCTGATCGGCGAGTTTTTTCAGAGCTTCGAAGAACGTGAGTCCTTCGATCATCATCACGAACTTGAAGACGTCGCCTTTTGCGTCGCAACCGAAGCATCGGAAATACTGGTGTTCGGGGGAGACCGAAAACGAGGGAGTCTTTTCGTTGTGGAACGGACAGAGACCTGAATAACGCTGACCCGCCCGGCGCAGCCGCACATACTCTCCCACGACGCGAACGATGTCGACCTGTTCTCTGAGGCGCTCCTTGAAGTCCATGGGGAAACACGTTCATTATCGCGCGGGCCGAATGCGATACTGGAGCCGCTTGCATGGATGATCAGGATATTTATTCGCTCATTGGAGAGGAGGGATTCCGTTCTCTGGTTGCCGCGTTTTACCGCCAGGTACCGCACGATGACGTGCTGGGCCCGATGTATCCGGAGGACGATCTGGCGGGCGCGGAACAACGGCTGCGCGAGTTTCTCATCTTCCGGTTTGGCGGGCCGCCGCGATATCTGGAGCAGCGCGGCCATCCGCGTTTGCGGATGAGGCATGGCCCGTTTGCGATTAATCAGGCCGCACGCGACCGCTGGATCCAGTTGATGAGCAACGCTCTCTCGGAAGCGGCGCTGCCTGCCGAGGCGGAGGCCGTGCTGCGGGAATTCTTCGAAGGCACGGCTACGTTTATGATGAACCGCGCGGAATAGTGATGGCTGAGCCCGGCGCCGAACTGCCCGACTACAGCGATGACGGTGTGGACCTTACTCTTATTCGATGGATGCTGTCGCTTACGCCCGCCGAACGGCTGGAAGTACTGCAGGGGCACGTAAACTCGGTGCAGAAGCTGCGTGCCGCCCTCGAATCCGACTGACTTTCTCGCGATCCTGCACGTGCTTTGCGCTCATCATGTGGATTTCATCGTGGTCGGTGGCATCGGCGCCGTGCTTGAGGGAGCGCCCATTAATACTTTTGATCTCGACGTCGTACACTCGCGCGAGGAAAGTAATGTCGCCAGGCTCCGGGGCGCTCTGCTGGAACTTGACGCGATTTATCGAGCGCAACCCGAGCGTCGCTTGAGGCCGGGCTCAAGCCACCTCTTCTCGAACGGGCATCGGTTGCTTATGACAAAGTTCGGGCCTTTGGATGTCCTCGGCGCAATCGGAGCGGCTCGGGATTACGCTGCCTTACTACCCTCCTGCGTCATGACTTCGACAGCGAGGGGCTGCAGATTCGGATTCTCGATCCGGCGGTTCTTATCGAAGTTAATTAAGGCCGAAGTTGGTGCTCCAAAAGACGCCGCTGTGCTTCCGGTTCTCCGCCGAACGCTCGAAGAGAGATCGCGTGACCGCCGCTCTTAACGGGCAGACATCTGAAAAGGCGGGACCGGGTCCGGCGGTATGTCGACGTTGGGTTCCGGATCGGGTTCCGGTTCTGACGGAGGAAAAACCGGATCGGGGTCCGGTTGGGGCAGCCGGGGATCGAGACGAATCATGACACGATCTTACCGTTCGGCTGACACCGGTCAGCTTACGTGAATTACCGGTCTGTGCCGGATATCGGGAACCGCACGCCGCAAAACTTCATGCGCAATGGGCGCAACATCGCCCTCCCCGAAGAACAGGAATTGAAAGACGTTGGCGATGGGATTTCCTTCGTGCCACTTTAAGTAGCCGTGCGGAACTTTGCCGGTCGTCTTTTCAAGGTAGATCAGCATGGCCGCAATCGCATTCGGCACCACCACGCTCTCTGCGCAGAGCACCGAGTGTTTTCCGACGCGCTTGCCGGTGATGCGCAGAGTCGCTTCAAACTCCGACGCATCGCCGCGTCCGACCTCAAAGAAATAGAGCCGCTCGCCGTCTCCGATGTTGTGATAGTAGCGAATTTCACTGTCGACCACATCCAGTTGCTCCTCGGACTCATCGCGCGGCGCTCGCGCGATGAGCCGGATCACTTCGTCTTCGTCCTCGCGCAGAAGAGCCTTCGCCTTCTCGTCAATTTCGACGGAACCGATCCGTAATTCCGTGGAACGCAGAGCCCGCGAAAGCAGAGACGTCGCGATCATCGACACGATGAAGAACGACGCGATTTTGATTCCCTCGGGCCGTTCGTAGATGTTGAGCGCCGTTGTATAGACGAAGACCAGCGCCACCAGCAGAAAGGGCCAGCGCAGCGCTTTATCCCAGACCGAGATGGTCACGGCGAACGCGGCGGAGGTGATCAACACCAGCACACCTGTCGCGTACGCGCCACCCTGGGCGTCGACATCGGCGTGAAACAGGATAGTCACGGTGAAGCAAATAGCCATGAACACGAGCACCAGAGGACGCGACGCGCGGGCCCACTCAGGCGCCATGCCGAAGCGCGGGAGATAGCGGGGGATCAGATTCGAGCAGGCCGGCCATGGCCGATGCACCCGCGAACGCAAGGATAAGAATCGTGCTGATGTCGTAAACCGATCCGAAGGCGCCCCCCATGTACTGGTGCGCGAGATAAGCCAGCGCGCGTCCGTTCGCCTCGCCGCCTTCCCTGAATTTTTCAGGCGGAATCAGCAGGGTAGTTACCATGCTGGTCGCCATCAGGAAAAGGCTCATGATGACCGCGGCCGTCGCCAGACAGCTTCCGGGTGTTCCGAATGCGATCCGCCGGCTGCGCGCCGGAAATCAGCGGCATTACGGCGACGCCGGTCTCGAAACCGGACAATCCGAGCGCAAGCTTCGGAAACAATATTAGGGAGATGCCCACCATCGTCAGCAGGTCACCGTGACTCGCGAAGAGTGTGTCGCGCCAGTGGCTGATGGTTTCGGGGTGCCGCAGCACTTCCCGTACGCCCACCGCGGTCACCACGACATTCAGGGCGAGGTATATTCCGACGAGAACGACGGCGACGCCGATCGCTTCCCGAAATCCCTTCAGGAAAATTGCCCCGAGGACGGCGAGGAGCAGCAGCGTGATCGCCATCTGATTTCGCAGGAGGTGCGGTGTGAAGGGATTTCGAACGAAGTGGGCCGCGGCGTCGGCAGCCGACAGCGTCATCGTAATAATGAAGTCCGTAGTGGCGAATCCCAGCAGAACAAGCACGAACGTCTTGCCGCTCCACGCGGGAAATAACCTCTCCAGCATTCCGATGCTGCCCTGCCCGTTCGGACTTGCCGCGGCCACATGGGAATAGACCGGGAGGGCGCCCAGGAGCGTCACGAGAACCAGAACGAGCGTAGCCACCGGAGAAAGTACGCCGGCCGCGAGGAAGGCGATCCCAGGCTGGTAGCCGAGAGTGGAGAAGTAATCCACCCCGGTGAGGCACATGACGCGCCACCATTCGTTCCTCGCCTCAGGTTTTTTCTCGCCGAGTTCCGGGGCCTCGATGTCGGACAAGAGCCAGCGGGTAAATCTCACGCGGAAATCCGAGCCTCGCAAGTCAGCATTTTCGTCGCGCAATTGCGATGATGGACACCGGCTGCCAGGGCAAACTGCCGTCGATTTTCCGCCAAAGCCATACAAACCTGTCAAACACGCCAAGGGCCAAACGTGAAATGGTTGCGCCTTTCAGGACCTGGCCCGTGATTCGCCAGCCGGGCATCGAGATGCGATTAAAGCTCCGCATTTCTTCGATTTCGTATCCCGCACTCTCAACGAGCGAACGGAGACCGATGGTTGTATACCTGCGGTAATGCCCGATTTCCCGATCGATCGTGCCGTAAGCCTTCGGGTCGTTCGGGACCAGCAGAATGAGTTTTCCGCCGGGCTCAAGCACAGTCCGGATCGACTCAAGCGCAGCGGCGTCATCCTCAATGTGCTCGAGCACATTGACACAGACGACGGTATCCATCTGCCCGGCGAAGGGGAGGAAGCTCTCCCGCTCTGCGACATCCAGGTTGCAGACGCTCAGCGAAGGGCGATGCCGGAACAGGCTGCGAATGCGGTCCAGGTATTCGACGTTCACGTCCGTGGCAACCCAGGACTTCCTGTGTGTACAGAGATGGCGGGTCAGATTCCCCATGCCGGCTCCGATCTCCAGCACCCTGTCTCCGACAAAGGGCGAAATGGTATCCGCCAGCCAGCGATTGAACTTTGGCGCGAACGAGAGAGCCTCGAGAACGGAGTGGCCCGGATCGGTGAAGATCTTTCTCGTGAATCGCGCTTGCACGATTACCCAGAGAGCTTCGAAGGCATCTTTCATTCCGATCTTCTTTCCCTCGGCGTAAGTGCGACCGTAGTAGCTGATCGGGGTCTCATAGATGCGGGCCTCGCGGCGCGCAAATTTGATGGTGAGTTCGGGTTCGATGCCGAAGCGGTCGCTCCGAATGGGAATCGTCTTCGCGAATGAGGTTCGGAAGGCCTTATAGCAGGTTTCCATGTCGGTCAGGTTGAGGTCCGCGGCGATGTTGCAAAGAGTGGTCAGAATATGGTTCGCGAGCGAGTGCCAGTAGTAGAGAACGCGCCGTTCTCCCGCTACCAGAAAACGTGAACCGTAGACGACGTCGGCTTCGCCTTTCAGCAGCGGTCCCAGAAGTTTCGGATACTCGCGGGGATCGTATTCGAGATCGGCATCCTGAATGACGCTGTAGTAGCCCTCGGCGGCCTGTATCGCCGTCCGGATCGCGGCGCCCTTGCCCCGGTTCTTCTGGTGCCGGATGAGTCGGATTCTGAGATCAGGCGAGGCTGCCGTAAAGTTTTCCACGACCTCCGCCGATCCATCAGTTGAGCAGTCGTCAACGACGACGATCTCGCGGTCGAGGCCGTCGGGGAGGGGAGCTGCGATGACCCGCGACAGGAGTTCATGAATGAACTCTTCCTCGTTGTACATGGGCACAAGGATAGACAGGGAGCGAGAGGTCATGGACCGTTGTCATTGTAAGGCGTGAGTCTTTTTTTCGCGGTTTCCGTGTGGTTTAGCTGACTTTCCAGCGCAAAATTCGATTCTTCGGGCTCGGACCGCTCCGTTACCGTCGCGGCTCAGAATGAAATCTCGTGCTATCAACAACGGCTACCGAGCCACGCGCGTAAGCAAGTGGCCGTGCGGTCGGATTTGGCATTTTTGCGCCGGAAAGTAGCTAGCGAAGCTGTTTCAGGCAGGAAGGGATATATGCAAAAGCGGAAAGTAGTTCTCTTTCTGTGTGCGTTGATCGTCTGTTTGTTTTGTGCGAGCATGGCCGCAGCCGATACAATCGCTTTCACGGACGTTTGGGACCGGCCGGAGGACGCGTTTGGCGGCATCCCCGCGGACCTCAACGGATGGTCTCTCAGTCAATGGTTTATCGCGCTCGAGCCTTCCAATCAGTGGACTTCGGCGGCAAATCTCGTAACAATGAATTCCTGGCTCACGATTGTCGATGAGCTGAGTGGTATCGATCCCGCGTTGCTTTCCGAGCTCTACGGTCTGGGGATGATCGGGCCGTCGGTTCCCGACGCGGGCGTAGCGAATGCGCCGGAGCCGGTTCTGCTGGGATTTCTTGGTGTTGCGCTTCTTGCCCTGGGGCTTTACGGCTCCAAACGTTCGCGGCAGATCAGAGACGGCAGGGAAGCGCCGGCTGAGGTGATCGGTATGGATCGTGATCCCAGAAGACGTGTTTAGGTTGAAGTCGAGGAAAGGCCACCGGCGACAAGATCGCCGGCGCCACTGCTGTTATTTCGCTTTGCCGGCGCTGATCAGGTTTGCGAAGATGCGGTATGCGCCGGGAACGCCGGCAGGCAGTTCCCGGAACCATGAGTAAGCGGTAAAGATATAGGCTCCCTTGCCATATCGCGTATACAGCATTCCGCCCGGCAGTTCCGCCTGACCTTTGTCATGCGTCTCGATCGGCGTTTCATACTTCGGGTCCCACTTGTTGGAGAAGTAAAGACCGCGCTCCTGCACCCAGCCTTCGAAATCGGCGGGGGTGATTTTGTTGGGAACATTCAGTAGGGGCGAAGCCGGCAGCAAGACCTTGACCGGCGCGTCTTCGTCCGTTACCCGCGCGTCGTCGCGTCCGAACGTAAACGGATAGGGCCCAAGGTGTTCGAGAGCTTCCGCCACCGACGGACTGATGCGGGCGTCGGCGCCGTTGTTGTATTGCACGACAAGCGTTCCCCCGCTCTTTACGTAATCGAGCAATCGCTGTTGCGCGGCGCGTAGATCAGCGCGGACGGAATACGCCCGTACGCCTGTCACGATTGCGTCGTAAATGGCCAGGTTACCCGATCCCAGCTCTTTGTCGTCCAGGAGATCTACCTGACAGCCGATCTGACGGAGGGCCTCCGGCACTTTGTCGGACGAACCCATTACGTAGCCCACCCGATGCGCCAGCACCTTCACCTGGACCGCGGAGAGTTTGCCTTCAGCCGGAACGAGAACCGTCTGCGCCGGGATGTGCGTATAGGGGATTACGTCAACACCGCTCGCAATTTCGACGCTGCCCGCCTTCGCGGTTACTTTGAAGCGTCCGGAAAGCGCCCCGGCCGGTGGCGTCAAATGGAATCGCACTTCCTGTCCCTCGCCCACCTCCTTCAACTGAAACGGGGCGGCGGCGGGCGAGACCTTCCAGCCTTCGGGTGTTTGCAGGCGCACTTCACCCGACTGGTTCGCCGCCAGCGCACGAACCTGCACGCTGAAATCGCGTGATGAGCCCAACGGGAAGACGAAATTAGCCGCCGGAAGGTCGATCGAGAAAGGCGGCTCCACGACCACCGGGCGCACATATTCGCCTTTGGACGGATCGGCGGCGCGGAAGTGAATTGGCTCGGTGATTGAAAACGGAGAGGAGTTCAGGATGAAATCGAAGCGCGCCACCACTTCGGGAAGAATGTCGGCGCGGCCGATCAGGGTCTGATCGGAGATGGTGTAGCTGCCCGCCTCATGCGGCTCTTTGAGCCAGAACGGCTGCGAATACGGCTGGGTCGCGGAGATCGGTAAAGGTACGGTTGTTACATCCGGCTTGTTGTACGCAAGAAGCTTGTTCTTCACCGGCGCATCCATGTCCTTCCATCCGCTCAAGTGAATGTCCGCCAGGGTAATCGGGAGCGTCGAGCGGTTCAGGGCCGTCAGAGAAAGCTTTGCGGTCTCGCCCGGTATAAAGGTCGCGGCATTCGCCTCGGCCTCCGTTCGGAGCCCGGCGCAAAGGGCGATCGTCTCGTCGATGTCCTGCAGTTTCCATTTAGCCCACTGCTCCCCCTGACGGGCCAGCTTCTCGACGGCCGGGCGTGCCTGGAGCAGACCGGGGACGCTCTTTTCCGGATGCAGATCGTCGAATTCGCGCTGCACCTTTGCAAGCAGTTCGCCCGTGTCACCCGCGCCGGCGAGCCGGTTCCAGCTCGTGTCGATTCCGTCGAAAATGCCTTTTTGCGGCTGCTCGCCTTCGACGAAGGAAAGCAGGTTTTCCGCATCTCCGTAGACGATCGTGGCGCCCTGGCCCTGACTTCTGTGTTCGTTGCGGCTGATGACCGAAATTTCGCGGTCGGAACGACCGATCACGGGATCGAAGATTCCTGTGTCAATCGAGATCACGGGCTGATTCGGAAACGGATCGGGTCCGCGTCCGGGGCCCGCGGGCGCCCCGCCGCGTCCTGGGGCCGTAGCGGCGCTGCCGCCGCGTGCCGCCGCTACAGCGGCACTGCCGAGACCTTCGGGAGCGGCGACGGCTGTATTCCCGCCGCGGCCGGCGGCAGGGGTCAACGGCGCGAAGCGGCTCCGCAGCAGGCGGCGCGCATGCCACGGCTTCACCCATTTCAACTGCTCGGGAAAACGAGTGGGGTCGCCTGCAGCTTCGTAAGCTTCTTTGCCGATGATTGCGGATGTCTGGTGATGCCCGTGCCCGTCGCTCGGCGTTCCACTGAATGAAAGGATGATGACATCGGGTTGCTGCTGGCGAATGACCCAGACGATATCGGACAGCGTGCGGTCATGGCCCCAGTACGACATCGTTTCGGCTACGGATGTGGTGAATCCGAAGTCGATGGCACGGGTGAAGTACTGCGCTCCCCCGTCGTCGCGCCTTGCCGCCAGCAGTTCCTGAGTCCGAAGCACTCCCAGGAGCGCGCCCTGTTCGGGGCCGAGGAGATTCTGGCCTCCCTCGCCGCGCGTGCAGGAGAGGTAGCCGGTGCGCATCTTGAGGCCCCGCGAGCAATACGAGAGTACGGCGTTGTTTTCGTCGTCGGGATGCGCTCCGATCATCAGGACACTGCCGAGCACGTTCAGCTTCTCGATTGAATATCGAATCGCCGGTGTTCCGATGAGAAATTCTTCCGCATGCAGCGGGAAAATGCAGAGCGCGCAAAGCGCAAGGCCGATAAAGCCGGTTCCGGACCTACTCATTTCGCTATGTTAGTACGCGATCTGTAATGGAGGGGCAGAGCGGCCTGCGGCGGCTTCGAATGGAATGACCTGTGACTCCGATACCCGGCTTCAGGGGAGCTGGTTCAGGCCCGGACGAATCAGCCTGACCAGATCCGCGATTGTGGCGTAAGTACTCCAAAGACCTTTTGTCGCGGATGGCCGATGTTTCCGGGTCTCACAAGGGGTCCTTTGCGCAACGGAAGTAAAAACGCTTACTGGATTGGCGGGGGGCTTGTCCAGTGCTCCTGCGCAACGGCGTCTGTCCATGCCGACCCCAGTGGCTGGAGCATAAGCCAGGTCTCCGCAAGTTTTCCGCCCTCGATCCGGTACGACTGAAAACCTGCGCGGCTCCGCGCCTCGCCGGTCTGTGGATCAGTCCATTTGAACGAAAAGCGGAACCATGCGCGGTCGCCATTGAATGTGTGGTCATAAACGACGACCCGGATGCCCGGCCTGTCCTGCCGCATCTTGGCAAGCTCCGCCGTGTAAGCCTCGCGTGTTACCGTCCGGTCACCTTGTTCGTCGTGTCGGATGAAATGTGGGCCGACGCAGGTGGGGATCAGATCGTACTGGCCCTCATGCCAAACACGTTCCCAGCGGTCGAAAAGATCACGCATCAGTTTCTCTTCTGCCATCGTTGACGTTCCTTGTGCACGTAGATCGGCAGCGCCCGGCGTTGCCAGCCAGATGGTCGCTAAAACGATAAAACAGGTGATGCATCTGACCATGTATCGAGAATAACGGCTATCGCTAGTCGCACAAAGGGTAAGTCTTGCATCATTGCCGGAAGGCCCGTAAACATTGGGCTTGGCATGTTGCAAATGTCTGGTGCAAAATGGAGGCATGAAATACGGCTATGCCCGTGTATCGACCGGACGACCAGAACTCCGGTCCTGCACTCGCCGCCCTGAAGAAGGTCGGTGCAGAAACCGATTTTCAAAGACGCGGAGGTCTATCCAGGAGCGACGACGAAGCCTGCCCTTCTCCGTTGCCTGAAGAAACTCCAACCGGCGACACGCTTCACGTGTGGAAGCTGCGACCGGTTAGGCCGCAGCTTGCGCGACCTCGATACACCCTGCTCGACGACCTGAAAAAACGCGGCGTGAAATTTCGTTCCGCTCACGGAGGCAATCGACACTGAAACGCCGACAGGCCGCGCCATGTGGCAGATGATTGGCGTACTGGCGGAACTGGAGCGCAGCCTCATCAGCGAAGCGGACCCGCGCCGGGGTAAAGGATCGCGACCAGCGCCGAGGCGTGAAATCGGGCGCCCACGGCGCGAACACCAGTACTGCGCACAGATTCGCAATAACTTTGCTCCAAAGTCATGCCAAACGCTCTTTAACGCTGGCCGACGCTCAAATCCCATTCCTTCCCGCTGATGTCATCGTTGCGCCGGTCATACAGACCCGTCGTTTTCGCGTTCGAGTGTCCGGCCATCCGTTGCGCGACCTCGATCCGCCCGCCATTCGTGAGATAGTCGGTAATCCCTGTGGCGCGGAACGTATGGCAGCCTATTGCGGTTTCAATCCCGGCATTGGCAGCGCGTCGGCGTACCATGTACCAGACATCCGTGCGTGACATCGCCCCCGGCCCGAGCTTCTTTGTTTTGCCGATAGCGGCGCGGAACAACGGCCCCTTGCGATCATCCGCAACCGGCAGCCTTGATGTAGGCGTCGAGATACTCCCAGCTTGCGGTGACAGGGCATTTCAACCTTGCCGTTTTTCTCTGGGGCGAAGCCACCAGCGTTTTTTCGGAAAAGTAATCCTCGACGACGAACGCGACGACGGCCCACGCGTCGGTGCGTCATCTCGCGATAACGGCGCGATCACATGCCCTCGATGTGAAACGTCCATGTAAGTAGCGCGGTTGCGGAGTACAGCCCGGTAGAACCTTGCTACCGAATGAGCGGCCCACGGACGGAGTGCGCGGATTGGACGGCCTCCCTGCCCGGTTACCACAAACTGAATCCAGATGTTGCGGAGGTCTGCGCGGAACTGTGCAACAGCTTATTTGAACTTGTAGACCACCGTCACAAGGCATTGGTCGACAGATCGGGTCTGCTTGAGGAAGCATTATCTTCGCGAACCGGAACGCCGTCATTCACCGTGAATCTGATCGGCATAACGCGGCGAGCGTCCAACAGTTCGATTGAAAGAGCAGATCTTCTTGGCCTCCGTCCAAAGTCTTTGTCCGCATTGGTCAAAAGAGCGAGAAACCGCGAAAACTCCATCGACCACATTCGCTGTTGCCCCCGGATGGACTTGAGCAGATGATGGTAAGGTGCGGGTGACTCAAAACACACCGCCATTTACTACAACATAACCTCCTTCTATGTCCGGCAAGCCGGCGCATCGCGCGAAACTTCTATGCCTTGGCCCAATAGCGCCGGCACTTCGCTGGACGGGTCCGGGCATCCTCGCGTGCGGACCGAGCCATTAATCGGCGTTCATCTGCTGCCCTCTACACGGCCAGTTCCAGATTTTGACAAATTTTTACCGAGCGTTTTCAATGCTTTACGGCCACCCACGCGCTGGATCCCTGTTTTCGCCAGCTATGCTGATGCCGGAAAAGGATATTCATGTCCACAGAAGCTCAAATCGCAGCCAACCGCCGCAACGCGGACGCCTCCACCGGACCCCGTACCGCCGATGGCAAAGCGCGCGTATCCCGCAACTCGACCACGTTCGGGCTCTATTCCGCAGGCGACGTCGTTCGCCCCGAGGAAGAATCTCTCTACCAGGCCTTCTGCGAGGACTTCCAGCAGCAGCTCGCACCGCAAGGCGCCATGGAAACCACTCTCGCTGCGGAAATCGTCCACGCCGCCTGGCGTCTTCGCCGCTGCGCCAAAGCCGAATCGACCCTCGAAACCCAAACCGGTCTGGATCCAATGCTCGACCCGGCCACCGCCGCCGCCTGGAATTCGATCGACCGCGCCCGAGCTCAGGCGCTTCGCCACTTCCAGCGCGCCACTGCCGAACTGCGCCGCCTCCAGACCGAACGCCAGGACCGAAACGACAACGACCTCATCCCGAGCTTCATCCCGGACGTCCGCCGGCAGTTGCTCCCAAACAATCTGACAAAACAAACCCAATCCGAAGCGCCGCAGGCGGTATCGATCCCCCGAAGCGCACCCTGCCCCTGCGGTTCCGGAGCGAAATACAAACGCTGCTGCGGCACGAACGCCCCGCCTGTGCTTTCCGAGGCGGCCTGACGTCGCGCTGACGGCATTCTTATGCCCACGGCCGGGCGACCTCGCATAACGCATTCGCCGCGCCGCGATGTTCACCGCCGGCATCGAAGAACAACAGATCAAGTGTTTTCATCCCTGACGATTCGTGCATGGGTTGGGCGGTTCCCGCCGGCAAAACAGACGCTGCGGGGAAAACGTGTTGATGGCCGAAATCTATTCGTAATACGCGGGCGATTTTTTAAGCTTCGCGTTCGCGATGTAGTCGTGCTGAATCCAGAGCTGTGCGCCCGTCTCTTTCATAAACGCCTCGATCGCGGCTCGCGAGGCGACGGTCTGGTCGGCGTCGAATTCCGTGATTGGGACCTTGTGGAAAGTCCGCTCCTCGGGTAGGGCCATAAGTGCTCGGGGGGTGCTTTCGCGCCCAGCCGAAAGTGACCGGCGCCCAGCCCTTGCGCTACTGCGGGAGATAAGCCTTGACTACCGGATAGAAGGCCTGGACGAAGTCCGTCGCCACCTTCTCGGCCTGCGGCGTCTGTCCTTCAGGAATCGGAACGACAACCCTTACCAGGGCCGTATCGCTCCGGTGATGGCGAATTGAGTCCGAAATCAGATAGAATTTGGCGGCAAATTCGTCGGCAATTACGCGTCCCTGGGTCTGATACCAGTAGAGAACCACACTTTGCGCCTCGCCTTTCGACACCACGTACTGGTTGATGCGGATCGGGCCGCCGGCTACGGGAACATCGATACGTCCGGTGGACGACGGCTGCCAGCCCGAACCGGGCAGGCAATTCTTGGGCGAGTGCGGGGACTGGCCCTGGCGCTGGGTCTTGAACCAGGCGACGAAAAGGTTCGCCTCTCCTTCCGGACCGCCGTAGACCCGGGTCATGATTTCATCAGCTTTGAGGATGTCCTGCGTGTCCTGATCGATGACGCCTTCCTGAACCATGCGCCAGGAGCCGACCGTGAGCGGAAAAGTAGCCAGGGGGGCGGCCAGCGGAGTGATTTCGCCGTGGGATGCGGAGTAGAAGAGAACAGCCTGAACGACCAGAACCAGAGTCAGGCCATACAGGAATTTACTGCGCAGGAGCGCGTTCATGCACGCCTCCGGTTCACCATGTTGCAGGTGCGAACGATCGACTGATGGAAGGCAACCAGGATGGCAAGAGCGATCACAAAGATCACCATGCCCTGCGCTTCGTGAAACCATCCTCCCGCGAGTTCGGGATTGAATTGAGAAACAACGCCGGTGAAAGCCACCCGGCCCGCGTTGGCGGCGATCGCCACCGGGATTGTCGAGAAAAACAGAACGACCCGCAGCCAGGGGCGCTTCTCGAAGACGTAACCGTAGACGAGCGACATGAACGTCAGGGTGAGCAGCGACCGGATTCCGCTGCATGCCTCCACGACATTCAACGTTTGCTGGGGAAGAATCAGAACATTGCCCTCGCGGATCACCGGGATCTGCAGCAGATCGATCATCCCCTCAGCGGCGCGGCTGGCGATCAATTGCAGGGGAAATGTGAGCTGGTTATAAATGATTGCCGGAATGGGCACCATGAAGAACAGCATGAACAAAGGAAAGGCGAAGATTCTGAGATATTCAGCGCCGCCCAGCAGGAGCACGGCGCCGATGATCGAGATCACAAACGATGTCCGGGCGAGAAAGAGCTCCGCTCCGAGGGTCGCGATATAAAGCTGAAGTCCCGCCCACAGCATGATCCCCAGACCCCACCAGTTGGGCTGGGGCGCCTTGTCCGCGATCTGGCCGCGTTTCTGCCACGCAATCGCCGCGGCAATAACGGGGACGAAGAAACCGTGCCCCATGTCGGGATCGTCGCCCCACTGACGCACCAGCGCGACCAGGATGGGGGCATAGCATGCGGCCAGGAGTACGGAAACCCACGTGATCGTCGGCCAGGAAAACGAGGCCGATGTTCTGCCCGCGCGAGCTGGCTCGGTCAGAACAGGCGTCATGCGCAACACCGCATCTTCGTTATTATCCCTTAACAGCGCGGCGGGGCCGCTTGTCCCCCTGGCCGAAAGGACTAGCACCGATGTTCGGGCCTGGGCACGCCTGGCGATGAAATGAGGATCGCCCGAGGGTACTCTATGTACCGAAGTTTTCGTCGATTCCGCCAGGGGCCGCTCGCGCATCGTATTTCCCGCTATCCTGAAAGAAACAATATGAAGGTCGCCGACGAAAGTCCCGCCGCGGGCAAGCGAGCAAACGGGAAGCCGGCCGGACGGAAGATTCGTGTCCAGAAAGATGCCTGGCTCGTCCGGTTTTTCCTCCACCCCGCCGGAAAGACTCTGCTGGCGGTGGTCGTGCTGGCCCTCGCTGCCGGCGCGGGGACGTTTGTTCATTTCTACAACGTTTATTCGAAGACGATCGACGAGCGGCTGAACGGCGGCCCGTACAGCTCGACGGCGCGCATCTTTGCTGCGCCCGAATCGGTCTCGGTTAACGACAAGAGTTCGCCCTCCGAAATCGCCGCCGCACTGCGCCACGCCGGTTACAACGAAAATCGCAACAATCCGTCGGCTCCTACACGGTCACGCCGGATTCGATCGACATCTTCCCCGGCGCGGAGGCCTACTTCGATCAGGAGCCGGCCACCGATCAAGTTCGCGCGGCGGCAAAATCACGCCGCATCGTTTCGCTGCGCGACAACACGGACCGGCCGCTCTACGAGCTGGAACCGCAGCTCATCACCAACCTCTACGACCGCAACCGCGAGAAACAGCGCATCGTGCACTACGAGGACATTCCGCCGGTTCTGCGGAACGCCGTCCTCTCCGCCGAAGACAAGCGCTTCTTCCAGCATTCCGGCTTCGACCCCATCGGCATCGTCCGTTCGGCGCTGGGTAGACGTGAGACGCGGCAGGAACGCGCAGGGCGCATCCACGCTCTCCATGCAGCTCGCGCGCGACATGTTCCTGACGCCCGCGCGCAACTGGCGGCGCAAGATGGCCGAAATCATGATCACCATGCAGCTCGAACAGAAGCTCACCAAAGAGCAGATCTTCGAGATGTATTGCAACCAGGTCGATCTGGGCTACCGCGGCAGCTTCACCATTCGCGGCTTCGGCGAAGCTGCGCAAGCATACTTCGGCAAGGATATCCGCTCGCTCACCCTGCCCGAAGCTGCCACGCTCGCGGCCATCGTGCGCGGCGCCAGCTATTACAACCCGTACCGCCACCCTGACCGCGTTCGCGAACGCCGCAACGCGATCCTCGCGCTGATGCGGCAGAACGGATTCATCGACGACCGCGAGTACGCAGTCGCAGTTCGAGGCGCCTCTGACGCTGGTCTACCGGGGCCTCGCCGAATCGAGCGAAGCGCCGTACTTCGTCGATCTGCTCAATGACGATCTCGAAAAGCGGTTTCCCGGTTACGACTTTCAGGCCCGCGCCGACAAGATCTACACCACGCTCGATCTCGATCTGCAGAAGGCGGCGAACGAAGCCGTCGCGATCGGCATGAAGCAGGTCGATGAGCTCGTGCGCAAGCAGAAGCGCTTCAAGAATGCGCCGTTCGTGGAACCGCAGTGCGCGTTGATCGCGCTCGATCCGCACACCGGCGAGATCAAGGCGCTGGTCGGAGGCCGCAACTACGGCGCCAGCCAGTTGAACCGCATGCTGTCCGAACGCCCGCCGGGGTCGATCTTCAAACCGTTCGTCTATGCGGCCGCCATGAACACCGCGGTCGCGGGCGGGACCCGCACCCTGACGCCGGCCTCCATCGTGGTGGATGAGCCGACCACCTTCGAGTTCGACGGCCAGGAGTATGCGCCGAACAACTTCGAACACGATTTTTACGGGCCCGTGACGCTTGCGCAAGGCGCTCGCGAAATCGCTGAACGTGGCCACGATAAAGGTCGCCGAGATGGTGGGTTACGGCACGGTCGTCAATCTCGCGCACCGAGCGGGCATCAGCGAGGACGTCAAGGCGACTCCCGCCATGGCGATCGGTTCGTATGACGCCACGCCGATCGAAATGGCCGGCGCATGGACCGATCTTCGCCAACCATGGTGTTCGCGTGCAGCCGTCGTTCATTTCGCTGGTGAGGGAACCGAATGGAAAGGTACTGCTCGATCAGAAGCCCGTTACGAAGACCGTGCTCGATCCGCGCGTGGATTACCTCGTGGTCAACATGCTCGAAGAAGTGATGCGCACCGGAACCGCGGCGGGCGTTCGCTCGCGCGGCTTCACGGCCCCCGCGGCGGGCAAGACCGGCACGTCGCACGACGGCTGGTTCGCCGGATTCACGTCCAATCTGCTTTGCCTCGTCTGGGTTGGTTTCGACGATAACCGCGAACTGGACATTGAAGGCGCGCATTCCGCACTGCCCATCTGGACCGAATTCATGAAGCGCGCCGTCGCACTGCCGCGCTATGCGGACGCCAAGCCGTTCGCGGTGCCGGACGGCGTCGTGACAGTTACGATCGACCCGGAATCCGGGATGCTCGCCAACCACAGTGTGCCCGACTCAGGCGCCGGAAGTATTCATCGCCGGAACCGAGCCAGTGGGCACCTGCCCGCTGCACGGCGGCAAAGGCGATCACACGACAGTTTCGGGGTGGGAATTGCCCTCCACCCCTCAGAGACCACAACCGCAAACGTCGTTGCAGACGTTCCCTCCCGGACAGGACGGCAAGTCCGAGGCCGCCGGTGCGGCGGCGGCTCAGAATCCACCTGCGGAACCTCCTCGCAAGAAAGGCTTTTTGGGGAGGTTAAAGGATGTGTTCAAATGAAAACGATCCTGAGTCTCATGATCGGCGCTGCGCTGGCGAGCGCCCAACTTAAGACGGCTTCTCAGACGCCGGCTGTCCCCCCATCGAAGATGAGCCCGGAGCAGCTTGGCGATATTTACATGGCCCGGAAAATGTTCCGGGCGGCAGCCGACATGTATCGTGAAAACGCCGGCAATTCAGCCGTTATGTGGAACAAGGTCGGGATTGCTTACCATCAGATGGGCGACCTGAACGGGGCGGCGAAAAGCTACCAACGCTCGCTGCATTTCAACGGCAAATATGCCGATGCCATCAATAACCTGGGAACTGTATATTACGCGCAGAAGAAGTTTCGGGGCGCCATTTCCCGTTACAAGAAGGCTTTGACGCTTGCGCCCAACTCCGCGTCCATCTGGAGTAATCTCGGGACGGCGTATTATGCCCGCGGCAAGTTCGACGACATGACAGTGGCTTACAGCCGGGCGTTGCAGCTCGATCCCGAGGTGTTCGAAAATCATGGCCTTGTCGGCACCAGAATGATGGACCGGAGCGTGGCCGATCGTGCGCGGTACCACTACGAAATGGCCCGAATGTACGCGCTATCGGGGAAGAACGACCTCGCGCTTCAGTACCTGCGCAAGGCTCTCGAAGAAGGGTTTAAAGAGAAAGAGAAGCTGCAGGCGAAGGAATTCTCGGCGTTGCGGGAAACAAAAGAGTTTCAGGATCTCATGGCGGCCGAACCGCGCGTTCTTTAATCCAGCAGGCTGCGGAAAACCCCGCCAGTCGCTTCCTGGCGGTAGCGGCCCGGAAATTTATGCGCTGCCTCCGAAAGTGTTATCAGCAGGCGGATCTGCACGAATACGGAGACGCAGGAGCGGCGCAATTCGTGGGCACTCCGCCGCGGTCACCTCGTGAGGGATCGCCCCATGATTCCTGATTTCCGTCGGTCCTTCCGCACCGAACTGCGTCACGCGGCATTCAGTACTCGCTGTCGGAATCCCGCTGCTCTGGAAAGAGATAACCAGCCAACATCTGAAGGTTGATTGGCCCACTTACGAGGGTTTCCAACCTATGCCGGATCCGTTGACATACCTATCAACACATGATAGAGTTCCGCACAATACCTGGGTACTCCTGAATACGGGGAAGTCAAACAAATGATACGGATTGTCAGGCGCTTTACCATAGCTCTGCTCGTTTGCGCGCTCGCGTGCGCTGCTCTCTTTGCTCAGTCGGTCTCCCAGATCGCAGGGTCCGTTCGGGACGCGAGCGGATTGGGGGTGCCGGCAGCGGAAGTTACTGCGACCCAGACCGATACAGGCACTATCCGGACCACCGTCACGTCCGCGGACGGTACGTACGTGCTACCCAGCCTTCCCGTCGGTCCCTATCGGGTGGAGATCAAGAAAGAAGGCTTCAGCACCTATGTGCAGAGCGGTATCGTTTTGCAGGTCGACACGGCTCCCGCCGTCGATGCCGTGTTGAAAATTGGCGCTGTCAGCGAAGCCGTGCAGGTAGAGGCCGCCGCCGCGATGGTGGAGACGCACAGCACCGCTGTGGGTCAGGTGGTCAATCAGGAGCAGGTTGTGGACTTGCCGCTGAACGGACGCCAGATCACTCAGCTGATTACTATTGCGGGAAACGCCCAAACCGTTCAGTCCGCCTACGGCGCCAGTCCGTCTTCCGGCAATCTCGTTTCCACCAAAAACTATCCCAACGAAGCCCTTGTCAGCGTGGCTGGTGGAGCACTCAACGGTCTGACTTATCTGATGGACGGAGGATCGCATAACGATCCCTTCAACAGTCTGAATCTGCCGTTGCCTTTCCCCGACGCCGTGCAGGAGTTCAAGGTCGAGACCAGCGCTCTGCCCGCCCAATATGGACAGCACTCCGCGGGCGCGGTAAACGTGGTCACCAGGTCCGGCACCAATCAATTTCACGGCAATGCTTTTGAATTTGTCCGAAACGGGGATTTCAACGCACGGGATTTCTTCGCGACAACGAGGGACGCGCTGAAGCGAAACCAGTTCGGCGGAACTTTCGGAGGGCCGATCCGAAAAAACAAGCTCTTCTTCTTCGTCGGGTATCAGGACACCATCATCCATTCGCAGCCCGCATCCACGCCTGCCAACGTCCCGACACCGTCCATGCTCACGGGTAACCTTGCGCCTTACGAGTCGCAATGTTTCTCGAAGCCTCAGACCCTGAAGGCACCTTATATCAACAATGTCCTGCCGATGTCCCTGATCAGCCCGCAGGCGCTCGCGATGTCCAAATATTATCAACCACTCGGCCCGGAACCTTGCGGGCTGACTTTCTATGGCATCATTGCCAATCAGAACGAGAATCTCGGCATCGTCAAGGTCGATTACCAGATAAATTCCAAGCAGTCGATCTTCGGCCGCTATTTCATAGCTCACAGTGAAATACCATCCAGCTACACGGGAACGCAATTGTCGGTGCTGAACGCGGGGACGGACGACGAGGTCAACTCGGTCGTTCTGGGCCACACATACATATTGAACGCAGGTATGCTGAACACCTTCCGCGCTACCCTCAACCGGGTCGGCATCACGAAGTTCCAGGTGCCGATATTCAGTGCGCCGGACATAGGCGTGGCGCCTTACTACCAGCCTCTGCCGGACTACTCGAACATCA
This sequence comes from Terriglobia bacterium, assembly GCA_963718155.1. Classification (GTDB taxonomy): domain Bacteria; phylum Acidobacteriota; class Terriglobia; order Bryobacterales; family Bryobacteraceae; genus BOG-234. The sequence goes on along the minus strand of CAVQYP010000011.1, from coordinate 58,619 downwards.
ACATCACCGGTAATTTCGCCAGCGCGGGAGGCTTTGCGACGCCCGGCCTGATCGCCACCACGACCTACCAGGTTTCCGACGACTTCAATTGGGTAAAGGGAGCCCATCAGCTGCAATTCGGCGTGAACTATCTCCGGCCAGGCCAGAACTCGACATTCTGCGTTTATTGCGACGGTCTTTTCACTTTCGGCGGGCAAATCACCGGATCCGCAATGGGAGACTTTATGGCCGGCGCGCTGGCTTCCTTCACCGACGCGAATGTCAGTCATGATAATGAGCGTTGGAACAACGTCGGAGTTTACGCACAGGATTCGTGGAAGGTCAATCCGCACCTGACCATCAATTACGGTCTGCGATGGGAGCCATACTTCGGGGGAAGCATCGTCCACGGATGGGTGACGCACTTCGACCAAAATGCTTTCAACTCGAATATTCATTCGTCCGTTTACCCGAACGCGCCGGTCGGCACATTGTTCCCAGGCGATACTGGATTCCAGACCGGCAACCGGCCAAATAACACACGCTGGAATAACTTCGCGCCGCGGCTGGGTATCGCTTACGATCCGACAGGGAACGGCCGCACGGTGATCCGGGCGTCCTTCGGAATCCTGTATGACATGCCCCACACCCTGTTCTTTTACAACTACTCTTCGTCGCCCCCGTGGGGCAATTCGATCACTATCCCGTTCCCGCCAGGCGGCTTCGCTGATCCCTGGCAGGGTTTCCCCGGCGGCAGCCCGTTTCCGGTGCAACTGACCCCGAGCTTCGTGTTCCCGCAAGGTGGATACTATGAGACCGTTCCCCTCAACGTGCGAAACACTTATCTCGACCAGTGGAACGTTACGGTTCAGAAACAGCTGGGGACAAGTTGGCTGCTGAAGGCGAGTTATCTGGGCAACAACGCCATACACTTGTGGACCGATCGCGAATTGAATCCCGCCGTTTACATTCCAGGAAACTGTTCCGCCGGACAATACGGTCTGACGGCCGCCGGTCCCTGTTCCTCACTTGCGAATACTCAGCCCCGGCGGCTGCTGACTCAACAGAATGCCACTCAGGGGCCGTTGTATGGCAATCTCGAGTACCTTGACGATGGCGGCACGGCCAGTTTCAATTCAGTGCTCGTCTCGGTTGAACACCGGCTTACGAGTAATTTTATGGTGCTGGGCAACTATACCTATGCGCACTGCATCTCCGACCTCGTTACGACCGAACTCTCGGGGCCTGTGTACACCAATCCCGCCGACAGGAGGTTCGATCGCGGAAACTGCACTTCCGTTGATGTGCGGCATAACTTCAACCTGACCGCGGTGCTGCAATCGCCCAAATATTCATCCCGCGCCCTGCAGATTATAGCCGGCAACTGGCAGTTGTCGCCGATCTTCGCCGCACATACCGGCACCTTCTTTAACGTTACGACGGGTACCGACAACGCGCTCTCGGGCATTGGCGGCCAGCGGCCCAATCTGGCGGCGGCGAATCCTTATTGCGCCACTCAGACTATCAGCTGCTGGATGAACCTGTCGGCATTTTCAATGCCGGGAACGGGCACTCTTGGAAACCTTGCCTATGACAGCTTGAGCGGACCCGGCTACTTCTCAGTGGACGTTGCGCTGTCCAGACGCTTTATATTCAAGGAAAGACATAGTCTGGAAATCCGCGCCGAAGCCTTCAATATTCAGAACAAGGCAAATTTCCTGAACCCGACAGCGGCAATGAACAGCAGTAACTTCGGCAAGATTCAGACTGACGTCAGCCCCAGGATTATGCAATTCGCCATCAAGTACGCCTTCTGACATTCAGTGGAATGACGAGCGCCGGTCCGCGGCAACTGATCTTCGTCTGCGGGAGCACTGAGCGATTCCTTCAGGGGATTGGCGAAACGGCGGATCCGCCTGGTTATTGTCGTCGGATTAGGGTTCCCGGGCAAACACCAGCAATGCCGAATCGGCCGCGGTAAAAGCAACGGCAGTTCGAAATTCGACTCTATCCAGAGTAAGAGGTGGCGCATGCGCGTACAGGGCTGTCCAGATTTGCACTTTTTAGCGCGTTTTGCTGTCCTACCCACGAAGTGTTGATGCGCAGGTATTCCGGATCGGTTTCGGGCATCAGGTGAACGAGGAGTTCATCGGTAAAGGGCCGAAATAAGCAGGAGAGCGGATTCCGGGCAAAGGCGGCCGGTCAGCCAGCAGGATCATCGGAACAACAAACCCAGCGCAGGGGTGACTCGACGAGCCTGCCGCGGTCCCGAAGGTTTGCCGACAGGGGCGTCTCCTGCAGTTCGACTTACGCCGGGACGATAGGTTTCACGTAGCCTGCCGAATCGGACTCGGGCGCGGAGGGAGCATTTTCTTGCTGCACCGGGCTGCGGTTTCCAGTTCGCGTCCGCGGATGCAATAGCTGAAGATTCAGATGTCGTTGGGATGAGGTGGTTCCACTCTTTGAACCGTCTGTTGGTCGTGAGGATCCACGGCTTGCGTCAGTAGCGTCGGGATAGCTGCGCAGCTTGCACGGACGGTCGAAACCAGATTGTTCGTGTTGTCACCTGATGGAGGTTGCCAGACTGGGCACCCGAGGCCGTCCAAAGGCTTGGACATCCAAAGCGTTCCGGCCTTTCTACGAAGAACTTTATCCGTGGCATGACTGATGATTCGCACATCATTTACGCCCGCGTCGCCGATGACGACAAGTTCCGGTTGGCAATCTTCCCTGCTGACGTGAACAGACCGATCACGGTCGCATCCGGACCCACGGCTTTTCCCCACAAAGTAGATGCAAGCCTTCGTGCAGTGCGCTGGACCTTCTGGAAGCGGGGATCCTTCAGCTTTCCTTCGCCAGCTGCCGCACCTCCGCAATTTCCCGGAGCGATCTGTCCTGTGTCAGCCAGCAACGCAAGGCTCGCCTCATGATTGGTTACTGCCGCTTCGAACCTGTCTCGTGGAGCAAACTGCAAAATCCGACCGAGATAAAAAGCTTCCCAAAATTCGCCCGGTCGTTCTTGCCCGAACTGAGGTCAAGCTACCAGAGGCTTCATCTCTCCACTGCCCCCGCTTATTTGGACGGGAGAAAAGCTTGTCTCGTGCGGTCATCGTGGGGCACCGTTTCACAGGTGCCCCACGATGACCGCACAGCCTGCGGACTCCGCTCGCCATCGAGTGCCGAATGCACGATTCGGTCAGAAGTAGAACTTGATCGCGACCTGGAGAATACGATACGAGTTGGCGCGAGTGGCATTCAATGCCCCGAGGCCCAAACGTCCGCCGGTGCCGCCCAACTGGGTGGGCAGATTGATCACTTGACCGGCTGAGTTGAATAGGATGGTCGAGTTGTACGATGCAAACTGCGGATGGTTCATAGCGTTGAACGCTTCGAGCCGCAACTGCGCGTATGCTTTCTCGGTGACGTTGACTCGCTTGTACAGCGACATATCCCACTGGTTGCCGCCGGGGCCACGCAGCCGGTTGATGCCGGAATCGTCCGCGACGCTACCCTTCGGTGCCGGCGCGAAGCAGGAGGTGTTGATATAAGCGTTGATATTCCGATCGGACATCGACTGGTTGGGGTTGCAGGTGAGAACAACGCGCGGCGCCACATCTTCGCTTCCAGTGATCGTACGGTTTAGCGTCTGAGCGGCAATTCCGCTGATACTGTATGTGGGGTTCACAGGCAATCCACTGAAGATATTGGCCAGACCGCCCAGTTGCCAGCCGTTCAGAATGGTCCGGGCCACCACGTTGTTGGTAAAGCCCTGCTTCGGCACGTTCGGGAAGCTATAGACATAGTTGATTACCAGGGTCTGAGTCTGGTCGAAACCAACAGGTCCGTAATTGAAGCCGCGCGTGTTGAGAATTGACCCGACTCCGGGAGTGCCGAGTGACGATCCCGGAATGCCCAGAGCTTTCTGCCAGGAATAGGAAACGCCCAAAGTGAGGCCACGGCCAACCCTGTGGTTGGCTGAAACCTGGAGTGCGTTGTAGTTTGCCGAACTGCCGAAGCCGTAGTAGGAGCCGGACGTGTAACCGGCGTAAGGGCGGTAAAGCTGAGTCGGCAGTGTCGTGTTGCCATTGTTTTGCGGAGTGCCCAGTGTGAGGTCCTGATTCTGCGGCAGCCATGCACTGCCGAAACCGACGTAATTGAAAGGATCATTCTCGGGAAGGTGGCGCGACTGAGAGCCGACGTAAGAAATATCGAGTAGAGTTGCGAAGGGCAATTCGCGCTGGACGCCGAGACTGTAGTTGTAAACGGTGGGAACGTGACCATCGGGCGAGATGCCGGTAATGGTGGCGGGCACATTCACTGTCGAGGCAGTCGGAATTGTCGCAAGATTGCCATACAAAATCTGACCCTGTGTCAGCGTTGGCGGATTCGTTACGTAATTGCTGGTGGTGCCGACCTCGAATGTGGTAACGCGGTCGTAGAAAATTCCGCCCCCGAGGCGAATAACCGTCTTGCCGAGGTTGTAGGCGAGTCCAAAACGAGGCCCCCACTGCACACCGCGGTTTTCGATCAGACCCTCCGGCGTGCCGTTCTGGCCGGACCGGACGATGCCGTTATAAAGAGTTCCCGAATTCGGAACGATGTCGCCAATGAAGGCTACCGGCAAAAAGGCGCCCGTGAGGGGATTCTGTGCTACGCGCTGGCCTCCGTTCAGGGCCGGCACGTAGTAGGAAATCGCCTGAGAAGGATTGTAAGCCGCCGGAAGGAAATTGGACATGGCTCCCAGGTTATCGTGGAAAGGGACGACGATATTCATCCGCAGCCCATAGTTAACGGTAAGTTTCGAGGTGACCTTCCAGGTGTCTTGACCGTACCATTCAATGTTTCGATAAGGGTAACTTGGAGCGAGATATGTGTTTGTCTGGACGTAACTATTGAAGTTACCCAGGAGCGCATTGGCGAAGGGCCAGTTAGTGTCGCCGGGGTTGGCCGAGTTTGTCGCGAAAGAAATCGTGGAGTTTATGGGTTTGAAGGGGCTTTCGGTCTTCACTGCATATTCGTAGAAGATTCCGAATTTGAACGTGTGGGCGCCGCGAACTTTCGTGAGATTGTCGGTAGCGTCCCAGACGGGGTTACGATTCGCGTAAGGCAGGCCGGCAAAACTGGTGAACTGGCTTCCGGCGGGGCTGGGAATTCCTCCGAATGCGAAGTTGGGAATCAGATGGCTGGGATCGGCATTGGGATAGAGAAGCGGGATCGTGATGTTGGAGTTGGCCCGATAGTAAGGGCTGCTGGCCGGCGGGGCGTCGCCTGGGATACCGTTTACGGCGTAGCCAAACAGGAAGTCGTTTGTCATCGTCGCTCCGAGAATTGTGGCTACGTCGAAATTGAGAGCCCATCCGTATGTCGGCGCATACAACGGTGAGAGGCCCAGCAGGTTACCAGAATCGGCGCGGCCGTAGGGGTTGTTTTGGGTACTCTTACTGATAATCGCTCGTCCGTAGAGGCGCCATTTGTCGGTTATGTTGTAATCTCCACGATAAACCTGGTCATAGGTGGGCGCCTGCGCCGGCACCTGCGACTGGTAGTTATACGCCGGATTGCCGAAGACATTTGGAAGCGGAAGCCAGTTCAGGACCTGCGGGCCGAACGGGCTCCACTGGCTCTGCGGAATTATATTGCCGGGATAGGGAGTGCCTCCCGGATTTGCCGTGGTGCGCGAGCCGGGTACGTAGACTGTCTGGACGACTCCGCCCGCGTTAACCGCATCGCTGAAGTTGCCCTGACGCTCCTGAGCGGTTGGTACTGTGATCTGATCCAGTGCAGCGGGAGTATTCGACCTGCCCCACTCGTTCGAGGCGAAAAAAAACAGCTTGTTGCGTTCCTTGTTCCAGCCGAAAGGAAGCAATACAGGGCCGCCGATATTGAAGCCGGACTGCATGAATCTATATATACTGCGATTCAGGCCGGAGTAATTCCGAATGAAATCGTTGGCGTTCATGAACTCGCCGCGCTTGAACCACCACCCGGTGCCATGGAACTGCCTGGTGCCGCTCTTTGTGACGGACTGGATCTGAGCGCCGGACGCGCGGCCGAACTCGGCGGCCTGGCTGTTGGTCGAGACCTTCAGTTCGGCGATGGCATCGACATTGATCCGATAGGCGAACTGCTGATTGACGCCAATATCGGTCACTGTCTGACCGTCAACCGTGTAGTTGTTCTGAAAATTGCTTTGACCGTTGAAATTGGCGTTACCACCGAAGCCTCCCGCAGCCCCAGGGATTGTCTGGAGCAGACTCGTGTAATTGCGGCCATTCAGAGGCAGCTCAACCATCTGGGTGCCATTCACCAGCCCCGAACGTTCAGCGGAAACAGTTTCCAGCGCTACTGCGTTGGCTTCCACGCTTATAGCTTCGGTGGCCTGCCCGACGTCAAGTGTGATGGGCGGCAATCCCAGTTTGTCGTTGACGTTCAAAATTATGTTCGTCTGGGTGTACTTCTTGAACCCCGTCGCTTCGACAGTAAGAGAGTAAGTGCCAGGAAGCAGAGGTGTAAGAAGGAAGTTCCCGTCAGACAGCGTTTCGACCTGACGAACCACGACACTTTCGCCGATGTTGGTCAGCGTGACTTTGGCTCCGGGCACCACGGCTTGCTGCGGGTCCTGCACCACGCCGTGAATTTCGCCGGTGGTGGCTTGGGCGCGCAAGGAGGTGCTGAAAGATAAAAATGTTCCGCCGAGTAAGGCAGCGGAGATCACGAACGAAGTGATGGAAAGTCTCATTGTTTTCACGCCATTCTGCTGAAGCTGAATTTACTTAATGGCCTTAGTTTATATCAATTTCATTCAGCGGGGTCAACGAAAAAGCTCAATGTTATATATGGAAAACATAAACAATCAAGTATCGATGCCGCATAGGAAGTTCGTTTTGGGGCGGCATTCTTATGACACTCGACAAATACAGAGAAAAGCTGGCGCCTGGTTTGTTTTACCGGGTGCGACTTACAGTAAGATCACGAACTTTAAGACTCGGGAGTTTGATCCCGGCCAGGGACTTTCTCCGCTGACAGGCAGGACTCGCACAAACCCTGAAGAACCACTTCCCGGACGTCATGTAAAACGAGGCCGCATCTCTGCGCGATTTCAGCCGGTTCGAACCATTCCATGTCTTCAATTCGGCCGCATTTATTGCACAGAACAATGATGGTGGGGTGCGACGTGGGATTCGAACCGCAAAGCGTCACCGGCGAGGTTCACCTCGCGCGCCAGACCGGCATCGGCCAGGGCGTGAAGGCTGTTATACACCGTTGCGCGCGACGCCCTGGGGTCATGGCGATTGATGGCTGTGTGGATCTCGTCGACAGTCGGATGTGTCGGATGCTTCAGGAGGTACTGAAGAACCGCATAACGTTGCGCGGTGCTGCGCAGGCCATGTCTCCGGAAGGCATCCGTAATGCGGGCCCGCGTCGCTCTCACTCTGGGTTTAGACTAATTCTTAATTTTAATGTAATCAACCTTATTGTCATCGAACGACAGTGCCGTGAACCACGTGGAATGGGCGAAATCCGAAGGGTGTCCGGACTGCGGCGTCACGGCTCTCCAAACGGCCACGCGGTACGATCGGGAAAATCGGCGGTACCCGGTTAACTGCTGGCGCCGGTGGCTCGAGAGTGGGCGGCGAGGGCGTGTTGGGAAGCAGCTTCCCGAAGGGCCTGCCTGCGTCTGGCGACGGCTGTCAACTCCGCGACCAGGTTGTCGGACTCGCGTTCCGCATTCGAATATTCAGCGATGCGGAGCTGACCCTGGAGTCGAAACCACTCCAGAGTAGCGGCCTCGTACGCAGCGGAAATCCGCTGGCACTCGGCGCAGCCGTCGACCGGACTCAAACCGCGCCCTCTATCGGGAGAACGAAGGGGCCGGTGGTTTTAAGGAGCACTAACCCATACTACGTCTGACCGAATCAGAATTTCGACGGTTCTCCTTGTTAATTTCCGGGAACAGGTAATGTACCCCGTCTGGACGGTGTCTACGTATACAATCTGAACGAGGAAGTGCGTTTCTCCGGCGTACCGGTCCATCGCTTCGACGCACTGCATGAGAGCCGGATCTCGATCCGGATCAATCTGAAAGGAAGTATTTCAACGTTGCGCCGTTTTGATACCCGTATCTTGCCTGTACTTTTCTGCTTGCTGTTATTTCCGCTCCCCGCCGCCGCGCAGAATGCCCAAACAACGGGACAAGCACCGGCTCCGCAAGCCGCTCCTCCGTTGCCAGCGCAGTCCCCGAAGTCCACTCAGCCCGATTATCCGGATCGGCGGACGTTCACGATCGGAGCTTTTTACTGGATGACTCTCCCGACGGTCTCGCCGGACCTGCGTGGCGGCGAACAGGCCCTCTACTATTTCCAGTCCCTCTATAACCTGGGGGATGTGCGGCCTTCAACACCGGGAGTTGAAATCAGCTTTCCGATCACGCGCACCGGCGAGTTGCATTTTGAATATTTTCAGGCCAAGGGAGATGGGAATCAGACTGCACCCTCAAATCTTTACCTTTACGGTACTGCTTTCAACGAAGGCGATTATCTGGCGACAAACTACAAGATCCAGGCTACGAAATTTTATCTGGACGATCTCCTCTTTCCCCACAAGTTTCCAGTGGCCAAGTTCCGGCTGAAATCGCTCTGGGAAGTTCAGTATGTCCACACCAAGACCACGATCGATGCCCCCTATTACGCCGCTGAGAACGGAGGCGCCCCGAATACCGCAATTGGCACCGAACATATTTTTCTGCCGACGTTCGGAATGGCCGCGGAGTACGCGCCTGCGCCGCACTTGTTGTTCCGCGTCGATGCCAGCGGTTTCGGAATCCCTCACAAGGCTGGTCTCTGGGATGCGGAGGCGACGATCTCCTACCGCATGGGCAACTGGGAGATCCGCGGCGGAGGTAAGGCATTTCACTTCAAGACCTCTCCAAACAGCGACGAATATCTGAGTAGCACTCTGCTGGGTGCTTTTGTCGGCGTGCGCTGGCATTGGTCGTTTTGAGGTTCGGCATCCGATCTTCGTAAGGATTCGTACCTCTTTACAATCACTTTATCTTGCTGGACCGGTCTGAACATCGTTCAATTGGTTTGATGGGAGCCTATTGTGCAATCAGGCGTGCGGTGTTGCCAGCGCTGCTTCTTGTATTCGGGATGCGGGCCAGTGCGATGGACGATCCCGCTCCGGCGCCAACTGAGTCGGCGGGGGACGAAACCGGATCGGTACAGTGGGGTGCGCTGTTCAAAGAGTCGCTTTTTTTTCTTGGTCTCCAGCATGGATTTCGGATTTCGACCGATCCTGGCGTCCGTGAAGGCCTCAAAGGAAGCTTCCTCACCGGTTATGTGGATTCGGTTGAAAATCTGCACGGCTGGGCGGATGGCGATCCGTTTCTTGTCAACTACGTAGGTCATCCGATGCAGGGAGCCGTGTCCGGAGATATCTGGATCCATAACGATCTTCGCTACCGAACCGCGGAGTTCGGTCGCAACCGGCGATACTGGACAGGCCGATTGCGTGCGACGGCGTACGCGTGGGCTTACAGTGAGCAGTTTGAAATCGGGCCCATCGGGGAGGCGTCATTGGGCAACACGCAGTCCCATTTCCCGCAACAGGGGTTTGTCGACCAGGTCGTCACGCCCGTGATCGGTGGTGCATGGATGATCGCCGAGGATGCGGTCGATCGGTTTGTGATCAAGAAGATCGAGGCTCATACGCGCAGTCCCTGGCTGAAAATCGCAGCGCGGGGCTTTCTGAATCCTTCGCGAAGTTTTGCCAATTGCATGGAACTGGAGCTTCCGTGGAACCGGGAGACAAGGTCGGGCGTTTTCGGACCAACTCTGCTTGTAAAAGATTCGCCGGCACACAAACGGACGGTGCCAAAATCGGATCCGCCACCCGAGACCGCAGGGGTTTCGCCGTTCGAATTCGCCACGAGTTTTAACCAGATGCTTCTCGGGGTCGGAAACCGCAATGTTGCCTGCGCAGGCGGGGGCGGCACGGCCATCTTTAATCTCAACTCCGCGGTCGGAATCGAAGCGGACGTCGCCGGTTGCAAAATGCTGGGGCTTGAGGCGAACTTGAGCGGCGACGCGCTGACGTTCGCCGCGGGACCGCGCTTCAGTTACCGGAATTCCACCCGTTGGACCCCCTGGATGAACGTGCTGCTGGGGGGCAGGAAACTGACCCAGGAAGCGTTCGACCCCGTCCAGAAAGCCATTGTGAAGGCGACAGCCCCTCCGGGAACATCGCCCTTCGCTTTGCACAGCTTGTACACGCAGGATTACTCGACCGCGGGCTTTGCGTTGTCCATGGGAGGCGGCGTCGATTGGGCGTTGAATCGTGTGGTGGCATTTCGTGTCGGTAACCTCGAGTACTCGCACGCGTGGCTGCACGACCTGAACGGCGAGTCTTATTCGAACGGGTTGCGCCTGACGACAGGGGTCATCCTTCGGATCGATTAGTTCAGGCATTTGGGCCGCCATCAACCATACGCTCCCGCGAACACTCGGCGTACGGTTGCTTCGGGCGTTTCGAACTTGAGGATGTTGCCGTCGGGATCGTATATTCTGAGTCCGTTGTCCCCAACGTAAGTTCGCGAAGTGGGTGTGCCAATCGCGAATGGGCCCGGGCCGGTTCGTACATGGCCTTCACGTCTTCCACGTGCACGGCGTTTTTTTCACGTGGGATGGTATGACGCGGCAGAAGCGGCGGGCGACTCGCCGCGGGTTCATTAGCCTCGCGTGTGAGGACATTGCCGGGAAGAACGGGCAGACGCGCTGGCACGTTCTGAGCGCAGCCTCCACAGGCGACAAGAGCGTTCTTCAGCTTGCGCGGCGACTGTATGGATGCGCAGCGTTCAGCGTCGTCGATCTTCTCGTTTGCGAACGCGTCGCCGAATACTTTCGGACCATTAAGATTGACGATCATGCGCCTGGCGGGTAGAGTCCATGGGCAGCGGCGGAGACTCAATGCGGCGCCGGATCAGATGCATCCGCACGTGGTCAAGAGATTGAAGCCGCGACAATCGGCAACTACCCCGGGGAGTGCTGCGGGCCTTCGCGACGCAATGCGATGCGGAAAGGCCTGAATGAAGTTCGCCTGTTGCGTTATAAATCGGGTTTGCCGCCTGAAATTAAAAAAACAATTTACGGCGACGATGTTCGTGGTGTATTCTGGGGTTGCTCTGGTCTGAATCCGCGCGAAAACGAGAGGATGCTTGCCCCGCTAAGCTCTCTGACACGCGACGACATGGAAACTCGCCGGCTCGCAGCTGCACAGGAGCTGCTGACCGGCGTCACTCAATCACAGGTTGCCCGCAGATACGGCGTCAGTCGGACTACTGCGTCCCGCTGGCATCGCTCCATTGTTCACAAAGGACTCGAAGGCATGCGGAAACGCAGGGCCACCGGGCGCCCCAGCCGACTTACTGCGGACCAGGTGGACAGCATTCGATCAATGTTTTCCGAAGGCGCAATAGCCCATGGTTTTCCAACCGATCGATGGACCACCGGGCGCCTTGCCTGCTGCCATTGAAAAACAATTTGGAGTCCGATACGACCGGGATCACGTAGGCCGCCTGATGCATAAGTTCGGGCTGCGCGAGCGGCTGTTCGTATACTCGCCAACCACATACGCTCCCGCCGCCGGAATGTCTGCGCCGGCGACGGCTTAAGCGAGGTCACGCGGAGAAACGAGATCCGGTCTCAGACTGGGTCTCGATATTCGCCGAACGCTCTGCGGAGCGCGTCGGAAATCTCCCCGGTCGTCGCCGAAGCTTCGGCTGCGGCCAGAATTCGCGGCATCAGATTCGCGGTTCCGCGGGCGGCGGTTTCGAGGTGGGCGAGGCTTGTCCGCCAGTGTTCTGCGTCTCTCGATGCCCGCAGCGCGCGGAGGCTCTCAATCTGCATTCGTTCGTTTTGCGGATTGACGCGGAAAACCGGCACACTTCGTGGCTCATCCGTCTGAAACCGGTTTACCCCGACAATGATGCGCTTTCCCTGCTCGATTTCACGCTGGAACTCGAAGGCCGCATTCTGGATTTCGCTCTGGATGAAGCCCGCTTCGATGGCCCGCAACGTTCCCCCCATCTCGTCGATGCGGCGAATGTAGTCCATGGCTTCGTCTTCAATCTGGTCGGTCAGGCTTTCTATGTAGTAGCTGCCGCCAAACGGATCGGGCACGCAGGTAATTCCGGTCTCGAACGCGATTACCTGCTGAGTGCGCAGCGCGAGCTGCGCGGATTCTTCAGTGGGTAAACCGAGCGCCTCATCACTGGCATTTGTGTGGAGCGATTGTGTCCCGCCCAGCACAGCCGACAGTGCTTCGAGGGTGGTGCGCACCACATTGACCCCGGGCTGCTGCGCCGTCAGGCTGGATCCGGCCGTCTGCGCATGGAAGCGAAGCATGGTGGAACGTGGATCGTTTGCGCCAAAGCGGTCGCGCATGAGCCTGGCATAAAGCCGTCTTGCCGCCCGGAATTTGGCGATCTCCGTCAGGAAATCGGAGTGAGCGTTGAAAAAAAATGAGAGCCGCGGCGCGAACGAATCCACGTCCATGCCCGTCGCAATCGCCGATTCGATGTATGCGATCGCGTTGGCGAAAGTAAAGGCGACTTCCTGCACGGCCGTCGAGCCTGCTTCGCGGATATGGTATCCGGAGATGGAAATCGTGTTCCATTCCGGGATTTCCGTGCGGGCCCACGCAAAAAGGTCCGTGATGATTCGCATTGCCGGACGGGGCGGGTAAATATAAGTGCCCCGAGCGATATATTCCTTGAGGATGTCGTTCTGAATCGTACCGCTCAGCTTGCTCAGATCCGCTCCCTGCTCGCGCGCAACCAGGACGTAGTAAGCGAGCAGGATGGCGGCTGTCGAGTTGATCGTCATCGAGGTCGAAACCTCGTCCAGGCTGATTCCCTCGAACAGCTTTCGCATGTCCGCTAACGACGCGATCGATACGCCGACCCGGCCGACCTCACCCGCCGCCAGCGGATGGTCGGGATCGAGGCCCATCTGGGTCGGAAGATCGAAAGCCACCGAAAGCCCGGTGGTTCCCTGGCTGAGCAGATAACGGTAACGGCGGTTACTTTCCTCGGCGGTGCCAAATCCGGCATACTGCCGCATGGTCCAAACGCGGCTGCGATACATGTCGCGGTAGATGCCGCGAGTGTACGGAAACTCGCCGGGCGTCTCGGGAGTCTGCATGAAATCAGGAGCGTGAAATGCGCCGGGCTTTCATGAAAGACGAAATGCCGTAGCCGGCCATGACCACAATAAAAGGGACAAGAATCGCCAGGCGAACGGGTCCCAGGTTGGCGGTATTGCGCGCAACTTTCCAGGCTGCTGTCGCCGCAACTACGAGAAAAATAAAGCCAATTACCTCGTGCCAGAGCGAATGAACGGGCTTTACCGCCGCGGGAAGAACGTGTTTGACAAACTTTCCCGCCTGCTTCGCGAGGGGCTTACCGGCCACGAATTCATACTATCAAAGATCTAACTTGTTCCTCTGCAGCCGCGCTTGTACAATCAAGGGAATATTCATACCCGCAGGTCTGGGAACCGATGGCCCTGCAGTTGCATCAACAGTAACAGGGAATTTCGGCTGATTAGGCAAAAGAAGGGGGCAGAACGTGGAAGAACGGCTTAAGAGCCTCATGCAAGACCTGGGAAACGCGATCAACGAGTCGCTCTCCGACTCCGAGCGAATTGCGGAAGCGATCGGCGAGATAAAGCGTGCCGGTTATGACGTCTTCCTGGTTCTCGAAGCCACGATCGGGTTCAACAAGCGGGACGCAAGCACTGCGGACGCATCGGACGATGAGACAACCGATGAGGAGCAGGAAGTCGCGACGACGGGCAAAGTCCGTTTTACGACCCAGGATCAAAGGTTTCTGAAGGCACTTCGCATTGCAGTCGAAGACGAAAGCTCCTGACGACGCAGGCGTCTGAAAACCAGGACGAAGGCGTCTGAAAACAAGACGAAGCATCAGATTAACTCGCGATATACGGCGAGAGTGCTGGCCACCGAGTCCTTCCAGCGAAACTGCTTCGCACGCTCTCGGCCAAGCGCAATCAGTTCCTCACGCCGGCACTCATCCTGTGCGAGACGAACCAGGGCATCTGAAATTTCTTCTTCGTTTGAAGGATCGATTAATTCCGCCGCCGAGCCGCACACCTCGGGCAATGCGGATCGGTTTCCAGCGATCACAGGGATACCCGCGGCCATAGCCTCAAGGGCAGGCATGCCGAAGCCCTCATCCAGCGACGGGAATGCGAAGATCCCGGCCCGGGCATACCACTCGCGCAGTTGTTCTTCTGTCAGATATCCCGTCAGGTGAATGCGGCTGGCGGCCGGGCTGTCCGCAGCAGCTTCCACGGCTTCCCTGGCAGCGTATCCCGGGAGAACCTGCGAGGACCAGGGTCCAATCGTCGGGCATCGCACGAAACGCCCGAATCAGCCGCGCCTGATTCTTCCGAGCCTGTACGGCGCCCGACGCAGAGGACTACCTTTTCCCGTCGGGCCGGGGGGACGGAGAGGGGGCGGGGAACAATCCCGTGGTGAATCACCCGAATGCGGGAATTCGGTACCTTGAGAAGGCTTTCCACCTGCGAAGCGGTGAAGGCCGATACGGTAATTACAAGGTCCGCGCGCGAAGCGGCCTCTCTTGCCTGAATCGCGAATCGCTCCCGGAACTCCGGCGTGCTGTACTCGCCGGAAAGCACGAAGAGATCGTGGAAGGTAGCGACTCTGGCGTCGAAATCCGCGGGAAGGAAGTCGCTGGTTGAGGCCATGAAAGAGATGCGCTGAACGGCTGCCCCACGAATCGGCCAGAAAGCGGCACTTTACATTTGAGGGTTTGGGAAGCCCGCGGGCGCGCCAGTAGCGCTGCGAACGATAGAACCATTCCCACTGCGCGTCAGGCTCGGCGGCCGCGAGCCCGTTAAGCATTTCGCGCGAATAGACGCCGACTCCGGACAGGGAACTGCCCAGGCTGTAAGTGGCATCGAGAGCGATGGGCAAGCGTTCATTATGGAACGCGCGGAGCGAATTCAGTTCTCGAACTGCATCGCGCCGGACTCGAGTTGATACTCCTTGAGTTTGCGGTAGAGCGTGGTGCGTCCTATCCCCAGCATCTGCGCTGCAATGGTGCGATCGCCTCGCGTGTGCTGAAGCGCGTGCTGAATGGCGCGCCGTTCCAACTCCTGCAGCGGAACAATCCCGTGCTGAGCGAGCACGGGTACTGCTGCCGAGACTGAGCGGCCGCCGCCCACGACCGCGGAGGACACGAATCCGACAGCCGACCGCTCCCGCGCGTAATTCGCCACCTGGGTTGGCAAGTCGGCGAAATGCAGCAAAGGTCCCGAATCGAAAGACATCATGCGTTCGAGGCAATTCATCAATTCACGTATATTGCCCGGCCAGTCGTAATCCATGATCGCCTGCGTCGCTTCGTGCGACAGCGAGAACCTGCCTCCGGTTCGCTCGAAAAACCGCTCGATCAGCAGTGGGATATCTTCCTTGCGCTCGCGCAGGGGAGGAAGCGTCAGACGCACCACATTCAATCGATAAAAGAGATCCTCGCGAAAGCGTCCCGCGACGACTTCCCGCTTCAGATCCCGATTGGTGGCGGCGATTATTCGAACGTCGATCTTGATGCGGTGCAGCGAGCCGAGGGGCCGCAACTCCTGCTCCTGAAGCACCCGCAGCAGCTTGACCTGCAATTCCAGAGGCAATTCCCCAATCTCATCGAAGAACGCCGTGCCGCCGCTGGCAAGTTCGATCAGCCCCCGCTTCGCTTCATGGGCGCCGGTGAATGCCCCGCGGACATGGCCGAAAAGTTCGCTCTCCATCATGGTGCCCACGAGCGATCCGCAATCGATTGGCACGAAATGTCCGCGCGGCGCTGCGTTATAGAGGGATCGCGCCGCCACCTCCTTGCCCGTGCCACTCTCGCCCTGAATCAGAACGGGTGAACGGCGCGGCCCGAGCTTTGCGATCTGATTCCTGATCTGCAGGACACGGGGTGAACGGCCCACGAATCCATTGGGAAGTGGTTCGCCTGCAGCTTTCATTTAAGACTGGTAGTGCCGAGCCCAGGGAAAATTCTCAGGGGCGCATTCGCTTAGGGATCCAGGCGAACGACAAAAGCCTCCGGTTCATGCTGCTCGTCGCGAATACGCTGCGCCAGCGTCTGCGCGGCCTCTTGCGAATTTTCGCGACCCGCAAGAATGCGCCAGACCGGCGGATCGCCCTGCCGCAAGACAGCCCTCGCCGCGCCATAGGCCGCAAGCATGCTCTGTTCCGCGCGATCCGCGTTCGCCTTTTCCCGGAACGCCCCTACCTGCACCGCGAACAGCGCTGGTTCAGGAGTGGCGGGTACGGCGATCACCGTAACCTCAACCTGACCTGTCCCGGGTCCGATCAGCCCGATCTGAATGGCGGCGGCGTGCGACAGATCGATTACGCGTCCGCCGACGAATGGGCCGCGATCGATAATGCGCACGTCCACCGTTTTATTGTTGGCGATGTTACGGACACGCACCCACGTCTGGAACGGAAACGTGCGGTGAGCGGCCACGAGAGTTTCCATGTCGTAGATCTCGCCGTCCGCCGCGGGACGGCCGTGATACGGATGCCCGTACCAGCTGGCGACTCCCCGTTCCGTCGCGCCAATGGAGGGGGCCGCGGCGGCTGTGCCGGCGCCGCGCGCCGGAACCGCCACTCTCGCCTTCTTCTTGCCGCAGCCTGCGACGATAATCGCCACTACCATAGCGAAAATCAGCGCACGCACCGGCAAGGAGTTCATTTATGTTCGACTTTGGCGAGACGCAGCGCGTTTCGCATGAGCCTCAGGCCGGTGTCCTTCGCAGCGGTAAGGATGGACTCGGGATGGAACTGGACCGCTTCGATCGGCAGATCGCGGTGGCGGATGCCCATGATAATTCCGTCGTCCGACTGCGCCGTAATTTCGAGCGAAGCCGGAAGATGTTCCTCGATAGCGTAAAGCGAGTGATAACGGCCCACCTCGATCTCTTCCGGCAAGCCCTCGAAAACGCCCACGCCCTGGTGGAACACCTTTGATGGCTTCCCATGCATCGGATAAGAAAGCACGCCCAGCTCGCCACCGAAGGCTTCCACGATTCCCTGGAGCCCGAGACATACGCCAAATACAGGAGTCCCCTTGCTCGCCGCGTGCTTCACCAGCTGTGGCACGCAGAAATCCTCAGGGCGCCCCGGACCGGGCGATATCAAAATCATATCGGGGTGAACCGCGTCCAGAATTTCGAACGGAGTCCCGGCGCGGTAGGTAACGACTTCCGCGCCGGCCTGTCGCGCGTAATTCGCCAGCGTGTGAATGAAGCAGTCGTCGTTATCCACCAGCAGCAGCTTCCGGTTCAAAAGCGGCTTCTCTTCGGGAACTGTCTGCGTCCTCGCTTTGTCGCCGAGCAGGCGGAAAAAACCCTCCGCCTTCAGACGCGTTTCTGCTTCCTCTGAAGCGGGCACGGAATCGTAAAGCAGCGTCGCGCCCGCCTGATAGGTGGCATAGCCGTCTTTCAGATAAGTGGTCCGGATCAGGATGCCCGTGTTCATGTCGCCATTGAGCTTCAGCATTCCCACCGCACCGCCGTACCATCCGCGCGCGCTCTTCTCGAGACTCTCGATCGCTACCGACGCAGCCTTCTTCGGCGCGCCGGTCAGCGTGACCGCCCACATATGGCTCAGGAAGGCGTCAAGCGAATCGAAGCCATCCGCCAAAAAGCCCTCGACGTGGTCCACAGTATGAAACAACGCAGCATACGCCTCGATCAACCGCCGCCCGATCACCTTTACCGTGCCGGGCTTGCAGACACGGCTCTTGTCATTGCGGTCGACATCGGTGCACATCGTCAACTCCGACTCCTCCTTGGGGGAGTTCAGGAGATCGCGAATGCTCTTCTCATCCACCAGCGGGTCGCCGGTCCGGCGTGTCGTGCCCGAGATGGGACAGGTCTCGACGCGGTCGCCGGTCACGCGGACGAACATCTCCGGGGACGCGCCGACCAGTTGCTCGTCGCCGAACTGTAACAGGAACTCATAGGGACTGGGCGTTGCCCGCTGCACCCGGTCGAACAGTTCGGACGCTTTGCCGGAAAACGCCGTCCGGAACTTCTGGGCCAGCACGACTTCGTAGTAATTGCCGCGCCGCATTCCCTCGCGCACGACCTCTACGTTCGCCATGTACTCTTCCGGCGTGTGATCGGATTCGATTGGCGAAGGCTTGCGTTGCGGCGCCTCCGGAATACAGTCGCCGGAACGCGCGAGACCGCGAGTCGTTACGCCTTCGCGCTCGAACTCCCACGTGAAGCGCTCGATCCGCTGCCGCTCATGATCCATGTAGATGATGTCATCGCAGAGGAAAAGCTGTAGGTCCTTACGGCCCTCGCGCGGCAGACGCAGGGAAATCGGTTCGAACTGGAACAGCAGGTCATATCCGAATGCACCCATGAAGGCGAGCTTATCGTCGTTTTCGTTGCGGAACTCGCGGGAAAGGGTGCGGAGGATGGAGAATACCGATGGCTGTTTGCTGCGTTCCTCTTCCGGAAAGAGCTTCGGCATCGGTTTGAGAGTGCCGTAGAGAGTGCCGTCTTCATCGCGAAAATCATCCCAGTGGGGATGATGCCGAAGGACGTTTGCCAGCAGCCGATTGATCGCTGCGCCCCGTTCGTTGAGCGGATGAAATGTGACCTCGCGCTGAAAGCTGATCAACTCGAGGGGCGGACGCAGGGAGAGAATATCCCACCGCGCGTCATATCGTCCGGGATACTCGTATCCTGACGACAGATACACGCCCCGATAGTTGTCGAGCTCGCGCAGAAACCGGTGGAGGCGATGGCGGTACTGCAAAGCCGAGGTGAGTCGCGATACCTCGATCCCCGACGGCGTCCGATAACGTACTTCCCGCATGATTTAAGCTGTAAACACCAGTATCGCCGATGACATCGGCGGTCGTGCGTGACCATCCCGCGGCGTGGTCCTGGGAAGTGTTCGAGACCGGCGTTTTCGGTTTGCGTGGTACGCTGAAACTGCCGGTGATCTGCCCGACTGGCGCCTTTCTCACGTATGTATCAGGCATTTTTCGGCTTAAACAGCGTACCTTTCAATCTCAGTCCGGACCCTTCGTTCCTCTATCGCAGCGCGCAGCACGAAGAAGCTCTGGCGAGCTTGATCTACGGAATTCAGAGCCGGAAAGGCTTCATCGTACTGACCGGTGAGGTTGGAACGGGCAAGACGACGATGCTCGAGTGCCTGCGCGATCACCTCGTCGCCCACGGGATCCCCTTCGCGTCTCTTTTCAACTCGCGCCTTACACCGGATCAGTTTTTCGAAACCGTGGCTTACGATTTCGATTTGCCCTGCGCGCGCAAATCGAAGACGGAAGTTCTATTGGCGTTGAATTCGATGTTGATCCAGAGGTCAAACCAGAATCAGACGACGGCTCTCATCATGGATGAGGCGCAGAACCTGAGCTGGGACGTTCTGGAAGAAATCCGGCTTCTCGGAAACCTGGAAACCAGGCGCGGAAAGCTGCTTCAAGTCGTCCTCTCCGGACAGCCCGAGCTGGATCGTAAGCTGGAAGCGCCCGAATACCGCCAGTTAAAGCAGCGAATCGCCCTGCGGTGCCATCTTCGCCCTTTGACGGCGGTCGAAACGGCCCAATACGTCGCCTCACGCCTCGCCCGCGCGGGGATGAAAGATCAGAAAGTGTTCCCTCCAGACGTGCTGGCGGAGATACACCGTCGGACAGAGGGAATTCCTCGCCTGATTAATTCCGTCTGCGATAACATGTTGCTGACGGCGTTCGCATTGGAGAGCCGCCAGACCAACCTCGAAATGCTGGACGAAGTATCGCGCGATCTGCACCTCAGCTGGCCGGGCAGCAGCCGGGTCTGGGCCGGCACCGAAAATGGCACATTGCACGAGCCGCGGGTGTAAGCGACAGATAGGAACTACTACTTCGCCCTGGGAGCGTGCTTCCGCCGGGGCAACAGACCCCATTGTTTCCGGGGCAACCGTTTGATAGGCTTCAGTTTATGAGGAAGAACAGGTGGACGAGCGCAGCCTGCTTCAAGGCGCTGCTGATCGTTGCCGTCCCCGGCCTCTGCGGGCTCGTCGTCGCCGACCTTGTTGAAGGCCCAAACCCCGGTTCACACCGATCAGAAGACGGCTCCCGACGCGAAAGCATTCTTCGCTCAATACTGCGTAACCTGCCACAGCGACAAGCTCCATACGGACGGGCTTTCCCTCCAAAGTCTTGACTTGGCCCATCCATCTGCCAGCGCCGAAGTTCTCGAGAAGGTCATTATCAAGCTGCGCGCAGGATCCATGCCGCCGCCGAAAATGCCAAGGGCCGATCCGGCGACCTACCACGCGCTGGCCGCAGAGCTTGAAAGCATGATCGACCGGGCAGCCGAGGGTCATCCCAATCCTGGCCGAATCAGCGCGGTCCATCGGCTCAATCGCGCCGAATACAACAACGCCATCCGCGACCTCTTCGCGCTCGACGTAGACGTTAAGCCACTTCTCCCCGGCGATGACACCGCCGACGGAAGCTTCGACAATTTCGCCGATGTGCTCTCGATTTCGACCGCGCACCTCGAGCGGTACATGTCGATAGCCCGGCAGGTGACGCGCCTCGCGACCGGTCTGCCGCCCGCTCAGCCGGACCTTCAACGATTCGAAATTCCGCTGCACGTCCTCCAGAACGACCGACAAAGCGAAGACCTCCCGCTCGGTTCCCGCGGCGGCATCGCGGTTCACTACGACTTCCCGGTCGATGGCGAGTACCTGATCAAGGTCCATCTGCAGCGGCAATTATCAGGATTACCTCAAAGGCATGGGATGGCCGCAGAAGCTCGATATCCGGCTCGATGGCAAGCTCCTGAAACGCTTCTCGGTCGGCGGCGAGGCCAAAGGTCGGCCCGCGGCGGCCAGCTATGCCGGTGACGGCGAAGTCGGTTTCGCCGGAGCTCCCGAATGGGAAAAATACATGCAGCTCACCGGCGACGCCGGCCTTGAAGTCCGCGTGCCGGTCAAGGCCGGATCGCGCGTAGTGGGTGTTTCGTTCGTGCGCGAGATGTGGGAGCCCGAGGGCCTGCCGCAACCGATGCAACTCGGCCGCGTGATCTCGAACGACGAAGTCTACATGGGTAACGCGAACGTGGGCTCGATCGAGATCGGTGGGCCCTACGGCGCTCAGATCACCTCGAAACGACCCGATACCGAGACCGCCAGCCGGAAAGCCATTTTCGTTTGCGAGCCGAACGCCCCCTCCGAAGACGACGCCTGCGCCAGGAAGATCCTTTCGCGGATGGCCCGTCTGGCGTATCGGCGCCCCGTGACGAAAGCGGACGTCGATACGCTGATGAAATTCTTCGCCGACGGCCGTCGCGATGACGGACGGAAGGACGGAGGCACCTTCAAAGCCGGCATTCAGTTCGCGCTCGAACGCATGCTGGTCGATCCCGACTTCCTGCTCCGCGTGCATCGCGACCCCGTCGAGCCGACAGGCAAGACTGAACCGGCAATGTACCGGCTGAGCGATCTCGAAGTGGCTTCGCGGCTGTCGTTCTTCCTCTGGAGCAGCATCCCGGACGATCATTTGCTTACGCTCGCCGAACGCGGGGAATTGACGAAGCCCGCGGTTCTCGAGGGAGAAGTGAAGCGCATGCTGGCCGATCCTCGCGCCACCGACGCGCTCGTCCACGATTTCGCCGCGCAGTGGCTGAATCTTCGACAGCTTGAGGACGTGGTCGTCGATCCCACCAAATATCCGCTTTACGACGAGAGTCTGCTGCAGGGTTTCCAGACGGAAACCGAGATGTTCGTCGCCAGCAACATCCGCGAAGATCGCCCGCTGCAACGAGTTGCTGGACGCCAACTACACGTTCCTCAATGAGCGGCTTGCGCAGCACTACGGCATTCCCGGCATTTACGGCACCCGTTTCCGCCGCGTGACGCTTCCCAATCACGATCAGCGCGGAGGTCTTCTCGCGCAGGGAAGTCTGCTGGCCGTAACCTCGTATCCCGACGCGGACTTCGCCCGTGGTGCGCGGCAAGTGGCTGCTGAATAACATCTTCGGTTTGCCGATTCCGCCTCCGCCGCCGGGACTGAACACGAGCCTGCCCGAACAGCCGGGTAAGCTGCCGCCAACCATGCGGGAGCGCCTCGCGCAGCATCGGACCAACCCCTCTTGCAACAGTTGCCATTCGGTGATCGATCCGCTCGGTTTTGCGCTCGAAAATTACGACGTCATCGGCGGCTGGCGCACGATCGACGAAGCCGACAAGCCGGTCGACGCGAGCGGGACTACGGCGGCAGGTGAAAAAATCGACGGGCTTCCCGGCCTGCGCCGGCTGCTGCTCGAACAGCCGGACAGCTTCCCGCGCACGGTGACGGAAAAGCTGATGGCGTACGCACTGGGTCGCAGGCTTGAATATTACGATGAGCCCACGGTTCGCAGGATCGTTCGCGAGGCTGCGGCCGGCGGGTACCGCTGGTCGAGCATCGTCACCGGAATCGTGAACAGCCCGGCGTTTCTGATGCGTGACGCGCTCCCCACGCGGAACCGCCGCAGACGGCTTCCAGTAAACGGCAGAATTCAGGAGACAACAGGTAATGGCTTTCCTCTCAAAATCGCTACCGCGACGAACGTTGCTGAAAGGCCTTGGAACAACCCTGGCCCTTCCGTTCCTCGATGCGATGCTGCCGCCGATGCGCGGCGGCGGTGAAACCCTCCAATCGCTTCCAGGCTTTCTACGTGCCGAACGGCATGGCGATGGAGTACTGGACGCCGAAGGGCGAAGGCGAAGCGCTGGAACTTGCGCCGATTATGGAGCCGCTCGCGAAGTACAAGGATCAGATGCTGGTCTTCTCCGGCATCAGAGCGAGCTGGAACTACATTCATGCCGGGGCCTCGGGATCGTTCCTTACTGGTACGCCGCGCGGCGGGTAAGAACGAGATCGAAATCATCGCGGACGTCTCGATCGATCAGCTGCTGGGCAAACATCTCGCTCAGCAGACTCAGTTGGCGTCTCTCGAGATGTCCATGGATCTGCCTGCCAATGCCGGCGCCTGCACGGGCAATTTGAGCTGCGCGTATCTCGATACGCTTTCGTGGCGCAGCCCGACCCAGCCGCTGCCTATGGACTGGAACCCGCGAACCGTGTTCGAAAAGCTGTTCGGCGATAGCGGCAGCACCGATGAGAAAGCGCGCGCAGCACGCCTCGCGCAGCATAAGAGCATTCTCGATTCAGTTAACGCGAAACTGACGGATCTCAGCCGCGAACTCGGTCCGGCTGACCGCGGCAAGGTCACCGAATATACCGACGCCGTTCGCGACGTCGAGCGCCGCATCCAGATGGCGGAGCGGCAGAGCGAAGTCGAGTTGCCGTCGATGGCGGAGCCTTTGGGCGCGCCGCCGGTTTTTGAGGACCACCTTGCGCTGATGATGGATCTGCAGGTGCTTGCATTCCAGTCCGATCTGACGCGCGTTATTTCGTTCATGCTCAGCAAGGAGCAGAGCCCGCGGCCCTATCCGCAGATCGGCGTGCCGGAGGCGCACCATCCGCTCTCGCACCACAACAATGTCCCCGAGCTGGTCGAGCGGATGTCGAAGATCAACACCTACCACGCGCTGCTGTTCTCGAAATACCTGGACAAACTCGCCGCCGCGAAGGATGGCGACGGTACGCTGCTTGACCACATCACCATTCTTTACGGCGCCGGCATCTCGAACAGCAATGCGCACTCGGGCGAGAATCTGCCCCAGATGATCGTCGGTGGCGGCGCGGGAAAGATCAAAGGCGGACGCCACCTCAAATACACCAACCGCCCCTCGCAGGCGAACCTTCTGCTGACCCTCATGGACAAAATGGACTACCCGGTGGACAAGGTCGGCGGAAGCACCGGCAAACTGAATATCGACTCCCTCGCCGGAGTCTAAGCCCGGAGTTCAATTGATGAAAACCTGGGTCGTTCTCGTCTCGCTCACGGTCGCTCCTGTATTGTTCGCCGGCGTGCAGCCGTCGCTGATCGACGCCGTCAAGAAGGGTGACCACGCCACCATCAAAGCTCTCCTTCAGAAGAAGCCCGACGTCAACGCGACGGAGCCCGATGGCTCAACTGCGCTGCACTGGGCCAGCTATCGGGATGACGTCGAGACCGCGAATCTGCTGATCCGCGCTGGCGCGAAGGTAAACGTTGCGACCGATCTCGGCGTGACGCCGCTCTGGCCCGCCAGCGAGAATGGCAGCTCTGCGATGGTTCGCCGGCTGCTCGAAGCAGGCGCAAACCCGAACCTCGCGCTTCTCTCGGGCGAGACCCCACTGATGGTGGCGGCGCGGTCGGGTTATCCGGATGTCGTTTCGCAACTCCTGGCCAAAGATGCCAATATAAACGCCCACGGCACGCGCGGACAGACCGCGCTTATGTGGGCGGCCGCGCAGAAGCACCCCGAGGTCGTAAAGGTACTGTTAACGAACCATGCCGACGTCAATCTTCGCTCGGACTCGTGGAGCCAGGTGATGGCCGTGCCGCCCCACGGCTACCTCGGGTACAACAAGGCGATCCCGCACGGCGGGGAAACTGCTCTGATGTTCGCGGCGCGCGTTGGCGATCTGGAATCCGCCAAACTGCTGGTCGCGGCCGGGGCTAACGTCAATGACGCGGACGCCTGGGGCGTCAGCGCCGTGACCCTCGCGGCTCACTCCGATTTCACCGACCTCGTCTGCTTCTTCCTCGACAAGGGCGCCGATCCGAACCGATATCCAAACGGCTTTTCGGCCTTGCACGAAGCCATCATGCGGCGGAACGAGATGGAGGTAAAAGCACTTCTCGACCACCATGCCGACGCCAATCAACCCCTCAAGACGTGGACACCGACGCGCCGCTCGTCGGATGACTACCACTTCGATCCTTCGCTGGTGGGCGCAACGCCTTTCTGGCTCGCTGCCCGTCTGGATGAACCGAATGTGATGCAGATGCTGACGCAGCACGGGGCCGACCCGAAGTTTGTCCTTGATGTGAGCTATGTTGTCGAGGCGGGCTTTGCCAGCGCTGACCGGAAAGAGAAAACGACTACGCTACTTGCGGCAGTCGGCGTCGGCGGCAATGCGGCGTCGTGGACACCCATAGCTCGGTCCGAGCGTCCCGCGCTGACACTGGAAGCCGTGAAGCAGATCGTGGACCTCGGGGTCGACTTGAACGCCACCAACCTGGACGGCAGCACCGCGCTCGACGGAGCGAAGGCCTTGGGATATCAGCAAGTCGTCGACCTCCTCGTTTCGAAAGGCGCGAAACCAGGCACGGGTAATTTGAAGCGAAGCCGAAGCCGCGACTCCGGCATTCCGGGCGCCGAACCAAAGTAAGGCCGCAACACCCCCGTTAAACGCCGACTTCCGCGGGTTCGGGTTGTTCGACCTGCGGTGCCGTACCGTCCGACACAGACACCAGACCGGATTTCTGTTCCGGCAGCAAAACGCCGCCGCCGAAGCTCATCCGCTTCGGCTCCGGGCCGCCTTTCGATACCTTCACCGCGCAGTACTTGAACTCGGGAATCTTCCCGAACGGATCAAGCACCGGATTGGTCAGCATATTCGCCGCCGCCTCGTAGTAGCAGAACGGAACGAACACGACTCCGCGCGGCGTTCCGTCGTCGGCGCGGGCGTAGAGCGAAATTCTGCCGCGGCGCGATTCGATGGTGATCGTTGAGCCGGGCTTGACGCCCAGCCCGTCGAGATCGAGCGGATGCACCGATGCCACCGGCTCCGGCTCGATGTAATCGAGATTCGCCGCGCGGCGCGTCATGGAGCCGGTGTGCCAGTGTTCGAGCTGGCGCCCGGTGATCAGCACCATCGGATACTCCGCGTCCGGCCGCTCCGCTGCGGGGATGAGGTCGGCGGGAACGAACTTGGCGCGCCCCGATTCCGTCGGGAAGTTCTTGATGAACACAATCGGATCGCCCGGATCGCCTTCCTTCACGCAAGGGTACGTGACGGACGACTCGCGTTCGAGGCGATCCCACGTGATGCCCGGCGATCGAGTCCATGCAGGTCCGCATCTCGTTGAACACTTCGCGCGGGTGATTGTAATACCAGTCGACGCCCACGCGCGCGAGCCAGTTCGTTGAGAATCCAGAAATCTTCCCTGCGCATCGCCGGGAGGTTCAATAGCCTTGCGGCCGAGTTGCACCATGCGATCGGTATTCGTGACGGTGCCGACCTTTCTCGGGCCACGCGGTGGCGGCCAGCACGACATCGGCGAGATAGGCGGTTTCGGTGAGGAAGATATCCTGCACCACCAGGTGATCGAGAGCGCAGAGCGCGTCGCGCGCGTGATCGACATCCGGATCGGACATCGCCGGATTTTCGCCCATGACGAACATGCCGCGAATCTCGCTGCCTCTTCGCGGCGTGCATGATTTCGACGACGGTGAGGCCCGGATCCGGATCGAGCTCGGTATGCCACAAGCTTCTCAAAGCGCTCCCGGGCGCGCTGGCGCTGTCCCACGCGCTGATAGTCGGGATAGCACATCGGGATCAGACCCGAGTCCGACGCGCCCTGCACGTTGTTCTGTCCGCGCAGCGGATGCAGTCCCGAGCCGGGCTTGCCGATCTGTCCGGTCGAAAGCGCCAGTGCGATCAGGCAGCGCGCATTGTCGGTGCCGTGGACGTGCTGGGAGATCCCCATGCCCCACAGAATGATCGAGGCCTTCGATGTCGCGTACAGCCGCGCGACTTCGCGAATCGTCTGCGCATCGATGCCGCAGATCGGCGCCATCAGCTCCGGCGAGAACTTCTTTGACGTTTTCGGCGAGCGCTTCGTAACCGGAGGTGCGGTCGCGAACGAACGCCTCGTCGACCAGACCCTCCTCCACGATGACGTGCAGCATCGCGTTGAGCAGCGCAACATCGGTGTCGGGATTGAACTGAAGGTTGTAGGTGGCGTGGCGCGCCAGATCGCCGCGGCGCGGATCGGCGACGATCAGCTTCACGCCCGCCTTCGCGGCGTTCTTGATAAAGGTCGCGGCCACCGGATGATTCACCGTCGGGTTGGCGCCGATCACGAAAATCACTTCCGCGATTCGCAACGTCGCGCACCTGGTTCGACACCGCGCCCGAGTTGATGCCTTCCATCAGCGCCGCCACGCTCGATGCATGGCAAAGCCGCGTGCAGTGGTCGACGTTGTTCGAGCCGAAGCCGGTTCGCACCAGCTTCTGGAAAAGATACGCCTCTTCATTCGTGCACTTGGCCGACCCGAAACCCGCGAGCGATCGCTTGCCGTAGGTGTCGCGAGCCTCGCGGAAGCCCTTTCGCCGCGACATCGAGCGCTTCTTCCCAGGTGGCCTCGCGGAAGATCTCGCTCCAGTTCTCGGGATCGACGACGAAGTTTTTGTCTTCGGCGCACCCGGCTTGCGGATCAGCGGCTTCGTCAGGCGATGCTTGTGCTGAACGTAATCGAAACCGTAGCGGCCTTTCACGCACAGGCGGCTCGAGTTCGCGGGGCCATCCCGGCCCTCGACGTAGACGATCTTGTTGTCCTTGATGTTGTAAGTGAGCTGGCAGCCGACGCCGCAGTACGGGCACACCGAATTGACCTTGCTTGTCCGGGACGATCTTGCCGACCTCGCGCGCGGGCATCAGCGCGCCGGTGGGGCACGCCTGGACGCACTCGCCGCAGGCGACGCACGTGGAATCGCCCATGGGATCGTCCAGATCGAACACGATCTTCGAATGTCCGCCGCGGAAGGCGTAGCCGATCACGTCGTTGACCTGCTCTTCGCGGCAGGCGCGCACGCAGCGATTGCACTGGATGCAGGCGTCGAGGTTCACCGCCATCGCGGGATGCGAGAGATCCTCCGCCGGCTGATGACGGGCGGCGAAACGCGGCTTGCCGACGTAAAGCTTCTTCGCCCAGAGATCGAGCTCGGAATTCAGCGTGTAGGACGTCTCGGGAACGTCCGCCAGCAGCAACTCGAGCGACATCTTCTGGCTGGTCACCGCGCGTGGGCTGTCGGTCGTGACCTCCATCCCTTCCTTGGGAAAGCGGCAGCAGGAGGGCGCGAGCACGCGCTCGCCCTTGATCTCCACCATGCAGGTGCGGCAGTTGCCGTCCGGCCGCATGCCTTCCATGTAGCAGAGGCGCGGAATCTCGACGCCGTGCTTCTCGGCGGCTTCGCAGAATTGTTTCGTCCGGCCGGCAACTCACGGTCTTTCCGTTCAGCAGGAACGAAACCGGCTTTGGTCGTCATAAAACCGTTATTCTGCTGATGCATTACTCGACTTCCCGCGGAAAATACTTCAAAACGGTGAGCACCGGATTCGGCGCAGCCTGGCCCAGACCGCAGATCGACGCATCCATCATCGCCTGCGACAGCTCCTGCAGCAGCGGGGCGTCCCATTGCTTCTGCTCCATCAACTGGAGCGCCTTCGCCGTACCGACGCGGCATGGCGTGCACTGCCCGCAGGATTCGTCGGAGAAGAACTTCATCAGGTTGCGCGCGGCCGCCGACGCAGTGTCGTGATTCGAGAGCACCACGATCGCCGCCGAGCCGATGAAGCAGCCGTACGGATTCAGCGTGTCGAAATCGAGCGGGATATCGGCCATGGACGCCGGCAGAATTCCGCCGGACGCACCGCCGGGAAGGTATCCGTACAGTTCGTGGCCGTCGAGCATGCCGCCGCAGTATTCGTCGACCAGCTCGCGCAGCGTAATGCCCGCGGGCGCCAGATGCACGCCGGGGTTCTTCACGCGCCCGCTCACCGAGAACGAACGCAGACCTTTGCGCCCGTGCGGCCGTGGTCCGCAAACCACGCCGGGCCGTTTTCGAGGATCGCCGCGCACCCAGTGCAGCGTCTCCATGTTGTGTTCGAGTGTGGGGCGCCCGAAGAGCGCCGACCTGCGCGACATAGGGCGGACGGAGCCGAGGCTCGCCGCGCTTGCCTTCGATGGATTCGATCATCGAAGACTCTTCGCCGCAGATGTAAGCTCCGGCGCCGCGGCGCAGATGGATCTCGGGAATTGCGCAAGGCGGATTCGCCTGAAGCGCGGCGATCTCCCGTTCGAGAATCGCGCGGCAGCCGTGATATTCGTCGCGAAGGTAAATATAGATCGTGTCGATCCCGACCGCCCAGGCGGCGATCAGCGCGCCTTCGAGAAAGCGGTGCGGATCGCGCTCCAGATAATAGCGATCCTTGAAGGTGCCCGGCTCGCCTTCGTCGATATTGATCGCCATCAGGCGCGGGGCAGGCTCCGCCGCGACCAATCTTCCATTTGCGTCCGGTGGGAAAGCCGGCGCCGCCGAGGCCGCGCAGCCCGGAGTCTTCCATCACCGCGATAACGTCGGAAGCGTGCGATTCCCGCTTTGCGATCTCCTGTGATGCAAGCTGCCGCGAGCTCATATCCGCCGGCCGCGCGGTAAGCGGCGTAATCGATGTGGCCCGGCGTGACGATCGCCGACCTCCGAGGGATGTGTCACCTGACCGGCTTCAACCGCCTTCGTGATTCGCTCGACAGTCGCGTGCACGATCGGATTCTGGCCCACAACGGCGACCGGAGCAGTCTCGCAACGGCCGACACAAGGCGCATGCAGAACGCGCACACCCGTTCCCAGCAGCGCGGGCAGCGCCTCGAGCAACTCGTGCGATCCGGCGAGTTCGCAGGCGATCGAGTCGCAAACGCGAACCGTGATCGGCGGGCGGCGGAGTCTCGCCCTCTTTAATGACGTCGAAGTGGTGATAGAACGTGGCCACTTCGTAGACTTCAGCCATCGCCATCTTCATCTCCGACGCCAGCGCGACCAGGTGCGCCGCCGAGAGGCAGTGGTAGCGATCCTGAATCTTGTGCAGATGCTCGATCAGCAGATCGCGGCGGCGCGGGGCATCGCCAAGCAGCGCAAGGACTTCCTCGAGCGCCTTCGGATCGACCCGGCGCCCTTTTGGGGTGGAGCGAACACGGCCACGGCCGCCTCGCGCTTTTTTGGGAGCTGCTTCGGCGACGGCCGGTTCAGTCGTCGGCGGAGCGAGAGAATCTTTCATCGGAACTGTACTCCATGCTATCATTTGGCCCCTAAGTGACTGAACTTGTGGGGCAGTGCAGTGCCTGCAGCGTCATTGCACGAAAGGCAGGTCATGCTTGGGCGGAGCACGGGTATCTGCAAGTCGAGGGCTTTTCAGTGTTGCGCGCGTGAATCTCGACTGGTCCCTTGCATTGCTCAGCCAGTGGCGCCGCATCAAGGGGTGCAGACGCTGATGGTACTCAGAATTTGTAACTTCGGCATCGATACAGATGGCGCCGTGAGGCGGTGGCGGATTTCAATGGTGGCGGCAAACCCGATCTCGCTGCGGCTGTTTCTCGAACCTCGGGTCACAAGTCAGAGAATTCACGACAGTCGCCGCTGTGGATTGAATGCCATGAACTCAGGCGTGCCGGTTGGTGATATAGAATCCATCTGGACTCACCGCCGGGATACACTACAACGGGCCGTCGGTGTCGGATACCGATCAATTCCAGAGTTCCAGAAAGGAGGCCCGTGACAAACCCCCGGATTGCGGTCGGTCTCGCTCTTCTTAGCCTGCCGTTAGCCGCGCAGCAGAAGCCGGCAATCACTGCCGAACGCGTCAACACTGCCATCTCTCAGCTCGATAGCTACATCCATTCCGCTCTTACTCAGACTAAGGTTCCCGGCCTTGCCGTTGCCGTTATCTATAAAGATAAGGTCCTCCTGTTGCGGGGCTATGGCATACGCAAAGTCGGCGACCCGGCAAAAGTCGATCCCGACACAGTCTTCGAAATTGCGTCGGTTTCGAAACCAATCGCTTCCACGATCCTCGCCTCGCTGGTCGGTCAGGGAAAAGTCTCCTGGGACGATCGAATTCGAGCCCTCGATCCCAGCTTCCAGCTTTCAAAACCCGACACCACTCGGCAGGTAACCATCCGCGATTTCCTTTCCCATCGCAGCGGTCTCCCCACTCAGAGCGGCGACATGCTTGAGGACCTCGGCTACTCGCGTCCGGAGATTCTCGAAAAGATGCGCTATCTTTCTCTTCCGGGCCAATTAGGCAAAAGTTACGAGTACAGTAATTTCGGGTTCACAACGGCGGCCATCGCTGCCGCAAAGAAAATCGGCCAGCCCTGGGAGACCATCGCTCAGGAACAGCTGTATGGTCCGCTGGGGATGAGTTCCACCAGTTCGCGTTTCACCGACTATCGGAATCGGACGAATAAAGCCGCGATGCACATCTTTGTCAATGGCCAGCCTGTCAATCGATTCGTGCGCGATGCGGACGCAGAAGCTCCCGCCGGCGGTGTGAGTTCGACGATTCGGGATCTCGCGCAATGGGCGCGGCTACAACTCAGCGGCGGCAAATGGAACGGAAAACAGCTCGTTGACGCCAATGCCCTGGCCGAGACGCATAAACCTGCCATCTGCCGTACTCCTGCCGAACCCGGGAAACCGAACACCTGCCCCGGCGGCCAGTATTATGGCCTGGGATGGGATCTGAGCACCGATTCACAGGGGCGCCTGCAGCTCGGACACAGTGGCGCATTTTTTCTCGGCGCGGCAACCAGCATTTATATCGTTCCCGACGAACAACTGGCGGTTGTCGCCCTCAGCAACGCCCTGCCGGTCGGTCTGCCGGAGACTATTTGTCTCGACTTTCTCGATCTGGTGCACTACGGTAAACCACAGCGGGATTACCTCGCGCTCGCGGGTAATACCTTCGCCGCAATGGTGACGGAAACCCAGAAGTCCTCTCCCGACTACGAAACTGTCGCGCGCCCGAAAAAACGAACGCCTCCCAAGCCACTTCAGACGTACGCAGGAGAGTACACCAACCAATATTTCGGAACTCTCGAGGTTTCCGTGGAAGGCGATCGCCTGATTCTGCGCCTTCCCCCTCGTGGCAGTTACTACGAACTAACCAACTGGGATGGCGATACGTTCACGTACCACTTCGCCAGCGAGAGCACTGGGATGGGACGACGAGGCGCACAATTCTCGCCTGCTCGGCGACAAGTGAGAATTGAGAGCCTGGCAGTAGAATACGATCCGGTATTCACGAAACTGCCCTGATCCGGCTCAAACCAGAGGCAAGTCGTGTGGCATTGACCTCCCCTGCATGGTCGAAGCAAGAGGCGCGCCCGGAATGTGCCTCGCGAGCTTCGCAAAGAAAGCTGTTCTGACGATCGCAGGAGTGATGGTTCATCGTGGCGACCGTCTCGGCGTGTATCCCAAACGTACCGGCAATTGTGGCTCAATCGCCCTCTGTGCGCCTCAGTGGCAAGAAGCTGCGGGAGGCACAATGGCGTTCGAAGTCGCCTCGGTCAAGCAGCGCAAACCCGGTGCGTTTGCGCCGCCGAACTTCCCCTCGATAACGGCGACGCCTTCAAAAACATGCGCAGCGGCGAGAGCCCGCAAGGGCGTTTCTCCGCCGTCTATCCCTTGTCGGTATACATTACGTTCGCTTATTAACTCTCGCTGACACGGGATCAGAGACTGGCCATGATGGCCCATCTCCGATAAGCGGCGTAATCGATGTGGCGCGGCGTGACTTCGCCCATCGCCGCGGGATGTGTCACCCCGCGGCTTCAACCGCGTCCGTGACCCGTTCCACAGTCTCGTGCAGGATCGGGTTCTGACCCACTACGGCGAGAGGAGCAGTATCGCAGCATCCGAGACAAGACGCATGCAAAACGCGCACGCGCCCACGAGTCCAGGCAGCGATTCTACCGAACGAAATGCTTGACGTCCGTGTTATTGTCCTGGCAGATGAAATCGATCATCTCGGTATCAACCAGGGACCTCATATGCAACGCCACGGTCCAGGGCTGAGTAAATACCTTGGCGTCATTCACCGTCACATCGACGTCAAGGCTGCCGAAATCCGGACGGCGAATGCGTTCCGTCACGTGCGCCTGGCTCGAAAAGAAGTTACCGGCCGTGTCGAGCCACGAATCGTCACGATATCCCGCGGACTCAACTACCAGTGTGTCGCCTTCCCAGTGGGCGACCGAGTAGCCGTTCCATGTCGGCAGCATGTCTTCCGGAAGTTTACGCCCGTCGAAAAAGATCTGCCGGTAGCTGGCGTTGAACTCGTGAAGGATAACGAGTTGGTTGGCGGTCTGGAAAATTTTCTCGGATTCAGGAAAAGCCCACGCGCGCGGGAAATTGGGAGGCATGCAGTATACGTGGGGATCGAGGTACGCCACCTCTTTGGCGCGGCTTTTAACCAGATCTGCCGCCCAGGGCTGGTAGGGAAGACCGCTTTTGAGGCCCGCCGCGAAGTTCAGGAGCTGCGGCGTCAGGGGGAGTTCGGTGCACTGCACCCCCCGCGCTTTGGTGTCGCAGGTCAAAATATCGCGCGGAACCCACATGCCCGAGAAGTCGGGTTTACCGCCGGACGTCCTCGGCGCGGGAGCGGAGAGGTTGGGTTTATGGTCAGCCGTGCGCGGGATTCCAGGCGTGGGTAAGTTGATCCACTGAGCGGCAACGGGAACCGCCAGGAAAACCAGGAGCTTGACGACGCGCATCGGTGTCATGATACGCGAAGGAAAATCCCAATGCCAACGGGGCGGCAGTCAGGTACTAAGGCGCGTAACGGGTAAAGACCAGGTCGCGTTCCTGAAAAGCCTTATGGCAGGGAAAGCAGGTTTTGAGCGCCGCATCAGCGGCAGGTTTGCCGTCTGTATTAAAGTGAGCGAATCCCCAACCGCCTGTCGCAGCGTATTTTTTGGAGTCTTTGACCATAAACTGGATGTTCGTAGGCGGACCCGCAATAAAAGATTGGGATCGGCCAAAGACTTTGTTGTTCTCCTCCGACGAGACGTGGCTATAGTGCAAAGCGGCGATAATCGCACCGTCCGGGAATGGAAGCTTCTTCTCGCGATAAGCCTTGATCGCCACATCGTTACCAAGAACGGCGCCAATGCTGTTGAGGTTACCTGCTTCATGGGCGACGGAGACCAGCCTCCAGTCGCGGTATCCGGGGGGAATTTTGGTTACGAAGACCGGTGCGGCATCGTTACCGGCGCCCCGGGATGCGGGTGTCGTAAGGGCGACAATACCGCTCAGTATTGCAACTGCAACTGGCAGGGAAATGATCGGTTTCATAATGTTCACGACCCTTGTCGATTAACCCATGCCGCGATCTGGTCATCGCTGCTCAAAACGCCATTTGACAGACCATAGCACGATCGAACGCCCTGCGAATCTTTTCTGAGAGCCCACCGGGTGACCGAGACGTCGTTGGCGCTCTCGATCCGGCGCGCCGGACGGGAGACGATAATCGCCACCCCGATCTCACCGGGCCTCTGGCAGGTCGAACGCACGCCGGAGCGCGAGTACACCAGCGTGCTGGGCCGCGACTTTGCCTTAGTACAGATCGATCTTCACGACATTAATACGTACGTCTTGAACGTCTTCTGGGGACTCAATTGGGCAGAGGAGCCCCTGCGGCCGGAGGGGGCGGCCGTCCACAAGAGCCCCCGGAAAAGCTCCCTTGCGTATCCCAACGCGCAATGTCTTCCGAACGGTATCCCCTCCGACATGTTCATATTTACGTTCAAGATGATCCAGGCGCCCCCAGGAGATTGTGCTGTTGACGGAATTCAACGCGCCTCCACGCCAGATCTACACCGACGGGCACCGCCTGCCCAAAGATCCCGAGCCCTCCTGGATGGGATACTCGGTCGGCAAATGGGAGGGCGATACGTCGGTGGTCGAAACGGGCGGCCTTAATGATCGAGGTTGGCTCGACGGATTCGGACACCGTCGCAGCGACCGGATGCATATAACCGAGCCGTATCATCGCAGCAACTTCGGACACATGGACTTGGACTTCACTTTCGACGATCCGAAATACTACACCATTCGGGTTGAAAACGGCGGTCCAGCTGATCCCGGACAGTGATTTTGCTGATCCCGGTCTGTGGCGACTGATCTCGTCGCATTCCAAAAAGCGCACAAAGGTGCGCCGGGGGTGGGGACAGTGACCGCAGCGGAATTAAGGAGAGTTGTCAGGCTGCGTTTGTGTCAACGGTCGGCCATTTCGGGCCGATGGCCTCAATGATACTCTGAACCGCGCCCTGCCAGACTACTGGTCTTGAAGTCTTGACGTGCCGACCCTGGCGAGTTTCGTCGCGGCCCTGCTCATCACCTCACTCAGGCCGGCGTTGAATTGGTTATGCGCGCTCTGGGCGAACTGAAGTCCCATAACCAGCAGGTCGATACCTGAGAGTTGCTCCGGGAACCAGGTCGGGCGCGGTCCAGGTCCACGCCAGATCAGACGAAATCCGTTGCCGCACGTGTCGTCAACGATACTTTCGACGTATCCGCCGATAATTATGATCCCGCGTTCATCGCCTTCCGACGCTGCGGCATTAATCTCCAGCATCAGTTCTGCGCTGTTGACGAGTTCCTGCGCCAGCGCCGCCAGAAACTGGTAACGCGGCGGCAGCGGTTGGGGATTGAGGGCTACGCGCTCGCCTGGTGAGGGCAGTATTGAGAAGTCGGCATACCTTTGCGCCGTCAGCCAGGGTTCTGGCGAAGGGCCAAATAACTGCCGGAGCGCCAGGCGCACAACTCTTTCGATGCGTTGCGGCGGAGGAATCGGAACGCTCGGCGTGCGAGGTTCGATAAGTGCTCTGATCACCTTCAACAATTGTTCAGGGCTGGCGGTGAATGAGGGTTCCGCCTGATAGGTTGCCATAGTTCAATCCTTTCGCGGACGCCGGGATTCGGAATCCGCATCTATGTGAGTCTCGTGCTCCCCGCGTTTCACTAAACTCGCTCCATGCACTTCCGCATGAGTTCCGGAAACCCGGGAAATCACCCTCATTGGATTCTCCTCGAGTTTGCCTTCGGCGTATCTGCGCCTGCGCCTTTCGTGCGCCTGCCGCAGCTAATGCTTCTGACCTGGACGACTTCGCTGGATCCGGGAAACCACATGAGGCCTTCCGCCCGGACGCAGCTCGGTTTCCGGCGGCGGAGGCGGTTCGCGACGAGTCGCTTTGCAGATTCCTCGAAAGCGGTCTGGTAGTGCTTTCCTGGTACTCACTTCAGGATTGTGGCTCCGCCTGCCTCATCAGAGTACAAATCGAATACCGCCATGATCCGATCCACGTTCCGGTGCAATCAGGCGCCCGCTGTGGCAGCCTTGCTCACGACGGCACTTTCACCAGGGCCTCATTGGAGTTCGTGGGCTGAGAGGGTGTGGCCGACGTCCGCTGAAATCTGGATGGCATTCGACCCTCCTTGTCGAGTACCGCCGACTGATCGCCAGACGGCGGGCGCCTGCTTGCCGGACCGATATCGGAGCCTTTCCACGGCAGGTATCATTCGGGTAACTTTGAAACGATGTTCGGCCGAATAGTTCTTCGGCGCAGGGACAGCCACCCATACTTGTTCTTAGGCTCACCAGAGGATCCGAGTCTGTTGGTTCCGGCTCGGGTGATGCAGAATCCAGGTGACGTCCGAGCCGGAATTCAGCCGCCGCTATTCAAGAGTTGACCGATTGATTTGCTACTTCGACTCATTCCCCGTGTCGCGTTTGACCGGTTTTCCGTAAACCTCGATCCAGGCTACGTCGGAGTAACCGCCGGAGCCATGACCGCTTCCGGGACTCAGATCGGCAAAACCGACCGCGTCAACCTTGCTGAGATCCACCTTGTCCAGCAGCGTCCCTTTGGTCACCACTTTGGGCATATCAAGTTTGAGCCAGCGCACCTGGGACGGATAGAATTCGCTTTCGAGGTAATCGAAAGTGTTCGCGTCTACGTGGTCACCGACGAGCCATGTTCCATCGGCGAGTTTCAAAACGGGGCGAACCTCGTGAAACCCCGAAGTTTTGGTATACCAGCGGATCTTTGCCTTGCCGGTCAAATCCACATAGCTGTCCTTGTGACTGAGCGCGAGCGCGCATGACGTTGCGCAGAGTCCCGTCCAGATGTGAGGCACATCGCCCTCGCTGGTGATGCCGAAATCTTCTTTGCCGGTGCCATAAAGAGTCAACTGCAGATCGGGGTTCAAGACAAAATCCTGAGTCACCGGCACATTGCCCGGCGCCTGCTTCCATGTTTCCTTAAAGAACAAGGGCGCCGGTTTAGCTGCTGGCCCCCTTCCGCCGCGCCCCGCCGGTTGTTGGGCAAACGCGCCGGTCGTTGTGCACAACAGGAACAAAGTAAACATTTGTCGCTTCATAAGAACCTCCCTGTTAATGTACACAAAATCGACGCCGACCAGTAGCGGCCGGTGTTTGCTATAGCGATGAAACGAGATCCTCTTTCTCCAGCTCTTCTTTGCGGAGTGATCCGAGTCGCCCCCCGCAAGGCGAACCCGTGAGCCGCAACGCAAATGAACCCGATTCGGCCTCATGACGTGAGTTGGAGACGGCCGGCCTGCCTGCCTGAGATGGTGAAGCCTGATGGCGGTAGACGATCGGATCTATCGGAGCGATGTGCTGGAGGAGGCATGGA
This sequence comes from Terriglobia bacterium, assembly GCA_963718155.1. GTDB lineage: Bacteria > Acidobacteriota > Terriglobia > Bryobacterales > Bryobacteraceae > BOG-234. The sequence goes on along the minus strand of CAVQYP010000011.1, from coordinate 21,131 downwards.
AGCGGGTACGCGCCAGTAAGGGTCGAAGTTGCGGGAGATGGCTGGCGCGAACCAGTGCTGCCCGGCAAGCTTTTCCGCGATATCGACTGGTACGCTCGCGCTCGTCTCACGCAGCATCTGGGACGACGCAGCCGCTGTCCTTCCGTCCGCTGGAAGGGAGCAGTTATTACGCCTCCATAAAATGGAGGTGAGCCGGATGCGGAAATCCGCACTTCCGGTTCGACGAGGGAAGCGGAGCCGCACCTTCGGATGTCGCTTTCCTCCCTACTCGACTGTCCTGGCCTTAAAATCTACTGGACATACCACTTTCCGTTGCTATAATCGAAACATAATATTCGCCTTTTGTTCGCACGTCAGGAGATGCCCGCCATGGACGAAAAAGAACGCGCACGCGCACTGGAGCAGACGCTCGGCCAGATCGAAAAGCAGTTCGGAAAGGGCTCCATCATGCGGCTCGGATCGAAGGACGCCATCGTCCCGGTATCCGTCATCTCGACCGGATCGATCTCGCTCGATGCCGCGCTGGGCGTGGGCGGTTTCCCGCGCGGCCGCATCTGCGAGATCTTCGGCCCGGAATCGTCCGGTAAAACCACCATCGCGCTGCAGGTGATCGCCGAAGCGCAGAAGAAGGGCGGCATGGCGGCCTTCATCGACGTGGAGCACGCGCTCGATCCCGATCTACGCGCGCAAGCTCGGGCGTGGACGTCGACAACCTGCTGGTTTCGCAGCCCGATTACGGCGAGCAGGCGCTCGAAATCACCGGCGCGCTGATCGCCTCCGGCTCGATCGACGTGCTGGTGGTCGATTCGGTCGCGGCGCTGGTCCCCAAGGCCGAACTCGACGGCGAAATGGGCGATTCAGCCACATGGGCGTGCAGGCGCGCCTGATGTCGCAGGCCATGCGCAAGCTCACCGGCATCGTGTCGAAGTCGAATACCTGCCTGATCTTCATCAACCAGATTCGCGAGAAGATCGGCGTGATGTTCGGCAATCCGGAAACCACCACCGGCGGCCGCGCGCTGAAGTTCTATTCCTCGGTTCGCGTCGATATCCGCCGCATCGCCGCCATCAAGGACGGCGACGCCGTGATCGGCAACCGCACCAAGGTCAAGGTGGTGAAGAACAAGATGGCTCCGCCGTTCCGCGAGGCCGAGTTCGACATCATCTACGGCGAAGGCATCTCCCAGGAAGGCGACCTGATCGATCTGGGCGTGGCGCACAACCTGATCGAGAAGAGCGGCTCCTGGTACAGCTACAAGGGCGAGCGCATCGGCCAGGGCCGCGAGAACGCCCGCCAGTTCCTGAAGGACAACCCGGACATCCGCCAGAGGATCGACACGGAGTTGCGCAAGGCTCTGGGATTGATTCGGATTGAGCCTGTGAATGGAAGCGCCGCGGGAGCGGCGGCAGCAGGAAACGGTCCGATTCCGGCGCCCGGGATGCGGCCTGCCCCCACCGCTGCTCCACGGGGCCGGTAATATCGCGGCCGATATTCAGATCCGGCAAGCGACAACCGAGGATGTCGGCACAATCGTCGATATCCTCCGGGAAGCCGCGGAATGGCTTACACAGTCCCGAATGCCGCTGTGGCGCGAGGGCGAACTGGAACCGGCCCGGATCGCTGAAGATGTCGCGGCCGGTCTGTTTTTTCTGGCGGAGTATTCGCACGATCCCGCCGGCACGTTCAAGTTTCAGCTTGAGGATCCCGCCTTCTGGCCCGACGTGAGCCACGAGAACGCTGCCTACGTCCATCGTCTCGCGGTGCGGAGACGCTATGCCGGCGGCGGGTTATCCACCAGGCTTTTGCGCTGGGCCGCAGACCGGACTCTCGCTCTGGGCCGCCGCTTTCTTCGCCTCGACTTCGAAGCGTCGCGCCCGCGCTTACGCGAAATCTACGAGCGCTTCGGCTTTCAGCATCATAGCGATGCGCAAGTCGGCGCGTATCTGGTTTCGCGATATGAGTACGACGTCATGTCACGCGCAAGCGACGTCTCGTGAAGACCGCCGCATTTCCTTAAATGCCCGCAGTTGATCGAGTGAAATGCCGGCTCTTTCGCAAGCGGTCCTTCTCCACATATCCGGCCAGAGGTCTTCAGATGATGCCCCCGCGTCCAGCGCGCTGAGATCCTCGGCCAGATACAGGGTTGCGTGAGGAGCGACGCGGAACGTCCTGGACGGTGATGGAGAGCAACGGCATCCACGATTCGTTCGGGCAGATCCCATTCGCGGAGAATCTCAGCACCAAGCCTGGAATGATCGGTACCGTAAGCGAGCGCCTCAGCATAGACCCGTGGAAACCCGGCCTGAAGCCAGCTTTCCTCCTGAGCGTGCCGGTCGGTTGGAAAGACCATGAATCCCAGACGGCCGATGTCGTGCAACAGACCGGCCAGATAAGCCGTTTCCGTATCGATGCTGCAAAGACGCGCGAGCTCGAGCATAATATCCGCGACCGCCTGGGAATGCTCCCATAATTCTCTGAGCGCGCGCGACGCAAAGAGTCCGGCGAGGCAGCTGGCGATTGCGATCCGGCGAGCCGCGGGAACGCCGACGCGCAAAATCGCCTGCCTCAGGCGAACGATTTCGAATCGCGATCCGAACTGCGCCGAATTCGCTGCCCCCAGCAGTCGGGCCGCGAGAACCGGATCGGACGACGCAATCTGCTCGAGTTCGACGGTGGAGATCGCATCTTCGGATATGCGCAGCAGCCGGGAAACCGCCGCAGGCATCACGGGAAGCACTCGGGCATCCGGGTGAAAGGCGGGACAGAAGAATCCGGCGATTCCGGCGAGCGCCAGGCGTTCGGGCTCGGTTCCGTCGAAGATGAACTCCGATATAGCTTCGTCCAGGGTTTTGCCTTCGAGGGAGGCGTATTCGACCGCGTCATCGAATTCCTCGCACAACGCGAACGCTCGCTCGGCTGATGAGGGCAGCCTGTCGGTAAGCCAGCGGGTCAACTCGACTACTCGATGTGAATGGGCGTCTGCCTCGGTGTCGGGGCGGCCAGACAGCAGTTGCATCAGGTTGTCTCGCTTTCTCGGGATCTATCGGCGGACAACTCGGGAGACTTTAGAGCGCTATTTTCGGGATAACACGCGCCCGATGTCGAGGTGGAACGACGGACTCCCCCGGGTCCCCCCGATCGTAATCGGTAGCACCGTGCCCGCGCCATCGCGAGCGAAAAGCGGGTCTACTGCCTTGAGGAGAATGCTCTTGAAACCCGTCGTCATGTCCGAGATTTTCGCGTCGAGTTTCGCCGTCCCGTGGAAATCCAGTTCCCCGGAGCGAAGCGCGTACCGCCCATGAAGGTTGACATCAGCGCCGGGTACCTGGAATGCGAGCTGGGGAAGCGCCAGGCTGCCGTTCCGAAGACGAAAGTTCCCCGCGAAATCCGCTGTGACATCGTGGCCGGTTTCTTTGGGCTCGCCTTTTGCGTGGTGGCTGAGGCTGGCGATCTTCTGCTGCACGTCCATGCTGGTGAACCTGATGCGGCTTAGTGTGAAATGGCCGTCCAGCTGGAGGCGGTCGACGACCGGCTTATCGCCGGGCGGGATTTTGACCGTAGAGTTAAACGCTATCGTGCCCGTCATGGGCGGCGCGGAGCTTTTGACCGCCAGGCGAAGAAAATCGTCCAGACCAGTTTTCCCGGCACTTGCCTTAAGATCGATTTCCTTATGCGTTCCCGGAGCGTTGCGCGCGATCGACCCGCTTACTTCGAAGGCCGAATCGCCCAGCAACGCGCGAACCGGGTGCAGTTCCGTATTGCCATTCGTGCCGTCCACAGTGGCCGCGAACGAGGTGCGAAGGCGCAACGGATGGTCGGCAATGTCGAGCGAGAAGTCGGGCGTATCGGTGATCCCGTTGACTTCGATGCGATCCAGTTCTCCGCGATACGTGCCGTCCGATGCGAGGATTCCGTTGATTCCTTTGAACACCGAAAGATCGGCATCCCGGAATGTATAGTTTCCCGAGAGGGGAGTCCTCCCCGGATCATCCTGGTTCCACGGGCCGAACCGTCCCGTACTGTGAATCAGTCCGGACGGTTTTGCATTCTCGAGCACCGTCTGAAAATTCATGGGAACGTTCTTTCCCACGGTCCGCAGGTGCAGTTGCCGAATTTGAAACGTCAGCGGCGCCTTCGACGGATCCGAGGACAGAGTCTGCAGCGTCGTACCGTCGGCCGTAATGTCCTCAAGAATAAACGGTATGTTGGGGGTGCTTGACCCTTGGGATTGGGACCGCTCCGATTTTGGCGGAATGTGAATCTGCAGCCCTTCAAGTTTCAGCTGGCGAATCCGCTTGGGGTATCGAAAGAAGCCAATGAATCTAGCCTCGAGAACGAAGCGCCGGATCTCGATCAGGGGCGGCAGATCCTTCCGGCCCGGAACTCGTAAGACCAGGTTGTCGCCGGTTGCCCTGACGAGGGGAAAAAGCGAAATCTGGAGATTTCCCAGCTCGACGTCGCTCTTATAGCGCTCCTTCAGGGCCGAAAGTACGTACTGACGCGCAACGGGCTCGAAGCGGACGATCAGGATCGTTACTGTCGCGGAAAGGACCAGCAGTATGCTGAGAGCGATCCATAAAATGATTCGAGTACGGCGAGACAGAGCCAACGTGAGGATGTATTAGCACGTTAGTTGCCGTTCGGGGCCGGGCGCCAGCGATGATTTGCAGGAGGCAGGCTTGCCGGTCGAACGGCGGCCGACGGCTTCCACAACTGATTCAACAGGGCCTCTGCCTGGCTTTCCGGGACGGTCATCGCCAGATTGAGATCTGAGCCGCTTGTAGTGACCTGAATGTTCTGGAGCAACTGGGCCAGCTGCGCCGCTTGGGCGTCTTTGCCCGAATTCATCGACAACAGGTTGACCCCAAGCTTCACAACCGCCGCAAGAGATGCGGCGTTCTGTGCCGTGTCCGCGACCACATGTCCGGTTATTTGGACATCCGAGGCGAATTTGATGCCGCCGGTGAAGGACTGAACGCTCTTCAAAACCGACAATACCTGCGCCGCGGGTCCCGCTCCGGCAGGCCCGGCAGGCCCGGCGGCAGGCAGCAACGAGGCGACGGAAGCCGAACTGACAATCCACTCGTCTTCGCTCCCGCTGAGTTGATTCACCTTCAACGCCAGAGCGGGATCGATCGAGTTCGCTCCGGTGCTGCGATCAATCGCAGCTTTGACCGTGGAGAGATCGCCGGCGACAGCTATGGTGGGGCCAACGAATGCGAGCGCCTGCGCCGCGTTCGTCTTGTGATTCGTCACGCTGAACAGCGTTGCGCCGCCGTAGCTCTGAGCCTGCACATCAGGATGTCCAGCGGCCGCTGCGGAAATTTTGTCGACGTTGAAAGTTCCGCGCACGAGAAGCAGACCGGTGTGACTCGCCGGATCGGCCGCGGTGGCGGCCAACACCTCGGAGACATCCTGCAACGGGTTGAAACCCGTTGCGGCGATGAACCTCTGTGCTTCCTCACTCTGCAGGACAATCTTCGAAAGAACGAATTGTCCGAACGGGCTGATTTTGGTGCTTGTAGCATTCACGCCAGCGAGGATCTTTGCATCGGGCATGACGAGATTCATCAATTCCGGATCGGCCGCGAACGCGGTCGATGTGAAAACAGATGCCGCGAAAACAAGGGATGCCGCCGAAAAAGTAATGTGCCGCATAGTCTCTGTTTAATGCTAACGCAGCAAAAGGCCGCCGGGTTCACGGTTTTTCCGGGGCCGCTTGCCCAGCGTGGGCCTTATCGTAGAATCGGAGAGCATTCGATGACAAGCCCGCAGCCCGTTCCCCCCGCTCCTGAGAAAATCATGCGGTACATGTGGGGCTATGCCGCGCCCCTGATTCTCGAGGCAGCGGTGCGCAATCACGTGTTCGACGCACTGGACCAGGCTCCGAAGACTGTGGCCGAAGTGAGCGCGGCCACCGGGGCATCCGAGCGGGGCCTCAGCGCCATTATGAATGCGCTTGTCGGCCTGGAACTTCTGCTGCGGGACGACGCGGGCCGATATGAGCTGACGCCGGAAAGCGCCACTTATCTGGTCAGCGACAAAAAGGCCTACCTTGGTGGAATGCTGGCGCATTCAAGCACGCAGTTAATCCCGGGATGGCTGGAACTTCCGGAGGTCGTGCGGACTGGTCATCCCGGGAAGACAGTGAATCAGCAGGCGGAAGGGTCGGTGTTCTTCGAGCAGTTCGTGAGCGCGCTCTTCGCGATGAACTATCCCTCTGCTGTGGCTGGCGCCGACGCGCTGGGAATCGCATTGGCGAACAAACCGGTGAAAGTGCTGGATATCGCGGCGGGCTCGGGCGTTTTCGGTATCGCCTTGGCTCAACGCTCGCCGCAGGTGATGGTGACAGCAGTCGACTGGCCCAGGGTCATCGAAATCACGCGCCGCACGACGGCTCGATGCGGCGTTGCGGAGCGCTGCACTTTCGTCGCGGGAGATATTGACGCGGTCGATTTCGGGACCGGTTACAACGTTGCCACGCTGGGCCACATTCTGCACAGCGAAGGCGAAGAGCGAAGCCGCAAGCTGCTTTGCAAAACATACCAGGCGATGGCGCCGGGTGGCACGATCGTGATCGCCGAATTTCTCGTCAACGCGGATCGCCGCGGACCTGTCAGTGGTCTTCTCTTCGATGTGAATATGCTCGTTCACACCGAGAAGGGCGCCACGTACAGCTTCGAACAGATCCGCGGATGGCTGGAGGAATGCGGATTCCGCGACGCGCGAACAATTGAGTCGCCGGGTCCATCGCCCCTGATTTTTGCCACCAGGTGAACATCTGAACGTTCGCCGGCATCCCGTTCTACCGGGCCTTCTCGCTCTGGCGGCGGCCATTTCGATCTTCGCGGCGATCGCGATAAGCGTGAAAGCGGGCGCTACGCAGGCCTTCGACCGTCGATTGCTGCTTGCAATGCGGCATTCGGGCGACCTCTCCCCGATCGGCTCTCGTTCGTTGCAGGAAGCGGCGCGCGACTTCACCTCGCTTGGCGGGACCGCCGTGCTTGCGCTCGTCACCCTTGCGACCACAGGCTTCCTGGCGCTCGATGGAAAAAAACACATGGCTTTGTTTACCTGCGCGTCCGTCGCGGGTGGAATGGTTATGTCTGCTCTGCTGAAGGACGTCTTCCAGCGTCCCCGGCCCGAAATCGTGCCACATGTTGTCTATGTGTCGAACACCAGTTTCCCCAGCGGGCATTCGATGCTGTCCGCCGTCACCTATTTGACGCTGGGCGTCCTGCTCGCCCGGTCTCACCAACGGAGGGCGCTTAAGGCTTACTCTCTTCTCATCGCGGCTTTGCTCAGCATTATGGTGGGCGTGACCCGCGTCTATCTGGGGGTGCACTGGCCCACCGACGTGCTGGCCGGCTGGGCTGCCGGCGCGGTTTGGGCGCTTCTCTGCTGGCTTGTCGCGGGCTGGCTGCAAAGCCGGAAGGCGCTCGAACCCGAAGAGAAACACACGGCGGTCTGATCTTTCATCTCCTTCCAAATGAACAGACTCTGTTCTGAGATGGGACCGGAAGTGAGCGACTAATGCCCTTTTCAGCAGTCTGATCTAGGGTTGCAGCATGCGCCGGTCGCATTCCGCAATGCCGGATTGGGCTTCTTTCAAACGACGGGCCGTGTCTTCCGTCTGCGGCATCCAGAGCTTCCAGCGGGCGGCGTTTTTCTGAAAGAAGAGCCGGGCCCATCCGTAATTGCGGTTGCTGAGGAGCATGCGGGCATAGAGGTCATCGAGATCGGAGGCGCCTTCCATGGCTGCGAGTGTGGGCTTCGGGACGGCCAGCAGGCGACTCGCCAGCGGCTCGCCGCTCTGAATCAGCGCCGCAGCGTCATCCGGTTTGCCGTTTTTCAGAAGGGTCTTTGTCTTGAGATTCTGCGCGACCAGTTGTTCTACAGTCTGGCGGTACCAGGGTTCTTTCGTCTCGTCCCGCTTCGCGGCTTGAGGCGGCGGAGGCGCGGGCGCGCACGCAGTAAGCATCAGGCCGGCATAAATCAGAATCAGGAGGGATCGCATCCAATTCATGATCGCCGACCGCTTACCGGAACCTCCTGATTGGTTTTCAAACCAGTAACGCTACGAGCCCGGTTACCACCAGTGCGATCGCCCAGATCAGGTCCAGATTGAACCAAGACCGGCGAAGCATTGCCAGGCCGAATTTCTGATAGACGAGCAACGCCGCCGCCGCGGTCACGGTGAAGTATCCCAGCGTATGGATCAGCGTTGCCCAGCACGCCGCTGATCGCCCCTTGGACTGCGGCCATATGATGATGCGCATGAGGTCCCGCCAGCACCACCGGCAGCACCATCAGGCCGGCGCCGTGCGCGGACGCCATTAGAAATGACCAGATGGTGAGGTCGCGAAAACCTACTTGCATGCCGCCCCAGCGGAAGTGCCGGCTGCGGATCAGCTTGTAGACGCCCAGCCCCACCAGGGTCACGGCCACGCCGATCCGGATGTACGGCATCGGCAGCGCCACCTGGGCCAGTTGAGCGATGAGAACCACCACGCCGATGGACAGCGCGTGGCCCAGGGCGATGGGCGGCAGCGACCATGCGACAGCGCGCGCGCGATGCTCCTGCATGCCGCGAGCCACCGCGAACAACCACCCCATTCCGGGATTGATGCCGTGATAGGCTCCCAGCAGGAAGAGCGTGGACCAGACTGCTAATCCTTCGCTCATGCAATCTGCTTCGCTCATGCGTAGCAGTACGAGTCTGAAGAAGCGTCGCCGCCTTCCAGACGGACCTGGTGACCGCGCAGTTCACCGAAATCGACGAAGAACTTGGGATCGATCTCCATGCCGCCTTCCGGTTTGGCGTCGAGCTTCACCATCCAGCTCTGGATGCCTTCCGGATAAAACTGCGCGTCCCACGGAGTGTAGAGAGAATTGGTGAAGTAGATGCGCTTGCCGTCGCGGCTGAGCTCGACCATTTGCGGGGCGCCGTTCAACGGAGTCTTGGGATGCTTCGGATGAGCGGCCTTGCGGACGATTCCGCCCAGGTGCACCGATCCGGTTTTTCGCGGATGGAAGGGATCGGAGACATCGTATTGCAGGAACTCGCCGGTGCCGAAGCAGGAAACGTACAGGAAGCGGTCGTCGAGCGAGAGATTGATGTCCGTGATCAATGGCGGAACGGCCTTGAAGCCTTGCGAGCAGCGGCGGCAAGGTTGCCGGATCGGCAGGCTCGGCGGGAATCTCGATCACTTTCTTGATTCCCCATTTGCCGTTGTCGCGATACCAGAGCCAGACCGACGCGGAGAGATCTTTCAGCGAGACCACCACGCCCAGAAAACCGTAAGCGCGGGTGGGGTCGTGCGCCGGACGCAGTTCCAGCGCCATCTGATGCTCGGAACCCAAATCGAGTTCCTGCAGATGACGCCGCTTGGGCAGATCCCAGACGTGCAGCTTGTGGCCGTAGCCGCCACTCAGCAGAATTTCCGGATTCACTCCGTTGCTCACCATGTTGGGCGTTCCCCATTCGCTGGTGATGATGGTGTCGAATCCCAGGTGCCACCAGAAATCGTAGGCGAGCTTCTGAGGGCCTCGATCCAGCTCCCACTTCCCGAGGACATCGAAGCTCTCGTGATCCATCACGAAAATTCCGCCGGGACCGTCGCCGTCCGGAGCTCCCAGCGCGCTCATTAAGATTCCGTCGGGACCGCAATGAACCGTGTGCGGCGATGCGTATCCGGTGCGCGCGGCCAACGTCTCCGGCTCAATCACCTTCACGATTTGTCGGGTTGCGCGGATCGGGCTTGGTATCGATGATATGGATGCGCGATGAGTTGATGCCCGGCACCACCAGGTAGCGGCGTTCCACATGAGGATGCGGAGCGTGCGGGCACAGGCAGGCGCTGCATGCGTTCCAGCCGAAATGATGCAACTCATCGCCGGCATTCGGCATGTCCACCTGGCCGACGAGATGGCCGTAGCCGGAGGATGCGGGATCGACGTCCACGACGCCCATCGCGTCGTGTCGGCCGTTATTCTTTCCGTTGACCATCGCGACGTAGGCCAGCTTTTCCGCCGGCGCATCCATGGCCATTTTGGGGGAAGGGTAGAACGTGGGATCGGGACGCCAGATTGACATTTTGAAATCTCCTTTAATTTAGATGAGAAACAGTGACTCGCATGAAGGTGGCAGGGATGAAAGTGCCGGCGTCCTTGCTCTTGTTCTGCGCAGTTCGCCAGTTCCACAAGCTGGTTGTGGAGTTCCTCCGCCTTCCCGTCTTTTCTGGGCCGCTTCGACGGCGTTCATGGTCGGCCCATAGAATGTCTTCAAACAGCTCGATGAACTCTGCCGGGCTTTTGTCGGGCGAGGCAAAGTAGTACGTGTCCTTGACCATGGAGATGTTCTCCTCTGGGCACTCCTGCCTGGCCAAAGCGCTCGATGATGTGACTCTCCACGCCCCACGTCATGGGACTGACGAAGCCTTCCGGAGGCGGAGGCGTAAACGCCGAGCTGATCTTCAGCAACTGCGACACGAACGTCGGATCGTTCGGAATCCAGTTGCCCATCACAATGCGGCCGCCGGGTTTCGTGACGCGCACCATCTCCTTGGCGACATCGAAGGGCTTGGGCGCAAACATGGCGCCAAACACGGAAATGGTCAGATCAAACGAATGGTCGGCGACGCCTTCCAGATTGCAGGCGTCTCCTTCCTGAAACTTCAGCTGGCTGAGACCCGCTTCCGCAGCTCGTTTGTTCCCGGCTTCCACCAGGTTCCTGGCAATGTCGATTCCAGTCACTTCCGCTCCCGTACGGGCCAGCGGAATCGCCGTGGTGCCGTCTCCGCAGCCGAGGTCCAGAACCCGCAGCGGCGGCGTGATCGCCGAGGGACTGAATGACCGCTTCGCCAGACTGACGCATGAAAGCGGCGATTTCGGTGAAGTCGCCTTTTTCCCACAATGCTTTGATTCGGATTCATGAAAGCTCCTTTATCTTCGGACTCGCCCGTCACTTAGGCCTGCGGAAGTCCCCTTCAGAGCTACAATTGTGCGATGCTTCTGCCGGTACAACCATGCCCGAGCGTCGCCATGACTTGCTCGAACGGCTTGCGGAGGCTGATTCCTTTGCGCGGAGGCCAGGGAACTTTGCAGATAGTCCAGAGGACGACAGGTCGAATGGATGCATTCTCCGAAATCCTGAGCGGAGTCAAGCTGAACGGCGCTGTGTTCTTCACCGCTGAATTCTCGGCTCCCTGGGGCTTTTCGATGCCCGCGTCGAATGTGATGGCGGCCACGCTCGCCCCGGGGGCGGCAGCACCTTGTGCTCTACCATCTGGTCATCGAAGGCGGAGCCGTCATCGAGTTAGCGGATGGACAGTGCACCGAGCTGAAGCCCGGAGATGTCGTCATCTTTCCGCATGGGGATCCTCACCACATGAGCAGCGGTAAAGGAGCGACACGGCCATTCCCGAACTACGGGATCACCGCTAAGATCAAGTCGCGCGACCTGAGTCCCTTGCACGCCGGCGGCGGCGGTGAAATTTCGCGGTTCGTGTGTGGGTACATGACTTGCGACCCCTACCTCAGCCGCCCGATCCTGAGCGGACTTCCGCCCGTCTTTAAGGTCAATATCCGGACCGATCGCTCCGGGCACTGGCTGGAGAATTCCATCCTGCACCTGGTGGAAGAAGCCGCTTCGGGACGAATCGGCAGCGAAGCCATGCTCGCCAAACTCTCGGAGGCCTTGTTCGTCGACACCTTGCGGCGCTACGTCGCCGGCTTGCCCGAACAACAAACGGGATGGCTCGCGGGAGCGCGCGATCCCATCGTGGGGAAAAGCCTCGGATTGCTGCATAGCCGCGTTGCCCATCCGTGGACGATCGCGGATCTCGCGGACGAGGTGGGCATTTCGCGGTCCGCTCTGGTGGAGCGCTTTACGCGATATCTCTCCGAGCCGCCCATGACGTACTTGACCCGCTGGAGGCTTCAATTGGCCGCGCGATCGCTCGAAAGGACATCGCGAGGCGTCGCGGAAATCGCCGCCGACGTCGGATACGAATCGGAAGCGGCCTTCAATCGCGCATTCAAGCGTGAGTTCGGGCAGCCTCCAGGCCGATACCGCAGCGATCATAAATCGCACCCCCTCAGAAACTCCAGTCACAGCGAAGCCTCCGTCGATCCGGTAAGTAACAATGCCTGAGAGACGATGGAGAAAGCTATGGCGATTGCAAGTGATCAATCAAGACTTGTCGGCGAGGAGATTGCGGCAGAGGAACTGCTCGATCGAGCCCGAACGCTGCGGCCGATAGTCGAACAGCAGGCCGCCGAAACCGAACGGCTGACGCATATATCCGAGGATCTCCACCGCCAATTCGAAGAGGCAGGCTTCTACAGGATGCTCATGCCGAAACGCTACGGGGGCCTTGAGACGGATCTGCCGACGTACGTGAAGGTGTGGATGGAAATAGCCCGCGGCGACCCATCGGCGGCGTGGTGCGGATGCCTCGCAGCGAACCATTCGCTGCAACTCGGCTCGTGGTGGCCGGAGCGGGCGCAGGATGAGATCTTCGGTACAAGAGGCGAATTCAAGGCCGCGTCCGTGGCGGCGCCGCTCTCTGGCTTCGCACGGCGCGTCGACGCCGGCTGGGAGCTCAACGGGAAAGTGTCGTACTGTTCCGGCATCCCGTATGCGACCCACTATGTGGGCCAGGCGTTACCGGAGCCGGCCGAAAAAGGCGGACCGCCCGGCCCTCCGCTGCTATTCGTGGCGCCGCGCCGCGCTTTCAGGGTTCTCGAGGATTGGGGCGAGCTGATAGGCCTCGTCGGGAGCGGATCCAACAGCATCGTATTCGACAAAGCGGTCGTGCCCGCGCACTGGGTAATCGAGAACACGCATATGGCGGACGTTGACCCCAGCGGCGGAACGGTGGGCTCCCGACTGCACGGCAACCCGATGTACGCGACGCGCGGAATCGGCTTCTTCACAATGACGGTCGGCGCGATTATGATCGGAGCCGCGCTCGGCGCGCTCGATGAGTTCGAGCGCATCCTCAAAACCCGCAAGACGATGCGCCCGCCGTTTGCGCCATGGGCCGAGACCCCGGACTATCAGCGCTGGTTCGGCACAGCAATCACGAAGCTGAAGGTAGCGGAGATCGCGAATCTGGAAGCCGCCAGGATGCAGATGGAATACGGCCGCGCCACAGTCGAGGACGGCCGGCCCTACACCTTCGGCGACGACCAGCTCATCGGTGCCATTGCGCGCGACGCCTACTCCGATGCCTGGCAAGCCTTCCAGACCTGGATCTTCCGCTACGCAGGATCGAGCGCGGGCAAGCGCGGCATGAAGATGGAACGGGTGCTGCGCGATATGGCCATCGGCTGGAGCCACTTCAACACCGCCAATAACGAATGGGCCTACGTCGAGGTGGCAAAGGCGCGGCTCGGATTGCCTCACTCCCCGATGTTTTGACTGGAAGCTTCGCGGCCAGGCACATGGGCCCCGGTTCTCAGGTCGTCGCTCTCAACCTGATTCGGACGTCAAAACAGAGAAACGCACTCGCTCAGTGCGTTGCCGCGCCTTGAGAATAGCCGAGAGATTTTCAGCCGACGGGCTACCCTTAGGCCCCCAGCATGCGCATCAGGCTCTTTGTCGGTATATGAGTACGTTTTTCAAGAACCTGAAAACCAACCGTCGCGTTGACGTAGTCGCGGAGCACCGCCTTCCCGGTCGCGAGATCCCCTGTGATGATGCATTCGACCGCTTCGCGCAGCAAGGCGCGCCGGAACTCGGGTTCCGCCTGCGCCCGTGCCCGTATCGTTTCTTTGAAGTCATGCGTCAGTGGCATCAATCCTTCTCCTCTTTCTTACGCAGGTTGTAATTCGCCCAGCGTTCCTGCGCGGCCGCAATATCCTTCGATTGACGCTTCTTTGATCCTCCGCCGACCAGGATCACAAGCCGCTCGCCATCCTTTCCGAAATAAATGCGGTAACCTGGTCCGAAATCGATCCTGCATTCAAAAACGCCCGTGCCCACTCCTTTCGCGTTCGAGAAATTACCATGTTCAATACGAGTCAGAGCAGTTGTTACTCGCGCCGGGCCGTGCTATCGAGTTCAGTAAACCATCTGGCGAACGGCAGGTTTCCGTTTTCATCGACGTAACCACGCAGTTCGACCACGCAATAGAGATGGTAACATATTTGTTACTATATCTGGAGCGGCGGTCGCCTTCCAGGATAACCGACCGGTCTACGATGCGTCGAGCGTTTTATTGAGCGAATCGCCTAAGCGGCAACGAAACTCGGCGACATGACGCTGTACCTGATGCCGGACCAGCCCTGGCAGAAGATCACAGCCTTCGGAAATGTCCCCCGACATGAATACGACAACATCAGAGAAGACCGGCTGTTTGACGTTGTCAAGACCGACCTTCCGGGCCTCTGCACCGCCGCTGAAGACGCGCTGCAGCGGTGGGAATCATTCAAACAACCATAGACTGTAGTCTGGACCGTATCAACGCGCGATCGGTTCCGCCATTCGCTCCACCGGGGCCGTACGCCGCCAGATACGAATCCGTCCCATCCGCTGCGCCGCGCCTTCCAGATACAGATAAATCACCGGCGTAATGTAAAGCGTAATGAACTGCGAAAAGAACAGGCCGCCCACCACCGCAAGGCCCAGCGGTTGGCGCGCGTCCGCTCCTTCGCCAGTCCCCAGCGCGATCGGCAGCGTACCAAACAGCGCTGCCACGGTCGTCATCATGATCGGCCGGAATCGCAGAATGCATCCCGTATAAATCGCATCGAACGCGCTCTTGCCCTCCACTCGCTGGGCTTCGATCGCGAAATCGATCATCATGATGGCGTTCTTCTTCACCACGCCGAACAGCATGATCAGCCCGACGAACGCATAAAGATCCAGCTCTTTATGGAAGATCTTCAGCGTCAGCAGCGCCCCGAAGACCGCCGAAGGCAAGCCCGACAGAATCGTGATCGGGTGGATGAAGCTCTCATAAAGCATCCCCAGCACCATATAGATCACCAGGATCGCAACGATCAGCAGTATCGAGAGGCCCTTGAAGGACTCCTGGAACGCCTGTACCGTCCCCTGATAAAGTGGCGCAACCGTCGGCGGCATGCGCAGTTCGGTGATCAGACTATCGATTCGCGATGCCGCATCGCCCAGCGCAAAGCCGGGCGCCAGATTGAACGAAATCGTCGCGGCGGGCAACTGGCCGAAGTGGTTGACGCTCAACGGACCCACCGAGCGTTCCAGCTTCACCACCGAATCCAGCGGAACAAGCGAACCCTTCGCCGACCGGATATAAAGCTTCGACAGCGCCGTCGGATTGCGCTGATACTGCGGCTCAACTTCGAGAATCACCTGATATTCGTTCGACGGCGTGTAGATGGTCGACGCCTGACGCGTGCCGTATGCGGTGAAGAGCGCATTCTGAATCTGGTCGGCCGTTACGCCGTAGGTCTGCGCGCGGTCGCGGTCGATATCCACATTGATCTGCGGACTCGCGATCTGCAGGTCGCTTGTGACATTCATGAAGCCCGGCAGAGTGCGAATCCTGTTCACCAGAATCGGCGCCCAGTGATAAATCTCGGCCTGGTCCGCGTCCTGCAAAGTCAGCTGATAGGGGCTCTGCGTGTTGTTTCCGCCGATCTGAATCGGCGGCGGATTCTGCAGAAAGGCGACAATCCCGGGAACGGACAGGAGTTTCGGTTGCAGTTCCTGCAGGACCTGATCGGCCGAAAGCTTCCGGTCCTTCCGGTCCTTCAACATCAGGAACACCTGCCCCTGATTGCCTCCGCCGACGAATGCAAAAACGCTGTCGGTATTGGGGTCGTGCTGCGCGATGTTTTTGACCGCGCGAACGTGTTCAACCATCGAGTCGTACGAGATGTCCTGACCCGCCAGCGAAATGCCGTTCAGGATACCGCTGTCAGTGCTGGGAAGGAAGCCTTTGGGCATGTCCATGAACAGCCAGACGCTCGCTCCCAGCAGTGCGAATGCCACCAGGAGCGTCACGAAACGCAATCGCAGCACGAGCCGCAGTGACCGTTCATAGGCATGGTTCATCGCCTGAAAGCAGCTCTCGAGAGCGTTATAGAGGAACCCATGACGCCGCCCGTGGCTGAAGCTGAGAAACCTGCTGCCGAGCATCGGTGTAAGCGTCAGAGACACGAAGCCAGACACGAGAATCGCCACCGCAATGGTCACTGAAAATTCGTGCAGCAGCCGGCCCACGATGCCGCCCATGAAGAGCACGGGGATGAAAACGCTGACCAGCGAGATCGTCATCGAAATGATCGTGAAGCCGATTTCACGCGAACCGCGACGCGCGGCCTCCATGCGCGACTCCCCGAGTTCCATGTGCCGGACGATGTTTTCCAGCATCACGATCGCATCGTCCACCACAAAGCCCACGGAGAGCGTGAGCGCCATCAGCGAGAGATTATTCAGGCTGTACCCGAGCAGGTACATGACCGCGAAGGTGCCGACGATCGACAGCGGCACCGCGATTCCCGGAATAACCGTGGCTGAGAAGTTACGAAGGAACAAAAAGATCACCATCACGACGAGACAAACCGTCAGCAAAAGGGTGAACTTCACATCATCGATCGAATTGCGGATGTCGATCGATCTGTCGAAAATGATCCCCATCTTGATCGCGGGCGGAAGGGCGGCGTGGAACTCGGGCAGGAGCTTCCTGATGTTGTCGACCACCTGAACCGTGTTGGTGCCCGGCTGGCGGTTGATGGCGAGGATGATCGTGCGCGAGTCGTTCCACCACGCGGTGATTTTGTTGTTTTCGACATCGTCCAGCACGCTCCCGAGTTCTTCGAGACGCACCGGATTGCCATTCCTGTATGCCACGATCATGCGCCGGAACTGCGCCGCGTTCGTTAATTGTCCGGAGGACTGAATCGTGAACGCCTGCTTCGAGCCGTACAGCTTTCCGGTAGGCAGGTTGCTGTTATTCGCGTTGATCGCGGCCTGGACCTCATCCACACCGATGCCGCGGCTGGCCAGTGCGTCGGGGTCGAGCTGAATCCGGACCGCATACTTCTGGCCGCCAAACACCTGCACCTGGGACACACCGCCGACCGTCGAGATACGCTGCGCCATCACGGTTTCCGCGTACTCGTCAACCGTGTAAATAGGGAGTGTGTCCGAACTGATTCCGAGGAAGAAAATCGGCTGGTCCGCCGGATTGACTTTGTTATACGAGGGCGGCCGGGGCATGTTGGGCGGAAGCAGTCCGGCGGCCTTCGAGATTGCCGCTTCCACGTCCTGTGCGGCCGCATCGATGTTCCGGTCCAGCGAAAACTGTATCGTGATTGAGGTGCTGCCGAGCGAGCTCGAAGAGTTCATCGAATCGATGCCGGCAATCGTGGAGAATTGCCGCTCGAGTGGCGTCGCAACCGAGGCAGCCATCGTCTCCGGACTTGCGCCGGGCAGGCCGGCGTTGACCTGAATCGTCGGATAATCCACGCTCGGAAGAGCCGCGACCGGCAGCGTCCGGTAAGCCACGATGCCGAACAGCAGGATGCCCAGCGCCGTCAGAGTAGTGAAGATCGGACGGGTGATAAAGAATTGGGAAATGTTCATCAGGAAGCTCCCGTCGTTGAAGGTGCAGATGCGGAAGGCGCTGTTACAGAGGGAACGATTCGCACCGGGCCGCCCGGGACCAGCCGAAGTTGCCCGTCCGTCACCACGGTATCTCCCGGCGCGATGCCGCTTTCGATTACGATCTTGTTGTCGATCGACTCGCCCAGCTTCACGATCCGGTTATCGACTGTCTGATCCGGTTTGACCACAAACACGAATTGGCCGGCCTGTCCGGATTGCACCGCTTCGGAAGGAACCACCGTCACGTCATGAAGAGTGCGCAGGGTCATCACCACGTTGACAAACTGTCCCGGCCAGAGAGTGCGATCGGCGTTTGGAAAGGTGGCCTTGAGCTTGATCGTGCCAGTCGTGTTATCCACCTGATTATCGATAAAGTTGAGCTGGCCGGTGACGTTATGGCCCGATGAAATGGCCGCGGTGACGGGCAGCGGATGCTGTCTGCTGTAGCTGCGAATGTCAGCGAGAAACTGCTCGGGTACGCTGAACGTGACGTAAACAGGCTGAAGCTGATTGATGTTCACCAGAGCGTTGGTGTCGTTCGCCTTCACCAGATTTCCGGCCTGAACCAGAAGGCTTCCGGCGCGTCCGTCGATCGGGGAGCGAATGAAACAATAGGAGAGATTCAACTTCGCCGTCTCGAGCGCCGCTTTGTCGACGTTCAACGTAGCCTTCGCGCTGTTGATCGCGGCTTCGTCCGCGCGGAGGGTCTCATTCTGCGAATTAAAGGTCGTCTGATAGGTGGAGTTCTGATCTTTCGAGATCAGCCCATCTTTGGCAAGTGCGGCGTAACGCTGCGCCTGCTCTTTCGCATTGGCGGCCTGGACAGTGTCGCGGGAGAGATTGGCCTGCGCCTGCGCAACGAGCGCTTCATCTTTCGCAATGGCGGCCTGAGCCTGATCGATGGCCTGCTGGTAAGGGCGCGGGTCGATTTCAAACAATTCCTGACCCTTCTTAATATCGTCGCCTTCCCGGAACAGCACTTTGGTCAGTTCGCCGCTGATCTGCGCTTTAACAGCGATCACGGAAACGGCTTCCACGGATCCAATCTGCCGGATCTGCACCGGCACATCCCTCATTTCCGCCTTCGCCACGGTCACCGGAGTCGCGGGCGGACCGCCTCTCCCGGCTGCGCCCTTGGTGGTGGGCTCGGCGCTGCTACAAGCAAGCTGAGCGGCGAGAATCGTCGCGACACAACCCGTGGTGATACACGACGGCCTCATGCGAAATAACACAGTTTGATAGTGCTCCTGACTATCAGGTTACCAGGATTGAGCCGCTACCATCCGAATAAGACCGAGCTGCGATCACCCGTTCCGAGGCGCGGCCGGAAGGGAGCGTCTCCCACCTGCCCGTTCCTTCTCCTTGACGACCCTGGAGAGACCGCCTCCAAAAGATGGAACTCCTGCAAGGCAAGCTCGATCTGCTGATCCTTAAGGCCATCTCCCTGGGCCCGCTGCACGGTTATGGCATTCTGCTGCGCATCCAGCAAATCTCAAAAGAAAGGCTCCAGATCCAGCAGGGATCCCTTTATCCCGCGCTCTACCCTGGGACATCAAGGCTGGATCACCAGCGAGTGGGGCGAATCCGAAAACAACCGCAAGGCAAGGTCCTACCGCCTCACACCCGCCGGCAAGCGCCAGTTGCGGTCCGAAGAACAGAGATGGAGTCAGATGGCCGGCCCGATGGCGGACATATTGCGCACGACGCCGGGAGAACTGTGATGCTCGCAGCCCGCTTTCGCTCATGGCTGGACGCGACAGTGCATCGCACACGCATCGAAAAGCGAAATGGATGCCGAACTGAGTTTTCATATCGAAAGTCGGGCCGAACATCTGATTCAGCAAGGCATTCCCGTGACCGAGGCGCGCAGACAGGCCCGGCTGGAATTCGGAGGAGCCGAACAAACCAAAGACTCCTGCCGGGACGCGCGTGGCGCCGCTTTTGCCGAATCGATCATGCGAGACATCGGTTACAGTCTCCCTCTGTTGCTTCGGAAATCCCGGCTTTGCAACGACAGCCGCCATCACTCTGGCGCTCGGTATTGGCGGCACCAGCGCGGTATTCAGTGTCGTGAACGCGGTGCTGCTGCGCGCGTTGCCTTATAGCGACCCCGGGCGGAGGCAACGCTGCCGCCCCTTCCCGATTACGAAGGTGATCTGTTTGTTGTGACGGTCCCGCGCCTTGCTGCGTCAGTCAGCCTGTACTCCTCGGGGCGATTCATATGCTTGATGAACTCGACGCGGCGGAATCGCACTGCCGACCAATCCTCATCAATCGCGACCATCGAGACAGGCTCAAAACCCTCTTTCCCAAGTGCCGCCCAACCCTGGCCGCGTTTGATCTCGGACTTGTAGCGCTTTGAGCGGGCCTTTGGGTAACCAATCCAAACGATGCATCGCCCGAAGACTTCCTGGCAACCGCCAGCGCCAGTCGATCGACTTCGTCATACGTGGTCACAAATGCGAGGGCCAGGCCAACCTCCTTCGCCCGCTTCGCATCGCGGAAGATCTCGACACCTTCCAGCGCCGCCAGTTCACCTTCAAAGCTCGCCGGCGAATTCAAAACCAGGATCTGTCGGTGGTCCTTGAGACCCAGTTTCTTAAAAACAGGAGACATGGAGTTTACTTGTCGAAAGCGAAACGCAAAGAGGATATCACTAACAGGGAAAAGATACGCGAACAGGAAAAAGATGCGCGGCAAAGGATTTCCGCCCTCCGGGCCCCCGAGCAATAGCTCGTTTATGGCAGCTGCGGACGCGCGGCACGCAGAGTCCGCGCCATCCAGTCCGCGTGCGGGAGTCCGCTGGCGGCGATCGCATTGATTTCCCGTTCCACATCGTATTCGACTCTGCGAATCCCCAGCGTGCCGTCATCTATCAGCAAATACGAAGCGCGGGGATCGCCGTCAAAAGATTGGCTGACACCGCCGGTGTTGACCACCGTCAACGCGGCCACGTTCCGCACGAACGGCTGGTGAATATGGCCGTAGACCGCGATCGCCTGCTCAAGGGGCGAATACGTAGCTTCAAGTTCCGCATCAGTTGCACCCGCCGGCGGCGAGCGCCAGGCGTCCGCGGGACTGGCGTGCACCAGCGCAACTGGCGGATGAATGAGAACCCGCGGTAGAGCGCCGAGCCACGCGACTCGCCCTTCGCCCAGAGCTTCGCGCGTAAACGCCGTCATCTCGCGCACCGCGTCCCAGAGCGATCGCGGCGCTGGAGATTGCGCCGCAAATTCCTCCAGAGTTTCTGGCCTTGCAATGGCTTCGTCCGTGTTGCCGAAAACGCCCCGCCAGCCCAGATCGCGAACCCGGTCCACCACCTCCGCGGGACTCGATCCGCCGCTCACAAGGTCGCCGCCGTGCAGGACCAAGTCGGGTGACGTCTCGCGCAAATCCGCAAGCACGGCTAAGAAAGCCGTCAGATTGTCGTGAATATCGGAGATAATCGCAATCCGCATGAGCGCATTTGTACAGCTGACTCAGATTAACCCGTTGCTTGTCGTGTCCGATTCTTACTCGGCGCTTACATGCGTTC